>NZ_JBVHFK010000042.1:0-1005 GCF_055562375.1 Actinoplanes sp. NPDC019969 | reverse complement strand
TCTCATGCCGCCGACGTGGTCCTTGGAACCCGTTCATTCGTGTCGGAGCCGACTTTTGCTCTCACCGCTTGGGCGGAGCCGGTGTTGCCGTAGAAGCGGTCGCGGACAGGCGGGCGACGCGTAGTTGTCCGTGGACGTACGCGAGGGCGTCACGGAGTTGTTGGTTCTCTGCGCGGAACTGACTGATGCGGTCCTGGGCGAGTGCGAGGCGTTGGCGTAGCGAGTCGCCGCTGGCGCGGATGGTTGCTGCTCTGCTGTCATCGGCGTGGTGTCGCTGCAACTGCTGGATCTGGTCGCGGAGCGCTGGCTGCGTGTAGATCCACGATCGTGAGACGCCGGCCCGCCTCGCGATGAGAGCGCTGAGACTCGCTGACATCGAATCCACCCGATCGGGCCAACCAGCCGGTGGCGCTCGAACTCGGTGACAGATCCAAGGTCAGAGCACCTGCGAGCGATCAGGAGCGTGAGAGCATGCGTGTCGATCAAGGAGGCATGATTTGATCCGGCTGCGCGGTCTTGGCATCAGGCAGAGGTTAGTGCAGTCATGGTTCGGCTGGCCCGTGCCCACGGACCCACGCGTGCTCTCCAGCGACGAGCTGACAAAACTGATCAGCATCGCTGAGCAGCGAGGATTTAGTCGCAAGGCCAAGGACCTCCGTCCCCGAGGTGGGGAGACATTCGCCTTGCTCCCTTACCTCTACGAGGGCTCCCCAGAACCTTCGTGGATATGCCTCGTCGTCCATGTCAACGACTGGAACCCACCGCCTGGCTCCAGGCCCGAAGTTGCCTTTGGCCGTCTCGACGTTGCGCTGGCCGACTTCAACTCCTTGCGACGTGCCAGACGGCGGCAGCGAGACCAGCTACTGCACTGGACAGCGTGGCTCGCCTCCCAGCACAAAACAGTCCCCGCGGGTGGCGCTGAAACCCAGCGACACGAACTCGGCCCTGAAACTGCTGGCGCTGAAACCGACTGACACGCGGCGCTCGAAGTCACCTACAAACTCA
>NZ_JBVHFK010000041.1:0-1114 GCF_055562375.1 Actinoplanes sp. NPDC019969 | reverse complement strand
TTCTGGTGGACCGGGGTGGCTGGTCGGGTTCGCTGGTGTCGGGTGTGCCGTCGGTGTTCGCGCAGGTGCTGGCGTCCGGTGTGGACCTGGACGTGAAACACGTGGTGCTCGCGGGCGAAGGGCTCCCGGCGCAGGTGTTCAACGCGATCGACGTCCCGGACATCGCCAACATCTATGGGCCGACCGAGGCGACGGTGTATTGCCTGGCCTGGCGTTCGTCGGGCGATCAGACTTTGACGCGGTCGGCGCTGACGGGCCGGCCGTTGGCCAACACTCGCGCGTATGTGCTGGACGCGAACCTGAAGCCGGTGCCGCCGGGTGTGGCCGGTGAGCTGTACATCGCCGGAGCCGGTGTCGCGCGGGGTTACCTCGGGCGGCCGGGACTGAGTGCGGAGCGGTTCGTCGCGGATCCGTACGGCGCTCCCGGCGTACGGATGTACCGGACCGGTGACCTGGTGCGGTGGACTGCCGACGGGGAGATCGACTACCTGGGCCGGGTCGACAACCAGGTGAAGGTCCGGGGCTTCCGGATCGAACTGGGCGAGGTCGAGGCTGTCCTCGCCGAGGTTCCCGGTGTCGAGGCCGCGGTGGTCGTGGCCCGGGGTGAGCACCTGGCCGGATATGTGAGCGGTGACGTCGACGCCGTGGCCGTGCGGGAGCAGGCGGCCCGGGTGCTGCCGAACTACATGGTCCCGGCCACCGTCACCGTGCTGGACACGATGCCGGTGAACGCCAACGGCAAACTCGACCGGGCCGCCCTGCCCGACCCGCAGGTGCGCGCCGGCGAGGGCCGGGCCGCCGCCACGGTCACCGAGAAGCTGCTGTGTGAGGTGTTCGCCGACGTCCTGGGCGTGGAGTCGGTGAGTGCCGACGACGGGTTCTTCGATCTGGGTGGGCATTCGTTGCTGGCGACCCGGTTGGTGTCGCGGGTGCGGGCGGTGCTGGGCGTGGAGTTGCCGATCCGTGCGGTGTTCGAGGCGCCGACCCCGGCCGGGCTGGCGGTGCTGGCCGCTGACGCGCCGCCGGCCCGGCCGCCGATCACCGTGCGTACCCGGCCCGCGCAGTTGCCGTTGTCGTTCGCGCAGCAGCGGTTGTGGTTCCTGAACCGTCTGGA
>NZ_JBVHFK010000040.1:0-1237 GCF_055562375.1 Actinoplanes sp. NPDC019969 | reverse complement strand
CGGTGTCGTGTCTTTCGGCATTGACGCTGGTCAGACATGCTTTGCCGAGAATCTCTAGGCCCATGTAGCGGCGGCCCTCGACCCATTCGTCGGTCTGCTCGGCCAGCACCGCACCGACGAGCCGGATGATCGCGTCGCGGTTCGGGAAGATCCCGACGACGTCGGTGCGGCGGCGGATCTCCTTGTTCAACCGCTCTTGGGGGTTGTTCGACCAGATCTGGCGCCAGAGCTCGCGCGGGTAGGCGGTGAACGCAAGCAGGTCGGCGCGAGCGTCATCGAGGTGCTCGGCGGCGGCCGGGAACTTCTGCGCGATCGTGTCGAGGACCCGCTCGAACTGCGCCGTGACGGCGGCGGCGTCCGGCTGGTCGAAGATCGTGCGGACCAGGGTCGCGACCCACGGCTGCGCGCTCTTCGGGACCTTGGCTAGAAGATTGCGCAGGTAGTGAGTCCGGCACCGCTGCCACTGCGCGCCGGGCAGCGCCGCGCCGATGGCGTTCACCAGGCCTCGGTGAGCGTCCGAGATGATCAGGCGGACGCCGGACAGGCCGCGGGCCGTCAAGCTGCGCAGGAACGCCAGCCAGCCGGCGCCGTCCTCGTCGGAGGCGACGTCGAGGCCGAGGACCTCCCGGCCGCCGTCGGCGTTGACCCCGACCGCGACCAGGGCGTGCACGTTGACCGTGCGGCCGTGCTCACGCACCTTGATGACCAGCGCGTCGGTCCACACGAACGTGTACGGGCCGGCGTCGAGGGGCCGGTTGCGGAACGCCTCGACCTGGGCGTCCAGGTGCCGGGCCATCTCCGACACCTGCGACTTCGACAGCGACGTGACGCCGAGCTGCTCGACCAGTTTTTCCATCCGCCGGGTCGACACCCCGAGTAGATAGCTGGTGGCGACCACGCTGACCAGGGCCTGTTCGGCCCGGCGGCGGTGTTGCAGCAGCCAGTCGGGGAAGTACGAGCCGGACCGCAGCTTCGGGATGGCCAGGTCAATGGTGCCAGCCCGGGTGTCCCACTCGCGGTGCCGGTAGCCGTTGCGGGAGTTGATCCGTTCGGTCGTGCGTTCGCCGTAGCCGGCCCCGCACAGGGCGTCGGCCTCGGCGGACATCAACATGTCCGCGAACGTCTTGACCAGGTCTTTCAGCACATCAGGGCTCGCCGATTCCAAATGCGCGCCCAGCAAACCGGCAAGGTCCAAACTCTGTGGTGCGGCCATCGCAGGTCTCCCCTTCGTGATCTA
>NZ_JBVHFK010000039.1:0-1587 GCF_055562375.1 Actinoplanes sp. NPDC019969 | reverse complement strand
TCAGCGTGGAACAAACCAGCAACCCCAATGTTTCCGGGGGTGGTTGTTCGTTTGCTGTGAATCACACAGTGGACGCGTAAGCATAAAATTTAGGGTGGTTAAGCCCTCGGCCTATTAGTACCGGTCGACTGAACACGTTACCGTGCTTACATCTCCGGCCTATCAACCCAGTAGTCTAGCTGGGAGCCTTACCCACTCAAGGTGGTGGGATACCTCATCTCGAAGCAGGCTTCCCGCTTAGATGCTTTCAGCGGTTATCCCTTCCGAACGTAGCCAACCAGCCATGCTCCTGGCGGAACAACTGGCACACCAGAGGTTCGTCCGTCCCGGTCCTCTCGTACTAGGGACAGCCCTTCTCAAGTATCCAACGCGCACGGCGGATAGGGACCGAACTGTCTCACGACGTTCTAAACCCAGCTCGCGTACCGCTTTAATGGGCGAACAGCCCAACCCTTGGGACCTGCTACAGCCCCAGGATGCGACGAGCCGACATCGAGGTGCCAAACCATCCCGTCGATATGGACTCTTGGGGAAGATCAGCCTGTTATCCCCGGGGTACCTTTTATCCGTTGAGCGACACCGCTTCCACACGCAAGTGCCGGATCACTAGTCCCGACTTTCGTCCCTGCTCGACCCGTCAGTCTCACAGTCAAGCTCCCTTGTGCACTTACACTCAACACCTGATTGCCAACCAGGCTGAGGGAACCTTTGGGCGCCTCCGTTACCCTTTAGGAGGCAACCGCCCCAGTTAAACTACCCACCAGACACTGTCCCTCGACCCGATCAGGGCCGCAAGTTAGATACCCAAACCCAACAGAGTGGTATTTCAACAGTGACTCCACCCGAACTGGCGTCCGAGCTTCACAGTCTCCCACCTATCCTACACAATTAAATTCAGATACCAATGTCAAGCTATAGTAAAGGTCCCGGGGTCTTTCCGTCCTGCCGCGCGTAACGAGCATCTTTACTCGTACTGCAATTTCGCCGGGCCTGTGGTTGAGACAGTGGGGAAGTCGTTACGCCATTCGTGCAGGTCGGAACTTACCCGACAAGGAATTTCGCTACCTTAGGATGGTTATAGTTACCACCGCCGTTTACTGGCGCTTAAGTTCTCCGCTTCGCCCCGAAGAGCTAACAGGTCCCCTTAACGTTCCAGCACCGGGCAGGCGTCAGTCCATATACATCGTCTTACGACTTGGCATGGACCTGTGTTTTTAGTAAACAGTCGCTTCCCCCTGCTCTCTGCGGCCATACCACGCTCCACCCGCAAGGGGCTTCACGCGTCCGGCCCCCCTTCTCCCTAAGTTACGGGGGCAATTTGCCGAGTTCCTTAACCACAGTTCACCCGTCGCCTCGGTATTCTCTACCTGACCACCTGTGTCGGTTTCGGGTACGGGCCGCTCAAAGCTCGCTAGAGGCTTTTCTCGGCAGCATAGGATCAATGACTTCACCAGAACGGCTCGGCATCACGTCTCAGACTATATGCACCGCGGATTTGCCTACGGTACGTCCTACACGCTTACCCCGGCACAACCACCGGCCGGGATCATCTACCTTCCTGCGTCACCCCATCGCTAAACTACTACC
>NZ_JBVHFK010000037.1:0-2723 GCF_055562375.1 Actinoplanes sp. NPDC019969 | reverse complement strand
GCCCACTCCGGCGCCGCACCGGCACACCGGGCCGCGTACGCCGTACCCAGATCCCGCACCAGCGGCGCCAGCGACCAGCCGTCCCCGGCGATGTGGTGCATCAGCAGCAGGACCACGTGGTCCTCCGGGCCCGACCGGAACACCGTGACCCGCAACGGCAGCTCGGTGGCCAGGTCGAAGCCGTGCCGCACCGCCGCCGAGACCGCCGCGCGCAGGCCGTCCGGCGTGACGTCGTGCACGGGGAGGTCGGGGCCGGGTTCCGGCACGTCGCACAGCAGCTGGAACGGAACGCCCGCGTCGTCCGGGAACACCGTGCGCAGCGTCTCGTGGCGGCGCATCAGGTCACCGATCGCGGCGCGCAGCGCGACCAGGTCGAGCGGGCCGGTCAGGCGCAGCGGGTACGGCAGGTTGTAGGTGGCGCTCGGCCCCTCCAGCCGGTACAGGAACCACAGCCGCTGCTGGGCGTAGGACAGGGCGGTGCGCTCGCCGCGCGGCCGGCGGGTGAGCGCCGGGCGTACCGCCGCGGACGGGTCGAGCCGGGCGGCCAGGCCGGCCGGGGTCGGCGTCTCGAACAGGTCCCGCAGGGACAGTTCGACGCCCAGCGCGGTACGGGCCTTGCTGATCAGCCGGGTGGCGATCAGCGAGTGGCCGCCCAGGGCGAAGAAGTCGTCCCCGGGATCCACCCGCGGGCACTGGAGCACCTCGGCGAACAGACCGCAGAGCAGCTCCTCCTGCGGGGTGGCCGCGGCGCGGCGGGTGGTGGCGGCGGCCGGCTCGGGCAGGGCCGCCCGGTCGAGCTTGCCGTTGGGGCTCAGCGGCATCTCGTCGAGCAGCACGATCGCGGACGGGACCATGAAGTCGGGCAGCCGCCGGACCAGCAGCGCACGCAGGGCCGCCGGGTCGGGGGCGTTCCCCGGGTCCTCCGGCACCACGTACGCCACCAGCACGTCGCGGACCACGACGGCGGCCCGGGCGACGCCCGGCAGGGCCGACACGGCGGCCTCCACCTCACCGGGCTCGATCCGGAACCCGCGCAGTTTGACCTGGTCGTCGGCGCGGCCGAGGAAGTACACGGAGCCGTCGCCGCGGCGGCGGGCCAGGTCTCCGGTGCGGTACATCCGGGTGCCCGGCGCCCACGGGTCCGCGACGAAGCGGGCCGCGGTCAAGGCCGGGCGGTCCCGGTAACCGCGCGCCACCCCGGCGCCGGACAGGTACAGCTCGCCGGGGACGCCCGGCGGGACCGGTCGCAGCCGCCCGTCCAGCAGGTAGACCCGGGTGTTCGCCAGGGTGCCGTGGATGGAGGCGGTGGCCGGCCAGGCGGCGACCCGTTCGGGCAGCGAGTTGGTGGTCACCGCGTGCGTCTCGGCCGGGCCGTAGACGTTGTGCAGGCGGCGGCCGGGGCGGGCGAAGAACTCCCGTACCCGGCGGCTCAGCGAGAGCGCCTCGCCGCCCTGGAAGACGTCGGTGAGGTCGGGCAGGTCGGTGCCCGCCTCGGCGGCGGCCGCACACAGCGACTCGACGACGACGTTCGGTGCGAACAGTTCGCTCACCCGGTTGGCGGCCAGCCACCGCACCAGACGCGCCGGGTCGCGCCGGACGTCCTCCGGCGGCACGGCGAGGGTGCGCCCGGACACCAGGGCGGCCAGGATCTCCTGGACGGAGAAGTCGAACCCGATCGCGGTGTACTGGGCGGTGACCGTGCCGGGACCGCCCGGGAACCGGCTGACGTGCCAGGTCAGCAGGT
This sequence comes from Actinoplanes sp. NPDC019969, assembly GCF_055562375.1. Classification (NCBI taxonomy): domain Bacteria; kingdom Bacillati; phylum Actinomycetota; class Actinomycetes; order Micromonosporales; family Micromonosporaceae; genus Actinoplanes; species Actinoplanes sp. NPDC019969. The sequence continues at coordinate 979 of NZ_JBVHFK010000037.1, read as the reverse complement.
TGAGCAGACCGGCGCCGGGCATCATCACGGCCTTGGGCCGCCCGGTCGAGCCGGAGGTGTAGATCAGGTAGGCCGGATTCTCCGGCCGCAGCGGGGCCGTCCGGTCGCTGTCGCGGAGCGCGGTGGCCGGCGCGCGGCGCAGCGCGTCGCGGGTCGGCGCGGCATCCAGCAGCAGCGCGCCGGCCGGGATGCCGGACGTGCCGCGCACCGTGACGACGCAGTCGGGCGCGCCGTCCGCCAGCAGGTACGCGATGCGCTCCGGCGGATACTGGGTGTCCACCGGCAGGTAGGCGGCGCCCGCCTTGAGCGTGGCGAGCATGGCGACGATCAGGTCGGCGCCGCGCGGCAGCACCAGGGCGACCACCGACTCCGGGCCGATGCCGCGGCCGGCCAGCACATGTGCGAGCCGGTTGGCCCGCTCCTCCAGGGCGGCGTAGGTCAGCTCCGTCCCGGCGGCACGGACCGCCACCACATCGGTGTTCGCCGCCGCCGCGGCCTCGAACAGCTCCGGCACGGTGACGGCCGGAACCGGGGCGCCGCGGCCCGCGCCGGCGGCGACCAGCGCGGCGCTGCCGGCCGGAGTGATCAGGTCGAGTGTGCTGATCGGACGGTCGGCGGCGGCCACCGCGCCGTGCAGGATCCGGGTGAACCAGCCGGTCATCGCGTGCACGGTGGGCCGGTCGAACAGGTCGGTGCGGTACTCCAGGGCGCAGGTGACCCCGGCCGGGCCGCTGTCGTCCACCCGCTCGGCGACACTCAGGTGCAGGTCGAACTTGGCGACCCCGACGCCGGTGGTCTCGAACGTGACGGCGAGCCCGGGGAGGGCCAGGTCACCGGAGGCGACGCTCTGGAACGCCAGCATCACCTGGAACAGCGGGTTGCGCGACAGCGAACGCTCCGGCGCCAGCCGCTCCACCAACCGCTCGAACGGCAGATCCTGGTTCGCGTACGCCGCCAGATCCGTCTCCCGCACCCGCCG
>NZ_JBVHFK010000036.1:0-3678 GCF_055562375.1 Actinoplanes sp. NPDC019969 | reverse complement strand
CTGGCGGCGTACGCGAACCAGGATCTGCCGTTCGAGCGGTTGGTGGAGCGGCTGGCGCCGGAGCGTTCGCTGTCACGCAACCCGCTGTTCCAGGTCCTGCTCGTCGTGCAGAACATGCCCGGCGGCGCCCCGGAGTTCGCCGGCCTGGACGTGACCCCCGAGCCGGTGGAGGTGACCTTCGCGAAGTTCGACCTGGCCCTGGCGGTGCGGGAGCGCCGCGGCGCGGACGGTCAGGCGCACGGCATCGAGGGCGACTTCGAGTTCGACACCGACCTGTTCGACCGGGCCACCGTCGCCGCGTTCGGCGCCCGCCTGCGGACCCTGCTGGCGGCCTGTGCCGCCGACACCGCCGCTCCGGTCAGCCGGCACGACGTCCTGCTGCCCGGCGAGGGCGTGCTGATCGGTGTGCCGGCCGCGCCCGCCCGGACCGTGCCGGCCCTGTTCGCGCAGCAGGTGGCGGCACGGCCGGACGCCGCCGCGGTGGTCTGCGAGGGCCGCACCCTGACGTACGCCGCCCTCGACGAGCGCTCCGACCGGCTCGCCCGTGAGCTGGCGGCCCGGGGCATCGGCGCCGAGGATCTGGTGGCGATCTCCCTGCCCCGGGGCTTCGACCTGGTCGTGGCACAGCTGGCCGTGCTGCGCGCCGGCGCCGCGTACCTGCCGGTCGACCCGCAGTACCCGGCCGACCGGATCGCGTACATGCTCGGCGACGCCCGCCCCGCGCTGGTGCTCACCCACGACGCGCTGAGCGGCCGTTTCGGCGGCGCTCCGGTGCTCGCCGTGGATCTGCCGGTGGACCGGCCGGCCGCCGGGCCGCCGCTCGGGCCGGTGGCGCCGGAGAGCGCCGCCTACGTCATCTACACCTCCGGCTCGACCGGCCGCCCCAAGGGTGTCGTGGTGTCCCACGCCGGTGCGGTCGCGCTCGCCGAGACCCAGCGCGACCGGCTCGGCGCCGGGCCGGGCAGCCGTGTCCTGCAGTTCGCCTCGCCGAGCTTCGACGCGGCGTACTGGGAGTTCAGCATGGCCCTGCTCACCGGCGGGACGCTGGTGCTGGCTCCGGCCGAGCACCTGATGCCGGGCGAGACGCTGCACCGGCTGGTCACCGAGAACGGGGTCACCCACGCCACCCTGCCGCCGGCCGTCCTGCCGGTGCTCGACGCCGCGCGCTGGCCGGCCGGTGGTGTCCTGGTCGTCGCCGGTGAGGCGTGCCCGCCCGGCCTGGTCGCCGAGTGGTCCCGCGACCGGATCATGATCAACGCGTACGGGCCGACCGAGACGACGGTGTGCGCCACGATGAGTGAGCCGCTGTCCGGCACGGTCGTCCCGCCGCTGGGAGCACCCGTCGCCGGCGCCCGGGTGTACCTGCTCGACGAGCGGCTGCGCCCGGTGCCCGCCGGTGTCACCGGCGAGCTGTACCTGGCCGGCGACGGCCTGGCCCGCGGCTACCTGGGCCGGCACGCGCTCACCGGGCAGCGGTTCGTGGCCGACCCGTACGGTCCGCCGGGCGCCCGCATGTACCGTTCCGGCGACCTGGCCCGCCTGCGCCCGGACGGCGCCATGGAGTTCGCCGGGCGGGTCGACGAACAGGTCAAGATCCGTGGTCACCGGGTGGAGCTCGGCGAGGTCGCGGCCGCGCTGTCGGCGTGCCCCGAGGTGGCGCAGAGCGCCGCCGCGGTCCACGACGGCGAACTGATCGGGTACGTCGTACCCGCCCCGGACGCTGCCGGGCCGGAGACGGCCGCCACCGAGGCGGAGCGGGTCGACGAGTGGCGCCGCACCTATGACGACGTGTACGCCGACGCCGGCTCCACCGAGTTCGGCGAGGAGTTCGACGGCTGGAACTCCAGCTACACCGGCGAGCCGATCCCGCTCGGCGAGATGCGCGAGTGGCGGCAGGCGGTCGTCGACCGGGCCCTGGAACAGCGCCCGCGCCGCGTCCTGGAACTGGGTGTCGGCACCGGCCTGATCATGTCCCAGGTGGCCCCGCACTGCGAGAGCTACTGGGGTACGGACCTCTCGCCCCGCGTCATCGAGGCCCTCACCCGGGTGACGGCCGGCCGCCCCGAGCTCGACGGCGTGGTCCACCTGCGCGCCCAGGCCGCCGACGACGACGCCGGCCTGCCCGGCGACTTCGACCTGGTGATCGTCAACTCGGTGGTGCAGTACTTCCCGAACGGCGACTACCTGACCCGGGTGCTGGACATGGCGCTGGCCCGGCTCGCGCCCGGCGGCCGGATCCTGGTGGGCGACGTACGCAACCCGCGCCTGCTGCCGATGCTGCGCGCCGCGATCCAGGCCCGGCGCGGCGCCCCGCCGCCGCCCGAGCGGGAACTGCTCGTCGATCCCGACTGGTTCCACGACCTCGCCGCCGGCCGCCCGGAGCTGACCGCGGTCGACATCCAGATCCAGCGCGGCGCCGCCGGCAACGAGCTGACCCGCTACCGCTATCACGTGGTGCTGCACAAGCAGGCGACCGGCGTCGTGCAGGCCGCGGACGCCCCCGCCGTGACCTGGGAGGGCGAGGACGAACTGCGGGCCGCGCTCGCGGACCGGCCCGCCGTGCTGCGGGTCCGTGACGTGCCCAACGGCCGCCTCACCGGCGAGACCCCGGAGACCGGTCCCGGCGTCGACCCCGAGCGGCTGTACGCGCTCGGCGCCGGCCTCGGCTACCGGACCGCCGTGACCTGGGCCGGGACCACCCACCTCGACGCCGTGTTCACCGACCGGCCCGGCCCGCTGACCGGGCTGTGCCGGCCCGGCCCGGACGGCCCTCGTACCAACGTGCCGGCCACCCCGCCGGCCGGCGACGGCCTGCCCGCCGCCATCCGCGCCCGGCTGTCGGAATGGCTGCCCACCGCACTGCTGCCCACCTCGATCGTGGTGCTCGACGCGCTGCCGCTGACCCCGAACGGCAAGGTGGACCGGGCCGCGCTGCCGGTGCCCGGCCAGGTGCGGCCCGCCGCCGCCGGCCGCGCGCCGCGCGACGCCGAGGAGACCGCGCTGTGCGAGATCTTCGCCCGCATCCTCGGCTGTTCCCCGGTCGGCGCCGACGACGACTTCTTCGCCCTCGGCGGCCACTCCCTGCTGGCCACCCGCGTGGTCAGCGCGGTGCGCGAGCGCCTCGGCGTGGAACTGGCGGTGCGCGACCTGTTCGAGACACCGACCCCGGCCGGGCTGGCCGGCGCCCTGCGCGACGCCCGGTCCGGCCGCCCGCCGCTGGCCGCCGCCGCCCGCCCGGACCGGGTTCCGCTCTCCTTCGCCCAGCAGCGGCTGTGGTTCCTCGACGAGCTGGAGGGCCCCAGCGCCACCTACAACATCCCGATGCCGCTGCGCCTGCACGGGCCGCTGAACCACGAGGCGATGCGCCTGGCCCTGGGTGACGTGGTCGCCCGGCACGAGGCGTTGCGCACCTGCTACCCGGCCGAGGAGGGCCGGCCGTACCAGCGGATCGTGGCGCCTGACGTGCCGGAGCTGCCGTTGATCCCCACCGACGAGCGGCGCCTGCCGGACCAACTGCGCGCGGCCGGCTCGTCCACCTTCGACCTGGCCGCCGAGACCCCGCTGCGCTGCTGGCTGTACCGCCTCGGCCCGCGGGAGCACGTGCTGTTGCTGCTGCTGCATCACATCGCCGGGGACGGCTGGTCGCTGGCGCCGCTGGTGCGGGATCTGGGTACGGCG
>NZ_JBVHFK010000035.1:0-4935 GCF_055562375.1 Actinoplanes sp. NPDC019969 | reverse complement strand
CGGCGTTGAACGAGGAGATGACCGAGCATCTCGGTCATGAGAAGAACCAGGCCGGTCAGGATCGCGAGTCGACAAATGTGCGTAACGGCGCCCGGCCGCACCCGATGGACGATGCGTTGGAAGCCGGTACTCAACGCCTTCGCCATCACATTCGGTGACCGCTGGCCGGCCGCCGAGAACTACTGACCGAACGCCAGAAACACCGTTCGCGTTACGGACCCGTAGACAAGGCTGGGAACCGCTGCTGCTTGGCGAAGGACGTCAGCGGTTGCTGCTGTCGGCGTTAAGTGCGTCGGCGATTGCTGCGCCGATGGTGGGTTTGGTGAGGTAGAAGCTGGCGCGGTGGGGTTCGGCGCCGTTGTCGACGGTGTAGGTGCTTTCGAAGATGGCGTCCGGGGGACGTGTGTTGTTGAAGATCGTGGTGAGTTTTGGGCGGGCGGCGATGATGTCGTCGTGGTCGGCGAGGTTGATCCAGCGGTGCAGGCCGGCCGGGTAGGCGGGCGGCTGTTGAAGGCGGCGAATCACTGATGCTAGGCCGAGCGGGCTGCCGAGGGTGACGAGTAGGGGTAGCGATTGTGGTCGGGCATGTAGGGCTTCGTAGGCGACGACCGAGCCAAGGCTGTGAGCGACTACGACGCGGGTGTCGTCGCTGAGGTGTTGGTGGACGGCAGCGATGGCGGCTTCCCGGATCGCAGGTTCGGTTAGGTAGCGCACGGCCTGGCCAATGATGGCGTTGAGGCCGGCAAGGTGGAATCCGGCGTTGCCGAACCAGGGAATACGGTCGAGGGATGCCACCGCGCGGGCGATCACGCCGCGCGGTCCTTGGGCGCCGGTGGGGTCGTGTTGCAGAGCGTGTAGTTCTTGGCGGGCGGTGCCGGCGTCGCGGGCCTTGGTGGAGTCCAGGGCGTTGGTGAGCCATTCGGTGGCGATATCATCGGCGAAGTCGCATTGCGCATCGGTGAGGTCGCTGGTGTGGCCCTGCTGGTCGGGGGTGAGGAACAGGTGGCCGTAAAACGCCATCCGGGCCCACCGGTCGGCGGGCTGGATCGGCCAGAGCTGGTCGGCGAGGTCGGGGTGCCCGGCAGTGCGGACCCCTCCGGCGAGGGAGGGCAGCCATTCGTGTTCCAGGTCGTCGGCGGAGCGTTGCTGCTGGGCGATGCCGTGGACGAGCACGATGCGGGCCATACACGGATTCCTTCATAGACATGAGTCGGATGCTGAGAGTGAGCTTCTTCTGACAGTGTGGCTGGGTGAGTGTCCTCCACGCCCGCCGGCTTGCTTTGGTGATCGGGTCGCAGTGCGCGGCCGCACCGGTGCTGAGCTTCCTACCGGAGTTGGCGCAGGAGCTGGCTCTGGTTCTGGTGGATCCAGGGCTGGGCGGCTGCACGCCCGCGTTGGACGCGGGGCCGGTGCTGATTGACCCGTCACGGACCGACCTGATGCTGGCGGTGCGGACCGCGTTCGCCCGGGCTAACGACGGTGATGGGTCGGTGCTGGTGCTGGCGTTCATCGGGCACGGCATCGCGGTCGACGAGGACTTCTACTACCTGCCCGCCGACGGCAACGGCCTGGGTCACTTCGACGCAGACGTGCATGTGTCGCAGCTGTTGAAGGAGGGTTTACGCGACAACCCGAACCTGGACGGGCTGCTGGTACTGCTGGACACCTGCCACGCGGGAGTAGGTGCGGTACAAGCAGCGGCATGGCAGCAGGTCGGTTTGGGCCGGCGGACGCACCGGTACGAGCTGCTGACTTCCAGCGCGGATCAGCCCGCCTACGGCGGGGTGGTTACCCGCGTCATGATTGAGGTGTTGCGGACTGGAATCACGACCGCGGGCACCACGATCGGCTCTCGCCACCTGCATTCGTTTCTGCGGGACAAGGCGCCCGGGCAGCGCCCGCAGCGGATTACTCATGACGGTGGTGGCTGGGCCGACGCCGATGACGAGGGCCTGTGGTGGGCGCACAACGTCGGTCACTACAGCCGACGTCCCGAGCCGGTTGCCCCGGCCGGGTCTGTGGTGCCGGCCCGCTCGGCGTACCGGCTGCAGGTCACCCGGATCGCCCCGGAGCGGCTGCACGGCCGTGATCAAGAGCTGGCCGACATGGCCGCGTTCTGCACCGGGCCCGACGTCGGCACGTACTGGTACTGGCGGGCGGGGCCGTGGGCGGGCAAGTCGGCGCTGATGTCCTGGTTCGTGCTGCATCCCCCAGCCGGGGTGAGCATCGTGTCGTTCTTCATCACCGCCCGATACGCCGGGCAGAACGACCGGGTCGCATTCACCGAGGTCGTCGTCGCACAACTCGCCGAACTACTCGGTGAACCGATGCCGGTGTTGACCGACGCCTCCCGCGAGTACAGCTTCCTGTACCTGCTGGCCCGGGCCGGTGAGCAGTGCCAGGCCTGCGGTGGACGCCTGGTGCTCCTCGTCGACGGCCTCGACGAGGACCGCGGCGTTACCACCGGACCTGACGCCCACAGCATCGCCGCGCTGCTGCCGGAGAAACCCCCGCACGGGGTACGGATCATCGTCGCCGGCCGGCCGAACCCGCCCGTACCCGACGACGTACCCCCGGGCCACCCGCTGTACGACCCGGCCGTCATCTTCGCGCTCGCCCCTTCCGCGCAGGCGCTAGTGGTGCAGGAAGACATGCAGCGCGAGCTGTCCCAACTGCTCAACGGCAGCCCTACCGAACGAGACCTGCTGGGTCTCCTCACCGCCGCCGGTGGCGGCCTCAGCGTCCGGGACCTGGCTGAACTCACTGGCGGACTCTCCTGGCAGATCCAAGAACACCTCGCCACCGTGGCCGGACGCACGTTCACCCCTCGCGACAGCTATTGGCGGCCCGGCGACGAGGCGTACGTGCTCGGCCACGAGGAACTCCAGAGCACCGCCACCAACAGGATCGGCCCACAACGCCTCAACGACTACCGGCAACGGCTACACGCCTGGGCCGACACCTACCGGGTACGACACTGGCCGGACGCCACACCCGTATACCTACTCGGGGGCTACCACCGCCTCCTTGCCAGCATCGGCGACCTGACCCGCCTGATCGCCCTGACCACCGACACCGCTCGCCACGACCGGATGCTCCACCTGTCCGGCGGCGACACCGCCGCCCTCATAGAGATCACCACCACCCAAACGTTGCTACTTGCCCAGCCCGAACCCAACCTGGAAGCCATGGCGTTGCTCTCGATTCGCCGTAACAACCTGACCGAACGCAACACCAAGATCCCCGCCGAATTGCCCGCCCTTTGGGCACACCTCGGCCAGTCCGACCGCGCCGAAGCCCTCGCCCGTTCCTTCACCGACCCGTACCTGCAGGAGCAGGCGCTGACCGAGCTCGCAGGGGCGGTGGCCGCGGCCGGCGACCCGCACCGGGCCGAGCGGATCGCGCGATCCATCACGGACCCGAACTCGCAGGCGCAGGCATTGATCGCGGTGGCCAGGGCGGTGGCCGCGGCCGGCGACCCGCACCGGGCCGAGCGGATCGCGCGATCCATCACCGATCCGTACCGGCATGCGCGGGCGTTGATCGCGGTGGCCGGGGCGGTGGCCGTGGCCGGCGACGCCGACCGGGCCCGGCGGCTGGCCGCCGACGCCGAGCACGCCGCCCGTTCCGTCACCGACCCGAACATGCAGGCGTGGGCGTTGACCGAGGTGGCCGGGGCGGTGGCCGCGGCCGGCGACCCGCACCGGGCCGAGCAGATCGCTCAGTCGATCACCGATCCGTACCGGCATGCGCCGGCGTTGATCGCGGTGGCCGAGGCGGTGGCCGCGGCTGGCGACCCCGACCGAGCCCGGCGGCTGGCCGCCGACGCCGAGCACGCCGCCCGTTCCGACGCCGACCTGCACAGGCATGCGCGGGCGTTGATCGCGGTGGCCGAGGCAGTGGCCGCTGGCGGCGACCCGGATCAGGCTGAGCAGGTCGCTCGGTCCATCGCCCACCCGTATTTCCAGGCGCAGGCATTGATCGCGGTGGCAGGGGCGGTGGCCGCGGCCGGCGACCCGAACCGGGCCGAGCAGATCGCGCGATCCCTCCCTAACTTGAGCCTGCAGGCGCAGGCGTTGACCGCGGTGGCCGGGGCGGTGGCTGTGGCCGGCGACCCGCACCGGGCCGAGCAGATCATTCAGTCCATCCACCCGGACCTGCAGGTGCAGGCGTTTTCCGCGGTGATCGCTGCCGGCGACGCCGACCGAGCCCGGCGGCTGGCCGCCCACGCCGAGCACGCCGCCCGTTCCGTCACCGACCCGGACCGGCAGGCGCAGGAATTGACCGCGGTGGCCAGGGCGGTGGCCGCGGCCGGCGACCCGCACCGGGCCGAGCGGATCGCGCGATCCATCACCGATCCGTACCGGCATGCGCGGGCGTTGATCGCGGTGGCCGGGGCGGTGGCCGCGGCTGGCGACCCCGACCGGGCCCGGCGGCTGGCCGCCGACGCCGAGCACGCCGCCCGTTCCGTCACCGACCCGAACATGCAGGCATGGGCGTTGATCGCGGTGGCCGAGGCAGTGGCCGCGGCCGGCCACCCGCACCGGGCCGAGCGGATCGCGCGATCCATCACCGACCCGGACCGGCAGGCGGAGGCGCTGACCGCAGTGGCCGAGGCCGTCGGTCTGCCGGAGGCATTGCGGCTGTTGGGGAAGGCGTTCGCGGTAGGCGGGTGGTGGGTGCCGTTGTCGGTGGTAGCGCGGGTGGCGCCGGGAGTGGTGCTCAGGGTGGCTGATGTGGTGTCCGATTACGAACGTTCGCGATACACCGAAGGTATTTAGGTGTTCCAGCAGCTGAGGGATGTAACGCAACTCGTGTCCGCGCCTTCGTAACGCGCTCGTGAGTTTGTAGGTGACTTCGAGCGCCGCGTGTCAGTCGGTTTCAGCGCCAGCAGTTTCAGGGCCGAGTTCGTGTCGCTGGGTTTCAGCGCCACCC
>NZ_JBVHFK010000034.1:0-9258 GCF_055562375.1 Actinoplanes sp. NPDC019969 | reverse complement strand
AACCGACCCCGCCACCCGAGCCCGATACGCCACCCCGAAATCCCGGAACAACGGACCCATCGACCACCCGTCCCCCGCCACGTGATGCACCACCAGGAGCAGCACGGTCTCGTCGTCGGCGAGGTCGAGCAGGGCGGCCCGGACCGGCAGGCCGGTGCTCAGGTCGAACCGGCGGGCGACGATCTCGGCGAGCCTGCCGGGCAGCCGGTCCTCGTCGGTCTCGCAGCGTTCCACGGCGGCGGTCAGCCGGGCCCGGGCCTCGTCCGGCGCGAGCACGTCCTGGCGGGGCTGCCCGTCGGCCTGCGGGAACACGGTGCGCAGCGCCTCGTGCCGTTCCAGCACGTCACCGAGCGCGGCGACGAGCGCGTCCCGGTCCAGGTCGCCGGTGAGCCGGACGGCGAGCGGCAGGTGGTAAGCGGTGGCGCTCTCCTCCAGGTTGTTGAGGAACCAGAGGCGCTGCTGGGCGTACGACAGCGGGATGACGTCGGGGCGCGGCATCGGCTGGACGGCCCGGCGGGCGCCCTGCGCGGTCTCCACCACCCGGGCCAGCGCGGCGACCGTCGGTGACTCGAACACCGAGCGGATGGTCAGCTCGACGTCGAGCACGGTACGGGCCTTGCCGACCAGCCGGGTGGCGAGCAGCGAATGCCCGCCCAGGTCGAAGAAGCTGTCCTCGGGGCCGACCGAGGCGACGCCGAGCACGTCGGCGAACACGCCGGCCAGCAGTTCCTCGGTGGGCGACCGGAACCGCCGGGTGGCGGCCGGGGCGCCCGTCTCGCCGAAGACCGGGGCCGGGAGGGCGCGCTTGTCGAGCTTGCCGTTGCCGGTCAGTGGCAGGACGTCGAGTTCCACGAACGCGGACGGCACCATGTAGCCGGGCAGTTCCGCGGCGACGTGGGCCCGGAGCGCGGGGATGTCCAGGCGAGTGCCGGGGGCGGCCGGTACCACGTACGCCACCAGCCGTTTGTCGCTTTTCTCCTCGTGCACCAGGACCGCCAGCGGCCCGGTGGCCGGGTGGGTGGACAGGACCGATTCGATCTCCCCCAGCTCGACCCGGTAGCCACGGATCTTCACCTGGTCGTCGGAGCGCCCGGCGAACCACAGCAGCCCGTCCTCGGACCAGCGGGCCAGGTCGCCGGTGCGGTACATGCGGGCGCCGGGCTCGCCGAACGGGTCGGCGACGAACCGGCCGGCGGTGAGACCGGGCCGGGCGACGTAACCGCGCGCCAGGTTGTCCCCGGCGATGTAGAGCTCGCCGACGACGCCCGGGGCGACCGGGGCGAGCGCGGCGTCCAGCACGTACGCCCGGGTGTTCCAGATCGGCCGGCCGATCGAGAGCACCTCGGCGTCGATGGCGTCTCCCGGCTCGATCGCCAGCCAGGTGCAGCCGACCGTCGTCTCGGTGGGGCCGTACTCGTTGACGACCCGTGCCCGGGGATGCGCGGACCGCCACACGTCGAGTTGCCGCCCGGGCAGAGGTTCCCCGCCGAGCACCAGTTCCGTGGTGGGCGAGAACGCGGCGGGCAGCACATTGAGCAGTTGCAGGTGGCTCGGGGTGGCCTTGAGGTACGCGAACCGGGTGTCCGGGAGGTCGTCCTCGGCCAGGGCGCCGAGCCGCACCCGGCCGCCGGAGATCAGCGGCGCGTAGATCCCGGTGACGGTCAGGTCGAACGAGACCGGCGAGTGCAGCAGCACGCTGTCACCGGTCGCCGGGTAGGTGTCCGCCGCCCAGGCCAGGTAGTTCACCGCCGCCCGGTGCTCGATCAGCGCGCCCTTGGGCCTGCCGGTCGATCCGGAGGTGTAGATGACGTACGCCGGGTGGGCGGGGGTCAGCGGGGCGAGCCGGTCGGCGTCGGTCAGGTCGCCGTCCGGGCGCGCGGCGATCTCGGTACGCAGGTCGTTGTCGTCGAGCAGCAGCACCGGCACGCCGGGGTCCGGCATCGTGTCCGCGAGGGCGGCGGTGGTCACCAGGCACACCGGCCGGGTCTCGGCGAGCATGCCGGTGAGCCGGTCGGCCGGTTGGTCCGGGTCGACCGGCAGGTAACCGGCGCCGCTCTTGAGCGCGGCGACCAGGGTGGCGAGCAGCATCGGCTCGCGGGGCAGGGCGACCGCGACCAGCCGTTCCGGGCCGGCGCCGCGGTCGATCAGCACCCGGGCCAGCCGGTTCGCCCAGGCGTGCAGGGTGCGGTAGGTCAGGTCGGCGCCGCCGCCGGTGACGGCGATCGCGTCCGGGGTGCGGGCGGCCTGCCGGTCCAGCAGGTCGGTGAGGGTGACCCGGTCGACCGGGTGGCCGGTCGCGTTCCAGGTCTCCAGGATGCGGGTGCGCTCGTCCGCGGTCAGCAGGCCGACGGCCGCGATCGGCAGGTCCGGGTCGTCCGCCACGCTCTCGAGGAGCCTCCGCATCCCCTCGGCGAACCGGGTCACCGTGGCCGCGTCGAAGACGTCCGGCCGGTAGTCGAGACGGTACGACAGCCGCTCGCCGGGCATGCCGACCACGCTGACCGCGAAGTGGGTGGCGTCGCGGGCCTGGAAGTCGGTGATCCGGACGCCGTCGGCGAGCGCGGGCGTGCTGTCCACGTCGACCGGGTAGTTCTCGAAGACGGTGGCGGTGTCGAACAGCTCGCCCAGCCCGGCCGCCTGTTGCACCTCGGTGAGCCCGGCGTGCTGGTGCGGCATCAGCTCGGTCTGCCGGCGCTGCAGCGCGGTCAGCACGTCGGCGAGCGAGTCCCGGCCGGTCCACCGGACCCGGACCGGCAGCGTGTTGATCAGGAGCCCGACCATGTGCTCGACGCCGGGCAGCTCCGGCGGGCGGCCGGAGACCGTGCCCCCGAACACCACGTCGGTCCGGCCCAGGTAGCGGCCGAGCACGATGCCCCAGGCGGCCTGCAGGAACGTGTTGAGGGTCAGGTCGCGGCGGCGCGCGGTCGTGGTGAGCCGGGCGGTCAGGTCCTCGGGCAGTTCGACCAGGACGCTCTCCGGCGCGACCGCCTCCCCGCGGCTCGCGCCCCCGCCGACCAGGGTGGGTTCGGTGAGACCGGCGAGCGCGGCGGTGAAGGCGGTCTGCGCGGCCGGCCGGTCCTGCCGGTTCAGCCAGGCCAGGTAGTCCTGGTACGGCGCCACCCGGGGCAGCCCGGCCGGGTCGCCGTGCGACTCGTAGAGCGCGAACAGCTCGTCCAGCAGCACCGGCACCGACCAGCCGTCGATCAGGATGTGGTGCATGGTCAGGACCAGCCGGTGCACCCGGTTCGGCAGGGTGACCAGCACGAACCGCAGCAGCGGCGCCCGGCTCATGTCGAAACGGCGCACCCGTTCGGCGTCGAGGAGTTCGGCGTACGCCTCCTCGGGGTTCCCGGCGCCGCTGAGGTCGGCCGCACGCCAGGGGGTACGCACCTCGCGCCGGACCACCTGCACCGGCCGGTCGAGACCGCGGTAGCGGAACGAGACCCGCAGGTTGGCGTGCCTCCGCACGATCGCCTCCGCGGCCGCCCGCAGCGCGCCGGCGTTCAGGTCACCGGTCAGCTCGATGGCCATCTGCGCGGTGTAGACGTCCAGGCCTTCCCGGTCGTACAGGGCGTGGAAGAGAAAGCCCTCCTGCAGCGACGTCAGCGGCAGGATGTTCTCGACGGCGGACTTCTTCATGCGTGCGTACCTCTCTCGCGCTCGTCTGCGCTCAGTCGGTCTCGTCGTCCTCGAGCAGGTCGATGTCGTCCTGGCTCAGGGACAGAAGGTCCAGGTCGGACGGGGTGAGTCCGCCCGCCACCGGGTCGTCGGCCAGTGCCGCGAGCGCGTCCAGCTCACGCAGCCAGGTCTCGGCGAGGTCGCTCGTCTCGGTCTCGGTGAACAGCCCGCGCGGCCAGGCCAGCGTCGCGGTCAGCCGGGGGCCGTCCGGGCCGTCCTCGGCCACCGCGTTGATCTCGATGGCGTGGGCGAACGGCAGGTCGTCGTCGCCGACGGCGGTCAGCGGGCCCGCGCCGGTGTCGAGGGTCCACGGCTCCGGCGCGGACCCGTGCGGCGACGAGCCGGGGGCGGAGGTCCGGAAGCGGCCCAGGTAGTTGAACGCCAGCTGCGGTTCGCCCAGGCCGGCGAGCCGGGCGGCGGTCTCCGGGTGCAGGTGCCGCAGCAGCCCGTACCCGAGTCCCTTGCCGGGCACCGCCCGCAGTTGCTCCTTGACCGCCTTGACCGACTCGTCGAGGGGCCGCCGGGCGTCACCGGGATCCAGCCGTACCGGGTAGACGCTGGTGAACCATCCGACGGTCCGGGACAGATCGGCGCCGGGCGCCGGCTCGTCGCGGCCGTGTCCCTCCAGGTCGATCAGCACCGAGCTGTCGCCGGGCAGGCCGCGCCGCTGCCGCCACTGCCCGACTGCCCGGGCCAGGCCGGTGAGCAGCACGTCGTCGACACCGGCATGGAACGCGGCGGGCACCTCGGCCAGCAGCGCCCGGGTGGTCGCCACCGGCAGATCGATGTGGTGGGTGACCGCGTTGCCGATGGTGTCGGTGACCGGGTCCAGTTTGCGCCGCCCGAGGATCGGGTCGGCGCCGTCGAGGACGGTCTGCCAGTGTTCGAGTTCGGCGACCCGGTCCCGGGCCGCTTCGGCGAGCCGGCCGGACCATCCGCGGAACGACGTCCACACCGGAGTGAGCCGGGGTTCGGCGCCGTCCGTGACCGCCTGCCACGCCTCGGCCAGGTCGGCCAGCAGGATCCGCCAGGACACCCCGTCGATCACCAGGTGGTGGACGGCGACGACGAGCCGGCCGGGGCCGGTGTCGCCGGCGTCGCACCACACCAGGTCGATCATCCGGCCGTCCTCGGGGGACAGCCGGCGGCGGGCCGCGTCGGCCTCGGCGGCGACGACGGCGCGGGGGTCGGCTGCCCCGGCGAGGTCCACCCGGCGGATCCGGGCCGCCGCGGCGACCGTGCCGGGCGGCGGCACGGTCAGCGATCCGCCGTCCTCCGGCCGGTACGCCGCCCGCAGCATGTCGTGCCGGTCCAGCACCGCCTGCACCGCGCCGGTCAGGTCCGGCCACCGCATCCCGGCCGGCAGGACGACCAGTTCGGTCTGGTTGAACGTGGTGAACGCGCCGCCGCTGTCGACCAGCCCGCGCATCACCGGGGTGAGCGGCACCGTACCGGTCCCGTCGTCGGCCACGGCGAAACCGTCGGTCTCGGTGGCGACCGCGGCCAGCCCGGCCACCGTCTTGTGCACGAACACGTCCCGGGCGGTGAGCACCAGTCCGGCCTTGCGGGCCCGGCTGACCACCTGGATCGAGACGATGCTGTCGCCGCCCAGGTCGAAGAAGCTGTCCTCGACGCCGACGGCGGGCAGGCCGAGCGCCTCCGCGAAGATCTCGCAGAGCACCCGCTCGCGCTGGTCGCGGGGCATCGCGGCGGTGGTGGCGACGGCGCCGAAGTCCGGTTCCGGCAGGCTGCGATGGTCGAGCTTGCCGTTGGCGGTACGGGTGAACCCGTCGACCGTGACGATCGCGGCCGGGACCAGATAGTCCGGCAGGGTGGCGCGCAACGCGGACCGGACCGCCTCCGGCACGGGAACGGCGCCGGGCTCCGGGCGGACGTACCCGACGAGCCGCTGGTGGCCGCGGCTGTCGGCCCGGGCCACCACCACCGCCTGCGCCACCTCCGGCAGAGCCGTCAGCGCCGCCTCGATCTCGCCCGGCTCGATCCGGAAGCCCCGGATCTTGAGCTGGCCGTCGGACCGGCCATGGAAGACCAGCGCGCCGTCGTGCCGCAGCCGCACCAGGTCGCCGGTGCGGTACATGCGCTCGCCGGGCAGCCCGTACGGGTCGGCGACGAACCGTTCGGCGGTCAGCCCGGTCCGGCCCAGGTAGCCGCGGGCGAGCTGCGCGCCGGCCAGGTACAGCTCGCCGACCGCGCCGGGCGCAGCGGGCCGCAGCCGCTCGTCGAGCACGTACCCGGCCATCCCGGCGAGCGGCCGGCCGATCGCCGGTTCGGCGCCCGCGGCGATCTCCTGCGCGAACGCGTCCACAGCGGTCTCGGTGGGGCCGTAGAAGTTGACGCCGGAGGTGCCGGGCAGCGCGGCGATCTCGGCCCACAGGCCACGGTCGATCGCCTCCCCGCCGACGACGAGGACCCGCGGGTGGTGCCGCCCGGCGCCGAACAGCCCGGCGGCCATCAGCGCCCGCAGATGGGTGGGTGTGACGTTGAGGAAGTCCAGCCGTTCCCGGTCGACGAGGGCGGCGAACGCCTCCGCGTCGAGCCGGGTCTGCTCGTCGACCAGGTGCAGCTCGTGGCCGGCGGCCATCAGCAGCGTGCCCTCCCAGGCGGTGTCGAAGGAGAACACGGCGGTCATCCCCACCCGCAGCCGGCCGGCGTGCGCCGGCCAGCGGTCGGCGTGCTCGGCGGCGAGGGTGGCGAGGCCCCGGTACGGCACCACGACGCCCTTGGGCTGTCCGGTGGAACCCGAGGTGTAGATCAGGTAGGCGGCGGAACGCGGGTCCACCGTCGTCCCGGCCGGGTGCTCCGGGGCGGCTGCCGGTTCGTCACGGGCGTCGATCACCCGTACGCCGCCGGGGGTGAGGGTGTCGCCCGCGGTGACGAACAGCCGGGCCCCGGCGTCGCGGACCAGGTAGGCGATCCGTTCGGCCGGCAGGCCGGGATCGACGGGCAGCAGGACCGCGCCCGTCCGGAGCACCGCCAGCACCGCGGTGATCAGGCCGGCGGTCCGCGGCAGGGCGACCGCGACCACCTGTTCCGGTCCGGCGCCCGCGGCGACCAGCCGGTGCGCGAGCCGGTCCGCCCGCGCGCCGAGCTGCCGGTAGGTGAGCCGCTCGGTGGCCGTGACCAGCGCGATCGCGTCCGGGGTCGCCACGGCCTGGGCCGCGAACCGGTCGATCAGCGGCAGGTGTTCCACCGGGCCCGCGGCGGTGCGCGGGGCGTCGCCGAGGACGGTGTCGCCGATCCGCTCGCCGGGCCGGTCGGCGAGGGTCGTCAGGATCGTGGTGAGCTGCCGGGCCAGGCGTTCGACGGCGCCGTGCTGGTAGAGGTCCTCGGCGTAGACCAGATGCCCGGTCAGACCGGCCGGGGCGCCGTCGCCGTCGAAGGTCTCGGCCAGTTCGACGGTCAGGTCGAACTTGGCCGGCCCCGGGCCGAGGTCCACCGCCTCCGCCGTGACGCCGTCCAGCGGGAGGTCCGGGTCGGCGTTGTTCTGCAGCGCCAGCATGATCTGGAAGAACGGGTGCCGCGACAGCGACCGTTCCGGTTTGAGGTCGTCGACCAGCTTGTCGAACGGCAGGTCCTGGTGGGCGAGGGCGGCGAGGGTGCTCTCGGTGACCCGGTCCAGCAGTTGCCGGTACGTGGGGTCGCCGTCGGTGCCGGTGCGCAGGACCAGGGTGTTGACGAAGAGGCCGACGACGTCGTCGAGGGCGGCGTCGGTACGGCCGGCGACCGGGGTGCCGATCACGATGTCGGTGCCGGCGCCGAGCCGGGTGAGCAGGGCGTTGAGGGCGGTCTGCAGCACCATGAACAGGCTGGCGTTGTGGTCGCGGGCCAGCGTGGCGAGCCGCCGGTGCAGGCCGGCGTCCACCCGGTACGCGACGACGCCGGCACGGTGGCTGGGCACGGCAGGGCGGGGCAGGTCGCCGGGGATCTCCACGACGTCCGGCGCCCCGTCCAGGTACTCCCGCCAGAACTCCAGGTGCCGGGCGTACGCGCCGGTCTGCTCCTGCTGCCAGAGCGTGTAGTCGGCGTACGAGACCGGCAGTTCTTCCAGAGCGATGCCCGGTCTCCGGTACGCCTCGGCGAGGTCCCGCAGCAACGGCGCCAGCGACCAGCCGTCCCCGGTGATGTGGTGCAGCACGATCAGCAGCAGGTGCTCGCCGGGCGCCGGAGCGCTCAGCGACACCTTGATCGGCAGGTCGGTGGCGAGGTCGAACGTCACGTCCGCCGCCTCGCGCGGGTCGACCGGCCGGGTGCCGACCCGGAGGCGGGCCCGAGCCTCGGCCGGTCCGAGCAGCTCCTGCCGGGGCTGCCCGTCCTGGTCGGGGAAGATGGTCCGCAGGGTCTCGTGCCGGGTCACCACCGCCGCGATCGCCTCGATCAGGGCGTCGGTGTCCAGGTCGCCGGTGAGGCGGACCGCGATCGGGATGTTGTAGAGACCACCGGTGTCCAGACGGTTCAGGAACCACAACCGCTGCTGCGCGAACGACAACGGCAACTGCGCGGGCCGGGTACGCACGGTGATCGGCGGCCGGGCCGGCGGTGCGTCAGCGGCCAGCACCGCCAGCCCGGCCGGAGTAGGGGCCTCGAACACGGCACGGATCGGCAACTCCACACCGAGAACGGCCCGCACCCGCGACACCAACCGGGTCGCCAGCAACGAATGCCCGCCCAGATCGAAGAACCCGTCGTCGGCACTCACCGACTCCACACCCAGGACGTCGGCGAACACCTCACACAGCAGCTTCTCGGTGACCGTGGCCGCCACCCGGCCGCCACCGCCACCGGCGAACACCGGGTCCGGCAGAGCGCCGCGATCCAGCTTGCCGTTGGCGTTCACCGGCATCGCGTCGAGCACGGTCACCACCGACGGCACCATGTAGGCCGGCAACAGGGCGGCGGCCCGCTCCCGCACCACGACGGCGTCGACGTCACCGCTCACATATCCGGCCAGGTGCTCACCGCGGGCCACGACCACCGCGGACTCGACACCATCGACGCCGGCGAGGACGGCCTCGACCTCGCCCAGTTCGATCCGGAAGCCCCGGATCTTCACCTGGTTGTCGACCCGGCCCAGGTAGTCGATCTCCCCGTCGGCAGTCCACCGCACCAGGTCGCCGGTGCGATACATCCGCTCCCCCGCCGACCCGTGCGGGTCGGCGACGAACCGCTCGGCAGTCAGCGCGGCCCGGTTGACGTAGCCGCGTGCCACTCCGGCTCCGGCGATGTAAAGCTCCCCCGCCACACCCGGCGGCACCGGCTTCAGGTTCGCGTCCAGCACATACGCCCGGGTGTTGGCCAGCGGACGCCCGGTCAGCGCCGGGCGGGTCAAAGTTTGATCGCCCGACGAACGCCAGGCCAGGCAGTACACGGTCGCCTCGGTCGGCCCGTAGATGTTGGCGATGTCCGGGACGTCGATCGCGTTGAACACCTGCGCCGGGAGCCCTTCGCCCGCGAGCACCACGTGCTCCACGTCCAGGTCCACACCGGACGCCAGCACCTGCGCGAACACCGACGGCACACCCGACACCAGCGAACCCGACCAGCCACCCCGGTCCACCAGAA
>NZ_JBVHFK010000033.1:0-10379 GCF_055562375.1 Actinoplanes sp. NPDC019969 | reverse complement strand
GGCGCGCAGGCCGGTCGTGGGGTTCAGGGCGATCTGCTGCATGCCGGACCAGAACGAGCCGAAGTTCAGCCACCACCGCCCGCTGGCGTCGACGATCAGGTTCGGGTCGATCGCGTTGAAGTTGTCGGTGCTGCGCGACTCCACGACCAGGCCCCGGTTGGTCCAGGTGCCGGACGCGCCGGTCGGGCTGGTGGCCAGGAAGATCGCCGACTTGTTCTCGCCGAACGTGGACGCCGAGTAGTACAGGTAGTACTGGCCGTTGTGGTACGAGATGTCCGGCGCCCAGAGATGCGCGCTGCCGCGCGTGTAGGTCAGGGTCCACGGAGCGCCGTTGGGGAACGCCGCTCCCGCCGCCCGGAAGTTGGTCCGGTCGGTCGAGGTGGTCAAGGTGATGTTGTCGCCGGTCTGGGCCACGATGTACGTGCCGCCGGGGGTCTTGACCATGGTCGGGTCGTGGGTGCCGACCGCGCCGGACACCGCGCCCGGGTGGGGATAGGCGGCGGGCGGGGTGGTCGGGGTCGCGGCGACGGCGACGGGCGCGGCGGGTTGCACGGCGGCCTCCGC
Organism: Actinoplanes sp. NPDC019969; assembly: GCF_055562375.1. Taxonomy (NCBI): domain Bacteria; kingdom Bacillati; phylum Actinomycetota; class Actinomycetes; order Micromonosporales; family Micromonosporaceae; genus Actinoplanes; species Actinoplanes sp. NPDC019969. Next base: position 9,815 of record NZ_JBVHFK010000033.1, on the reverse strand, counting down.
GTGCATCGTCACGGCGGTCAGGGCGGCGACGGCGGCCGCGACCGGCACGACGAGCAGGGCTCGCCGAGGGATCCGGTACTGGGACATGGGGGTGTCCTTTGCTCGGGCGCTGACGTCCGGCGAGTTGGAGGGGGTGGATCAACCGGGACGTCAAGCGCGACTGTTAGCGCTAACAACTTGCGTCATGGAGAGGCCATGGCCAGGACCCGGCAGCAGGACCGCCGAGTGACTCACATCATGCGGCACTTAGTGTGCCTCCCGAACTTTTAACAGTCAATAAACAGAAGTTGATATGTGGTTTCCCTCAGGTGACTCGCCGGCCGCGGCACCGCACCCGCCAGCCCCTAGAGTCGGGTCTGAAATCAGCCTGCACAGCCGGAGCGCCCGTGGACTACCCGTTCGACATCGACGAGATCTTCGCCAGTGGAAGTGAGGGCTCCATCCGGCTGCCGCGGCGACAGACCGGCAGCTCACCCCAGGACCGGACCGTCACGCTGCTGGCCGACTACACCGTCCACACGCAGGCCTGGCTGCCGTCCGCGGCGATCGTCGCCCTGCTCGCCGAGTCGGGGGTGAGCGCCGCCGGCGCCCGGACCGCGATCAGCCGCCTCGCCCGCCGCGGCGTCCTGGAGAGCGACCGCCAGGGCCGGCACACCCGGTACCGGCTCACCCCCGCCGTCGCGGCGCATCTGCGCGCCGGCGGCGAGTGGGTCGCTTCCTACGGGTCGGGCGCCGCGACGTGGGACGGCTGGTGGACGCTGCTCGCGTTCTCCCTGCCCCAGGAGGCGGCGGTGCAGCGGCGCGCGCTGCGCGGCCACCTGCGCTGGATGGGCTTCGCGCCGCTGTACGACGCGTTATGGATCTCGCCGCGGGAGTTCTCCGCCCCGGCATGGGGCGATGCCGCCGCGTTACGCCCTGCCACCGCGACGATGTTCCGCGCCCGCCACCTGGACCTGACAGGCGCCGGCGGCCGCAACCCCATCGACGCCTGGGACCTTCCCGCCATCGCCGCCGAGTACGAGCGGTTCATCCGGCACTGGCGAGGGTTCGAAGCGGACGAGCGGGTCGACGGTGTGACAGCGGTCCGTCTGCGTACCGAGGTGATGGACACCTACCGCCGGTTCTCCACCCTCGATCCGCAGCTGCCCGACCGGCTCCTTCCACCGGGATGGCCGCGGCAGGCCGCCCGCGACACCTTCGCCGGCGTCTACGACGGACTGGCCACCCGGGCCGAGCGGCACGTACGGGATCTGGTCGCCACGTACGCCGTCGGCCCGCCACCGGAGATCCGGGCCAACACCGTCGCCGGGCTCGAGGCGGGCACCGCCCCGGCGATCCACCGTTGAGCACCCACCGGCCCCCGCGTCAGCCGTTGCGAACACACCGGACGTAGCCGGTGGCGGCCTTGCGGTAGGTGGTGAACCCGTCGTCGTAGTTGAGGGCCCACCGGGCCGCCGGATCCGGTACGGGACGCGTCGCCGACCAGTACGGGGCGCCCTCCGCCGTACCCGGGAAGGCGTCCCGGTCGATCGCCGGGGCCACCCTGGTCTCGTCCACGGTGGTGGCGAGTTCCTGGATGGTCGGCAGCCGCCACGATCCACCGCCGAGGTCCAGGTCCGCGCAGTAACCGGTGGCCCTCCCCGCCGGCCGGGCCCGCTGCCAGACCAGGCCGGTGGCCGGATCGGTGACCTGACCGGCGGTGACGCGGTACGCGGGCCGTCCGGTCCCGGCGCCGGACTGATCAGCGGCGTTGCTGGTCAGGCCCTCGGAGAAGTTGATGATCCAGGCCCGGGCCGGCTGGGCGCCGACCGCCCACGGTGACGAGGTCCAGAAGAACGCCGCCAGGGTGCCGGGGAACGCCGACCGGTCGATGGCCGGACCGGGGCCGACGCGGAGGGGGTAGGACGCGGCGGCGCGGTGGTGCTGACGACCGGTGCGCGCTGCGCCACCGGCTCCGGGTCGCCGGGCAGGGCGGCCAGCGAATCTCAGCCGCTGTCGTCACCGGCCGATAGGGCAGACATGGACATGCGGGTCCGAAACACCTCCGTCGGCACCCGGCTCGGTGGCGCCTTCGCCATGGTGAGTGTCCTGCTGCTCATCGTCGCGGGCGCCGGCGCGTGGGGCGCCCATCGGCAGCGGCAGTTGCAGACCGACCTGACCCGGCTGCGGGCCCTGGCGGATCAGATGCAGGAGCTGCGTTATCTGGATGCCGACATCAGCGGCTGGCAGGGCTACATCTACTCGGAGGCGCTGGTCACCGGTGGCCCGGCCGCGGTCAAGCCGGATGCGTACAACCGGGCCGGGCTGCTGGAGTCCAAGGCAGCGGTCTACGAGCTGCTGAAAGCACTGGACCGCGCGGCGATGATCGACGCGGAACGTGCCGAGCTGGACCGGCAGAGGCAGCTGTGGGACACCTACTTCAGCCTGGACGACCGGATGGTCACCCTCATCGCCGAGGGCACCCCCGGTGCTCTCCGGCAGGCGTACGAGATCCTCAACGACCCACTCGACAGCGCCTGGAGCGACCTGCTCGGCTCCACCGAGAAGGTCATCGCGTCGGTGGCCGCACGGGTGAACCAGCTGACCGTCGAAGTCGACCGGGTGGGCCGCCTGGTGGTCGCCGCCGTCCTGGGCACCGGACTGCTGGCGGTGGTCGTGGCCCTGGTGCTGAGCCGCCTGGTCACCGGTTCGGTGGTGCGCCCGCTGCGGCGCAGCATCGCGGTCCTGGACAGCGTCGGCGCCGGTGACCTGACCGCCACCACCGGGCTCACCGGCAGCGATGAGACCGGCCAGCTCGGCGCCGCGATCGACGCCATGACCACCCGCCTGCGGGAGACGGTGCAGGCGATGGCGGACAGCGCCGACACGCTGGCGCAGGCGTCGACCGAACTCTCCGGCACCAGCAACCGGCTCGCCGCCGGATCGGCGACGACCACCACGGAGGCGGCCCGCGCCTCCGGAGCCGCGGCACAGGTCTCCCAGCATCTGCAGGCGGTCGCCGCCGGCTCGGTGGAGATGGACCAGGCCATCGCCGAGATCGCCCGCAGCGCCGCGACCGCGGCGCAGGCCGGTCAGCAGGCGGTGCAGGCGGTGGAGGCCTCCACCGCCACCGTCGCGGAACTGGGCGCCAGCTCCGCGCAGATCGGTGAGGTGGTCAAGGCGATCACCGCGATCGCCGAGCAGACCAACCTGCTCGCTCTCAACGCCACCATCGAGGCGGCTCGCGCCGGGGAGGCCGGGAAGGGTTTCGCCGTGGTCGCCGGCGAGGTCAAGGACCTGGCCCAGGAGACCACCCGGGCGACCGGGGACATCATCGGCAGGGTGCAGGCCATCCAGGCCAGCAGCCGGGCCGCCGGCGACGCGATAGACCGTATCCGGCTGGTCGTGGCCGACATCGACGCCCATCAGACGACGATCGCTGCGGCGGTCGAGCAGCAGAGCGCCACCAGCCGGGAGATGAGCCGCGGCGTCTCCGAGACGGTCGCCGGGAGCACCGACATCGCCGTCGCCGTACAGGCCGTGGCGACCACGGCACAGCAGACCGACACCGGCATCGACCAGGCCCGGGCCGCCGCGACGGAACTGGCGGAGATGTCGGCACATCTGCGCGGCCTGGTGCAGCGCTTCCGCTATTGAGTCCCAGCCACCGCCGGAGCCGGCCGGGGACCGTGTGAACCGCGAAAGGGCGCACCGGCTGCTGGATCATCGCGGACCGGTGCGCCCTTTCGTCGGGAACTTCGCGTCACGGCCAAGCAACACCCGCTCCAGATGCCATCTTCTGGTACCTGCAAGACAAGTGCAATAGTAGCTGCGGCCAAACCCCTCCCCCGCCGGTGATCTGGCCGTCAGCGCGGAACGTGCCGCCCCGGGCCCGGGACGCGGGAACCCGTGGGGCCGATGCTATTCGCGGCCGTACATTCTCTGAACTGCAGTGAGGCCGTGTCTCGAAGTGTCATTGCGGCGTGCGGTCGCCGGTGGGACCGACGGGCGTCACGGCATGGCGTCGACTTCATGGTGGTCGCGTGCGATTCCGGCGGCGGCGGTGCGCAGTGCGTCCTGTACCGCGGCAACGGCCGGCGCCTCGGCGGCGGTGGTGCGGGTGGCGGTGAAAATGGTGCGCTGGAGGCGTTCTTCCCGGATCGGGTGGGCGGTGATCTGGGGTAGCGCTGTGGTCAGCAGGGTCGGGAGCAGGGCGACGGCTCTACGGGAGGCGACGAGGGCGCCGAGGACGAGTCCGTCATCGCTGCGGTGCTGGATGTGGGGCTCGTAGCCGCCGAGGCGGTTGCAGACGTTGCGCAGGACCGCGTCGAGGCCGGTACCGCGGTGTCCGGTGGCCCAGACCGCGGGTTCGCAGGCGGCGAGCGGAATCGGCAGGTCAGCGGCCAGCGGATGTCCGGGGTGCACGGCCAGGAGGACGTCCTCGCGCATCAGGTCACGGCGGGTGATGTCGCGTTGCCGGGCGAGCGGGACCGGGTCGTACTCGATGCCGACGACGAGGTCGACGGCGCGGGAGCGCAGTTCGTCCAGGGCGGGGGCGGTCTCCCGCTGGTGGACCTCGACCTGCAGGTCAGGTGCGGTGGCGGTGAGCCGGTCCAGGGTCGCCGGCAGCAGGGCGAGAGCGGGTGTCTGCACGATGGTCATGCGCAGGCGTCCGCTCGGCGTGTCGGCGACGGTGGCCAGTTCGGTCCGGATCGCCTCATCCGCGGCGAGGGCGTCGGTGGCGTAGGCGGCCAGCCGACGCCCCGCCGGGGTGAGTTCGACATTGCGGCCGACGCGGCGCAGCAACTTGACGCCTGCTTCGCGTTCCAGTTGGGCCAGCTGCGCCGACACGCTCGACGGGCTGTAGGACAGGGCCTCGGCAACCGCCGACACCGTACCGAGCCGGGCCAGATGATCCAGCAGGCGCAGACGTCGTAACTCCATTCTTCGGATTCTCCTACGAATTTCCGTCGGAAACGTGCGCTGGTCGAGAACGGTTCGGTCGGGGACCGTTGACGACATGCTCCTGGTCTCGCTCCTCCTCGCACCGGCCGTGATGGCAGCCGCCGCTCTGGTGGAACGGCAGTTCGGCCCGTCGGCCGCCGGCTGGATCGCCGCGCTGCCCATCGCTTTCGCGGTATCGGTGGTCGCTGTCGCCGCCGACGCGACCCCGCACGTGGCCGGGACGATGGCGCTCAGCGCCGCCACCCAGGTCGGCGCTCAGGTTGCTTTCGGTATCGCCTTCGCCCGCGCCCTGCGCCGGTGGGGAATGCTGCGTGGCATCGGGGTCGGGGTCCCGGTCTACGTCGCGGGCTCGTTGGCCGTCCAGCACGTGCCCGACCTGCTCGCGGTCGGCGTCGCGGTCGCCGCGCTCGCGGTCGGCCCACGGCTCATGCCGGCCGGCCGGCCGCAGCGGCCCGCACCCCGGCACTGGTCCGGCATCGCCCTGAGCAGCCTCAGCGCCGCGGTGGTCGTGGTCATCGCGGTACTCGCCAGCCGGCTTTCCGGCCCCGATGTCGCCGGAGCGATCGCGGCGTTCCCGACGATGTGCACCATCCTCGCTGTGGTCACCGTGCTGCGCGACGGGGCCCCGGCCGGTGTGCACGCCCTCGGCGGCCTCGTCCGAAGCCTGCCCTGCTATCTGACCTTCTGCCTCGTGGTCGCGTTCACCACCCCCGTCGCCGGCCTCGCCGCCGTCGGGATCGGGCTCCTCGCATGCTCGGCAACCGCGGCCCTGACCTGGCGGCGCGTCCCGATCGCCCCCGCCGCCGGCTCGGCGCATCACGCCGGACGGGGGCGCCCGTCGACGTCCACGTCCTCCGCCGTCAGAGCACTCACCAAGACACCGTGAGTCGCTCGACAACGTTCTCCGGCGCCGATTCTCGCCGAGACGGTCCCAGGTCGCCGCCAGTCCGATTCCGGACAGCGCCCGACCCCTGGCGTACCGCAGGATCAGTCCACTGTGACGAGTGGCAGGAGAAGACATGCATGACCTGGTGAGCCGCGCCCGGACCATGGCGCCGTCGCTGCGGGCCCGCGCCGCCGAGTTCGACGGGGCCCGGCGACTGCCCGCCGATCTGGTCGCCGAACTGCGGGCGGCGGGCTTCTTCCGCATGTTCGTGCCCCGCAGCCACGGCGGCCACGAGATCGACCTGCGGACCGGGATGGCCGTGCTGGAGGCCCTGGCCACCGCCGACCCGGCGGTCGGCTGGACCGTGATGATCGGCTCGGAGACGCCGCATTTGCTCGCCTTCCTGGCCCGGGACACCTTCGACAAGATGTACGCCGCCGGCCCCGACCTGATCGTCGGCGGCGGTTTCAACCCACAGGGCACCGCCACCCGCACCGCCGACGGCTACCTGGCCGACGGCAGGTGGGCGTTCGCGAGCGGCTGCACGCACGCCGACTGGCTGTTCGGCAACTGCGTGGTCCTGCCCGCCGGGGCGCCGGACGGGCCGCCCGTGCTGCGGTCGGTGCTGGTGCCCGCCTCCGAGGCCCGGATCGTCGACACGTGGCAGGTGCTGGGGCTGCGCGGCACCGGCTCGCACGACATCGAGATCCGTGGCGTCCAGGTTCCCGAGGAGCATACGTTCGACCTGTTCGCCGGTGTCCCCTGCGTTCCCGGGCCGGGCTTCGTGGCGCCGCTGATGCACTTCATCCTGCACCTCGGCGCCGTCGCGGTCGGCATCGCCCAGGGCGCCCTCGACGCCACCGCCGGCCTCGCCGCCGAGGGCAAACAGCGGCTGTACGCGAAAACCCGTCTCGCCGACAGCCCACTCTTCCAGACCGGCCTGGGCCGGGCCGACGTCACCGTGCGCGCCGCCCGCGCCCTGCTGGAATCCACCGCTGACGAACTGTGGACGCTGTGCGCCTCCGACCCGGCCGGGCTGCCCGCGATCGGTCCCCGCATCTCGGCCACCCTGACCTGGGTCACCGACGCCGCGTCGGCCGCCGTCGACGCCTGCTACCGGGCCAGCGGCGGCCAGGCCGCCCGCGACGCGTCACCGATCCAGCGCCGCTTCCGCGACATGCACACCTTCAGCCAGCACGCGGCAGCCGCCGAGGGCTGGCTGACCGGTCACGGCGCCGCCATGCTCGGCTCACCGACCCCGCTGTCCTACTGAGCGCCCGCCCCTCACCGAGGATGGTGGAACGGGCGGCCCGGCGCGCTATGGTTGCCGGACAGCAACTATCGGAGCTGAGGGCGCCGGGCGGCGCGACACCGGTTGGTCATCTCCATCCGGCCATCACGGCCTTGCAGGAGACCACCGATGATCATTCACAGCGTGCGGCCGGCCGACGGCGTGGTCCGCATCCGGCCGTACGGTGAACTCGATCTCGCCACCGCCGACGACGTGCAGCGGGTCATCCGCCGGGCGATCACCTCCTCCGGGGTCCGCGAGGTGGTCGTGAGCCTCGCGGACGTCACCTTCTGCGACTCGTCGGGCATCGCCGCCCTCGACGAGGAGTACGCGGCCGCCGCCGACCGTGGGCTGCGTCTCCGCGTCACCGACCCCCAGCCGGGCGTCCGCCGGGTCCTGGAGATCGTGGGCCTGCTGGAGCCGCTGACCCGCCCCTGACGGTTCGATCCGCGCCGCCGATACGCCCCCCACGGTCGACAGGGAGCGGCGCAGACGGCCGGCCCGGCCGCCGTCAGCCCACGAAGAAGGTGCCGGCGGTGAAGATCAGCAGCAACGTCGCGTGGAGTGTGGCGCCGACCAGCAGGATCGTCCGGTCCACCACCGGATGGGCGCCCAGCCGGCCCAGCACGAGGAAGACCGCCAGCACCTCGAGGACGTAGCGGGCGGACGACATCATCGGCCGGAACCAGGAGGTGGTGGACAGCAGCAGGACGAGGATGAGCACGCCGTGCGCCGTCAGGTACATCTGGTCCGGGCGGAACCGGAACGGCCCGGCCACGGACAGCAGCAGCAGAGCCGCTACCAGCAGGACGGTGCCGGCGTCGATGGCGGCGCCCAGCGTGTCCGCGCTCAGCAGCCCGCCCCGCGCCCGTTCCACGGCGCTCACCCAGGCGCCGCCCGGCAGGGTGTACTCGCGGCCCCACTGGTCCTGGGCGGTGCTGAAGGCCAGCGGATCGTCCAGGGCGACCAGGCAGTACAGGCTGTAGAGCGCGGCGCCCATCGGGATCAGCGCCAGGCTCAGCAGATCGGGGCGCGGGCGGCGTCCCGGCCGGCCGGCCTGCCGGACGTATTCGACGGCCAGCGGGAGCACCAGCAGGACGCCGAACAACCGGGTGGCCGAGGCGAGCGCGCCGAGACAGCCGGCCCACCACCAGCAGCCACGCCGCCCGGCGTACAGGGCGGCGGTCATGAGCAGGATGAACAGCGACTCGTTGTAGCCGATGAACAGGAAGAAGCCGGTCGGGAAGACAGCCAGGTACCAGGTGGCCCGCTGCGCCACCCGGGGGCCGAACTCGCTGTCGGCCAGCCGGTGGACCACGGCCAGCGCTCCGAACGCCGCGACGTTGGCGACCAGCAGAGCGGCGACCAGCGCCCCGCCGGGCACGATCGCGTCCGCAGCGCGGATCAGCATCGGGAACAGGGGGAAGAAGGCGGGCGACGCGGGGTCGGTGTGGTAGCCCGCCTCGGCGATCCGCAGGTAGTGCTCGGTGTCCCACCTGTTCAAGCCGGTCAGGAGCTCGACCGCCGCCGGGGCCGGTCCACCGTGGTCGCGAGGCAGCCAGGCCAGCATCCGTACGGCCAGGTGAACGACGGTGACCACCGACCACACCGCACCGGCCGCCAGCATCGCCCCGCGCCAGCCCTGTCCCGATCGGTCCGGCGCCCGGGACGGCACCGGGACGGCGGGCGCGAGAGCAGCCGTCATGACGGTTTCCGCGGGGTGGCGCGCATGCGGGCCGGGCCACGACCAAGATCGTTCATACCGTCTTGACGTACGTCCGCCCTCGACGGTTGCACCCACGGGAGAATTTCCACCGCGGGGCCGGGGCTGTTATCGCTCACATAGAGCAAAGCCGAAGACCGGACTGATTCATAGATGCCGATTGACACGATTTAACTCACGGGGCACAGTGGATGCCGCGCCAGACGCCGCCCCGCCCATCCCCCGCGGGCCGCGGATCAGTTGTTAGCGCTCATCCCCCTGTTCGCAGCCGGCCACTGTCCCCCCTGGGCCCGGCTTGCGGGCACCGAATGGAGGACCTCATGTCCAGGTACCGGATTCCCCGGCGAGCCCTGCTCGTCATGCCGGTCGCCGCCGCCGTCGCCGCCCTGACCGCCGTGACGATGCACGCGGAAGCCGCCGTGCAACCCGCCGCGCCCGTCGCCGTCGCCGCGACCCCGACCACCCCGCCCGCCGCCTATCCCCACCCGGGCGTCGTGTCCGGCGCGGTCGGCACCCACGACCCGACCATGGTCAAGACCCCCGGCGGCACGTACATCGTGGCCCAGACCGGGAACAACATCCGCCTGACCACCTCCACCGACCGCACCACGTTCCGGGAGGCCGGCGCCGTGTTCCCCGGCGGGGCGCCGTGGACCACCACCTACACCGGCGGCAGCGCCAACCTGTGGGCGCCGGACATCTCCTACCACAACGGCCAGTACTACCTGTACTACTCGGCATCCACGTTCGGCTCCAACCGGTCCGCGATCTTCCTGGCCACCAGCCCGACCGGCGCGTCCGGCACCTGGACCAACCGCGGCCTGGTCATCGCGTCCAGCTCGTCGAACAACTACAACGCCATCGACCCGAACCTGACCGTCGACGCCTCCGGCCGCTGGTGGCTCAGCTTCGGCTCGTTCTGGTCCGGCATCCAGCAGATCGCCCTCAACCCGTCGACCGGCCTGCGCTCG
>NZ_JBVHFK010000032.1:0-16584 GCF_055562375.1 Actinoplanes sp. NPDC019969 | reverse complement strand
TCTCCCCTTCGTGATCTAGACAATCCGAAGGATCTGCGGTGGCCGCCTCTTTGTCCCGGAAGTCCGGTTCATACACCACTTCCGTGGACGTGACCCAGCGCTCCGGAACTGATGCATCGGACGGGTCACGCGAGCAGCGACCGGCCTGGCAGATCGCTGAGAGCCTGAGCCGGCGGATTTCCGCGGCGGGGAAGGCCCACCAGGGCCAGAAGCCAACCCACGCCCCACAAGATCCACTACCGGGTGAAAGCAAACGGCCCAGGTCCGGGAAAACCCCTGACCTGGGCCGTTCCTACCGAGCGGGCGACGAGAATCGAACTCGCGTAATCAGTTTGGAAGATCGCTAACCGCTGTCATGATCCGCCCGAATTGCCTGCTCGCGGCATGATCACGACTGCCCGATCATGACCGCTGGAGCCCACCAACGGCACGGCCTAATGGCACGCTCCTGGCACGGACTGTGCCGCCGGCCCACACCCGCCAGCGCTCCGCCCGCAGTGACCATCGTTTCGGTGGCAAGCCGCGAAGCGGTGCGGCAGCACGTTACGGTCGTCAGCCCAACCCACCACGACGACCGCTGCCACCTCTGCTCAGACTCGTGCGCTGGATGCGAAGCTACGGCGTGGAGTACGCAAAGATCCTGGCTCTTGCTACGGCGGCAACGTCAGAGGATCCGCCGGACAGCCCGACGAGCAAACTTCTCGCCTTCTTAAGCCGAACACCGGATGCGGCGATTCAGGCCAGGGTCATACCGGCAGCGGAAGTTCTCGATGTGTGGCGCTTCCGCTTCGACGGCTACGAGAACCCCGAGGACTCGTCGTGGATGGGCTGGTCGGACTTCTTCCACACCCTTGACCAGCAGGCGGGGGACGTGTGCGTTGTGTTCGTCCGAGGACCGCTTGTGGAACCGATGCGGTTCATTGGGGTCCTGAACATCGAGTCTGACCAGATCATCACCTGTCTGGCACGGAGCAGCTGACAGGAGTTGGCCGGTGCGCCGGCCGATGCCGGGCGGAGCCCGCCAGCAGGCCGAGCGGGCCGGCCCGCGACGCGCTTGCGCGGCGCCTTGATCCAGAAGAGATCAATTCGGCAGACTTGAGGTGCTACGGGCTTTCGGGCAAGGTAGTCAGTACCGAGTCGACGACCCTTGCCGCCGATCCTGGGGATGGCAATAGCTCAACTCGGGGTGTTCCGCTACCGAATACGGTCATCATGTTACTTGGCCGCAGGGCAACGGTACTTTTAGGTGTCGAGAGTGGCAATCCTTCCGGTGGAGGGTCAAGCCGCCCAACTGGAAGGCGTGTAATGTCGGAGTCTGCTCTGGATCAGGATTTCGAGAACGACGAAGAGGATCTGTTCGAACCGCTCGATCTCGTGGCAGGTGAGCGAAAGCTCGTTACGCAGCCGTACGACTATTCCGTAGATCAGCTTGCATATCACGTCGACAAGAAGAAGATCCTTCTTATTGAAGTCGAGTATCAACGGGAATATGTTTGGGACGATGCCAAAGCTAGTCGGCTTGTAGAGTCGCTTCTCCTCAACGTGCCGATTCCGGTCTGCTACTTCGCGGAGAATGAAGATGGAAGTTGGGAGGTTATTGACGGGTTGCAGCGAGTGCACTCAATCGTGAGATTTCTCAAGAACGACTTTCAACTACGCGGCTTGTCGGTTTTGAGCGAATTGAACGGACGCACGTTCGAGGAGCTTCCAGCTAGAGACCGTAGGCGGATTGAGTCTCGAACGCTCCGTTTCGTAGTGATTACTGATGAGTCTCATCCTGATATCAAATTTGATGTCTTTGAGCGCCTAAATACGGGCGCGGTTAAGCTGACTCCTCAAGAACTCCGAAACTGTATTTACCGTGGGAAGTTAAACGACGCTCTTCATCGCCTCGCCGCCGATTCCCTTTTTAGATCGGTGCTGGGGGGAGGTGAGGACTCTCGTATGAGGAATGAAGAGATCGCTCTTCGGTTCTTTAGTCTGTATGCAGACTTGCCCGGCTATAAGGAGCCTCTTACGCAGTTTCTCAACGAATACATGCGCCTGCATCGCAACGAGGAGCCTGACGCCTCTGTAGTCAACACTTTCTCGGATGTGATTAAGACCGTGGACAAAGTGTTCGGGTCGACGGCTTTTAGAACATTGAAGGAAGGGAAGCCGTCGCGGAGCATCAACCGCGCACTCTTCGATGCTGTAACGCTCGCCTTGGCATACGCCGACCGAAGTGCTGTGATCCGGCTCGGGAGTAAGGTGAGAGAAGCGCATACTGCACTACTCGGGGACGAGGAGTTCGTTCGCTCCATCGGGCGTGCTACAGCAGCTCGCGCGCGGATGCATGGACGGGTTCGGACGTACGCCGAGATGCTTCGAGGGTTGGGGATCGTTGTCAGCTTGCCGGAGCTCCTGAGCGAATGACATCGGCTGCCCTAACAGACCTCGCGATCCGGTTGGGCGAAGTGCACCTGCTTGCGCAAATGGACCCTGCGCGAAACGGTGATTCGACGCAAACGTCCACCAGTAATGCCGTGAACCGAGCATGCCTCGTCTTGCTCTGTGCGCATCTTGAAGGATTTTTAGAGGACCTTGTCATTGAAGCCCTCGATACTATGGCTCAGCTCCGTACGCCAGTGGCGCAACTTCCCTTAACGCTGCGTGCGCTGCATGTAGAGGAGCACCTAAAAACTATAGAGCAGCTCAAAGATCGCAATGCCCGCGCGCCACGGATTGAGCAAATGTTCCAGCGCGAAGCGGGTCTTTGGGCCACCGACTCATGCCTTACTACGACCATGTTGCGACCTAGGACCGTATGTGCGGAGATGAGCAATCCGGGATCGAAGGAGGTGAGGCAATTCCTCAGTATTCTTGGCGTAGACATTGACGATTTTCTCAGGAACGAGGGTGCGATCGATCTGCTCGGCAGAATCAATGGCCTTGTTTCTACTCGCAATGCTATTGCTCACGGTGACATCTCGGCAAACGCTACCTATTTAGATGTGGACAACTATAGTAATTTGGTGGAGCAGTTGGCCATGTCTATTGAGAAGGCAACGGCAGTAACCGTGCAAAAGATCTGCAATCTGAATCAGTTGCCATGGCCGTGGCAGTCGTAGCCTCTTACCTGAGCAAAGATACTCAAGTGGCATTCTGAGGAGCTGCGCAGTCGAAGGGATCGTTTACTGGATGAGTCGGCTGGTGTACCCAGCGCGGGTCAGCCGATCGAATGATTCTCGCACACCCTCCGGAAGAATCTGAGGAATAGTGAATCCAAGAGTTGCGTATTTCTCAATCCGTTGAGTGTCCCCGACGATCATGTCGATCACCTTTTTTGTATTACCGATGCTTGCAACGTAGTCGTCGAGGGACATGTGGAGGGAGGCGCAGGTGACGCTGACCTCGGGCCAGATTTTCTTACAGGTAGCGTAAGCGCGACGCTGTTGATATGGGCGTGACATCAAGATGACCGAACGTGCCTCGATTCCAGCCTGCTCTAGGAGGGTCCGCGCGTAATCAAGGTTTTGACTCGTGTTCCTGGCGTGCGTTTCGACAAGTACCGCGTCAGCGGGTACGCCGTTCTCGATTGCGTACTCACGGTAGTGAACAGCTTCACCGCGGGGAAACGTCTCGACTGTGGTTGGCGCGTTCGCGCCGGTGAAGAGCAGCCACGGGTACATGTTCTCCAAGTACAGGTTGGTCGCGATCTTCGCTACGCCCAGGTCGTGGCTACCGAGGCCGATACCTACATCGGCGGGTCCGATCTCATGACCCATGTTGTGGTAGTTCCACAGCCGTTCGACGTCCTCGCGGTGCTCGGCCGGGATGGTTGCGGAAACTGACGTCATTATCTTCTCTCAGTCGGGGATCTTGAAGGTGTACGACCATGTGAAGCGCGACGCGGCGTGGACACCGCGGGCGAACTCGACCGCCCTTCCGCTGCTGGTGAAGGTCGTTCGGTGAAGAACCATCACGGGCTCACCTGCTGGTAGTTGTAGAAGTTCGGTCTCGTCCGGTGTTGGCATCCGTGCTCGGACTGTCTCCGTGATGCTGTCCGGCTCCAACCCGCGCTCGGTGAGGATGGCGAAGCCACCGCCGCGCCCCGCCGGCCCCGGCGTCGGGTCGACGAGGATCGTCCCGGCCACGTCTTCGGGCCGGTAGTAGCTGGTGAGCGTGTGAGTGGGAACGCCGGTCTCCTTGACCAGCCGAGCGCGCTCGTAGACCGGGTCTCCTGGTTCGAGGCCAAGAGCCTCGGCGACCTCCGCATCAGCCTCGACTTTGCGAACCTCGTTGGTCTGGTCGCCTGGCTTCCATGCCCGACCGGTTGCCTCACGGTCGGCCGCAAAGGCGACGAGTCCGGACTTCCATTTGCTCTTGGCGTAGCGGTCGGTTCCGAGCCGTTTCATCGCGACGCGCGGCCGGACGACAGTGCCGCGCCGGCGGACAGGCGTCACGAGCCCCTCGGCTTCGAGCATCCGGACGGCTTGGCGAACCGTCTTGATATTGACGCCGTGGGTCGTCGCGATCTCGTCCTGCTTGGGGAGAGTGCTCCCCTCGGGGAAGTCGCCTTTCTGGATGGCCTGGCGTAGGAGTGTGGCCAGCTCCCGGTACCCGATGCCCACTCTTGTTCCTCCAAGCCAGGTGCTGTCTTGAGCTATCTCTACCAGTCCTAGCCCAGGAAATCCCAACTTTAGAGCTAGCTCTATTGACGCCACGGGTGTGCTGGTGTCGTATAGAGCTAGCTCTAATGCCTGTCGCCTTGGGGGATCTGATGCTCGGTGATGCCGAAGTTCCGAACGCTTCTGGATCATCCTCGGTCCCGTCTTCTCACGCCACGGCCGATGCGGGCTCTGTTGTCTCGCGACCGGTGAACGCCGTGTTGGGCTGCCGGTCCTGCGCTGGTCGTGGGTGGAAGTACTCGACTCACCGGACCGCGCTGCGGGCGCTGGCGCAGTCGTGCCGGGCTGCGCGAGTTACGGCTCGCCGTTCCTGCATGGACTGCGGTGGGCGCGATGCGTCGGAGGAGACGGCCTCGTAAGCCGGCATCGGGACGGGTGCCGGCCACGGATGCCCGCTCGTCTCGGTGCCTTCCCAAACCCCGCTGGGAGGACCCGTGATCCCGCGTCCCGGTGACGTCCTGGTCATCGACGGCCGTGCGTCGGTGCAGTTCGGCGGCGCGCGGAGGCTGCTGTTCCGGGTCATCTCCGTGGACCCGAAGCCGACCTACCCCGGGTGGGCGTGGCTGACCGGCTACGCCCTCGACGACGCAGGCGACGCGGTAGAACGCCGGGAGATCTTCGTCCGCAAGGACGGTCTTCGTCGCGTCTCGTCTTGACCCGGTGGCCCGAGAACGAGAGCAACCGATGACCGTCTTCTTGACCGCTGCTGTCCTGGAACAACTCGACTTCGCTCAGGAGCAGCTCGACCGCCATACTGCGCCGAGCGCCGACGGCCGCTGTGCTGTCTGCGGCGAAGAGGACCCGTGCAGTCTGCGCCGGGTCGCGCTGCGGGTCTTCGGCCGCTACGGCTGCCTGCCGAGACGCTGGCCCGGCGCTTCACGACCGGAACAGGTTGGCACTCCGAAAGGCTGGTCCGGCTGGCTCAAGGACACGACTGGTGTCGAGGACCCGACCGACTGAGCCATCTTGTTCAGTCGTCCTTACAGGCCTTATCGTCCTGTAATAACATGCTGTGATCTATTGAGCCCGATGGGTGGACCCCAATGGCGTACGAGATTCCGACGCCGAAATACCTGCGTGTCCTGAACGCGCTTCGCGGCCGCATCGAGGACGGGACCTACGCTCCCGGCGCCGGCCTGCCGTCCGAGAGCCAACTGTGCTCGGAGTTCGACGTGTCCCGCCCGACAGTGCTGAAGGCGCTGGGCATCCTGAAACAGGACGGCTGGATCGAATCCCATCAGGGCAAGGGCAGCTTCGTGCGTGGACGTCCGCCGTCCGAGCGCAGCTCGCCGCAGTACGCGCACGACGCGATCGACCTGGACGAGACGGCCGAGACGGAGATCCTGCACGTCGGCCCCGTCCTGGCCGCACCTTGGGTATCAGCCGCGCTGGGCATCCCGGAGGGCACTCCGGTCTACGAGCGGCGCCGGCGCACCATCTCGCCATCCGGCCCGATCGACCTGATCTCGACGTTCGTGCCGGTGGACATCGCGGTCGGCACCGACGTGATCCGCCCTGAGCCGATCACCGGCAGCATCCTGGCGCACATCAAGGCGAAGAAGAGCTTGCGCGCCGACTACGCGACTGAGCGCCTTACCGCCCGCCGGATCGACGAGGCTGAGGCGACCGCCTTGGACGTGCCGGCCGACGAGGCTGTCCTGAGTGTCGTCATCACCGCTCATCAGTCGTCCGGTGTCCCCATCCTGACGTCCCGGATCGTCATGCCGGGTAGCCGTCACGAGATCGAGGACTCGTACCCGCTGTCCTGAATGGTCATTGCGCCATCTGAAGAACGGACATCGATCGTTGCTCGTGCTTACATGCTGACCTAACTTGTAAGCATAAGCGGATGTCATGCTGACGTTCGTGCGATCAGGAGGTCATGTCCAGATGGTCCCGCTGACGTTGAAGGTCCCGGTCCCGTTCGATTACGTCTTCCCGGCGGGCGTGCTCTGCCTCGGCGTGGAGGCCGCGGTCGACTTCGAGCGCCGCAACGACCCCGACAACCAGGTCCGCGACAAGGAGACCGGCGAGCGCGTCTGGGTCGTCCGGGTCCTGGACCTCGACCCGGCCGCCGGCAAGTTCGGCCGTACCACCGAGGTCAAGGTCAAGATCTGCGCGCCGCAGCAGCCGGTTCCGCCCGCTTCGGCCGTGCCGGGCTACCCGCCGGCCATCGAGTTCGACGGCCTCACCCTGACGCCGTACGTCGACTCCCAGCGCTGCAAGGGCACCGGCTCCTGCAAATCCCGGATGGCGTACTCGCTGCGCGCCACCGCCATCCGCCCCGCCGTCGTCGGCGCTTCCGCCTGACGGCTTCCTCGCTGGTTGCGCGGGCGGGCCGTTTCCCCGCCAAGAGTCCCGGCCCGTCCCGCGCGGCGACCCTCTCCACTTTCGAAGAAGGAGGGCCTGGTGCCCACCGTAAATCACCCCGACCTGCACACCTTCGCCGCCGACCTGTCCGCGCTCCTGCGGGACCGCCCCAGCCTGACCACTCCGGTCGCCGAGCGCGCCGCCTGGTTCGACCGCAAGGCCGAGCTGCTGGAGCGTGCGGCCTCCACCACACCGGAGGCCGCCGAGCTGGCTACGGCTGCCCGTCGAGAAGCTGCCCGCCTGCGTACGGGGAGATCCGCATGACCAACCGAATGACGACGTGGTTCGTCCTGGGCCTGCGCGAGATCACCGGCAGGGGAGACCTGTCGGTGGTGCGGTCCTACCTGTGCCCATGGTGCAGCCGCTGGGTCACCCCGCGACGCTTCGACCGGCGGCACATGGCCTGCCGCCAGTGCGTCCGCTCCCTGGGCCGTCCCACCCGCATCGGCCGGGGGTGGCGGGGATGCCGCTGATCAACGTGATCCCGGGGGAGAAGATCCCCACCGCTCCGCTGAACACCCGCCTGCCGGTATGGCGGATCCCGGGCTGGCTGCTCGCCTTCATGTGGCTGACCCGGGGCACGTTCCACTCCCTGGTTCTGGCCGTCCTCTACTGGTGGATCACTGGCCCGGCCGCCGTGTCCTGGTGGCTCGCCGAGACGCGGGGCTGGCCGACGCTGCTGGGTGTCGTCCTCGG
The DNA here is from genome assembly GCF_055562375.1 of Actinoplanes sp. NPDC019969. Classification (NCBI taxonomy): domain Bacteria; kingdom Bacillati; phylum Actinomycetota; class Actinomycetes; order Micromonosporales; family Micromonosporaceae; genus Actinoplanes; species Actinoplanes sp. NPDC019969. Next base: position 8,848 of record NZ_JBVHFK010000032.1, on the reverse strand, counting down.
CCTCGTGGCCAGCGGCATCACCTGGTGGCGGCTGCATCCGGCGTCCTGGCTGCGATTCGGCTGGTACCCAGCGGTCGCCCAGGTCCGGCGCCTCTGGATCTACCGCCGCGGTTGGACTTCCGCCATGACCGCCTGCGGCCTGGCCGGAATGCACGGCGGCGATCGGTGGGTGCCCCGCCTCGTCGGCGTGCGGTCGGACCGCTGGGGCGACCGGGTGACGGTTCGCCTGCTGCCCGGCCAGCACCCCGACGACTGGGCGAAGGCGGCGCCGCGTCTCGCGTACACCTTCCAGTTGCGTGCAGCGCGGGCCGTCACCGCAAACCGCCCGGACCGCGTGGTGTTGCACTTCGCCCGGCGCGACCCGCTGGCCGGCATGGTCCAGCCGCTTCCGGTCCCGGCTTCGCCGGACCTTTCCAACCTTGATCTGGGCGTACGGGAGGACGGCACCGCCTACCGCCTGAGGCTGACCGGCTCGCACGTGCTGATCGCCGGCGCCACGAACTCCGGCAAGGGCTCGGTGATCTGGTCGATCCTCCGCTCGCTGGCCGGTGGCATCGCGTCCGGCCTGGTCGAGGTGTGGGCCTTCGACCCGAAGGGCGGCATGGAGCTGGCGGCGGGCGCTCCGCTGCTCACCCGCTTCGCCTACGAGGATCCGGACAGCATGGCCGGCGTCCTGGAGGAGGCCGTCAAGCGAATGCGCCAGCGGGCGAACCGTCTCCGCGGAGCAGGCCGACATGGTCCTCGGCGACGGAGCGCGGAACAGGGGAGCGGTGTGCGACCTCATCCCGGAGACCTCGCCCGGCGTCGGCTACGTCGTCCTCGACGGCGTGCGTGAGCCGGTACGGGTCCGCTTCTCCTACCTCGATGACGAGCTGGCCGCCACCTACGCCCGCGGCGGTGACCGATGAAGCGCGTCGAGGGCGCGCTCCTCGTCGCCATCCTGCTCACGGTCGGCGGGTTCGCGGGCGCCGCGTCGTTCACCCACGTCAAGGACTGGACGATGGCCAACTCCCCGGCGGGCACGGGGGAGTGGTTCGGCTGGGCGAACGCGGTGATCTCCGAACTGATCCCGATGGCGGCGCTGCTGGTGACCCGGCAGCGCCGCCGGACCGGCGGATCGGTCGGCTACCCGATGTTCCTGCTCGTCTGCGCCGCGGGCCTGTCCCTGTCCGCACAACTCGCCGTGGCCAAGCCGGGTCTGTCCGGCTGGCTGCTGTCCGCCGTCCCGGCCCTGGCCTTCCTCGGCCTGTCCAAGCTTGTGCTGGCCGGCGCCCCGGCGTCCCCGGCTGCCCCGGCGGAGCCGGTGAATCCCGTCGTCCCGGCGCCGTCGGCCGCTCCGATAGTGCCGACCGCGCCGACTGCCCACATCGCGCCAGCCGTGCCGGTCCAGGAGACGCCAGAGCAGAAGGGCGGCGAGATGCCGACTCGCTTTCGTCCCGGCCTGGTTCCCGTCCCCGCGACTGCGTTCCCGACTCGACCCCGTGAGGTCGCACTGTGACCCAGCCAGCACCAACCGCCGCGCTGACCCTCGTCGAGCCTCGCCCCGGCTCGCGGGCCGCCCGAATGCGCCAGCCTCTCGCCAAGGAGGCGCTGACCCTGCTCGCCGAGAGGAACGGCGTCTGCGTACGCCCGCTCCCGCTTCGCCGCACCGACACCGTGACCGGCCTGACCGAGGTCGTCGAGATCCCGTGCGGCGCCCGGCTGGCCGCCGCGTTACGTGGCCTTGATCACCGTCGCTGCATTTTCTGGCCTGCGCTGGGGAGAACTGGCCGCGCTCCGCCGCTGCGATGTCGACCTGACGGCCGGGACGGTGCGCGTACCGCGAAAGTTGGCGGCTTTGAAAAGCGGCCTGGAGTTCGGTCCGCCGAAGTCCGCGGCGGGCATCCGGGTCGTCGCTCTTCCGGCAGTTGCCCGCAAAGCCCTGGCGGGCCACCTGGCCAAGTTCACCGGCGCCGACCCGGAAGCGCTGATCTTCACCGGCGACAAGGACATGCCTCTACGAACCGGCAACTTCCGGCGGGCCGTGGGCTGGGCGAAGGCACTGGCGGACGCGGGGATGCCGGCGGGCTTCCACTTCCACGATCTGCGGCACACCGGTAACAACATCGCGGCGGCGAGCGGCGCCAGCACCCGAGAGCTGATGCACCGGATGGGTCACGCGAGCATGCGCGCGGCGCTGATCTACCAGCACGCGACGAGCGACCGCGACCGCGAAATCGCCGACACGATGGACAAGCGGATCAGCAAGGGCGCGAAGGCAGGCAAGCGGGCGAAGGGCAGCAAGCCGACAGACGGCGAAGGCGGCGGCAAGCCCGGCAAGCGTCGTCGCAAGGCCGAAGCTGACGGCTACTGGCACGCTAATGGCACGCAAGATCATCCGGGCGGGTGAAAGACGAAGGCCCAGGCTAGCGAAACCATCGCTGACCTGGGCCTTCGTAGTGGAGCGGGCGACGAGAATCGAACTCGCGTAATCAGTTTGGAAGACTGAGGCTCTACCATTGAGCTACGCCCGCGTGATCCCCGATCACCTCGGGGCTCGAGCACAGCTTACTGAATCATCTGCCCTCCGCGCGAACCGGATTCCCCAGCAGGTGACTCCAGCGCACACGCGGGCGAGCCGACCGCATACACTGGCCGTCGCCACGGGGTGTGGCGCAGCTTGGTAGCGCACTCGCTTTGGGAGCGAGGGGCCGTGGGTTCAAATCCCGCCACCCCGACTGACACCAACATCCGCAGCAACAAGGAGTACGCCTGTGAAGAGCACCGTCGAGACTCTGAGCCCGACTCGGGTGAAGCTCGCCATCGAGGTGCCGTTCGAGGAGCTCAAGCCGAGCCTGCAGAAGGCGTACCGGGAGATCGGCGCGCAGGTCCAGGTGCCGGGCTTCCGCAAGGGCAAGGTTCCGGCGGCGGTGATCGACCAGCGGGTCGGCCGTGGCGCCGTGCTGAACGAGGCCGTTCAGGAGGCGATCCCACAGCAGATCCTCGCCGCGGTCCAGGAGCACGACGTCAAGACCCTGGGCCGCCCCGAGGTCGAGATCACCGAGTTCGCCGACAACGCGCCGCTGAAGTTCACGGCCGAGGTCGACGTCCGCCCGGAGATCACCGTGCCCGATCTCTCCGGTGTCACCGTGACGGTTCCGGCCGTCGAGATCGGTGACAACGAGATCGACGAGCAGATCAACGGCCTGCGTGAGCGCTTCGCCACCCTGAAGACCGTCGAGCGCGCGGCTGCGGAGGGTGACTACGTCCAGCTGGACCTGAACGCCACCGTGGACGGCGAGGACGTCCCGGGCGGCTCGGCCACCAACATCTCCCACGAGGTCGGCAGCAAGCAGCTGCTGCCCGGTCTGGACGAGGTGCTCGTCGGCCTGTCCGCCGGCGAGGAGGCCGACTTCACCACCCAGCTCGTGGGCGGCGACTTCGCCGGCCGCGACGCCGAGGTGAAGGTCGTGGTGAAGAGCGTCAAGGACAAGCAGCTCCCCGAGATCGACGACGACTTCGCCCAGCTGGCGAGCGAGTTCGACACTCTCGACGAGCTCCGCGAGGACCTGCGGACGCGTCTCACCCGTGTGAAGAAGGTCGAGCAGATCTACGCCGCCCGCGACGAGGCCCTGAAGCAGCTCGTCGAGTCGGCGAACATCCCGGCTCCCGAGGGCGTCGTCAAGGACGAGGTCGAGGGCCGCAAGCAGGCGATGACCGACCAGCTGGAGCGGATCGGCGCGACCCTGCAGGACTACCTGGCCTCCGAGGAGAAGACCGAGGAGCAGATCGACCAGGAGCTGACCGAGGCCGCCGAGGAGGGCGTCCGGATCCAGCTCCTGCTCGACACGGTCGCTGACGCCGAGGACGTCCAGGTCACCGACGACGAGTTCGGTCACGAGATCGTGCACCGGGCCCAGCGTGCCCAGATGCAGCCCCAGCAGTACTACGACCAGCTCGTCCGCTCGGGCGCCGCGGCCGCCGTCTTCGGCGACGTGCGCCGGGGCAAGGCGCTCGCCTCCGTGATGGAGCAGGTCACGATGAAGGACAGCGAGGGCAACACCCTCTCGCTGGACGACCTGCGCACCGAGGACGACCACGCGGGTCACAACCACTGATCCGCAAGCCTTCCACCGGCCACCGCGCATCCCTCACGGGTGCGCGGTGGCCGGTGTCTTTTTCGCTGGGTACGGCCACGCGATGCGCTGTCAGCGAACACCTGCCCGAGCGGGAAGCTGATGCGCATCCGACCAGTTAGGTTGGTCGTACGACGGACAACCTGCCGGCCGGACCCTCGGCCGACACAGCAAGCTGTGAAGGGCTGCCATGACCGATCTCCACATCCCCACCGGGCCCGTGTCGCGGCGCGGCGGTGACACCCTGAGTGGCAACCTCGACGACTCGGTCTTCAACCGGCTGCTGCGCGAGCGGATCATCTTCCTCGGCAGCGAGGTGACCGATGCGAGCGCCAACCGCATCTGCGCGCAGCTGCTGCTGCTCTCCGCCGAGGACCCGGAGGCCGACATCCACCTGTGGATCAACTCCCCGGGCGGCTCTGTCTACTCGGGTATGGCCATCTACGACACGATGCAGTTCATCGACAACGACGTGCAGACCGTCGCGATGGGCATGGCCGCCTCGATGGGGCAGTTCCTGCTCTGCGCCGGCACCCCGGGCAAGCGCTTCGCCCTGCCGCACGCTCGCATCATGATGCACCAGCCGTCCGGCGGCATGGGCGGCACCGCCGCCGACATCGCCATCCAGGCGGAGCAGATGCTCTACACCAAGCGCATGTTCCAGGAGCGGATCGCGTTTCACACCGGTCAGACCCAGGAGCAGATCGCGGCCGACTTCGACCGGGACCGCTGGTTCACGGCCGAGGAGGCGAAGGACTATGGCTTCATCGACAAGGTGATCACCGGGGCCACGCAGGTTCCGGACGGTGCCGGAACGCTGAACTGAGGAGCTGAACCATGACCGACCTTTCCATGCCTCCCGGGTTCGCTCCGGTGCACAACCGCTACGTGCTGCCCTCGTTCTCCGAGCGCACCTCGTGGGGCATCAAGGAGTCCAACCCCTACAACAAGATGTTCGAGGACCGGATCATCTTCCTCGGCGTCCAGGTGGACGACGCGTCGGCCAACGACGTGATGGCCCAGCTGCTGACGCTGGAGAGCACCGACCCGGACCGCGACATCCTGATGTACATCAACTCGCCCGGTGGCTCGTTCACCGCCATGACGGCGATCTACGACACCATGCAGTACGTGCGCCCCGACATCAGCACGGTCTGCCTGGGCCAGGCGGCCAGCGCGGCGGCGGTCCTGCTCGCCGGTGGCACCCCGGGTAAGCGGATGGCGCTCCCGCACTCGCGGATCATCATCCACCAGCCGGCCACCGAGGGTGGTTACGGCCAGGGGTCGGACATCGAGATCCAGGCGCGCGAGATCATGCGCATGCGCACCCAGCTGGAGGAGATGATCGCGCACCACTCCACCCAGCCGGTGGAGAAGGTCCGCAAGGACATCGACCGCGACAAGATCATGACTGCGGACGAGGCCAAGGAGTACGGCATCGTCGATGTCGTCCTGGCGACGCGGAAGAAGAGCCTGCAGACAGCCGGCGTCTGACGCCGAGCCTGCGGTGTCAGGGGCCGGCCGGCGGAGCGCTAGACTGGCCGACCCCTGACACGCCCGTTTTGGGGGGTCGGAGAACTGCCCGGTAGCGGGTAACGTCGAGTCTGCAGCCTCAGTTACGCGGGTCGGCGGACGATAGATGGCAACGAGGCAATCAGTCCTCGGACAAGGTCCGGTCGTCGGCCGGCCAATGATCAGCAAGGAGAACGTAGGTGGCACGGATCGGTGACGGTGGCGACCTACTCAAGTGCTCCTTCTGTGGGAAGTCGCAGAAACAGGTCAAGAAGCTCATCGCAGGCCCTGGGGTCTACATCTGCGACGAGTGCATCGACCTCTGCAACGAGATCATCGAAGAAGAGCTGGCTGAGACCGGCGAGGTGAAGTGGGAAGAGCTTCCCAAGCCGATGGAGATCTGCCAATTCCTGGACAACTACGTCGTTGGCCAGGAGCAGGCGAAGAAGGCCCTGTCCGTCGCGGTCTACAACCACTACAAGCGGATCCAGGCAGAGTCGAACGGCGCTCCCGGAGCGGGCAGCGACGTCGAGGTGGCCAAGTCCAACATCATGCTGATCGGTCCGACCGGCTGCGGTAAGACGCATCTGGCGCAGACCCTGGCCCGGATGCTCAACGTGCCGTTCGCCATCGCGGACGCCACCGCGCTGACCGAGGCCGGTTACGTCGGCGAGGACGTCGAGAACATCCTGCTCAAGCTCATCCAGGCCGCCGACTACGACGTCAAGCGCGCCGAGCAGGGCATCATCTACATCGACGAGGTCGACAAGATCGCTCGCAAGAGCGAGAACCCGTCGATCACCCGGGACGTCTCCGGCGAGGGCGTGCAGCAGGCCCTGCTCAAGATCCTCGAGGGTACGGTCGCCAACGTCCCGCCCCAGGGCGGCCGCAAGCACCCGCACCAGGAGTTCATCCAGATCGACACGACGAACGTGCTGTTCATCGTGGGCGGCGCCTTCGCGGGCCTGGACCGGATCATCGAGCAGCGGGTCGGGCAGAGCGGTGTCGGCTTCGGCGCCCGCCTCCGGTCGATCTCCGAGCGCAACACCGACGACATCTTCAGCAAGGTGATGCCGGAGGACATGCTCAAGTTCGGCCTGATCCCCGAGTTCATCGGCCGTCTCCCGGTGATCACCACGGTCCGCAACCTGGACCGGGACGCCCTCATCAAGATCCTCACCGAGCCGCGGAACGCGTATGTGAAGCAGTACCAGCGTCTCTTCGAGCTCGACGGCGTCGAGCTGGAGTTCGACGAGGGCGCCCTCGAGGCCATCGCCGATCAGGCCATGCTGCGGGGCACCGGCGCCCGCGGCCTCCGGGCGATCATGGAGGAGGTCCTCCAGAACGTGATGTTCGAGGTGCCCAGCAACCCCGACGCCGCCCGGGTCCTGATCACCCGCGAAGTCGTCGTGGAGAACGTGATTCCGACGATCGTCCCGCGCGAGTTCGGCGCCGGTCGCCGTCGCCGCCCGGAGCGCGAGGAGAAGTCCGCCTGACGAGACGTACCCCGTCTGATCGTCAGTTCGTCCGCTGCCGCCGCCCTCATGGGCGGCGGCAGCGCCGTTTCCGGCATGCATGAGCCGCCGGCCAGGTGGGGCCCCTATCCGTCGCCTACCCGGTCCGCGGAGTGCCACGGAACATGGCCGGTGCCCGTACCCTCGAATTCATGCGTGTCGCCGTTTGCCAGCTGAACTCGCGGGAGGACCGCGCCCACAACCTCGCCGTGGCGCGGGGGTTGCTCGAACGGGCCGCCACCGGTGGCGCCGAGTTCGCGATCCTCCCGGAGTATGTCGACTTCCTCGGGCGCTCGGCCGACGCCCCGAAACCGGAACCCGCCGACGGCGAGTTCGCCGCCTTCTTCGCCGCCGCCGCCCGGGAGCTCGGCATCTGGGTGCACGCCGGCTCGTTCCACGAGGCGGGCCCGGACGCCGCCCGGACCTACAACACGTCGCTGGTCTTCGCACCGGACGGCGAGCGGGTTGCGGCTTACCGCAAGATCCATCTGTACGACGTGGAGATCGCCGGCCGAGTCTCCTACCAGGAGTCCCGCACCGTGGCGCCCGGCGAGCACACCGTCATCGCCGAGGTCGCCGGCGTGCCCACCGGACTGAGCATCTGTTACGACCTGCGTTTCCCTGAGCTGTACCGGAAGCTCGCCATCGACGGCGCGAAGATCCTCGTGGTGCCGGCCGCCTTCATGCTGCACACCGGGCGGGACCACTGGGAGGTGCTGTTGCGTGCTCGCGCGATCGAGAACCAGTGCTACGTGATCGCCGCCGGCCAGATCGGCGATCACGAGCCGTCCCGCACCTGCTTCGGTCGCAGCATGATCATCGACCCGTGGGGGACCGTGCTCGCTCAGGCGCCGGACACCGTCGGCGTCACCTTCGCTGACCTGGACCTCGATCGCCTCGACACCATCCGGACCGAGGTTCCGAGTCTCGCCAACCGGAGGCTCTGAGTAGGTGTATCCGGCGTCACAGACTCTCGACGAGGTAGCTGATCGCGGTCAGGGCGAGCACCGCCGCGCCGGCCAGCAGGAGCGCCCCACCCATCCGGGTGGGGCCGCGCATCAGCAGCTTCCGCACCGAGAGAACGACCGTGACCAGCACAAGTAGCCCGATCACCACCTGCCAGAGTGGGACGAGCAGACCCACGAACGCGTCGGCCGCCAGTGTCGGTGGATTGGCCATGACCCCACTCTGTCATGGAGCGGAACCGTCGTGTGTCGCCTCGCCGCCCCTGACGAGCATGAACGTCGATTTGCGGATCGCGGGCCGCGTCGCGTAACTTTCTCTCTGCAAGCGGGAAACCGGTACGGAGCGCCACGAAAGTGACAATCCGGAAGGTGCCCCGGGAGCGGCCGGAAGCGAGTTATGCTCGACCATGGCGCCGGGCGGTGCGGAAATAGATCCAAGAAATTGGATTTGCGGACGCGAGGCCGACCGGGTAGAGTGGCTAAGCCAGCAGGGAGCCGGACGAGTTAGGCCGGTCTGCTTGGACCACTTCCCGCATCGCGGGGAACATTCGGGCGTTGCTTACAGGGGTTCTACTCTGTGCGGCGAAAACGACCGGATACACTTGAGCGGTTGCCTCGACAGAGAGTCCAGACGGACTCGACGTTGATGTGCGGTTGTTCTTTGAGAACTCAACAGGGTGCTTGATAAGCCAGTGCCAATTATGGCAATACCCCGGCCTATCTTTCGGGATGGGTTGAGGAT
>NZ_JBVHFK010000031.1:0-20720 GCF_055562375.1 Actinoplanes sp. NPDC019969 | reverse complement strand
CACCAGGGCCCCGGCCTGATCCAGGTGGTGCTCAACCAGCGGGGCACGGTCGCCCGCGTCTACCTGCCGCCGGACGCCAACACCCTGCTGTCGGTCGCCGACCACTGCTTCCGCTCCCGGTCGTACGTCAATCTGATCGTCATCGACAAGCAGCCCCAACTGCAGTGGCTCGACATGGACCAGGCGGTCGAGCACTGCGCCAAAGGCGCCGGCATCTGGGAGTGGGCCGGCACCGACGACGGTGAGCGGGACCCCGACATCATCCTGGCGTGCGCCGGCGACGTGGTCACCATGGAGACCGTGGCCGCCGCACAGATCCTTGCCAAGAAACTGCCGCAACTGAAGGTCCGCGTGGTCAACGTGGTCAACCTGATGACCCTGCCGCGGCCCAAGGACCACCCGCACGGCATGACCGAGACCATGTTCCGCGAGCTGTTCACCGATCACATCGACGTCATCTTCTCCTTCCACGGCTATCCCGGCGCGATCCACCAGCTGGTGCACGGCAGGCCGGACGCCGACCGGTTCCGGGTCCGCGGCTTCATCGAGGAGGGCACCACCACCACACCGTTCGACATGACGGTCCGCAACAAAGCGTCGCGCTACCACCTGGTGATCGACGCGATCAACAACTCGAAGCGGCTGCCGGCCGGCGCCACCGACCTGAAGAACTGGTGCGAGGCCCAGCTGGCCAAGCACGAGAAGTACGTGGTCGAGCACCTGGAGGACATGCCCGAGGTACGGGACTGGTCGCTCGGCGACTGGGCCGAACACTGACCAAGGACGGGCGGGTCCGGCGCCGAGGACGGCCCGGGCCCGCCGCGTCTACAAGGTCGGCACGCAGACCCCTGACCGACAACGCCACGCTGGCTCACCTGCTGAAGTACGACAGCATCCTGGGCCGCCCGGCCAGGAGGTGAAGGCGTCCGCGGACGAGATCAGCGTCGGTGGCGAGAGGTCAACGCCGCGATCAAGGCCGCCGCCGGGGGCCCGCTCAAGGGCATCCTGGTCTACGCCGAGGACGCGATCGTGTCGGCCGGCATCGTCACCGACCCGGCCTCCTGCATCGTCGACGCGCGCCCGCGCCTTGGTCACGGCTTCAGGCGGTCGTCGCACGCAGCCCGCGGTCGGTGAAGTGTGCGGCGGCCGTGGCCAGTTGCTCGGCTGTGGGTGGCTCGGTGTCGGCCAGGGGGTAGCGGAGCCCGAGCTCCTTGTATTTGGCTATGCCGAGACGGTGGTAGCCGAGGATGTCGACCTGCTCGACCACTCCGCCTCGCTCGGCACTCCCCCACCGGGCCGCCAGGTCGGCGACGCCGGCGATGTTGTCCGGGTCGTCGGTCAGGCCGGGCACGAGCACGAACCGGATGCGCATCCGGTTGCCGCGGGCAGCGAGCCGGTCGCCGAAGACGATCGTCGGGTGCAGGGCGACACCGGTGACCTTCCGGTACGTCTCCGGGTTGCTCGACTTCACGTCGAGCAGCACCAGGTCGGTGTCGTCGAGCAGTTGGTCACTCGCGCGGGCGCCGAGGAACCCCGCCGTGTCCAGCGCCGTGTGCATCCCCTCCTGCTTGCAGCGACGGAGGTACGCCTCGACGAAGTGGTTCTGCAGCAGCGGCTCCCCGCCGGAGACCGTCACACCCCCACCGGACGCGGTGATGAACGCCTTGAAGGTGAGCATCTTGGCGACCAGGTCGTCGAGGGTGACGTGCTGACCGTTGCGGCCTTCCCAGGTGTCCGGGTTGTGGCAGTAGAGGCATCGTAGGTGGCAGCCGGCGAAGAACGTCACGAACCGGGTGCCGGGACCGTCGGCGGCGGTGACGACGTCCCACGAGTGCACGGAGGCGACCAGCTCGCCGTGCGGTGCCGGGTGCGTCCCGACCGGGGTGATACCCAGGTCGGGACGCTGGATCACGGCCCTGCTCACAGCGCGCCGTGGAAGGTGCGGGAGATGACGTCGGCCTGCTGTTCCTTGGTCAGCCGGACGAAGTTGACCGCGTATCCGGAGACCCGGATGGTCAGCTGCGGATAGTTCTCCGGGTGCGCCATGGCGTCCTCCAGGGTGGCTCGGTTCAGCACGTTGACGTTCATGTGGAACCCCCCGGTGGCGGTGTAACCGTCGAGAACGCCGACCAGGTTGCGGACCTGCTCGTCGCGGCTGTTGCCGAGACCGTTCGGGGTGACCGTGGTGGTCAGCGAGATGCCGTCCTGGGCGTGCTCGTACGGCAGTTTCGCCACCGACAGCGCCGCGGCGACCATGCCGTGCTTGTCGCGGCCGTTCATCGGGTTCGCGCCCGGCGCGAACGGCTCGCCCGACCGGCGGCCGTCCGGGGTGTTGCCGGTGTGCTTGCCGTACACGACGTTCGACGTGATCGTCAGCACCGACTGGGTGTGCACCGCACCCCGGTACGTCGGGTGCTTACGGATCTTCGCCATGAACGATTCGACCAGCCCGGCGGCGATGGTGTCGGCGCGGTCGTCGTTGTTGCCGTACGTCGGGAACTCACCGTCGACGGTGTAGTCGACGATCAGGCCGCGCTCGTCACGCACCGGCCGCACGGTGGCGTGTTTGATCGCCGACAGGGAGTCGGTCGCGACCGACAGGCCGGCGATGCCGCAGGCGAGGGTACGCAGGATGTCGGTGTCGTGGAGGGCCATCTCGATGCGCTCGTAGGCGTATTTGTCGTGCATGTAGTGGATGATGTTGAGCGCGTTGACGTAGGTGGCGGCCAGCCACTCCATCATGGTGTCGAACCGGTGGGCCACGGTCTCGTAGTCGAGAACGTCACCGTCCAGCGGCGGCAGCTGCGGGCCGACCTGGGCGCCGGAGTTCTCGTCGCGGCCGCCGTTGATCGCGTACAGCAGGGTCTTGGCGAGGTTGACCCGAGCACCGAAGAACTGCATCTGCTTGCCGACCGCCATCGCCGACACGCAGCATGCGATCGCGGTGTCGTCGCCGAACCGCGGGCGCATCAGCTCGTCGGACTCGTACTGGATGGCGCTGGTGTCGATGGAGACCTGGGCGCAGAAGTCCTTGAAGCCCTGCGGCAGCTTCGGCGACCAGAAGACGGTCAGGTTCGGCTCCGGTGCCGGGCCGAGGTTGTAGAGGGTCTGCAGGTAGCGGAAGCTGGTTCGGGTCACCAACGGGCGGCCGTCGTCGCCGAGGCCGCCGAGCGACTCGGTCACCCAGGTCGGGTCGCCGGAGAACAGCTCGTCGTACTCGGGGGTACGCAGGAACCGCACGATCCGAAGCTTGATCACGAAGTCGTCGACCAGCTCCTGGGCCTGCTCCTCGGTGAGACGCCCCTCGGCGATGTCGCGCTGCAGGAAGATGTCGACGAAGGTTGAGGTGCGGCCCAGCGACATGGCGGCGCCGTTCTGCTCCTTCACCGCGGCCAGGTACGCGAAGTACAGCCACTGGATGGCGTCACGGCCGGTGACAGCGGGTGCGGCGATGTCGTAGCCGTAACTCGCGGCCATCGCCTTGAGCTCGGCCAGGGCCCGGATCTGCTCCGACAGCTCTTCACGGCGGCGGACCGTGTCCTCGGTCATCGCCCCGGTGGCGCAGGCGTCCTTGTCGGCCTGCTTCGCCGCGATCAGCGCGTCGACGCCGTACAGGGCCACCCGGCGGTAGTCACCGATGATCCGGCCGCGACCGTACGCGTCGGGCAGGCCGGTGATGAGGTGCGACTTGCGGGCGGCCAGGATGTCCGGGGTGTACGCGTCGAACACGCCCGCGTTGTGGGTCTTACGGTATTTGGTGAAGATCTCCGCGACGGCCGGGTCGGGGGCGTAGCCGTACACCTTCAGGCCACCTTCGACCATCCGCCAGCCGCCGTTCGGAATGATCGCCCTGCGCAGCGGCGCGTCGGTCTGCAACCCGACGATCAGCTCACTGTCCCGGTCGATGTAGCCCGGCTGGTGGCTGGTGATCGTCGACGGGGTGATCGCGTCGACGTCGTAGATGCCGCGCTCCCGCTCGGCCGGGAACATCGCCGACAGCTTGGCCCAGATGCCGGTGGTACGGCCGGTCGGGCCGGCCAGGAACGAGGCATCACCGGCGTACGGGGCGTAGTTGGCCTGGATGAAGTCGCGCACCGCGATGCCGGTGCGCCAGGCGTCACCGGCGAACCCGCGCCACGGGTCCAGACCGGTGGCGGTCGCGTCCAGTACGGATGCACTCATGTCAATCTCCCAGTCGTGTACTGAAGGGCCGGTGGAGGACCGGCGGTTCGCCGGGCGGCACCGTGGCGGCAGGAGGCCGGGGCTGCGTCCACCGGTTGCTGTTTCGACCCGTTCCGGCCGAACCTGAGCCCACACGGGCAGGACCCCGGCGGGCCAGGAACCGCACCGTAGTCCCGGTGAACGATCGCCTTACTCGGTGACCTGCTCGGCATCCCCGACCGGATTCAGGACCTGGGGTTCTTCCAGCATGTTCCCGACATCGCCGGCGCCGACCGGCCCATCGGCGCCCTCCTGGGCCTCGCCGCGGCCGGCACGCTCCTGGCCGTGGCCGGGGCGGTCGGCGCTGCCCGCCGTGACCTGCGGACGGGCTGATCTCCGAGAGATCTGCCGGGTGACCGCGGCTTTGGCTCACCGCTGGGGCTGGCCGGGACCGGCCCCGTAGAAGGCGGCGCGCATCAACTCCTGCATGTCGTCGAGCATCGGCATCCGCGGGTTCGCCGGAGCGCACTGGTCCTCGTAGGCGTTCATCGCCTGCTGCGGCAATGCGGCCAGGAACGTCTTCTCGTCGACGCCGAGCTGCGCGAACGACGATTCGATCCCCACCGCGGCCCGGAGCCGTTCGACCGCCCCGGCGAGGGCTTCCACCGCCTCGGCCGGGGTACCGGCCGGCAGGCCGAGCATGGCCGCGATCTCAGCGAACCGTTGCGGCGCCCGGTAGCTCTCGTACTTCGGCCAGCCGGACAGCTTCGACGGCGGCGTCCCGTTGTAGCGGATCACGTGCGGCAGCAGCACCGCGTTGGTTCGGCCATGCGCGATGTGGAACGTCGCGCCCAGAGTGTGCGACATGGCGTGCACGATGCCGAGGAACGCGCTACCGAACGCCATCCCGGCGATGGTGCCAGCGTTGTGCATCCGCTCCCGGGCCCCGGTGTCGCCGTGCATCACCGACTGCTCCAGGTTGGCGAAGATCAGCCGGATGGCGTGCAGGGCGAGCCCGTCGGTGAAGTCGTTGGCGTACACCGACACGTACGCCTCGATCGCGTGGGTCAGTGCGTCGAAGCCGCTGTCCGCGGCGATCGTCCGGGGCATGCTAGCCGTCAGTACCGGGTCGATGATCGCGACGGTCGGGGTGAGCGCGTAGTCGGCGAGGGGGTACTTCTTACCGGTGCGGTGGTCGGTGATGACCGCGAACGGGGTCACCTCCGCCCCGGTGCCCGAGGTCGTCGGCACGCAGACCAGGCTGGCCTTCTCGCCGAGGCTGGGGAACGCGAACGCCCGTTTGCGGATGTCGAAGAACTTCTCCCGCATGTCGTCGAAGTCGATCTCCGGGTGCTCGTACTTGAGCCACATCACCTTGGCGGCGTCCATCGCCGAACCACCGCCGAGCGCGATGATCGTGTCCGGGCGGAACGAGCGCATCAGCTCGGCGCCCCGGTCGACCGTGGTGATCCGCGGTTCTGGTTCCACGTCGTCGATGATCTGCAACGCGACCTGTTCCGGGCGGCGCTGCAGCACCTGGCGGATCCGGTCGACGAACCCGAGGCGCGTCATCGTGGCGTCCGTGACGACGGTGACCCGGCACACGTCGGGCATGTCGGCCAGGTACCGGATGGCATGTGGCTCGAAGTAGATCTTCGACGGGACCTTGAACCACTGCATGTTCTTGGTACGCCTGCCGATCCGTTTGATGTTGATCAGGTTGACCGCCGACACGTTGTTGGACACCGAGTTGTGCCCGTAGCTGCCGCAACCCAGCGTCAGCGACGGCAGGAACGCGTTGTACATGTCACCGATGCCGCCCTGCGAGGCCGGCGAGTTCCAGATGACCCGTACCGCCTTGACCCGCGTGCCGAAGACCTTGACGAGTTCGGCGTCCTCGGTGTGGATGACGGCGCTGTGGCCGAGGCCGTGGAACTCCACCATCTTCGTGGCCGCCCGCAGGCCCTCGTCGCGAGACCGGACCCGCAACACCGCGAGAACCGGGCACAGTTTCTCCCGGGTCAGCGGTTCGTTCGGGCCGACCTCGCCGACCTCGGTCAGGATGATCGACGTCTTCGGCGGCACGCTGAAGCCGGCCCGTTCGGCGATCCAGGCCGGGGATTGCCCGACCACGTCCGGGTTGAGTTTCGCGCCACTGCATGCGGTGCCGTAGGCGCTGACGCCGAAGATGAACTCTTCCAACATTCGCTTCTCGCCGGCGGACGCCAGGTAGGCGTGCAGTCCCCGGAACTCCTCCAGCGCTGCGTCGTAGATCTCGTCGTCGATGATGACGGCCTGTTCGGACGCGCAGATCATGCCGTTGTCGAACGACTTCGACAGCACGATGTCGTTGACGGCCCGCTCCAGCTTCGCGGTCTTCTCGATCCAGGCCGGCACGTTACCCGCACCGACACCGAGGGCCGGTTTACCCGTCGAGTACGCGGCCCGGACCATGTTGTTGCCGCCGGTCGCCAGGATCGTGGCGATGCCGGGATGGCGCATCAGCGCGGTCGTCGCCTCGACCGACGGACGGTCGATCCACTGGATGCAGTTCTGCGGCGCCCCGGCGGCGATCGCCGCGTCCCGCACGATCCTTGCCGCCTCGACGCTGCACCGCTGCGCCGCCGGATGGAACGCGAACACGATCGGGTTACGGGTCTTCAGCGCCAGCAGCGCCTTGAAGATCGCCGTCGAGGTGGGGTTGGTGACCGGAGTGATACCGGCGACGACTCCGACCGGGTCGGCGATCTCGGTGATGCCGCTGATGTCGTCCTCGCTGATCACCCCGACCGTGCGCAGCTTCGCCATGCTGTGCGTGACGTGCTCGCATGCGAAGATGTTTTTGACCGCCTTGTCCTCGAAGACACCGCGGCCGGTCTCCTCCACCGCCAGTTTGGCCAGCATTCCGTGCCGGTCGAGGGCGGCGACCGACGCCTTCTTCACGATGTGGTCGATCGTCTCCTGGTCGAAACCGTCGTAGTCGACGAGCGCCTTAGCGCCTGCGGAGACCAGCGCATCTACCATGATCGAGACGTCGGACGGGCCATCTTCAGGTGCTCCGGTCGCCGAGGCTGTAACAGCCTGCTGATCCGCGGGCATGGTGTGGTCACCTCTGCTGTTGTCGTTATGTTCCTTGGACATCCGCTCTCGCTGCCTGTTCCCGGATCTTCCGCGGACCAACTGATGTCATCGGGCACGGAACCGCCGGGTAGGCACTTCATCTGAGGATGGACCCCGTACCGATGGCAGCACCTGCCGTATCGACAAGATCCGAGATCCGACCAACGGTTGTGGCACTGCCCCTGCCGGCGTTCGGCGTCCCGCAGCGCTGCCGGCGAGTCTTCCGACTCGTCGGTGCCATTGCCGGGAACAGCATTCCCGCATCTCGCCTCGAATACAGCCTTGTCCGGCGGTCCGGCTCGCTCGCCACGAAGACTGCCGGAAGGCGATCAGGTCCACCAACCTCGTGGGGTACGACCACGACGCCTGCCGCGTGCTTCCGGGAATCCATCCCGGCAAGGTCGTACCCGCAAGGCCGTGGTGGCCCAGCGAGACACAAGGCGCGGGGCCACCATCGTTGAACGCGGCGGCGGTCGACTGTACGTTCCGCTACACGCAGGTCCATTCATCGACACAGGCAGGGCTACACGGCATCGATGGCTACCGGCCCACTCCGCCGGGCAGGAAGGCCCTGCACGACGCGCCCGCCGCCACGGGAAGCTGATCTTCAAGAGGCGCGAGAAAGGGGCCCGTCATGAATGACCGCGAAGCCAGAACCGAGCCCGAGACCGAACTCGACCGCTGTCCGACCTGCCACGGTCGCGGCGAAGGCTGCACCACGATGGCCTGCCACGGCCTCGACTCCGACTGAACAGCAGCCGTACGGCAACGGCCGTCTGACTGGACCAGGAACGTTCGATCTCCTGCTCAACGAGCCCGGCGGCGCCCGGTCGTCACCGGAGGTGGTGAGCACCAACATCGTCCCCTGGGACTCGAACGGCTCGGTCGCCCGCGGCAGATGAGGCTGCAGCTGCCCGAAGTCCCGGATCGGCATGGTCTCCAAGGCGTCCCAGGGCCCGGTCGCAGCCGGTGGGACGCCGTCGTGCCGGCGACTGCGCTGGATGGTCCAGCGGGCGAGCTCCTCCTCGTAGCCCTCAGCAGCGCGTTGTCGCCGGTCAGCCTCCTCGGACAGCGCAAGGATCTCGTCCCTGCTGACGGAATCCGCCAGCACCAGGCGGGCATTCTCCTCGGCTGCGGCCTCGACCATGGATCCGATCACGTCAGCAGGGATGGCCGTGCCGGCGAACGGGAACCGGTTAGTATGCCGGTGCGGCACCGCCGCTACCAGACGTTCGATCATCGGGTCGACGGCTGCCGGGCCCGCGGCGCCTACCCTGGCCACCAGATTATGCAGCGAAGGCGCGAGCATCGCGGTCCGGACACAGTCTTCGAGCACATCGACAGTAGGTATCGCGGGCTACTCACGATCGCCGGCTTCGGTGGTGACGTCCACGGTCATCGCCTCCCCGGTCTCTGGTCTGCACGGCAGCGTCAGGAGTGGCCGGCAGCCGGACGGCTCTCTACGGAAAGCGGCTCGGCTCGGCTCCGGTCGACCACGGACGTACGGCTCTGACTACGCTCAGGCGGCTGTGATGAGCCGGAAGCTATGCGTCCCCTCGTGACGGTCCGGCAGCAGGCAGTCGTCCTTGCTGTCGTCCGAGACCGCCGAACAGACGGGGCGGCAGACAACTCCGCGTCCGGTGGCATCCCACCTCATCCACCACCCCTGCTCGTTGTGCTCTGCCGCCATCACGAAGGCGACATGCCGGCCGGCATGGTCGTCGGTCAGTTCACACCGAACATCACGCAGTGGAACCCCGGTCCGATACTCGGGCCATCTCGGTTGAGCCCATATCCCTGGGCTCCGCGCGGATCACGTACCGCGGGTCGTATTCGATCCGAAGGCAGCACGGCATCTTCGTCCCCGCCGTCAACGGTTGGCGCCGCGGGCGGAGCCGATCACCACGAAGGTGCTGTCAGGCCATACGTAGGAGCCAGCGTCACCCGGCTGGGCCGGCCGGAGGAAGACGAGCTGTACGCGGCGTGGCCACCAGCGAGTAGGCTCCGACCACCCGCAACGGACTTCCCGCTCGCCCGTGTCGGCGCAGTCCCCGATCTGCTGCCAACCGTCGAGCTGACCGGCGACCCCGGACCGGACCTGAGCCCACGTGGTGGTGGGCGGCATGACATGGGTTTCAGCGTCGGGAACGCCACGCTCGTTGCGCAGATCGGTGAAGACCTCGGACATCCGATTGTCGATGACCTTGGTGTATTCGCCCTGAGGCAGCACCGTTGACGACCCCGGCGGAGCCGCAATGGGAACCGGCTCGCCGACGGCCATCCAGCGGACCCCAACCATCGCCGCCACACCTAGTACGAGAATCAGGCCGACTCTCGCCAGAAGAACTCGCACAGCCGGGAGTCTATGAACATGCGGCCAGCCGGGCGAGCCGCCATGGTTTGCCGGACGACCAGTTGTCAATGTGGGTCCTGGTGCTGCGGGCGTGTGAGAGGTTCTCCCTGCCCGCCTGCGGAGTGGATGCCATCGTGCGTTCGTTCCGTAGGCTCCCCGGGTGACGTCCGGTCCGATGTGGACATAAGCTCGTCCGGTGCGTGGTGATGGATATTCCCGAGGCGGGCTGCTCTCTCTGTCGGTGAAAATCTTCGCTCTTTGGTTTGTGGCAGCGTTGCTCGCCTGGCCGACGGTGGTGCTGGTCAGCCCGGGTGGTGCGGACTCCGCCGGTGAACGGCCGGGTTCGGCCGTGCTGTGGCTGTCGGTGTCGGCGGTGCTCGCGGTGGCGGTGGCGTGGTGGTACCGGCCGGCTTGGCCGGGCCTGCGGCTCGTTCCGTTGCTGGGCCGGGCCGGCGCGGTGCTGGCGGCGGTCTCGTGCACGGTGCTGGCCTGGCATGCCGCGGGGATGCCGCCATGGGGGCTGGCCGGGCCGGCAGGCGGGAATGCGCTGTTCGCCGTGCTCGGGTGTGTCACGGTCTGGGCGGCGCTGGACCGGCTACCGCCTGCCACGCTCGCCCTGCTCGGTGCGCTGGCGCTGGGTGCCGGCATCGGTCTGACGTTCGCCGTGGACGCGCGTGACGCCATGGCGGTGCTGACCGGTGACGAAACCGGGCAGGAGTCGGGGTTGTCGTGGGGAATGGTCCTGACAATGGTGCAGATCGCGGCGGTGGCGCTCCTCGTCATAGCCGGATGGCGTCTCTTCGATCAGTGGCGAACCGGAACGCTCGCGCATGCGGGTGATCGCAGCCAGGGACAGTGGCCGCCGAAGGCCGGTCAGGTCTGGTATGCCGATGTGCCGTTCCAGGAGGGTGACGGCGAGTCGAAGGACCGTCCTGTGCTCGTGGTGCGTACCGGCCGACGTCAGGCCGAGGTCCTGAAGATCACGAGCCAGGACAAGTCACGGTATCCGGAGCACTATCTGTTCCTGCCGTACCCGAAATGGAAACAGGTGCTAGACAAGAACAGCTGGCTGGAGTTACGTCCGGTCACCCTGGACTACCACCGGTTTCACAACCTTCGCGGACTGGCTCGATACGGCACAGTGCGTACGGTTCGCGAACGCGCGAAGCCGCGTACAGCCTCCTGAACGCTGAGGTCATGCGGTATTCCTCGACGCCGACAACCTCACCGACGGCCACGCCATCACGCCCGGCGCGTATATCCGTGGTGGGTCAACAACACCAGCACCGGCATGCCTCGTAAAAAGGGACCGGCCCGGTGCTGCGGACCGCTCCTCACCAAGCCGCCAGGGGGGTGCTGGTCTTCACCGACGCGTTCCTGCTGCAGGACCGCCTGGAAGGGCTGGGCGCGCGGCACTCCGGCGCCGCCGACTGGCAGCCGCACGTGGTCACCGACGGCCGTCTGGTCACCGGCCAGAACCCCGCCTCCTCGACCGGCGTCGCCGAAGCCGTCCTGACGGTATTGAAGAACTGAACTCCAGAGACCACGATCGGGGGAGGACGCGCGTAAGGAGGTGGCGCCGTGGCCACTCGCAGGATCGTGGTGGGGTACGACGGCTCGCCCGACGCGCGCAAGGCCGCCCGGTGGGCCCTCGACGAGGCGTACCGGTCGGGCGCCCCGGTGGAGCTGCTGTACGCGTACGAGTGGCCCAGCTACGTGCCGGCCGCCGCGATGATGCCGGCCGCCGCCGTCTACCCCGACACCGACACCGACGACGCGGTCGGCGAGATGCTGACCCGGGCCGTCGAGGCGGCCGCCGCCAGCCACCCGGGGGTCCGGCTGCATACCCGGGTGGAGCACGGCACCGCCGCGGTGGCCCTGGCCCAGCGCAGCGCCGAGGCCGCGCTGGTGGTGGTCGGCGGGCCGCGGCAGTCCGCGGTGCGGGCCCTGCTCGGCTCGACCAGCGCCTCGGTCGGCGCGCACGCCCGCTGCCCGGTCGTGGTGGTCCGCGGCGAGCCCCGGGACGCCGCGCCGGTGGTGGCGGGGGTGGACGACTCCCCCGCCGCCGCCCTGGTCCTGGGTTTCGCCTTCGAGCAGGCGGCGGTACGTGGTGTGCCGCTCCGCGCGGTGCACGGCTGGACCCCGCCGCCCGGCCGGGATCTGCTCTGTGACGCCAACCTGGGCGCCGTCGACGCCGAGCGGCGGCGGCTGCGGTCGGTGGTGGACTGCTGGCGGGGCCGGTTCCCGCAGGTGCCGGTGTCGGCGGAGATCGTGGTCGGCGCGCCGGGTGAGGTGCTGGCCGAGGCGGCGGCCGGGGCGCAGCTGGTGGTGGCCGGGGCCCGGGCGCGGCGGGCGCTGCGGGTGGCGTTGCGGCCCTCGGTCGGCCGGCATCTGCTGAACCGGGCCCGCTGCAGCATCGCCCTGGTCCATCGCGGCCGTTAGCACCCCACCAGTCACACAAGATAGGCAATCTGCCGAAATCACCCGGAATGGCTCCTACAGTGTGACCCATGCAGCTGGAGAGCCCACCCCTGCGGCGCACCGTACTGGAACGGATGCTCGGCGACCGGAGCCTGCTCCTCAAGAGCACCGTCGCCGCCGCCTGCGTGGCCCTGGTCGCGCTGGCCGTCACCGCCGTGGCACTGACCCGGCTGGCCACCCTGCGCGACAGCCTTCAGGACATGAAGGACCAGCACGTCGACAGCATGGAGCAGATCGCCGTCATGCGCGGCGGGCTCACCGACTTCTTCCGTGCCGGTCTGCTGCACAGCGCCGGCCAGAGCGGCAAGAGCCAGCAGATGATCCAGATGGCGCTCGACGCCAAGGCCGCCGCGGAACAGCGCATCGACGAGGCTGTCGGCGCATACCGGGAGATCGCCACCGCGTCCAGCGCGGCCGACCGTCTGGAGAAGCTGACCGTCTTCGACGAGGGGATGCTGCGCCACCGCGACCTGAGTACCGTGATCATCTTCGGTCAGGCGCCGCCGGCGGGTTTCGTGATGCCCGCGCAGAACGAGATCCTCGGCGCGTTCAACGAGGCCGAGCAGAGCATGACCACCGCCATGAACGATCTCCAGGCGGCGGAGGAGTCCGATGCGGACGGGATGGCCGCGGAGGGCAACGACGAGTACCACCGGGCACTGTGGATGACCATCGGCGGTCTCGCCGTCGGGTTCCTGCTCGCCGCGCTCGTCGGCATCGGTGTGATGCGCCTGATCAAACGGCAGCTCGCCACCGTCTCCGCGGCCCTGCAGGCGGTCGCCGACGGTGATCTCACGGTGCCCGCCGAGGTACGGTCCCGCGACGAGCTCGGCCAGATGGCGCAGGCCACCAACCGCGCCCGGGAGGGACTGCTGACCAGCGTCCGGCAGCTGAACCACGGCGCCGAGGTCCTCGGCGGCGTCACCGAGCGGCTCGGCGCCATCACCTCCCGCCTCGACGCCGAGTCCCGGGCCGCCGCCGAACAGGCCAACCTGGTGGCCGGCACGGCGGGCGAGGTGTCGGCCAGCGTCCAGTCGGTCGCCGCCGGGTCCGACCAGATGGGCGCGTCGATCCGGGAGATCTCGGAGAACGCCAACAGCGCCGCCCAGGTGGCCTCCAGCGCGGTCACCGTCGCGCAGACCACCAACGACACGGTCGCCAAGCTCGGGACCTCGTCCGAGGAGATCGGCAACGTGGTCAAGGTGATCACCGCGATCGCCGAGCAGACCAACCTCCTGGCCCTGAACGCGACCATCGAGGCGGCCCGCGCCGGTGAACTGGGCAAGGGCTTCGCCGTGGTGGCCACCGAGGTGAAGGACCTGGCCCAGGAGACCGCGAAGGCCACCGAGGACATCGCCCGGCGGGTCGAGGCGATCCAGGCCGACACGTCCAGCGCCGTGATCGCGATCCAGGAGATCTCCCGGATCATCTCGGAGATCAACGACTACCAGGTGACCATCGCCTCCGCCGTCGAGGAGCAGACCGCCACCACCAACGAGATGAGCCGCAGCATCGGCGAGGCCGCCAACGGCAGCTCCACCATCGCCGGGAACATCAACGCGGTGGCCAGCGCGGCGCACACCACCACGGCGGCGCTCGGCGAGGCGGAGGCGTCGGTCAGCGAGCTGACCCAGGTGGCCGGCGAACTGCGCCAGGTGGTCCAGCGCTTCCGCGTCTGACGCCCCGACCGCGTGTGGCTTTCGGGCGCGCATGGCGGCCGAACTCAACACGCGGGCCGGCGCCAGACCGTGTGTTGATTTGCGGTGCACATAACGGCCGAACTCCACACGCGAGGTCAGACGTCCAGGGGGACCAGGCGCTCGACGCGGCGCAGCAGCTCGGCCGGGGAGAACGGCTTGACCAGGTAGTCCTCGGCGCCGGACATGTGACCGAGCATCACGTCGGCCGGCGCGCCCCGGCCACTGATGATGATCACCGGGATGTCCGCGGTCTGCGGCGACGAGTGCAGCTCGTAGCAGAACCCCAGGCCGTCCAGCCCGGGCATGGTGACGTCGAGCAGAACCAGCTGCGGGCGCTCGTTGACGGCCAGCGCCAGCGCGGTCCGCCCGTTGTCCGCTTCGAGGGTGCGGTACCCCGCGGCCCGCAGCTTGAACGCGAGCAGCTCCCGGACGTCCTCGTCGTCGTCGGCGATCAGCACGGTCGGCGGCTGCAGAGCGGCGGCCCAGTCCTCCATGGCCCACGGCAGCGCGTCGGCGTCGCTGAACATCAGGGCCGTGGTGGCAACGGACGGCGTCTGCGGCATGTCGTCTCCTCGCTGGTGGGACCGTTCTGATCGACGCGAGGACGGCGGGCGGCAGGAAGTCGCCGGTTGCGGTCCGGGTGTTACCTTCCCCAGCGGTTAGGTTAGGGTTACCTAAACGAACCCGTGGGAGGCGACCGTGACCCTGACTGCCCTGCCGACCGAGGTGTCGCCGTTCCGGTTCTTCCCGGTCCAGGTCGCCCGGGTCGCCCGGCTCAGCCCGAACTTCCTGCGGGTGACGTTCACCGGCGACAGCGTGGCCCACTTCGCCGACAACGGCTGGGACCAGCGGATCAAGCTGATCCCGCCGCTGCCCGGCGCCGGCCACGACCACCTGCCGATGACCGAGGACTGGTACACGCGGTGGCGTGAGCTGCCGGAGGAGCAGCGCAACCCGATCCGGACGTACACCGTCCGCGAGGTCCGCGCCGCCGACCGCGAGATCGACGTGGACATGGTGCTGCACGGCGTGAACGGGCCGGCCTCCCGCTGGGCCGTCGCCGCCGTCCCGGGGTCCACGATGGTCGTCCTCGGGCCGAACGCCGACTTCCCCGGCCCCGCCGGCGGCATCGACTTCCACCCGCCGGCCGGCACCCGCCGCCTGCTGCTGGTCGGCGACGAGACCGCGGTCCCGGCGATCGCGTCGATCCTGTCCCGGCTGCCCGCCGACACCGTCGGCGAGGCGCTGCTGGAGGTGCCCGAGTCCGCCGACCGGCTCGACCTGGCCGCCCCGCCCGGTGTCGCGGTCACCTGGCTGGGCCGCGACGGCGACGCGCACGGCACGAAGCTGATCCCCGCGGTCCGCGCCGTGGTCCCGCAGTTGCTCGGCGACTGCCGGCCGCCGGCCACGCCCCCCGTGCTGGAGGACGTCGACATCGACGAGGGCCTGCTCTGGGAGGTGCCGGACGAGACGTCCGGCGCCCCCGAGGGCTTCTACGCCTGGCTGGCCGGTGAGGCCGCGGTGATCAAGACGCTGCGGCGGCACCTGGTCTCCGAGTGCGGCGTCGACCGGCGGGCCGTGGCGTTCATGGGTTACTGGCGGCTGGGCCGCGCGGAGAACTGATCAGCTGTTCGGCGTGATCCGCAGCAGGCCGGTGACGGTGCCCTGATAGTAGGTGCGGTCGATCACCGTCCCGGCCGTCTGCAGCGGATCGACCAACCCGTACCCCAGGAAGGTCCGGTCGCTGACCGCACCGGTGCCGGAGTCGACGGCGGCCAGCGAGAACCCGTTCAGCAGGCCCTCCTGGACCACGGTGTAGAGCTTGCCGTCGGTCACCGACAGCCGCGGCAGGGCGGCGCTCTTCGGCGGCGAGGTCGGTGAAGAGCGGCTGCACGCAGACCGGGTTCGCCGGGCACCGTGGAGATGCTGTTGGCGACCTTCTCCCCGGCCGCAGCCGGTGGGTGGCGATCGTGCCGGTCACCGTGTTCACCGCGCCGGCGGCTGACGAACCAGACCCTTCCGTCGTACGCGGGAATCACGCCGACCACCGCGTCGTCCGCCGCGATCGCCCCCGCCAAGGACAGGCGCGAGGTGACGGTCCGCGCGTTCGCCGTGTGCGCGATCCGGAGCAGGTCCCGGTTACCGTCGACGACGACCAGCTGGTTCTTGTCGTCGAGGTACGCGTAGACCCCCGCCGAGCAGCGAGCCCTTGGCGATCGGCAGGGAGGCGAGCGTGCCGCTGCCGCCCTGGTTTCATCGACCATCCCGCAGTCCAAGACTCGACAGCAGGATGACCTCGATCCGACAGCCGTCCTGTCGGCGGGATGCCACCGTCGAGACCGTGACCCCACACGTACGAGCCGAGCTCCGCCGATCCGGAGGCTTCTCGGACCGGTCGCTGCGCGTCGTCCTGGACTCCGCGACACTCCCGCGGGACCAGGCCGCCCAGTTGGCCCACCTGGTCGGGCAGATCGATCTGACCCGGGTGGCAGCCGAGATCAACGCCCTCTCCGACGCCGACCTGACCCGCTACCACCTGGCCGTCGAATACGACGGCCGACATTGGCGCGGCACCGTGGCCGAACCCTGCGTGCCTCCTGAATTACGTCCCCTGCTCCGCTTCCTGACCGGCGCCGCCAACTGAGCGGCTGGTCGTGGGGGCGGTCTCGGCCGTGCTGTGACAGCCCCCACGACCAGCCGGAAAGATCTCAGCTCCCGCGCCGGCCCGCCGACGGTCCGGTTCCCCCGACCGCCGAGGCAGGCACCGATGTCCCGATACGCCGTCCGCACCGCCGTGTTCGCCACGATCCATCTGGCCGTGTACCTGGCCGCCGCGCACGTCCCGTACCTTCCGCTCGCCCCGCTCGTGGTCGCCGCCTTCTGGCTCACCGCGCAGGCCCGCTACGGCCGCCACCGGCTCGACGTCATCGTGCTCGCCACCACGGCGATGGTCGGCGCCACCCTGGCGGGCGCCGGGCTGCTGATGTGCCTCACCCTCGGGATCGCCGAGGTGCTGCCCGCCCTGCTGTTCGCCATGCTGCTGCAGCGCTGGCGGCCCCTCAGCGCCGGCCGGCTCGCCGCGTCCGCCGTGCTGGCCGCCGTCGCGGCCGCCGTCCTGCGGGGCGTCATCGACCCCGGCGCCGCGACGACGGCAGGCGCCTTCGGGTTCGCCCGTGACGCCGTACTGATGCTGCTCCTGACCCTCGCTCTGACGGCGATGCGGCGGCGCACCGCGGAGCCGGAGACACCCCCCACGCGGCGCGGACACCTCACCGTAGTGCGCTGACCAGGGAGATCTTCGCCATACCAGCCGCCCGGCTGCTCATCCGCCCCGTAGCCAGAGATCACATCCGGTGGAAGAATCTCCGGCTCTGGATCAGCTTGACGGGGAGGAACCACCGCGATGACGACCTACGGACGATCCGCGCGAACACTGCGCCGATACGGTCCATGGACACTGGTGGTGACGACGGCGACGATCGCGGCGGCGTACGGGCTCCACCAGGCCGCCCCGTCCGGTTACGAGTCCGAGGCGGCGGTGCTCGTCGAGCCCCGCCGCGCCGTCACCCGCCCCGGAGCGGCGCCCGCACCGGTCACCACCCCGATCACCCCGGACATCGGCACCGAACGCGAGGTCGTCCTCTCGGACACCGTGGTGCTGCCGGCCGCGAGCCGGATCGGCATCAGCGCGGCCACGTTCCGCGAGGACCTCCGCGTCGAGGTGGTGCCGGGCACCCACGTCCTCCGGGTCGTCTACGCCTCCGGCAGCCGGCACAGCGCCCAGATCCGGGCCCGGGCGCTGGTCGAGGCGTACGTGGACCACCGTGCCGACGGCCCGTTCACCGTCACCCCGATCAGCGAGCCGACCCTGCCCGGCGAGCCGCTCACCCGCCCGCTCGTCCCCGACCTGGCCGCCGGTCTCGCCGCCGGGCTGCTGCTCGGCGCCGGCACCGCGCTGCTGCGATCCCTCACCCGCGGCCGGATCCGCAGCCGCGACGACTTCGCGAACCTGGCCGGCACACCGGTCCTGGCGACCGTCCCCCGCTACCGGTCCGCCGCCGGTGAACCGGTGACCCTGCACCAGCCGGACTCATCGGCCGCCGAGGCCTACCGCTACCTGCGATCGCGTCTCCAGCCGTCGCTGCGCCCGACCAGCGCCACCACCATCCTGGTCACCAGCCCCGGCGACCGGCAGGGCCGCACCACGACCGCCGCCAACCTGGCCGTCACCCTCGCCCAGGCCGGCCGCTCGGTCATCCTGGTCGACGCCGACCTGCGGCGGCCACGGCTGCACCAGATCTTCGGGGTCTCCGGCGAGTACGGCCTGACCGCCCTCCTCGACGGCGACGCCGGTGTCCCCGACGTCCTCGAGGACACCCGCGTCCCCGGGCTGCGCCTCATCCCGGCCGGTGACCCGGAGGGCGAGCACACCGACCTGATCGGCGGCGCTCCCCTCGCCCGTGCCCTGCGCGCCGTCCAGAAACTGGCCGACGTGGTCGTCGTCGACTCCAGCGCCGTGCTCACCACCTCCGGAGCGATCAGCCTGGCCGCACTCGCCGACCAGGTGCTGCTGGTCGGCGACTTCCGCCGCACCGGCCGCGAGTCGGTCCGCCGTACGCTCGCCGAACTCACCGAAACCCTCCACGGCAACGTCAGCCCGGTGCTGGTCAACGTGCCGAAGAGCGCCGGCGCCCTGGTGCCGCGGCCTCGCGTGCACTCCGCCGGCCCGGCCCGCGAGCCGTTCTCCCGCGACCGCCTGGTCTCCGACGCCGACGACGTGGCCCCACCCGGCGTCACCTCCCACACGTACGTCGAGGCCGACCCGATCGACGACCGCCAGGACGCCCTCGCCGACTACTACGCCCGCACCGCCACCGTCGCCGTCCCGGTGATCTACGGCTCCACCCGAACCACCACCGTCTACGCCTCCTCCACCACCGCCCTCCCCGACCCCGCCATCGCCGTCCCTGCCGACACCGACGCTCACCCCGACACCGCTCACCCCGACACCGCTCACCCCGACGCCGTTGCTCACCCCGACCCCCACGCTGACGGCGGCCCGCACGCTGACGCCACCCTTCTCACCGTCGTGAGCCCGCACACGGACGCCGCCCTGCTCACCGAGGCCGGCTCGCACGCTGATCTCGCCCCATCCGCCGACCCCAGCCCTCACGCCGACGAAAATCCGGAGGCTGACGCCGTCCCTCACACCGGGACCGGTGCCGCGGATGCGGTCGGCGACTCGTCGGACCTCGCACCAGCCGCCGTCGGCAGTGAATCGGAGAAGAAGCCAGACTGATCCCCGAACGTGTCAGTTCATGGACAACACCGGTCGCACTGTCCGATTAGCGTCGTTCCTGGAGCGTGAATGAGCCGCAACGCCCGATTGGTCCTGCGGTGAACGGGGCATGTGCCGGACAGGCCCCGCCCGGCGAATCTCCCCAGAGAGGTGACCGATGACCACGAACCAGACCACCACCATCAGCGAAGACACCACTACCACCAACGGCAGTGGTACGACGGAACGCGCCCGCCAGGCCGTCACCACGGCAGGCACCCGGGCCGCTTCCGCCGTACGCCGAAATCCCAAGAAGTCCGCGACCGCGACCACCCTGGTCCTGGCCGCCGCCGCAGCCGGCGCCGTCCTCCTGGCCCGCCGCCGCTCCGCCGCCAAGGCTTCCCGTTCCCGCAACCGCATCGCCGCCCTCCTCCGCCGCTGACCCCCAACCCCGATGCCACCGCCCTCAACGGCGGTGGCATCACTCTTCCTCCTCCCAGCCAGCCAAACCCGCCGGTGCGAGGACAGGCAGCATCGCCGGGCCGCGGCCACGAGTGTCCGCTTGGGGTAGGCCGATCCGGAGCCAGCACCACCCGGCCGACCGAGAGCCCCCGCTGGAGAACAGTCGAATCCAGAACCGCCACCACGCAGCTGGCCGAAACCGTCCGCCCGAGAGCGGGGCGGATCCAGAAACCAGCCGCCCGGCTGGTCGTCAGTGTCGTCTCGAGCGCTCCGAGACAGCGCTGACGACCAGCCGCACAAGATCGACTGTCAACCGCTTGGAGCCGTACGGCTTGACAGCGGGCGCTGGGTTCGGCATAGAGGTGGTACGCGGGCCGACCAGTCGAGGGAGGAACTATGCGGATCAGTGACATTCTCCGGGCCAAGGGCGAGCAGGTGATCACGGTGGCCCCGGAGTCCACCGTAGAGGAATTGGTGGCGCTTCTCAGCGAACACCGAATCGGCGCGGCGATCGTCTCGTCCGGCGGCTCGGCAGTCCAGGGAATCGTCAGCGAACGCGACGTCGTCCGGGCCCTGGCCACACACGGCGCCACCGTCCTCACCGAACCGATCAGCACCATCGCAACCACCCAGGTCCAAACCGTAGAACCCGAAGCACAACTCGAGGACGTCGAACGCCTCATGACCCAGGGCCGCTTCCGCCACGTCCCCGTGGTGGTCGACGGCCAGCTGCGCGGCGTAGTCAGCATCGGCGACGTCGTCAAGAACCGCATCGACGAGCTGGAAACCGAACGCACCACCCTCACCGACTACATCACCGGCGAACGCGTCTAACCACCTCAGCCCTCTACCAGCGGCAACGCCGAACTTCCCACCGCAACCACCACCCAGCCGTCAAACCCCTGGTGGCCGTTGCGCGGCAGGCACGCGCCGGGTAATTGTGGCCTAGGTTTTGCCGGCGGTGGTGCCCACGAAGGGATCAAGCCTGACCGCCCTGAGTGGGCACCGCCGCCGGCAAAACCGGCCCCACACCAAACCGTGACGGAAACGCAGAAAGGCCCACCCGGATGCCCGGGTGGGCCTTTCTGTCACGTTGAGTCCGGCGGCGTCCTACTCTCCCACACCCTCCCGAGTGCAGTACCATCGGCGCTGGAGGGCTTAGCTA
>NZ_JBVHFK010000030.1:0-27014 GCF_055562375.1 Actinoplanes sp. NPDC019969 | reverse complement strand
ACGTTTTTTTATATTTTGTTTTTGTTTTTCATTGGTTTGCTATTCCTATCTGTGTCCCCGCGGTGTGGGGTGTGTGGAGTTCGGGCGCTATACGCGCCCGAACTCCACACACCGGTTTCTGTGGTCAGGCGCTGATCAGGTCGGCGGCGGCTCGGGCCGCTTCGGGGTACGCGGTGAGCAGCCCCGCCACCGCTCCCCCGCCCGTCCCGGGACCGGCTTCCACCGGCGTCCAGCCGCCCTCGCAGCCGAGCAGCCCCGCGACCGCGTCCGCCGCCGTCCGGTTCGACCCGAGCAGCACCGCCGCCGGGCTCGCCGCGACGGCCGGGCCGGCGGCCGGACGTCGCCGGGCCGGGGCCTTCCAGGGTGGCGTCCACGCGTCGAGCGCGGCGAGGGTACCCGGGAACGTGCGGCCGGCCTCCCTGGTCAGCACCGGCACCAGCTCGGCGGCGTGCTGCCGCAACGTGGTGATCAACGTGGGCAGCCACGGCAGCAGCACCGGATCGGGCAGCCTGCCGAACGCCTTGGAGAGGATCTCCACCACGAACGGCGCCAGCCGCGGCACCGGTTCGAGGGCCTGCACGAAACCGCTCACGTACTGCGGGACGGCGGGCACCACCAGCGGGTTGCCGAGCAGCTCGTCGACCAGGGCCCGGAGATCGGCCAGCGGCAGGGCCCCGAGCTGGTGCCGCGCCGCCCACAGCAGGGCGATCTTGGCGGGCGCCTCCGGATGCGACTGCCGGACCGCGATCTCCAGCTGGGTGCGGTCACAACCGAGCGACAGCGCCAGGCTCTCCATCCCGAACAGGAACCCGAGCATCGCCCCGACCTGCCGGACCCCGGTGTCCTCCTCGACGAAGGCGGTCGGCAGCAGGGTGCAGTAGTGGGCGTACCCCGCGGTGACGAACCGCTCGCACCAGGCCGGCAGCACCGGCGTGGTGGCCCGGTAGTGCCCGAGCAGCCGCCGGATCCGCCGCAGCACGTCCGGCGCGTCGTCGACGGTGCGCTCGGCCGCCAGCAGCTCGATCGCCCGGGCGCCCAGCTCGTCGGTGAGGCGCGGGCTCTCCAGGAACAGCAGGCTGTTCTCCACCGCTTTGAGGGCGGTGGCGGCGGTGGCTTTCGGGTCCCAGGCGTCCCGGCGCAACCGCTGCTCCAGGACCTGCTCGACGGTCACGCCCTCGTAGCCGAGTTCGATGACGGACCGCTGGTTGCGGCCGAGGTCGAGGTCCCAGCTCTCCTGGATGTGCTTCTCGCCGAGCCGCCGGCTGCCCATGATCGGGCGGACCGCCTGGTCGGGCAGCAGGTAGCGCAGCATCCACAGCAGCCGGGAACAGGCCGCCAGCTCGGGCCGGGCGGCCAGGTCGAGCAGCGCCCGCTGGATGCTGCGCTGCTCGAGGTTGAGCTCGAGTGGGGCCAGCCGGTCGTAGACGTCGCGGGCCAGCGGGGGAAGGGCGGCATATCCCACCTGGCCGATCCGGTCGCCGCCGAGCAGGATCTCGCACAGCCGGCGCACGTCGCGGCGGCCCGGCACGCTGTCCTTCTCGATGCAGGTGACAGCGGCGTCCTGGAAGTCGTACGGCGTCGGCCGCACCCGCCCGCGCATCCCGGCCAGCAGGATCGACGTCTCGAAGACCGCGATCGCGTCGGCGGTGCTGGCGAGGTAACCGTTGCGGCGGGCGAGCCGGACGATGTCCACGCACCAGCCGCGCAGCTCCTCCTCGTCCAGCCCGTCGAGCGCGGGCGGCCCGGACAGATAACCGGTGAGGTGGTCGGTCACCGGGACGGCCGCGACGGCCGGCAGCGGAAGCGTCTTCTTCCCTCCGCCTTTCTGCCCGTCCAGCCGGAACGGGGTGAGCCGGAGCTTGCCGAGCTGCTTGCGCCAGTTCGCGGCGGCGATCGACACCGAGCCGGGCGCCAGCCCGAACTGCGCCTCGATCGCCGAGTGGCTGGACGGGATCAGACCGTACAGCCAGGTCGTGCCGGTCCTCGGGGTGATCACGAAATCCGGGGTGCCGGGGGCGGAGCCGGCCTCCGGCACCCGGCTGGCCGCGTGGAAGGCGCCGCAGATGTACAGACAGTCGGCCGGGTCGGCGCCGGAGGCCGCGAGGTGCTGCCGGATCCGGGTCCACATGTAGCGTTCCCGGTCCTCGTCGCTCGCGTAGCGCCGGTCGTCGTGCGGGGCCAGCCGCCGGAACAGGCTGCCGATCAGGACCATCACCTGCCGGTACGTCTCGTGGTCGGCGCCGGCGAGGGGCTGTTCGACGTACTGCTCCCACCACTCCGACCAGTGCCGGACCCGGCCGTGGTGCAGCAGGTGCTCCTCCAGCTCGGCGAACCGCGGCCGCAGGTCGCCGATCTCGACGCCGACCGCGTCACCGTGCAGGTCCTCCTCCGCCTCCGGCGTCCCGGCCGGCGACGGCACGTCCGGCTGCCACTGGAAGACGTGGTCGGTGGACCGGTCGACCAGCACCAGCTCCACGCCCGGGGTCTCCAGGGCGTAGGCGATCGCCTGGTACTCCGCGGAGGCCTCGGTGATCGGCGCGATCACCGAGAGCGGCGCCGACTCCTTGGGGAACCCGTCCAGCTGGGAGGCGAAGGACTGCAGCGCCACCGGCAGCCGGCAGTTGCGCAGCTCGGTGAGCAGCGGCTGGAGATCCTCGCAGAGCTCCAGGTAGATCACCTTCGGCTGTTTCTCCCGCAGCCGTCGCAGCATGGCCAGCGCGGAGGCCGGCGAGTGGTGACACACCGGGAAGATCTCCAGCGGCTCCCGCAGCGCGTGGTCGACGTCGTCGACGATCCCGGCGAGGATCTCCGGCAGCGCTGCCGGGCCGTCGGCCAGCGCCTCGGCGGCGCCCAGCAGTTGCGCCCGCAGCGCGTCGAACGGCGCGCTCACGACAACGTCGCGATCGCCTGACGGCCGCCGGAGAGGAAGCCGTTCCACTCGCCGCCCTCCTGCTTGCTCCGCGGCTCGATCACCCCGTGCCAGTACTTGTTGAGGATCGCCAGGTCCTCGGGGCTGCGCCGGGCCAGCGACCCGACCAGGGAGCCGGCCAGCGTCTCGGCGGTCAGCGCGCGGGCGCCGAAGAAGTTGCTGTGCAGGATCGCGTCCTCCAGCACACCGATCTGCTCGGCGGTGGACAGCGCCGACTCCAGCTTCTCGTCGTCGCCGGTGGCCGCGGTGGCGGCGGCCCGTAGGTCGGCGAAGCTCTGCAGCAGCACGTCGAGCAGGGTGGGCGGGACCTCCAGCTCGATGTTGTGCCGGCGCAGCAGCTCCTCGGTGCGGAACCGGACGATCTCCGCCTCGCTCTTCTTGTTGGTGACGACCGGGATCCGGACGAAGTTGAACCGCCGCTTGAGCGCCGAGGACAGGTCGTTGACGCCCCGGTCGCGGCTGTTCGCGGTCGCGATGATCGAGAAGCCGGGCTTGGCGAAGACGATGTTGTCCTCGTCCAGCTCGGGGATCGACACGTACTTCTCGGAGAGGATGGAGATCAGCGCGTCCTGCACGTCGCTGGTGGACCGGGTCAGCTCCTCGAACCGGCCGATCACCCCGCCCTCCATCGCCGTCATGATCGGCGACGGGATCATCGAGGCGCGGGACTGTCCTTTGGCGATCACCATCGAGACGTTCCACGAGTACTTGATGTGGTCCTCGGTGGTGCCGGCGGTGCCCTGCACGACCAATGTGGAATTCCGGCTGATCGCGGCGGCCAGCAGCTCGGCCAGCCAGCTCTTGCCGGTGCCCGGGTCGCCGATCAGCAGCAGGCCGCGGTCCGAGGCAAGGGTGACGATGGCCCGCTCGACGAAACTGCGGTCGCCGAACCATTTCTGGCTGACCTCGCGGTCCAGGCCGTCGGCGCGCTCGGAGCCGAGGATGAACAGCCGCACCATCTTCGGCGACAGGCGCCACGAGAACGGCTTGGGGCCGTCGTCGACCGACTCGAGCCAGTCCAGCTCCTCGGCGAACTTGATCTCGGCGGGGGCACGCAGCATGTCAGTCATGTCGGAAGGTCTCCTATAACTCAGGTCAGGCGAGGAAGTTCTTGAGCTCGGCGACGAGCTTCTGGATGCGGCCGGAGATCACCGGGGTGCCGAGGTCCTTGAACCGCTGGCGGAACCACGGATCCACGTTCTGTGTGCCGGAGCTGTTCACCGAGCCGACCGGGATGAAGCGCACCCCGGACCGGTGCACCGCCTCGATGGCCTCGAACAGCGGCTGCGACCGGCCGAACTCGTAGAAGTCGGAGATCCAGACCATCACCGTGTTCCGCGGGTCGGTGATCTTCGGGCGGGCCATCGCCATCGCGACCGGCCCGTCGTTACCGCCGCCGAGATCGGTGCGGAGCAGCACCTCGAACGGGTCGTGCACCCACGGCGTCAGGTCGAGGGCCCGGGTGTCGAACGCGATGAGGTGCACGTCGACCTTGGGCAGCCCGGCGAAGATCGAGGCGAGGATGGTGCAGTTGACCATCGAGTCGACCATCGACCCGGACTGGTCGACCA
Source organism: Actinoplanes sp. NPDC019969 (assembly GCF_055562375.1). NCBI lineage: Bacteria > Bacillati > Actinomycetota > Actinomycetes > Micromonosporales > Micromonosporaceae > Actinoplanes > Actinoplanes sp. NPDC019969. The sequence goes on along the minus strand of NZ_JBVHFK010000030.1, from coordinate 22,514 downwards.
CCACGATCAGGCGGGCCGGGGTGATCCGCTTGGCGGTCTGCCGGTAGAACAGCCGGTCGACGTAGAGCCGCTCGTCCTCGGGGTTCCAGTTCGGCAGGTTCTTCCAGATGGTGCGGTCCAGGTCGAGGTTGCGGAAGACCCGTTTCGGGGGGATCGACCGGTCCACCACGCCGGCGCTGGCCTGGGCGACCTGGGTGCGCAGCACCTCGGCCACCTCGTCGACGAACCGCTTGATCAGGGCCTTGGCGTTGACGAGGGCGACACCGTCCAGGTTGCGCTTGTCGCGGAGCAGCTGCTCGATCAGCGACATGCTCGGGGTGAGCTGCTTGGCCAGCCGGTTGTCGGCGAGCACCTCGCGCAGCCGCATCCGGCTGATCAGGTCGCCCTCGATGCCGGCCAGCACCCCGCCGAGGCCGGACGGGTCGTCGCCGGAGGCCCGCCCCCGCTCGCAGCCGGTCGCTCGCTCGAACCAGCCCGCGTCGGCCTGCCACCGCTGCAACTGCTCGGCGGTCACGCTGCCGCCACCGGTGGCGAAGACGTTGAGCAGCAGTTTCGACACCAGGGCCGCACGCCGCACCTCGTCGGAGCGCCCGGCGGACGGGCCGGCCGGATCGGTGTCCGCGACGGCTCCGGTCATCAGGCCGTGCAGCTCGGCCTCGAGGAACGGGAACCGCTGCACGACGGTGTCCACCGAGACCGCCGGGTCGAGCAGGGCCGCCGGCAGGCCGAGATCGTCGACCACGGCGACGCTCGCGGACTCCAGCGCGGCCTGCTCCTCCGGGTCGAACAGCCGGGCCAGCAGCCGCCAGTAGAGAACCTGCCGCCGGGCCTCGGCGCCGCCCGGGTCCGGGGCGGTGGCGGCCGGCGTGACGTCGTCGCTCATCGGCGCAGCAGCCTTCCCGCGCGTTCCCGCAGCACCTCGACGGCGGTGCCGGCGACGGCCTCGGCCTTGGCCGCCTTGGCCTCGGTGGGGCCGAGCGCCCAATCCGCCGTGTGCACGGCCACCGGCTTCTTCCGGACGGTCGCCTGGACGGCGAACGGCTGCACCACCCAGCCGCCGTCCCAGCGGAGCAGGCCCAGGCAGGCGGTCGAGGCAGCGACCAGGGCCGGGGTCAGGGGACCCGCCGCGGGCAGCCGGTCCAGGTCGACGGCCAGCGTCACGCCGCCCAGGTCGAACGTGTCCGTGCCGGGCGTGTAGCCCTCCAGCAGCACCGGCTCGGCGATGACGGCCGGATGCCGGTCGAGCGGCGCGGCGGACGGGACGGTCACGCCGCCCAGCCGGACCCGGGCCGCGGCGAACGGGTCGGCGGGCTCGCCGGCCACCGCGCGGGACTCGTCCCACAGCAGGTCACCGGCCGGGGTGAGCGGCATGCCGGACAGCTCCACCACACGGTGGCCGGCCAGCGCGGCGAGGAACACCGGGTAGGCCGAGAGCATCCGCCAGGCGGACGGGCCGCTGATCGTGTCGACCTTGGCGGCGGCGACACTCGCGCGGACCAGCCGGACCTGCCCGTCGGGTGACTCCAGCAGGCCGTGCGCCTGCGCCCGGAAGACGGTGGGGTGCTCCTGCAGGTCGGCCCCGAGCGGCAGGAACCGGCCGTCGGCCGGGACGGCAGGAGGCGTGGGGAAGCCGTCGTGGGCGAGCAGGAGCGCCCGGGACCAGAGGTCGGCCCAGCGGCGCACCGGGATCCGGTCGAGCGTGGCGACCGGCGCGGCGCTGCGCAGCTCGGCGGCGAACCCGTCGAGCAGCACGGCGAGACGGCGGCCGGCCGGGGCGGCGAGCAGCGCCTGGACCGGCTGGGCGGCGCCGCCGGCGAGCTCGTGGTCGACGCCGCGCCAGCCGGCGATGGCCAGCTCACGCAGCCAGGACCGGGCGCCGGCCGGCAGGTGCCCCGGATCGGCCGGCGCGGACGGCGCGGTGTCCGGCGCGGGCCACGGCTCGCGGGTCCGGCCGAGCGCCTCGTCGAGGCGGCCGAGGAGGGCGTCGTGGACGGCGCCGGTCAGAGCGGCCCGGGCGCCGGCCAGCACGGCCAGGTGATCGTCGGTCACCGTGCCCGCGACGATCTTGCCGATCGAGTCGGTGACCCGCCCGGCGAGCGGCGACCCGGTGAACGCGGCGGCGAACGACTCCAGCGCGGCGGCGCGCTCCTCGTCGATCCGGGCCAGGCCGTGCACCAGGGCGTCGTCGAGGCCGTCGGTCAGGGCGAACGCCTCCGCGACGCCGTCCGGAGCGGCACGCAGCGCGTCGGCGAGCATCAGCTCACCGCCCCGGCGGCCGGGAACCAGTGCAGCTCGGGCAGCGGCTCGGTGGTGGACGGGACCTCCAGATAGGCCAGGTGGCGCAGGAAGCCGGCGAAGACCTCGGCCGCCCGGTTCGGGGCGGTCGTGGTGTGCAGGCCGGACCAGAGATCCTCGGAGCCGTCCGGGAGGGTCACCTTCAGATAGCGGGCGACCCGGTCCAGCCCGTACTGCGCGACGGCGGCGTCGGCCAGGGCGCGCAGGTGGTTGCAGGCGCGCGTGCCGCCGGAGAGGCCGCCGCAGGGCCGGTTGTTGTTGGTGTTGCAGCTCAGGCCGTGGTCACCGGCGGTGATCGACGAGACGTAGACCCGCTCGACGTCCGACCCGCTCGACACCACGCCCTGCAGCCTGCCGTCGGCCAGCTCCACGAACGGCACCTTGGCCAGTTTCCGCGGCCGGACGGGCGCGATGACGGGCGCTGCGCTGCGCCGCTCATAGGCGGCGCTCCCGCTTGTCACAACAGACCTCCTTCGAACCAGGTGTGCGAAGTTCTATCCCAGGGGTACGACAAAACCGCGTCGATCGAGGCCAGCGGCGGTGATCCGGCGTACTCAGGGATGACTCGGACGGGCCGATCGGGAAGGTGTGCCACGTCACTTCCGGTTCACGATCAAAGCCCGCGTCGTCGTCTCGATGACACTGATGCTGCTGGTGTCGATGGTGGCCGTGGTGGCCTGCATCGCCGTCCGTAACGCCGGGGAGGCCCGGGAGACCGGCTTCGCCTACGCGGAGGCCGTCGCGCAGCAGAACGCCACCCACATCGAGGAGGTCATCCTCGCCGGGCTCAGCACGGCCCGCGACATGGCCGGTGTGCTGGAGGCGACGGCCACCGCGGGCGGCGGCCGCCGGCTGGCCAACGCCGCGCTCGAGGCCGTGGTCAGCGCGCACGACGACTACCTCGCCACCTGGACGGCGTGGGAGCCGAACGCGTTCGACGGCGCCGACCGGAGGTACCGCGGCGCCGACGGCGCGCACGACGCGACCGGGCGGTTCGTGCCGTACTGGTTCCGGGACGGCGACAAGATCAGTGTCACCGCGCTGGCCGACTACGAGAAGCCGGGCGCGGGCGACTACTACCTGATCCCGCGGGACTCCGGGCGGGAGAAGGTGATCGAGCCGTACTTCTACGACGTGGGCGGGGTGCAGACCCTGATCACCTCGGTGGCGGCGCCGATCGTACGAGGCGGCAAGGTCGTCGGGGTCGCCGGCATCGACATGTCCCTGGCGACGTTGCAGGGACTGGTCAGCGAGGTGAAACCGTTCGGGACCGGCAGCGCCGTGCTGCTCAGCACCGCCGGAGCGGTGGTCGGCGGAACCGGCGAGGCCGGCAAGCCGGGCCCGGACGACGTCACCGCGCTGGCCGCCGGGGCGGTCCGGTCCGGCGCCGCCGCACAGCAGGTCACCGACGTCGGCGGCGAGGAGACCCTGCGGATCGCCGCGCCGTTGCATCTGGGCGATAGCGACACCTGGACGCTGGTCGTCTCGGTGCCCACCGGCACCGTCCTGGCCGCCGCCGACACCACCCTCAAGGTGAGCGTCGCCCTGGCCGCGGCCGCCGTCCTGATCGCCGCGGTGGCCGCGTTCTTCCTGGCCCGTACGATCGTGCGCCCCATCGAACGCCTCCGCGACCGGATGGCCGAGATCGCCGACGGGGACGGCGACCTGACCCTGCGGGTGCCGGCCGACCGCGACGACGAGGCCGGTGAGCTGGCCGGCGCGTTCAACCGGTTCGTCGAGAAGGTGGCCACCACCATCCGCGGCATCGCCGGGTCCACCGGGACGCTGACCACCGCGGCGCTGGAGCTGAGCACGGTGAGCCGGCAGCTGGAGTCCGGCGCGTCCAGCGCCTCGGACCAGGCCGGGTCGGCCAGTTCGGCGAGCGAGGAGGTGAACGCCGGCGTGCAGGCGATCGCGGCGGGCGCCGAGCAGATGAGCGCCTCGATCGCCGAGATCTCCTCCAACGCCACGCAGGCCGCGCAGGTGGCGGCGCAGGCGGTGCAGATCGCCGAGCGCACCAACGAGCAGGTCGCCGAGCTGGGCACGGCCAGCACCGAGATCGGCGAGGTGGTGCAGCTGATCACCAGCATCGCCGAGCAGACGAACCTGCTGGCCCTGAACGCCACGATCGAGGCGGCCCGGGCCGGGGAGCTGGGCAAGGGGTTCGCGGTGGTGGCCGGCGAGGTGAAGGAGCTGGCGCAGCAGACCGCGCAGGCGACCGAGCAGATCACCGCCCGGATCGGGGCGATCCAGGCGTCCAGTTCGGCCGCCGCGGCAGCGATCGGCGAGATCGCGGAGGTGATCAACCAGATCGGCGACTACACCACCACGATCGCCTCGGCGGTGGAGGAGCAGACGGCCACCACGTCCGAGATGAGCCGTACGGTCACCGAAGCGGCCGGGAACAGCGGCGACGTGGCCCGTACCATCACCGGGGTCGCCGGGGTGGCCGCGAGCACCGCGGACGGCGCCCGGACCACCCAGCAGGCCGCCGCGAATCTCTCGCACCTGGCCGAGGAGCTGACCACCCTGGTGGGCGCCTTCCGCTACTGATTCCCGGCGGCTCAGACCGTGGCGGAGGGCCCGCAGCCGGTCACCGCGCCCGCGACGACCCGGCACACCCGGGCGCCCGCGCCGAACGGCCGGGCGAGCAGCGAGAAGGGATGGGCCGAGACCGCGACCGAGCCGGCTCCGCAGCGCTCGCCCGCGTTGATGACCGTGCCCAGCGAGGTGAACACCTCGACCCGGTAACAGGAGTCGTCGGTGACGGTCAGCGTCCCGTTGACGTGGTGCGTGACGGAACCGGCCCAGATGATCGAGTAGGTGCCCGACGCCGAGGCCGACTGATGGGCGGCGCTCCACGGGATTCCGGCCGCGGCGTTCGCGGGCGCGGCGTTCGCGGGCGCGGCGTTCGCCGGGCCGGCCGGCAGAAGCATCGCCATCGGCAGGACGGCGGCAGCGGCGATGGACGACATTCTCTTCACCATGACGTACCTCTTTCCTTCGAGGGGAATCGACCCGCAGAGGCATTCATCCGCGTGATCGGGACCTTTCTTCGGCGGCCCGGTGCGGTTACCGTTCCTCTGCGATGAGAACCGATGCGGGGGAGGAAAAATGGAGAGCCGGACAGCATTGATCACCGGCGCGGCACGCGGCATCGGCAGGGCCGTCGCCGTGCGCCTCGCCGAAGACGGATTCGACGTGGCTTTCTGTTATCGATCAGCCGGTGAGGCCGCCGAGAAAACGGCCGCCGAGGTGCGCGAGCGGGGCGTACGGGTTCTGCACCGGCAGTGCGACGTGACCGACCGGGCGGCGGTGCACGATTTCGCCGGGGAGGTGCGGGCCGCCCTGGGGCCGCCCGCCGTGATCGTCAACTCGGCCGGGATCATCCGGGACACGTACCTCGCCCTGATGGCCGACGAGCAGTGGGACAGCGTGCTGGACACCAACCTGACCGGCGCGTACAACGTGTGCCGGGCCGTGGTGCGGGACCTGATCCGCCGCAAGGGTGGCGTGATCGTCAACATCTCGTCGACCGCCGGGGTGTACGGCTCGGCCGCCCAGTCCAACTACAGCGCCGCGAAGGCCGGGATCAACGGGCTGAGCCTGGCCCTGGCCAAGGAGCTGGGCCGCCACCGGATCCGGGTCAACGCGGTGGCGCCGGGCTTCGTGGAGACCGACATGACCGCCGGCCTGGACGACCGGATCCGCCAGGAGGCCCTCTCCGCGGTGCCGCTGGGCCGCTTCGGCCGGCCGGAGGAGGTCGCCGACCTGGTGGCGTTCCTGGCCTCCGACCGGGCCGCCTACATCACCGGGCAGGTGATCCAGGTCAACGGCGGGATGACCGGCTGACCGGCCCGCCCCGGCCGGCGGCGTCGTCATGACCGGCGCCGGCCGGGTTCGAGTTCCGGCTCGTCCGACGTCGCCGGCGGCCGCGGCACCGAGAACGTCATCCGCAGCGGCCAGCCGATGAACCAGACGAGCGTCACGACGGTGGCCTGAACGGTGTATCCGTAGATCGCCAGGTTCGGCGGCTGGCCCCCGTCGATCAGCGTGCGCAGGCCGCTCACCAGGTCGTCGAGGCTGTGACCGGACACCACGGCGAGCACCGCGGTCACCGCGCAGGTGATGATCCAGGCCACGAAGCAGCGGATCCAGGCGCCCCACTCGTAGCGCACCCGGGCGGCACCGTACTTCGGCGGCTTGACCGGCCGCGGCCCGCCGGCGAACCGGTGGACGAACCAGCCGTCCGCCCAGCGGATCAGCTGCGGCCCGAAGGCGACGCTGAACCCCAGGTAGAGGGCGGCCAGCCCGTGCGTGGCGTCGATCGGGGAGCCGTTGCGCAGGTCGATCACCGACGCCGCGATCAGGATCAGGTCGGTCACCGGCACGCAGAACAGCAGGAAGCCGCCGAGCCGTTTGAGGCGGAGGACGTACCGGGTGAAAAGGCCGCCGGCCAGGATCAGCCAGAAGCCGATCTCACACGCGACGATGATGGCGACGATCATCGGACACCCACCTCCTCCCGCGGCGAGGCGCTCGCTGCCGTACGCCCGCCGGGCACGTCCCCGATCGCGTGCACCCCGCCGTCGACGTGGATGATCTCGCCGGTGGTGGCCGGCAGCCAGTCCGACAGCAGGGTCACGCAGCTCTTGGCGACCGGCTCGAAGTCGGCCGGGTCCCAGCCCAGCGGGGCCTGCTCGTGCCAGCCCTGGGCCTGCCGGGTGAAGCCGTCCAGGCCGTCCGCCCCGATCCCCACCGCGGCCATGGTGCGCAGCGGCCCGGCGGCCACCAGGTTCACCCGGATCCCGTTGCCGCCCAGGTAGGAGGCCAGGTACCGGGAGCAGGACTCGAGGCCGGCCTTCGCGACGCCCATCCAGTCGTACTGGCTCCAGGCCCGGCTGGCGTCGAAGTCCAGTCCCACGATGGAGCCGCCGGGACCCATCAGCGGCAGCACCGCCCGGGTCACCGCCTGCAGAGAGTACGCCGACACGTGCACCGCCGCGGCCACGTCCGCCCAGCTGGTCCGCAGGAAGGCCCCGCCCAGCGCGCCGGCCGGTGCGTGCGCGACCGAGTGCAGCACACCGTGCACCGCGCCGACGTGCTCGCCGAGCCGGGCGGCCAGCGTGTCGAGGTGCTCCTCGTCGGTGACGTCCAGCTCGACGACCGGCGCCGGGACCGGCAGCCGCCGGGCCAGCCGCTCCACCAGGCCGACGCGCCCGAAGGCCGTCAGCACGACGGTGGCGCCCTGCTCCTGCGCGGTCCGGGCGACCTGATAGGCGATCGAATTCGGCGCTATGACGCCGGTCACCAGAATGTTCTTCCCGTCGAGAATTCCCATTGTCCCCGCCTTTGGAATGATGTCTTCGAAAATTTCCTGGGGTACGCTCCGGACGACCGTCCAGAAAGGACTCAAATCATGATCCTGATCGATGTTGTGGCCGTCTTCCTTCTTTTGCAGGGTTTCGGTTCCCTGGCCCAGAGAATGTCCGGGCAGAACACCGAGGAAAGCTTCTTCATCGTCAACAAGGTGCCCGAGCTGCAACCGTTCGCCAGCATTGCGTTGGGCGTGGCGGGGCTGGCTCTGCTGTTTCTGAGCAGCGTTATCAGAAAGGCCCGGAAAAAGAAGGGCTGACGATTTCCGGTGAATAGTGGCCCCGGACGGGGAGGTCAGCGCACCGGCTGGCCGGCCCCGTCCCGGCGCCCACCGGCCATCGCCACGTCGACGAGCGCGCCGACCACCTCCGCACGCCGCTCCTGGAGGTAGAAGTGACCGCCCGGGAAAACCCGCTCGCCCCGGTAGTGCAGGGTCCGGTCGGCCCAGGCCGCGGCATCGCCGGCGGTCACGTCCTCGTCGCCGTCACCCCGGAACACCGTGATCGGCGTCCGCAACCGGTTGCCGGCCGGCGAGCGGTAGGTCTCGATGACCCGGTAGTCCGCCCGGATCATCGGCAGCAGCAGGTCGCGCAGTTCCGGGTCGGTCCGCAGCAACCCACTGCCGGCGGCGCCGATCCGGTCGATGTCGGCGAGCAGCTCGTCGTCCCCGGCCTGATGCAGGAACTTGGGTTTCCGGCGGTGCGGGGCCGGCTGCCCGGAGACGACGAGCCCCTCCGCCACCACGCCGGCCTTCTCGAGCCGGGCCGCCACCTCGAAGGCGAGCGCGGCGCCCATGCTGTGCCCGAACAGCAGCACCGGGCCGGTGACGATCGGGAGGATCTCCGCGGCGACGACGTCGGCCATCTCGGTCATGCCGGTGACGCAGGGTTCGCTGAGCCGCTCCTCCCGGCCGGGGTACTGCACGGAGTGCTGCCGGATGCGCATCGGCAGCAGGTCCGGCCACAGCCGGAAGAAGCTGGCCGAGCCCCCGGCGTGCGGGAAGCAGAACAGATCGAGGTCAGCCGGTTCCTGGCGAGTGCGGGTGCGTATCCATCGGGACACGGATCCTCCTCCTGGTGAGGGTGACGGCTACTGGCCGTTCAGGTTCGGCAGATCCATCTCCTGGACCAGGATCGCCGCCTGGACCCGGGAACGGAGATTGAGCTTGGTGAGCACCTTGGACACGTGCGACTTGACGGTGGTCTCGCCGATGAAGAGCCGGGCGGCGATCTGGGCGTTCGACAGCCCCTGCCCCAGGCAGACCAGCACGTCACGCTCCCGGTCGGTGAGCTCGTCGAGGTTGACGGTGGGCTTGGCCGGGGGCAGCGGCCCGGCCGTCGACGCGAAGGTGGAGATCAGTTTGCGGGTGATCTCCGGGGCCAGCACACCGTCACCGGCGGCCACCACCCGGACCGCGTCGATCAACGGGCCGGGCTCGACGGACTTGAGCAGGAACCCGGCCGCGCCGGCCCGGAGCGCGCCGTAGACGTACTCGTCGAGGTCGAAGGTGGTGAGGACGAGGACCTCGCACAGGCCCTCCGCGGTCAGGGTGCGGGTCGCGGTGATCCCGTTCATCCCCGGCATCCGGATGTCCATCAGCACCACGTCCGGCCGGCAGGCCCGGGCCTGCGCGATCGCTTCCTCGCCGTCGGCCGCTTCGCCGACGACCTCGATGCCCTGCGCGTTGCTGAGGATCAGCGCGATGCCGGCCCGCACCGATCCGTGGTCGTCGGCGACCACCACCCGGATCGTCATGACTCGCTCACCGTGGCCGGCAGGACGGCACGGACCAGCCAGGAGGCGCCCTGGGGACCGGCCGAGAAGGTGCCACCCACCACGGTGGCCCGCTCCTGCATGTTCAGCAGCCCGTTGTGCCCGATCTCCGGGACCGGGGCCCCGGCGGGCATGTGCCCGGGAAGATCGTTCGTCACTTCCACGATCAGCTTGCCGGTCTCGTGCCGGATGTCGACCCGGGCTTTCGCCCGCGGAGCGTGTTTCAACACGTTGGTCAGCGCCTCCTGGGTGATGCGGTACGCCGTCAGGTCGACGGCCGCGGGCAACGGTGCGCCGGTGTCGAGCCGGCAGTCCACCTCGATCTCCATGCCACTGGCCCGGACCGACTCCACCATCTGCGGCAGGTCGGACAGGCGGGTCGGCGCCTCGGTCTCGTCGGCGCCCGTGCCGTCCGCCCGGAGCAGACGGATCATGGAACCCATCTCGTCGAGCGCCTGCACGCTGTTCTGCCGGACCGAGGACAGCACGCGCCGCACGGTCGCCGGGTCGTCGGCGGTCATGGACAGCACGGCGGCGGACTGGATCGCGATCGAGGAGAGATGCCCGGCGATGATGTCGTGCAGGTCGCGGGCCATCCGGGCACGCTCGGCGGCGATCGCCGCCGAGCGGTCCAGCTGGGCGATCTTGGCGAGCTGGCGGGCGTTGGCGCGTTCCACCTCGGCGATGTTGCGGTGCTGCCGCACGTTCGTCGCCCACCAGATCGGGATGACGATGAACGGCAGGGCGGTGACCGAGCCCATCAGCGGCTCACGCCAGTCCTGCTGCATCAGGAACGAGGCGAGGACCACGACGAGGAGACCGGCCGCGGCGATCGGCACCATGTCGCGGTGCAGCCGGGGCGGGCCGTAGAGGGTGGCGGCGTAGAGCAGGTCGGCGAAGACCAGCAGCACCGGGATGCTCGGGCCGTGCACGGTGTCGGCCGCCACGATCACCGCGCCGAGGGCGAGCGCGACCACCGGGGCCTTGCGGCGCAGCAGCTCGGTGGCGCAGATCGCGATGAACAGGCCGACCCGCATCCCGATCGGAGCGTCGTCGCCGGAGCCGCTCACGTAGAGCGGGTAGAGGTCGGCGACGTAGAGCAGGGTGCCGGTCACGATCGAGCCCACGACGATCAGCAGGTCGCGGCGGTCCGCCGACAGGTCGGCCAGGCGCATCATGCGGCGACCCCGCCCGGCACGGGGAACCGGACGTCAGCGGATCGCCGGCCGTCCCGGCCACAGTGAGTCCCCGTATGCACGAAAGCGACGCTAGCACGCACTAATGAACCTCACATCCTACTAATTGATGAGACGATCTCGTTCCGCTTGCGGATGGCACGGACGGCGATCTGCGAAAGACTCGGAAACATCCGGAATCCTGACGCCGACACCGAGAGAAGTCATTTCATGAGCTCGGAAAACCAGGACAACAAATGGGCGCCGTGGTGGCTTTACGTGGCCGTCATCGCCGGATGCAATCTCGTGAAGAGCAGATTCGTCGAAGACCTGCCCACCGCGCTGAACGGCTTGCTCACCCTCGCCCTCGCCGGGTTCCTGTTCGTCGCCGTCACGGTGGCGTACCGCGGCGTGAAGGGCGGCAGCCGGCAGCGGCACTGAGCGTCCTGCTCCCAGTCCCCCGTCTGGGAGCAGGCACAGGAAGCAGGCGTCCCCGTGACGCCTGCTTCTTGTGTTCCGGGCGCGACTCACCTGGCGGCCGCCCGGCGGAAGGCCCGCAGGCTCAACGGCACGAAGACGGCGAGGATCACGCCCGAGCACAGCACCGAGTAGAGCACCGCATTCTCGGCCGGCCAGCCCGTCATCCGTTCCACCCCGGCCGGATTGGCATTTCCGAAGAGATCCCGGGTGGCATTGATGACGGCCGTGATCGGATTCCATTCGGCGAGGGTCCGCAACAACGGCGGCATCGACCGTTCCGGAACGAATGCGCTGGACACGAAAGTGAGCGGGGTCAGCCAGATCAGGCCGGCGCTCTGCGCCACCTCCGGATTGGGCGAGAGCAGCCCGACCAGCGCCCCGATCCAGGACATCGCCAGCGCGAAGAACAGCAGGAGCAGGTACGCCAGGAGGACGTCCGTCAGGCTGCCCCGGACGCGCCAGCCGATCGCCGCGCCACAGACCGTCATCACCACCAGCGCCACGACGCTGACCGCCAGGTCGGAACTGGTCCGGCCGACCAGCACGGCGCTCGGCGAGATCGGCAACGAGCGCAGCCGGTCGATCATGCCGCTGTTCAGGTCCGTTGCCAGGCCCATCACGGTGAAGGCGGAGTTGAAGGCCAGGGTCTGCGCCAGGATGCCGGCCAGCAGGAACTCCCGGTAGGCGGGGCCGCCGAGGAGCCCGCCGAAGAGGTAGCCGAACAGGGCCACGAACATGATCGGCTGGAGCACCGCAGCGAAGATCCAGTCCTGGGTACGCCGGACATTCAGCAGATTGCGCCAGGCCACCACGGAGGCGTCGGAGAAACCCTTGGTCATCACGGTCATCGGCGGAACCATCGCTTTCGGCGGGGTGCCTCCGGTGCCGGGGCGCCGGACGGCTCGTGCTCGGTGAGCATCAGGAAGACGTCGTCCAGACGGGGCCGGTGCAGCGACACCTCGACGACCTTCACGGCCCGGGCCTCCAGCCGGTCGAGCACCTCCACCACCACCTTCGTCCCGCCGACGACGAGCACGTGGGCGCGGCGCATCCGGGCCTCCACCACCGGTTCCGCGGCGCCCAGCTCGGCGAGGACCTCGGCCAGCGGTTCCAGCCCGGCCGGGTCGGCGACCACCACGTCCAGGCGTTCCCCGCCGACCTTCGCCTTGAGCTCGTCGGCGGTGCCGTGCTCGACCACCCGGCCCCGGTCGATCACCGTGATCGCGTTCGCCAGCTGGTCGGCCTCCTCCAGGTACTGCGTGGTCAGCAGCACCGAGGTGCCGTCGGCCACCAGTTCCCGAACCATGTCCCAGGTGTCCAGCCGGGATCGCGGGTCCAGGCCGGTGGTCGGCTCGTCGAGCACCACCACCGCCGGCCGGGCCACCAGCGCGCCGGCCAGGTCCAGCCGGCGCCGCATGCCGCCGGAGTACGTCTTGGACAGCCGGTCCCGGGCCGCTTCCAGCCGGAACCGCTGCACCAGCTCGTCGGCCCGGTCCCGGGCGGCCCGTCGGCTCAGACCGTAGAGCCGGCCGACCAGGTAGAGGTTCTCGAAGCCGCTGAGGTTCTTGTCGACCGCGGCGTACTGGCCGGACACCCCGATCGAGCGGCGCACCCCGGCGACGTCCGTGCCGAGGTCGTGCCCGGCGACCCGCGCCCGGCCGCCGTCCGGTTCCAGCAGGGTGGTCAGGATCCGTACCGTGGTGGTCTTGCCGGCGCCGTTGGGCCCGAGCAGGGCCAGCACCTCACCACGGGGCAGCACCACGTCGATGCCGTCCAGGGCGCGATGCTCGCCGAAGTGTTTGACGAGACCACGGGCCTCGATGGCCGGGCCGTCCGTGTCCGCTTGGTTCATCCTCATCCCTCGTGCCGGTGTCATCCCGGTGGATCGGTGCCGCACAGGACCGGACGCGGCGGCCCGGGGGACGGGCCGCCACATCCGGCGTCCACCTAGGCCGAGACGACGTAGCCGTCGCCGGCCCGGTGGGACCGGGATCGCCGCAGGTCCGCCAGCACGAAGGTGCGCTGGAGCCAGCGGTCACGGCCGTCGTAGCGCGGGGTGAACGCCGACCTGCCGTGCACGGTGACCCGGTTGTCGACGATCGCCAGGTCGCCGGGCCGCAACCGGATCGCCATGTGCAGGTCCTCGAACCACTTGGAGAGCTCGCGCAGCGCCGCCTCGGCATCGCCGTCGAGCGGCTCGGTCGCCGCCTCGTCGATCCGCAGGTCCGGGTCGGCCGGGTCGCCGAAGAGCACCGCGTGCGGCTCCGCGGCCGCGGACGCACCGCCGAACGACGGCGGCGCCGCCGTGACGAACCGCGGCTCGCGCAGCACCTCGAGCGCCTCGTCGCTGAGCTTCGGCAGCAGCTGCCGGGAGCAGACCAGCCGGAGTTCGGCGATCTCCTCGTGGTCCGACCGGACGCACAGCAGTTTGACGAAGTCCGGCCGGTGCGGGTGGAAGGCGTTCTCGGTGTGGAACGTCAGGTGGACCGAGCCGGCGTTGCCCTGCACGTCCTCCCGGCCGGGCACCGGGACGACGTTCTGCACCAGCGCGCCGGCCTTCTCCGGGCGGAACGCGGCCGGGTCGCCCAGCCCGTGCGCCACCAGCATCAGCGCGGTCGCGGACACGGTCGCCTTGCGCAGCACCGAGTTGTCAGCGGTCGGGGTGGCCGGCAGGTCCTCGTCGATCGGCAGGTTGCGCAGCAGCAGCGCGCCGCCCGGCCCGGAGTCGCGGCGGAACTCCCGCAGGACCCGGCGCAGGCCGGCCGGCGCGTCCTCCCAGGCGTCCCGGGCCGAGGCCACCCAGGCGGCCGAGTCGATGTCGCCGTCGTGCCGGGCCTGTACGGCCCGGCACAGCCGGCCGAACTCCCGGTTCTCGCCGGCTTCCAGGGTGGCGACGGTCAGGGGGCCGTCGTTGTTCTCGTAGCGCATGGTGTCCGTCTCCCCGTTTGAAGGATGGCGTTCGTCAGTTCGGAGCGCTGGCCGCGATCAGGCTGTTCGGCCGCATGTCGGTCCAGTTCTCCTCGACGTGGGCGAGGCAGGACTCGCGGTTGCCGGGACCGAAGGTGATCTGCCAGCCGGCCGGCACCTCGACGAAGTCGGGCCACAGCGAGTGCTGCCCCTCGTCGTTGACCAGCACCAGGAAGGTGTGTTCGTCGTTCTCGAAGGGATTGGTCATCGGAGGTCCTCCTTGTCCTGGGCCGTGGCCTTGTTGACGGCCACGGCGACCGCGCCGAGTACCTCCCGGCGCGTCATCTCGGAGTGCGTGAAGTCGACCGGGCGGACGTCGATGTCCCCGGTCACGTGCGGCGACCAGCTGCCGGGCGTGTGCACCGCGCCGGCCGCGGAGTCCTTGGCCTGGAAGAACAGCAGGTCGCCGTGGTGGACGCCGGGGGTGTGCCCGAGCACCGCCCGGGTGGTGGCGAGGAAGGTGTCCAGCAGGCCGCCGGCCACCTCACCGGTGTCGGCGTCGGCGAGACCGGCCTCCCGGCGTACCAGGTCCAGCACCCGGGCCCGGCCGTCCGGCCGGTCCAGGTCGGCGACGGTGAGGCCGGTGCCGACGAACGCGCTGTCGAAGACCTCGTCGCGACCGGCCGGCCCGGTCCGTCCGGCGGGGTACGCGTCCAGCAGCACCAGCAGATCGACCTCGCCCGCGAGCAGGACGGCGACCTCGTGTGCCAGATGCCCCCCCGCCGACCAGCCGAGCAGCCGGTACGGCCCGTACGGGCGCACCGCCCGGATCCGCTCGGCGTAGTGCCGGGCGAGACCGGCGATCGTCTCCCGCCCGGTGGGTTCCGGCGCGTTCAGCCCGAACACCGGCAGGTCCTCGTCGAGTTCGCCGAGCAGGCCCGCGTACCCCGCGCTCAGCCCGGCCGCGGGCGGCAGGCAGAACAGTGGCGGCCGGTCGCCGCCGGGCCGCAGCGGCAGGACACCGTCGTCACCGGTGTCGATCCGCCGCGCCAGGGCCGCCGGGGTCGGCGCCTCGAAGACGGCCCGCAGCGGCACCTCGGCGCCCAGCGCGGTCCGGATCGTGCCGACCAGGCGGGCCGCCAGCAGCGAATGGCCGCCGAGGGCGAAGAAGTCGTCCTCGGGACCGACCGTGCCGAGGCCCAGCACCTCGGCGAAGGCCTCGCACAGCCGCAGCTCGGTGGGCGTGGCGGCGGCCCGGCCACCCCGGCTGCCGCGGTCGGGGACCGGCAGGGCGCGCCGGTCCAGCTTGCCGCTGGCGGTCACCGGCAGCCGGTCCAGGTGCACGAACACGGCCGGCACCATGGCCGGCGGAAGGGTGGCGGACAGGTGGGCGGTGAGGTCCGCGTCCCGGGGCGCGCCGCCGTCGCCGGCCACCACGTAGCCGACCAGCAGCCCGCCGGTGACCAGCACCGCGCACTGCCGGACCCGCGGGTGCCGGCCGAGCACCGCCTGGATCTCGCCGAGCTCGATGCGCTGCCCGCGGATCTTCACCTGGTCGTCGGCCCGGCCCAGGTAGATCAGATGGCCGTCGCCGGACCACCGGGCCAGGTCGCCGGTGCGGTACATCCGGGCGCCGGGCGGGCCGTACGGGTCGGCGACGAACCGTTCCGCGGTACGGCCCGGCTGCCCGAGGTAGCCGCGAGCGAGTTGCCGGCCGGCCAGGTACAGCTCCCCCGGCACACCGGGCGGCACCGGGGCGAGCCGGTCGTCCAGCACGTAGGTTCCGGTGTTCCAGACCGGCCGGCCGATCGGCACGACGGTCTCGTCACGGGCGCACGGCCAGGCGGTGACGTCCACCGACGCCTCGGTCGGCCCGTACAGGTTGTGCACCTCGGCGCCGGTCAGGTCGAGGCAGGCGTCCTTCGCGGCGACCGGCAGCGCCTCCCCGCTGCACAGGACGCGCCGCAGCGTGCCCCGGCAGCCCGCGGCCGCCGGCTCGGCGAGGAACACCTCGAGCATCGACGGCACGAAGTGCACGGTGGTGACCCGGTGCCGGCGGATCTCCCGGGCCAGGTACGCCGGGTCGCGATGCCCACCGGGCCGGGCCATCACCAGTCCGGCCCCGGCCGTCAGCGGCCAGAAGAACTCCCAGACCGAGACGTCGAACCCGACCGAGGTCTTCTGCAGCACCCGGTCCTCGCCGGTGAGGCCGTATTCGGCCTGGGTCCAGGCGAGCCGGTTGACGATGCCCCGATGCGGCACCCCGACGCCCTTGGGCACACCGGTCGACCCGGAGGTGTAGATGACATAGGCGAGGTCGTCCGGGTGGGTCCGCCGCCGGCCGGCGGCGGTGATCGCGTCACCCCGCGCCGACCAGGACGCCACCTCCGCCGCGTCGTCCAGCACCAGGACCGCCGCCGCGTCGGCGATCATCACCGTCACCCGCTCGGCCGGGAGGTCCGGATCGATCGGCAGGTACGCGGCGCCGGCCTTGAGCACCGCCAGCAGCGCCACGACGAGTTCCACCGAGCGGGGCAGCGCGACCGCCACCACGGTGCCCGGCCCGGCGCCCCGCTCGATCAGGTTCCGGGCCACCCGGCCGGCCCGCTCGTGCAGGTCCGCGTAGGTCACCGTCGCGTCGCCGGCGATGACGGCGATCGCGCCCGGATCGGCGGCGGCCCGCTCCTCCAGCAGCACGTCGAGGGTCCGGCCGGGCACCGGGTGGGCGGTGGTGTTCCAGTCGCGCAGCACCAGGTCCCGCTCGGCCGGCTCGATCAGGGCGACCTCGGCGACCGGCCGGTCCGGGCCGGTGGCGACGGCGGTGAGCAGCCGGATCAGCCACCGGCCGAGCCGGGCCGCGGTCTCGTCGCCGATCAGATCGGGCCGGTGGTCCAGGCGCAGCGACAGGCGCCGGCCGGGGATGCCGATCACCGTGACGGCGTAGTGCGTGGAGTCGCGCGCCGCCATGTCGGTCACCCGTACGCCGTCCCGCAGCGGCACCGGGTCGCCGGATCCGATCGGGTCGGCCGGGTAGTTCTCGAAGACCAGGGTGGTGTCGAACAGCTGCCCGCGCCCGGCCTGCCGCTGGATCTCGGCGAGCGGCGCGAACTGGTGCGGCAGGAGCGCGGTCTGCCCGTGCTGCACATCGGTCAGCAGGCCGGCCAGGGTGGTGCCGGGCGCCCAGGTGACCCGTACCGGCAGGGTGTTGATGAACAGGCCGATCATGCGTTCCACGCCGGGCAGCTCGGCCGGCCGGCCGGCGACGGTGCCGCCGAACACCACGTCGCGGCGGCCGAGGAGCCGGCCGAGCGCCACACCCCAGGCGACCTGGACGACGGTGTTCAGCGTCCAGCCGCGGCTACGGGCCACCGCGGTGAGCAGCGCGGTGTGCTCCTCGGAGAGTTCCACCACGTGCGGGCGCGGCAGGCACGGCGGCCCGCTCTCGTGGGCGCCGCCGGCCAGCGCCGGTTCCAGGGTGTCGTCCACCACCGCCCGCCAGGCGTCCAGCGCGGCGGCCCGGTCCTGCCGGGACAGCCAGGCCAGGTAGTCGCGGTACGGGGTGACCGGCGGCAGGGCCGCGCCCTCGTACCCGGTGAACAGCTCCTCCAGCAGCAGCGGCACGGACCACCCGTCGAGCAGGATGTGGTGCAGGGTGATCGCGATCCGGTGCCGGCCGGGCAGCCGGTAGAGGGTGAACCGCAGCAGCACGTCCTCGTCGAGGGCGAAACGGCGGCCACGCTCGCTCTCGTGGTGCGCGGCGAACTCCTCCTCGCCGGCCACCTCGACGACCTCCCAGGGCACGTCGACCGTCCGGCGGATCACCTGCACCGGCTCGTCGAGGCCCTCGTGCATGAAGACGGCGCGCAGGTTGGCGTGCCGGGCCACCAGCGCCTGCGCGGCCGCACGCAGCCGCTCCTCGTGCACCGGGCCGTCCATCTCGGCGTACAGCTGCACGGTGTAGAGGTCCGGGCCCCGCTGGTCGTAGCGGGCGTGGAACAGCAGTCCCTGCTGCAGCGGGGACAGCGGCAGGACATCCTCGATCGCGGTGGTCACGACTTCCTCGCAGCCTTGTTCAGCTTCGCCTCGAGCAGATCGATGCTCTGCTGCGACAGCGACACCATGGACAGGTCGGACGGGGTCAGGCCGCCGGCGCCCGGAGCGGCGGCGTACCGGGCGAGGGCGTCCAGCGCGTCCGCCCACAGGCCGGCGATCTCGGTCACCTCGTCCCGGGTGAGCAGCGCGGCCGGCCAGGTCAGATCGGCCACCAGCCGCGCCTCCCCGGCGGTCTCCCGGACCAGGGCGTTGACCTCGAGTACGTGGCCGAACGCCAGCGTCGGGTCACCGATCGCGCCGCCCGGACCGGTGCCCTCGCCGGCCACCCGGCCCAGGTAGTTGAAGCCGATCGGGGCCGGGTCGGCCGCGGCCAGTCGCTCGGCGGTCGCCGGGTTGAGGTACCGCAGCAGACCCCAGCCGAGGCCGTGGTCGGGTACCGCGCGCAGCGACTCCTTGACCCGTTTCACCGCCGTTCCGGTGTCCGGGCCGGCCGCGGTCAGCGCCGTCCAGGGCTGCTGCGGCACGTCGAGCCGGACCGGGTGGATCGCGGTGAACCAGCCGACCGTCCGGGACAGGTCGAGGGCCGGGTCGATGACGTCCTCGTGCCGGCCGTGGCTCTCCAGGTCGATCAGCGGGATCCGGGCCCCGGCGCCGTGCCGCCGGGCCTGGAACTCACCGACCGCGAGCCCGAAGCCGGTCAGCAGCACCTCGTGGGTGGCCAGGCGGAACGCCGCCGGCACCGGGCCCAGCAGCGCCGCGGTCCGGGTCGCGTCCAGTTCGAGCAGGTGCGAAGCCGCGGTGGCGAGGGTGTCCCGTCCGGCGGTGAGCGGGCCGGCGCCGAACCGTGGGGCGGCCCCTCCGGCGACGTCCCGCCAGTACGGCAGCTGGCCGGTCCAGCGGGCGCCGGCGGCCGCCTCGGTGAGTTCGGTGGACCACCGGCGCAGCGAGGTCCGGACCGGCTGCGGGGCGGCGGCGCCCGGCGCGGCGCAGGCCTCGGCCAGGTCGGGCAGCAGGATTCGCCAGGACACCTCGTCCACCACCAGGTGGTGGGCCAGCACGAGCAGCCGGCCGGGACCGTCGCCGGCGTCGAACCAGACCACCTGGAGCATCACGCCGAGTTCCGGGGCCAGCCGGCGCCGGGCGGCCTCGGTCTCGCGTTCCACCAGGCTGTCCGGGGCGTTCCGCGCGTCCACCCGGGTGACCACCTCACCGGCGGCGACCGCGCCGGGCGGCGGGACCAGCAGTCCCCCGGCGTCCAGTCGCGCCCGCAGCGCGTCGTGGTGGTCGAGCAGCGTCTGCACGGCCTCCAGGAGGGTCGCCTCGGTGAGGCCGGCCGGCGCGCCGACCAGATAGGACTGGTTGAACCCGTCGATCGCCCCGCCGCCGGCGCGCAGCCAGTGCATCACCGGGGTGAACGGGACCAGGCCGGTGCCGTCGTCGGGGTGCTCCAGCGCGTCGGCCGGGCGCCGGGCCAGGCCCGCGAGCCGGCGGACCGTCCGGTGCTCGAACACCTCCCGCGCGGTGAGCACCAGACCGGCCTTGCGGGCCCGGCTGACCACCTGGATGGACAGGATGCTGTCGCCACCGAGCTCGAAGAAGTCGTCCTCGGCCCCGGGTTCGGTCCGTCCCAGGACCTCCGCGAAGACCCCGGCGAGGGTACGTTCCGCTGCCGTCTCCGGCGATCCGCCGAGACCACCGGCCTCCCGTTCGGGCGCCGGCAGGAGCTTGCGGTTCACCTTGCCGGAGCCGGCGAGCGGGAGGGCGTCCAGTGTCACGTACGCCGACGGCAGCATGTACTCGGGCATCGCCGCGGCCGCGAACCGGTCGACGTCGGCCGGGTCCACGCCGGCGGCGCCGGGGACCAGGTAGGCGACCAGGCGCCGCTCCCCCGGCCGGTCCTGGCGGACCATCGCGACGGCCTGGGTGACGGCGGGGTGCCGTTCCAGGACCGCCTCGATCTCGCCCAGCTCGATCCGGAAGCCCCGCAGTTTCACCTGGTCGTCGGCACGGCCGGCGAACTCCAGCGCCCCACCGGCGACCCGGCGCACCAGGTCCCCGGTCCGGTACATCCGCTCGCCGGGCAGCCCGTACGGGTCGGCGACGAACCGCTCGGCGGTCAGCGCGGCCCGCCCGTGGTAGCCCCGGGCCAGCCCCGCGCCGGCAATGTAGAGCTCGCCGACCGTGCCCGGCGGCACCAGCCCGAGGTAGGGGTCGAGGACGTACGCGAACGAGTTGTCCATCGGCAGCCCGATCGGCACGGTCCGCGGCAGTTCCGCTCCGGGCGCGACCGGGTGGCGGGTGGCGTAGGCGGTGCCCTCGGTCGGCCCGTACACGTTCACCACGGTCAGGGCGGGGCACGCCTGCCGTACCCGGGCCATCGCCTCGGTGGGCGCCGCCTCGCCGCCGGTCCACAGCTCGTGGAGGCCGGTGAAGCTGTCCGGCGCCTCCTCGGCGAAAAGCCGGAACAGGCCGGTGGTGAGGAAGACCGTGGTGATGTCGTGGGTCCGGGTCAGCCGGCGCAGCGTCTCGATCTCCAGCTCGCCGTCCGGGGCGAGCACGATGGTCCCGCCGGTGAGCAGCGGCACCCACTGCTCGTACGTGTTGGCGTCGAAGGCGTGCGACGAGTGCATCAGCACCCGGCGGTGCGCCGCGCCGTAGAACTCCTCGCAGGTGGCCAGCTCGACGACGTTCCCGTGGGTCACCGTGACGCCCTTCGGCACCCCGGTGGAGCCGGACGTGTACATGATGTACGCGGCCTGGTCGAGCCCGATGGCGACGTCCGGCGCCCGGTCGGGAGTGCCGGGCGGCTGGTCGGCCCGCAGCACCGAGCCGGTGACCCGGAGCCCGTCCGGCAACGTCTCCCGGTCGGTGAGCAGCAGCGGGGCCGCCACGTCACCGAGGATGAAGTTGAGCCGTTCCAGCGGGTAGGAGTCGTGCAGCGGAACGTAGACGCCGCCGGCCTTGAGGATGCCGAGGACGGCGACCACCAGGTCGGGCGAGCGGCCGAGCAGTGTCGCGACCCGGGTCTCCGGCCCCACCCCGGCGGCGAGCAGCCGGTTGGCCCAGGCATTGGCCCGGCGGTCCAGGTCCCGGTAGGTCAGCGTGCCCTCGCCGGAGACGATCGCCGGGGCGTCCGGGAGGCGTGCCGCCCATTCCTCGAACTGGGCGACGACTGTCGTGCCCGCGGGGTGGCCCACCGTGTCGTTCCAGACCCGCAGCTCGCGGTCGCGTTCGGCCGTGGTGAGCAGATCGGTGTCGTGGATGCGCCGGCCCGGATCGTCTGCCAGGGCGGTCAGCACCCGGGTGAGACGGCTGCCGAACGCCTCGACGGTGGCGTGGTGGTAGAGGTCCCGGGCGTAGCCGATGACCCCGCTGATGCCGGCCGGGCCGCCGTCGGCGTCGAACGACTCCTTCAGATCGACGGTGAGGTCGAACTTGGCCGGGCCGGCGCCGAGGTCCACGGCCTCCGCGGTGACGCCGTCCAGCGGGAGGTCCGGGTCGGCGTTGTTCTGCAGCGCCAGCATGATCTGGAACAGCGGGTGCCGCGACAGCGACCGTTCCGGCTTGAGGTCGTCGACCAGCCGGTCGAACGGCAGGTCCTGGTGGGCCAGCGCGGCCAGATCGGTCCGGCGCACCTGGCTCAGCAGCTCGGCGTAGGCCGGGTTCCCGCCGGTGTCGGTGCGCAGGACCAGGGTGTTGACGAAGAGGCCGACGAGGTCGTCGAGGGCGGCGTCGGTACGGCCGGCGACCGGGGTGCCGATCACGATGTCGGTGCCGGCGCCGAGCCGGGTGAGCAGGGCGTTGAGGGCGGTCTGCAGCACCATGAACAGGCTGGCGTTGTGGTCGCGGGCCAGCATGGCGAGCCGCCGGTGCAGGCCGGCGTCCAGGTGGTACGCGACGACGCCGGATCGGTGGGTGGACGCGGCCGGGCGCGGCAGGTCGGTGGGTAGTTCGACGGCGTCCGGCAGGCCGGCCAGCCGGGTACGCCAGTGGTCGAGCTGGCGGGCCAGCATGCCGCCCTGCTGCTCCTGCTCCCAGAGCGCGTAGTCGGCGTACCCCACCGGCAGCGCCGGCAGCGGGTTCGCCGGGTCCCGGTACGCCTCGGCGAGGTCCCGCAGCAACGGCGCCAGCGACCAGCCGTCCCCGGCGATGTGGTGCAGCAGGAGCAGCAGCACGTGTTCGCCGGGCGCCTGGCGGAACAGCCAGGCCCGCAGCGGCAGGTCGGTGGCGAGGTCGAAGCGGGTGTCGGCGGCGTGCTGGAGCCGGCTGTCCAGGTCGCCGGGCGGGCAGGTGGTGACGGTGATCGCGTGGTCCAGCCGGGCTCGTGCCTCGGCCGGGGTGAGGATCTCCTGGTACGCCCGCCCGTCCTGGTCGGGGAAGATGGTCCGCAGGGTCTCGTGCCGGGTCACCACCGCCGCGATCGCCTCGATCAGGGCGTCGGTGTCCAGGTCGCCG
>NZ_JBVHFK010000029.1:0-41112 GCF_055562375.1 Actinoplanes sp. NPDC019969 | reverse complement strand
CTGGCCATACACAAATTATCCCCCGCTGTGTTTTCCCGGGTTGGTCGACTGGGGTGTCCCGGCCCCGGCCAGACAGCACGCCCGACCAGCCGGACGAGATCAACGGTGGGTTGGGGTGTGGGTGGGAGCGGCGGGGCCGGTAGCGGTGGGGGTGGTGTCCTGCAGGGGGTGGAGGGCGATGAGCATGAGGATGCCGGTGAGGGGCATCAGGTTCAGGTCGATCGGGGGGAGTGCGACGGCCAGCAGCATCATGGCGGGGCTCCACCAGGGCAGGCGGCGGGCGCCGGCGGCGAGGGCGGCCATCACGACGATGCCGATGAAGAACAGCAGCGGGCCGATGTCGTAGACGGCGGGCTGGACGCCGGGCAGGTCGGCGAACTCGTGCTGGCGGGTCTTCAGTTCGGCGCTGTCGGCGGCGGCCACGGCCAGGATCATGTCGGCGCTGAACTGGACGATCGAGGCGGCCAGGCCGGCCAGGGTGATGCCGGTGACGAGGTTGCGGCCGGCGCCGATCCGGGTGCGCAGGGCGAACACGACCGGTACGAACAGGAGCATGCCGGCCAGCCCGAACAGGTGCGCGAGCTGCCAGTCGGCGCCGGGCCCGTAGTGGCCGTCGAGCCGGCCCAGGATCCGGGTGACGCCGTACGCGGTCATGGCGAGCGGCGCGGCGATCAGGGCGATTCTCATATCGAGGATCGTTGTCGCCTCGAGTGGTGGGCGCCTCAGGTGGAACCCGGTTCGTGTCCCTGAGTAACCCCTGAGAGACCCTCAGAGGAATCGGATGCCGGCTCTTGTGATGTGGGCGGCGAGCACGATGTCGCCGGGCTCGGCAGACCAGACCTCGGGACGTACGCTCTCCCGCGCCAGGTCGTCCCCGGTCAGCGGCACGCCGTCGTCCCATGGCGCCGGCCAGTGACGGAAACGGCGGACCTCGATGAAGCCCCGGGCCGCCAGCGAGATCAGGCCGGGTGCGAGGAGGCCGGCGAGTTCCCGCAGCGTGGTCCAGTCCTTCGTCGGTCATGTGTGCCTCCCCTTGTTGGCAGGATGGGCGGCGTGAGCGGGTTGCGGTGGGACGAGGTACGGGAGTGGTTCGATCTCGAGCGGAACGGGGTGCTGCCGGATGTGCAGGTGCCCGGGACGACCATCGAGGACTGGCGGATGCTGGTCGCGCTGATGAGGTCGGAGGGCTGGCGGTGGGCTTGTCTCGTCGAGGGCGAGCCTGCTGAGCTGCCGGCCACGGTGGCGGAGCTGTTCGGCCGGGAGGATGTCGCCCCAACGTGTGGCCGGTGCCGGAGATGCTCGCGATCTTCCGGCTCCACGACGCCGAGCAGATCGACTTCGACGTCGACCTGCGGGAGCTGCAGGGACAGCGGCAGCTGGACGTGCTGTGCGGGTTCTTCGCCACGATCGGCCGGGCGCTGGGGAAGCCGGTGCTGCTGACGCCTGAGGGGTACGCCCAGGAGCCGGTGATCGGCTATGACGTCGGCGTCGGCCGGGTCGTGGTGCTGTGAGCGGGCGGGGTCAGGTGAACGTGCGGGCGGTGGCCTCCAGCCTGTCGCGGTAGGAGGCCCACCAGGTGTCGTCGCCGTCGGCCAGGTTGTCGCCGGGGTAGCGCCAGCCGGCGCGGCCGTCGATCAGTTCGCGGGCGATGTCGGCGTGGCCGGCGTGCCGGTTCAGCTCGGCGAGCATGTGCACGAGGATCTGGTGCAGCGTGACCGGGGAGCCGCCCCACCAGCGGACAGCGCCGGGGGCGTCGATCGGGAGCGCGTCGATGGTGGCGTCGGCGTGGGCCCACACCTGATGCCACAGGGCGATGAGCTGGTCGCGGGACTCGTCGGCGGTGGCCCACATGTCCGCGTTCGGTTCGGCGCCGTCGGCCAGCGCGGCGACCGGGCCGGGGAACGGCCGGCCGAACGTCTCGCCGAAGTAGCCGGCGGTCACCGCGGTCACGTGTTTGACCAGGCCGAGCAGGTTCGTGCCGGTGGGGACGAGAGGGCGGCGGACGTCGTACTCGGGGAGGTTGTCGAGTTTGCCGAGCAGCGCCTCGCGGGCCTCCCGCAGGTATCGGTGAAGGGTCGCCTTGGCATTGATCTCCGTCATGCCGGACATGATGTCAGTCCCACCAGACGCGCCACACCGGATTGCCGATCAGGCCGGCGGCCAGGTCGGTGAGGGTGTCGGCGCGGTAGTGGTCGTATTCGGCGTCGTTGTACTGCCGGTACTGCCAGGCCAGGGCGATGGCCTCTGCCGGGTGGTGGCGGTCCAGACGACAGGCTCGGCGCCGTAGCGGTCGTGCCAGTGCTGCATGATCGCGGAGTGCTCGGCCGGGGCGGGTCCCAGAAGGTGTTGTGGTCCAGGGTGATCGGCAGCAGCCACGGCGGGCACCAGGGCGACGGTGGCCTCCCGCCGTTCGCCGGACCAGCCGTAGGGCAGCCCGAACCCGGGTCGCTGCGGCTCCTGCGGCCAGGTGCCGTCGCCGGCGAGGTCGGCGCGGGTCTCCGCGGCGTAGGCCGGGGAGCTGGTGCGCAGGTAGCGCTCGCCGCGGTCGGCCGTGAGGGTGGCGCCGTCGAGGGACCGGGGGTCGGCGGCCGTCCAGTCATCGGGGAAGGCGGCGTACGACTCGATGATCCGGTCCGGGTGTCGGCGTCCATCAGCAGCGGCCACAGCCCGGTCTCCGGGTGAGCCGGCCGCAGCCGCTCCCACCAGTGCGGAGCGGCGTCGCCGGCGGCCTGGAAACCGGTGACCCGTGCTCCGGTCCTGGTGACGAACAGCGGCCGGGTGGGCGGCGTCACCGGCGCTCGGTGAGGTGGTCGCGGCCGGCGGGTGGCTCGTAGGGCTCGGGCCAGTAGTCGGTGATGCGGGAGATCAACGGCTCGGCGGTGGTCTCGAGCCAGACGCACGCCTCCTGGGTTTCGGCGCCGACGCGGGCGTCGAGCCACAGGGCGGCGTGCCTGCCGTCGGCGACCAGGCGGCGGACCTGCAGATGCCAGTCGCCGGGGTATTCCATGTTGAACCGCAGGAACGCGGACCGGCCGAGGATCCGCTCGCGGGTCTGTGGCATCTCGTAGACGACGTCGTCGGCGAGCAGGCCGGTCAGGCGGGGCCAGTCGCGCTGCTCGAGGCTGTCGACGTAGTCGTGTGCGAGCTGCCGGGTCGCGGCGGTGTCGTCCATGCCGGGCACGCTACCGGGACCCTCCGACAAGAATCGTCGCTCCGCGACGCCCCTGCCCCGCGCAACCGCCAGCCGTCTCCCAGACCGGTCACCACGCCGGCATTGCCGGCGTGGGCGACGGCTGGCGTGGCAAGCCGTCGTTCAGGCAGGCCTTGGGGTGGCGGTGACCGGCGTGAGCGGCGGCTGGTGTGGTGGGCCGTCGCTCGGGCGGGTGTCGGGGTGGCGGTGACCGGTGTGAGCGACGGCTGGCGAACCGGGGTTCAAAGGGTCAGGAAGGTGGGTGGGTCGTGGCGGAGGAAGTCGTGGTGGGAGATGTCCCAGCCGTAGGCGCCGGCGCGGGGGAAGACCAGCACGTCACCGGTACGCAGCAGCGGCACGTGCTGCCCGCGTGTCAGCACGTCGCGGGGGGTGCACAGTTCGCCGACGGCGTCGACGGGGGTGTCGGTGACGGAGAGGCGGGGGTACGGGTGGGGCCAGTCCTCGATGGGCAGGATGTGGAACGGGTGGGAGTAGCCCCAGGCCGCGGGTAGCCGGAAGTGGTGGGTGCCGCCGCGCAGGACCGCGAACGTACGGCCGTGGGTGGTTTTCAGGTCGAGGACCTCGGCGGCGTACCAGCCGGCATCGGCGGCCAGGTAGCGGCCGGGTTCGAGGAGCAGTTCCAGGCCGTCGGGGACGGTCACCGAGGACAGTGCTGACAGGTCGATGGACGTGTCGGTGAGGTAGTCGACGCCGAGTCCGCCGCCGGCGTTGATCAGGCGCAGGCTCACCCCGTACGCCGCAGAGGTCTTCACCGACCAGGTGATCGCATCGCGGAGGAAGGCGGCGTGCGCCGGGCCGTCGAGGTTGTTGGAGACGGCGTGCAGGTGGAAGCCGATGACGCGCAGCCCGGCGGGGATGTCGGCGAGCACTGCCGGCAGCTGGGTCTCGTCGATGCCGAACGGGGTGGGCGTGCCGGTCATGGTGTGGCTGCCGGACAGGGTGGGGGTGCTGCGGTTGACGCGCAGGCAGATGTCGGCCTGTGCGCCGAGGGCGGCGAGGCGGCGCAGCTCGTGGGCGCTCTCCACGTTGAGGAGGACGCCGGCGTTGAGGGCGGCGGCGAGTTCGGCGTCGGTTTTGGCGGGCCCGCCGAACACGATCCGCTCAGCGCCGGCCTGGATCGCGAGGGACAGTTCGCCGCCGGACGCTACTTCGAGACCGTCGGTGGCGGCGGCCAGGGTTCGTACGACGTCGGGGTGGCCGTTGGCTTTCACGGCGTACAGGAAGGAGGTGTTCGCCGGAAGCGCGGCCCGCAGCGACGCCGCCCGCGCCCGCAGTACGGACGTGTCGTAGACGTAGGCGCAACGCGGGTGAGGCAGGGCGCGCAGGGCGGGGGAGAGGTCAGGCATGGAGGGGGTTGCTCACCGGGATGTGGAGGTCGCCGGCGCCGGCCAGGCGCATGCGGACCAGGGCTTTGTGGGGGACGCGGGCGGCGATCAGCCAGCTGTGGTCGGCGGCGGCGTGCGGGTGGGCGCCGAGGGTGTCGTACGTTTCGTCGATGACGTCGCGGACGATGCGCCAGGCGCGGGTCTCGTCGAGGTCGTGGGATTCGCCGAGGCGGACGACGAGTTCGCCGAGGTGGGCCTGCAGGGCGGTGTAGCCGAGTTTGGCGCGCAGGGTCTCGGTATCGGTCGTGCCGACGACGGAGCCGGGCCACAGGTCGATGCGGTGGCCGGCGTCGGCGAGGCGGCCGGGGTGCAGGCGCAGGCCGGCGAAGTCGCGCAGGGCGAGCCGGTGCGGGCGGCCGTCGACGAAGGTGGGCAGGCAGTTCTGCAGGTGGGCTTCGAGGGCGACGCCGTCGGCGAGCAGCCGCAGCAGTGGGGGCAGCAGCAGGCGGGTGTAGTCGGCGAGCCAGGCGGCCGGGTCGCCGCCGGCGGTGTCGACGAGGCCGGCGAGGACGGTACGGCCGATGGCCGGGTCGTGGGCGGGCAGGGCGCCGCCCGGGATCGCCCGTTCGCCGGGTCGGAGGCGGCCGGTGAGGCCGGTGCGGGCGATGGCGGAGAGGTCGCGGCCGCTGCCGGCGGGCACGGCGGCGCCGCCGGTCTCGGCCATCAGCAGCAGCCGCGGTTCGGTTGCGGTGAGCCGGTGCAGCAGGGTGGACAGGGCGGGGCCGTTGCGGGTGGAGGCGACGCTGATGCTGCGGCGGGTGGAGGTGACCTGGATGTCGAGGCTGACCTTCAGGTAGTGGCCGCCGGGCAGCAGCAGGGTCCGCAGGGCGGCGGTGGGCACGGCGTCGAGGTGGCCGTCGAGGCGGTGCAGGGTGCCGTCGGTGAACAGGTCCCGGTAGCGGTGCAGGACGGTGTCGAACTGCCAGGCGTGCACGGGCTGAACCCGGTACCCGGCGGGCGCGTCCGGCACGTCCGGGTAGGAGGCGTGCAGCCAGGCGCCGAGGTCGTCGCCGAGGTGGGTGTCGTCGCGGACGGCGACGAACCGGATCGCGGTGTGGCCGGCTTCGAGGTCGTGGGCGAGCACGTCGCCGGTGTCCCAGCCGAGGCGGGTGCGGCCGCACGGGTGCAGGTTGTGGCCGGCGACGGCGAGGCGTTCCAGATGGACGGCGGTCAGGTCCGGGTCGGCGCTGTCGGGGATCCGCGGGTCGAACCGGGACAGGGCGACCGCGAGGTTGATCACGGCGTTGCGGATCTCGGCGGAGAACGCGCCGGTGGGGTCGATGCCGGCGAGCAGGTCGACGGGGTCGGCGACGCCGGCGTTCGGGTATTCGACCCGGTCGAACGCGTGCCGGCGGCCCCCGGCGGCGGCGGGGGTGAGGTCCTCGCGGACGAGGGCGGCGCGCAGGCGGCGGCCGACGGTGTCGGCGGCGTGCGGCAGGTTGCGGACGAAACCGTCGACCAGGTGGGGTTCGTGGACGGCGAGGGCGGCTTCGGTGTGCGCGGCGGCGGCGGCGAGCCGGCCGGTGCTGACGATGCGGATCATCGGGGGGTCCTTCCGCCGTGCGCCGTCAAGGGGTTGTCGAGGTGGGTCCACTGGTCGTTCAGGGGATCGGCGGCGAGCCGCATCGCCGTGGTCGCTTTCACCGGCAGCGGGTCGGTGAGCAGGTGTTTCGTGTCGGCGGTGCCGTGCAGGGCGGCGGCGACCTCGCGCCACAGCCGGTCCGGGTCGGCGCCGAACACGGCGGTGAGCGCGGCGACGGTCTGCCGGGCGACGGTGGCCAGGGCGGCGGCGGACAGTTTCGTGCGCAGTTCGGTGACGTCGTCGGTGGGCAGGTCACCGATCAGGCCCGGGTCGGTTCCCAACCGGCCGGGGTGGACCCGGACCCCGCCGAGGTCGCGGTAGACGGCCCGGACCGCCCGCCCGTCACGGAGCACGACCAGGGTGTTCTGGCCGTGCGCCTCCAGGGCGACCCCGCGTTCCAGCACGCGCGCGAGCGGGGCGAACAACACCTCTCCCAGGTCTTTCATGAAGAGGTACGGGTCAGCGACGGTCCGCAGGATCGCCGGGGTCGCCGCGAGCACCCCGAGGGGGATCGCGCCGGGCGGTGGCGCCTGCCGGACCAGGTGGGCGAGATGCCGGTCGGGTCCGTTGCCGGTGATCACCGCGCCGGCCTCGGTCTCGGCGAGCACGTCCAGGGGCAGGTCCCGGGTGAGGGTCTGGAGCAGGGCGGACAGGCGCGGGCCGTTGTGGACGGCGGCGGGCGAGACGGTGCGCATCGCCGAGGTCATCTGGATGTCGACGGCGGTCTTGATGTGCGGGCCGCCGTCCAGCGGGGCGACCGTGCGCAGCGACATCAGCGGCCGGACCGGGCCGGTCTCGCCGCCGTCGCCCAGCCACGGGTAGCTGTCGCGCAGGTGGGCGACCTGCCACGGGTGGGCGTACAGCACCGGTTTCGCGGTGCCGTGCCACCGGTCCGGGGGCACGGTCAGCCGGCGCAGCGTGATGACCGGGCGGTGCTCGGGGGCGTAGGCGAGCACGTCGGCGACGGTCATGCCGGTGCGGGTGCGGCAGCACGGGTGCAGCGGGTGCCCGTCGACCAGCAGCTGTTCGGCGACGCCGGGCGCGGTGATGGAGGCGACGCCGGGCGCGGTGAGGTCACCCGGCGTGGGGGTGGCGGCGCGGGCCAGGGCCAGGTTGGCGACGCTGTTGGCGATCTCGGCGGTCAGGGCCGCGCCGGGCCACAGCAGGGCGGTGAGTTCCGCCGGGTCGCCGACGGGTGCACCCTGGACGGTGACGGTCAGGCCGGCGGGCGGTGCGGTGAACGCGGTGGCGGCGGCGGTGGGATAGCTGATCAGCGCCCGGGTGAACCGGACGTGGGTGTGGCCGTCGTGGTGGTGCCGGCCGGTCAGGCCGGGCAGCGGCTCGTGTTCGAGGGCGAGCAGCAGCCGGGCCAGGATCGCGGCGCGGGCGCCGGGCAGGGCGGTGTCGAAAGCGTCCAGCAGGTCGGGGCGGAGATCGGCGAGTTGCTGGCGAGTGCCGGCGGGATCGGCGGTGGGGTGCGGCACCCCACCATTGTTGTCGGAGCGCGGGCGGGTTCGCGCGGGGGAGCGTGCGAGCGGCGGGGGTCACACCGGTGTGTTTCCACGACGCCGCGAATCCGATAAATTCTCGTATTCGAGCGTGGCGGAGGTCACTGCCACGAGTTGAGGGGGAACAGGGCGTGGACGTCGACGTCATCGTGGTCGGAGCCGGACTGGCCGGGCTCGCGGCCGCGCACGAGCTCACCACCGCCGGTAGGAAGGTGGCACTGGTCGACCAGGAGAACGCCGCGAACCTCGGCGGACAGGCGTGGTGGTCGTTCGGTGGCCTGTTCTTCGTCGGCAGCCCCGAGCAGCGGCGCGCCCGCATCCGCGACAGTGTCGAGCTGGCCTGGGCGGACTGGCAGGGCAGCGCCGGGTTCGACCGGCTCGCCGACGAGGACTCGTGGGCGGTCAAGTGGGCACGGGCGTACGTCGAGTTCGCCGCCGGGGAGAAACGGTCCTGGCTCGCCTCGCTCGGGATGAGCTGGCTGCCGTTCGCCGGCTGGGCCGAACGCGGCGAACTGCGCGCGGGCGGGCACGGCAACTCGGTGCCACGGTTCCACATCACCTGGGGTACGGGCACCGGCGTGGTCGAGCCGTTCGCGGCCTCCGCGGTGAACGCCGCCTCCGCCGGGCTCCTGCAGTTCCGGCACCGGCACCGCGTCGACGAGCTGATCGTCGAGAACGGGACGGCGGTGGGCGTACGCGGCACGGTCCTCGCCCCTGACGACGCCGCCCGCGGCGTCTCCTCCAACCGTGACCGGATCGCCGACTTCGAGCTGCGCGCCCAGGCCGTCATCGTCACCACCGGCGGCATCGGCGCCAACCACGACCTGGTCCGGCAGTACTGGCCGGCGCGACTCGGCACCCCGCCCGGCACGATGATCACCGGCGTGCCCGCGTACGTCGACGGCCGCATGCTGCGGATCGCCGAGGACGCCGGGGCGCGCCTGGTCAACCGCGACCGGATGTGGCACTACACCGAGGGCGTGCAGAACTGGAACCCGATCTGGCCCGGCCATGGCATCCGCATCCTGTCCGCGCCGTCGCCGCTGTGGCTCGACGCCGTCGGCCGCCGGCTGCCCGCCCCGTTCTTCCCCAGCTACGACACCCTCGGCACGCTCAAGTACCTGCGGACGAACCCGGAGATCGCGGCGTACGACCACTCCTGGTTCCTGCTCTCCCAGCGGATCATCGAGAAGGAGTTCGCCCTGTCCGGTTCCGAGCAGAACCCGGACCTGACCGCCAAGGACCGGCGCGGCTTCCTCAAGGAGCGGCTGTTCGGCAAGGGCGCCCCGGCGCCGGTGGAGGCGTTCAAGCAGCACGGGCCGGACTTCGTCGTCGCGCCCGGCCTGGAGGAGCTGGTCGCCGGGATGAACACGCTGACGGCCGAGCCGCTGCTGGACGCCGCGCGGGTGCGCGAGCAGGTGGAGGCCCGCGACGCGCAGATCGCCAACAAGGTCACCAAGGACGCGCAGATCCAGGGCATCCACAACTCGCGGCGCTACCTCGGCGACCGGATCGGGCGCACGTCGGTGCCGCACCGGCTGCTCGACCCGGCGGCCGGTCCGCTGATCGGGGTGAAACTGCACATCCTCACCCGCAAGACGCTCGGCGGCATCCAGACGGACCTGGACTCGCGGGCGCTCGGGCCCAGCGGCGACCCGATCCCGGGCCTGTACGCGGCGGGCGAGGTGGCCGGGTTCGGGGGCGGCGGGGTGCACGGCTACAACGCCCTGGAGGGCACGTTCCTCGGCGGCTGCCTGTTCAGCGGCCGGGCAGCGGGCCGGCACGCGGCGGCCGCGCTGTAGGACACCGGCTCGGTGGCAGGGCGGCGAGGCCGGCGTCGGAGCCGGCCTCGCCACCGTCGGAGCGCTGACCTCCGGCACCGGCCTCGACGTGGTTCTGGCCGGCCCCCGCCGCGTCTGACTACCGGCTGGTCCACCACATGGGGTACAGGTTCGGGCCGCCCGGCGCCACCGGGAACGGGCCGAGCGGCTGGTAACCCTTGCGCTGATACAGGGCGCTGTTGACGGGGCCGGTCGCCTCCAGGTACGCCGGCCGGCCCTGCCTGGTCAGCTCGGCGTGCCGGTGGTCCAGCAGCGCCGTACCCAGGCCGCCGCCCTGCCGGCCCGGCACCGCGGCGAGGAACGCCAGGTAGGCGTGCGGCCGGCCGCGCGGGTGGTGCCGGTGCATCGCCTCGTCGATCTGCTGGAACCGGGGCAGCGCCGGCCCGGTGATCTCGGCGAGCCGCCGATCGTAGTCGTCGATCGTCAGGTCCGGATCGTCGCCGAGGTCGTACCAGACCGCGCACGCGTCCTCGCCGATGACGTCGACGCGCCCGTGCTCGACGGCGTGGGCCGCCAGCATCCGGAAGTACGGGCGGTAGACGCGGCGGCGCTCGACCTCGTCGGGGATCAGCCACGGGGCCAGGTCGCCGTGCAGGAACGCGGCGGTGAGGATGTCGCTGACCAGGTCGAGGTGCGGTGCGGCGGCCCGGTGGACGCCGGCGCCGGTGATCGATGAGGTCACGCCGGTCACCGGGCCGCCGTGACCGGCGCCGGGGTGTCGGGCAGCGGATCGATCAGGGCGCTGTGCGCGCCGGTGCCGATCACCCGGTACACCTGCGGGCGGGCGGCGCGCAGGTACACGGCCCAGAGCATGCCGAGCACCGCGGCGGCCCCGAACGCCACCGGGAAGATCCAGCGCCACGGCGAGGCCGGGTCGACGCCGAGCAGGACGTCGAACTGCTGCAGGGTGACGATCAGGATCCAGCCCAGGAGCAGGCTGGCCACGGTCGGGGCGACCAGGCCGCGGCCGACGCCGACGCCGGCGCGGTGGGCCGGCTTCAGGAAGTAGCCGATGACGGCGATCGAGGTGATGAACATCAGGATCAGCACGCCGAGCCCGCCGGTCACGGTGATCCAGAAGAACAGGTTGATCATGGGGTCCCAGCCGTTGGCGGCGTACAGGCCCAGCACCACGACCGCGATGGCGCTCTGGGTCAGCGACGCGGCCTTCGGGGAGCGGCTGCGCACGCTGGTCCGCGCCAGCGCCCGGGGCAGCACGCCCTCCCGGCCGAGGGCGAAGAAGTAGCGGCTCGCGGTGGCGTGGAAGGCCAGCAGCGCCGCGAACAGGCTGGAGATGAAGAGCAGGTGCCCCAGCACGATGATCCAGTTCGGGACGTACGGGGCCGCCAGCACGAAGATCAGCTCGGTGCCGTGCTCGGTGGCCGCCGCGACGATCTTGTCCGGGCCGACCGTGATCGTCATGGCCAGGGCACAGAGGCTGTAGAGGCCGCCGATGATGCCGAGCGCGATGTACGTGGCCCGCGCGACCGTACGCTGCGGGTCCTTCGACTCCTCGCTGAACACCGCCGTGCCCTCGAAACCGACGAAACCGGTGATCGCCGTGACCAGCACCGCGCCGATGCCCGCGGTCGCCAGCTGGCCGGGGGAGATGGCGGTCAGGTCGAAGCCGCCCTCGGCGGGGTGGCCGAGGTGGACGGCGGCGAGCACCAGCGCGACGGCGATCTCGGCGATCAGCAGGGTGGCCAGGATGCGCCCGTTCAGGTCGATCCGGCGTACGCCCAGGAAGGCGACCAGCGCCCAGGCTCCGAGGGCCCACACCGCCCAGGACACCGTGACACCGAACTCCTCGGCGACGAAGCTCGCGGTGACGGCGCCGAACCCGCCGTACAGGCCGATCTGCATGGCGTTGTAGGCCAGCAGCGCCACCGCGGACGCCCCGATGCCGGGGATCCGGCCGAGGCCGTGGGTGACGTAGGTGTAGAAGGCGCCGGAGTTGAGGACCTGGCGCGACATCGCCACGTACCCGATCGAGAAGATCGCCAGCACGACCGCGACCACCAGGTAGCCGATCGGGATGCCGACCACCCCGGTGACGAGCCAGCCGGTCGTGGCGCCGCCGGCGATGACGGTCAGCGGCGCGGCGGCGGCCATCACGATGAAGACCACCGGCCAGACGCCGAGCCGGCCGGCGGCGAGGGTTTGGGCGACCGCGCTTGCCGGAGGGCGGGTGCGCGGGGCGTTGTGAGACACGGATCTACTCCTGATACGCGGGGGTGGGTGCCGGAATGGACGTCGTCAGCGGATCGCCACGGCGGCGGCGGTGACGGTTTCGAGGTGGCGCAGCAGCCGCGGGATCGGCTGACGGGTGGTGAAGGCGGCGTGCCGCAGCCGGTCGACCAGGCTGCCGGGCGTCTTGTTGAGCACGTGGTGGTGCACGCCGGTGGACACGCACAGGCCCACCAGGACCCGGTCGAACTCCGCCAGCTCACGGCCGGTCTCGATGCTGTTGTTCAGCCGCGCGGTCGGCCAGTAGGAGGCGTTCATGTCGGTGGGCCGGTAGACGGTGACCGGCGGGCGCAGCAACCGTTTCCGGACGGTCGCCTCCAGATGCCCGGAGACGACCATGCGGCCGGCCACCCCGTCGAAGGCGCCGGGAGCGAGGACCCGGAGCCAGTCCGCCACCGGTACGGGCGCCGGTTCGGCGCAGAGCTGCACCCAGACGTCGTGAGCCAGAGGGTCCGGAGGCGGCTGCCGGCCGACGACGGCCAGCAGGTCACCGTGGACGTCGATCCATCCGGTCCAGGCCAGCTCGCTGAGCACGGCGCACGCCAGGCCCAGGCCGATGAGGTCCGCGTCCACGGCCAGTCGCGCGTGGTCGTCGTGGGCGAGCCAGTACAGGTCGTCGGCGATCAGCGGCCACGGCTCGTCCGGGTCGCGGAGCGGAGCCGGCGGGGCGGGCGCCTGCCACGGGGAGGCGGGCGCCTGCCAGGGTGGAGCGGCCGGCGCGGACGGTGCGGGCGCCTGCCACGGGGAGGCGGGCGCCTGCCAGGGTGGAGCGGCGGTGGGCCGGTACTCGTCGGGGTCGGCGGCGTGCCGGGCGACGGCAGGCTGCCGGTGTTGACCCGGATGATCCGGGTATGGCATGACGACCCCCGAACGAAACGTGTGCGGACGGGCAGGCGGGCGCGGCCCCGCTCCCGGTGCCCGAACACGATCGCACATCAATCGATCATTGGGAATACCGAAATGCCGTTAACCTTCCACTCTCGTCAATGCGTCCGGCAACATTACTGCAAAGATGTGAATTCGATGTTTCCCGCCGTGGCGATCCGAATAGGCGTGCGCCGCCGTTCCGCCCCCGGCGCGACAGCGTCAACCCCGGCCGGGCGGGGCGGGTTCACCGGGAACCGCTGATTTCGCAAGTTCCGCACAACGGCGCCGGGCTGTCGGGCGGCGTTCAGTGAGATGGGGACGGCATGCGGAACGGGGGAGACGATGCCTCAGCGTGACCCACCCCGGGCGCACCTCGACGACGTCATCGCCGAGGTGCGGCCGGACCTGCGGCCCGGCGCGGAGCAGGACGGCGCCGACGACACCGGGACGGTACGGGTACGGGTCGCGCCCGGCCCCGGCGTCACCGCCGTCACCATCGACCAGCGTCGTCGCATGGAGCCCTGCGGTCATGCCAGCAGTTTCGCCTCGACCGCGGGGTCCAGGCCGACCCGGGGGCGGTCCGGGCGCAGCGGGGCACCGCCCGGCAGTGACCGCAACCACGCCCACGTGTCCGTGATCGTCTCGCGGACCGGGCGGCACCGCAGGCCCGCCGCGACCGCCCGGCGCACGTCGCCGTGGTGCAGGAACGCGTGCAGCGGGCCCGGCGCCAGCCAGATCGGCAGGTCGGTCCACTGCTGCACCCCGGCGGCGAGGATCTTCTCCGGTGGCAGCCACCGCAACGAGGCCCGGCCGCCGGTGACCTCGGCGGCGGTGTCCAGGATCTCCCCGATCGTGGTGAAGCCGGGTTCGCTGACCACGTTGAACGCGCCGGTGTGCCCGCCGGCGGCCGCGTCGAGCAGGAACGCGGCCAGGTCGCGGGCGTCGACGTACTGCACCGGCAGGTCGTACGGGCCGGGCGCCAGCGTCGGGCCGCCCCGGTGCAGCCGGTTCAGCCACCACGGCAGCCGTCCGATGTCCTCGTACGGGCCGAGGATCAGACCGGCCCGGGCCAGCAGCAGCGGCCCGCCGAACGCCTCGGCGGCCCGCTCGCCACGGAGCTTGTCACCGGCGTACCCCGGGAAGTCCTCGGCGACCACCGCAGCGTCCTCGGCCGGCGGTACGGGTGACGGTGGCGCCGTCTCGTCGTAGTGGTAGACGGAGCGGCTGGACACGTACGAGAAATGTCCTGCCCTGCCCCGCAGCAGACCCGCCGCCCGCCGCACCGCCGCGGCGTCCGCCGACCAGGTGTCCACCACCACGTCCCAGGTGCCGTCGCGCAGCGCGGCCAGGCCGTCCGGGGCGAGCCGGTCGCCGGTCAGCACCCGTGTCCCGGCGACCGGCTCGCGCCGCCCGCGGTTGAACACCGTCACGTCGCCGCCGCGCGCCACACCCTCCTCGGCGACCGCACGGCCCACGAAGCCGCTACCGCCCAGCACCAGAATCCGCATGCCGCCCAGCCTGCCCGGCGGCCCGGCGACACGTCCAGCCGCGTCTGCCGACAGCAGACCTCAGGCCGCCAGGAACGTCTCGATCGCCTCGACGACCAGGGCGTGGTCGTCGGCCTGCGGCAGCCCGGAAACGGTCACCACGCCGATCACGCCGGCGCCGGCGATGCGGACCGGGAACGCGCCGCCGTGGGCCGCGTAGGACGCCGGGTCGACACCCTGCGAGGCGTCCAGCTCACGGCCCTTGGCGGCGAGCTGCCGGCCGATCAGGTACGACGAGGCGGCGTACCGGTAGACCACCCGCACCTTGCGCTCGATCCACGTGTCGTTGTCAGCGCAGGAGCCCGGCAGCGCGGCGTGGAACAGCTGCTGCTGACCGCGCCGGATGTCCAGGGCCACCGGCAGCCTCCGCTCGGTCGCCAGGCGCACCAGCAGGCTGCCCAGCTCCCACGCGTCGGTCTCGGTGAAACTCGTGAAGATCAGGCGCTGTTCCTGCTCCTCGATGGTGGCGATCAGCTTCTGAAGATCCTCGCTCATGCCGCCATTGTTCCCGGTCAGGATTCCTGCCAGTGCAGGTACCCGAGGCGGGCGATCAGCGCCAGCACCACCACCAGCAGGATGATCCGCACGAAGCCGGAGCCGCGTCTCAGCGCCATCCGCGCCCCGATCAGCGCCCCGATCACGTTGCACACCGCCATCCCCGCGCCCAGCAGCCACGCCACGTGCCCGGTCGCGGCGAACACGACCAGCGCCCCCAGGTTCGTCGCCGTGTTGACGATCTTGGCCATGGCGGAGCCGTGCACGAAGTCCGCGCCGATCAGCGTGGTGAACGCCAGCACCAGGAACGTGCCGGTGCCGGGCCCGATCAGGCCGTCGTAGGCGGCGATCAGGCCGCCGGCCACGGCCACGGCGGTGGCGCGGCGTGCGGTGGTGCGTTTCTCCGGCTGTTCGACCAACCCCATTTGCGGGCGTACGGTCACGAACACCGCCACCGCGATGAGGATGCCGATGATCACGGGGCGGTACGCGGTCGCCGGGATCGCCCCGGCCAGCGCCGCCCCGCAGCCGGCGCACACCAGCGCCAGCGCGGCGGCCGGCCCCGCCACCCCCCAGTCGATCTTGGTGCGGCGGGCGTACGCGACCGCCGCCGTGCTCGTCCCGCAGATCGCCGCCAGCTTGTTGGTGCCCAGCGCCGTCGCCGGATGCAACTGCGGCGCCGCCACCAGCAGCGCCGGCAGCAACAGCAGCCCGCCGCCGCCGACCACCGCGTCCACCCACCCGGCGGCCAGCGCCGCCACCAGCAATGTCGCGATCACCGGCCGCGCCGTTGCTTCTGCAGCCAGATCCCGAACATCGCGCCCGCGACGAACAGTAACGCGAGACACAACAACGCCTTGAAGAACATCCCACCTATCCCGTTGGCTAGGGTCGGCTCGTGCGCCTGGCCACCTTCAACCTGTTGCACGGCAGATCACTGTCCGACGGCACCGTACACGCCGGCCGGATCCGCGATGCCATCGCCGACCTCGACGCCGACGTCCTCGGCCTGCAGGAGGTCGACCGGGCGCAACCCCGCAGCGGCCTGCTCGACCTCACCGCCCTGGCCGCCGACGCCCTGAACGCCACCACCCACCGGTTCGCCGCCGCCGTCGTCGGCACCCCCGGCGAACGCTGGGAGGCCTGGCACTCCGGCGCCGACATCGCCCATCCGCAGTACGGCATCGCCCTCGTCAGCCGCTACCCGGTGCTGCGCTGGCAGGTCACCCAGCTGCCCGCCGCGCCGGTCCGCTCCCCGGTGTACGTGCCCGACGGCGGCCTGCTGCTGCTGCGCGACGAACCCCGGGTGCTGCTCGCCGCCGTCCTCGACACCCCGGACGGGCCGCTCACCGTCGGCACCACCCACCTGTCGTTCGTGCCCGGCTGGAACGTGCGCCAGCTGCGCGCCGCCGTCCGGGCCCTGCGCGCCCTGCCCGCCCCGCGGGTCCTGCTCGGCGACCTGAACATGCCCGCCGGCCCGGTCCGCGCCTTCACCGGCTGGCGGTCCCTGGCCCGGGCCGCGACCTTCCCCAGCCCGTCCCCGAAGACCCAGCTCGACCACGTCCTCGCCGACCCCCGCTCGGCCGGCCTGCTCGGCCGGGTCGTGCAGGTCCGCACCCCGCACGCGCCCGTCTCCGACCACCGGCCGCTGGTGGTCCGCATCGACCGTTAGCGTCTGCCCACTCATCCCCGCGCCGCCCGGTACGTGACCGGCCGGATCCTCTGCGTCCTCCTGATCGCCGGCGGCATCGCGGCCGTGATCATCTTGCAACGGCTTCTCCATCGTGGGCTCCGTGTCGACCAGGCCCATCGCGAACGGGAAGTTGCGCACCTCGTACCGGCGCCCGTCGTGTTGTTCGCCGGTGGCGAGATCGCCGAGAACCTCCAGCAGCCGGCGGCGCTCCCGCGGGCAAACGGGACAGGAACCAGGCGGTGCTCTCCTGCAGGTTTCCCGCCACCCATTCGTCGACCTCATCGTCGGAGCAGGTGTCGA
Organism: Actinoplanes sp. NPDC019969; assembly: GCF_055562375.1. NCBI lineage: Bacteria > Bacillati > Actinomycetota > Actinomycetes > Micromonosporales > Micromonosporaceae > Actinoplanes > Actinoplanes sp. NPDC019969. The sequence continues at coordinate 24,436 of NZ_JBVHFK010000029.1, read as the reverse complement.
GCCACCACGAGACGTCCACGAGAAGCCCGGCGACGGCAGGCGGGCCGGCGCCGTCTGGCGGTGGAGGCGAGCGGCGAGGGCGGCGTACGTCGCTCCGGTCATGGTTGTCAGGGGCGTTTCGGGAAGGCGGCGCGGCTGGCTTCGATGCCGGGCACGTGTTCGAGGGCCCAGCCGGCCAGGGCGAGCGCCGGTGGGATCAGGCTCTTGCCGACAGTGGTGAGGGCGTACTCGACGCGCGGCGGCACCTCGGCGTAGACGGTGCGCGACACCAGGCCGTCACGTTCCAGGTTGCGCAGGGTCAGGGTCAGCATGCGCTGCGAGATGCCGGGGATCTGGTGGTGCAGGTCGGTGAAACGCAGCGTCCCCTGGTCCAGCGTCGCCACGATCAGCAGCGTCCACTTGTTGCAGATCTGGTCGAGGATGGCCCGGATCGTCTTGCCGCCGTCCCCGCGGATCATGCACGTGTGCTCGTATTCCACCGACAACTCCCTGTGCCTCAGGTACACCGATGTGCCTTTTGTAAGCCCGACGATAGTGCCCCATGATGTGGCTACTTACTTCTGGTAACCCATCCGGGAAGGCCGTCTCATGCACATCGTCTACTGGGTTCTCGCTGCCTTGCTCGCGGTCTTCTACCTGTACGCCGGCGTCAAGAAGACGACGCAGAGCCAGGAACAGCTGGCGCCGATGATGGGCTGTCGACACCATCCCGATGCCGCTGGTCCGGGCGATCGGCGTACTGGAGATTCTCGGCGCTCTCGGCCTGATCCTGCCCCCGCTGACCGGCATCGCCCCGTCCCTCGCCGTCGCGGCGGCGATCGGCCTCGTCCTGATCCAGGTCGGCGGCATCGTGGTGCACGTGTCCCGCCGCGAGTTCCCGGTGCTCGGCCTCAACATCGTCCTGCTGCTCCTGGCCGCGGTCGCCGCCTGGCTGGCCGCTCGCGCCTTCTGACAGGCCGCGGCTGATCAGGCGAAGAGATCCAGCGCGGCCCGCTGTTCCACCGTGAGGTCCAGCAGAGCATCCGGGCCGCTGGCGGGGTACAGCCGGGCGGCGGCGCGATCCGCCACCCGCAGGCTGGTGGCGTAGCCGACCTTCACGCCGCGGGCGGCGAACTCCGCAAGCAGATGCCGCGCGTCGAAAAGGAACACTTCCGCGATACGCCAGCGGTGATGCCGTACGGCACTCCCGGTCTTTCGCCCGGCATCGAGGACCAGGTAGTAGTCGCAGGGATGCGGGCTGATGTCGATGCCGTCGGCGAGGCTCGAGTAGGCCTTCACGTTGACGGAACGATCACGCAGCGGACCAGAGCGGAACCAGCCGTCATGACCGGCGTGAACCGCGTTCGTTGCAAGCTCGATGTCGAAGATCCGGGCAGCGATGAACTCACCGACGTCACCCTGCCGGGCGGGCCGTCCGGTCAGGCCGGCGATCCTCTTCTCGATCCCGTCACGTTCCCGCAGGAGCGCTGCCAGCTCCGTCAGCGATTCGTCCATCGAAGCCACGCCTTCGTGGGCCGGGCGATGCACGACGCGGCCCGGTGCGCCCACCGCAACGGCGACCCGGACGCGGCCGCCGGCCTGGCCGAGGCGGTGGTGGCCGACTTCGCGGGACTGCTCGACGCGTTCGAGGACGACGACCCGTTCGACGAGGATGTCATCGCCGCCCGTGCTGATCACTGAGCGGCCGGCAGCGCCTTGTGCCGTTCGCTGAGGAAAGCGAGCAGCCCGAGGGCGGCGGCGGTGGCCGCGATCGCGGCGAGATAGCACCACGGGGTGGGCAGGTAGTTGGCGGCGGTCAGCACGCTCGGCCCCTTGTCGGTGAAAAGCCGGAAGATGATCGCCAGCGGGCCCTCCCAAACGCCGACGGCCAGCGTGACGATCATCGCGACGCGGTACCGGGACTCGCGCACATCGGCTCCCCTCGTGGATACGTTCGTATCAACGAGAACATCTAGAATAAGAGCTAGCAAGGCATATCGTCACACGGATGGGGTGGCATGACCGAGAATGCTCGTGACGAAACGGGTTGCCCGGTGTGCCGTGGGCCGGTGCGGGAGACCGGCCGTGGCCGCCGCCCGGTCTACTGTTCACGGGCCTGCCAGGCCCGGGCGTACCGTGCTCGCAAGCATCCGCCGCTCCCCGCCGAACCCGGACCGGAACCGCCCGGCCGGCGCCGCCAGATCGCCGAGGCGGTCTGGCGGATCGCCGCCGGACGCGGCCTGCAGCAGGCCAGCATCCGCGAGATCGCCGCCGAGGCCGGGGTGTCCCCGCGGGTCGTGCAGTACCACTTCACCGGCAAGCACCACCTGCTCGTCACCGCGCTGCGGATGCTGAACCGCGACAACGAGCAGCGCGGCCGGGAACGGATCGGCAGGCTCCCGGACGCCGCCGACCCGCGGGTGCTGCTGCGCGCCACCCTGGAGGAGTTCCTGCCCCTCGACGAGCAGCGTCGCAGCAGTCTGCGGGTGCTGACCGCCTACTACACGTGGAGTCTCACCGACCCGGCGATGGCCGAGGTCTTCCTGCACGACGGGAGACCTCTGGAGGAACTGGTCGCCGCCCTGATCACCGCCGCGCGGCCCCGGCCCGGCATCGACCCGGCGCGCGAGGCGGACCTGCTGGTCAGCGGCGTCACCGGCCTCGGTCTCGACCTGCTGCACCGCCGCCGCACCCGGGCGGACGTGCGCCGCGTCCTCGACTACCACCTCACCCGCATCCTCCAGCCGTGACGGTGCAGTCCGGCTGGTCGTCACGGCTGTCTCCTTCGTCCGGAGACAGCCGTGACAACCAGCCACACAAGATCCACGGCTTTGCGGGGTACGGGTGACGTGCCCCCGGCGGCACGAAGGCGGCGGGTTCTGGAGCGGGCCGGGTGATCGTGACGGGCGCGATGGCGTTCGAGCCCGGGGCAGGGAGAACGTTCGGTCGCGAGGTGGTGGCGCTGGGCCGGCAGGGAGAACGTTCGGTCGTGGCGTGGCGTGGCGTGGCGTGGCGGTGCTGGGCCGGCAGGGAGAACGTTCGGTCGTGACGTGGCGGAGCTGGACCGGCAGAGAGACGGCCGGGGTAGCGCCGACAGGGTCACGCCGTGCCGGGGACGATGCCGCCGCGGGTGCGCAACTGGGACTCGGCGGCGGCCGCCCGGCGGCGCAGGCGTTCCGCCTCGGTGGCGAGGACGCGGGCGCCGGAATCGGTGAGGCGGTAGTAGCGGCGCAGCCGGCCGTCGACGGCCTCCTCCCGTTCCACCTCGATCAGGGACTGCTCGGCGAGCCGGTCGAGTGCGCCGTAGAGGGTCCCGGGCCGCAGCGTGACGTCGCCGTCGGACAGGGCGGTGACGGACTGGATGATCCCGTAGCCGTGCAGAGGCCGGGTGGCCAGCGCCGTCAGGATCAGGAACGTCGGCTCCTGCATCAGTGCGCCACCTCTCGCGCGACCGGCGCCCGACCCGGCCGCAGCAGCGCCAGTGCCACAGCGGCCGCTGTCAGGGTCAGCCCGGCGACCGCCGCTGCCGGGTTGATCCACGGACCGGCTGACCACGTCGAGGACAGCCAGTCGGGGCCGGTCGCCCAGTACGGCGACGGCTCCAGCATGGTGTGGACGGCGGAGATGTCGTTGCCGGGCCGGGAAGCGACCTGCACGGCCCACACGGTGTTGTCGATCAGCGCCCACACCGGTGGGAACAGGGCCGCCAGAGCCAGGGCGCCGGCGACCGTGGCCGGCCGGGACCGGCGCCGGGCCACCGACGCGGCGATCAGCCAGCCGGCCAGGGCCCCGAGGACGGCGCCGGTGGCGATCAGCGGCCACAGCCAGCCGTTGTCGATCTGCGCGACCTGGGTGAAGACGGCGCTGCCCTGGGCGTCGACGGTCAGCTCCAGGCCGTCGCGAACGGCGGTGAATCCGCGTGCCGGCTCGGAACCGCCGGCATCGACGTCGCCCAGCGGACCGGTCTGCCAGCCGTCGGCGGCGAGCCGGGCGCGGGCCTGCTCCCCGTCCCACACGGTGCCGTCGATCCGGCTGTGGCCGAACAAGCGGGGAAAGTCGATCGGCGCACCGGACACCGCGTCGACGGAGGGGTCGCCAGCCGTTCCGGCGGCCTGTCGTTGCAGTGCACGGCCCTGCTCGGCCGACGGGAGAGCGGTGAAGGCCCGCTCGGCCGTCCACGATCCGGCGGCCGTGCCGAACGCCGCACCGGCCAGCAGCGCCAGCACGGCGGCCACCCACGCCAGGGGACGCTGCGGCACCCGGAACCGCTGCCGCAGCCCCGCGCCGATCAGATCGACGGCCTCGCCGAACCGGGGTCGTCGTTGCCCGGCCTCGGCCATCTCCAGCAGCGTCGTCACGATCTCGGTGCCGTGCCGGCGCCGGTAGGACCCGGGATAGGCGTGCAGCAGCCGCCGGTAGGAGCTCTCCAGAGACATGCCGGTAGCGTACGACCGCCGCTATATATCGTCAACCGAGCTATGCCGAGAGGTCCCGGCCACCGTGCCAGGCCGGCAGCGGATCGTCAGCCGTCGCCCACGCCGGCCGAACGGTCCCCGCAAGGAGCATGGGCGACGGCTCGCACCTGAGGCCGAACCCGAGGGGTGGCCGGAAGGGGCATGCATGACAGTGAGCCGGGGACGGTCCGGACGGGCCGCCTGCCGCAGTTGCCGGGGGTCACGGGACCGTGGGTGGCCCGTACCGGAAAAGGGTTGCGGGGTTGGTCCGGAGAGGGGCAGGGTGGCGGGTGGATCTGTTGCCGAGGTGGGGAGAGACGCCAGTGCTGTGAGAGACCCGGCCCAGCGCAACCGTCGGAGTCACCTCACCTGGAGTCGATCGTGCACGCTCATCTCAAAGCCGCCCATCTCGCCCGCGCCCACGACGGCGACCTGCTGTTCTCCGGTCTCGACCTGGTGCTTCGCGCCGGCGACCGGATCGGTGTCGTCGGGCCGAACGGCGCCGGCAAGACCACCCTGCTGCGGGTGCTCGCCGGCGAACTGAAACCCACCGACGGCAGTGTGACGGTGGCGCCGGGGACGCGGGTCGCGTATGTTCCTCAGCGCATGCCGGACCCGGACGGCGCCGTCGGCGCCTATCTCACCGGCGGCCTCGGCGACCTCGCGGCAGTCACCACGACCATGCGTGACCTGGAGAAACGGCTCGGGGACGGCGACGACGTGCTCGACGAGTACGCCGAGGTCCAGGAACGCTGGACCGCCCTGGAAGGGTGGAAGGCGGAAGCCCGGATCACCGAGATCCGGCAGCGCCTGGATATCGCCCACCTCCCCGACGATCTCGCGTTGCGGCAGGTCAGCGGCGGTGAGCAGGCCCGGCTGATGCTGGCCCGGGCGCTGCTCGACGACCCGGACCTGCTGCTGCTCGACGAGCCCACCAACCATCTCGACGCCGAGGGCGCGGCCTGGCTGCGGCAGTGGCTGCGCGACTTCGACGGCGGCGTCCTCTCCGTCAGTCACGACCGGGCGTTCCTCGACGAGGTCGTCACCCGGATCATCGAACTGGACGGCATCGACGAGCAGCCGCAGGACTATCCGGGCGGCGGGTACACCGCGTACCGGGCGGAGAAGCAGCGACGCTGGGAGAAGCTGCTGCTGGACTTCGAGGCGCAGGAGAAGGACCGGATCCGGTGGGAAGCCGACATCGAGAAGACCAAGGGGTACGCCCGGGGTGTCGAGCTGACCACCCCGGCCAGCGCCGCCGCCCCGCACATCCGCCGGGTCGCCCGGCTGGTCGCCCGTAAGGCCAAGGTGCGCGAACGGCGGCTGCGCCGGCAGATGGCGTCGGTGAAGTGGATCGCCCGGCCGCGGACCCGGCCGCCGCTGACGCTCGCGTTCCCGGGTGACGACGGCGACACCGGCGAGACGGTGCTGAAGATCCGCGATCTGACGGTACGGGACCTGCTGCGCGACATCGACCTCGACGTCACCCGCGGCGACCGGGTGCTCATCACCGGCCGTAACGGGTCTGGCAAGACGACCCTGCTGCGGGCGATCGCCGAGCGGCACCCGGACGTGGCGGTGCTGCCGCAGACCGACGACGGCCTGCGCGACGGCACCCCGGTGATCGACTTCTTCCGGTCGCGGGTGCCGGTCTACATCGACGACGCCGAGACCCTGCTGACGGGCCACCAGTTCGACGCCGACCAGTGGACGGCTCCGGTGCGGGACCTGTCGGCGGGCGAGCTGCGGCGGCTGCTCCTCGCGGTGCTGGTGAACAGCCCGTCGCGGATCCTGCTGCTGGACGAGCCGACGAACTTCCTCGACTTCGCCGCCCTGGACGTGATCGAGGAGGCGCTGCGGCGGTACAAGGGGACGCTGCTGATCGTCAGCCACGACCGGTACTTCGCCGATGCGATCGGTCACACCCGGCACTGGCATGTCGCCGATGGACAGGTGATCGAGAGCTGACACGATGGGGGGCATGTCACTGCAGCCCCACCGCAGCTTCCTCCCCGCCGGAGCCGGGTCGGCGGAGGAGTTCACCGAGGCGTGGCTGGCCAACCGGCGGCTGTCGGAGCACACCCGGGCGGCGTACCGGCGCGACGTCGCGTCCTGGCTCGCCTGGTGCGCCGAGCGGGGCCTGGAGCCGTTGCGGGCCACGTTCCTGGACGTCAACGCGTACGCCCGGGCTCTGGAGGCCCGGCCGCTCGCGCCGGCCTCGGTGGCACGGAAACTGTCCGGGATCTCCAGCTGGTACGACTTCCTGGTCAAACTGCAGGCCGTCGCCACCAACCCGGTCGGCGGCGCGGACCGGCCGCACGTGGACCGGGACCACTCGAGCACGTTCGGGCTGACCCCGGCCGAGGTCGACGACCTGCTGCGGGTGGCCGCGGCGGCCGGCAGCCGGCACCGGGCGATGCTGACCCTCCTGGCCGACCTGGGGCTGCGCGTCAGTGAGCTGGTCAACCTGGACCTGATCGACGTGGGGCAGGAGCGCGGGCACCGTACCGTCCGGTTCACCGCCAAAGGCGGCAAGATCCGCCGCCGGGCCCTCACGCCCGGCGCCGCCGAAGCCCTCGACGACTACCTGCGCGACCGGGGCACCCGGCCCGGCCCGCTGTTCGTCACCGCCACCGGCGGCCGTGTCGACCGGCACGCCATCTTCCGCCTGATCCGGCGGCTGGCCGCGGAGGCCGGGATCGCCGAGGCCGCCCGGCTGTCGCCGCACTCGCTGCGGCACGCGTTCGCCACCACCGCCCGCGCCGAGGGCGTGCCCCTGGAAGACGTGCAGGACGCGATGGGGCACGCCGACCCGCGGACCACCCGCCGCTACGACCGTGACCGGTTCAACCTGGACCGTGACCCCGCGTACACGATCGCCGCAGCCCGTGCCCGCCGCAACAGCGCGTGAACAGGTTGCCTATGCTCTGAACCCGGCTACGGACCAAGCGGGCGGGAAATTTTGGCTACAGAAATGAGCATCGTCGAGGCGGTGATCCTCGGCGCGGTCGAGGGCGTCACCGAGTTCCTGCCGGTGTCGAGCACCGGTCACCTGACGATCCTGGAGAAACTGTTCGGGCACACGATCGACGACCCGGACATCACCGCCTTCACCGTGATCATCCAGTCGGGTGCGGTGCTGGCGACCATCCTGTTCCTGCGCCACGACATCGCCCGCGTCGTGCCCGCGTTCTTCGCCGGCCTGTTCGACAAGGCCAAGCGGGACCACCCGGACTTCCGGTTCGGCTGGGCGGTGCTGCTCGGCTCGATCCCGATCGTCATCGCGGCGCTGCTGTTCAAGGACCAGATCGAGACGACGCTGCGCAGCCTCTGGTTCGTCGCCGGCGCGCTGATCGTGTGGAGCGGTGTGATGGCGTTCGCCGACCACGCCGCCACCCAGGTCCGCCACCAGGAGGACGTCACCTGGAAGGACACGCTGATCATCGGCACCGTGCAGTGCATGGCGCTGATCCCCGGCATCTCCCGGTCCGGCGCCACCATGTCGGCCGGCCTGCTGCGCGACATCGACCGGGTCACCGTGACGAAACTGTCGTTCTTCCTGTCGATCCCGGCGCTGACCGGCGCGTCGATCCTGCAGGGCGTCAGCGAGGCCGACCGGATCGCCTCCGGGGTCGGCTGGACCAACACGATCGTCGCGACGGTGGTCAGCTTCCTGGTCGCGTACGCGTCGGTGACCTGGCTGCTCAAGTTCGTGGCCAAGCACTCCTACAGCGTCTTCATCTTCTACCGGCTGGCACTCGGCTCACTGCTGCTGGTGCTGCTCGCCACCGGCACCATCGAGGCGAAGTAGCAGCTTCTCCCCGTCGGGCCACGGCCCGAACCCGGACTTGCTGTCCAGATGGCCGACGGGGCCCGCGTCGAACAACTCGGCGCCTCAGTCGGCCGCCAGCCGCGTACCGTCGGCGAACGAGCAGTGCGGATCGTCGCGGCTGACCACCGCGATCGACCGGAACGGCAGCCGGCGCCGCGGGATCCCCTCCGGCGCCGGTGGCGTCACCAGCAGCGCCGCGGCCACCGGCCCGGTGTGCTCGTCCGCCCAGAACGCCACGGTCAGGCAGCCCGCGCTGTGCGCGATCAGCACGGCCGGCTCCTCCGACGCGGTGATCGCCGCGTGCAGCGCCGCCACCCGGTCCCCGGCCACATAGGGCGGGCCGGGCGGCTCCGGCGCCCACACCCAGTCGCGGTGGGCGCGGGCCCACTGCCGCGACCAGTGGTTCTCCGAAGGGCACCCCGCGGCCGGGCACCAGCAGAAAACGGGTCACCCGGGCGAGGGTAACGGCAAACGTGAATACGTGCCGGCCGGCGCTAAGGTCAGCGTGTGCCCGATCCGATCTTCGCCCACCCGCGGCTGGCCGCCGTCTACGACCTCTTCGACGGCGACCGTGACGACCTGGACGCGTACCAGGAGATCATCGCCGAGCTCGGCGCCCGCAGAATCCTCGACCTCGGCTGCGGCACCGGCAGCCTCGCCATCCGCCTGGCCGCCGCCGGCCTGTCCGTCACCGGCGTGGAACCGGCCGCCGCCTCCCTCGACGTGGCCCGCGCCAAACCCGGCGCGCACCTGGTCACCTGGCTGCCCGCGATGCCCCGGGCACAGTTCGACGTGGCGGTGATGACCGGCAACGTCGCCGACGTCTTCACCACCGACGACGAATGGGCGTCCGTGCTCGCCGACCTGCACGCCGCGATCCGGCCCGGCGGCGTCCTGGTCTTCGAGACCCGCCGCCCCGAGTACCGGATCTGGGACGAGTGGACCAGCCCGGTCGCGCAGACCCGGGACGTGCCCGGCGTCGGCCCGGTCGAACAGCGGTTCCAGCTCACCGACGTGCACCTGCCGCTGGTGTCGTTCCGCTACACCTACACGTTCCCCGACGGGGAGGTCCTCACCTCCGACACCACGCTGCGCTTCCGCGACCGCAACGAGCTCGACGCGGGCCTGACGGCCGCCGGATTCCAGATCGCCGACGTGCGGCAGGCCCCCGACCGGCCCGCGCGGGAGCGGGTGTTCCTCTGCGAACGGCCATGACGGTGTGAACAGCTCGCCGGCACTGTCACCCGAGACTACTTCGCCTCTTTATCGTCGCGCCTGGCGCCGGCCAGGAAGAGGTCGGCGATCTGCGCGGCAGAGATCGTCTGCGCCGGCCGGAGCCCGTCGACCATGCCGAGGAACGCCGCCGCGAGCAGGTCGGCGGGGAGACGCAGGTCGTGCGCGTCGGGCCGCAGCACGATGGCGACGGCCTGCCGGAACTCCTCGGTGCGACCGAGCCCGGCGAACTCCTCCCGGCGGGCCGGTGTGTTGCCCATCCTGGACAAGAGGTCGTTGAAATCGACACGGGCCCGGCGGTGGTAGGCGTCGATGACCTCGACCACCGCGGCCAGGCGGGCGGCGAGCGGCCGGCCGGCATCGATCGCGGCGATGTCCCGGAGCGCCTCGGCCGGGTCCAGTGTCGCGGCCACCACGTCGGTCAAGGCGGTCATGCTGTCCCGTACCACCGCCTCCATGTCCGGGAAGACCGTGAGCAGCTCGGCTTCACTGACACCCGCTGCTTCGGCGATGCGGGGCATGGTCAGCGACTCGTACTCGCCGAGGAGCGGGACCACCGCCCGCGCGACGTCCTGCCGGATCCGTTCCGCGTTCACGTCGGTCATCGCCTCAGATTAGGGCGGCGCCGCACGCCCGCGGCCCGGCAGAATGCGCGCCATGATCACTGCCATCCGCATGGTGCCGGCCGGGGTCCTGCTCGGACTCCTCGCCTATGTCGGCGACGACGCCGGGCTCGGTGACCATCTCGGCTTCCATCAGGAACAGCTGCTGGTGGCCGCCACCGGCAGCGTGCTCGTCTGGGGCCTGGCCGCCTTCCTCGCCGGGTATGCCGTTCCGGACCGGCGGCGTGCCGCGGTCGCCGCGACGGTTCTGCTGGTGTCCGCCACCGCCGGGTACTACCTGCTGATCGTCCTGGTCAGCCGCCGCTGGTCCGGGGGAACGCTGGAGGACGGCAGCTCCGCCGATCTGTCCGGTCTGCTCGACGTCGCGTTCATGACCGCCGGCTGGCTGGCCGTCTCCGTGACCGCCGGGCCGGTGCTCGGCCTGCTCGGGCACACCGTGTGTACCGCCCGCCTGCGCCCGGCCGCCACCGCGGCCGCCGTGACCTGCGGGTTGCTCGCCTCGGAGGCCGTTCACCGCCTGGTGACGATCCGCGCGTGGCAGATGCCGGCCGAGATCTTCGGCGTCGTCCTGCCGCTTCTCGTGCTGACCGCCCTGACCGTCCGCCACCGCTGGTGGCCCGCCTGGCGCATCCTGCCGCTGACCTTCACCGCAGCGCTCGCCGCCGGTGCCGTGTCCTGGTGGGCCGTGTCTGATCTGTCCGGCCGGCTCAGGGAGACGATGTGAACGTCCACAGCCTTCCCGCCGGCGGCGATGTCCCGTTCGGTCTCGTGCCGGCGGCGGGGAACGGGGTGCGGGTGAAGTAGCGCGGGGTCCAGTGGTCGCGGTCCGGAGGCCAGGCCCGCAGGGTGGCCTGGACGGCCACGCCGGCGTCGTACCACCACAGCCCGGCCGGCCCGGACGCCTCCGGGACCGGTGGTGGCAGGGCCGACGCGTCGGTGATCGGGAGGACGCCCGGCGGGGTGCGGCACTCGAACGAGCGATGGAACCAGCCGCGCACCTCGACCAGCAGCGCGTGCCCTTCGATGCGCTGTTCCACGGAGCGGTCGATCACCCGGTAGGGCCAACGGCCGAGACCCACAGCGGTTCTGCCGTCCAGAAGCACGTCCAGGCGGAGGGGATCGGTATGCGGTTCACCGTACACGGCCGAAATTCGGTGTCGCCGTCACGTGCCGTCCGCTAGGAAGTAACGGTGAGTGAAGAAGTGCTGCCCGGAGGGAACACCACGGGCGCGGTACGGGTCGGCGACGTCGTCCACAAGCCGGCGTCACCGTGGACGGCCACCGTGCACGCACTGCTGCGGCATCTGGAAGCGGCCGGGTTCGCCGGCGCGCCGCGAGCGCTCGGGTTCGACGAGCAGGGCCGGGAGATGCTGAGTCATCTGCCCGGCGAGGTGATCGGTGGCCGGGTTCCGTGGCCCGCATGGGCGTTCACGGATCGGATGCTGGTGCAGGTGGGGCAGTGGCTGCGGCGGCTGCACGACGTGACCGAGGGGTTCCGGCCGCCAGCGGAAGAACGGTGGTTCGCCGGGGCGCGGATGGGTCCCGGGATGATCGTCGGGCATCAGGACGCGGCGCCGTACAACGCGGTGCTCGACGGTGACCGGCTGGCCGGATTCTTCGACTGGGACACCGCGGGGCCGTCGTCGCGGGAGTTCGACCTGGCGTTCGCGGTGCTGTCGTGGGTGCCGCTGTATACGCCGGGCGCGGCCGCCGCCCTCGGCTTCCGCCGTCCGGAGGACCGGTCGCGGCGGTTGCATCTGCTGCTCGACGCGTACGGCTACGACGGCGACCGGCACGCCTTCGGCACGGTGATCGTGCAGCGGGCCACCCGGCAGGCGAGCGTCATGCGCGCCATGGCCGACGCCGGCGATCCGGCCGCCGTCGCCCTGCTCCCGATCGCGTCCAACCTGGAACAGTCGGCGGCCGAGGTGGCAGCCCTGCCCACCGTCTTCTGGCGCCACCCCGCCCCCACCTGACCCGGCCACACTGCGCCACCCGTTCCGTGCGGCGGTGCCGTCGTGCTCGGCGATCACCGGGATCACCAGCGTGTCCTCCTCGGCGAGTGGCGGGGGCCGACCATCCGGCTGGTCGGGAGTGTCGCCTCAGGGCGGTGGAGACAGCACCCACGGCCAGCCGGCAAACCTCGGCTGGTTCTCATGGCTGTCTCCCGCTCGTCGAGACAGCCATGAGAACCAGCCGCACAAGATCCACCGCCGTCCGGACGGAATCATCGTCGGGCGAGGTCGAGACGCTTGGTGGGCGCTCATGTCCGCAGCGGTCGGAGATCTTGTTCAGTGGGACATCGAGGTCGACTGTCGGTTCGCCGACCTTGTGCGATTCGGCCCGGCGATTTCCGCCCAAGATCGGTGAGGCTTGCGATCTTGGGCGATGCGGTCCGGCACCGCCTGCCCAAGATCGTTGAGGCTCGCGATCTTGGGCAGGCGGCATCGGATTCCCGCAGCTCAGCGCACAAGAAGGAGCAGGAAACCGATCTTGTGCACCCGGCTCCGGCGTCGGGTCCACAAGATCGGGAAATGGCCCGGGGAGCCGGGCCGTAGTCGTGACGGCATTTCCCGGACAGGGGCTTGACTGCTCGGCGTTCAGCGCCCCAGAAGAAGACTCACGGGAACGTGTCGATGCCGGTGAACCGGTCGCGGCGCGGGGCCGTCGTGGACACCGCCGGCGGTCGGGAACAGTGGAATCCAGCGCGATCCCGGGCAGGCCCGCGTGGCGTCGACGTGGCTGGATCGGCCGGCAACGCTTTTCCCCTCGATCGTGGCCGGGCCGTAGGATCGCCGGGTTCTCGGCGGACGGGGAGACCGATGCGCGTACGGGTATGGCTGGCGGCACTGCTGTTGACGGTGGTCGCCGGATGTGACGACGACGCGCCGGCTGTCACACCGTCCAGCGCGCCGCCCGCCACCGTCGCCGATCCGCAGATGATCAAGGATCTGCAGTCGTACCTGGACATCCCCAACCCGAGACCGGCGCAGTTCACGACCGGTCTGGACGGGCCCAGCCACCGGGTTCACCTCGTGGAGACGGCCACGGCCATGGTGCTCGGCGAGGACTTCCTGCCCTGGTTCAAGACCGATGCCAACCCGGAGCCGGTCGCGCCGGCCACCACCTTTCCCGGCAACGAGTTCCTGTTCGTACGGCTCAGCGGGGTGGAGGGGAAGACCCACTATGTGATGTTCCCGTCGCCGCTGATCGAGAACAAGCAGGTGCGGATCAAGGTCGGGGACCAGACCCGGGACATGCCGCGGATCATCGGCTCGGACGCGCTGCTGCTGATGGTCGTGCCGACCGGCGCCCCGGTCCAGCTGCAGGTCACCGAGGCGGGCCGGTCGGCGAGCATGGACCTGCGCACCGGCAAGACGGACGCCGCGAGTACCGCAGCCGGCGCCGTCCGGAAGAGGGGCGAGGCGGAGTGGGACGTCTACGGCCAGTACCCCGGCGACAGGATCGGCAGCCAGGTCAACGTGAAGGCGACGGCGACCCTGGACTCCTTCGACGACACCTGGGCCGCGCCCGGCACGTTGTGGCTCAGCATCGGGCTGGAGCTGACGCACTACAGCTGGCGCACCCTCGGCGGGAGCCTGAACGCGGCGAAGTCGGTCCAGGTCAAGGTCGGTGGGCGGACCGTCCCGGTGACCGCCGCATCGACCGACTTCACGCTGCTGACCAGCGGGATCCCCAACCTTTACCAGAACGATCTGTACGTCAAGGCGCAGGTCCCGAAGACCGGGGTGCAGAAGGTCAGCGTCCGGTTCGTGCCGGTCGGCCCGATCACCCTGGACGGCACGAGGGCGACGTTCCGGGGCAGGTCCGTACCGACCAGGACGATAACCCTGAAGTGACCGGGTCCCGGCTGGTTGGATGATCTGTCGTGGAGATCGACATCACCGAGGACGTGGCGGGGCGGGCGCCGCAGCCGCCGTCCCGGTCTCGCCGGCTATGGCTTGCCGTCCCGGTCGCGCTTCTGGCCGGGGCGGTGATCGGCTTCTATGTTCCGCTGGGTGGGGAGGTGATCCTCACCTACGGCAGAGTGACCACGGTCGACGGGGCGGTGGTGCTGCGGTGGGGGCTGGCGAACTTCGGTTCCGGCCCGGCCCGGGTCCGGTCGGCGCAGGTGGACGGCGTACCGGTCCCGGTCGAGACGCCGGAGATCGCGGGCCGGTCGGCCGCCGACTTCACCGCCCCGGTGCGGTGCGACGGGACCGTACCCCCGCAGTTGACGCTCGCCGTCGGGCCGGCCGACCTCGGGTACATGCCGGACGCCGCCGAGTGGAGGGAAGCCTGCCGCGCGCCGTCACTGTCCGTGCCGGCCGGGGAGCAGGTCCTCACCCAGATCACCAGCCGGACCGGGCCGTGGCGGGGCAGCGCGCAGGCCGGCCGCGGCGGGACGGTGAACTTCCGGCTGGTCTGCGTCGGCGGCGGCGAGATGCGGGTCGCCTACGACGCCGACACCGGCGGCGCCACGTTCGGGGCCGCCTGTGACGGCGAGACGACCAGCGCGGGGGAGGCGAACACCGGCCCGGTCTTGACGATCGATGTCACGCCCGGTGACGGCCAGCGCTGGTCGCTGCTGGTGACCCGGTCAGGGTAGTAGCGGCCGCATGAACGTCCGGTCGTAGCGCAGCACGCACCCCGACTCGTCCCGGATCCGGTCGGCGGCGATGAACTCCGGATCGACGCCGAACCGGGACCGGTACCGCTCGTACGCGGCCAGGCTCTCGAAACTGAACAGCGCCTCGGCCTTGTCGCTGGCGCCCTCGGCGGGCAGGAAGTAGCCGTGGTGGATGCCGCCGTGTGCGGCGACCAGGCGCATCCACTCGCGGGCGAACCGCTCGAACGCCGCGATCCGGGCCGGGTCGATGGTGTAGTGCACGACGCAGGTGATCATCGGGTCACGATAGGAAATGCGGTGGTGTGACAGGGGGATGACGGCCACCATCTGCTGTCATGTTCACGAATTACGTCGCTCTCGGTGACTCCATGTCGATCGACGACTACGCGGGCGGTCCGGGCCGGGGCGCGGCGAGTCTGCTGCACCGCAACCACGACGGCGACTTTCCCGAGTGGTCGGGCAAGGACCTGACTGCTGCGGGGTACGCCGTACAGGTGCTCGCCCGGGACGGTGCGGTCACCGGTGACGTCCTGGAGCGGCAACTGCCGCGGTTGCGAGGGCCGCTGGATCTGGTGACGGTCACGATGGGTGGCAACGATCTGCTGTCGGTGTACGGCGACGACAGCGCCGCCGCGGCAGCGGTCGGCCGGGTGGAGGCGCAGGCCGAAGGGGTGCTGGTTCGGCTGCGCCGGATCGCGGGGGACGGCTGCCGGATCGTGGTGACCACGGTGTACGACCCGAGTGACGGGACCGGGGTGGTGCCGGGGTCGGGGCTGGCGCCGTGGGAGAAGGGGCCGCACTGGATCCGTACCCTCAACTCGGTCTTGATCTCCGCTGCCGGCCGGCACGGCGCGGTGCTCGCCGACGTGCACGCGGCGTTCCACGGGCACGGGGTGACGGTGGGCGACCCGGCCCGCTCCGAGGCCCGCCCGGCCTGCCGTGACCTGTGGTTCTGTGGCGTCGTCGAGCCCAACGCCTGGGGCGCCCACCGGATCCGCGCGGCCTGGTGGCAGGCCCTCGACCTCGGGTAGGGCGTCAGAGCTCGGCGACCATGCGCTCCAGGGATCGTGGTGTCGGACGCAGCATCGCCGGCATCAGTCTCGTCCGGCCCGGCAATGTCATCGGACGGTGCGCCGGCCTCGACGGCGCGATGAGCAGTACCGGGCCTTCGGCAGGTTCCGCAAGGCGCTGCAGTGGCACACCGACGGCCCGGCGTCGTATCTCGCGGGCGCTCGAGCAGCCGACGGCTCGGGACGTGGCCATGGCGTACCTCGACGGCGCCGTCCGCTGCCCCACCGGTGCCTCGGCAAGCAGGGAGGAGTCCCGGGACGAGCTGCGGGCGATCGCGGCGCGGTAAGGCTGTCACCTAGAATCCTAGGATGGCTTAGAGGTCGTGCGGCAAGCCGCACTTCTTCCATGAGGACGGCTTCGCCGACACGCACATCTTGATTTGAGGTTCCCGGGCGGGCTTGACCTTGTCACGGTGACAACGTCTCTACTGGTGTGCCGGAGGTGGTTGTCATCAACACGCGGTTGGTGGAGGCGCTCGGTGCGCGGGATGCGTCGGTGCGGTTGCGGACGGTGCTCGCGGTCGGCACGGATGCGGATCCGGCGCTGGTGGATGCGCTGGTGGCGCGGTGCGCGGTGGAGCCGGACTTCTTCGTGCGGGACATGTTGACGTGGGCGTTGACCCGGTTGCCGGCGGAGGTGACGGTGCCACGGCTGGTGGCCGAGACGCGGTCGGAGGTGGCCCGGGCGCGGGCGCAGGCGTTGCACACGCTGTCGAAGGTCGGTGATCGAGGCGCCTGGTCGGCTGTCACGCCGGTGTTATTGCGTGACGGTGATGATGAGGTGGCACGGACGGCGTGGCGGACGGCGGTGGCGCTGGTTCCCGAGGAGGAGCGGGCGGCGCTCGCGGTGGTGCTGGGGTCGCAGTTCGGGCGTGGTGACCGGCGGATGCGGTTGAGTCTGAGCCGGGCGCTGGCCGGGTTGGGTGTGGAGGTGGTGGAGCCGGTGGTGCGGGCGGCGTTGTCGAGTGAGGATCCGGTGGTGCGGGCGCATGCGGCCGCGACGCAGCGGTTGCTGGGTGATCCGGAGGCGGGGTTCGAGGTGGCGGTGGACGAGGCGATTCGGGTGGTGGCGTTGGGTTCTGATGCTGATCGGTGAGGTGGCGCGCCGGTCCGGGGTGAGTGCGCGGATGTTGCGGCATTACGACTCGCTGGGCTTGGTGCGCCCGACCGGGCGGACGGTGGGGAACTACCGGGAGTATGCGGCGGAGGACATTCGGCGGATCTTTCATGTGGAGAGTCTGCGGTCGCTGGGGTTGTCGTTGCGGGAGATCGGTCGGGCTCTGGAGGATCCGGGGTTTGCTCCGGCGGCGTTGGTGGCGGATCTGATCGCGCGGACCGAGGAGCGGTTGCAGCGGGAGCGGGAGCTGCTGGAGCGGTTGCGGGCGGTGGGTTCGGCGGGGGCGTCGGGGTGGCAGGGCGTGTTGCGGATCGTGGAGTTGTTGCAGGGGCTGGATTCGCCGGATGCGGCGCGGCGGCAGCAGGCGGTGCTGGCGCCGGGTGAGGACGTGCCGGTGCCGGTGGAGGTTCTGGCGGGTGCGGTGCTGGCGGAGCCGGATGCGAATGTGGCGGGGGCGTTGCGGTGGGCGTTGGCGCGGGCCGGTGGTGGTGCGGTGGCGAGTGTGGCGGCGGGGGTGTATGCCGAGGATGCCGCGGTGCGGTTGCGGGCGGTGCGGGCGTTGGCGGAGATGCCGGGTGAGGGGGTGACGGGTCCGCTCGCTGACGCGTTGGGTGATGTGGATGTGGCGGTGCGGGGGCGGGCGGCGCTGGCGTTGGGGGCGCGGGGTTCGATGGCCGCGGTCGGGGTGCTGGTGGCGATGGTGGTCGACGGTGTGAACGATGTCGAGGCTGCCGAGGTGCTGGGTGGTTTGTCGGCGGATCCGGGGTGTGCGGCTCGGATCGTGGCGGCGTTGGAGGTTGCTCTGGCGGCGGCGGGTGGGGATGCGGCGGTGCGGATCCGGTTGGCGCAGGCGTTGGCGGAGTTGCCGGGTCCGGGGGCGCGGGTGGTGTTGGAGCGGTTGGCTGGTGACGGGGATCGAGCGGTGGCGTTGGTGTCGGCTGCTTTCGTGCGGATGTTGGAGGAGCCTTCGTCTTCTTGAGGGGGTACGGGGCAGGTCCGTCCTGTCGGCCGGTGCGGGTGAGGCGGCCCTTGAGGAGCATCGGAACGATGACTGGCGCTAGCGATGATCTTGGAACCGGTGAGACCGGACACGGTCGGGGTACGCCGGTTGTCCGGCTCGACCGGCTGTTATCCCGGCTTCGATCCTGTTCGATGTCTTGTAGCGTTGCGGCCTGTGCCGGTTGAGTTTCTTTCTGATGAGCAGGCAGCCGTCTACGGCCGGTTTCCCGCTGGGCTGACGCCTACGGAGTTGGGCCGCCCGACTGGCAGAGTGCTGTAATCCAACTGTCGCCTATTTGGGGCATTTTTGACGTAGCCGATTGCGCAGTGTAGTCGGGAACGGTGCGATCGACCGGCTGTCAGACGAGTCGATCCGTGGCTGCAGCACGAACCTCAACCGTCTCTATGGGGTCGTCGCGTAGGTATTGCAGCCGTTGGCGGATCCGGTTGTCCAGCGGCGTTCGCTGCACGGCCAGTAGTCGGACGTCGGCCTCGCAGTCCCACAGTCCCTCGATGATCTTGCGCTGTGCGCCGGCTGGGTCGAGCGTGGCCAGCGCTCGTAGATAGGAGGCCCGTTCATAGGAGTGCGGGCTGAACCATAGGCGGTGCAGGCGGGACAGCGTTGTCGCGGCTGGGGGGCCGCCGATGCGGGCCAGGCCGCGGGCCAGTTCGTCGTAACCGCACCGACTGTCCGGGCGAGCATCCAGCCAATCCAGTCCGGCGACCAGCGCCGGAATGTCGGTGGCGTCGCCGTGGGCGGCCAGTAACCGCAGGCCTGTCCATGTCAGTGGGTGGTCGGCCGCCTCGGCCCAGCGGCGGGCAGCGGGAAGTGCGAGTGCACCCAGCTATGTCGCCGCGGCCCAGACCTCGCAGCAGATCCGCCGCCGGGGCGGGGCGACCGTGCCGGGAGGAGACCCAGGCCAGGCCCGTCAGCGGGTTGTCCATGCTGATCAGCAGCTCGGCCAGGGAGGCCAGTTCAGGGCGGATGCGGCCGGTGCCGTCGTCGAGGAGTACGGCGACACGTCGGGTGAACGTGCAGCGGGTGCACCGGCGACCGGCGTGCAGCTTACCTTCCTGCCCGCACTCGACGCAGGCATACGAGATGGAGAATCCGGCGCAGCTAGTGCAGATCGGAGCCCGGTCCTCGGCCCGACGTCCGGCCAGGAGCCGGTCGTTACTGCATCCGGGGCAGCGACCACGGGTGCGGAACGCCCGGTCTTGGCAGGTGCGGCAGACCTGGCCGTCAGGCCACCGAACGGTGGAACTGCGTCGGCTGCAGCGGACGCAGTCGCGGACGAACCAGCGTTCGTACTGCTCAGCGGTGTAGGTCCGGCCCATCAGTCCGGCCGCACGCGGGCGCGCTTGGGTCGAACCGTGGCCAGGTCCACCGGCGCCGGGGCGTCGCCGGCGACGGCCTTGCGCGGCGCGACGTTGGCCGCCGTGGTGACGACCAGGTCGGCGGGGGTGACCTCCAGGATGTCGCATAGTGCCGCGAGGACGGGCAGCGACAGCCGCTCGGGTGTGCCGGTAACCAGGCGGTGGACCTGGGAGGCGGACAGGTCGATACCCCGTTCGTGCAGCAGCGGGACCAGTTCGGTGGCGGTGAACACGCCCCGGGCGGCCATCATCTCCCGCAGCCGCCACCGGTAGCTGACCTGGCGTTTCATGCTCATCGCGCCCTCCGTGCCGGTCGTAGTGCCGCGTCCATGGTCGCGTCGAGAGCCTGCCGCAGCGTGCGGGTGCGGAAGTCCGACGACACGCAGGTGTAGATCGCCGTGGTCGAAGCGTGTTCGTGGCCGACCTGCTGCTGTACGAACAACGGATCCCAGCTGGCCTCGATCAGATGGGTGACATACGAGCGGCGCCGCGAGTGGAAATCCAGCCCGCGTCCAGGCCGAGGGCGTCACGATAGGCCGACAGCCGCGCGTTGAGCTGGGCCAGCCCGACCCGCGGCGCCCGCTCCGAGGGCCACAGCGCCGGGTTGCCCTCGACAGCCAGCAGCGGCCGGAACTCCTCGACCCACTCGGCGAGGACTTCCGGCACCCATGCCCAGACGGTCAGCACGCTGCGCCGTTTCGGCGGCGAGCCCTTCGTCGCCTTGCCGTAGCGCACGTAGAGCACGCCGTACTCGCCGAACTCGCTGGCGTGCGGGTTGCGGCCGAAGTCGGCGACGTCGAGCATCCGGATCTCGTTGCGCCGCAGCCCGTACCCGTAGGCGACCTTGAACAGGGTCGCGTCGCGGAACGCCGGCAGCCAGCCCTTGCGCCCGGCCGCCCGGATCCGGGTGACCTGGTCGTCGGCGTAGTCCAGCAGGGCCTGCATCTCGTCGAGCGTGAACGCGCGCTTGGCCGGGTCGCCCTCGGCCGCGGCGACGTGGACTGCGGCGTTCCATTCGTGGACCACCTGCACCGGGTGCGTACCAAAGCGCTTCTCGCACTCGCCGACCCAGCCGTAGGACGGGTCGGTCAGGTACGCGCAGAACAGCCGGACCGCCTCCTGATAGCCGCGCAGCGTCGAGCGGCGCACCCGACGCACGGCCCGCAGATCTGTGCACCACTCGTCGACCAGCTGCGGAGTCCACCGCCACGGCAGTGCCTGCGCGTGCTCGGCGAACGCTCGCACCGATCGCTGTCGGCTCTCCACGGTGCCGAACGACAGGTTCCGCGCGAGCTGCTGGTTGCGCCAACCGTCGAGCATCGCGGTGAATACCTGCTCGTCCGGTCGCAACAGCCGGACACCGTCAGTCAGTTGCAGGGCCGCCGCGCCCGGCGCGGCCCGTTCCACGTCCACCGACAGCGACCTCCCGCCACTCGCATCAGATGCGATATTTTCGCATCTGATGCGACCCCCTTGTCAAACATGCAGGTCAGGATGGTTAGATCGCAACCCTCGCGGCAGGGAGCCACCTCCAGGAGGGGTCTCCAGTCGTCGAAACCGCTATTCGTGCGACCAGCAGCGCCAACCTCGGCCGCAGGTCGCACGCAGACTGTCTCGTATTCGCATCAGATCGAATAAGCGGCGGTTGTAGTTTCCGGCCCGAAACAGCGGTAACGCTGGTCAACCGGTGAAAGCGCAAGCGGCCCGACCGCCCGGCGGACATTAGCTCTCACCAGGCGTTGTCGTTGTTTTTCCGCTGATTACTACGGCGAGGCCAGCATCGAAAACCTTCCCCACGGCGTACTCATCTCCATCCTGCTCGCCGACCCAGACGGCGCTCACCTGCTGCACCTCGCCGTACCGTACGTTCGGCCTGCACCCGCTTCGCTACCAAACGCTCAGATGGACGGCGTGGGCTGACGATTAGTCCAAGGCGGGGTTGTGCAGCCTGTGCTCTTGAAGGGACCAGCCGTGTTCATGCCTGTTCTGGTGGCGTCCGCTGTCTGCACGGTGGCGACTGCGGCTTTTGCCCCGCCCGTGCAGGCCGGCACCAGGACGGTGGTGACGCTGTCCGCGCCCTCGTCGGGCGTCGCGGACGTGGCTATGGCGGTCACGGGCACGGTACGCCCGGCGGGCACGGGCCGACGGGTCTACCTCCAGGAGTACATCGCCCCATCCCGCAAGTGGGTTACCCGGGAGTCGAGGACGACCTCAGGGACCGGCGCGTACGCCAGCACGTTCACCAGCTCGGCGGGGACGAAGACCATCCGCCTGTATACCCCGAAGTCCGGCACCCGCCCAGCCGGTACCAGCCCGGCCAAGAAGATCGTTATTGTCTCACAGACAGTGTTGTTCACCATGTCAGCGCCTCAGGCTAGGGTGAACAGTCGACCTACGGCGACCGTGACCGTCTCTCCGAAAGCCGTCCGGAGTGTCAACATCCAGAGGCACATCTCGGGCGTGTGGGCGACTGTAGCCACGATCAAGACGAACGCCACCACCGGCACGGCCGTCTACCAGCCGCCGACCAGCACCACGGGCGCCTACTCCTACCGGGCGGCCGTCAAGAAGCAGAACTCGCTCAAGGCACTCGTTTCAGCAGCCCGTTCGATCAGGGTCATCCCTTCGGTGCAGATGGTGCATCTGACTGTCGGCGAACTCCACACGTGCGGGCGGGGCAACGACACCAAGACCTACTGCTGGGGTTGGGCCGCAGTGCTAGGTAACGGCCGTGGCAACATGCACGAACCGGCTCCGGTGCCGGTGGCCGCCCCGGCCGGGGTGAGCTTCACCCAGCTCGTCAGCGGCGGCTCCCACACGTGTGGGCTCGATCGTGACACCAAAGCCTATTGCTGGGGCTGGGGTGAGCGCGGTGAGCTCGGCAACGGCCGCACCACGACCGTTTCGATGACTCCGGTGCCGGTGGCCGCCCCGTCCGCGGTAACGTTCACCCGATTGGCCGCCGGGGGCTCCCACACGTGTGGGCTCGGTCGCGATGCCAGAGCTTACTGCTGGGGCGAGGGTCCGTTGGGTAACGGCGGCACCACGAGTCGTGCGACGGCTCCGGTGCCGGTGGCCGCCCCGGACGGGGTGAACTTCACCCAGCTCACCGCTGGCAGCGCCCATATGTGCGCACTGGGCAGCGACACCAAAGCCTACTGCTGGGGCTATGGCTACTCCGGTCAGCTAGGCAACCACGCGACCACGGAGCAGCCGATTCCGGTGCCGGTGGCCGCCCCGGCTGGGGTGAACCTCACCCAGCTCACCGCTGGCAGCGCCCATACGTGTGGGTTGGGCAGCGACGCCAGAACCTACTGCTGGGGCTGGAATGAGCGCGGTCAACTCGGCACCGGCGAGACCACGAGCCAGTGGATTCCGGTGCCGGTGGCCGCCCCCGCCGGCGTGAACTTCACCCAGGTCAACGCCGGTAGGTATCACACGTGTGGGTTGGGCAGCGACGCCAGAACCTACTGCTGGGGCTGGAATGAGCGCGGTCAACTCGGCACCGGCGACACCACGAACCAGCTGACGCCGGTGCCGGTGGCCGCCCCGGCCGGTGTGCACTTCACCCAGGTCATCCCCGGCGAATTTCACACGTGCGCCCTGGGCAACGACACTAAAACTTACTGCTGGGGCAGGGGTGACACCGGTCAGCTCGGCAACGGCGACATGACGGACCAGCTGCGTCCGGTGGCGGTGTTGAACCCAGGTGACGGGCCCTCGCTGAACCCCACACCGGCCCCTGACCCTGCCCCTGACCCTGCCCCCACACCGGCCCCTGGCCCTCCACCGGCCCCGGCGCCAAAGCCTACGACGCCGTCTACAAAGAGCGTGTCGGTGGAGAAAGCCCTGACTTCTGCTATTGGCGGTGGCACCTTCCGCCGGACGGCACGCGTGGACTGCCCGAGCGGTTGGACGGCTATCAGCGGCCACGGCAGCGTCATCTGGACGGACAACACGGATCAAGTCAGGCTCGTCGGCTCTCGCCAAGGGAAACCGTCATCGACGTGGATCACCGAGTGGGACGTGCAGAGCAGCGGCCCCATCGGAAATGCCAGGGTTCGTTTGACGGCTGTCTGTCTCCGTCCGTAGGCCTCGCCGCAGTAATCAGTGAGAACCACCGACAACGCCTGGCAAGAGCCGATGTCCGCCGGGCGGTCGGGCCGCTCGCGCTTTCGATCGGTTGACCAGCATTGTCGTTGGTTTCGGGCCGAAAACTACAACCGCCGCTTATTCGATCTGATGCGAATACGAGACAGTCTGCGTGCGACCTGCGGCCGAGGTTGGCGCTGCTGGTCGCACGAATAGCGGTTTCGACGACTGGAGACCCTCCTGGAGGTGGCGGGCCTTCCCCCTTGATCTTGGACACTTGACAGCGACAGCCAGCCCCGGGCACCGCGCTTCGCACCGCTCATCCCGCGAGCGTAGAACCGACCCTAACTCGATCTTGAAGTAGCGAGACAGGCACTTAAGCGAGTTTCGGAGCCAGCTCGAGCTGGCCGGCCTGATCAATGTCGGTGAGTTTGAGCGCCACCCTTGTGCGTGTCGGCCGCCTCCCCGGGGCGTGATCCGCCGGGTTCGGTCGAGGTTTCGAGGCGTTGGCGAGTGAGTGCGAGCATGTCGATCAGCCATCCGGGCCCGCCGGTGATGTTCCTGGTTTGCAGCAGGTCGTCGACCTCGTGGTGGACAGCGGGACCAGCGTTGGCGAAGAAGTCTTCGCAGATTCCGCGTAGGAGCAGCAGCAGGTCACCGCGGGGATCGTCAGGATCCATGAGCTGGCCGATTCAGGATGGCGTGCGAGTCGCCTCTTCGGCGCGGGCTCGTGTCTGGGCGAGGCGGTAGGAGTCGGTGCCGGTCTCGATGATGTTGCCGCCGAAGGTGATCCGGTCGACGATCGCGGCGCTTATCTCGACTTCTGCGTCCAAATTCCATTCCTGACCTGCACTAATGCGTTCTGGACAGGTGCCTTCGACTACCGGCCGCCCGGTATTGCGGGTCGGCGCGTCTGACAAGATCGACTCTTGGTTCTCAGGAGTGAGGTGGCATGGATCAACGTCCAGACCCCGTCCAGATCATCGCCCGGCCGAGTGAGCTGGTCGCGAAGCATCAGGAGCAGGTATTC
>NZ_JBVHFK010000028.1:0-46449 GCF_055562375.1 Actinoplanes sp. NPDC019969 | reverse complement strand
GGTCCACGATCTCTGCGGTCATCACTCACAGTGCCCATCCCGCCGGATCGAAGTCCGGCGAATCGGGCCAGAAACACCGTTCGTGGCACAGTCCCTCGCCGGCCAGTGGCTGGTCAACCCCCGCGCCGCCCACGTCCAGCGCCTCGCCACCACAGCGGCTTAAGACGCGCGTTCGCCCCATCGGTGAGCCGGCCGGGCGACGAGCCTGTCGTAGCCTGCCAGCGCGCTCCTTGACGTCACCTGCCGTGGCGCGGACTGCGCCCGCAAGACCCCGCGCCATCAGCGGCGGCAACCTCCCCAAGCCATCGCCTGTGTCGGCAGCGCTTGACGCCATCATCGGTAAGTCGTAGCTTACCGTTCGTGACAACTTACCGATCTGATGATGGCTGGGACGTGCTCGCCGACGCGTCGCGGCGCTCGATCGTCACGTGTCTGGCCGAGCGGCCGCGGGCCGTCGGTGAACTCGCCGACGAACTGCCGATCAGCCGGCCCGCGGTATCGCAGCATCTCAAGGTGCTCAAAGACGCCGGCCTGGTCACCGACGAAGCCGCCGGCACCCGCCGCGTCTACCGGCTCAACCCCGCCGGTGTCGCCGCGCTGCGCGACCAGCTCGACACCTTCTGGAACCGCGCGCTGCGCGGCTACCAGGACCTCACCGAACAGCCCACCGATCCCGCACCGAGCAAGGAGCAGTCATGACAGAGGCAACCGCCGTAGTGGTCCAGCGGCAGATCGTCATCGAAGCACCGGTCGAGCATGCGTTCACCGTGTTCACGCAGCGGTTCGGTGACTTCAAGCCGCCGGAACACAACCTGCTCGGCACGCCGATCGCCGAGACCGTGTTCGAGCCGAAGGTCGGTGGCCACATCTACGACCGCGCCACCGACGGCACCGAATGCCGCTGGGCCCGGGTGCTCGCCTACGAACCCCCGCACCGGGTGGTGTTCAGCTGGGACATCAGCCCGCAGTGGCAGGTCGAGACCGACCCCGGCAGCACCAGCGAGGTGGAGGTCCGGTTCATCGCCGAGACCCCGCACCGCACCCGCGTCGAACTTGAGCACCGTCACCTCGACCGGCACGGCCCCGGCTGGGAATCCGTGCGCGACGGCGTCGCCCACGACCAGGGCTGGCCGCTCTACCTCACCCGCTACGCCGCCCTGTTCGCCTGACACAGCCGAGCCAGTTGCACGGCTACGTGAGTCGGTCGAGGGGGCGGCCCTGGATTCGGGCGGCCAGCTCGGGATCGATCGGGTCGACGCCGGCGCGCTGGGCGTGGCGGCGAGCGCGCGGTAGATGCTGGCGACGCTCGGGTTGCGGCCTTTGCGTTTGCCGGTCGGGATGATCAGGTCCGGTTGGATCTGCTCGACGGTTTCCCCGGCGGCGCGTCGGCGCAGGACGGTGTGCAGCATGTCGGCCGTGATCACCGGGGCCGGCAGAGGGGGCTGTCGGCCCCGGTGATCAGATGTGGGACCTGCCGGGCTCCATGCTCCGTTCTCATCGGCTGATGTTGGCTTCGCCATTGCGGTGGTCGCCGGCGGACACTGCCGCTCCGGTACTGGGTTGCTCCGACCCGCGGGTGGCGATCAGGTAGGCCACGGCGGTGAGGAACACGATGATCGAGGTCCACACGTTGAGGCGAAGGCCCAGAATGTGGTTGACGTCGTCGACCCGCAACGACTCCACCCAGGCCCGGCCCAGGGTGTAGGCGGCGATGTACAGCACGAACAGCCGGCCGCCGGTGACCCGGAATCGTTTCTCCGCCCAGATGAGCAGAAAGAAGACTCCCACGCACCACAGCGACTCGTACAGGAATGTCGGGTGGTAGAGGCCGATGTCGGGAGTGTCGGCGGGACGGTTGCCGGGATCGATGCGCAGCGCCCAGGGCACAGTGGTGGGTCCGCCGAAGAGTTCCTGGTTGAAGTAGTTGCCCCATCTGCCGATCGCTTGGGCGAGGACGAGTCCGGGGGCTACCGCGCCGGCGAACGCCGACAAGGAGATGCCGCGCCGGCGGCAGCCGATCCAGGTGCCGACGGCACCGAGGGCAACGGCTCCCCAGATCCCGAGGCCGCCTTGCCAGATGTACAAGGCCGCGACGGGGTTGCGGCCTTGGGCGAAGTACAGCTGCGGGTCGGTGACCACGTGGTACAGGCGTCCACCGATGATGCCGAACGGCACCGCCCACACCGCGACGTCGGTGACATCCTCGGCCTTACCCGACCGGGCGACCCAGCGGCGCTGAGTGATCAGGACCGCCACGATGATGCCCACCAGGATGCACAGCGCGTACGCCCGCACCGGGAACGGGCCCAGATGCCAGACCCCCTGCGATGGGCTGGGCAGGTAGGCAAGACTCATCGATTCCTCCACCCCGCGGTTGCGGTGTCTGCCGGTCCCGGCCGCCGGGATCGATCTTCACCGCTCAGTATCGACGGCGGCCCGATCAGCGCGGCGTCCAGGCTGGGTGGGGTGCGGGAGCATGAGGGCCACCGGCGGGAACGGCCCCCGGCCGGGGCCGATACGGCCGGGCGCCGGGTCAACCACCTGGCACCCGTCTTCCCGGGCCGGATACCGCTGGAGCTTACGAGGAGGCAGCCGGTAGACCGTGCCGCCGTGGTCCGGTGGCGCGAACCGCGGCGGCACGTCGATGAGGTCGTGCTGGCAGCCGGTCAGACGGCGGCGGGGGCGGTGGTGAGCTGCCAGGCAGCGTATCCGCCGAGCAGGTCGGAGGCGTCGGGGTGGCCGTTGGCGCGTAGCAGGCTGGCGGCGACGGAGGAGCGGTAGCCGCCGGCGCAGTGCATGACGACTGGCCGGTTGTTGGGGATCTCGGTGAGGCGGCGAGGCAGTTCGGCCAGGGGGATGTGCGTCGAGCCGTCGATGGCGCCGTGTTCGCGTTCGCCGGCGGTGCGGACGTCGAGGATCATGGGCGGCTGCGGGCTGTCCAGGGCGGTGCGCAGGTCGGCGGCGGTGACCCGGCTGGCGCGGGTGAGCTCGGATGCCATCTGCGGCAGGGCGGTCTCGGGCTCGTGCAGGTAGCCGAGGACCTGGTCGAAGCCGATGCGGGCGAGGCGGATGACGGTCTCCTCGGCGCGGTCGGGATCGGCGATCACGAGTAGCTGATCTGCGGGCTGGGCGACGGTGCCGGCGGTTTCGGCGAACCGGCCGTCGGCCGGGATGTTGAGCGCCCCATTGAGGTGTCCGGCGGCGTAGTCGTGCGGGTCGCGGGCGTCGATGACGATGGCGCCGGCCGTGCGGGCGGCCGCGAAGTCGGTGACGGTCAGCGCCTGCGGGGTGGTGGTGTAGTCGAACAGGTCGCGGGCCTGGCGGTTGAGGGCGGCGTCGAAGGCGAAGTAGCCGGGCGCGGCAGGCTGCCCGGCGGTGACCAGGGCGAGGAACTGGTCGACGCTCATCGGGGCGCAGGCGTAGTTGGTGCGGCGCTGCTCGCCGATGGTGGACTGCCGTTCGGTGGACAGGTTCTTGCCGCAGGCGGATCCGGCGCCGTGGGCGGGGAACACCCGTACCTGGTCCGGCAGGGCCATGAGTTTGTGCTGGACGCTGTCGTGGAGCATGCGGCCGAGTTCGTCGGCGGTGACGCCGGTGGAGGCGAGCAGGTCGGGACGGCCGACGTCGCCGATGAACAGCGCGTCACCGGTCAGCACGCCGTGCGGCACGGTGTCGGCGGCGTGCTCGTAGACGAGCACGCTGATCGACTCGGGGGTGTGGCCGGGGGTCTCGAGGATCTGCAGGGTGACGTCGCCGAGGCTGATGCGTTCGCCGTCGGCGAGTGTGCGGATCTCGTATTCGGTGTCGGCGCGCCGGCCGTAGCCGATCCAGGCGCCGGTGGCAGCGGCGACTTCGAGGTGTCCGGCGAGGAAGTCGGCGTGGAAGTGGGTGTTGATGACCCCGACGATGTTCAGCCCGTGGGTGCGGGCGTCGGTGAGGTATTCGCCGATGTCGCGGCGCGGGTCAACGAGCACCGCCTGGCCGGTGGTCTCGTCGGCGATCAGGTACGACGCCTGCGACAGGCAGTCGAGGTAGTACTGCGTGAACAGCATGGTCTTCTCCCGTGGTCGGTGGTGTGGGGTCTCGGGGCGGGTCAGGCGAGCCGGCCGGGGCGGCCGCCCTTGGCCTGCAGCGGCATCCCGGCGTCAATCCAGCCGCGCATGCCGCCGGTGAGGTCGTGGACCTGCCGGCCGTCGTGGGCGAGCAGGGCGGCGGCCTGCCGGGAGCGGGCCCCGGACAGGCAGACGGTGATCACGGGCCGGTCGGCCGGCACGTCGGCGAGGCGGGAGGCGAGCTGGCCGAGCGGGATGTGCCGGGCCCGCGGCGCGTGCCCGGCACGCCACTCGGCGGGTTCGCGCACGTCAAGCAGTACCGCACCGGCGGCGATCAGCGCGGCGGCCTGCTGCGCGTCCACCGACCGGTACGGCTTGCGGAACAGCGCGGTGAGCAGCGTGGCTACGGGCATCGGAATCCCCTTGGGTCTTTGGGTGGCGTGGCAGGTGCGGGCCTGGAAACCTTCCCATCGGATACCCCCAGGGGTATCTGAGGAGGACGGTTGTGGTGTGCGCCGCAACGCGAGGGAAGCGCGGGTCAGGCCGTGACGGGGTTGACGATCGCCTGGACGGCGACGAACGCGGCGATGGCGATGACGAGCCAGGCGAAGGCGCGTTGCAACTGCCGGGTAGGCAGCCGGGTGGCGATCCGGCCGGCAGCGAGGGAGCCGATGATCGCGGCGAGGGTGAACGCCGCAGCGATGCGGTAGTCGATGGCCGCGTCACCGGCGTGCGCGGCGAACCCGGCGGCCGAGTTGACCACGATGATGACCAGCGAGGTGGCGACGGCAGCGGGCATGCTCAAGCCGAGCAGCAGAACCAGCGCCGGGATGATCAGGAAGCCACCGCCGACACCGAACAGGCCGGTGAGGAAGCCGACGCCGAGGCCGGCGGCGATGGACTTGGGTAGGCAGCCGCGCCAGTTGATGCCGCCGCCGGGCAGGGCGCAGTCGCCGCCGGAGTCGTCGGTGCCGCCCAGCATCCGCCACCCGGCGACCACCATGAGCACGGCGAAACCGGCCAGGACCAGCTGCGGATCGAGCAGCCGGTTGACGGCGGCACCGGCGAACGCCGCGAGAGCGCCGGTGCCGCCGACGATCCCGGCGATGCGCCACTGCACCAGCCCGGCCCGCAGGCGCGGGAGCAGGGCGGTGGCCGACGAGATGCCGACCACCAGCAGCGAGGTGGACACGGCCGCGGCAAGGCTCAGGCCGGCGCCGTAGACCAGAGCGGGGACGGCGAGAATCGAGCCGCCGCCGCCGAGTAGGCCGAGCAGGATCCCGATGAGCGCGCCGAGCCCGACAGCGGCGATCATGACCGGCCCCGGCCCCGGTCCGGCTGGTCCGCGAAGGCCGGCCGGCGGCGCTTGCTGCGGTGACACGGCATGGCTTCTACCGCCGGTCGCTGGTCAGGGCGGTGACGACCTGGTCGAGGTCGGTGCGGGGGCCGCGGTTGTAGGGCAGCTTGGCCAGCAGCATGCCCATCGCGCAGGTGTTGCTCAGTGCCGCGAAGGCAAGGCCGGCGCCGATGAACGCGGCCACCCACCTCACCGGCTCGAACAGTGTGCTGGCCAGCACCGCGAGCAGGACGATGCCGCCGGCGGCCAGGCGGACCTGGCGTTCCAGGTCCCAGCGCGGGGTGCCGGTGGTGACCGGTGCGTGGGCGGCCTGCCAGGCGGTGATGCCGCCGGTGAGCACCCGCAGGTTCGGCAGGCCCGCTCCGGCGAGGGCCTGTTCGGCCTGGCCGGCGCGCTGTCCGGAGCGGCAGACCAGCACGACCCGCTCGTCGAGGTGGTTGCGCAGCTCGTCGCGGTGCTCACGCAGCAGGTCGAGCGGCACGTTGTAGGAGCCGGGGATGTGCGCGGTCTCGAACTCGGCCGGGGTGCGCACATCGATCAGCCGCGGCGTGTGGCCGGTGGTGAGCAGGTGCTGCAGGGCGGGGACGTCGAGGGCGGCGGGGGTGCCAGTGGGCGTGGTCATCGGGTGCGGTGCTCCTGTTTCAGTTTCCGGCAACGATGGACAGGCCGGCGTCGGCAGCGTCGGCGTAGGCGTCGTCGATGTGCACCACCCGGCGGCCGGCCCGCTGCAGCAGGCTGGTGGCGGCCGCGGCTCGGTAGCCGGAACCGCAGTGCACCCAGACCGTGCCGGCGGGCACGTCGCCGAGGCGGTGCGGCAGGTCGGGCAGCGGAATGTGCACCGCGCCGTCGATGTGCTCGGTGCGCCACTCGTTGCTCATCCGCACGTCGAGCAGCACGTCGACGGCGGGCAGGTCGTGCGGTGAGGTGCTGGCGCGGGCGGCGGCCAGGTCGGAGAACGTGGCGGTGGTCAGCCCGGTCAGGCGGGTATCGTCGCCGTCGGCCCATTGGCCGGGGCTGCCGGTGGCCGCGGCTGCGGGCCGGTCGATGCCGATGCGGGCGAGTTCGCGCTGAGCGTCGGCGGCCTGCTGCTCGCTGTCGCCGAGCAGGGTGATCGGCGCGCCCCACGGGGCCATCCAGCCGAGCCAGGTGGCCATCGGCCCGTCCAGGCCGAAACTCAGGGTACCGGCCAGGTGCCGGTGCGCGAACGCCTTGCGGGAGCGCAGGTCGACCACCCACTCGCCGTCCGCGATCCGGGTCGCCAGTTCGGCCGGGTCGGCGACGGCCACCGCGGTGAGGTCGATCAGGTCCGCGCCGGCGGTGTTGCGGGCACCCATGTGCGCGTAGTACGCCGGGTAGGCGTCCAGCCCGGCCAGAGTCTGCTCGACGAAGTCGTCGGTCTCCAGCCGCAGCGCCGGGTTGGCGGTGCGTTCCCGGCCGATCGTGGACTGCGGCGCGTCGGACTGGGTGGCGGAGCAGAAGCTGCCGAAGCCGTGGGTCGGCCACACCTGCGCGCCGTCGGGCAGCAGGTCCGCCAGCCGGTGGGCGGAGGCGTGCTGGTGCTCGGCGAGGGTATGGGCGTGCTGCTTGCCGAGCAGATCGGTGCGCCCGGTGGTGCCGAACAGCAGCGACCCGCCGGTGAACACCCCCACCGGCCCATCGGTGTCGTCCAGGATGTACGACAGGTGGTGGAAGGTGTGCCCGGGCGTGGCCACGACTCGCAGCCCCATCCCCGCCGACACGGTGACCTCGTCACCGTCGGCCACCGGCCGCCGCTCGAAGCCGACCTCGTCGGCGCCAGCGACCAGATATGTCGCGCCGGTCAGCTGGGCGAGGGCCAGGCCGCCGGAGATGTAGTCGTTGTGCAGGTGCGTCTCGGCGACGTGGGTGATCCGCACGCCGAGCCGGCCGGCCAGGGCCAGGATCCGGTCGATGTCGCGTTGCGGGTCCACCACGATCGCGACCTGCCCGTCGTGGGCCAGGTAGCTGCGGTCACCCAGAGACGAGGTCTGCACGACCTCCACGCTCACAACAGTCATCACACGTCGTCCCCTCGTTCGTCTGCGCTGGTCAGCGGCTGGTCTCGACCGGGTGTCCGGCCTGGCGCCACGCTTCGGTGCCGCCGGCCAGGGACTGCACCCGCGGCGGCCAGCAGCCGGGCAGCGGCGAGACTGCGGGCACCGGAGTGACACACCGTCACCACGTCCTGCCCGGCATACCGGCTGGCGGCCGCCTCCACCTCATCGAGCAGCACGCCGGAGACGCCGTCCTGCCGCAACCGGTCAACAGGAATCTCGCTTAACGTCACTTCAAAACTCCATTCAGTGTATACCCCGGGGGGTATGCGAGAGACATGGTTCGGCCAAGGCAAAGAGCTGAAGCCCCCGCCCCTCGATGCGACAGGCGGGGGACCTGCGGCTCAGGACAGCGACATGAACAGCTTCTCGAGCTCTTCCTCGCTCATCGGCGGCTCCTCGCCACGCTGGCGGGCGGTCTGGCATTCCCGCATCCCGGTGGCGATGATCTTGAAGCCCGCCCGGTCAACGGCGCTGGACACGGCTGATAGCTGGGTGAGCACCCGCTTGCAGTCCTCACCATTCTCGATCATCGCGATCACCGCGCCGAGCTGTCCCTGCGCCCGCTTCAGCCGGGTCAGTGCGTCCTTGAGCAGGACCGGACTCATCTCCATGGGTACCACCTCCACCGTGAACATACCCCAGGGGGTACCCGGCATTGCAGACCAATGTACCCCCGGGGGTATGTGCCATGTCTACGGTGATTCGCACCGCAGATGCCAGCGACACCAGGCTTGCCCGCCCAGACCTGCCGACCAAGATCATCGCTGACGCCAGTTCTCGTTCCGATGCTCCTCAAGGGCTGAGGCGCTGGGTGAGCCGGTTCTGCGCCGGCCGCGATGTGCTGGGTGTGGCGGTGCAGTCGGGCGCGCTGCTGCGGGTGGGGTTCGTGCCCGAGGAGGGGACGTTGCGCCTGCCTGGTCCGGGTCGACGAAGCCTGGAGCCACGGGGTGAAGATCGCCGTCGCCGCCTCTGGTGCAACCGTCGTGGTGCACAGTGAAGGTTGTGAAGGATCACCTCACCGATGAGATGACGGCATCGCTGCAACGGCTACAGCGGGTCAGTGATGATCGCCAGGCCAGCCTGGAGCGCCGGCAGGGCGCTGCCGGCCGATCCGGCGCCGACGATCGTCACCGGGTTGATGCTGCCGACCGGCGGGACGATGCCCTGGATGAGCGTGCCGAAGCCGCTGACCGCCGTGACGAGACACAAGCGCGGCGGGAAGCGCAGCTCGATGACCGGCAAGCGGTGCTCGATCGGCGGGAGCAGCTGCTCGACCGGGGAGAGACGCCGGCCTGACGGGCGGGACATCGCTGGGAAGCCCGGTGCGCGGGGAGCACGGCGACGGGCCGGTGGGCTGGCCGGCGCGAACAGGGCCCGCGGAGGCGAGAGATCAAGCCGTGGGCGTGTTGGCGTGCAGGCGTTTCAGGGTGGTGTTGTCGGCGGTGGAGCCGGGGGCACGCAGTTCTTCACCCTTCGGGGAGGTCACGGGACAGCCGATCCCGAGCGCGTCGACTGCGGGGAGATGGTCGATGCGCGAGTCGGTGGCGGTGTCCTCAGCGATGAGTTCGCTGCCGGTGCCGATCAGAATGTGACGAGGGTTGTCGTGGATGTGGTTCTTCTGCCCGGTTGAGGTGTCCGGTCCCACCGGCGACTTTCGGAACGACGCCGTTTGTGTCGCCGTGATGGCCGAGCCAGCCGTGCAGGATCGTCGGATGTGCTTCCGGGTGCCGTGTGTGGCAGTCGGCTGGCGGCGATGGCCGCCGGCCGCTGCGGATCGGGCACCGGCTCCGGTGGTTCTGCTGCAGGCTCGGGAACCGACTTCTTGACGTTGGGGCGGGAGGCTGCGGGTGGGCTTTGCGGCGGTGGGCGTACCGCGGCGGGTTATCGGTCTTCGAGGGCGGCTTTGACGAGGGCGAGGGCGGTGGCCGGGGGGATGCCGAGGGCGCGGGTGCGTTCGGCGTAGGCGTGGGCGGCGCGTTGGGCCTGGCCGGACGTTGCGGTGGCTTTGGCGGTGATGACGGTGCCGTGGCGGCCGCGGGTCTCGACGAGGCCGGCGTGTTCGAGTTCGCGGTAGGCGCGGGCGACGGTGTTGACGGCGAGGTTGAGGTCGCCGGCGAGTTGGCGGACCGGGGGGAGGCGGGTGCCGGCGGCGAGGATCCCGTCGGCGGCTTGGCCGGCGATGGCGAGGCGGACCTGTTCGTACGGGGGTGTGGGGGAGCCGGGGTCGAGGGTGATGTCCATTCAGAGAACTTTCGGCGGTGTGTTGCCGACGGCGAGGATGGCGCGCCGGATGGGGACGAGGGCGAGGAGGATGCCGCCGGCGAGGAAGAAGACGACCAGCGAGACGATGCCGATGCGGTAGCTGCTGGTGAGCTGGAAGATGAGGCCGAAGAAGAGGGGGCCGAGCCAGCTGGTGCCTTTGTCGCTGATCTCGTAGAAGCCGAAGTATTCGCCTTCTTTGCCGGCGGGGATGAGCTGGGCGAAGAGGCTGCGGGAGAGGGCTTGGCTGCCGCCGAGGACGAGGCCGATGCCGGCGCCGAGGATCATGAAGGGTACGGGTTGGCCTTCGGGGAGCCAGAACGCGGCGATGATGACGAGCAGCCACAGGGCGAGGCTGATCAGGATGGTTTTGCGGGCGCCGATGCGGGCGGCGAGGGCGCCGAGGAGCAGGGCGCCGCCGAAGGCGAGGAATTGGACGATGAGGATGGTGACGATCAGGGTGGATTGTTCGAGGTTGAGTTCTTCGGTGCCGAATTGGCTGGCGAGGGTGATGACGGTTTGGATGCCGTCGTTGTAGACGAGGAACGCGCCGAGGAAGAAGAGGGTGAGCGGGTAGGCGCGCATGCCTTTGATGGTGTGGCCGAGTTGTCTGAACCCGTCGGTGAGGATGTTGCCCTTCTCGATCGTCGCTGAGGCGCTGGGGTGTTCGCGGAGCAGGCGCAGCGGGATGATCGTGAACGCGGCCCACCAGACGCCGGCGGAGACGATGCAGTAGCGGGCCAGGTCGAGGGTCTTCTCGGGGTTGCCGTCTTCGGTGAGGGTCATGACGACGACGAGGTTGAGCAGGAGCAGAAGTCCGCCGCCGAGGTAGCCGAAGGCCCAGCCGCGGCTGGAGATGCGGTCGCGGTCGTCGGGGCCGGCGAGTTGGGGCAGGAACGAGTGGTAGACGACGACGGCGGCGCCGAAGCTGATGTTGGCGATGATGAAGAGGATGCCGCCGAGCAGGTAGCGGTCTCCGGTGACGAGTCCCATGGCCATGGTGGCGGTGGCGCCGGTGAAGGCGGCTGCGGCGAGCAGGGGTTTCTTGCGGGGGGCGCGGTCGGCGACGGCGCCGATGATGGGGAGTACGAAGACGGTGAGCAGGACCGACAGCGAGACGAGGTACGGGTAGTAGGAGCCGGCGGCGACGGGGATGCCGAGGGGGTGGACGGTGCCGTCGCAGGTGTCGGCGCCGATGGCGCAGCCGGCGGCCTGTTCGGTGACGCTGGTGAGGAACGGGCCGAGGAACACCGTGATGACGGTGGTCTGGAAGGCCGAGTTCGCCCAGTCGTAGAAGTACCAGCCGCGGAGTTCCCGTTTGCCTGCGGGAACGATGTCGTGGGTGCCGGTGACGGCCATCAGTGTGCGCTCCTGGGTGTGGTCGGTGCGCGGTCATGATGCCATTCCGGGCGCGTTAACGGGAGATGTGGATCACTGTTCACCTGTGGTCCACCAGCGGGCCAGGGCGGCGGTGGCGGGGTCGTCGGAGTTGGTGAGGACGGTCCAGGCGTCGGCGCCGGGGGGGATGTCGATGCCGGCGTAGGCGGCGAGTTCGGCGGCGGTGACCGGGTCGGTGGGCGGGATGAAGCCGGTGTCGGCGGCGCCGAGGGTGGCGGTGTCGATCCAGGGGAAGCCGTCGACGGGTTCGGGCAGGTCGACGGCGAGTGCCGGGGGGAACACGGTGTCGTCGGCGACCGCATCGCCGATTTCGGGAATGTCCGGGACGTCGGTGTCGGGGGCGGGCTGGTCGTCCCACTGAGGGGTGTGGTCGTCGAAGTCGACGTCGTCGTCGTGCAGGGTGGGGGTGTCGTCGGTGTGCGGTGGCGGCAGGTCCTCCGGCACGTCGAAGCCGAAGTCGTCGTCGTGGTCCCAGTGGTCGGTCATCGGGAGAGCCCTTCGTCGATGGGTGCGGGTGTCAGGGAGCGGGCTCGCAGCAGCGCCTCGTCGGCCTGGCGTAGCCGGGCGGCGGCGGCGTCGCGGTCCTTGGTGGCGGCGGCGCGGCGTTTGGCCCGGCCGGCGGCGTCCTCGGCGGCTGCGGCGTCGATCTCGGCGATGAGGGCGTCGAGTTCGCGCAGCCTACGCTCGATGGCGTCGTCGAGGGCGACCGACAGGGCGTATTGCAGGTCGGTGAACCGGCCGCTGATCTCGTCGGTGAGTGCTGCCCGGGTCTCGGCGAGGACGTCGCGTAGCCAGGTGTGGGCGTGCCGGCGGTCGGTGTGGACGCGGCGGCGGTAGATGACGTAGCCGCCGGCGGCGAGGCCGAGGCCGAGGCCGGCGACGGGTAGGAGCAGGCCGCCGGCGAGGCCGAGGGCGGAGACGCCGAGCATGGCGCCGCGGCCGGCGAGGAGGGCGACGCCGCCGGCGGACAGGGCGATGAGCAGGTTGTCGCCGGAGCCGTCGCGGGGTGGGCCGGCGGTGAGGGTGTGGCGCAGGGTGGCGCCGACGCGGGCGGGGTCGAAGGAGTCGGCGAGGACTTTCTCGGCGACGTCGCGGTAGGTGTCCTCCAGGGTGGCCGACAGTTCCGCGGCGACGGCGTGGAGTTGGGTGTCGAGGTCGTCGGGCAGGGCGGTGAGGGTGTCGCCGCGGGCGGTGTCGATGCGGCGGGCGTAGTCGTGCTGGATCTCGGTGAGGCGGGTGCGGAGCCGGCCGACGACGGCGACGCGGGCGTGCTGGATCTCGGCGTTGAGTTTGAGGGTCCACTGCCGGGATTCGGTGCGTTTGCGGGCGGCGAGGGCGGCGCGTTCGGCGCGGGTGGCGGCCTGCGCGGCGGGGTCGACGGCGGCGTGGATGCGTTGTTCGGCGGTGTCGCGCAGCCGGGTGAGGTCGCGGTGGGCGGCGCGGAGCACGTTGGCCAGGCGTAGTTGGTGGCCGCGGCCGGCGAGTTCGACGAGGGCGTGTTGCAGGGCGGGGATGCGGGATTCGGTGGCGAGGGTGTCGCGGGTGGCGGGGTCGGTGGTGAGGGCGATCTCGGCGAGGCGGGCGGAGACGGGGAACCAGGGGGCGGCGGCGAAGCGGGGGGCGTGGGCCTGCAGCAGGGAGCGGTTGTCGTCGGCGATGGCGCGCCACTGCGGGAATGCGTCGATCTTGGTGAGGGCGAAGACGACGGCGTCGACGCGTTCGGTGGCGGCGGCGAGGAAGTCCAGTTCCGGTTGGGACAGGGGGGCGGAGGCGTCGGCGACGAACAGCAGGGCGGTGCCGCGGCGTACGGCGTCCAGGGCGATGGTGGCGTGGACCGGGTCGAGGCCGCCGGCGCCGGGGGTGTCGAGCAGGGTGAGGTATTGCAGCAGTGGGGCGGGGTGGGTGACGTCGATGCGGCGGGCGCGCTGGCGGCCGCGGGCCCAGTCGGACAGGTCGTCGACGTCGATCTCGTCGCCGCCGGGCAGCCAGGCCCGGGCGCTGAATGCGGGCCCGGGGGTGAAGTGCAGGTAGGCGGCGGTGGTGACGGCGGCGTCGACGGGGGACAGGCCGGGTACGCCGAGGAGGGCGTTGACCAGGGAGCTCTTGCCGCGTTTGGTTTCGCCGACGACGACCACGCCGGGGCGGGTGAGGTGGGCGCGGCGCAGGTCGGCGAGGTCGGCGGCGGCGTCGGGGTCGGTGGTGCGCAGGTAGGAGAGGGTGTCGCGGACGGCGGTGTCGAGCTGGGTGGTGAGGTCTTTCACGCCTGGGTCTCCCGGATCTCGCGGGCGAGCAGCTGGAAGCCGCGGTGGGCGACGTGGGCGAGGCGGGCCTGGGCGGGCCCGGCGCCGTCGACGGCGTAGGCGCGCCATCGGCCGGCTGCCGCGATCGCCGCGGATGCCAGCCGGCCGGGCTCGGCGCCGGGGGTGGCGAGGATGTGGTGCGGGTCGTCGGAGGTGGCGAGGCGGATCAGCTCCTGGTCCCAGCCGGCGGGCAGGGGCACGGTGCCGGTGGCGGCGCGCTGGGCGGCGTCGAGGAGCCGGAGCCGGTGGTAGGCGGGGTCGCGCAGGGCTTGTTCGACGGCGTCGCGGATGACGTCGCGGGCGTGCGGGTCGTAGGAGGCGAGGCGTTCCAGGCGGGTGAGTGCCCATTGGGCTTTGATGGCGTCGCTGCGGCGGCGGAAGGTCTGGTCGACGGTGGCGGTGAGGCGGGCCAGCCCGGACGCGGCGGTGAGCCGGCGCACGAGTTCGCCGGTGCTCAGGCGGGGGTCGGTGGTGAGCTGGGCGCAGGCGAAGCCGATG
Organism: Actinoplanes sp. NPDC019969; assembly: GCF_055562375.1. Taxonomy (NCBI): domain Bacteria; kingdom Bacillati; phylum Actinomycetota; class Actinomycetes; order Micromonosporales; family Micromonosporaceae; genus Actinoplanes; species Actinoplanes sp. NPDC019969. The sequence goes on along the minus strand of NZ_JBVHFK010000028.1, from coordinate 32,510 downwards.
CCGTACAGGTCGAGGCGGGTCAGCAGCCGTTCGCGCTGGCCGGTGGGGACCGGTGCGGGGCGGGTGCGGAACAGGTCGGCGGACAGCAGCAGGATCTGCAGGTCGGCGGGGGGCAGGGTGGCGAGGGTGGCGAGGGCGTCGCGGTCGGTGGCGGTGAGCCGGCCGGCGACGGCGGTCTCGGCGAGCAGGCCGGCGATCGGTACGACGTCGCCGACGGTACGGGTGAGCAGGTGTGCCTGCTGGCGGGCGAGGGGTTCGGCGACGGGCCACGGGTCGGCGCCGCCGCCGGTGAGGGTGTCGATGCGCGAGAGGACGCCGATGGCGTTGACGGGGCTGGTGGCGAGTTTCGCCGAGGCGGCGTGGAAGGCCTGCAGGGCGTGCAGGTCGTCGGCGCGGACGGCCTGGGTGAACACGTAGACGACGGCTTCGGCGGCGGCGATCTCGCCGGCGGAGTCGTCGTCGATGCCGACGGCGGCTTCGGCGCGGGCGCTGCCGGCGGTGTCGGTGGAGGCCAGGCCGGGGGTGTCGACGACGGTGAGGTCGCGGAGCCGGTCGCTGGTGAGGGTCACGTCGACGTGGGCGATGCGGGTGGCGGGCACGCCGAGGCGGGCCGGGACCATGCCGTCGTCGTCCAGGGGCAGGCTGTGCCGGTCGCCGTCGCGGGTGACCACGTCGATGCGGTCGGCGGGCCCGTAGCGGAAGCGGGTGACCACCCGGGTGCACTCGCCGGCGGCGGTGGGGGCGACCCGACGGCCGATCAGAGCGTTGACTAGTGTCGACTTTCCGGCTTTCAGGCGACCTGCAATCGCCACACGTAACGGATCGTGAAGGCGCCGGCTGATCTGTTGCACCTGTTGACCAGCATCGAAGGAGAGGCGCGTGACGATATCGTGACAGAGAGTCACGACACCGGTGGTGAGGGGGCCGGTCACTTCGACTCGTCAGCGCAAGCCACTGTCGGCGACAATGTGCGTATCGCGGCTGTCGTCGTCACGAAGGGACCCTTTCGTCGGAGCGTTGTTCGCAGTGAAGCCTACGGACACCGGCCTGCGGGCCGGCATCACGAGTTCGTGCCAGTGAGGGGGGAGCGCAGGTGACGGACGAGCCAGAGGTGGCCGCCCGTACCGCGTTGCGCCAGGGGCCCGCCCTCGTGGTGCTGACCGGGCCGCCCGGCTGCGGCCGCACCACCCTGCTGCGCCGCATCGCCGCCGCCGTGCCCGGGCCGGCCCACCTCGGCGGGGGCCTGGCCATGCTCGCCGAGGTGCCCGCCCTCGCCCTGTCCCGGGCCGTGCGCGCCCGGCTGCCCGCCGACGACATCCCGCTGCTGGCCGAGGCCGTCCGGTCCCGGGTGCGCGGCGGGCTGCTGGTCATCGACGACCTGCACCACGCCGACCCGGCCACCGTGGCGGCGCTGCCGTACCTGGCCCGCACCTGCCGGGTGCTGGTGGCCGTACGCACCCCGCACCGCCTCGACGCCGACCTCGCCGCCGCGTTGCGGGCCGCCGCCACCGCCTGGCTCGCGGTGCCCCCGCTGACCGCGCACGCCGCGCTCGACCTGGCCCGGCAGACCGCCGGCGGCCTCGACGACCTCGCCGCCGCGGCCGTGGTCACCCGCGCCGGCGGCAACCCCCTCGCGATCATCGCCCTGGCCCGGCAGGCCGCCACCGGCCGCCCCCCGATCGGCGAGGACATCGACCAGGTGGCGTACGCGATCGCGACCGCCCTGGCCGACCTGCCCCGCCCCGCCCGCACCGCCCTGGCCGCGCTCGGGCTGCTCGGCCGGCCCGCCGCGCCCGCCCTGCTCGGCACCGGCGCCGCCGACCTGCTCGCCGCCGGGCTGATCACCGCCGAACCCGGCGGTGACCTGCTGCCGGTGTCCGGGTACGTCGCCGAGACCGCCGCCGGGCTGCTCGACGCGCAGGCCCGCGCCGACCTGCACGCCCGCCTCGCCGACCTCACCCCACCCGCCGAAGCCGCCCGGCACCTCGCCGCCGCCGGCGACCCGGCCGGCGCCTACCGCAAGGCCCTCGCCGCCGCCGACCGGGCCGGCGGCGCCGAACGGGCCGCGCTGCTGCTGTTCGCCGCCGGCCTGCCCACCACCGTCGACCCGCGGGTGCGGCTCGCCGCCGCCGACGCCGCCCTCGCCGCCGGCCGGGCCGCCGACGCCGCCGACGTCCTGCACGGCCAGACCCTCCTGGAAGCGGCCGTGCTGCGCGGGGAGGCGCTGCTGCAGGCCGGTGACCCGGCCGGCGCCCGCGACGCGGTCCGGGCCGTCCCGGACACCGCCGCGACCGCGATCGTCGCCGCCCGCGACCGGGTCCTGCTGCTGTCCACCCTGGCCGGCGAACCGATGAGCGCCCTCGAACTCGCCGACAAGATCGCCGCCCGGCACCCGGAGCCACCCGACGGCATCGCCGCGGCGCTGGCCGCCGTCCGCGCCGCGCACCGGCTGCCCGGCTGGGACACCGCCCTCACCGCCGCCGCGAACGCCGCCGACCCGCTGATCGCCCGCTGGTCGGCGTGGCAACTGGTCGAACACCTCGCCGCCGAAGGCCGGCTCGTCGACGCCGCCACCGCCGCCCTGCACGCCGCCGCCACCGCCGGCGAAGCCCTCGCCTACGGCTGGCAGACCCGGTTCCTGGCCGCCGCCGACTGGGCCCTGGCACTGCACGGCCCCGGCTTCCCCACCGCCCTGTCCTGGGACGGCACCGACGGGGTGCTGCGCCGCGCCGCCAACCTCACCGACCGGGCCCTGCCCGAGCAGGCGCGGGCGTACGCGACCGCCGCGACCGCCCTCATCGAAGCCGACACCGGGCTGCTCGCCGCCGCCCGCACCCGCCTCGGCGCCACCCCCACCCACCCCGCCGCCGCCTGGGTCGCCCGGGAGGCCGCCTGGCTCGACGGGCAACCCGACCGGGCCGTGGCCACCCCCGGCGACACCGGCCGCGGCCTGCTCGCCGGGCTGCACGCCATCACCGCCCGGTGGGCCGCCTACGACCTCGGCGAACCCGGCAGCCCCGCCATCCCCGTCGACCTGCCCGCCCCCGCCCGGCGCACCCTCACCGCCTGGGCCGTCGGCGCCGGCCTCGACACCGCCGCCGACGCGTGGCAGCCCGTCGCCCTGCGCGAACAGATCCGCTGCCTGATCGCCGCCGGGCTCACCGGCGCCGACCGTGACACCGCCGTCACCGCCCTGCTGCGCGCCGAACAACTCGCCGACGACGCCGGCCTCACCGTCCTGGCCGGCCGGGCCCGCCGCGGGCTGCGCCGCCACCAGATCCAGCGCGACACCCGCAGCCCCCGTTCCGACGGCCGGCTCACCCGCCGCGAACTCGACGTGCTGCACCTGGTCGCCGCCGGGGAACCCACCCGCCGCATCGCCGGGCAACTCGGCATCTCCGCCGAGACCGTCGACACCCACATCCGCGCCAGCATGCGCAAACTCGGGGCGCGTACCCGTACCGAAGCCGCGGCACTGGCCCTCGCCCCCACCCCGGCGAGGGCCGAACCCTTCGACACCACCGAGGATGGCCGGTGATACGACAGCCCGACGACGCGCCACGCCACGTAGTGGCCACCTCCGCCGAAGCCGACACCGTCCTGCGCCGGCTCGGCCGTGACGGCTGGACCGCCCGGCCCGGGTTCGCCCTGCCCGACCCCTCCTGGGACGTCGGCGCCGCCCACCTGGTCCTGCACGGCCGTATCGGCGACGACGACATCGAGACCGCGCAACTGGCCGTGCTCGCCGCCGCCCGCGGCGCCGGCGTCGTCGCCGTCTGCGACGCCGAATCCGCGGCCGGCCGGGCCCTGATCGACGACCTGTCACGGCTCGGGCCGGTCAACCGCGGCGCCGACGGCACCGACCTGATCGCCAACCTCATCCCCGAACAACGCGCCCTGCTCGACCGGCTCGCCGCCGGTGACACCATCGCCGCCGCCGCGGCCGCCGAATTCCTGTCCCTGCGCACCGCCAACCGGCGTATCGCCGAAGCCCGCGCCCTGTTCGGGGTCCGCACCACCCGCGAAGCCGTCCTCGCCTACCTGCGCCAGCGCCAGCGCACCGAATAGACCGCCGGTTTCTGTCGTACGGCGGCGGTAGGTTCCGCGGTGTGGAAGACATCCCCGTGGTGGCCGCCCCGCTCCGCGCGGTGCCGCCGATCCTGGCCGACCCGCCCTGGCAGCACCGCGCCACCGCCGCGAAACCACCCACCGTCCCCGGCCTGACCTGCACCGACACGCCAGGCGTGCACTGGCTGCCCGGCGAACGCCGGCAGTGGGCCGAGCAGGCCGCCTGGGTCCACGGCAACCCCGGCACCGACTGGGCCGCCCGCGCCGCCGAGCTGAGCGCCGGCCACGGCAGCCGCATGGACCTGCTGCGGCTGCTCCTGTTCGCGCCCGAGGACATCGCCCGGCCCGCCCTCGCCGGCTGGCGCGAGCACACCGACTGGGCATCGGCGGAGTGGCTGCGGTCGGTGGCGGCCCGGTTCGGCGCCGGCGCGCTGCCCGCCCTGCTGGCCGAAGCCCGCGCCACCCCGGGCGAACACGGGCCGCTGCTGATGCCGTTCACCGCGCCGGACGTGGCGGCCCTCATGGCCGACTGGTCGGCCCGCCTGAAAACGGTGCGGCCCCTGGCCCGGCAGTGGCTGCTGCGGCACCCCGCCGCGGCCGCCCGCGCCCTCATCCCGCCGGCCCTCGGCAAGCCCGGCACCGCCCGCCGGCAGGCCGGGCAGGCGCTGCTCCTGCTGCACCGCCACGGCCACACCACCCTCGTCGAGGACGCCGCCGCCGGGTACGGCCCACCCGCTCTCGCCGGGGTGCGGGCGCTGCTGGCCGCCGACCCGCTGACCGCCCTGCCCGCCCGGATGCCGGCGCCCCCGGACTGGGCCGCCCCCGCCGCCCTGCCACCGGTGCGGCTGCGCGACGGATCCGGGGCGCTGCCGGGCGACGCGGTCAGCAACCTGATCCGGATGCTGATGATCTCCCCGGCCGATGCGCCGTACGCCGGGCTCGGCCTGGTCCGCCAGGCGGCCGAACCCGCCGACCTGGCCGCGTTCGGGTGGGGCCTGTTCCAGGCGTGGCAGTCCACCGGCGCCGCCGGCAAGGACACCTGGGTCCTCGACGCGGTCACCCTCACCGGCGACGACGAGACCGCCGCCCGGATCACCCCGTACCTGCTGTCCTGGCCCCGGCACGGCCGCACCGCCCGCGCCGTCGCCGGGCTGGCCGTGCTGGCCGGCATCGGCACCGACACCGCGCTGCTGCACCTGCACCGCATCTCCGTCCGCGCCACGTCCGCGCCGCTGCGGGCCGCCGCGACCGCCCGCATCCACGAGGTCGCCGCCGCTCGCGGGCTGACCGCCGAGCAGCTCGCCGACCGGCTCGTGCCCGACTTCGGCCTCGACCGTGACGGCCGGCTGCGGCTGGACTACGGGCCCCGGCAGTTCACCGTCGGGTTCGACGAACAGTTACGGCCGGTCGTCGACGGGCTCAAGGCCCTGCCGAAACCGGGCGCCCGCGACGACACCGGTCTGGCCGAGGCCGCCTACCGGCGGTTCACCGCCCTCAAACGTGACGTGCGCACGATCTCCGCCGAGCAGGTGCGGCGCCTGGAACACGCCATGACCAGCGGCCGGCGGTGGACGGGCGCGGAGTTCCGGCGGCTGTTCGCCGAGCATCCGCTGATGTGGCACCTCGCGCGGCGGCTGGTGTGGACGGGCCCCGGCGGTGCGCTGCGGATCGCCGAGGACCGCAGCTTCGCCGACGTCGCCGACGAACCGGTCCGGCTCGGCGACGACGACCTGATCGGCGTCGCCCACCCGGTGCACCTCGGCGGCGACACCGGCCGGTGGGCGCAGCTGTTCACCGACTACGAGATCCTGCAACCGTTCCCGCAGCTCACCCGGCCGGTGCACACCCTCACCGAGGCCGAGCGGGCCGGGTCACGGCTGCACCGGTTCGAGGACGTCACCGTGCCCACCACCACGATCCTCACCCTGGACCGGCGCGGCTGGCGCCGCCGGGAACCGGTCCGGGCCGGCATCTGCGACGGATTCGACCGTGCCGCCGGGACGGGGCTGGTCGTGTCGGTGCACCTGGACCCGGGCATCGTCGGGCAGGCCGGGTTCACCGACGAACAATGCGTGGTCGCGGTCCACCTGCACGACGGCAGCGCCGGCCCGGGCAACCTCACCGGGCCCGGCATGCGGTCCCTGGCCGTCCTCGACGCGGTCACCGCCTCCGAGATCCTGCGCGACCTGACCGACGTGACCACGTGACCGGCCGGTGAGGGCGACTCCGTGGGCCGCTGACCGGCCCTCAGGTACGCACCGCGTGCGCCGGGCTTCACGTGGGTGGCCGGCACCATCGGCACGGCGCCGCCGAGGTGCTCGTTGAGGACACCGACGGCCAGGTTGTCGCGGACGCGGTGGCGATCACCTGCACCGTCCAGGCGGGCGTCAGCAGGCCGATCAGCTCACCGAGATGCCGCAGCGGGGGTCGCGGCGCACACCACCAGATGCAGGGACCGCATGTCAGACCCGCGCCAGCAGGTGCCGCGACGGCTCATAGTCGATCTTCACGTCGGCGTAGACGCCCAGCACGCCGTCGGCCAGGCACCGCAACCCCAGGCTCAGCCAATGGACCTCGCCACTGTCGGTCAGGGAGAACCCGACCGCCGCCGCGAACTCCTCAGCCCCGCACGGGCACGCGCACTCCTCGCGTTCGGCGGCGTTCCAATGGTCGGCGCTGTCGCCGATGAACGCGGTCACCCCGCACGCCACGCACGTCCGCCGGCTGTCGTCGTCACCGTCGACGTCGATCCGGAACGCCCGGCCACCGCACACGCAGCGGCACTCCACCACCGTGTCCACCGGATAGCCGCCGGCCTGATATCCGCGCAGGAACGCGGCCAGGTCGCCGAGATCCTCACCCCGCCAGTGCTCCCCGGACCTGTCGATCGCCATCGCACCATTGTGCGCGACGGTAGATGGCACCATGAGGACCGTGCGGACTCCGGTGGTGTTTCTCAACGGGGCGTCGTCGGCGGGCAAGACCAGCCTCGGGCGGGCGCTGCAGGACCTGACCGGCGAGCCGATGCTGCTGCTCGGCCTGGACACCCTGTTCGCCACGGTCCCGGACCGGTGGGCCGGCGGGCCGCTCGGACAGTTCCGCGATCGCGGGTTCGCCTACGAGCGGCTGCCCGACGACGACGGGCAGCCGATGCTGCGGATCACCTACGGTGACGACGGCCGGCGGATGATGGCCGGGTTCCACCGGGCGGTCGCGGCCCTCGCCGCGGCCGGGAACGCGGTGATCATCGACGAGATGCTGCTCGGCGCGGACGTGCGCGACGACTGGCTGCGGGTGCTGGCGCCGTGGCGGCCGCTGCTGGTCGGGGTGTTCTGCGACGACGGCGAACTCGCCCGCCGGGAGACCGCCCGCGGCAACCGGCCGGGCCTGGCCCGCTGGTCGGCACGGCACGCCCACCAGGGCATGCGCTACGACCTGACGGTCGACACCACACACCGCGACCCGGTCACGGTGGCCCGGTCAGTCCGGGAACGACTCGGCTGAGGTCAACGCCTGCACGAAGGTACGGAAGTCAGCGGCCACCGTCAGCTCCTGCCCCGAGTCCGCGTCGAGCCACACCACCGGCGGGCTGCCGTGCGGGCCGCACGCGCGGTAGTCCAGGGCCAGCCAGGTGTGCCCGTCGCCGCACAGCAGCACGACCGGGGACGGCAGGTCCCACTCCCGGACCAGGTAGGCGGTGTCCAGCAGCGACATCTGCACGGCGTCAGGTGCCGCGGCGATGCCGTGCAGGTGATCGAACGGCACGTGGTCGCCTGCCCAGGAGTTCGGCGCGGCCGGGCAGGCGTCCCACGCGTCGGCGACGGCCCCGCCGTTACGGATCTCCAGTAGCCGGATCAGTGCGGCGGGCAGGGTGACACCCAGCTGATCCTCGGCGGCGGCGACCAGGGCGGGGGTCAGTGGGGGCAGGGTCATGGCGTCGTTGCCGGCATCCCAGAACGAGGCGGCGACGTCGTCGAACGCGGTCATGCCCAGCATGCTGCCAGTCCACCCCACCGGCCGTCGCGGAGGCAGGTCATGGGCCGGCCGTGACCTGCCTCAGCGACGGCCGGCGATCGGGCCGTCGCCCAGGACGGCCATGGGCCGGCGGTGACCTGTGTGGGCGACGGCCGGGGCGCGGTGAGAGCCGCTACGCCCGTGAGGGGCGCTGCGGTCCGGTGACCCGCCTGCGTCGCCCGGAGAAGCAGGGACGGATCACGCTGGGCGGGGCGCGTACGGCGTACCACATCAGGGGTAACCGCATATGTCTGACTTGCCGCACGCCGGGATCTAGCCTTGGCGGCATGGAGGTCGAGCAGATCGAGCGGGTGCACGATTTCAACCGCTACTACAACCAGCGCCTCGACGTGCTCACCGACCGTTACCTCGGGCAGGGCCGGCCGTCGGCGGAACGGTCCCGCGCCGGGATCGCCGCGCTGCTCGGCGAACTCACCGCCGGCCAGCGTGACCGGCTGATCCGCGCCCAGGACGAGATCCGCCGGGTGCTGCGCGCCGCCGCCGTCGTGGTGGAGGCCGTGGCGCCGGCGTCGGTGACCGCCCGGGAGTGCCTGGCCCGGTACGCCGCCGAACTCGACCGCACGTTCCCGGAAGGCTTCGAGGAGGCCACCCTGACCCGGCCGGAGGACGTCACCGGCACCCAGCTCGTCGCGATCGAAGACGGACATCCGGTCGGCTGCGGCCTGTGGATCCGCCTCGGCCCCGGCGTCGCCGAGATCCGGCACCTGTGGGTCGCCACCGAGGCCCGCGGCCTGGGCCTGGGCCGCAGACTGCTGGGCCGCCTGGAGGTCGACGCGGCCGCGCACGGCATCACCACCGTGCGGCTGGGCACGCACCCGCTGCTCACCGAGGCGCTGGCGCTGTACCGCAGCAGCGGCTACGGCCACATCGGCGGCTACAGCGACATCCCCTACAACCAGCTGGCGTTCGAGAAGGAACTGATCAGTCCGTACGCGGCCGGACCCGCGACAGGTCGTGCGGCCGGGTCACATCGATCACTTTCGGCGTCCGCAGCTCATCGCAGCGCAGCGGCGTCAGGGTCTCGTCGATAGCGTCCATGATCAGCCGGGTGGCCTGCATCGCCTGCGCGCCCGGCGAACCGGTCTGCGCCGCCGACAGATCCACCGCGTGCCCGGCGAACCGCACCCGCACCACCGGCCGGGTGAACACCGCCTTCAGCAGCGCCCGGCCCAGATGCTTCGGCGCCGCCCACGGAACCACCGCGTGCGTGCCCCACTGCGCCACCGCCAGCACCGGCGCCCCGGACATCTGCGCCATCCGGGCCGCGCCGGTCTTGCCCCGTTCCGGCCACATCCACGGATCGAGGCCGATGCGGCCCTCCGGGTACACCAGCACCGCCGAGTTCTCCGCCAGGGCCTTCGCGGCGGCCGGCAGCGCGTCGCCGACCCTCGTGGTGTTGCGGTCGACGCGGATGTGCCCGCAATGCCGCATGATCGCCCCGACCACCGGGGCCCGGAACACCCCACCGGTCGCCATGATCCGCGGCACGATGCCGGCCCGATGACACGCCGCCATGATCACCAGCGGGTCGGCCGGGCTGACATGGTTGGTCGCCAGGATCACCGGCCCGCCCCGCAGCTCTTCGGGCATGCCGCCGGACACGCGCAGCCGGGCGAACGGGAACAACACGAACCGGGACACGGCGAGCAGCAGCCGCCACAGCCGCGGCGCCCGCCAGACAGGTGAGGTCTGCATGAGGCCTCGAATGATCCCACGGCCGCGGCAGGCCTTCTTGCGGGGTACGCCGTAAGCGTTCCGTCTGCCCCGATCCCCGGACGGCGCGGCTGCGGGTACCGGACCCTGAACCCATGATCACCATGTCTGCCCTGCGCTTCTGCACCGTCGTGGCGGTCGCTGCGGCCAGCGCGATCAGCCCCGCCGCCCATGCCGCCGGCGCCCCGGCCACCCTCACGCCCGCCCAGCGCACCGTGCTCCTCGACGCGACGAAACGGTTCCAGAACGTGAAGCTGGCCACGGCCGCCGGCTACCTGCCGGCCGAGCACTGCGTGCCCGGCATGGGCTACCACTACGTGCACCCGGGCCTGGCCGCCGATACCGCGGTCGATCCGACGCTGCCGGAGGTGCTGCTGTACGACCGGAAACAGACCCTGCTCGGCCTCGAATACTTCAAAGCCGACGCCGACGGCGACCTGAAGACCAGCGGTGACCGGCCGACCCTGTTCGGCAACCGGTTCGACGGGCCGATGACCGGCCACGAGGTGCCGCACGGCGCTCCGCCCATGCCGGTGCACTACGACCTGCACGTGTGGCTGTACCGGGCCAACCCCGACGGTGACCTCGCCACCGTGAATCCGCGCGTCACCTGTCCCTGAGCCGTCGCGGCGCCCGGTTTCCGGGTTCGCTCGCGCGGACTCCGGGCTTTCGCGGTTGCGGGTCTTAGCGGTTGCGGGCATTCGCGGGTTCGGACGCCGGCTTGGGACGCCGGCTCGCAAGGGTGGTTCGCATGTCGGCTCGGCAAGCTGGCTCGGGAGGCCGGTGAGTTCGGCCACCGGGGCGGACAGTGACGTCTCATTGGCCGCGCCGGGTGGCTAACCTTGGCGAGTGGCGCCCGCGGTCCGCGGGACGCCCCGGACGAGTTGCGTGTCGTACCCGGCCTGACAAGACGACCGCCCCTTGAGGTGATCCGTCATGGCCTGGCTCGTTCTCGTCGTCTCCGGTGTGCTGGAAACCGTCTGGGCGATCGCCCTGGACCGCAGCGCCGGTTTCAGCCGCCCCCTGCCGACCGCTGTCTTCGGTGTCGCCCTGCTGGCCAGCATGGCGGGCCTCGGGTATGCGCTGCGTACCATCCCGGTCGGCACCGGGTACGCGGTGTGGGTCGGCATCGGCGCGGTCGGCACCGCCCTGGTCGGCATGATCGCCCTGAACGAGCCGGCCAACCTGCCCCGCATCATCTGCCTGCTGATGGTCGTCGCCGGGGTCGCCGGCCTCAAGTACTTCCACTGACCCCTCGGCTCGCCAGTTGCCGGCGGCTCACTCCATCCGTCTGGGCAGTGAGGGCAAGGCACAGGCCGCCGCTTCAATACCCGACGCGTCCCCGGCTGCATCCCGCTTCGTGATCGCTGACGGCCGCGGACGCGCAGAGTGGGAAGCGCGCTTTGCACCTGATCTTGTGGACCGGGCACCGGAGCCGGACGACCATGATCGGATTTCTGCCCATACTTGTTCGTTGCGCTCCGGAAACCCGGTACCTCCTGCCCAAGATCTGTGGCATCGATTAGGGAGCGCCGGGCGAACTGCCCCGGAGCGGCGATTTTGGCAGGGAGCGTCCGGGGGGACGTGCAAGATCGCGGGACGAGCCGGAACGAAGCGCTCAAGATCTCAGATGAGGCAGGGGCAACCGGAGCCAGCGCGCAAGATTGCTGGTAGCGGATGTCATGGCTGGATCCGGATGACATTGCTTCCTGGCGGTGACGGGTTCACCCCTGGTACGGGTCGGTGATCTCGCGGAGCCGGGTCAGGGTGTCGCGCAGCGTGGCCATGCCTTCGCCGCCCAGGTGGGTGGCCCACTCCGACTCCACCTGCGCGACTACCGCCGCCGCGACCGGGATCGCTGCCCGGCCGCGCTCGGCGATGCGCACCAGCCGGGCGCGGGCGTCGGTGGGGTCGGGTACCCGTTCCACGTACCCGGCCTTGACCAGCTGGTCGACCAGGAACCCGGCGGTCTGCTTGGTCACCTGAGCCTGCTCGGCCAGTTCCCCGAGCCGGGTGCCGTGCGGCCCGATCCGCTGGAAGATCCGGGCCTGCGCGGCCGTGATGTCGAACCCGGCCGCGGTGACGGCGGCGAGGACCCGGTTCTCCATGGCCCGGTACGCCACGAACAGCAGCACCCCGACGTTCACCTGTTCCGGCATGCCGCGCTCCTTGACGACTCGTCAGATCCTCTGACTAAACTTTAGTCAGAGAATCGTACCAATGCTGGGGGTCGTCATGGACCAGGAGCAGAGCTGGCAGATCATCACCGAGGAGCGGCGGCGCCTGGCACACCTGCTGGCCGGGCTGCCGGACACCGCATGGGAGACACCGTCACTGTGCGCCGGCTGGCGGATCCGTGACGTCGCCGCCCACGTCGCCCTGGCCCCGCAACCACCCGGCATGTGGACCATGACCACCGCGGCGCTCCGGGCCGGCGGCCGCTTCCATCGCCTCAACCACGACATGTCCGTCCAGCACGCCCAGCGGCCGGTCACCGACCTGGTCGCCGAGCTCGAGCGGTACGCGGACTGCCGCCGGCTGCCGTTCGTCACCAACTACCGCAACATTCTGTGCGATGTCCTGGTGCACGCCCAGGACATCGCCGTGCCGCTGGGCCGCGACCTGCCCATGCCCCCGGCTGCCGCCGCGGACGCCGCCACCCGGGTGTGGACGATGGGCTGGCCGTTCTGGGCCCGCCGCCGCCTGCCGGGCCTGCGCCTGACCGCCACCGACGTCCCCTGGACGGCCGGCGCCGGCCCCGTGGTCACCGGCCCGATCAGCGCCCTGCTCCTGCTGCTGACCGGCCGCGCCGCCGCCCTGCCGCACCTCTCCGGTCCCGGCCTCACCGGCCTTGCCCACCTCACCTGACGTCCCGGCAGAAGGTCGAGACAGCGCAACGCGCCCCAGGTAGGGCGCAGGAAGCATGGCGGAGGCGGAGCGAGGGCGACCGACAAGGGCGACGGGGCTACGAGTACCGGGCGGTAGCGCGGTGGAAGGCAAACAAGGGAGCCGACCGGGTAATCGGTTTCGCCGCGCAGAGGCGGTTGTCTACGTTGGCCGGATGCGCTTGACGACCTGCGGCCATGCCTGCGTACGGATCGAGGACGGCGACCGGATCCTCGTGATCGACCCCGGCACCCTCTCCGACCGCGACGCCCTCGCCGGCGCCGCCGACATCGTCGACGGGCTGCCCGGCTGCCCGCACCTCGGATACCTCGTCGACGGCGTCTACCACCCCGGCGACTCCTACACCGTGCCCGACGCCGACGTGCACACCCTGCTCGTCCCGGTGTCCGGGCCGTGGGCGAGCCTGCCCGCCGCCATCGCGTTCGTCCGGGCGGTCGCACCCACCCGGTCGTATCCCATCCACGACGCGCACCTCAGCGACATCGGCATCGAGACCGCCGACTGGTGGCTGGCCACCAGGGGCGGCACCGTCCATACCCGCATACCGCGAGGTGAACCGGTCAGCCTGCCGCCACCGGCCGCCACGACATCCGACCGGGCATGACCCGACCGGACCGTCAGCCCGCCTCGCCGAGCTCGGCCAGGCGGGCCTCCACCTCGGCCAGCTCGGCCCGTAACCGCTGCGCCTGCTGCTCGGCCTCGGCCCGCTCGGCCGCCATGATCTGCTCGACCGCCTCCTGCACCCCCGGCATGTCGACCAGCGACACCATCTTCAGCGCCTCCGCCGGCCGGATCACATAGGGCCGGGCCAGCGCTTTCGCCCCCTGATTGGCGGCCACCGTCCACTCGCCGTCCCCGTAGGCCAGCGTCACGGTCAGGCTCGGCGACGGTTTCGCCTTGGCCGGGCGGGCCACCTTGCGCACCGGAGCAGCCGGCTCGTTGGGTTCCTTCACAGCGGGAGCTTCCTCACTACTCTTGCGGGGGACCGGCGGTTTCGGCGGCGCGGGCGGGTCGGGCAGCAGCGGCGGCCCGGACAGCACCGGCTCCGCCGGCGGGGGAGGCGGCGCCACCTTCTTCGGCGGTGGGCCTTTCGGGGCGATCCGCAGATCACCGGGGGAGAACGGCAACTCGTCGCGCCCGAATTTCACCACCACCCACTCGTCCGACACCGCCGGATCCTCCAGGCCCACCACCTGGCCGATCTGCCCGGAGATCTGTCCTGCCGACTCGGTGAACTGCACGCGAGGTTTGCGGCCGGCCGCCAGAGCGTCCCGGATCTGCTGCAACTCCTCCGCGGTCAACCCACCGGCTGCCACGCCTGCCGCCGTCATCACACCCTGCCTTCGTACGCCTGTATGAGAGCGGCTTCTTTCTACCAGCACCCACCGACAAGAACCGCGCACCACACCGAAACGATCATGACGGGTGTGGCGAACGGCCCGTCACGCAATACTCCCGGCCCACCGGATCCCGCAACGTCGTCCAGTCACCCGGCACCCGCCGTACCACCGAAGCCCCCACCGCGACATGCCGCGCCACCTCCGCATCCACGTCGTCACACGCGAAATCCACATGCACCCCCGCCACCGCGCCACCGGTGCGCTGCACCAACAACCGCAAACCCATCCCGCCCGGCCGCTCCAGACAGCAGAACTCCGGCAGATCCGTCGCCCGGACCGCCCACCCGGTCAGTCCACCCCAAAAATCAACTTCTTGCGCGTGTACGGGGCCCGGAACGTCCAGGCACAACTGGTCCACGACACTGTGCTGCCCACCCGGCCACCGCCGGGGCGCCGGCCGCCGTTGCTCACCGTCCCAGCCCACCACACAGAACGAGATTCCGGCCGGAGACGACAGCACCACCAGATCCCCATGATCCGCCGTCACCACCGCGCCCAGCTCCACCGCCCGCGCCACCGAGACGGCAACCTCGTCGACATGCAGATCCAGATGCGAACGCGCCCGACCGTCCCCGACCACCTGCACCCGCAGACACGCATCCCCGTCCACCGGCAGCAACGTCGCGAACGTGCCACCGTCGCGCCGCGCCGACAACTCCCACCCCGTCACCGCCACCCAGAACGGCTCCACCTCCCGCCCCGGAGAATCCAGGAACCCGGTGATCCACCGCACCGCCATCACGCCACCCGCCCCGTCCGCAGCGCCGCCGCCACATCCGCACGCCCGAACCCCTCGGCCGCCACCGCCGCCCGCTCCCACCCGTACGCCACGCGGTGAAAAGACACCTCCCAGCGCCCCGACACGTCATCGGCCACCGCGAACCGCGCATGCGGCGACCCCGCCTCCATCCGATGCGGAAACGGCACGTCATCGGAGTACGCCGGCCAGCCCACACTGCCCGGATTCACCACCAGCGCCCCACCCGGCAACCGCACCGACCCGGAAAGATGCGTGTGCCCGCACAGCAGCAACCCGTACCCCGACACGTCACCGAGCCGCTCCACCACCTCCGCCAGGGTCGCCTCCCGCGCCCCGGCAGCGGTCACCGTGTGCAACAGGTACTGCAGGTCATCGGTGGGCGTACCGTGAAAAGCAAGAACCCCCGCCACCGGGGACAGCGTCGCCGGCAGCGACCGCAACCAGGCCAGATGCTCACCCGACAACGCTTCCAGGGTGACCCGATCGGCCATCCCGATCCGCTCCGGCCCGAACGTCAGCAACTGCCGCTCATGATTGCCCGCCACCGTCGGCAACCCCAACCCCATCAACCGGTCCGCCGTCGCCGCCGGCTGCACATACCCCGACAACAGGTCACCACAGTTGACCGTCAGATCCACCCGTTCGGCGTCGATGGCCGCCAGCACCGCATCGAGCGCCGGCAGATTGCCGTGCACATCAGAGATCACCGCGATTCGCATCCGGCCATCCTGCTTGATCTTGCTACCGGACCGGAAACGCATTCTGGTACGCGAGACGCTCGTCCGCACCCGCCGCCAGAGCCTGCAGGCAGTCGTCCAACGACACGAACGCCTCCCACACCGCCACCCGTGACGCCCGCGCGATCCGCTCGACCAGCAACGTCTCCAGATCCTCCACCCGCTTCGCCTTCCACACCTTGTCCGCGACGCTGACCAGCAGATCGTCCACCCCGATCCCGTGCGCCGTCCACGACCCGTGCGTGCCCGCGAACCGGGCCAGCCGCTCCGGCACACCCCGCTCCACCAGCAACGCCCGCCCCGCCGCCTCATGCAGCGACCCCGGCCCCGACAACTCCTGCGGATGCCGCACCTTGCCGACATCATGGGTCGCCGCCCCGAACACCACCGCCTCCCGATCGAACACCACCGCCGGATGCGCCGCCGCCAGCCAGCCGACCAGCTCACACGCCACGTCGTACACCAGCCGCAGATGCGCCCCCAACCGTGCCGGCGCACCCACGTCAGCCAGCAGCACCGCCACCACCGGCGGCACCACCCGGAACCCACCCGGCCCGCACACCGCCCGCTCCAGCAACACCGTCACACCAGCACCTCCGCACCCTCCAACACCAGCGGCGCCCACACCTCCGCACCCGACCGGCCATGCTCCGGATCCACCGCCACGAAACAGCCACCACCCAGCCGCGTCACCGTCCGCCGCGCCCCCCAATCCACCGACGACCGCTGCGGAACCGCTCCTCACACACCCACCGCCGATCCCGGTAACTCACGATCGCCGAATGCCCGTGAATCAGCGAGAACGGCATCCACACCCGCAGCGCCACCGCCTTCGGCAACGACCCCACCGACGTACGCCCCTGGGCCCACCAACTCCAACACCACGCCCTCACCCGGATCGGCGCCTTCGACGGCCCCCACCTCATCGGCTTCATCCAAGTCTGCTGGGACGGCGGCAGCCACGCCTTCCTCCTCGACACCACCCTCCACCCCGGCAGACAACACACCGGCATCGGTACGCGCCTGGTCACCGCCGCCACCGACGCCGCCCGCGCGCCGGCTGCCAATGGCTGCGCCTCGACCACTTCTACCGCGCCAGCGGCTTCCAGCCCACCCAGGCCGGCCTGCTCAACCTGACAACGCCTTGACGTAGAACACCAGCGTCCACGACCACCCCGGCCGATGCTCCCGCCTCACCTCGCGGTACCCCAGACCCCGATAGAACGCCATCGCATCCGGCTGATTGGTCGCCGTATCCAGGTGCACCGCCTTCAAGCCCGCATCCGCCGCACACCGCTCCAACTCACCCATCAGCGCCCGCCCGACCCCACACCACCCCGGTGTCCGAACCCCGAAACCTCCGCACCGTCACCACACCGCCGACCCTGCCCCAGAAACCCCGCCACCACCAGCCAATATCATCAGCGCCATCTATCGCCGACCAGTAACGCGAAGCCATAGGGGAGTAGCCCACACCATGAGCCGACCCCGAACCGACCGCGAACTGCTCCACACCATCCACGACTCACCGACCTGCTCGCCCGCCTCGACTTCGACGTCTCCCGGCACACCGAAGGACCCTTCGAACCGATCGCCGGAGACGCCGGGGGAGGCGCATACCTCCTCGTCGGCACAGGGGAGACCAGACCCGTCCTCTACGCCGGCTGCGCCGGGGGAAGCGGACTCGCCCTCATCACCGGTCTCCCCAGCCTGCAGGACGCCACCACCGGCGACCACACCTGGCTCACGGAGGCCGACGACGAGATCCGCCACGACTGGCCGACCCTCGACCACGACCGCCACCGCATCCGAACAGCACTCCCTGATCACCTGCACGCCGGCGGATCCGCTGCGATGACCCGGCCCTCACCCGCATAGCCGGGGATGCGGAAGTAGAAGACGGCCTGGAACGCGGACTCAGAGCCCCAGCCCGGTCAGGATCCGCCACCCCACCACCGCCACACCCAACAACTCGTCGACCTTCGCCACCACCTCGGGACGGCCCGCATCCACCGCGGCCTCCCGCAACCGCAACGACAGCCTCAGCAACGCCGCAGTCCGCTCACCCACCCCATCCGCCATGCCCCCAAGCTAGAAAGACACGGCGAATCGAAGCGGGACCAACGACCGGGGGAGACCGGCAACGATGCAACCCACCACACTGCTGACACAACGACTGACCCGCGCCGGAATCCACGACGTCATCACCGTCGAACCGGTCACCGGAGGACTCGCCGCCATCGCAGGGATCGCCACCCGCGACAACCCGCCACCGATCTTCGTCAAAACCCTCCCCGACACACCCGCCAACGACACCTTCACCACCGAAGCCGAAGGACTCACCGCCCTACGAGAACTCGGGGGACAGACGACACCCCACGTCATCGCCGCCAACCACGAACTACTCGCCCTGTCGCTCCTGGAACCACGGCCACGTACCGAAGCCTTCTGGGAACAGTTCGCCCACACGCTCGCCCACCTGCACACCACCACCATCCACCCCCGCCACGGATGGCACCGCGACAACTGGCTCGGCCGCCGCCGCCAGACCAACACATGGACCGACGACGGCCACACGTTCTACGCCGAACACCGGCTCCTGCGCTGGCTCACCGAACCCCGCGTCGACACCGCCCTCGAACCCGCCGACCGCGCCGCACTGCACCGACTCTGCGACCGGCTCCCCGAACTGCTCCCGAACCGGCCGGCCTGCCTCACCCACGGCGACCTGTGGAGCCAGAACGTTCTGTCCACCGCCGACGGGCGAGCGGCACTGATCGACCCGGCCGTGTCCTACACCTGGGCCGAGGTCGACCTGGCCCACCTCTGGACCACGGCGCCACCACCGGAATCCCGCCGCTTCTTCGCCGTCTACGCCGAACTCACCGGACTCGACGACGACTGGACCACCCGCATGCCGATCATCCAGTTGCGGCAACACCTCGCCGTCCTCGCCCAGTTCGACGACGACTGGGGCGCCGCCGACACGATCCGCGCCACACTGGCCTCGTTCAGGACCAATCGGACATTTGTCCGGAAGTGGCCGCCAGCGCGAATCGAGGGCTGATGCCATGAGCGCCACTGAAGGGGAGAGGCTTCTTCGCGCCACCGCTGATCACATGGTGGCAAGATGCTGCGTCCCGCGCGGACTCGGGATGCCGGCCGACAAGTGACACCCCCTGAGGTACCGGACAGGGCAGATTTACCACGTGTCTTTCACCTGAGGCAGGCGGCCTGGGACGAGAAGGAACTCTCGGCCCCACCCGAGGGCCTTGATAACGCCTTCCCGCGCCCATATTTCCGGGGTCGATAATCTATATTATGTCAACCTGGCTTGAGGAGGGGTCTCCCCGCGGCCTCCAGCACCCTGCTTCAACACACTTTTCCGGCTGCGTCTGACAGCCGCCGAGCCATCCCAGGGCGTCGAGTGCCGCTGGAGGCGAGTGGAAGTCGCTCCTGTGCTGAATACGGCCCGGTGCGAAGGGCGGGTCGTGGACACCGTGCGCCCGCGAAGATCGCCCGCGAGGGCGGCCGGCCTTTGGATCCGGTTCAGCCCTGCCCCCCTGTCCGGCTCAGGGCCCCGCCCGCGGCTCGCGGAAGGCGTGGCGAGACGGACAAGTCGTCATACAAGCGGGCGTAATGCATCACCACCACTGATGGATCACGAAGTTGAGCAGCACAAACGGTGATAATTGCTGCATAATATGCCTTATGCAGCATGCGTCAATCTCTGAGTTGATCGACGAGTTCCTGGCCGCGCGGGCCACACGGAAGCCTTCGGTGCACACGCTGTCGGCGTACCGGCGCGACCTCCACCTCGTGGCGCAACTGGTGGATCCCGCGCCGCTCACCGTGAGTGACCTCTCCCCTCGCGTGCTGCGGGCCGCGTTCGCGCGGTTCGCCGCGTCCCGCTCCCCCGCGTCGGTGTCGCGGGCCTGGTCGTCGTGGAATGCGTTCTTCACGTTTCTGGTCACTGAGCAGGTGCTTCCGGGGAATCCGATGTCGGGGGTGGACAAGCCGCGGCAGTCGGTGCTGATTCCGAAGCCGTTGCGGGGTGAGGACACGCCGGAGGTGTTGTTGCGGGCGGTGAGCAAGGTGGATGAGACGCAGCGTGACCCGTGGCCGGAGCGGGATGTGGTGGTGCTGGCGCTGGCGTTGTGTGCGGGGTTGCGGTTGTCGGAGATGTTGGCGCTGCGGGTGGGTTCGATCGGTGGGCGGCCCGGTGAGCGGCGGGTGGAGGTGGCCGGTAAGGGTGGGCGGCCGCGGATGGTGCCGATCGAGAACGGTCTGGATGCGGCGGTGGGGCGTTATCTGGAGAGCCGGCGGGTGCGGTTCGGGCGGGTGGGGTCGACCGCTCCCCTGCTGGTGGATCGGCGTGGTGAGCCGTTGCGGCGGGGTGGTCTGCAGTATCTGGTGCGGTCGTGTTACCGGCGTGCGGGGGTCGGTGATCGGGTGCCGCGGGGTGCGCAGTTGCATGCGTTGCGGCATACGTTCGCGACGCGGTTGGCGGAGGACGGGGCGAACGCGTCGGAGATCATGCGGTTGCTGGGGCATGCGTCGTTGGCGACGTCGCAGTCGTATATCGAGGTGACGGCGGAGCAGCAGCGGGCCGCCGTACAGGCCAATCGGACAAATCGGGTTTTGAGTGAGCTGTGACGACGGGTGTCTGCCAGAATCCGCGGTATGAACGAGGAGACCTTCAGCCGGCGGTCGCTGTTCGGGCGGGTTCTGCTGGTCGCGAGTGGCGCGGCGACACTGCTGACGCTGTCCGGGTGCCCGGGCGGGGACGGCGACGACGAGGACGATGACGACGGTGGGGACGACGACGATTGATTCTTTGGTTCGATACCTGTGGCCCGGGATCATCGACTTAGGTAGCTAGTTGCCGGGTGTGCGGCGCGGGCAGGCTTTGCGGCATGCGAGTGCTGGGGTTGTGGCTGCTGGCGACGTGGTGCGCCGAGTGTGTGTGGGGTGGCTTCACCGTCGACGGTTATCCGATGGTGGTGCTGTTCCTCGGGCCGTTGTACGGCAGTGTCGCGGTGCTGATCCGTGAGGTGGCGCGGCGCCGGGGTGGTGGCTGGCCGGTGATGATCCTGCTGGCGGCGGCGTTCGGTGTGGTGCAGGCCGGTGTGGTGGATCATTCGTTGTTCGATCGGGCGGGGCTGGCCGGCACGGAGTTCGCCGCGTGGAACGAGGCGGCCGGGCGGACGCTGGTGCCGGTGTTCGGGTTCAGTGCCGAGCAGTTGTTCGAGTTCGTGCGTAATCATGTGTGGCTCAGTGTGTGTGCGCCGATCGCGGTGGTCGAGGCGTGCACGGGGGTGTCGCGGCGGCATGCCGCGTGGTTGACCGGGCGTACGGCGGGTCTGCTGGTGGTGCTCTATCTGGTGGGCAGTCTGCTGATCTGGTCGGATACGTCCTATCCCCTCTCCCCCGCCCAGTGGCTGTTCGTCGTGGTGACGGTGGGGTCGCTGGTGACGGCTGCGGTGGTCTGGCCGTGGTTGCGGCCCGGGGGTCGGGTGGGTGGTGTGCGGCGTGGTCCCGGTCCGTGGTGGCTGGGTGGGTTCGTGCTGGTGGTGGAGTTGGCGGTGTGGTTCGCGGGTTCCGGGTGGGCCGGGTTGTGGCTGCGGGTGGTGGCGCTGGGGCTGGTGGTCGTGCTGGCGGTGTGGTGGGCGGTGTCGGAGTCGCATGTGCTGGCGGTCTGGGGCGCCGGGCTGGTGCTGGCGGCGGCCGGGGCGTTCCTGTCCCCGCCGTATGAGGCGGCGGCGCCGTGGCTGATGGTGGTGTCGGACGTGTTCGGGGCGGTGTTGGTGGTCACGTTGCTGGTGGTGGCGTGGCGTCGATTGTCGCGGTCAGGCGGTCGGGTCGCGGTCCTGTCGCGGGGTGGTGGTTCTTAGGAAATATTTAGAGTCATAGATAAGTCTCGATGCATTTGCTCGCTAGCGTCGACGCGACCGTAGTCCAGATTCGGCTAAGGAGCGTCTATTGTCCTCGCCTCGTGTCGCCCAGATCACCTGGTCGCTGTTCCGTGTCGTGGTCGGCCTGTTGTTCGCCTGTCACGGGCTGTCCAGCCTGTTCGGCGTGTTCGGTGGCGCCCGCGGCAGCGGTGAGCCGGTTCCCGTCGGGTTGTGGCCCGGCTGGTACGCGGCGTTGATCCAGCTCGTCTGCGGCATCCTGGTCATGATCGGGCTGCTGACACGTCCCGCGGCGATTCTGGCGTCCGGGTCGATGGCCTACGCCTATTTCGTCGTGCACCAGCCGGACGGGTTGCTGCCGATCGAGAACGGTGGGGTCAACGCCGCCCTGTACGCGTGGATCTTCCTGACCGTCGCCGCGTTCGGTGCGGGCCGGTGGTCGCTGGACGCGGTGATCGGCAGGCGCCGTGCGAGCGTTCCGGCCGCGAGCGCCCCCGCCGCGGTGACCGAGCCGGTGTGACTCGGACGGCCCCGCCGGCGTGGCGGTGGGGCCGTCCGTTCAGGGTTTCCAGGGCAGTTCGATCGGGCCTGCGGGCAGGGTTCCGGTGATCGTGTCGGTGAGCAGGGCGGCGAGGCCGGCCGGGTAGACGATCTCGGTGGTGGCGTGCAGGTCCGGGACGGGCCACCAGTGGTGGCCGCCGTAGTGGCGGCGTTCCCAGGCGGTCTGGCCGCGGGTGTCGACGTCGTGGTGGTCGACGCGGAGCAGGAAGAAGTCGTCGCGGAAGTAGCCGGTGCCCCCGTCGATGTCGGCGGGCCCGGCGGTGAAGGCGATCCAGCGCAGCGCGTGCGGGGTGACGGTGAGACCGATCTCCTCGGCGAGTTCCCGGGCGGCCGTGGTGGCGAGGTCCTCACCGGGTTCGACGCCGCCGCCCGGGGTGAACCAGCCGAAGCCCGCCGTCAGATCTCGCGGGTCGAGTGCCGAGCGCAGCAGCAGGACCCGGTCGGCGCGGTTCAGGACGATCGCGCGGGCGGAGCGCCGGGTGTACTCGGGCATGCCGGGAGCCTACGGCCCTGCGCGGGAGCACCGCTCGAATCGTCAGGGACGGGTGGGAGCGGGAGTGCTGTCCGGGCCCAGATGACCAGCGGAAGCCGCCGAGCGGCCGGAGCCGGCGGTGTCGGTGTTCGATCAGGTGGTGCGGTCGTTCGCCGATCGTGGTATCGCCAGTCCCAGTAGCGACTCGTGACCGAGCCGCCAGCCGGGGTTTGCGGCCGCGGGAGCCGGCAGGTGAGAGCCGGCAGGTACGGCGGCGGGGACACGAGCGTCGGCGGGAACGCGAACGGCACCGACCCGCGTGGGGCCGGTGCCGTTCGGGGTGGGGCCGTTCGGGGGCGGTGGTCAGGCCAGGTTGAGCTGGACGTCGACGTTGCCGCGGGTGGCGTTGGAGTACGGGCACAGCTGGTGGGCGGCGTCCAGGACGGACTTGGCGGTGGCCTCGTCCAGGCCGGGGAGTTCGGCCTCGATGGCGACGGTCAGGCCGAAGCCGCCGGTGGGCAGCGGGCCGATGCCGACGTCGACGGTGATCGCGGTGTCGGTCAGGGTGATCTTCTGGGCGCTGGCGACGCGCTTGAGGGCGCTGTGGAAGCAGGCGGCGTACCCGGCGGCGAACAGCTGCTCGGGGTTGGTGAGGGCGCCGCCGGCGCCGCCGAGCTCCTTCGGGACGGCCAGGTCGAATTCGAGGACGCCGTCGCTGGAGCGGACGTGGCCGTTGCGGCCGTCGCCGGTCGCGGTGGCGGAGGCGGTGTAG
Source organism: Actinoplanes sp. NPDC019969 (assembly GCF_055562375.1). Taxonomy (NCBI): domain Bacteria; kingdom Bacillati; phylum Actinomycetota; class Actinomycetes; order Micromonosporales; family Micromonosporaceae; genus Actinoplanes; species Actinoplanes sp. NPDC019969. The sequence continues at coordinate 9,173 of NZ_JBVHFK010000028.1, read as the reverse complement.
AGGGCGCTCATGCGATGTCTCCCTGAGGGTAGGAGTGGTTGCCGGCACCGCGGGCGCGGTGCGGCGGGTGAGGGCAGTGGTCAGCGGTGCGCCGGAGCGCCGGTCAGGGGGTGGGGCCGGCGGTGCGGGCGCGGTGGAGCAGGGTGTGCAGCTGGGTGAGTTCGTCGGGGGTGAGGCCGGTGGCGCAGGCCAGGGCCTGGGTGAGGTCGCCGATGTCGGTCTGCAGGCGTAGTCCGGTGTCGGTGGGGTGGACCTCGACGGTGCGTTCGTCGTGGGCGCCGCGGCGGCGGGTGATGTGGCCCTGGGCTTCGAGGCGTTTGAGCAGAGGGCTGAGGGTGCCGCTGTCCAGGCGCAGGGTGCGGCCGAGGTCACGGACCGTGGTGGGGCCGTCGTGCCAGAGGACGCGCAGGACGAGATATTGGGGGTAGGTGAGGCCGTGTGGGTCGAGGTGCGGGCGGTAGAGCGCGGTCATCGCCCGGCTGGCCGCGTAGAGCTGGAAGCAGATCATCCGGTCGAGGGCGGTGCTCTCTCGCATGACCAAAACAGTAGTACGCAATTTAGTTGTGCACAACTGATTGGTGCTGTGGATCACCACTGTGTGTGATCATGCGGCCATGGCGTCCATCCGCTTCCTCCAGCTCTCCCCCGCCGTGCTGGCCGCGCTCGTCGACGGCGACCTCGATGCCGCCAGTGCCGCCGCGGGGCATCCGCTGAGCCCGTTCCTGGTGGAGGAGCGATGGCTGTGGGAGGTACGGCTCGACGACATCCGCCGGGACCCGGAGGCCGCCGACTGGATCGCCCGGGCCGCCGTCGCCGAACCCGAAGGGGTGATTGTCGGGCACGGCGGGTTCCACGGGCCGCCGGACGAGGCAGGGCGGGTCGAGGTCGGGTACACGGTCGCGCCGGAGCACCGGCTGCGCGGGTACGGCAAGGCGATCCTGGCGGCGCTGCTGGAACGCGCGGACGCGGATCCGCGGATCACCGGGGTACGGGCCAGCATCCGGCCGGACAACATCGGGTCGAAGAAGGTGATCGCCGGGTTCGGGTTCCGCAAGATCGGCGAGCAGTGGGACGCCCAGGACGGTCTCGAAGACGTCTACCTACGGGTGAGACCGCAACCCGGGGGCATGAGCCGGCCGTGAGCCGGCGCCCCTGACCCGGCGGGGGCGGGCATCCCCGTACCATCAAGAATCAGGCGGCCGCGGCCAGGCGCTGACCGTGCACGTCGGTGACCGAAAGCCGCGAGGCCATGGTGCTGCGGGCGGCGATCTGCGCGGCGTACGCGGCCCGGCGGCGCGAGACACAGCCGTCCTTGGGCGCTGCGGGGACGTTCTTCTGCTCCATGTGGGTGTTCAGGCCGTCGCGCAGCAGGGCCAGGGCCTCGGTGCGCAGCTGCGACACCCGGGACTCGGTGACGCCCAGCGACGCGGCGACCTCCGACAGCGGGCGTTCCTGCAGGAACGACGCCTCGACGACGTAGCGCAGCCGCTCCGGCAGCACGGTGACCGCGTCGTGCAGGTAGCCGAGGCGCTCGCGGTGCAGCAGGGTCTCCTCGGGGTTCATCGACGCCTCGGTGACCAGGTCCTCGGCGGCGCCGGACGCGAAGCCCTGCAGCGACAGCACGGCGGCGCGCTGGACGTCGTCGTCGACGCTGGACAGCTCGTTCACGGCGACGCCGAGCAGTTCGGCCAGCTCGTCGGCGGTGGGGGTGCGGCCCAGCTGGCGGGTCAGCTCCTCGCGGGCGACGTCGGCGCGGCGGGCCCGGGCGCGCACCGAGCGGCTGGCCCAGTCCATGCTGCGCAGCTCGTCGAGCAGGGCGCCGCGGACCCGGACGGCGGCGAACCGGCCGAACGGGATGCCCCGCTCGGCGTCGAAGGCCTGCGCGGCGGTGACCAGGGCGGCGTACCCGGCGGAGGCGAGGTCGTCGCGGTGCACGTGCGGCGGCACCTTGAACAGCATCTCGCGGACCATGTGACCGACCAGCGCCATGTTGTCGCGGATGAGCTCTTCCTGGTCGCGGGTGACGGACTTCGGCGTGACGGTGGCGGTCATTTCGGTTCCCCCTGTGTCGGCTGACCGGCTTGCAGGGGGAACTTTTCGCGGCTACGGGTGCAACCGGTGGGCACTCTCGGTTGCTGCTTGGTTGCACCGCGAATTTCTTCTCAAGTACGGGTCACGGCTCCTGCGGGCCTTTCTCGACCGCTTCGCGGACGGCGTCGTGGTCCAGGTCGAGCACGGGTTCGCCCTCGGTGAGCAGGGCCAGCAGCAGATGGCCGGTGCCGACCTTGTCGTGGCCCAGGCGCAGCGCCTCGCGGAAGGTCAGTTCCAGAACCTTGCGGGTACGGGTGTCGAACGGGATCAGTGGCACCGGCTCGGCGTCCCCGGGCGGCAGGGTGACCTGGTCGCGGATCTCGGCGACGGTGCGGCCCTGGGCGGTGATCGCCGTGACGGCGAGGCCGCCGGCCTGGTCGAGCACGCCGAGCAGCAGGTGCCCGCAGCTGATCTCGGGGTGCCGCCAGCGGGCGGTGTGGGCCATCGAGGCGACCACCGCCGCGCGGGCGGCGTCGGAGTAGCGCTCGAAGCCCTGGTCGCGGGGCACCGAGCGTTTCTGGGCGGCCTGTTTGCTCACGCCCATGCTGCGGCCGATGTCGGTCCAGGAGGCGCCGGAGCGGCGGGCCTGGTCGACGAAGTGGCCGATCAGGTGGTCGGCGAGGTCGCCGAGACGGTCGCTGAGCACCACGGCGCCGGTGAGCCGGTCGAGGGGGTCGTCGGGGTGCTGACGGGTGACGGCGTGGATGAGGTCGTCGAGACGGACCGGAGGCTGCGTCATAGCGTCAACCGTAGGTTGACGACACGACGGCCGTCAACCTACGGTTGACCTGATCAGTTCAGGCTTGGAGTTTGCGGCCGCGTTTGCCGAGGGGGATCTCCGACATGTCGACCGTCTGCGAGGTGATGCGCTTGAAGCCGTACCCGCGCGCGGTCATCCACGCCGCCGCCTTCGCCTCGGCCCGCGCCGTCACCTTCGGGATCTCCCGCTCGTCGTCGACCGTCTCACCGAACCGGAACGTGAAGAACGGGCGCGCCGCCAGGTCGTAGGTCAGGTGCCCCTCGGGCGTGTACTCGACGGCGAGGATGTCGGCGTGCGCGTCCCCGGCGGCGGTCAGCTCGGCCTTCTGGGCATCGGACAGGTTGTCGAAGGACCCGCGGACGGTGACGCGGATCGTGCGGCTGGTGCTCATCGCGCCAGTATCGTGACTACGCCCCGGCCGGGCGAACGAATTCCGTCGCGCCCCGCAACCGCACCGACAGCAGCTTGCCGGCCCGGGTGATGTCCAGTCGCAGGTCCGCCGGCCGGGCCAGGCCCAGATCGGCCAGCCGCGCCGCCGGGATCGCCGCCGGGTCCAGGCCGTCGCGGCGGGCCACCAGCACACCCAGGTCGTAGCGGCTGATCGGGTCGGCGCCGGCCACGTTCAGCACCCCGGCGTAGTCGCCGGCGGCCAGCTCGAGCAGCGCGTCGGCCAGGTCGTCGACGTGCACCGGCTTACGGATCTCGTCGGTGAACATCGCCCCGGACGCGCGGCCGGCGATCAGGTCGTGGGTGAACCGCTCGTGACCGCCGTGCCCGTCGCCCAGAATCAGGGAGGTGCGCACGATCGCGGCGGACGGGGCGATCGCGCGGACCGCGGTCTCGGCGGCGGCCTTGGCGGCCCCGTACGCGTACACCGGCTCCGGCAGGGCGTCCTCGCCGTACTCCTCCCCCAGCGTCCCGGAGAAGATCGCGTCGCTGGACACGTGCACCAGGCGGATCCCGGCCGCCGCCAGGGCCACATGCGCGGCCCCGTCGGCGGTGGCCGGCCAGTCGTGGCGATCCCGGCCCGCCGCGGTGTGCACGATCGCGTCCGGGCGGACCTCGGCGACCACCCGGCGCACGTCGGCGGGATCGCGGATGTCCAGGCGCACCGGCGACGCCGACAGCGACGCCCCGACCGCCTCGAAGCCCTGCGCCGCCGCGCGCGCGAGGACGCGGCGGCCCAGATAGCCGGTGGCACCGGTGACGAGCAGGCGACGGATCACGCCGGAACTCTAGTACGCACCGGCACGTCCCGGACCGCCAGCCACAGCAGCGCCCACCCGGCGGCCACCATCAGCGCCGTCGCCGGCACGCCCAGGCCGATCCGCGCGAACGGGAGACTGAACAGGCCGTTCGCGGCGCCCGCGTACACCACGATCGCCGCCGCCGGCAGCAACGCCAGACCACCGGCGGCCTCCCAGCGCAGGATCGCCGCGCCGAGGAACGCCCCGGTCATCAGGCACACCGCCAGCATGCTCCAGTACGCCGCGAAGATCAGCGGGTAGTCGCCGGCCTCGAAGATCCGGTGGTCCTGCAACAGGCGGGTCCAGCCGGCGGCCCGGTAGACCACCGCCTCGACCGCGTACACCCCGGTGATCAGCACGGCCAGCACGGCGCTCGTGACCACCTGGAACAGCGGGTGCTGCAGCAGGAACTCCCGGCGGGTCCGGCCGTGCACGATCATCGTGGTCAGCACCCGCGACGCGCTGTAGCCGTACCCCAGCGCCAGCCAGTGCAGCGCCTGCCCGGCCACGTCGACACCGCTCAGCGTGATCGGGGTGAACAGCGCGGCGACCGCGACGACCACGGCCACCAGCAGATAGAACGCGCCCAGGAACATGATCAGGAAGACGGTGTGGGCGGAGAACAGGTACCGGGCGATCGGCAGACGGCTCACGACGGGCCTCCGGTCAGATGGATGAACAGGTCCTGCACGGCCACCGGGCCCAGCTCCAGGCCGTGCCGGCCGGCCAGCCGCCGGCGGTCGTCGTCGAGGCCGCCGAACACGGTCACCTCCTTGGTCGGGCCCAGCTGCCGCTCGGCCAGCACGGTCAGCCCGGAGGTGAAGTCGTCGACCACACGCGCCGGGCCGGTCACCGCCACCCCGCGGGCGCGCAGGTCGTCGAGGTCCTCGCGCAGCAGCAGCCGGCCCTCGTGCAGGATAAGCACCTGCTCGAACAGCGGCGACTGCTCCTCGATCAGGTGGGTGGACAGCACGAACGTGCGCGGATGCGCCAGATAGTCGGCCAGGAGCTCGTCGGTGAACAGCTGCCGGGCCGCGGCGTCCATGCCCAGGTGCGCCTCGTCGAACATGGTCAGCTCCGCGCGCGACGCCAGGCCGACGGTGACGCCGAACGCGGACCGCTGGCCCCGTGACAGCCGGCTCAGGGTGGACCTGCGGGGCAGGGCGAACCGGTCGAGCAGGGCAGTCGCGTACGCCCGGTCGAAGGAGGGCCGCAACACCGCGGCCATGTCGAGGATGTCGGTGAGCTTGTCGGACGGGTCGCCGAGACCACCGTCGTCACGGATCAGGCAGATCCGGGTGGTGGCCGCGACGTTCTCGAACACCGGCATGCCGTCGAAGGTCACCGTGCCGGCGGTCGGCTTGCGGAACCCGGCCAGCGCCGACAGCAGGGTCGTCTTGCCGGCGCCGTTGCGGCCCAGCAGGCCGTAGACGCGGCCGGGGCTCAGGTCGAGGTCGAGGGGGTGCAGGGCGGTGGCGTCGCCGTACCGCACCTGCAACGCGGACGTGGTGATCATCGGGCGTCTCCCGGGGGGTCGTGCCGCTGGAGGTGGGCCACGACGTCGGCGACCGGGATGCCCAGGGCGTGCGCCTCGGCGAGCATCGGGCCGACGACCTCGGTGAAGAACCGCTCCCGCCGCTGGTCCCGCAGCCGGGCGCGGGCGCCGTCGGCCACGAACATGCCGACACCGCGGCGCTTGTAGATCACGCCTTCGTCGACGAGCTGCTGGAACGCCTTGGCGGCGGTGGCGGGGTTGATGCGGTAGTGGGCGGCGTACTGATTGGTCGACATCACCTGCTGGCCGGTGTCGAGGACGCCGCGCAGCACGTCGTCCTTGATCTGGTCGGCGATCTGCCGGTAGATCGGGCTGCGGTCATCGAACATGCCTCCGCTCCTTGCTGGCTTCACTGCGTTGGTTCGTTACTCCACCAACTAACCATAGAGCATCGGCATATGTCTTATGTCGGACCGAAGGCTGCCGATCAGGAATGGCATGAAGAACTTGACCATCGGACGCCGGCTCGGGGCGGGCTTCCTCGTCGTCGTGCTCACCATGGTCGCGCTGGTGGTGACGGGTGTCGTCCAGGTCAACCGGATCAACGACAAGCTCACCGTCATCAACGACCAGAACGCCGTCAAACAGCGATACGCGATCAACTACCGGGGCAGCGTGCACGACCGGGCCATCGCCCTGCGCGACCTCGTCCACGCCACCACGCCGGGCGACGTCGCCGCCGAGAAGGCCCTGATCGACAAGCTCGCCGCCGCCTACCGCGAGTCCGAAGTGAAGATGAACGCCATCTTCGCCGACGCCAGCCTGGTCAGCGACGCCGAGAAGGACGCCCTCGACGGCATCAACGACGTCCAGGCCGCGACGAACCCGCTCGTCGAGCAGGTCATCGGGCTGCGCGAGGCCGGCCAGACCCGGCAGGCCGTCACCGTCCTCACCGACCAGGCCAAACCCGCGTTCGTGGAATGGCTCAAGGTCATCAACGTGTTCATCGACCTCGAAGAGTCGATGAACCAGGCCGAGACCGCCACCGCCCGCGACATCGGCCACAACTTCCGGCTGCTGATGTACCTGCTGCTCGCCGCCGCCGTCGCGTTCGCCGCGGCGATCGGCTGGTGGGTCACCCGCAGCATCACCCGCCCGCTCGGGCAGGCCGCCGACGTGCTCGCCGCCGTCGCCGACGGCGACCTCACCCGCCGCCTGCACGTGGCCGGCGACGACGAGGTCGGCCGGATGAACCGGTCCATGAACACCGCCCTGGAATCGATCAGCTCCGCCATGGGCGGGCTCGCCGCCGGCACCGACAGCCTCGCCGCCGCCAGCGACAAGATGGGCCGCCTGTCGGCCCAGCTCGCCGACGGCGCCAAGGAGTCCTCCATGCAGGCCGACGTGGTCGCCGCATCCGCCGACGAGGTGTCCCGCAACGTGCACACCGTCGCGGCCGGCAGCGAGGAGATGGGCGCCTCCATCCGCGAGATCGCCACCAGCGCCAACGAGGCCGCCACCGTCGCCGGCCGGGCCGTCACCGCGGTGCAGACCACCACGGCCAGCGTGTCGCGGCTCGGCGAGTCCAGCCGCGAGATCGGCGACGTCGTCAAGACCATCACCAGCATCGCCGAGCAGACCAACCTGCTCGCCCTCAACGCCACCATCGAGGCGGCCCGGGCCGGGGAGATGGGCAAGGGCTTCGCCGTCGTCGCCGGCGAGGTCAAGGACCTGGCCCAGGAGACCGCCCGGGCCACCGAGGACATCGCCCGGCGCGTCCAGACCATCCAGGCCGACACCGCCGGGGCGGTCGCCGCGATCAGCGAGGTCGCCGAGGTGATCGAGCAGATCAACTCGTACCAGACGACGATCGCGTCGGCGGTGGAGGAACAGACCGCAACCACCAACGAGATCAACCGCAGCGTCTCCGAGGCCGCCAGCGGCTCCGGCCAGATCGCCGCGAACATCGGCACCGTCGCCTCCGTGGCCCGCAACACCACCGACCTGGTCAACCAGTCGGAGCAGGCGGTCCAGGAGCTCGGGCAGGTGACCGGCGAGCTGCGCTCCCTGGTCTCCCGGTTCCGGTTCTAGAGCGAGCCGAGGTACGCGTCCGCCTTCTGCGCCGACAGGAACCAGTCACCGAAGTCGGCCGGATCGGCGAACCCGTTGGCGAGCCGGTCCGCCACCACCTGATGCTGGGCCGCGGCCCCGAGCAGCTGCTGCACATGCTGCGGGGGCGGGCCCAGCATCAGGTTCGTCCAGTCGGTGACCGGCTGCCCGTGCAGCTGCCAGAACGACGCGAACACCCGGTTCATCCACGCCGCGTCGAACAGCCCCTGATGAGCCAGGATCGCCGTCAGGTAGTGGTCGGCGGCCTTCGCCGCGGTGTTGGCGCCCTGCCCGGTGACCGGATCGTTCTGGATCACCACGTCGCCGATCCCCAGCACCGGCGTGCCACCCGGCAGCAGCCCCACCGGCCGGCGCACCACCGGGGTGAACCGGCCGGCCAGGGTCGCCCTCTCCCCGGCCGCCTCGACCGCGCCGGCCCGCTCGCGCACCGCCGGCAGGAACTCCTTGACCAGGGCCAGGGCGCTGCCGAGCACGTCGCCGGGGTCGACGACATCCAGCGGGCCGCCCGGCACCGCCTCCCAGAACAGGATGTCGCACGGCCCCTCCTCCGTCAGGGCCGGCATCACGAACAGCTCGCCCGCCCCGGCGACCGTGTGGTTGGCCACGTGCCCGGCCGGATGCTCCGGGTCCGGCCGCAGACCGTGCACGTACGCGACCGCCAGAGACCGGGCCGGCGCGGTCAGCGGCGACCGGGCGGCGTCCCGCTCGAACAGCCCCGTCAGATCCCCGCGCCCGGCCGCGACCACGGTCAGGTCGAACCCCTCCGCGAGAGCGTCCAGGTCGGCCGGGCCGACGGTCCGGTACTCGACGGTCACGCCGCGCTGCTCGGCCAGCTCCAGCCAGCCGGCCATCTTCAGCCGCTGGTCGACCGAGCGGGCCGGGGCGTCCAGGCGCCCGTACACGTCCAGCACCGGTGCGGTCCGCGGCATCGACAGGCTCACGTGCAGCCCGTCGATCCGCGGCGCCTGCCGCTCCCACAGGTTCAGCCCGTGCCGGCGTTCGGTGGCCAGCGCCGGTTCGAACATGACCTGAGTGGACAGCGGCGCGCCGCCACGCAGCTCGGCCGGCGTGCGCGCCGACACCACCGTCACGTCGAAACCTTCGGCGTGCAGGCCCAGGGCCAGCTGAAGCCCGGCCTGACCGGCCCCGGCGATGAGGATGGTGCGCAACTCTTCTCCTTTGCCGAAAAGCAGCCGGTGCCGCCCGGCCCGGACTGGGCGGCACCGGCGGCAGTATCCCTTGATCTTGAGCACTGTTGCATCTGGACGATCACATAGGGCGCGCCGGACCGTTGACGTGGATAAACTCGGCCTGCGCAACCGGGCCGTGCGCTGAAGACGTGGGTGTGGAGTTGGGGGGCGCCAAGCGGCCCCAAAACACACCCACCGCTTAACAACCCCCCCCCGCCCCCCGGCCCGCCCCCCCCCGCGCAAAAAAAACGGTAGAGGGG
>NZ_JBVHFK010000027.1:0-51124 GCF_055562375.1 Actinoplanes sp. NPDC019969 | reverse complement strand
CAGAACAGCCGGAACCGGTCGGGGTTGCGGCTGTAGATGTCGCGCATCATCTCGCCCAGCTTGCGGGTGGACTCGGCACGGCCCTGCGCCGGGCGCTGCACGTCGATCGCGTAGTCGCGGAAGTCGGGGATGTCGAGGTCACGGGTGAGCAGGCCGCCGTTGGCGTGCGGGGTGGCGCTCATCCGCAGGTCACCGGCGGGGTTGATCGACCGGACCTGGTCGACCGGGGCGCCGGTGGCGTCGAAGAGCTCCTCCGGACGGTACGACCGCAGCCACTTCTCCAGCTCACGCAGGTGGTCCTCGTTGCCCTTGACCCCCGACAGCGGCACCTGGTGCGAGCGCCACGTGCCGGTCACGGTGATCCCGTCGATCTTGTCGGGGCCGGTCCAGCCCTTCGGGGTTCGCATGACGATCAACGGCCAGTGCGGGCGCTTGCCATCCCAACTGCCGTTGCGAGCCGCAGTCTGGATGGCCTTGATCTTGCCCCACGCTTCGGCGAGGACTGCGGCGAACCGGTGGTGCATACCGGGCACGTCGTCACCCTCGACTTCGAGGACCTCATAACCGTGGCCTTCGAGCAGCTTGCGTACCTCGGCCGGGTCCTTGCGGGCCAGCACCGTCGGGCCGGCGATCTTCGCGCCGTTGAGGTGCAGGATCGGCAGGACCGCGCCGTCGTGCTCCGGGTTGATGAAGGAGACGCCCTTCCAGGAGCCCTCGAGCGGGCCGGTCTCGGCCTCGCCGTCGCCGACCACCGCGATCGCGAGCAGGTCCGGGTTGTCCATGACCGCGCCGAACGCGTGCACCAGCGCATAGCCGAGCTCGCCACCCTCGTGGATGGAGCCGGGCGTGGTCACGCTGACGTGGCTGGGGATGCCGCCGGGGCTGGAGAACTGGCGGAACAGCGTGAGCAGGCCGCCCTCGTCCAGGCTGACCTTCGGGTACACCTCGGAGTAGGTGCCCTCCAGGTATCCGGCGGCGACCAGGGCGGGGCCGCCGTGACCGGGACCGGCCAGGTAGATGGCCTGCTGGTTGGTGTGCTTGATCAGCCGGGACATGTGGGCGTAGATGAACGACAGGCCGGGACTGGTGCCCCAGTGGCCGAGCAGGCGCGGCTTGATGTGCTCGGATGTCAGCGGCTCACGCAGCAGCGGGTTGCCCTGCAGATAGATCTGACCGATGGTCAGATAGTTGTTGGCCCGCCACCAGGCGTCGAGGCCGGCGACCTCGGCGTCGTCCGGAGCTGCGAGCTTCTGAACGAGTTCATCGTGTTCGAGTGGGGCGGTCCGATTCTCCGAAACGGCGGTCACAGAGAGTCCTCTCATCGCGATGTCACCTTGATCGAATGCTATTGAGGCACCCGGCGGTCCGCAGCGAAAGAAGGATTACCCCCTGCCGCCGGCCGAGCTTGTGCGCAGGTCGTCCGGGCGGTGACGCCCCACGCGCTCCCGGGTGTTGCCTGAACTTCAGAGAGGCGGCTCAGCGTCACAGGAAGTCACCAGGAGTGCGGTGTTGGGCGTGCCGACGTCTCTGGCCGACTGCTCAACGGCCGCTGGATCGCCTGCTGGGAGCAGCGGGCCGGTCCCAGCCCGGCCGGGTCGGCCGCAGTCCGGGCCGCGGGTCACGGTAGCGGTAAACCACGTACGGACGGGTGAGGTAGCCGATGGGGGCGCTGAACGCGTGGACGAGGCGAGTGAAGGGCCAGAACGCGAACAGTGCGAACGCCGCGATCACGTGGATCTTGAAGCTGTTGGGGACGGCCGTCATCAGTGCGGCGTCGGGCTGGAGGTAGAACAGTGACCGTAGCCACGGCGAGACGGTCTCGCGGTAGTCGTAACCGCCGCCGGCGATGTTGGCCTTCACGGTTGCCCACAGGCCGAGCCCGATCACGGCGGCGAGGACGACGTACATGGCCTTGTCGTTCTTGGTGGTGGCGGCGAACACCGGGCCGGTGAGGCGGCGGCGGGCGATGAGCAGCGCCATGCCTATCAGGGTGCACAGTCCGGCAACGGTGCCGACGAAGACCGCCATCAGGTGGTAGGCGTGTTCGGTGATGCCGGCGGCCTCGGTCCACGATTTCGGGATGAGCAGGCCGCCGATGTGGCCGATCAGTACGAACAGGACCCCGAAGTGGAACATCGGGCTGGCCCAGCGCAGCAGGGTGGTCTCGTACAGCTGGGAGGAACGGGTGGTCCAGCCGAACTTGTCGTAACGGTAGCGCCAGATGGTGCCGCCGATCAGGACCGCGATCGACAGGTACGGGTAGACCACCCAGAGCAGGATGTCGGTGGTGTTCATCTGCGTCCCCCGCTGATGGTGGAGAGTCCGAAAGGTTCGAGGCCGACCTGTTCGACGGGCGGTCCGTTGCGGGCCAGCCGGGCGGCCGCCGCCAGGTCGTCCGGCGCCGGCGGCGGGAGCATCGCCAGGACCGCGTCGACGGCGTGCCGGTACACCGCGTTGTCGCGTTGCAGGGAGGCGGTGAGCAGGTCCAGGCCGATCCGGTTGTCGTGCAGCAGTCGCCAGCCACTGTCGTGTTCGGCGGCGAGATCCAGGACGGCGGGCAGGTAATCGGGTAGCTCTCCGTCGACGATCTCCAGGCCGGCCGCCTTGAACACGGCGGCGAAGTCGGCGAGGGCCTCACCGCGTTTACGGGTGTCGCCGCACGTGTAGTAGGTCAGGTGCAGGCAGCAGCGCCGGCGGAAGTCGAACAGATCCACGTATGCGGTCCGGAGCGCGCCGATCTCTGTATCGGTGTGGTGCCGGGCTACGACGGTGAGCGGCTCGGCGACCGAGGCGGGCAGTCCGGGCAGCGCGCCGAGGATCAGTGGCAGGGCGGCGTGGACGCTGTCGTCCGGGTAACGCAGCAGCAGAGACGCGGCGCGGGCAGCGGCCGGCCGCCATCCGGGCGTGGCCCTCACGGCGTGTTCTCCTGATCGCTGTCGGTGCGTCGGGGCGGGAACAGGCCCTCCGGACGGCCGTTGCCGTCCCAGTTGAGCAGGTTGACCCGCCGCGGCTCGTCACCGGCGTCGGTGAACCCGTCGGAGGTCTGCCGACTGCGCAGCATGTGGAACGTCTCCACCTGGACCGGGACGGGTGTGCCGGACGCCTCCCCGAACGGGCCGGTCTGGTACATGCCGGGCCCGCCCTCGTACTCCAGGGAGCACTCGGAACCGACGGCTTCCAGGCGGTGGGCGTCCTCGGCGTGGGCGGCCGGGATGACGTACCGCTGCTCGTACTTGGCGATCGCGAGCAGCCGGTACATGTCGTTCATCTCGTCCGGCGCCATGCCCACGGCGGCCGGGATGGAGTCGTCGGGTTTCTCGCCGAGGTTGATGCGCCGCTGGTAGGAGCGCATGGCGGCGAGCCGGTTCAGGGTTGCCCGGACCGGCTCCGGGTCGCCCGCGGTGAACAGCCCGGCCAGGTAGTCGATCGGGATGCGCAGCGCGTCCACGGCGCCGAACAGGTTGTGCGGGTCCTCGCCGTCGTGGCCGGTCTCGCGCAGCACGTCCACGACGGGGGACAGCGGTGGGATGTACCAGACCATCGGCATGGTGCGGTACTCCGGATGCAGCGGGAGCGCCACCTCGTACTTCATGATCAGGTCCCAGACCGGCGACCGTTTCGCCGCGTCGATCCAGTCTGCTGGGATCCCGGCGCGTTCGGCCGCGGCGGCCACGGCGGGATCGTTCGGATCGAGGAACACCGAGCGCTGTGCGTCGTACAGGTCGTGTTCGTTCTTGACCGCGGCGGCCTTGGCGACCTTGTCGGCGTCGTAGAGCATCAGGCCGATGTAGCGCAACCGGCCCACACAGGTCTCGGAGCAGATGGTCGGCTGTCCGATCTCGATGCGAGGAAAGCAGAAGGTGCACTTCTCGGCCTTGCCGGTGCGATGGTTGAAATAGATCTTCTTGTACGGGCACCCGGTCACACACATCCGCCAGCCCCGGCACCGGTCCTGGTCGACGAGCACGATCCCGTCCTCGGCCCGCTTGTAGATCGCGCCGGAGGGGCACGACGCGGCGCACGCTGGGTTGAGGCAGTGCTCGCAGATGCGCGGCAGGAAGAACAGGAACGCCTTCTCGTAGTCCTGGCGTACCTGATCCGACACCTTCTGCAGGATCGGGTCGGCCACCAGGACCTCGTTACCACCGCCCAGCGAGTCGTCCCAGTTCGCCGACCACGTGACCTTCGTGTCCTGGCCGGTCAACAGGGACTTCGGCCGGGCCACCGGTAGGTCCTCGCCGGCGGGTGCGGTGAGCAGGTGCTCGTAGTCGTACGTCCACGGCTCGTAGTAGTCCTGCATCGACGGCAGCTTCGGGTTGGCGAAGATGGTGAACATCTTCTTGATCCGGCCGCCGGAACGGGGCTTGAGCCGGCCGGTGGCGGTACGGACCCAGCCGCCCTGCCACTTCTCCTGATCCTGGTACGTGCGCGGGTAGCCCTGTCCGGGCCGCGATTCGACGTTGTTGAACCAGACGTACTCGACGCCGGAGCGGTTGGTCCACGCCTGCTTGCAGGTCACCGAGCAGGTGTGGCAGCCGATGCACTTGTCCAGGTTCATCACCATGGCGACCTGTGCCATCACGCGCATCAGTACTCCACCTCCTGCGAACGGCGGCGGATCACGGTGACCTCGTCGCGCTGGTTACCGGTCGGGCCGAGATAGTTGAAGGCGAACGACAGCTGGGCGTACCCGCCGATGATGTGGGTGGGTTTGACCAGCAACCGGGTCAGCGAGTTGTGGATGCCGCCGCGCCGGCCGTTGACCTCGGCCTTCGGCACGTCGATGACACGCTCTTGAGCGTGGTAGAAGTACACGGTGCCTTCGGGCATCTTGTGCGACACGATGGCCCGGCAGACCACCACACCGTTACGGTTGACCGCCTCGATCCAGTCGTTGTCCGCCACTTTGATCTTCGCCGCGTCGGCCTCGCTCATCCACATCGTCGGCCCGCCGCGCGACAACGTCAGCATGATCAGGTTGTCCTGGTACTCCGAGTGGATGGACCACTTCGAGTGCGGCGTCAGGTACCGCACGGTGATCTCCAGCTCGCCGTTGCGGCCCAGCTGCGGCTCACCGAACAGGCGATGCATGTTCAGCGGCGGCCGGAAGATCGGCAGCGTCTCCCCGGCCTCGTGCATCCAGTCGTGCGCGACGTAGAAATGCTGCCGGCCAGTGAGTGTGTGCCAGGGTTTCAGCCGTTCGACGTTGATGGTGAACGGTGAGTAGCGGCGCCCGCCGGTCTCGCTGCCGGACCACTCCGGGCTGGTGATCACCGGGACCGGCCGGGCCTGGCAGTCGGCGAAGGTGATCTGCTTGCCCTCGTGTTCGGCCGACAGGTCGGCGAGCTTCACCCCGGTCCGTTTCTCCACGTCGTGGAAGCCCTCAGTGGCGACCCGGCCGTTGGTGGTGCCGGACAGCGCCAGGATCGCCTCGCACGCGTGCACATCTTTCGTCAGTGCGGGCCGGCCGTCGGCGACTCCGCCGCGGACGGCGCCGTTCTTGTGCCGCAGATAGTCGATCTCCGGGTTGACGTCGACCGAGTAGCCCTTGACGGTCGTGCCGAGCTTGTCGAGCAACGGCCCGAGCGCGGCGAGCTTGTCGGCGACCGCGCCGTAGTCGCGTTCCACCACCACGATCTTCGGCATCGTCTTACCCGGCACCGGGATCTCGCCGGTGGTCTTCCAGTCGCGGACCCGGCCGTGCGGGGTGGCCATGGCGTCCGGCGTGTCGTGCAGTAGCGGGGCCGCCACCAGGTCTTTCCGTACCCCGAGGTGGGTCTTGGCCATTGCGGAGAATGCCTTGGCGAGGCCGTGGAAGATGTCGAAGTCGGTACGGGTCTGCCACGGCGGGCTGATCGCCGGAGTGAACGCGTGGATGAACGGGTGCATGTCCGTGGTGTTCAGATCGTGTTTCTCGTACCAGGTGGCGGCCGGTAGCACCACGTCCGACAGCAGCGTCGTCGAGGTCATCCGGAAGTCCAGACTGACCATCATGTCCAGCTTGCCCTCCGGCGCCTGCTCGGTCCACTTCACGTCCTTGGGCCGGTGTTCCGGCCCGGCGTCGGTGGCGCGCAGGTTCGAGCGAGTGCCGAGCAGGTGTTTCAGGAAGTACTCGTTGCCCTTCGCTGACGATCCGAGGATGTTGGCCCGCCAGGCGGTGAACACCCGGGGCCAGTTCCTCTCGTCGTCCGGGTCGGTGCAGGCGAATCCCAGCCGGCCGTCGTGCAGGGCTTGCGCGACGTGCTCGCCGGGGTTGGCGCCGGCTTCGTCGGCCAGGTCGAGGGGGTTGCGGTCGAAGGTCGGCATGGACGGCATCCAGCCGAGCCGCGCCGATTGGGCCAGCAGGTCCATGGTGTGCTTGCCGGCGAACGCGCCGTTGCCGGTCGGTGAGGAGACCGTGTCGGCGGAGTAGGTGTCGTAGCGCCACTGGTCGGTGTGGGTGTACCAGTACGCGGTGCCGATCATCTGCCGGGGCGGGCGGACCCAGTCGAGGGCGAAGGCGAGTTGCTGCCAGCCGGTGACCGGCCGGCATTTCTCCTGGCCGACGTAGTGCGCCCATCCGCCGCCGTTCACCCCCTGACATCCGGTCAGCGTCACCAGCGCGAGGATGCCGCGGTACGTGGCATCGCCGTGGAACCACTGGTTGACGCCCGCGCCGAGCAGGATCATCGACCGGCCGCCGGAGCGTTCGGCGTTGTCGGCGAACTCCCGCGCCACCCGGGCCACCTGCGCCGCGGGGACGCCGGTGATCGGCTCCTGCCACGCCGGGGTGTAGGGGACGGCCGGGTCGTCGTAGCCGGACGGCCATTGCCCCGGCAGCCCGTCACGGGACACTCCGTACTGCGCGAGCAGCAGGTCGAAGACCGTGGTCACCAGCTTCCCGCCCACCGTGCGGGTCGGCACACCACGACGCAGCACACCGGGCTCATCGGTGTCGAAGCGCGGCAGCTCCACCTCGGCCGTCGCCCCGGTCTCCAGGCATGTCAGCACTGGTTCCAGGTCGCCGAGGTCGAGGTTCCACTCGCCGGGCTCACCGAAGCGGTGGCCGAGGCTGCCGCGCGGGACCGCCGGCGCAGCGGTGACCGAGTCCCACAGCACCGTCTTGAACGCCGACTCCCCGCCGAGATCCTCCTCGGTGAGGAACCGGTCCGGCCGATACGCCCCGTCCGCCCCCGGCTCCAGGGTGATCAGGAACGGTAGGTCGGTGTACTGGCGCACGTAGTCGACGAACCGGGGCGTACGCCGGTCGACGAAGAACTCCTTGAGGATCACATGACCCATCGCCATCGCCAGAGCGCCGTCGGTGCCCGGCTGGGCCGGCATCCACTCGTCGGCGAACTTCACGTTGTCCGCGAAGTCCGGGCTCACCACGACGACCTTCTGTCCCCGGTAGCGGGCCTCGGCCATCCAGTGCGCGTCCGGGGTGCGGGTCACCGGCACGTTGGAGCCCCACATCATCAGATAGGAGGCGTCCCACCAGTCGCCGGACTCCGGCACGTCGGTCTGATCCCCGAACACCTGTGGGGAGGCCACCGGCAGGTCCGCGTACCAGTCGTAGAACGACAGCATGGTGCCGCCGATCAGGCTCATGAACCGGGCGCCGACGGCGTGCGACACCATGCTCATGGCCGGGATCGGCGAGAAACCGGCGATCCGGTCCGGCCCGTACTCCTTGATCGCGTGCACGTGCGCGGCCGCGACCATCTCGAGGGCCTCGTCCCAGGAGACGCGGACCAGGCCGCCCTGGCCACGGGCCTGCTGATAGGTGCGCCGCCGGATCGGGTCGGTCTGGATGTCCGACCACGCAGCGACCGGGTCACCGAGACGTTTCTTCGCCTCCCGGAACATCTCGACCAGGACCCCGCGGGCGTATGGATATCGCACGCGCGTCGGCGAGTAGGTGTACCAGGAGAACGCCGCACCACGCGGGCAACCCCGCGGCTCGTACTCCGGCTTGTCCGGGCCGGTGCTGGGATAGTCGGTCTGCTGCTGCTCCCAGGTGATGATGCCGTCGCGGACGTACACCTTCCACGAGCACGACCCGGTGCAGTTGACGCCGTGAGTGGACCGGACCACCTTGTCGTACGACCAGCGATCCCGGTAGAAGGCGTCCGCCTCCCGACCACCGATCTGATACAGCGAACGCCGGTCGGGGGAGACCTCGGCCCGCCGGAGCAGACCTCCGACTCCCAGCAGTGCCCGTTCGGCCGCGCTTACGGTTTCCGTCACGCCTCACCCCCGGCTCAGATGACCTTGTCGACAACATTCGTCCCGACTGGCCCGGGCCGCAACCCGATCACGGCTTTTCGCGCGAATGCCGACGAGGGCGAGGCCTCGGTTTCGGAATCCATCGGATGATCTGGCCTGGTGGGGACGTGGGCTTCTTGCCAGCGGCGAGGACATCGCGGCCGCTGACCTGCAGAATGTGTACGAGGCTGCCCGCCCCTCCCCGCCGTGGTGACGTGTGCGGATCAAAGGTCTACATGCATCCCGGCAGCGCGGGTACAAAGTCCCTACTGCGCCAGGCTTGCGGTCAAGGAAGCTGATCTGCAGACCCATAGGTCGCCGCGACGCGGCCTGGGATGTGGCGGCAGCGGCGTACCGAGGATCGCCGGTCGTTTCCCGACCTCGACACATGGAGAGAACCCATGAGCACCTCATCGGCCCGCACGGCCCGAGACCAGGGCGCTGCCGGCAGGCCCGGGTTGATGCTGGCCCTTGCCACGGCCGGGTTCGCGGTCAACTTCTGGGCATGGGCGCTGCTCAGCCCGCTCGCGGTCCGGTTCACCGCAGCCCTCGAACTGACCGCGTTCCAGCAGGCGCTGCTGGTCGCCGTACCGGTGGTGGTCGGCTCGGTCGGCCGGATCCCGGTCGGCGCGCTGACCGACAAGTTCGGCGGCCGGATCATGTTCCCCCTGGTATCGCTCACGACCATCGCCCCAGTGCTCTACCTCGGGTTGTTCGGGCACGACTCGCTTGCCGCGCTGCTGATCGGCGGGTTCTTCCTCGGCATCGGCGGCACCGCCTTCGCCGTCGGCGTCCCGTTCGTCAACGCCTGGTTCCCGCCGCACCGGCGGGGCTTCGCGGTCGGAGTGTTCGGCGCCGGCATGGGCGGCACCGCGATCAGCGCGCTGACCACGGTCAAACTCGTCGACGCGGGCACCACCAGCACCCCGTTCCTGATCACCGCCGGTGTCCTCGCCGCCTATGCGGGGCTCGCGTGGGCGCTGCTGCGCGACGCCCCGAACCGGCCGGTGCCGACCGCACCACTGGCTCAGCGGCTTGCGGCGACCATGCGCCTGAGGATCACCTGGCAGGCATCGGCCCTGTACGCCGTCGCCTTCGGTGGCTACGTCGCGTTCTCCGTCTACCTGCCCGCCTACCTGAAGACCGCCTACGGGCTGACCCAGGCCGACGCCGCGAACCGGATGGCCGGGTTCGTGCTGCTCGCGGTGATCATGCGGCCCGTCGGTGGCTGGCTGTCGGACAAGGTCGCGCCGAGCCGGGTACTGGCCGCATCCCTTCTCGTGGTCATCGCCGGGGCAGTCGTGCAGTCCTTCACTCCCGGCCTCGCACCGATCGGCACGATCGCGTTCCTGGCCATGGCGGCTGCCCTCGGTGCCGGCAGCGGCGCCACGTTCGCTCTGGTCGCGCAGGTCGCCCCGGCCAATCAGGTCGGCTCGGTCACCGGTGTCGTCGGTGCGGCCGGTGGCCTCGGCGGGTTCGTGCCGCCCCTGGTGATGGGCACGATCTACGGCCAGTTCCAGTCGTACGCTCTCGGCCTCGCCCTGCTCGCCGTCGTCGCCCTGGCCGCGCTGCTACTGGACATTCTGTCGGTCGGCCGGGACCGCAGCAGCGGCGGCAAGATCGCTCATGTGTGAGTACTGCGGCTGCCAGGAGGTCGCCGCGATCGGCGAGCTCACCCGGGAACACGATGAGGTCGTCGGCCTGATGGCGCACGTGCGAGCCGCTCATACGGCCGGGGACGTGGCCGCGATGGCCGAGCTGGCCCGGCGTATCAGCGAGATCCTCCGCCCGCACACCGAGGTGGAGGAGGAGGGACTGTTCCCTCTGCTGGCCCCGGACTTTCCCGATCAGGTGGCGGTTCTCCGTGCCGAACACCGCCAGGTCGAGGCCGTCCTCGGTGCGGCCGCCACCGGCGTGCCGACCGACCCGGACTGGCCGCGAGCGCTGCTGGCGGTATTGCAGGACCTGCGGGTGCACATCCTCAAGGAACAGGACGGTGTATTTCCGGCCGCCTTGACCAGTTTCGATGCGACTGATTGGGAGGCCGTCGACGCCGTTCGTGCCCGCGTCGGCGGCGTACTACCGGGCCGGGTGCAGCGTTAGCCAACAATCCCCTACACCGGTCAGCCTGCCACAGGTCCGGGCCGAACACCTCGTACGGGATGTCGCGTACCGACACCCGCGTTGCAACAGACTGGACCGGATCACCTGCAGGAATGCGATCGGCCCGCACAGGTGGTACACGGCGTCGTCCGGCAGATCCACGCCGGTCAGGTCCATCATGCCGGCATGGGTGCCAGCGACGGGTAGTTCGCTGCTGGAGCCGTCCTCGTACCGGACTTGCAGCGCCGACCCGACCTACCCTGCGAAGCCCCGAATCGATCTTCGAAGCTAACTGTCGTACCCACCGGCTACGGTCGGCGTCATGGTCGGCATGGGGTGGGTGACGGTGTGAGCCTGGAGTGGGAGACGGTCGAGGAGCTCGGCCTGCGGAAAGCATTCGGCAAGCTCGCCGACGTGTTCGTCGCCGCCGGCGAGCAGCAGCGGCTCGCTTTCGCCGACCAGGTGCAGGACCGGATTTTGGCCCGTCCGAACGGGTTGTCGTTCGACCGCGACCCGGCGCCCCTGCACGTGTTCGCCACTCTCGCCTGCATGCCGTCCACCGCCCGCGTCGTCGCCCTGCTGACCCGGCCACAGCTGCGCACCGCGTGGAACTCCGCCGTCCACGACCCCGAACCTTTGCTGCGGGTCATCCGGGCCCGCGCGCTGCCGTGGCTGGGCGAGCTCGCCGTCCGGCTCACCGAGCGCCTGCCGGCCTCCGGCGGCGGCTGGTGGCTGACCTCGGCCCTGCTGCTGGAGGCCGGTGCGGTGCCGCCGGTCACCGAAGGTGTCGTGCGGGGCTGGCTCCGGGAGCTGCTGCGGCCCCGCGGCTTCGGGCGGCGCCCGCCGCTGGCGACCCGGTTGCGTGACGACCCGTGGCTGGACCTGCTGCTGCCCGCCGTCTTCGAGATCGACGGCCTGGGTGACGCGGTGGCCCAGCAGTCCTGGGACGCGACCGCCGACCGTGACGATCCCCGGCCGGTCCTGCCGCTGGTGGTGGCCGAGCTGGTCGCCGAGGGCCGCCTCGACCGGCGCCGGATCCTGGCCGCCACCGTCGACAGGCTCGCCCGCGGCGACCGGGCGGCGGCCCTGAGGCCCTTCGTGGTGCAGTTCGACACCCTCGCACCCACCGTCGACAAACTGGCCGGTTTCCTGCCCGAGCTCACCCGGATCCTCGCCGAGGCCCCGCCGGCGGTCGCCGGTGTCGCGCAGCGGGCCCTGCTCGCCGTCGACGCCGCCGGCCGGCTCGACCTCGACACGCTGCTCGAGGCGAGCGGGGGCGCCCTGCGCCGCCCGGAGAAAGCCCTCGTGAAAGCGCAACTGACCTGGCTGGGCAAGGTGGCCGTCCGCGAGGCGGGCCGGGCCGGTGAGGTGCTCGAGACGGCCGCCGCCGCGTTCGAACACCCGGCCCTCGACATCCAGGACCGGGCCCTGGCGACGATCGCACGCCACCGCACCCGCCTCGACACCGCCACCACCGCCCGGCTCACCCAGGCCGCCACCGTGCTCACCGGCGATGTCGCCGCCCGAGCGGCAGCACTGTTCGGGGCTGTGCCGGCCGCCACCCCCTCACCCGTCCCGGCCCCGTCGTCGCTGCCCGTCGTCCGGCCGCCGGCCGGGATGCCTTCACCGCCACCGCCGGCCCTGTTCCCGCCGTCGATCACCGACGTCGCCGAACTCGCCGAGGAGATCGTCGCGATCGTGCACCACGAGTCGGCGGTGCGCTGGGAACGGGTGCTCGCCGCTCTGGTGGGTCTCGGTGCCACCGTCGCCCGCGACGACCTGGCCGCGGTCCTCGACCCGGTACTGAGACGATGCTCGGCACAGCTGTGGGTCGGCCCGCTGCGCCACCAGGCGCCGGCCGGTTTCCTCGGCGAGGTGATCCATGCCGTCCTGCGGCCCGGCCGGCCCGGCCCCGGCTGGGCACGGATGACCGAGGCCGTCCGCGCGGCCTGGGACGGCGGGCACGTCCCCGCGCACACACCGGTGCTGCCGACCGGCCCGGACGGTGTGCTGCCGTTGCGCGTCTGCGAGATCGCGATGAACGTCGCGGCCGCACCGGTCCCGATGCTGGTGTCCACCCCGACCCACGTCGACGGCAACCTCGACGCCGAGACGCTGTTCGACCGGCTGTGCCGCGCCGAAGCCGACGGCTGGCAGCCCTGGCCGCTGGACCTGGAACAGGCGCTGCTGCGCACGCCCCGGACCGTCGCCGGCGACCTGGCGGCCCGGGCGGCGAGGCTGACCAGCCCCGCCGGCCACCGGTTCGCCGCTTGGATCACCGCCGGCGGACTGCCCGATCCGATCAGCACCCGCTGGGAACAACGCTCCGGGCCGACGTTCCGGCTCTCCGCCACGTCACCGTTCGCGCCACGCCGGGTGCTGGCCAACCTCGCTCCCACCGGCATACGCGACCTACGCCTCGAACCCCGGCTCGTCACCCTGACCCACCCACCGGAGCCGGACTGGTTCGCCCGCGAACCCACCCTCGCCGCCGATCTGCGCACCATGGTGCTGCCCCACCACCGTGAAGTGATCGCGGCGTGGGGACTACCCCGGATCGCGGCCCTCGCCGACCTCGACAATCGCGGGGAAGCCGGCCTGCTCCCGCTGCTCGGCACCATCGGCGGCCCACCCGGCCCGGCGATGTCGCTCGCCGTCGCCTACGGGCTGGGAGCCCGCCACGACACCGACCGGGTCGCCGCCGTGGACGCGTTCCTGACCCTGGCCGCCGGCCCGGCCCCGTTCGCGGCCCGGCTCGGCGCCGACCTCGGCGACCTGTGCGGCGACGGCACCGTCAAACTGACCCGGGTGGTGCCCGGCCTGGGCGACGCCCACGCCGCGGGCGCGTCCGCCGCGGTGTGGGAACTACTGACGGCAGCCGTTCCGGTCCTCCTCGCACCGGCACCACGCGGGCTGCCGGATCTGCTCATGCTCGCCGCACAGGTCGCCGCGGCAGTCGGCGCACGACAGCAGATTCCCGGGCTGGCCGAGGTCGCCCACCGTGGTGGTGGCACCCGGCTGGTACGCGAGGCGAAACGCCTCCAGGACGCCCTCCACTGCTGACCCGCTGACGCTCGCCGCGACCGCCCAGCGCAGAGGCCGTGCTCCTGCGCAGCCGGACATGAACAGCACCTTCAGGCCGGTGCGCCGACTGTTGCAAACGGCTGTGGAGACATCGAACACCAACAGGGCTGCGGCTGCGCCACCCGTAAACGCACGCCTCGCGCGGCGGCGTCGGATTGCACGGTACGGCCCGGCGCCGAACAGCCATCGCATCAGATCGGCGATCCGCGGGGCGTCACACGGTGTGAGCCGCGGGCCGAAAGGCCTGCTGCGATGGTCTGCCGGTCCTGTCCGGCCAGGTCCCCGGGATTTACCGTGAAGGTAACGAGGAGGTCCGAAATGATGCGGGTATGGACTGTCGATGACGTGATGACCACCGCGGTCGTGACCGTTGGCCAGTCGGCTTCGTACCGTGAGGTCGTCGACCTGCTGATCGGCCGCCGGATCAGCGCGGTCCCCGTCGTGGACGAAGATTTGCGCGTGGCCGGGCTCGTGTCCGAGGCCGATCTGCTCCGTAAGATCGAGTATGCGGGTGATGAGAGGCCCCGGATGTTCGAGGGCCGCCGGCGGCGTACCGAGCGGGCGAAGGCGACGGTCGGGACCGCTGCGGACCTGATGAGTGCGCCACCCGTGGTGGCACTGTCCGGTATGTCGATCGCGGCCGCGGCACGTTTGATGAACGCCGAGCACGTCAAGCGTCTGCCCGTCATCGACGACCTGGGGCGTCTGGTCGGCGTGGTCGCGCGCAGCGACCTGCTGAAGGCGCATCTGCGTCCCGACGACGAGATCCGCGACGACGTGCTCTCGGGCATGCTGGCGGCCTACTTCGGTCACGGGGTCGACGATGTCGACGTGCAGGTCAGCGGTGGCGTCGTCACCCTCACCGGCCGCGTCGACCAGGCGTCGACCGCGGACGCGGCCGATCACGTCACCCGGCAGGTGCCCGGCGTGGTGTCGGTCGTCAACGCGATCACCTGGGTGTGGGATGACCGTCAGCCGACGGCCGCCTTCGGTATCGCCTGAACACCACCGGATACCGAACCCGCGCCATCACGCGGCTTCGCCCGACAGAGAGGGATGCCATGCCTTCGTTGAGTGTCTTCGGCCAGTTGGCGATGCACGACTTCGCCGCTGACCTGCCGACCGCATGGCTGCACCGGTGGGCCCTGCACGGTCGGCCGGTCTTCCACGCCGGCCAGGTCCGGCTGTTCCGCGCCGGCGACGCGGCGAACAAGTTCTGGCTGATCAACTCCGGCGTGGTCGCCCTGGACTTCGCGGTGCCGGGCCGCGGTGACATCGTCGTCGAACGCCTGCGGCAGGGATCGGTCGCCGGCTGGTCGTGGCTGGTCGCTCCGTACCGGTGGCGGTTCGGGGCGGTGGTCGCGGAGGACATTCACGCCATCGAGTTCGACGCCGCGAAGGTCCGCGACATGATCGCCGGCGATCCGCAAGTCGGTCGGGACCTCAACGCCCGGTTCCTCACCGTACTCGCCGACCGATTGCACGCCGCCCGTGCTCGGCTCGCCGAACTGTACGCCTATCCGGACGTCGAACCGGGCGAGCACCGCTGACCCTGTACGGGCTGGCCGACGGCCTCGCCCATCCGCCTCCGATGAGAAGGGAAGGCTGGCGAGGCCCGCTTCCGGCGCCTGACCGACGGCGCTGTCAGGACCAGCCGGCGCAAACGGGCATGGCGGAACTTGACGCCGAGGGTGCGTAAGCGCCTGCACCGGTTTCAGGAGCTACGGGCCGCATGAGTCATCGAACCCGGTGACTGCCAGTCGGTTCCCGGTGGTTACGGCATCGCGACCTCGTCGCCGCAATGGCGGACGGCCCGGTTACCGCCGGGAACGTTCCCGTATGCCCGGGGGTCGATACCGTCGGGCTGCACCACCGGGGAGCTCCGCAGCATCCTGGCGGATCGGTGGCAGGAGATCGGCTGCCCGGTCAGCGCTCCGGGCGAGCGCGCGGCCGTCTGGAATCCGAAGGTCGTCGCCGCGGCGGAAAAGGTGCTGCTGCGGACCTACGCCGAGTACTTCTTCGCCGATGACCGGACAGGGCAGCTGGTGGATCTGATGCCTGCCGAGGACCCGCCGATCAACACGCTCTATCTGGCGGCCCGGGCCGCGTCCTGGGACGAGTCGCACGTCACACAGGTCCGAAATGAACTGTTATCAGTGGCGAAAAACTGCTGAAGGTTACGTGGATCACGCGTCCGAGGTGCGGGAACGGAAACATGGAATTGATCTGCGGGGGTTAGCCTTCTGGCGCCGCGCCTGGGTTTAGCGGGTATTCATCGGGTCTATCCAGGCTAGGCGGAGTACGCCCCGAGTACCCCTGTTAGAGGAGAATTAGGACGATGGCGGTCAAGGCCGAATACCTGTGGGTCGACGGAACGCAGCCCACCGCGAAGCTGCGCTCGAAGACCAAGATCCTGGCCGACGGCGAGAAGCCCGGTATCTGGGGCTTCGACGGCTCCAGCACCAACCAGGCGCCCGGCGACAAGTCGGACTGCGTGCTCCAGCCGGTCTTCATCTGTCCGGACCCGCTGCGCGGCGGCGACAACATCATCGTGCTGTGCGAGGTCGAGCTGATCACCGGCGCGCCGCACCCCACGAACACCCGCGCCCCGCTGCGTGAGGTCGCCGAGAAGTACGCCGACCAGGAGGCGATCTTCGGCATCGAGCAGGAGTACACCTTCTTCAAGGACGGCCGCCCGCTGGGCTTCCCGGTCGGCGGCGGCTACCCCGCCCCGCAGGGTGGCTACTACTGCGGCGTCGGCGCGGACGAGGTCTTCGGCCGCGAGATCGTCGAGGAGCACATGGACGCCGTGCTCGCCGCCGGCCTGCACCTTTCCGGCATCAACGCCGAGGTCATGCCCGGTCAGTGGGAGTTCCAGATCGGCCCGGTCGGCGCTCCGCTGGTCGCCGACGAGCTGTGGGTGGCCCGCTGGCTGCTGTACCGCATCGCCGAGAAGCACGGCGTCTCCGCCACCCTCGACCCGAAGCCGGTCAAGGGCGACTGGAACGGCGCCGGCGCGCACACCAACTTCTCCACCAAGGCCATGCGCGAGGGCTACGACGCGATCATCGCGGGCGCCGAGGCCCTCGGCAAGAAGCGTCAGGAGCACGTGGACGGTTACGGCGCCGGCATCGACCAGCGTCTGACCGGTCTGCACGAGACCGCCCCGTGGACCGAGTACAGCTACGGCGTCTCGGACCGTGGCGCGTCGGTGCGTATCCCGTGGCAGGTCGAGAAGGACGGCAAGGGCTACCTCGAGGACCGCCGCCCGAACGCCAACGTGGACCCGTACATCGTCACCCGCCTGCTGATCGACACGATCTGCGGCGACGCGGCCGGCCAGGCCTGATCCGCACCGCCGAAGGCCGCCGCGCGTTTCGTACGCGCGGCGGCCTTCGCCGTTCCGCCCTCGAACGCACTCGCCGCCCTGGTCGGCAGCTTCCCCCGCACGGGGTGACCGGCGGTAGCGCCGAACCGGTCCCCGGGATGACATGATGACCGGGGCACGCGTACGCCCGCGGGAAGGACACGGCAGTCGATGGCGAACTTCGAGGCGAGGACCTCCGGTGGGAGCGGCCGGATCACGGTGGCCCTCGCCGGTGAGTGCGACCTCAGCGCCCGGGAGCATCTCACCGCCGTCCTGCTGGACGCGGTGCACCGCGCCCGGGCCGTCTTCGTCGACCTGGCCGGCCTCACCTTCCTCGACTCCAGCGGAGTGCACAGCCTGATCACCGCACATCACGCGGCCAAGCACAGCGGCGGCCGTGTTTACGTCACCAACGCGGCCGGGCCGGTCGCGGGGGTCCTCGCGATGACCGGCCTCGACTCGCTGCTGCGCGCCCCGGCCGAAGAGCGCCGTCATGCCTGACGTCACCGACGGGATGTCGTACGCCGTCCCCGACGACCTGCGCCGGGTGCGGGCCTTCGTCACCGAGCGAGCGCTCGCGCTCGGCCTGCCGCCCACCCGCGTCGACGTGCTCACCCTCGCCGTCAGCGAGCTGACCACCAACACGCTTCAGCACACCTCCGGCGGCGGCCACATCCGGCTCTGGACCGAGAACGGCAAGCTCGTCTGCGACGTCGTCGACCAGGGCGAGGGCCGGCCGTTCGGCCGCGCGATGCCGTCCGCCGAGGCGGTTCGGGGGCGGGGCCTGGCGATCGTCGAGCTGGTCTGCGACTCCGTCCACACCACCACGGTGCCCGGCGGCACCCTCGTACGCATCTGCCTCAATCTTTAGATCTTTTCTGTTATCGCCTGTGGGCTGCGGCATCTACCCGGGTGGACCCCGTGTCCATCCCCCGCATCCCCATGCGAAAGGAACACCATGTCCTCAGCGAGTACCCGGCGGCGGCGCCGGGCACTGACGGCTGCCGGCGTCCTGGCGGTCGCCGTGCCGGCCGGCATCGTGGCGGTGTCCATGATCCCGGCGGCCGCGGCGGCGACCCCGGTCACCGGCGGCGTGTACACCCTGGCCAACGGCGCGAGCGGCAAGTGCGCCGACGTCACCGGCGCGTCCACCGCCAACTCGGCGCTGCTCGTCCAGGTGGCCTGCAACAGCGCGGCCACCGGCCAGCAGTGGAAGGTGGCCGGTCAGGGCAACCTGGTCAACGGCAACAGCGGCCGGTGCATCGACGTGCCCAGCTCGTCGACGGTGTCCGGCACCCAGCTGCAGCAGTACGGCTGTGGCGACGGCACCAAGACCAACCAGCTCTGGACGTTCGCCGCCTCCACCGCGGCGTCCGGGAAGTTCCTGGTCAAGAGCGCTGCCACCGGGCTGTGTGTCAGCAACAAGGACGGCTCGACGGCCGGCAACAACCCGGTCGTTCAGGAGACCTGCTCGGACATCGCCCGCATGCAGTGGTCGTTCAACCAGGTGTCCGGCCCGACGGCCACGCCGACGGCGACCGCCCCGGCGCAGAGCGGCCGGCAGATGGAGGACCTGGACCGGGGGCTGATCAGCGTACGGTCCGGCAGCGCCAACCTGGTCTCGTGGCGGCTGCTCGGCACCGAGGCGTACACGACCGGCTTCAACGTCTACCGGGCCGGGGTGAAGGTCAACGCCACCCCGGTCACCAACGCCACGAACTACCTGGACTCCGGGGCGGCGGCGAACGCGTTGTACACCGTCAAGGCCGTGGTCAACGGTGTCGAGCAGGCCGCCTCGCCGGCGTCGCTGACGTTCGGCAACGGGTACCTGGACGTGAAGCTGTCGATCCCGGCGGGCGGGACGACCCCGGACGGTGTCGCCTACACCTACTCGGCCAACGACGCGTCGGTCGGTGACGTGGACGGTGACGGGGTCTACGAGATCTTCGTCAAGTGGGATCCGTCGAACGCCAAGGACAACTCCCAGTCCGGATATACCGGCAATGTCTATATTGATGCTTATTCTTTGCAGGGATCTCGGCTGTGGCGCATCAACCTGGGCAAGAACATTCGTGCCGGCGCGCACTACACCCAGTTCCAGGTGTACGACTACGACGGTGACGGCAACGCCGAGATCGCCATGAAGACGGCAGACGGCACCATCGATGGCGCCGGCAAGGTGATCGGCTCGTCGACCGCCGACTACCGCAACTCCTCCGGGTACGTGCTGTCCGGCCCGGAGTACCTGACCATGTTCAACGGCCGGACCGGCGCGGCGCTGTCCACCGTCAACTACACGCCCGCCCGCGGGACCGTGTCGTCGTGGGGCGACTCGTACGGCAACCGGGTCGACCGGTTCCTCGCCGCCACCGCGTACCTCGACGGGCAGCGGCCCAGCCTGATCATGGCCCGCGGCTACTACACCCGGGCCGTCATCGCCGCCTGGGACTTCCGCAACGGCACGCTGACCAGCCGGTGGACCTACGACTCCGGCAACAGCAACACCGGGGCGTACGGCCAGGGCAACCACAACCTGTCGATCGCCGACACCGACGCCGACGGCAAGGACGAGATCATCTACGGCGCCGCGGCGATCAACGACGACGGCAGACTGATGTGGCGTACGGGTCTCGGCCACGGTGACTCACTGCACGTCGGCGACCTGATCCCGTCCCGTCCCGGCATCGAGGTGTACCGGCCGTCCGAGTCCACGACGCAGCCGACCGACGCGATGCTCGACGGGCGGACCGGGGCGGTCATCTGGTCGCACCCCTCCTGCGGCTGCGACAACGGCCGCGCGGTCGCCGGCGACGTCTACGCCGGCAGCGCCGGAGCCGAGGCCTGGTCGTCGTCGGTGAGCGGCCTGTCCAGCACCACCGGCGCCAACGTCGGCCGCAAGCCGTCGTCGACCAACTTCCTCGCCTGGTGGGACGCCGACCCGGTCCGTGAGCTGGTCGACGCCACCCGCGTCGACAAGTACGGCACCAGCGCCGACACCCGGCTGCTGACCGCCTCCGGGGTGGCCTCCAACAACACCACCAAGCAGACCCCGGCCGTCTCCGGCGACCTGTTCGGCGACTGGCGCGAGGAGATCGTCTGGCGCCTGTCCGACTCGTCGGCGTTGCGTATCTACAGCACCCCGACGGTCACCGACCGGCGGATCACCACGCTGATGCACGACGCGCAGTACCGGGTCGCGGTCGCCTGGCAGAACACCGCCTACAACCAGCCGCCGCACCCGAGCTTCTTCCTCGGCAACGGCATGACCACCCCGGCCAAGCCGAACATCTACGTCCGCTGATTCCGTCGGCGGGGCCCGGCGGGTAGGTTCGCCGGGCCCCGCCGCATGATGGGCCGATGGACGAGATGCGGTATCGCGCGCGGCGGGCCGAGTTCGAGTACGACGGGGTACGCAAGGATGCGCGGACGGCGTACCTGCTCTGGTGCCTGACCGGGATCATCGGCGGGCACCGGTTCTACCTGGGCGACACCGGGCGGTCGATCGCGATGCTGTTCACGCTCGGCGGCCTCGGCCTCTGGACGCTCGCCGACCTGTTCCTGATCGGCCGGCGGGTCCGTACGGTCAACCATGCCCGGCGCGCGGCGATCATGGGCCGCCACGGGATCGTCGAAGGCTAGCTAGGCCAGGACCCGGACGGCGAGGGTGCAGGTGTCGTCGTCGGGGCTCGGGGCGTACAGCATGCGGTGGATGCGGGGCAGCGGCTCCGCGCCCGGATCGGCGGAGACCGCCGACAGGTGCTCGCGGATCTCGTCGGTGCGGCCGCCGCCCAGGTGACGGCGTTCCACCAGGCCGTCGGTGAAGAACAGCACCAGGTCGCCGGGCTCCAGCCGGGCGTGCACGGTGGTGAAGTCGATCTCCGGTTCGGCGCCGAGGAGCAGACCCGGCGGCGGGTCCAGCTCGGCGGCCCGGCCCTTCCGGCCCAGCAGCGGCGGCAGGTGCCCGGCCCGCGCCCACGGCAGCGCCCGGGTCCGCGGGTCGTAGATCGCCACCAGCGCGGTGCCGGTGATGCCGAGCTGGGCGCACAGCCGGTTCATGTGGCGCAGCAGCTCGCCCGGTTCCCGGATGCCGATCGACAGCCACGCCACCAGCGCGAACCGCAGATGTGCCATCCCGCTGGCCGCCTCCAGGCCGTGCCCGGCGACGTCGCCGATGGCCAGCGCGACCAGGCCGTCCGGCAGGGTCTGCGCGTGGTACCAGTCGCCGCCCACCTGCACCGCCCGCTCGGCCGGCAGATAGGACACCATCGCCTCCAGGCCGGCCAGCGGGAACGGCGCCGCCGGCACCGGCTGGATCATGTTCTGCAGCTGGCCGGCCAGCCGGTGCTCGGCCAGCGCGGTCAGCTCCTTGCTGCGCAGCCGGTCGCTGAGCGTGTCGATCTCGGTGCGGTACTCCACCCGAGCCGTGACATCCTGCACCACGGCGTAGATCTTCACCGGCGCGCCGGCGGCATCCCGCGCGGTGTCCGACAGGATCCGCAGGTGCTTGACCTTCCCACCGATCCGGAACCGGACCGTCACGTCCGAGGTGGCCCCGCTGTCCAAGGTCTGCCAGGCCGCCTCGGCCAGTCCCCGGTCCTCCGGCAACATCGCCCGCGCCTGGTCGGTCCGCGACAGCGGACCCAGCTCCGGATCACGGCCGAACAGCCGGTACATCCCCGGGGACCACTCCGAGACGCCGGTCGTCAGGTCGAACTCCGACCAGCCGAGATTGCCCAGCACCTCGGTGTGCTCCAGGCGGCGCTGATGCTCGTCGACGCGCTGCCACCACACCAGCAGACCGCCCAGCACCCGGAAGACGCTGATCTCGAAACGGGAGTCGGCGACCACGCCGGTGCGGTTCTCCGCGTACCGGAACTCCTCCAGCCGGCCCGGCGTGCCGGTGGTCATCACCTCGACGTACACCCGCCACAGCGGACCGTCCGGCAAGGTCGGGTACAGCTCGCGGAGCATGCTGTCGACACGCTGCGTGCCCCGGTTGAAGATGTCCCGCATCCGGTCGCTGGTCGCGGCGACCCGGAAGTCCTCGATGGAGCCGTCGGCCGCGTACACCGGCACGAGCCAGGTGAAACCGACGGGCATCGCCGCGAGCAACTCGCGCACCACCGCCTCGTCCACCATCCGGGCAGCCTATCGGGGCCGGACCGGAGAAGCGCTCCCACGGCACGCACAACCCACCGTCCGGGCGCACCATGTGACTGTGGAAGCCGTCATCATCGCCGCGTTCGTGCTCGCCGTCCTGATCCCGGTGCTGTTCCTGCTCCCGGGCGTGACAGCGGAACGGGACCGGGCCCGCACCCGGGCACGCCTGGCCGTCATCGACCGCAAACTCGACGCCGTCCTGCAGCACCTGGAGATCGACATCCCGTCCGACGACCACCCGGACGTGGTGCGTCACCTCACCGACGGCCGCAAGATCCACGCGATCAAGGCGTACCGGGAGCGGACCGGGGCCTCCCTGGCCGATGCGAAAGCCGAGGTGGAGCGGATCGCCCGGGAGCGCGGTCTTTGAGACCTTCCGCGGTACGCCGTGAGCAGCCCCACGCCGCCCCCGACTCCGTGCCTCCCGCGTCCCGAAGAGTATCCGGTTGGTCTCAGGCCGGCGGAAAACCCCAGCTGGCTCTCATAGCTGTCTCCCGGCCGTCGAGACAGCCATGGGAGCCAGCCGCACAAGATCCACCGCTTCGTCGGAGGCCGGCGGGAAGGCCCGTGGTACGGGCGGCGTCCGCGTCGCGAGGGCCTGGGGGCACGGCTGGTCTGCGGGTTGCGGTCGGTGCGGAGCGCGAGCCGTCGTTCAGGTGGGTTTTGAGGGGCGGTTAGGGGGTGTGGGGTACGGCTGGGCCCGGGTTGCGGGTGCCGCGGGACGTGGGCCGTCGCGCAGGCATGGTTCGGCGGGGCGGTGACGGGTCTCAGCGACGGCTGGCGAACCTCGGGGTGACCCGGACCCTCGCATGCGGCCCGGTGGCACCTCGCGGGGTGGCCACGGTTCGTGGGGTTCACCCGTACGAAAGCGTGGTCTTGATCTTGTGCAGGAACGCCGCGTTGGACGGGGCAGCGTGCAAGCCCCGCAGCAGTTGCGTCGTGGCGTCCCGGCGGTCGGTGCCGGACAGGCTGCGCCGCAGGCGGCTGACCAGCGGAAGCTCGTCCGGGTGCAGCAGCAGCTCGTCGTGCCGGGTGCCGGAGGCGGCGATGTCGACCGCCGGGAAGATCCGCGCCTCGGCCAGCGACCGGTCCAGTTTGAGTTCGGCGTTGCCGGTGCCCTTCAGCTCCTCGAAGATCAGCGTGTCCATCGCGGAGCCGTTCTCCACCAGCGCGGTCGCGATGATCGTGATCGAGCCGCCGCCGTCGAGTGCCCGGGCCGCGCCGAGCAGCTGTTTCGGTGGGTGCAGGGCGGACGGGTCGAGGCCGCCGGTGAGGGTACGGCCGCGAGCCGGGGCGATCAGGTTGTGCGCGCGGGCCAGCCGGGTCAGCGAATCGAGCAGCAGCACCACGTCGTCGCCCTGTTCGGCGAGGCGTTTCGCGCGTTCGACGGCCAGGTCGGCGACGGCGGTGTGCTCCTGCGGCGGCCGGTCGAAGGTGGACGCGATCACCTCGCCCTTGACCGTACGGCGCATGTCGGTGACCTCCTCCGGCCGTTCGTCGATCAGCAGCACCATCAGGTGGCAGTCGGGATGATTGCGGGCGATCGCGCCGGCCAGCTCCTGCAGGACGGTCGTCTTGCCGGCCTTCGGTGGCGCGGCGATCAGGGCGCGCTGGCCCTTGCCGATCGGCGTGAACAGGTCGATCACCCGGGTGGTGAGCAGGTGCGGGTCGGTCTCCAGGCGCAGCATCTCGTGCGGGTGCACCGAGGTGCGCTGGTAGAAGTCGGGGTGCCGGGGGCCGGGCGGGCGGCCGTTGACAGCGGTCAGGTGCAGCCGTTTGCTGTCGACCAGGGTGCCGGTGAGGTGGTCGCCGCGGCGCAGGCGCAGGCGGCGCACCTCGCCGATCGGGACGGTGTCGTCGCGCAGCCAGGCCCGGTTGCCGGAGATGTCCAGCACGGCGTCTACGGGTGTGTTCATGGGTGCCTCTTCAGGTGGGGTGCGCACGAGACGCCGGCGTCGACAGCGGAACGCTGGATTACCGGGGTTGTGCTTCGATGCCGTGGGAACGGCGGGAGATCTGGATCATCGGGGGCGATCAGAGGCGCCTGCATCCGGGATCCGGTTGCCGCCACCTTAGCACGGCGATGATGATTGCCTCATCTACCAGAGGGAGGAGCCGGCATGCCACTGTTGCGGCGGGTGATCGGGGCGGTGCTGCGGCGCATCCGGCAGGCCCAGGGCCGGACGTTGCGGGAGGTCGCGGACGTGGCGGGGGTGTCGCTGCCGTACCTGTCGGAGGTGGAACGCGGCACCAAGGAGGCCTCGTCGGAGGTGCTCGCGGCGATCTGCCGGGCGCTCGGGCTGCCGATGCCGGACCTGCTCGACGAGGTGCGCAAGGAGATGCTGCGGCAGGCCGCGCCCGCGTCCCGCCTCACGACGCACCTCGCGGCCCGGCGGCAATCCGGACCCCGCTGCTCGGCCGGCCGGTGGATGGCCTGCAGCCGGGCGGTGCCGGTCAGGCTGTGACGATCACCGGGGTGCCCGGGTCGAGCTGAGCGAGCAGCTCCTTCTGAACCGCTGCGGGGGTACGGACACAGCCGTTGGAGACGTCGTCGCCGAAGACCGACCGGTCCGTCCACGCGTGGATGCCGGTGTGCGCCTTCTGCAGGCTCGCCGCCATCTTCTCCGGCTCCTCCGGCACCGAGCCGAGCACCAGCGCGTCCAGCCCGGCGTAGACCGGGCCGGACGTGCCGGTCCGCCCCATCACGAAGGTGCGGCCGAGCGGGGTCGGGGTCTTCCGGGTGCCGATCGCCACGGTCCAGCGGGCCTTCTCGGCGCCTTCGCGCAGCCAGGTGAGCCGGCGTTCGCTGAGGTCGACGACGAGTTGGTCGCGCAGCGGCTCGGCCGACCAGCCGGCACCGTCCGGGACCCAGCCGATCCGCCGGTTCGCTGCCGGGGCCAGCACGGCGACCCAGCCGTCGCGCCGGGCCACGATCGGGGCGAGCACCCGCAGGCCGCTGATCCGGGCCGGGAGGAAGGCGCGCGGGGCGCCGCCGGGCGCGTCGTACAGCGCCACCTTCGTCTCCGGGTGCAGCGCCTCGGTGATCGGCACGGCCGATGCCGGGGCCGGGTCGGCCGGCAGCCCGTTCGGGCCCTTCGCGTAGGCGATCACCGGCAGCCCGGCGGGTGGTTTCGCGGCCGGCGGGACCGTGGGCGCAACGGACACGGCGGGCGCGGACACCGGCGCGGTGGGGGCCTCGGTGAACACCGCCTGCGGCTCACTGCCCCGGGCCAGGCCGACGATGGCCACGCCGGAGGCGACGGTCACGGCGGCGGCCGTGGACAGCAGCAGGTACGGACGAGCCATCCGACCAGGGTAACGAGGTCTCGTTCGGGGGATCCAGGCGGTGTTCCGGCACTGGACAATCGCCGGATACGCTCGTGATCATGCTGCGTAAGCTGGGATTCCTCACCATCGGCCTGTTCGACGAGGCGGACCCGCGCCGGGGTCACGAGTCCACCCTCGAGATCATCGAGCTGGGGGAGCGTCTCGGGTTCGACAGCGCCTGGCTGCGCCACCGGCACCTCCAGTTCGGCATCTCCTCGCCGGTCGCCGTGCTCGCCGCCGCGTCCCAGCGGACCAGCCGCATCGAACTCGGCACCGCCGTCATCCCGCTCGGCTGGGAGAACCCGCTGCGCCTCGCCGAGGACCTGGCCACCGTCGACATCCTGTCCGGCGGCCGACTCAATCCCGGCGTCAGCGTGGGGCCGCCGATGCACTACGACAGCGTCAAGGACGCGCTCTACCCGGACGCCGAGCCGGACTTCAGCTTCACCCGGGTCTCCCGGCTGCTGTCCGCCGTCCGGGGCGAGCCGGTCACCGACTTCGCCGGCACCGAGGGCTTCGAGCAGTTCTCCGACCGGGTCCAGCCGCACGCGCCGGGGCTGGCGTCCCGCCTGTGGTACGGCGGCGGCAGCCTGCGGTCGGCCGAGTGGGCCGGCGCCCACGGCATGAACTTCCTGACCAGCAGCGTCGTCAAGGCGGAGACCGCGGAGCCGGCCGATTTCGCGGCGATCCAGCTGTCGCAGATCCGGGCGTTCCGTGCCGCCCACCCCGACGGCGACCGGGCCCGTGTCTCGCAGGGGCTGGTGGTGATCCCGACGGACAGCGCCACCCCCGAGCAGATCAAGAGATACCGGGCGTACGCCGAGAAGCGGACCCCGCGCACACTGGCCCCGCAGGGCCCGGCCCGGATGATGTTCGCCCCGGACATCGTCGGCACCTCCGCGGAGATCGCCGAGCGGCTGGCCGAGCACGTCGCTTTCCGTGAGGTCGACGAGGTCGCCTTCGCCCTGCCGTTCACCTTCGACCATGACGACTATGTCCAGATTCTTACTGATATGGCGGGCAGCCTCGGTCCGGCCCTCGGATGGCGCCCGCAATCGCCTCGGTAACCCTCCGGAGTGCTTCGGATACCGTCCGCACCATTGCCGCCATCTGGAGATATGCAAGAACATCGCTGCTTATCGGAGATAATCGTCCGTATCCGGTAAGTTTCTTCGCCCAGGTGGTGGGCGTGATGTCCGACCGTAGGCCTGTAGTCCGTCAGCGCCAGCTCGAGCCGACGCTCTGTCACCTTCTGCGTGCCATGGCCGTCTCCCATGTGCGGGTCCGGAGACTGGCCGCGATCCGGATCGCCATCTCCGTGACACTCGCCGTCGCCGGCCTCGCCACCGTCTTCGCCGGGTCGATCAACTCGACGCCGTTCATCCGGTCCCTGAGCCTGACGATCACCGTCGCCGGGGCGGTGTGGGCGCTGACGTACTCGATCGGGGTCGGCACCTGGGCACACCGCGAACTGCACCGGGCCGCGTTGCTGCAGGAGACCTTCGAGGTACGGTTCTTCCACCTGCGCTGGAACCACGTCCTGGCCGGCGACGAACTGCCCACCGAGGACGTGCACAAGCTCAGCAGCCGGTTCCGGGGGTCCGAGGATTCGCTGCGGTCGTCGTACGCGATGCCGAACCTGCCCGCCCCGTTCGACGTGCTCGCCCGCCAGCAGCAGAACCTCGCCTGGGGCGGCCGGGTCCGCCGCCGGTACGCCAAGGCGGTCCTCGCCACGATCCTCGCCTGGGCGGCGTTCGGCCTGCTCGCCGCGATGATCCGCGGATCGACGGTGACCGACTTCGTGGTGCAGTGGTGCGTGCCGTCGCTCGGCATGCTGATGCTGGGCTGGGACACGTTCCGCGACCAGCGCGGCATCCACACCGAACGGCGGCGCGTCGCCCGCTGGTCCCGTGCCCGGTGCCTGCAGTCGGCGGCGCTCAGCCAGGACCCGGTGGTCCGGGACGACCTGTGGCTGATGGCGCGGCAGGTGCAGGACCAGCTGTTCCTGACCCGGCGGCGGGCGCCGCGGGTGCCGGCGTGGTTCTTCCACCGCTACTACACCCAGGACAGCAGCGACTTCACGGCCGGCTTGGCGGAGATGCGGCGGTCCCTGCTGGACGCGGGCCTCAACGTACGTCCTCCGCCCCGTCCCCGCCCGTAGACCGTTCGCCGGAATGCCGCCGGCTGGTCGTCATGGCTGTCTCAGCGCGCCCGAGACAGCCATGAGAGCCGGCCGGGGGTGACCGGACGGCATGCATGAGCGGTGCCCGGGGGCGGCCGGTGAGGGGACGCCTGCCGTTGCCGCCGCGAGCCACGGGACTGGGGCGGCCCGTACGACCTCAGCCGGCGAGGCGGGCCGCAAGCCCGTCGACGAACATCGTCAAGGCGAAGTCGAAGCTGTCGCGGTCGACGGAGTCGGCGTGTTCGCGGAGGCGGTGGGCGTCGCCGAGGGAGGGGTAGCGGTCCAGGTAGACCTGGACGTCGTCGACGAAACCGCGGGAGAAGGAACCCATCGCCGCGCCCAGGACCAGGTATTTCGTGGAGGCGCCGATCATCGTGGCCTCGCGTGGCGGCCAGCCGGCGGCGACCAGGCCGCCGTGGATGGCGTCGGCGCGGCGCAGTGAGGCGTCGCGCTGGCCGGGGCCGCGGGCCAGGAACGGGACGATGTTGGGGTGTTCGGCCAGGGCGGCCCGGTAGGAACGGGCCCAGGTGAGCAGGCCCTCCCGCCAGCCGAGGGAGAACGCGGACACGTCCACCTTCTCCATGATCTCGCTGGCCACGTCGTCGAGCAGGTGTTCCTTGGTGGGGTAGTGGAAGTACAGCGCGGGCGCGGACACCCCCTGCGCGGCGGCGAGTTTGCGCATGCTGAGGCCGTCGAGGCCGTCCCGGTCGATGATCTCCAGCGCGGAGGCGCGGATGCCGGCCTGGCTGAGCAGGGGCGTCGTGGGCCGGGGCATCAGCGGTCCTTTCAAGCCTTGGAGAATCTAACGGTGTTAAGTTAGCATGCGTCGAGAAACCTGACAGCGTTCAATTATCGGGAGCAGCTGATGGACCTCGGTCTGACCCAGGAGCAGGAGCAGTTCCGGGCGCTCGCCCGCGAGTGGGTGGACCGCGAGGTCGTGCCGCACGCCACCGAGTGGGACCGCGCCGAGCAGGTCGACACGAAGATCGTCGGCAAGCTCGCCGAGCTGGGCTTCCTCGGCCTCGGCATCGACGAGGAGCTGGGCGGGTCGGGCGGTGACTTCCTGACGTACTGCCTGATGATGGAGGAGCTCGGCCGCGGCGACACGTCGGTGCGCGGGATCGTCTCGGTGTCGCTGGGGCTGGTCGCCAAGAGCATTCAGGCGTACGGGACCGAGGAGCAGAAGGTCCGCTGGCTGCCGCAGTTGTGCGCGGGGGAGACCCTGGGCTGCTTCGGTCTCACCGAGCCCGGCACCGGGTCGGACGCCAGCTCTCTGATCACCAAGGCGGTTCGCGACGGCGACGAGTGGGTGATCAGCGGCGAGAAGATCTTCATCACCAACGGCACCTGGGCCGGCGTGGCGCTGATCTTCGCCCGCACGGGTGGGCCGGGGCCGAAGGGCATCACAGCGTTCCTGGTTCCGACCGGCAAAAGCGGATTTGTCAGGACTGAAATCAAGGGCAAGTTGGGGCTGCGCGGCCAGGCGACCGCATCGATCAGCCTCGACGAGGTCCGAGTCGGCGATGATCACCGGCTCGGCGCCGAGGGGGAAGGCTTCAAGATCGCGATGACCGCCCTGGACAAAGGGCGCATCGCGGTCGCAGCCGGATCGGTCGGCCTGGCGCGGGGCTGTCTGGAGGCGTCGATCGCGTACGCCAAGGATCGCACCCAGTTCGGCAAGCCGATCGCGAGTTACCAGCTCGTCCAGGAGATGATCGCCGACATCGCGGTCGAGACCGACGCCGCCCGCCTGCTGGTGTGGCGCGCCGCCGACCTGGTCGACCGGCATCTGCCCTTCCGGACCGAGGCGTCGATGGCGAAGCTGTTCGCCACCGAGTCCGCGGTCAAGGCCGCCAATCAGGCCATCCAGATCTTCGGTGGGTACGGCTACGTCGACGAGTTCCCGGTCGGCAAGGCCATGCGGGACGCCCGCGTCACCACCCTCTACGAAGGCACCAGCCAGATCCAGAAACTGCTCATCGGCCGTGCGCTGACCGGGATCAGCGCGTTCTGACTCTTCGTCATGGAGGATTCATGAGTCGGGTAGCTATCGTCACCGGCGCCGCACGAGGCATCGGCGCCGCCACCGCACTCCAGTTCGCACGTGAGGGCTCGGCCGTGGCCGTGCTCGACCTCGACGAGGCCGCCTGTGCGGAGACCGTCGACCGGATCCGGTCGTCCGGCGGGACGGCTGTCGCGTTCGGCTGCGACGTCTCGGACGAGGCCCAGGTCGACGCCGTGATCAACAAGGTGGCGGGGGAGCTGGGCGGGGTTGACGTGCTGGTCAACAATGCCGGGGTGCTCCGCGACAACCTGCTGCACAAGATGTCCACGTCGGATTGGGACATCGTGATGAACGTGCACCTGCGGGGCGCTTTCCTGTGCAGCCGGGCCGCCCAGCGGCACATGGTCCCGAAGCGGTCCGGCAAGATCGTGAACACGTCGAGCGTGTCCGCGCTGGGTAACCGGGGTCAGGCCAACTACTCCGCCGCGAAGGCCGGTATCCAGGGCTTGACCCGGACCCTGGCGATGGAGTTGGGTCCCTTCAACATCAACGTCAACGCGGTGGCGCCCGGTTTCATCGTCACCGAGATGACCGATGCCACCGCCGCCCGGGTCGGTGTCTCGGCTGCCGACATGCGTGCCAAGGCGGCCGAGATCACCCCGCTGCGGCGGGTCGGCCGGCCGGAGGACATCGCCCGGGTCGTCGGCTTCCTGGCCAGCGACGCGGCGTCCTTCATCACCGGCCAGACGATCTACGTCGACGGCGGACGCCGTCTCTAGTCTCAGATTGGGTAAATGATGCGCCGCACTGTTTTCAACGAGGACCACGAGGCGTTCCGGCAGACGCTCCGGGACTTCATCGAGACCGAGGTGGTTCCCCGCTACGACCAGTGGTTCCAGGACGGTCAGGTGCCGCGGGACTTCTACAAGCAGCTCGCCGAGCTGGGCCTGTTCGGCATCGAGGTGCCGGAGGAGTACGGCGGCGCCGGCATCGACAGCTTCAAGTTCGCCGCGGTGCAGACCGAGGAGACCATGCGGGCCGGGGTGTCGTTCGGCGCGGCCGGGGCGCACGTCGCGCTCGGGCTGCCGTACCTCCTGGAACTCGGCACCGACGAGCAGAAACAGCGCTGGCTGCCGGACTTCGTCTCCGGCGACACCATGTACGCGCTCGCGATGACCGAGCCGGGCACCGGCAGCGACCTGGCCGGCATGAGCACCACGGCCAAGCTGTCGGAGGACGGCACGCACTACGTCCTCAACGGCGCGAAGACCTTCATCACCGGCGGTGTCCTCGCCGACCGGGTGATCGTCTGCGCCCGGACCTCGCCGTCCAAGCCGGACGACCGGCGGTACGGCATCACCCTGCTCAACGTCGACACCACGCTGCCCGGCTACTCGGTCGGCCGCAAGCTCGACAAGCTGGGCCTGCGCACCTCCGACACCGGCGAGCTGGCGTTCGTCGACGTGAAGGTGCCGGTGGAGGACCGGCTCGGCGAGGAGAACAAGGGCTTCTACTACCTCGGCAAGAACCTGCCGAAGGAACGCCTGAGCATCGCCTACGGCGCGTACGCGCAGGCCGCGGCGGCGGTCCGGTTCGCCAAGCAGTACGTGCAGGACCGCAAGGTCTTCGGCCAGCCGGTCGCGTCGTTCCAGAACACCAAGTTCGAGCTGGCCGCGTGCCAGGCCGAGGTGGACGCCGCGCAGGCCGTCGCCGACCGTGCCCTGGAGGCCCTGGACGCCGGCGAGCTGACCGCTGCCGAGGCCGCGTCGGCGAAGCTGTTCTGCACCGAGGTCGCGCACCGGGTCATCGACCGCTGCCTGCAGCTGCACGGCGGCTACGGGTTCATCAACGAGTACCCGATCGCCCGCCTCTACGCCGACAACCGGGTCAACCGGATCTACGGCGGCACGTCCGAGGTCATGAAGATGATCATCGCCAAGGACATGGGCCTTTAAAGATCCTTCTCTGGTACGGGGTTGACGGCGCCCTTCGCCGGACACCCCGTCCCCGGTCCACCGCGCGAGGTCCGCGGTGGACCGGACCGCAGCGCGGCCGCCGGGCCGAATGCGGTGGTCGCGGTCACCCCGCCGCACCGGATCGACGCGGGGGTGGTGGTGGACCCGGCGGCATAGGGTCTCGTGCATGGCTCTTCTTCACAAGGCGACGATCAAGCCCAGCAAGCTCGAGCTGCTCGCGCAGTGGCTGCCCACCCGTTCCTGGTTCCGCGGGGACGCCACCGCGCCGGTGCGGGTCGCCGGCGCACGCCTCGACGACCCGGCCGGCGAGGTCGGCATCGAGATCCTGATCATCAAGGCGGGCGACGGGCCGCTGCTGCACGTGCCGCTGACCTACCGGGGCGCGCCGCTGGTCGGCGCCGAGGAGTGGCTGGTCGGCACCACCGAGCACTCGGTGCTGGGGAAGCGCTGGGTCTACGACGCCGTCGGCGACCCGGTCTACGCCGCCCAGGCCGCCGAGGTGATCCGGACCGCCGGGCGCGAGGCGGCCGAGGAGGTCGAGATCGACGGCGAGCGGGTGCGCCGCGACCCGGATCTGGCGCTGCGCGGCGCGGGCACGGACGCGCCCGCCCACGGCGAGATCGTCACGGCAGCCGACGGAGACCCCGCGACCATCGGCACGTCCACCCACGAGCTGACGGTGATCCGCCACCTCGGGCCGTCCCTGCCCGGCGTGGCGCTCACCGGCGCCTGGAACGGCGACGGCTCGCCTGCCGTCCTCGCCACCCTGACTCCCCGCTGACAGCCGGCCGGCCCGAGCCGGGCGTGTGGAGTTCGGCCGCCATGCGCACCCGAACTCCGCACGCGGCCGGGCCTACAGGGCCTCGGCGGCCTTGCGGGCGGCGATCAGCACCGGGTCCCAGACGGGCGCGAAGGGCGGGGCGTACCCCAGGTCGAGCGCCGTCATCTCGGTGACCGTCATCCGGTTCCAGACGGCGACGGCGAAGGCGTCGATCCGTTTCGCCGCCTCGTCACGGCCGACGATCTGGGCGCCGAGGAGCAGCCCGGTGTCCTTCTCGGCGAGGAGCTTGACGGTCATCGGGACGGCGCCCGGCATGTAGCCGGCCCGGTTGGTGGATTCGACGGTCGCGGTCACGTACCGGAAGCCGGCGGCGTCGGCCTCGCGCGACGACAGGCCGGTCCGGGCCACTTCCAGGTCGCAGATCTTGGTGATGCCGGTGCCGATCACGCCGGGGAAGGTGGCGTACCCGCCGCCGATGTTGATCCCGGCGACCCGGCCCTGCTTGTTGGCGTGGGTGCCCAGCGGAATGTGCACGGCCCGGCCGCTGACCAGATGGTTGACCTCGGTGCAGTCGCCTGCCGCCCACACCCCGTCGACGACGCCGTCCGGGCCGGTGACCCGTTGCCGCAGGTCGGTGGCGAGGGCGCCGGTCGCGCCGAGCGGCAGGCCGGCGGCATCGGCGAGGGCGGTGTTGGGGCGTACGCCGAGCCCGAGCACCACCACGTCGGCCGGGAACGTGCCGGAGTCGGTGACGACGGCGCGGACCCGGCCGTCGCCGGTCTCCAGGGCCTGGACGGTGACACCGGTGCGCAGTTCGATGCCGAGGCCGCGGATCGCGCCGGCGACGAGCGCGCCCATGTCGGGGTCGATGGTGGACATCGGCTGGCCGGCCTTTTCGACCAGGGTGACGCGCAGGCCGCGGCGGATGAGGGCCTCGGCCATCTCGACGCCGATGTAGCCGCCGCCGATCACCACGGCGTCCCGCGGCCGGGTGGTGGTGACCCAGGCGTCGAGGGCGGCGCCGTCGCCGAGGGTCTGCACCCCGAAGATCCCCTCGGCGGGGGTGTCGGCCCACGAGGGGCGGACGGGCACGGCGCCGACCGCGTACACCAGATGGTCGAAATGCTCGGTGCGGTCGCCGACGGTGACCGTCCGTGCGGGCAGGTCGATGCCGGTGACCTCGCTGCTGGTGTGCACCGCGATGCCGTTCTTGCGGAACTCGGCGGGGTCCCGGGCGATCAGCGCGTCCGGCCCGTCGACCAGGCCGCCCACCCAGTACGGGATGCCGCACGCCGAGTACGACGTGTAGTCGCCTCGCTCGTACGCGTGGATCTCCAGCTCGTCGGGTCCGAGGCGTTTGCGGGCCTGCGACGCGGCGGACATGCCCGCCGCGTCGCCGCCGATCACGATCAGTCGCACCGCCCCATTGTGCACTCGTTGCCGGAAGATTTCCGGAAAGCTGCGCGCGGTGGTTGCCTGTCGCATCGGCGCGGTTCTATGGTGGCCTCACCGATTCCCACATTCCACCGGAGTGTTTGCGACCCGTCCGTCGAAGCGCTTCGACCGATTCCGGTAATGGTGGAGAACCCCTTTATATAAGAGGAGACTGCCATGCGTCTCAGACGCGGGCTCACCGTGCTTGCGGCCGCCGTCCTGGTCGTCCCACTGGTCCCCGGCGCGGCCTCGGCCGACCCCGGACTTCCGTTCCGTGACCCGTCCCTGCCGCTGGAGACCCGGGTCGATGACCTGGTCGGCCGGCTCACCCTGGACGAGAAGATCTCCCTGCTGCATCAATACCAGCCGGCCATTCCGCGCCTGGGCATCAAGCTGTTCAAGACCGGCACCGAGGCGCTGCACGGCGTCGCCTGGTCCAGCGACTACTACAACAACTCCGCCAAGATCGACGCGACGGCGACCGTGTTCCCGCAGGCCGTGGGCCTGGCGAGCACCTGGGACCCGGAGCTGATCGAGCGGGTCGGCAGCGCTGTCGGCGACGAACTGCGCGGCTTCCACGCGCAGAACCCGGACATCTGGGGCCTCAACGCCTGGGCGCCGGTGGTCAACCCGCTGCGCGATCCGCGGTGGGGGCGCAACGAGGAGGGGTACTCCGAGGACCCGCTGCTGACCGGCGCGATCGCCACCGCGTACGGGTCCGGCCTGCAGGGCGACGACCCGGACCACCTCAAGGTCGCGCCGACGCTGAAGCACTACGCCGCCTACAACAATGAGACGAAACGGGACGTCACGTCGTCGAACGTGCCGCAACGGGTGCTCAACGAATACGATCGGAAACCGTTCGAGATCGCGTTGCGGAACGACGCCGCCACCGGCGTGATGGCCTCCTACAACCTGATCAACGGGCGGCCCGCGACGGTCGACCCGGACCTCGGCACGCTGCTGCGCGACTGGAGCGGCAAGCGGCTGTTCAACGTCAGCGACGCCTGGGCGCCGACCAACCTGACCGGCTCGCAGGCGTACTTCGCCACCCAGGCCGAGGCGAACGCCGCCACCATCAAGGCCGGCCTGGACAGCTTCACCGTCAACGACACCAACGCCGAACCGACCACCACCGCGGTCAAGCAGGCCCTCACACAGGGGCTGCTCACCGAGGCCGACATCGACGAGTCCGCCGGCAACGCGCTGAGCATCCGGTTCCGGCTCGGCGAGTTCGACCCGGACGGTGGCCCGTACGCCAAGATCTCCCCGTCGGTGATCGACAGCCCGCGGCACCGGGAGCTGGCCCGGCAGACCGCGGCGGAGGCCGCGGTGCTGCTCAAGAACAACGGGATCCTTCCGCTGCAGGCCGGCGGTTCGGTCGCGGTGGTCGGCCCGACCGCCGGCAAGCTTTACAGCGACTGGTACGGGGGCCAGCTCCCGTACCGGGTCAGCATCCTCGACGGCATCACCGAACGCGCCTCCTCCGTGTCCACCGGCACCGGCGCCGACCGGATCGCCCTGAAGGACGTTGCCACCGGCCGCTACGTCACCGCGAACGGCGGCCCGGTCGGCCTCACCGAGACCACCTCGGCGGCGGCTGCGGCCCAGTTCGACACGGTCGACTGGGGTGACGGCGTCTCCACCCTGCGCAGCGTCGCCACCGGCAAGCTCGTCGGCTACAACTGGGGCCCGTTCGTCACCCAGAACCAGGATCCGGCCGGCTGGTTCGTGCAGGAGCAGTTCCGCCAGGAGCCGCAGGCCGACGGCACGGTCCTGCTGCGCTATGCCGGGTACGAGACGCAGGAGTCCTGGTTCCCCGACACCGACTACGTGACGGTGGGCGCCGACGGCAACCTGACCCTCGGTGCCGTGGACGCCGCGACCCGGTTCACCCGGGAGGTGCTGGTCGACGGCGTGGCGCAGGCCGCCGCGCAGGCCAAGAAGGCACGGACCGCCGTGGTCGTGGTCGGCACCGACCCGTTCGTGGCCGGCCGG
Organism: Actinoplanes sp. NPDC019969; assembly: GCF_055562375.1. Classification (NCBI taxonomy): domain Bacteria; kingdom Bacillati; phylum Actinomycetota; class Actinomycetes; order Micromonosporales; family Micromonosporaceae; genus Actinoplanes; species Actinoplanes sp. NPDC019969. The sequence continues at coordinate 15,460 of NZ_JBVHFK010000027.1, read as the reverse complement.
GAGGTGCACGACCGGGCGACGCTTGGCCTCGGCGCCCGTCAGGAGGCGCTGATCAAGGCGGTCCGGGCGGCCAACCCGCGGACCGTCGTGGTGGTGCAGAGCAGTTACCCGCAGTCGATCAACTGGGCGCAAGCGCACGTGCCGGGCATCCTGTGGACCACCCACGCCGGCGCGGAGACCGGGCACGCGGTCGCCGACGTGCTCTACGGCGACGTCAACCCGTCCGGCAAGCTCACCCAGACCTGGTACAGGTCGACCGATCAACTGCCGGACGACCTGCTCGAGTACGACATCGTCGCCTCGGACCAGACGTACCTCTACAGCGAGGAGAAGCCGCTCTACGCCTTCGGGCACGGGCTTTCCTACACGAGCTTCCGGTACGGCGTGCCGGTGATCCGCGACGGCAAGGTCAGCGTGACCGTCACGAACGCCGGCAAGCGCGCCGGTGACGAGGTGGTGCAGCTCTACACCCACCAGCGGACGTCCCGCGACGAGACCCCGAACAAGCAGCTCCGCGACTTCCGCAAGATCACGTTGCGGCCCGGGCAGTCGCAGACCGTCACGTTCGCCCTCACCAAGTCCGACCTGGCCCGCTGGGACCAGACCCGGCAGCGCTGGGTGACCGAGACGTCGGTGCACGACGTGCTGCTCGGCTCGTCGTCGGCGGACATCCGGCAGCGGGCCACCCTCGCCGTGAAGGGCGAGACCATCCCGCCCCGTGACCTCGCGAAAGAGACACGAGCGGAGACCTTCGACGCGTACGAGGGAATTCAGCTCCTGGACGAGAGCAAGGCGATGGGGACCGTGACCGGCGCGCGGACCGCGGGGGACTGGATCGCCTTCAAGGACGCCGCGCTGCGCGGGGGCACCACCTTCACGGCCCGCGCGTCGGGGGCCGGAAGCATTCAGGTGCGGCTCGGCTCGCCGACCGGGCGCCTGCTCGGGACCGCGACCGTCGCCGACACCGGCGGCGTCTACGAATACACGACAGTGACCGCCGCGCTGGCCAGCTTCTCCGGCCGCCAGACGGTCTACCTGCTGCCGAGCCCGGGCCTGCGCCTGGCCACGTTCAGCATCCGCTAACCCCGAGAGCGTGTGGAGTTCGGCCGTTATGCGCGCCGTAACTCCACACGCTGGGGTGCCGCGGGTGGCGTGTGGGGTTCGGCCGTTATGCGCGCCGTAACTCCACACGCTGCCCCGAGCGGGGGCAACCCCGGTGATCAGTAGGATCGACGAAAGGAGAGGCCGTGGCGACTTGGGGAGGCGCAGTGCCGACTATCAACGACGTCGCCAGAGCAGCGGGGGTCTCGCCGAGCACGGTGTCGTACGTGCTGAGCGGCCGCCGCCCGATCTCCGCCGAGACCCGGGCCCGGGTGCAGGCCGCGATCGCCGAGCTGGGGTTTCACCCGCACGCCGGCGCCCGTGCCCTGGCCAGCAGCAAGACCAACGTGATCGCCCTGGTCGCGCCGCTGCGGGTGGACGTGAACGTGCCGGTCATCATGCAGTTCGCGACGGCGGTGGTGACTGCCGCCCGGTCGTACAACCACGATGTTCTCCTTCTGACGAAGGACGAGGGGACCGCCGGGCTGGAGCGGGTCGCGCACAGCACCATGGTCGACGCGTTGATACTGATGGACCTGGAGCGCGACGACCTGCGGATCCCGGCGCTGCGCAAGTTGAAGCAGCCGTCGGTGCTGATCGGCCTGCCCGCCGACCACACCGGCATCGCCTGTGTCGACCTGGACTTCGCGGCCGCCGCCCGGACCGCGCTGACCCATCTGGCCGGGCACGGGCACCGGCGGATCGGCCTGGTCGGCCCGTCGCCGGCGGTCTACCGGCGGCAGACCACGTACGCCGACCGGTTCCTCAGCGGTTTCCTCGAGGCGTCCGCCGAGCTGGAGCTGCGCACGGTCACGCACCCGTGCGAGCCGGGCGCCGAGGGTGTCCGGTCCGCGCTGGCCGACCTGGACGCCGCCCTCGACGGCATCACCGCCCTGGTGGTGCACAACGAGGAGGCGCTGCGCCCGCTGCTGGACCTGTTGCACGCCACTGGCCGGCGGGTCCCGGAGGACGTCTCGATCGTCGCGATCTGCCCCCGGGACGTGGCGATGTCGATGCCGGTCAATCTCACGTCGATCGACATCCCGGCGCACGACGTCGGCACGATGGCCGTGGAGACCGCGATGCGCCTGCTGGACGGCCGTCGGGTGGAGTACACCCAGTTGCTGGAGCCCCGGCTGGTCGAGCGCGACAGCTGCCGCGAAATCTCCACGTCACACCGTTGACATGAGCTAGGCCACTCAATAGCGTCTCGTTTGCAGCGCATCGTCGAAGCGCTTCGACGAACTTCCCGTACGAACTTTCCCCCTGGGGAGGAACGCCAATGTTCCGATCACGTACCGGCCTCGCGGCCGGAGCTCTTCTTCTTGCGGCGACCCTCGGCCTGACCGCCTGTGGCGGCAGTGACGACGAGTCCACCGAGGGCGCCGACGCGAAGGTCCTCACCCTCTGGCACTACGAGACCCCGGACAGCGCGATGGGGATCGCCTGGAACAAGGCGATCGAGCTGTTCAAGTCCAGCCATCCCGGCGTCGAGGTGAAGTTCGAGGAGAAGGGCTTCGAGCAGATCCAGCAGAACGCCCAGATGATCCTCAACTCCGACAGCGCCCCGGACATCCTGGAATACAACAAGGGCAACGCGACCGCCGGCCTGCTGTCGAAGCAGGGCCTGCTCACCGACCTGTCGGACGAGTTCACCAAGCGCGGCTGGGACAAGAAGCTGAGCCCCAGCCTGCAGACCACCACCCGGTACGACGACGACGGCATCATGGGCAGCGGCAAGTTCTTCGGCGTGCCCAACTATGGCGAGTTCGTCACCGTCTACTACAACAAGAAGCTGTTCGACGAGAACAAGCTCGCGGTCCCGACGACGTACGAGGAGTTCGTCAAGGTCCTCGACACGTTCGCGGCGAAGAAGCAGACCCCGATCGCGGTCGGCGGCGCCGAGTACCCCGCCCAGCAGATCTTCTACGAGCTGGCCCTGTCGAAGTCGGACCGCACGTTCATCGACGACTACCAGCTCTACAAGAACAAGGTCGACTTCAAGGGCCCGCAGCTCAGTCACGGCGCGAACACCTTCGCGGAGTGGGTGAGCAAGGGTTACATCTCGAAGGACTCGGCCGGCCTCAAGGCCGAGGACATGGGCGTCTCGTTCACCCAGGGCAAGTTCCCGATCCTGATCTCCGGCTCCTGGTGGTACGGCCGCTTCGCGTCCGACATCAAGGACTTCGAGTGGGGCACCTTCCTCTTCCCGGGCAACACCCTGCACCCCGGCTCCAGCGGCAACCTGTGGGTGGTGCCGGAGAAGAGCAAGGCCAAGGCGCTGGCGTACGACTTCATCGACATCACCATGTCGCCCGAGGTGCAGGCGCTGCTCGGCAACAGCGGCGGCGTGCCCGTGGCGGCCGACCCGGCGCAGATCACCGACCCGAAGAACAAGGAACTCGTCGAGACGTTCAACAAGATCTCGTCGAGTGACGGGCTGGCGTTCTACCCGGACTGGCCGGCGCCCGGCTACTACGACGTCATGGTCGCCGCCACCCAGGGCCTGATCAGCGGGAAGAAGACTCCGGACGCCTTCCTGGACGAGATCGCGAAGCCGTACAACGAGAACCTGGCCGATCTCGGCAAATGAGCTAAGCGCGGCGCAGGCGGTGACCACCGCCTGCGCCGCGGAGGAAGGGGCCCGGCATGGCCGGTGTTTCGAAACGGGATCGCGGGTACGCGGTCTATCTGATCCCGGGCGTGCTGGCCTCGCTCGCGGTGATCGTGGTGCCGCTGGCGATGACCGTCTACACCAGCTTCACCAAGTGGAACGGGGTCGGCCGGCAGCGCTGGATCGGCTTCGACAACTACACCCGGCTGTTCGGTGACAGCCTGTTCTGGGGATCGTTCGGCAACATCGGGCTGCTGGTCATCGCGATGGCGGTGATCCCGACCCTGCTCGGGCTGGTGCTCGCGGCGGTGCTGTTCGACTACGTGGCCAAGAAGTTCGGCGACCGGTGGGCCGGGCTGTTCCGCTCCGGCTACTACCTGCCGCAGGTGCTGCCGGTCGCGGTCACCGGCATCGTGTGGAGCTGGATCCTGCACCCGAGCTACGGCTCGCTCAACCAGATCCTGGACACCGTCGGCCTCGGTTCGCTGGGCCGCAACTGGCTCGGCGACGAGGACTACGCGCTGTACAGCGTGATGGCCGTGATGATCTGGTTCCAGCTCGGCTACCCGATCGTCATGTTCATGTCCGGGCTGTCGCGGATCGACCCGTCGCTCTACGAGGCCGCCGATCTTGACGGCGCGACCTGGTGGCAGCGGTTCCGCAAGATCACCGTGCACATGATCAAGCCGGAGTTCTACGTCGTGCTGGTCACCACCACGATCGCCGCGCTCAAGATCTTCGGCCAGGTCTTCGTGCTCACCAAGGGCGGGCCGGCGAACTCGACACTGGTGCCGTCCTACTTCGCCTACGAGAACTTCTTCGAGAAAGCCCAGGTCGGGTACGGGTCAGCGATCTCCACGGTGCTCACCGTGCTGATCGTGATCCTGGCCTTCCTCTTCCTCCGGCTCCAGCACAGGGACTCCCGATGACCACCATTGTGGGGAAGGCCCCCGCCCGTACCGCCGCGCCGGCTCCCGAGGCCGCCAAGCACCGCAACCCGGTCCGCTGGGTCGTCCTCGCCGTGCTGCTCGCGCTCCTGCTGCTGATGGTCGGCCCGCTCGCCGCCGTCGCGGTCAACGCGTTCAAGAGCCCCGCCGACTACGCCGCCAACGGGCCGCTGTCGATCCCCGCCGAGATCTACTGGGACGGCATCGTCGACTTCTGGAACCGGGTGAACTTCGGCCAGAAGCTCTGGAACAGCTTCATCACCAGCCTGACCGTGGCCGTCCTCGGCGTCGTGCTGTCCATCCTGAACGCGTACGCCCTCGGCATCGGCCGGGTCCGCGGCCGCGTCTGGTTCCTGGTGTTCTTCCTGGTCGCGAACCTGCTGCCGCAGGAGGCGCTGGTCTACCCGCTCTACTACATGTCGAAGGAGGCCGGCCTCTACGACAGCCTGATCGCGGTCGTCATCATCTTCACCGTCATTCAGAGCGCCTTCGGCACCTACCTGCTGACCTCGGTGTACGCCGAGTTCCCCCGGGAGCTGCTGGACGCGGCCGCCGTCGACGGCGCCGGTAGGTGGCGGACCCTGTGGCGGGTCGTGGTGCCGGTCAGCGGGCCGACCCTGGCGGTGCTGTTCACGTTCTTCTTCATCTGGACGTGGAACGAGTTCTTCCTGCCCCTGGTCTTCCTGGTCTCCAACGACAACCAGACCGTTCCGGTCGCCCTCGGCGTCCTGCAGGGCGACAAGATGATGGACGCCACCACGACCAGCGCCTCCGCCCTGATCGGCATCGTCCCCGCGATCATCTTCTTCCTGATCTTCCAGCGGACCCTCACGCGCGGCATCGCCGCCGGCGCCATCAAGTAAAGGATCTTCATGAAGTTCACCGACGGCTACTGGCGCAAACGTGACGGCTACACCGTGCTGCACCCCGCGCACCTGCAGGACACCGCGACCACCGCGGACTCACTGACCGCCTGGGCCGCGGTCCGCCGGATCCACCACCGCGGCGACACCCTGAACGCGCCACTCATCACTGTCACGTGCACGGCTCCCGCGCCCGACGTGATCCGGGTGACCGTCGAGCACTTCCAGGGAGAGCGTTCCCGAACCCCAAATTTCCACATTTCTGAGTCGCCGGGCGATGTAACGGTAAATGCCACGTCGATCACCTCGGGCGCGCTGACCGCCCGCTTCTCCGACGGCGACGACTGGGCCCTCGACTTCCTCGCCGACGGCAGAAGGCTCACCGGCAGCGGCTGGAAAGGCATGGGTGTCGTCGACGGGCCCGACGGCGACTACATCCACGAGCAGCTCGACCTCGGGGTCGGGCACGCCGTGTACGGCCTGGGGGAGCGGTTCGGGCCGCTGGTCAAGAACGGGCAGACCGTCGACGTCTGGCAGGAGGACGGCGGGACCAGCAGCGAGCAGTCCTACAAGAACGTTCCGTTCTACTTCACCAACGGGGGGTACGGGGTCCTCGTCGACCACCCCGGCAAGGTGTCGTTCGAGGTGGCCTCCGAGATGGTCACCCGTACCCAGTTCAGCGTCGCCGGGCAGCGCCTTTCCTACCTGGTGATCTACGGCCCCACCCCGGCCGACATCATCCGCAAGTACACCGCCCTGACCGGCCGGCCCGCGCTGCCGCCGGCCTGGTCGTTCGGGCTGTGGCTGACCACCAGCTTCACCACCGACTACGACGAGGAGACGGTCAACAAGTTCGTCGGCGGGATGGCCGACCGGGACCTGCCGCTGTCGGTGTTCCACTTCGACTGCTTCTGGATGCGCGAGTTCAACTGGTGCGACTTCGAATGGGACTCCCGGGTCTTCCCTGACCCGCCGGGCATGCTCAAACGGCTCGCCGACCGCGGGCTCAAGACCTGCCTGTGGATCAACCCGTACATCGCGCAAAGGTCTCCGCTCTTCGCCGAAGGCGCGGCCAAGGGGTACCTGGTCAAGCGCCCGAACGGGGACGTCTTCCAATGGGACCTGTGGCAGGCCGGGATGGCCCTGGTCGACTTCACCAACCCCGGCGCCCGGGAGTGGTACGCGTCCAAGCTGCGCGCCCTGGCCGAGATGGGTGTCGACGCGTTCAAGTCCGACTTCGGCGAGCGCGTGCCCACCGACGTGGTGTGGCATGACGGCTCCGACCCGGAACGCATGCACAACTACTACACGCAGCTCTACAACCAGGTCGTCTTCGACGTGCTGCGCGAGGTGAAGGGCGAGGGGGAGGCCGTTCTGTTCGCCCGTTCGGCGACCGTCGGCGGCCAGCAGTTCCCGGTCCACTGGGGCGGCGACAACTCCAGCACGTTCGAGTCGATGGCGGAGAGCCTGCGCGGCGGCCTGTCCCTGATGTCGTCCGGGTTCGGTTTCTGGAGCCACGACATCGGCGGTTTCGAGGGCATGCCCGACCCGGCGGTGTTCAAGCGCTGGGTGGCGTTCGGCCTGCTGTCGTCACACAGCCGGCTGCACGGCAGCTCGTCGTACCGGGTGCCGTGGCTGTTCGACGAGGAAGCCGTGGACGTGCTGCGGTCGTTCACGCACCTCAAGCACCGGTTGATGCCGTACATCTACGGCGCCGCCCGCGAAGCCCATCTGACCGGCCTGCCGGTGATGCGCCCGATGGCCGTGGCGTTCCCGTCCGACCCCGCGGTGACCCACCTGGACCGGCAGTACATGCTCGGCCCGGACCTGCTGGTGGCGCCGGTGTTCTCGGCCGGGGGCGAGGTGTCGTACTACGTGCCGGCCGGCCGCTGGACCCGCTACATCCCGGCCACCGGAACCGCTTCGACGGTCCAAGGCCCCGCCTGGGTCCAGGAGACACACGGTTTCGACAGCGCGCCACTGCTGGTCCGTCCCGGCACGGTGCTGCCGGTCGGCGCCCGCCACGACCGCCCGGACTACGACTACCGCGACGGCGTCACCCTGCACCTCTTCGAGCCGGTCCCCGGCAAGACGGCAGTCGTCGTCCCCGGCTCCGCCGGCGCCGACACCGTCTTCACGGTCTCGGTCTCCGGCTCCGAGATCGTGGTGGGCCGCATGGGCGACCCCCTCCCCTGGAACGTCCGACTCGGCGAGAAGGTCACCACCCTCCCCGCCGACCAGGACAGCTGCACCCTCACCCTGGGATAGGGATTTTTCTGTGTGTGGAGTTGGGGCGCGGATAGCGGCCCAACTCCACACACAGGAGACGGCTTTGTCGGTGTGTGAAGTCCGGCCGCTATCCGCGCCGCAACTCCACACACCGTCAATTGCGCGGGGCGTCCAGCGTCTTGGCCATCCGCTGGAATCGGTCCACGAGATCCGGCCGGACAGGTGCGACCTTCGCCAGCAGCTCAGTGCGGTGATCTTGATTGGTCAGCTCGGCAGGCAGAGCTTGCAGCCGGGACTTCTCGAAGACTCGCACCAGTGCATCCGTGAGGAGCACCGGATCCACCTTGTGGACCGCCTGCCGTACGACCGCATTCAGGACGGTGGCCAGCTTGTCGTCGGCTTCCGAGTCTCTGCCGAGAAAAGTCAGCACGCAGCGAAGGAATTCGTTGCGCACAGGTCGCACCATGGTTTCGGCTTTGATGAACTTCATCAGAAAATCGGCGCACTCCTGGGCGGTCGCTCCGTCATCGGTGCATAAGCGGTTCAGCGTCAGCTTCATCATCCTGCCGTACGATTCCATGCCGTCCTGGCCTCGGCCCGTGCCGCGGATCAGGACGTTGTGAGCGGCGATGAACATAGCTGTCAAATAGTCGACCGGCGAGGGGCTCACGTTGAGTTTGGCGATGAGGTGAACAGGCGAGACGAGGACCTGTTCGCGGTCGGCCGTGGCGGTGAAATTGTTGAAATGTGTGATCGGATCTCGGGCGAACGGTTCCAGCGCATGGTGCGCCATGTCGTCGAGCACGCCACACTGGAAGTAGGACTTGCGGTGCACCTCGAGCGGATTCAGATCCGGGTGCGGTGAATGTTGACCGGGCCCCGTCGGCTTGATCTCGAAAGTCCAGCGAATGTCCACGACCGGCATGGCCGGTGAGGCGGCGGCCAACTCGAGCCCGAGATCACGCCGGTCGTCTTCCCAGAGACGGTCCAGATGAACGGTGGCGACCAGGCTGGTCCAGCCGTCCACGGAAAGCTGGGAACGCCACAACAACGCCTGCGCATGCCACGCGTCCACCGGGTCGGCCTGATCCGGGTACAGCTCGCGGGCGCGCACCGGCCCGGTGCAGAGGGCGAGAAGCAGAAGATTGGCGGCGTAGGCCGCGTAGCGCGCCGGTTCGCTCGCGATCAGCGGCAGGTACGCGGCGTAGCGGGTGCCCGGTGGGGTGTGGTTCACCGTGCGGAACAGGCGTAGCGCCACCTGCCGGACGTCGGGCGGGGCGGATGACGCCAGTGCCTGGAGGAAGTCGACGATCGGGGCGCGCAGGCAGAGCGGCTGGAACGACAGCAGTGCGCGGAGCAGTTCGTCGTCGGCCGGCGCGGCGTCGAAAGACATGATCGAGGCGGCCTCGCGGGCCGCGACGTCACGGATCAGTTGCCAGGTCAGGCGGGCGACGAGGTATTCGGCGAAGGTGGCGTGCAGGAACTCGTACGTCTGAATGGGGGTCTCGGTCTGGGAAGCCCGTGCCCGGTGGATGAAGAAGAACCGGCCGAGCGTCAGTTCGGCGGCCTCCAGAGGGGTGCGGAAGTCGGAGACCGACGTCCGGCGTGGTGGGCTGCCGAACGGGAGGGCCGCGAGGTCGAGCCCGAGATCGGCCTCGGTCACCCAGAGAGCCGCCCGGTTGAACATCGCGAACGCCACCACGGACAGGCGCCGCAGCTCGGTCTCCACGGCCGCGGTCAGCTCCCGGTCGGACAACTCGGGACAGTGCTTGGTGATCTCGCGGACGGCGAAGCTGCGCAGCAACTGCTCGTACAGCTCGTCGGGGCGCAGCCCGGCGCCGGAGCGTTGCAGCACGTTGCCGTCGGCGTCGTAGAGGGCCAGCATGAGCAGCAACAACGGCTGCTCGGCGAGGACGTGATGGGCGAGCACGGTCGCCGGTGGCAAGGGGGCGAGGCCGCGGGCCGCGAAGTCGGCGGCGTTCACCTCGTTCCAGATCGCCAGCCAGGTGGTCACCCGCTCGTCGTCGAACGGCTCAAGGCGCACGGCGACGGTCTGCTCGGGCGCGCGGGCCCGGTCGGCGACCGCGGTCCGGGTCGTGACGATCACCGCGACCGGGCGGCCCTGCTCGGCCTCGCGTTGCTGGAACCGGGCGACCTTGACGAGATAGTCCGTCTGGCTCACCCCGACGGCCTGGAGCAGCTCGTCGAAACCGTCCAGCATGATCACCGGGAGGGCGTCGCCTGACGCCCGGGACAGCTCCGGCCAGTCGGCCCGCTCGCCGGTGGTCCGGCGGAACGCGTGCTCGATCTGGTCCTGCAGGTCACCGGTGGTCGGGACGTCCCGCAGCACCACCCGGACCGGCATGAAGTCGGCCGCCGGGAGCCGGGCGCCCAGAACCCGGGTGAGCACCGACTTGCCGGAACCGGGCTGCCCCAGCACCAGCAGCGGCGCCCGGACCGCCTGCGGTGAGGTCAGGTGGCCGACCAGGAAGTCCTGCAGGTCGTCGCGGGCCGGTCGCTCGGCCCACCACGACTCCTCACTGATCTGTGCGGACGACAGCACATCGGCGGCCCGGAACCGGGGCGGCACGTACGCCTGGCCGAGGGTGGGCATCCGGATGCCGTCGGGAACGTCACCGGACTCGGCGACCCGGCGGCCCAGCTCCGCACGGTTCGCCGCATCCAGGCTGCGCCGCCGGTCACCGGGTGTGCGGCCGGTGGAGACCGCCTGGAGTATCTCCTCCAGGTCGGCGAGAGCAGCGCGGGTCGCTCGGTGCTCACGTTGGCCGGCCCAGCACGCCACCTCGGGGAACTCCGCGACGAGCTGCCGGAAGGATTGCTCGTAGAACGCCCGCGCGCGACCGGGGGTGGCCCACAGCGCGGACAGGAACTGCTCACGGTTGTCCTCGGGCAGTGTCTCCCATGCGGCCAGCCCGGTGACGAAACGCGCCAGGCTCTCCGCGAGTTTCGAATATCGATCGCGCAACACGACGTGGAAGTCCTCGGGGGCCTGCTGAGGGTTCGGCAGCCACTCCCCGATCGACTGCAGGGCGTCGACCATCCATCTCATGCCGGACTCCGGCACGACGCCGCCGCCCCCGGCGAGAGACAGTTGCTCCGCCGGCGCCGGTTTCAGGTCCCGGGCCGGGAAGGGCACCTCGATCTCGTCGAAGGCCTCGAAGAACGCGCCGACGGCGATGACGGTCAGGGCGGCCTCCAGACGCTGGGTGCGGTCGTAGCGGGCGAGGCCGCTCTTGCGCTCGGAGAAGCCCCGCACCAGATCGTGGCTCAGGCGGACCAGGTCGGATTTGTAGTCGAACCAGCTCAGGACGTCGCCCACGAACGGGGCCGTGCCGGCCATCAGCCACCCCGCGGTCTTCTCCAGGGCGGTAACGACCTTGCTGTCCTGGCCGCCGAGGATCCGGGCGGCGTCTGCGTAACTCAGCGACCTTGCCACCGCTCCATTCTGGACCCCGGGTACGACACCAACCGTCGTCGACACCGGCGCCGGCCTGGTCTTCAAGGTCAGCAAGGCGAACGGCGACCTCAACTCGTTCGTCTACCGCGGCGTCGAATACCAGGGTTACGGCAAGAACAGTCACGTCGAGAGCGGCCTCGGCGCCTCCACCGTGACGGCCTCGAAAAGCGGATCCACCATTCTCGTCACCGTGGCGCACGGCTCGCTCATCCATTACTACGCGGCCCGGTCCGGCGAGAACAACATCTACATGTGGACCTACAAGGCCGCTGATTCCGTGACGATGCAGCGTTACATCGTACGGCTCAAGCCCGGTCTTCTGAGATTCACCGGTGGCGACGCCTGGGACTCCGCGACGGTCCGCACGATCGAGGCCGGGGACGTCTTCAAGGCCACCGACGGCACCACGCGTTCCCAGCACTATTCCGGACTGCGGGTGATGGATCACGACTACATCGGCGCGAAGAACGCGGCCGGAACGGTCGGCATCTGGATGGTGCGCAGCAATCACGAGAAGGCGTCCGGCGGCCGGCGCCCCGTCGAGCGCCCTCTACTCCCGGAACATCAGCACGTCCTGGGCCGACACGCTCGGCATCCGGGGTCACGTTCCCGCGTCCGGCCGTGGCCGGGTCGCCGGGGTCGGCATCACCGGGCGTGACAGCGCGTACGTGTACACCGTCGGGTTCGCCAACGCCGCCGCGCAGTACTGGGCCTCGGCCACCGCGAGCACCGGCTATTTCTCCAGCACCGGGATGCTGCCCGGCACGTACATGTTGACCGTCTACAAGGACGAGCTGGCGGTGCACACACAGTCGGTCACGGTGACACCCGGCGGCACCACCACCGTCAACACGATCGCGATCACCGGCGACCCGTCCACCGCGGCCACCGTCTGGCGCATCGGCGACTGGACGGGATCGCCGAAGGGCTTCAAGAACGCCGAACTGATGACGTACGCCCACCCGAGCGACCCCCGGGTCGCCTCCTGGACCGGCAACTTCATCGTCGGGACGGCGGCCGCGAGCACGTTCCCGTGCTACCAGTGGGTGGGTGTCAACAACGACCTGCTGATCTACTTCAAGCTGACCGCGGCGCAGGCCGCTGCCGCGCACACGCTGCGGATCGGCCTGTCCGCCAGTTACGCCGGCGGCCGGCACCGGGTCTCGGTGAACAGCTGGACGTCGGCGATCCCGCGGCCCCGGCCAGCTCCGGCACCCGCAGCCTGACGGTCGGCGCGTACCGCTCGTACCCGGCGATGCTGACGTACCCGGTCCCGGCGTCGGCGTTCCAGACCGACCCGAGCCAGTGGAACATCCTGAAACTCTCGGTGGTCAGCGGTTCCTCCGGCGACACCTACCCGAGCCCGGGCGTCGCCTTCGACTGCATCGACCTGCTCGCCTGAGGGCGGCGGGGTGTCAGGGCGCGTCCTGGGACAGATCACCAGGTCACCGGCGAGCCGGTAGGCGCGCGGCGCCGATTGCACGGGGGCCGGGTCACCGACGTACGCCTCAGCGCACGCGGCACCGCTCCATCATGAACGGTTGAAGCGGCGGCCCAGCTCGCGGTGGTGGGCGGCGGCCGAGGCGGCGTCGGCGGCGCTGAGCGGGGAACCCGGCATCGGGCCGAGCGTCTCCACCTGCTCCGCCAGCCGCAGGTGCTGCGCGCCGGCGTGCTCCCGGCACGGCAGGCAGGTGACGCGGTCCGGGTCGGCGGAGGTCATGGCGAGCGGAACCTGCCGGCCACAGCCGGTGCGGACCTCCGTCGGCAAGCTGCTGACCAGCCCGAACATGGAGGCGAGGAACTTGCGGGTGGCGGTGGAGGAGCCCGGCAGCCCGGCTTCGACGTGGATGTGCGGGTCGTCGGCCGGCATGTCCCGAGTCTGCCACGCCGGCGGCGGTCACCGGCGGGAGTGACATGCCGCCGTTTTCCTGCGGCGGGCCGGCGGCGGTGGTGACAGTGGACGCCACAGCCGGTGGAGGAGTGCCAGATGCACGGGACGCGGCGTCGGATGACAGCGGCGGTCGCCGCTGTCCTGGTTCTGGTCGCCGGGTGCACCGGCGCCGACGGGTACGGCCCGGCGGAGGGCCCGCCGGGCTCCGGAGCGCCGACCCGGCATCCGCTCACTGCCGCGACCACGTCGTATGCCGTCCCGGAGCTGCCGGCCCTGAGCGGGCTGCCGTCCCGTGTCGTCGTTCCGGGCCCGACCATGGCGGCGCAGGCCCAGATGCCGCCGGCGACCACACCCGCGCCGGTACGGGTCACCACCGGACGGCCGGTGAAGCCGCTCCCGGCGCGTACCGTGACCAGGACGGTGACGGTGACGGTGACCCCGGCGGCCACGCCGACGCGGCGGCACCGGCCGGGCTGGATCTCGGACATCTTCCAGAACGACAGCGGCGACTCCGGTGAGTTCGCCTGTGCCGTGGCCCGGCCGGACCGTGACGACGAGATCCTGGTTCTGCACCGGCTCCAGCCGGGCGCCGTGTGCCTGCGCGGTTTCGCCGCCGATCCCGCGCCGAAACTGGTGATCACGGCGCCGAGCGGGGCGCGGACGACGATGCGCGGAAGCGACCTGGTGGACGGCTGGCGGTGGCCGCTGCGGCCGGGCGCGGAGGTCCCGGACGGCCTGGTGGATCTGCGGGAGCGCCGCTGCCTGCTCTATCTGGGGCAGAACGCGACGACCACGGTCTTCTACGACGTTCGGACGCGGGACAGCCTGCGTGTGCCGTCGGCGCAGATCGTGGTGCTGCTGAAGAACACCGAGGGCGTCCCGCTGGACTGCTGAGCGCGATCGGCTTTACGCGACCTTCATCTTGCGGTCGCCGTGTGCCGTACGGCGGCGGGGGTAACGTCCCACCCGGAGGGGCCGAAAGACCCGTGTCGCACGTCCATGCCGCCGATAAGTTGATCGTGACCTGGAAAGACGATCGAGAGGAATGATGGTGACCGTCGTTTCGGAAAGCCAGGACCTCGTGCGGAAGCTCGCCGCCCCGGACGACACCGAGGTGGCCGCCCTGGACGCCTGGTGGCGGGCGAACAACTACCTGACCATCGGCCAGATCTACCTGCAGGGCAATCCGCTGCTGCGTGAGCCGCTGAAGAACGAGCACATCAAGCCGCGCCTGCTCGGTCACTGGGGCACCAGCCCGGGCCTGTCGTTCGTCTACGCCCACGTCTCCCGGCTGATCAAGCAGACCGGTCAGCAGACGATCTACCTGGCCGGTCCCGGTCACGGTGGCCCGGCGCTGGTCGCCGCGGGCTACCTGGAGGGCACCTACTCCGAGGTGTACCCGAAGGTGGACCTGTCCGAGGGCGGCATGCTCCAGCTGTTCCGCCAGTTCTCCAGCCCCGGCGGCATCCCCAGCCACGTCAGCGTGACCACGCCCGGTTCCATCCACGAGGGTGGCGAGCTGGGGTACGTTCTGGTGCACGCGTTCGGCGCGGTCATGGACAACCCGGACCTGCTCGCGATCGCGGTGGTCGGTGACGGCGAGGCGGAGACCGGCCCGCTCGAGGGCTCCTGGAAGGGCGTCTCCTTCATCAACCCGGAGCACGACGGCGCGGTCCTGCCGATCCTGCACCTCAACGGCGCGAAGATCGCCGGCCCGACGGTGCTGTCCCGCAAGGACCCCGAGGAGGTGCGCAAACTCCTCGAAGGCCACGGGTACGACGTGATCGAGGTCGAGGGCGCCGACCTGCCGGGCATGCACCACCGGTTCGCCGCGGTGCTCGCCGAGGCCTGGGGCAAGATCAAGAGCATTCAGAGCGAGGCCCGCGGCGGTACGTGGGACGGCACCCGGCCGCGGTGGCCACTGATCATCATGCGTACGCCCAAGGGCTGGACCGGTCCCGAGAAGATCGACGGCATCCAGGTCACCGGCACGTGGCGCTCGCACCAGGTCCCGCTGTCGGGGGTCAAGGGCAACGAGGAGCACCTGGCGGAGCTGGAGAAGTGGCTGCGGTCGTACCGTCCGGAGGAGCTGTTCGACGCCACCGGCGCGCCGGTGCGGCAGATCCGGGACGTGGCCCCGGCAGGCGACCTGCGGATGAGCGCCACCCCGCACGCCAACGGCGGGCTGCTCACCCGTGACCTCGACATCCCGGACTTCCGCGACTACGCCGTCGAGGTGAAACGCCCGGCGCAGGGCCGTGCCGAGTCCACCCGCAAGCTGGGCGAGATGATGCGCGACATCTACAGCCGCAACCCCGACCGGTTCCGGCTGTTCTG
>NZ_JBVHFK010000026.1:0-69218 GCF_055562375.1 Actinoplanes sp. NPDC019969 | reverse complement strand
CCGCGGTTTTTCAGTGCCGTCTGCCCCCCGGGCTGGTTCTCCGGGGGGCGCGCCGGGGGGCCGTAATATCTCGGCTGGCGCTCATGGCTGTCTCCGGGCACGGGAGACAGCCATGAGAACCAGCCGGGGTGGGGGCCTGGCACGATCGGGGGCGTGACGGGGTGGGATGAGGGTGCGGACGGGGTGGTGCGGCTGCCGTCGGGGCGGCTGGTCCGGGGGCGGGGGCTGCGGCGGGAGATGCCGACCGGGCACCCGCCGCGGTTCGGGGTGTACCTGCAGGGGGCCGAGCCGCCGGAGTTCGGGTGGGAGAGCCGGTGGGTGCGGTGGCGGGACTTCTGGGTTCCGGCCGATCCCTCGTACGCCGCAGAGGTCTTGAAAGAGGCCTGGGGACGCGCGGACGGTGAGCGGGTGGAGATCGCCTGCACCGGCGGGGTGGGACGGACCGGGACCGCGCTGGCCTGCCTGGCCGTGCTGGACGGCGTCGCGCCGGGCGAGGCGGTGGCCTGGGCCCGGCGGCAGTATCACCGGCACGCGGTGGAGACCCCCTGGCAGCGCCGCTTCGTCGAGCGTTTCCCGGCACGACGAGAGAGCTGACGGGGGTCTCCCCCGTGGATCACGCCGCCGGGGGACGCCAGACGGTGAAGTCCTCGATGGCGAAGTGGCTCGCGACCGTGCGGAAGGCGAACCAGCCGCTGGTGTACGGGCTGGCGTCGGCGTGGTCGAAGACCAGCGCGCCGTCGCTGTAGTACTGGATCCTCTGCCCGTCGGCGACGATCTTCACCTTGATCGGCACGTTCGCCTCGATCAGCGGCGAGGTGTAGTCGTAGATCAGCGGACGGTTGCCCGCCTCACCGACGTACTTGCGGAACCGGGTGGTGGTGTTCAGATTCGCGCCCTGGCCGACGTAGTAGGTCTTCAGGTAGTCGTACTGGGCGAACCCGCCGTTACGCGTGGTGGCGAAGATGTCGCCGGGTGAGCGCACGTCCCGCGCGTTCCAGAACGTGTTCAGGTCGGTGACCTTGTCGTTCGGCCCGCCCCGGGAGACCGGGGTGGCGGTGAACTCGATCTCGTACGGCCCCTCGATCTCCTGCTTGAGCCAGACCGTCGCGCCGTTCGGCACATCGATGTCGAGGACTCCGCCGGCGGCCTCGACCGTGCCACCGCTCTGCAACTCCGACTGCCACTTGCCGGAATTCTTCACGAAGTTGTCGTACGCGATGACCTGCCACGCGTTGGAGGAACGAGCCGTGGTCTGGATCAGCGGCTCGGCGGGCGGCCGGCTGCCGTACCCGAAGAAGAAGTCGGGCAGCGTCGACTGGAGGTAGCCCCGGACCGTCCAGCCCAGACGGTACGCCGGGTTGTGCGCCAGGGTGTAGAGCTTGATGTTCGTCTCGATGTTCGTGGTGAACAGCTTCAGCGTGGTGTGGTCGGCGGTCTCGGCGAAGTACTCCTCACGCCAGTCACCGAGGATGTCGCCGTAGAACGGGACCGCGTTGCGCCACGACGAGACGACGCCGGACGGCTCGAAGATCTTCGAGGTGGTCCGCTTCTTGGGGTTCCACTTCTCGACGTAGGTGTTGTCGAGCAGCTCGGAACCCCGGTCGCCGTCCCACCAGATGCGGAAGTTGACGCTCGGCGTGGTCGTGCTGACCCTGGCGCCGTCGACGCTCCAGACACCCGCGCCGGGCAGGCCGGCGTTGGCGGTGGCGGCCCAGAACTCGTAGCCGTCGTGGCTCGGGTCGATGTCGGCGGTGGTGCCGCGCGGCACGTCCCAGAGGGTGGCGTCCTGCGGGATGTCCGGGTGCACGCCGGTGATCAGGCGCTCGCCGGTCGCCGCGTCGTAGTAGTACCAGGGAAAGCTGGTGAAGACGCCGCCCTCGGTCTGCTGGATGGCGTAACCCTCCAGGCCGGGTCGCGACGGGTCGAGGTCACCGATGTGGAACCGGTCGCCGTGGGTCGAGCCGGCGACGACGTACCGGAACGTGCCGTCGCTGTCGACGACGTAGTTGCCGTCCGCGATGTCGTCCTTGCCGTCCTGGTCGACGTCGACGATCCGCAGCTGGTGGAAGCTGGTGCCCTGGTCCGTTCCACGGATGAACTTCCACCGCGGGGTCAGTTCACGGCCGTCGAAGTCCCAGGCCGCGAAGAGGACCCGGAAGTCGCCACGCTTGGCGCCGGCCCGGACCACCTGCTTGGTGATCAGGCTCGGGTGCACGCCGTCCAGGTAGCCGATGCCGTACTGGCCACCGGACGGCCCGTCGGCGGCGAGATCGGAAGCCACCGGGACCCGCTCACGCTCGACGCCGGAGAGGCCGTCGACGACCGAGACGAACTGGTCCAGCGGGTTGCTCGTCCTGATCACGGCGCCGTCGGCGAAGGTCGTCCCGTTGGCGGTCTTCACGAAGACCTCGGCCTTGCCGTCGCTGTCCAGGTCGTAGACGGTGACGTTGTCGTCGTTGCGGTAGCCGGCCACCTCGCCGTAGCCGCTGATCGCGGCGAGCGGCGGGTCGTTGGCGGCGTTGCCGCCGAGGCGGGCGTACGAGTTGACGCCCAGGTCCACCCGCCACAGGTTCTTGCCGGCGAGGGTGTACGCCTCCAGGTAGTTCGGCTTGTCCAGGGCGTACGACAGCCGGGACACGATGATCTCGTAGCGGCCGTCGCCGTCCAGATCGCCCGGCCAGGCGTGGTGCACGTAGTAGTTCTCGGCCGGCCGCAGCGTGATGTCGCCGGGCGTGAACGCCGGCCCGCTGGCCGCCTGCTCCCTGTTCTTGTGGACGGCGCGGACCGTGTAGACCCCGGTGCCGGGCGTGGTGTCGGTGAAGTTCGCCGACTCGTCGATCGGCTTCCTGTTGAGCTTCTTCGCGCCCTTGTAGACGTTGAAGGAGACGTTGGCGCCGTACTCGGTGCCGAGCAGGCGCCAGCTCAGGAAGGTGCCGCCCTTCTCGCCGGGCACCGCGACCAGCCCTCGGTCCAGCGACTCGACGATCCGTCTCTTCTCCACGACGGGGCCGGCGTGTGCCGGGGTGGCAAGGAAGCCGGCGGCCAGCGTGATGCCGGCCGCCGCGGCGAGGACCGCTCTCATCGTCAGTTCTCCATGATCCGATACGCCCGGAGTGGCGCGTGCCGGAACGTAGGGGACGACTGTGTATCGACGTTTGCGAGCTTTTGAACCCGACCGTTCCGATAGGGATTGTTCGCTCAGGTGAGAGCTTTGCCGCGCTGCAAAATTGAGACGGGCGCCACCTGAGGCCGAGCGACTCGCTCCGTGGATGTCAGAACTGTGCCATCTACATCGCGCCCGCACTGGGGATGGCAGAACTTTGACATCTCCGTCCAGGCGTTTCCCTCGGGAGCCGGGGTGACGGCTACAGAGTTGGAACAGTCAAGAAATGTCAGAGTAATGACGCGCAGCCACGCTGCTCTCACATGCAGCAGCCGGTGGCACCTGACCGGCGACTCGCCTGGATATCGACCAGGAACGGAGTTCTCACATATGTCCACCACCAGCAAGCGGCTGCGCACGCTGATGACTACCGGCGCCATCGGGACTTCCATGGCCCTCGTGCTCGCCGGTTGTGGCGCCAAGGCCGGCGACGAGGTGGCCGCCAGCGCCGCCTCCCCCGCTGCCGGCTGCGTCGACACCTCCGGCAGCACCGTCAAGCTCGGCTTCCTCAACTCCCTGACCGGCGGCATGGCGATCTCCGAGAAGACCGTCTCCAACGTGCTGCACATGGCCGCCGACGAGATCAACGCCGCCGGCGGCATCCTCGGGAAGAAGATCGAGTACATCCAGGAGGACGGCGCCACCGACTGGCCCACCTTCGCGGAGAAGACCGAGAAGCTGCTCACCCAGGACTGCGTCGCCGCCATCTTCGGCGGCTGGACCTCGTCGTCCCGCAAGGCCGTCAAGCCGGTCGTCGAGAAGAACAACGGCCTCTTCTTCTACCCGGTGCAGTACGAGGGCCTCGAGTCGTCGCCGAACATCTACTACACCGGCGCGACCACCAACCAGCAGATCATCCCGGCGATGGACTTCCTCGCCTCCAAGGGCGTGAAGAGGCTGTTCCTCGCCGGCAGCGACTACGTCTTCCCGCGTACCGCGAACGCGATCATCAAGCTGTACGCGGCCAAGCTCGGCATCGAGATCGTCGGCGAGGAGTACGTGCCGCTCGACAAGGACGACTGGACCAGCCAGGTGGCGAAGATCGTGGCAGCCAAGCCCGACTTCATCTTCAACACGATCAACGGCTCTTCGAACGTCGGGTTCGTCAAGGCGTACTACGACGCCGGCCTCAAAGCCGAGACCACGCCGATCATCTCGGTGTCGATCGCCGAGGAGGAGGCGCCGGCGATGGGCCACGAGGTCACCGGGCAGTACGCGTCCTGGAACTACTTCCAGTCGCTCAAGACCCCCACCAACCCGAAGTTCATCGAGAACTGGAAGAAGTACCCGAACAGCAGCGGCGTCACCTCCGACCCGATGGAGGCCGCCTACATCTCGATGTACCTCTACAAGGCCCTGGTTGAGGCGGCCGGCTCGTTCGACGTCGCCAAGGTGAACGCCGCGGCGAAGAGCAAGCCCATCACGTTCGACGCGCCGGAGGGCAAGGTCACGCTCGACGGCGACAACCACCACATCTCCAAGCCGGGCCACATCGGCAAGATCAACGCCAGCAACCAGTTCGACATCGTCTGGGCCTCCGACAAGTTCATCGAGCCCGACCCGTACCTCGAGGGCTACGACTGGTTCCCGGCGGACATCCGCAAGCAACTGGTCGACGCGGCGGGCTGATCACTCGCGGGGTCGCGTGTCACCGGCGACACGCGGCCCCTCCCCCTCCCACAGAGACGCTAGAGAGAGCGAGTGCACATGGACGCACTGATCGCACCGCTGCTGAACGGCAGCGCCCAGGGTGCGCTGCTCCTGCTCGCCGCGCTGGGCCTCTCGCTCACCTTCGGGCAGATGGGCGTGATCAACATGGCCCATGGCGAGTTCCTGATGCTCGGCGCCTTCGCCGCCTACCTCGTCCAGCAGGTCATCACCGCCAGCGACCTGTCGATCCCGGTCGCGCTGCCGGTCGCCTTCGTCGTCGCCGGCCTGTTCGGCCTCCTGCTCGAGGTAACCATCATCCAGTGGATGTACCGCAGGCCTCTCGACACCCTGCTCGTCACGGTCGGTGTCAGCCTGATCCTGCAGCAGGCGGCCCTGCAGATCTTCCCGTCCCAGGGTGTCCCGGTGGAGAAGCCCGGCTGGCTCGACGGGCAGCTCAACATCCTCGGTTACGACTGGCCGCTCCGGCAGCTGTTCACCATCCTGCTCGCGGCCGCCTGCGTCGCCGCGCTGGCGGCCTGGCTCAAGTACACCTCGTTCGGCCGCCGCATCCGGGCGACGGTGCACAACCGGGACCTCGCCGAGACCTCCGGCATCTCCACCCGCACCATCGACCGGCTCACCTTCTTCACCGGGTCGGGCCTGGCCGGGGTCGCGGGCGTGGCCGCGTCGCTCATCGGCGGCACGAACTCCCAGATGGGCGCGCAGTACATCATCCCGGCCTTCCTCGTCGTCGCCGCCGGTGGCATCGGCCAGCTCAAGGGCACCATCATCGCCGCGTGGGCGGTGGGCGTCGCCCTCTCGTACTTCGCCTACTGGACGACCGGCAGCCTGGCGCAGGTGCTCGCCTTCATCCTCGTGATCGTCTTCCTGCAGCTGCGCCCGCAGGGCCTGTTCACGGTGCGAACCAGGAGTCTGGCATGACAAAGAAGCCTTGGATCTCCCTCAGCGGCATCGGGGTGTTCGCCGTCCTGCTCCTCGCGGTCGCTCCCCTCGTGCTCACCGATCACTGGCTCAACAACCTCGGCAAGTACTGCTGCTGGGCCATCGCCGCCGTCGGCATCGGCCTGGCGTGGGGCCGGGGCGGGATGCTCGTGATGGGGCAGGGGGTGTTCTTCGCCCTCGGCGCCTACTCGATGGCCATGCACCTCACCCTGGAGACCGCCGGCGATCGCGTGCCGGGGTTCATGGTGCTCTACGACCCGCTCGCGCCGCTCCCGATGTTCTGGGAGCCGTTCCGCAGCGCGGGGTTCACCCTGCTGGCGATCGTGCTGCTCCCGGTGGTCCTGGCCGGGCTGCTCGGCTACGCGCTGTTCAAGCGCCGCGTGAAGGGCGCGTACTTCGCGATCCTGACCCAGGCGCTCGCCGTCGCGCTGGCCGTCCTGATCAGCTCCACGATCCGCGAGACCGGTGGCGACACGGGGCTCAGCGACTTCAAGTACTTCTTCGGGTACGTGCTGAACGACCCGGCCAACAAGCTCATGGTGTACCTCATCGCGGCCGGGCTCCTCGTCGTATGCCTGCTCGCGGTCTGGCAGCTCTACCGCAGCCGCTTCGGTGAGCTCCTCGTCGCCACCAGGGACGCCGAGGAGCGGGTGCGTTTCCTCGGCTACGACCCGGCCAACGTCAAGCTCGCCGCCTTCGTCGTGTCCGCGCTGATGGCGAGCATCGGCGGGGCGATGTTCGTACCCATCGTCGGCATCATCACGCCGGCCGAGATCGGCGCCGCCGCCTCGATCCTGATGATCGCGGGGGTCGCCTTCGGCGGCCGTGCCTCGCTCTTCGGCCCCGCGCTCGGCGCGATGGCGGTCGGGTGGGGGCAGTCGAGCCTCGGCTCGACCTGGCCCGAGGGCTGGACCTACATCCTCGGTCTGCTGTTCATCGTCGTCATCCTCTTCCTGCCGAACGGGCTGTCGTCGCTGCC
Source organism: Actinoplanes sp. NPDC019969 (assembly GCF_055562375.1). Taxonomy (NCBI): domain Bacteria; kingdom Bacillati; phylum Actinomycetota; class Actinomycetes; order Micromonosporales; family Micromonosporaceae; genus Actinoplanes; species Actinoplanes sp. NPDC019969. Next base: position 62,463 of record NZ_JBVHFK010000026.1, on the reverse strand, counting down.
CGCCAAGTTCACGAGGCGGCCGCGCCGCACGCCGGACGCACCGCCCACCGCGGCGATCGCCGCCGCCGAGCTGGAAGAGGTGCGGTCATGACCGAGGCTTCCCTTGTCGTCACGGACCTCCGCGTCGAGTTCTCCGGCTTCGTCGCGGTCGGCGGCGTCTCCTTCGACGCGCACCCCGGCGAGGTCCGGTTCCTGATCGGGCCGAACGGCGCCGGCAAGACGACCTGCATCGACGCCATCACCGGGCTGGCCAGGGGCACCGGCTCGGCGCGGCTCGGCGAGGAGGAGCTGCTCGGCAAGCAGGTGCACAAGATCGTCCGCCTCGGGGTGGGCCGCACGTTCCAGACCGCGAGCGTCTTCGACGAGCTCACCGTGCTGCAGAACCTCGACATCGCCGCCGGGCGCCACCGCTCCTCGTTCGCGCTGCTGCGGAGCCGGCGTGGCACCGAGGCGTCGATCGAGCAGGCGCTGGAGGAGACCGGCCTCACCGGCGAACTCAGCACGCCGGCCGGCATCCTGTCGCACGGCCAGAAGCAGTGGCTGGAGATCGCGATGCTGCTCGTGCAGGACGCGAAGGTGCTCCTGCTCGACGAGCCCGTCGCCGGCATGAGCCAGGACGAGCGCACCGCGACCGGCGAGCTTCTGCAGCGCATCGCGGCGAAGCGGATCGTGCTCGTGGTCGAGCACGACATGGACTTCATGCGCCGGTACGCCACCCGCGTGACGGTGCTGCACCAGGGCAGGGTGCTCTCGCAGGGCACGGTGGCCGAGGTCCAGGCCGACCCCAGGGTGCAGGAGGTCTACCTCGGCACCGCAGACGCCATGACGGAGGCTTGACATGCTGGAACTCACCGACATCGAGGCCGGTTACGGGCGGACGCGGGTCCTGCACGGTGTGACGGTGCCGGCCGGCAAGGTGGTGGCCGTGCTCGGTCACAACGGCGCCGGCAAGACGACCCTGCTGCGTCTCGCGATCGGCCTGATCAAGCCGTCGCGGGGCCGCGTGCTGTTCGACGGCGAGGACGTCACGTCGCTCGCCCCCAACCGGCGCGTCGCTCGCGGGATGGCCTATGTGCCGCAGGGTCAGCAATCGTTCGGCCAGCTCACGACGCTGGAGAATCTGCAGCTCGTCGCCGGCGGGCGCCGGGGCGGCAAGGCCCTCATCGACGCGCAGCTGGCTCGCTTCCCCGCCCTGGAGCAGTTCGCCACCCGGAAGGCGGGCCTGCTCTCCGGCGGGCAGCGCCAGCAGCTCGCGATCGCCCGGGCCCTGATCACCCAGCCGAAGCTGCTCATCCTCGACGAGCCGACCGAGGGCATCCAGCCCACGATCGTCGCCGAGATCGAGCAGACCATCATGCAACTGGCCGCGGAGGGCATGCACGTGCTGCTGGTCGAGCAGCACATCGGTTTCGCCCTCGAGGCCGCCGAACGCTACGTCGTGCTCGCCTCGGGTTTCGTCACACAGACCGGAGTCGGTGGCATGACGGCGACCTCCACCGTGCGAGCCGCCATGGCGATCTGAGCAGGCATGACTCACACCCGCAACGCCGTCGTAACACCGGACAGCGAAATTTGCCCTGTGTCGACGGACAACGCGCGGGCGGCCGCGGAGGACAGCCTGGAGGATTACGCCTTCCGCTATGTGCCACGCACCTTCCGGCGCTGGAGCGCGGCCTCCGTCGGTGTGACCGCCCTCGGCTCCATCGCGTTCCTCGCCGACTTCTCGATCGGCGCGAGCATCGGCATCGACCACGGCACCGCCAGCGCCGTGCTCGGCATCGTGTTCGCGTCGGTCGTCATCGTCATCGTCGGCGTGCCCGTCGCCTACTACGCCGCCCGCTACAACCTCGACCTCGACCTGATCGCCCGCGGCTCGGGGTTCGGCTACTACGGCTCGATCATCACGACGATGATCTTCGCCGGCTTCACCTGCATCTTCTTCGCCCTGGAGGGCGCCATCATGGCGCAGGGACTCCAGGTGGCGACGGGGATGCCGCTGTGGCTCGGCTATCTCGTCTCGACCGTCGTCGTGATCCCGATCGTCATCTACGGCATGCGGGCGCTGGAGCGCCTGCAGTTCTGGACCACACCCCTGTGGCTGGCCCTCGCCCTGCTGCCGCTGCTGTGGATCCTCGTGTCCGACCCCGAGGTGGTGCGCGCCTTCACCTCGTTCACCGGCGACGCCGGCGGCGAGGCCGGTTTCGGCGCCGTGGTGTCGAGCGCCGCCGTGTGCTTCGCCCTCACCCCGCAGCTGGCGGAGCAGATCGACTACATCCGCGCCATGCCGCCGCGCACGCCGTCGAACACCCGCTCGTGGTGGACGTCGTTCGCGTTCGCCGGCCCGGGCTGGGTCGTCTTCAGCGGCACCAAGCAGGTGATCGGGGTGTTCCTCGCCGTCTACCTCCTGGTACGGGTGGAGCCCGGCCTCGGGCACCAGGCGGCCGAGCCGGTCAAGCAGTTCGTCGAGATGTACCGGACCCTCGTCCCCGACTGGCTCGCGATCGTTCTCGCCCTGGTGCTCATCGTGGTCGCCCAGGTGAAGATCAACGTGACGAACGCGTACTCGGGCTCGCTCGCGTGGTCCAACGTCTTCACCCGGCTGGCGAAGCACTATCCGGGCCGCACCATCTTCGTGCTGTTCAACCTCGTGATCGCCTACGTGCTCATGATGCTGGACGTCTTCACCCTCATCTCGTTCGTGCTGAGCCTCTACGCGAACATCGTCATGGCGTGGATCGTGACGATCGCCACCGACATCGCGATCAACAAGTGGGTGCTGCGCGTCTCGCCGCGGTTCCCCGAGTTCCGCCGCGGCATGCTGCACGACTGGAACCCGGTCGGGCTGGTGTCGGTGGGGCTCGCCTCGGCGCTGTCGCTGCTCGCGTTCGCCGGGGTGTTCGGCGCCGCCGCCGAGCCGTTCTCGGTGCTCATCGCGATCGGCGTCGCGTTCGTGGCCACGCCGGTCACGGCCCTCGCCACGCGGGGCCGCTACTACCTGCGCCGCCGCTCCGACGGCATCGACTCCCCCCGGTTCGACGAGCACGGCAACCCTTCGGGCGAACGGCTCCGCTGCCACGTCACCGGGTACACCTTCGAACGGCCGGATATGCTGGCGTCGGCCGAGCGAGGACCGCACGGCGAGGTGCAGTACGTCTCGTCACTGGCGCTCACACTCGACGACTCCGATCGCTACGTGCTCCCGCCGGAAGTCACCGGTCCCTCGCGCTGGGCGGCCGCCCGAAGGAGGGGGACGTGATGGAGGAGCCGGTCGACACCGCGACCGCGATTCTCGCGAGCGCCGCGGTGCTGCTGCGCGAGCGCGCGTTCGACGACATCTCCTATCGTGCCCTCGCCGACGAGGTCGGCATCTCGGAGCGCACGATCTACCGGCAGTACCCCACCCGCGCCCACCTGCTCGCGGCGCTCTCGAACTGGATCGAGCAGGCCTTCTTCCCGCTGCCGCCGTTCGTGACGGTGTCCGACTTCTGCGCCGCCGTGCACGAGCGCTTCCGTGCCTTCGACGCCTCCCCCGCATATGCGTACGTCGGCGCGCGGGCGTCCGCGATCTCGCCGACGATCGACGTGGAGCCGGCCTACATCACGCGGGCGATCGAGGCGATGCTCGACGTGGCGGCGCCGACGCTCAACCGGCGGGACCGGCGGCGGGTCGCGGCCTCCCTGCGCTACTTCTCGTCGGCGATGTTCTGGGCCCGGCTGCGTACCGGCTTCGACCTGAACGCCGGCGAGATCGGCGACGCGTTCGACCACGCGGTGTCCACCGTGCTCGCGAGGCTGCCCGAGGCGACGTGGGCGCCGCGGTGACCGGCCCGGCGCTGAGCGGCACGCAAGGGGCGATCCTGGCCGCGTACGCGGAACTGATCGAGGAGCTGGGCAGCGACGACGTGTCGTACCGGGTCATCGCCCGCCGGGCCGGCATCGCCGAGCGCACGGTGTTCCGCAACTATCCGACGCGTGTCGACCTGCTGCTGGCGACCGCGGCCTGGATCGAGGCGACGCTGTTCGCCCGCGAGGAGTCGCACTCGATCTTCGACATCCCCCTGGCGATCCGCGACGCCATGCAGCGGTACGACGCCCGGCCCGAACTCGCGCACGTCGTGGCCGAGACGGCGATGCGCGGCGTGCGCGGCGCGGCGCCGTCGCCCGGCCGGGCGCATCTCGAGCAGCTGCTGGACGCCGAGGTGCCGTCGCTCGACGCGGCGCAGCGCGGCGCGGTCATCACGGCGCTGGCGCACCTCGACTCGGTCGGGACGTGGGTGACGTTCCGCCGGGAGTTCGGCATGGACGGACGGGACATCGCCGACGCGGCCGCGTGGGCGGCCGAGGCGGTGCTCGACGGCATCCGCGACCGCGTCACCCCGGCCTAGGAGAGAGGGAGCCGTGGACCGGCCCCCTCCCACTCAGCCCTGCCCCTGCCCGAGCAGCTTCTCCACATCGGACTTGACCTCGTTGATCAGCTCCTCGCAGCGGGTGTGCTCCCCCGGCACGTGGGCCAGGATCGAGCCGGCCTCGGCGATGTACGGCTTGGTGCCGGGCGCGAAGTTGATGTTCCACTTCGTCTTCCACACCCGCTCGGCCGCGCTGGTCGCCGCCCGGTCGATCTGGGCCGCCAGCCACTTCTTGTCGGCGTCGGTGAGTGCCACGGGAATGTCCTCCAGATGCCAGGAAGCGGTCGAGGCCTCGAGCCTCGTCTCGTACGACGCGGAGAAGTGGGCGTGCTGGGTGTGCGCGTTCGCGCCGCTGTAGGGGCGCTGCCGCCACCCGTGGGACGCCTCCCAGATCCGCCGGTTGTAGATCACGTAGCGCAGCCGTTTCTCGGCGCCGCTGCGGCAACGAGACACGACGTGCTGCACGACCATCTCCATGGTCAGATTCGGTTCGCGCAGGTCGACGTCGAGATCGATCGCGTGGACCTCGTGTTTCGAGTCCGCGTCCCGGATCGGCACTCTGCCGACCTCGTCGTCGTTGTGGTCGGAGACCCGGCCCTGGTGCGCCGTGTCCCCGATGGTGCCGTCACTCGACTTGTCCCGGTTGGGCGCGATGCTGTTCAGCTCGTTGCGCAACTGGCCCAGACACGGCACGAGGATCCAGGTCGCCATCGGGCTCCTTTCACTGGGGGAAGGTGCCGCTTCTGTCGCCTGTATATCTCCCGCACCATGTCGCCGGAATCACCCGAAGCTGTCTAACGGGATGCCAAATTCGGTCATTGTGACGATGGTCACCACGTGAAGCGGCCGGGCCAGACCACTTCGGCCAGTTCCTTCTGACCCTCGGCGTTCGGGTGGAAATAGTCGAACTGGCTCACCATGCCCAGGTCGAAATCGACCCGGTGCGCAGCCCCGCCGTCCCATCGGCACCGCGACCCGTACGCCTTGCACGCCTTCTGCAACTGGCTGTTGTACGCGTCGATCCGGTCCCGCACCTTCTCCCGCCGCTGCTGGTCGGCGGCCGCCGTGGAGGTCGGAGCGGCCAGCATGGACGAGCAGATGCCGGTCCGGCCCCACATCTCGACGGCCTTCGGGGACTTCCGGCCCACCTGCCAGAGCCGGTACAGGTCGGGGATGCTGACCACCAGCACCCGCGCCTTCGGCAGGCCCTTCTTCAGCCGCGCCAGCCCTTCGTCGATCTCCTCGCGGAACGTGGCGACCGGCGTCATGCCGTCGAGGCCGCGGGAGCAGGCGTCGTTGGCGCCGATCAGGATCGTCACGTAGTCCGGCTTGTGGTCGGCGGCCCGCCGCGCCTGGGTGACCAGCGCGTCGGCCTCGGCGCCGGGGTCGGCGAGGTTCTCCGCCCGGCCCTTGATCTTCCCGTTCTTCTCCAGGATCCGCTGGTAATGGCTCTCGATCGCGGAGTTGTTCCCGGTCGACCAGGAGTTGCGGGCGCACTTCACATAGGCGAGGCAGCTGCCCAGCCCGGCGGTGATCGAGTCGCCGAGCGCGACCATCGAGGCCGGATAGCCGGTCGCCGGCTTGGCGGAGGTCTTGGAGGGCGAGGGCTGTGCGTTGCCCTTGCCGTCGCAGGCCAGCGCGAAGACGGCGAGCGCGGCCAGGACGGCGACATGCCAACGGCGAATCATGTTCCCCCGATCACTGCGGGTACGTCGGACATTCCTCTCCGTCATTGTTAACGCGGAGGCTGCGGAATGCCGAGTCACCGTACGTCGGCGAGCGGGCGCAGATAGGCCGGGTCCGTCAGGATCCGGTCCACCTCGTCGGCGAAAGCGGCCGCGCGGGTCGCGACGGTCGCCTGCCGGGCCACGATCTCCTCGACGTTGCCGGCGTCGACGGCCAGACCGGGGACGTACAGCCAGCCCTGCGGGAGCACCTTGCCGTCAAGGGCGTGCTCGGCCTGCAACCGGCCGGCGACCGCGCCCTTGACGTAGCTCTCCGGCGACACCAGCACCAGGTCGCCGGCCCGGACCGCGGCCAGGGACTGCTCGTCGATGTCGAAGGCGCCGGCGAGCCACTGCCCGTCGCGCTCCCGGCGGATCCGGGCGAGGTTCCAGCCGTCGGCGTCGCCGGTGCCGATGAACGCCAGCGCCGACGAGTTCGCCTTGACCAGGGTGCCCCAGGCGTCCAGGTTCGCCTCGACCTCCTGCTTGGTGTCGAACGGGCCGAACACCGCCACCGCGGGCAGTTTCTCCCGGATCTCGTCCCGGATGCCCCGGGCCCGCTGGTCCATCACCGGGACGCCGGGCGAGGAGGTGCCCAGAACGATCTTGCCGGAGGCCTTCGCCGGCAGCTTCTCGACGATCTTCCGGGCCAGCATCCGGCCCAGCTCGTAGCTGTCGTTGCCGATGAACAGGCCGACCCGGGCCGACGGCAGCAGCGGGCTGTCCACCGCGATGACCGGCACGCCCGCATCGACCGCCGCGGCGACCGGGCCGGTGAACAGGTCCGGGGAGAGCGTGAACACCGAGACGCCGTCGCCGGCGGTCTTCACCATGTCCTCGAAGAGGGCCAGCTGCCGCGGCCCGTCGACGATGTTCGGCCCGTCGACCTGCGCGGCCACCCCGTCCACCGCGTCGACGCCGGCGATGAACCCGAGCGACATCTCCTTGGAGAAGTTGAGCTGCTTGTTGGCCACCACGAAACCGACCTTCAGCGGGCCGGCGCCGTCGTCCTGGCGGTCGGTGCACGACACCGGCAGCAGCAGGACAAGCGAAAGCAGAAAGATCCGATATTTCATGATCCTTCTATGGTGCCGGGATCTTCGTCAACCCGGCGGAAGTTCGGCCGATCAGGAACGCCGGGACGTACAGGGAAGGAGCCCGGGTGTTCGCGAAGGTCGTCCGCAGCAAGGCGGTGGCACGTACCGCGGTGATCGGACTGGCGCTCGGCGTCTTCGCCCTGGCCGCCCTGGCCGCGGTCAGCATCACCACGAACGCCCGCAGCAGCAGCCACATCCGGCACGCCAGCGAGATCAGCAACTACTGGTCCCAGTTCGACCTGCACATCAGTGTCGAGGCCGAGGCGCTCAACGACTTCATGGTGGCCAAGAGGTTCGGGCGGGACCTGCTCGACAGCGCGATGAACTCGGCCGAGCCGGACCTGGAATGGCAGCGGCAGAACGGCGACCCGGACGACGTGCGCAACGCCGACCTCGCCACCGGCGCCTACACCGCGTACACCCACACCCTGTTCGAGCTGCGGCGTTCCCACAAGGATCACGAACGCGCCCAGGACCTCGCCGACCAGGCCACCCTCGGATCGTCGCTGCTGCGCAAGACCGCCAACGCCAACGTCACCCGGCACCGGCTGGCGATGGAGGCGTACCTGGCCGAGGCCGCCGAGTTCAACCGCAAGCTCAGCCTGGCCGCCGGCGTGATCTGCGGCGCCGACTTCCTGCTGCTGGTGCTCTGCGCGGGGATCCTGCTCACCCACCAGCGCCGGATCGAGGGCCAGGCGGTGGAGAGCCGGTACAAGGCGCTGCACGACGAGCTGACCGGGCTGGCCAACCGGGCGCTGCTCGCCGACGAGATCGAGAACGCCCTGTGGGCCGCCCAGCAGGACCAGGAGTCGGTCGGTCTGCTGCTGCTCGACCTCAACAAGTTCAAGGAGGTCAACGACACCCTCGGGCACCACGCCGGCGACCTGCTGCTCAAGGAGGTCGCGGCGCGGCTCACCCGCGCGGTCCGCAACAGCGACACGGTGGCCCGGCTGGGCGGCGACGAGTTCGCCGTGCTGATGCCGGCCGTCCACTCCGCGGCGCACTGCTCGGAGATCGCCCGCCGCCTGCTGGACGGCCTGGAGGTGCCGGTCGAGCTGGACGGCGTCACCGTCGACATCAGCGGCAGCATCGGCGCGGCTGTTTACCCGCTGCACAGCGCCAGCGGCGCCGAGCTGCTCCAGCACGCCGACATCGCGATGTACGAGGCCAAGCGCAACCGGCTCGGCGTCGCCGTCTACGACCCGCAGGCGGACCGGCACAGCTCCCAGCAGCTCGGCCTGATCGGCGAGTTGCGCCGGGCCATCGACGAGGACGAGCTGGTGCTGTTCTACCAGCCCAAGGTGGCGACCGGCACCGGGCGGGTCGCCGGGACCGAGGCGCTGATCCGCTGGGAGCACCCGGTCCGCGGGCTGCTCCAGCCGGGCGACTTCATCCCGCAGGCGGAGGAGAGCGAGATCATCGTGCCGCTCACCGACCGGGTGCTGACGATGGCGCTGGAACAGCACCGGCGCTGGCGCGACGCGGGCACGATCCTGCCGGTCGCGGTGAACGTGCCCACGGTCTGCCTGCTCGACCCGGCGTTCCCGGACCGGGTCGCGGCCGCCCTCGCCGCCAGTGACGTGCCGGCCGGCGTCCTGACCCTGGAGATCACCGAGACGTCGATCATCAACGACCCGGTGCGGGCGTCGGCGATCCTGACCCGGTTGCGGGAGATGGGCGTACGGCTGTCGGTGGACGACTTCGGCACCGGGTACTCGTCGATGTCGTACCTGCAGAGCATGCCGCTGCACGAGTTGAAGATCGACCGCAGCTTCGTCCGGACGATCACCGAGTCGCAGGGTGGCACGGCGATCGTCCGGGCGGTCCTGGAACTGGCCCGCGCCCTGGACCTGGAGGTGGTCGCCGAGGGTGTGGAGGACGAGGCGGCGCTGACCGTGCTCGGCGAGATGGGCTGCACGTACGCGCAGGGGTACCACATCAGCCGGCCGGTCCGGGCGGACGATCTGATCGCGTGGATGGAACGGTCGGCGCTCGCGGCCGCGTACTGATTGAACCCGGGTCCCGGTGGCGGGGTTCCCCAAGGTGAGCGTGTCCATGCCGGACGACACCTTCACCGAGAGGCAAATCCCATGTACAGCGAGCAGTGGCCGCCGTATTCGCCGCCGGAATATGCCCGGTCACGGACCGAGTTCCTCTATCAACATCCGGGGTACGCGCCGGATCCGTACGGTCATGGATACGCCCGGCAGGGCGATTCCGCGGCGATCACGATCACCGCCCGGTATTTTCCGCTCGCTTTCCTGCTGGCTCTGGTGAAGCCGGTGGTGACGGTCGACGGCCAGCCGATCCGGATGCGCTGGCGGGAACCGGCGGTGGTGCCGGTCACGCCCGGACAGCACCATCTGCACGCGCACACGCCCTATCTGCTCCCGCGCCGGATGGGCAAGGCCGATCTGGTCGTCACCGCGCACCCCGGGCAGAACGTGGACGTGGAGTACAAGGCGCCGCTCGTGGTCTTCGCCGGGGGCGCTCTCGGCGCGCCGCCGCAGAAGTACCCGGGCACCGCCGCGTTCGTCGCCCTGATGGTGGTGACCGTGGTGCTGGGCCTGTTCAGCATCGTGTCGACGGCTCTGGGCGTGGGGCGGATCGCGTCGTTCCGGCCGGCCGCCGGGCAGACCGCGGCGCCGTCGCCGACCGTGTCGGACATCCCGGCGCTGCCCCCGCTGTCCACCGACGGCCCCGGCCTGCCGACCGACGCGCCGGACGCACAGATCCCCGGCCAGGGCGCCCCCGGGCAGACGCCGGGGCAGACCCCGCCGGCGGAGTCGGCCGGAAAGCCGCGGCTCCGGGCGGACGCCCCGTCCCGGCGCATCGCCGGTCCCACGTTCGCGGCCGGTGACCGTACCCGCACCATGGGGTTCGCGGGCTGGCCGTTCGCGTTCCGGGTGCCGTCCGGCTGGGCCTGCAACCGGCAGAGCGAGAAGCGCCCGGACACCCGGGTGTACGTCTGCGCCGCCGACGACGGAACCGACCGGAGCCAGGCCGCCCTCGTGGTGCTGCGGCCCTGCCCGTCCGCCTGCGGGACCGCGCAGATGGACGCGCTGAACGCCCAGTTCTTCCGCCCCACCGACAAGCCGCGCCGGGACGGCGGCGACGCCACCTTCGTCATCGAGGAGGCCAAGGGCAAGTCCGGCGGGTACGAGCTGGCGGTCACCCATTTCTTCAGTGCGACGACCGGCGCCGGCACCGAGAACTGGCAGGTCGGGGTGGCCGGGTTCGCGTCACCGAACGCCCGGAGGAACGCGCAGAAGGTCGTCAATGACGTGGTGAGCCAGACCACGTAGAAATCGTCTGCAACCGATCCCCGCGAGACCCCGTTGGAAGGATGAGACAACGAACAGGGAAGCGGGGGCCATGCCGGACGGATCCGACAGTGACTACCTGGCCTATGTGCACGGACGTGCCGCCGAACTACGGCGTACCGCCTATCTGCTCTGCGGCGATCCGCACCAGGCCGACGACTTCGTGCAGGAGACGCTGACGAAGCTGTACGCCCGCTGGCCACGGATCGCGGGCATGGACAACGTGGACGGTTACGTGCACACCATGCTGGTCCGGGTGTTCCTCGACGACCGGCGGCGCGGGTGGTGGAAGGTCCGGCTGCTGACCGGCCATCCGGAACCGCCGCCCGTCGACGGCAACCCGGAGGACGGGCCGGTGATCCGCGCCGCGCTGGCGAAGCTGCCGCCACGGCAGCAGGCGGTGCTGGTGCTGCGCTACCTCTGCGACCGCTCGGTCCGGGAGGTCGCCGACCTGCTCCGGTGCACCGAGGGCACGGTCAAGAGCCAGACCGCGCACGGCCTCACCCGGCTGCGCGCCCTGCTCGGCGTTCCGCTTCCCGGAGCCGCTGTCTCATCGGGGCGACGATGAGAGGTGAGGACGAGATGACCGACGACCAGGCCGACCGGCTGCTGCGCCCGTTGCGGCAGGAACCGGAGACGCCGGCCGGGTACGACGTGTCGCGGGCAATGGCGGAGGGTCGCCGGCGACGGGTGCTGCGCCGCTGGTCGTCGGGGGCGGCGCTGCTCGCGGTGACCTCGGTCGCCGCCGGCGGGGGGACCTTCGCGGTCGCCGCCCTGCGTGACGAGAAGCCGCTGCCGGCGCCGACCACGACCGCCTCGGTGGCCCCGAGCGTGGCAGCGGCCGCTCCGGACGTTCCGAAGGACTGCAAGGTGGTCCGGCTGCCCACCGACGGGGTGAAGAAGGCGCTGGTCACGTCGGGTGATCCGGAGGGCCGGTATCTGGCCGGGCGGCTCTACGACTCGTCGGTGAGCACGATCATCTGGAAGGACGGGAAGATCCTCGCCCGGCCGGACGTGATCGGCGGGGACGCGAGCTTCGACGACATCAACCGGTCCGGGATCGCGGTCGGGTCGGCCTACGTGGGGGACGAACGGCAGCAGGCGTACGCGTACCGCAACGGGAAGGTCCGCACGCTGGACGGGGAGCACACCGCCGCGCACGCGATCAACGACGCCGGAGTGGTCGCCGGGGCCATCGGCCCGACGTTGTCCGAGGCTCCGGCCCGCTGGAAGTCGGTCACCGCGCCGGTGGAGCGCCTGCCTCTGCCCAAGGGCATCACGGTCGGGAGGGCCCGGCTCATCGCCGAGGACGGCACGATCGCCGGCACGGTCGCCAAGGACAGCAGCCAGACCGAGAGCGGCTACCTCTGGTCACCGGACGGCGCCGGCAAGGCGATGCCGCTGCCGACCGTCAAGGGCAAGAAGGCGGACTACTTCTGGCCGATGTCGATCGCCGACGGCTGGATCCTCGGCCGGGCCGTCTTCGACACCGAACAGACGCGGGACTTCGCCGCGCTCCGCTACCACATCGCCGGCGGCAGGTACGAGGAGCTGAAGAAGTACCTGGGCTACGACATGCTCATGGCCGACAACGGCTGGATCGCCGGGACCGCCGAGCAGCCGACGATCCTCGCCGGTTCCCGGACCGTGACGCTCCCCCGTTACGGCAAGCTCCGGGATTACCACGTCAGCAGCTTCAGCGCGGACGGCCGGGTGGTCGGTGGCTACACCAGCGACTCCGACGCCGACGGCGTGGGCAACGAGCCGCTGCTCTGGACCTGCCGCTGACCGGAAACAGCGCGGGCGGGCCGGGGCCCGCCTGCGCTGTGCTCGTTCAGGAGATCGCGACGTCGTCGAACCAGACCGTGCCGCTGTTGTCGCCGGACTTCAGGTGCAGCTGGACGCTGGTGGCGCCGGCCGGGGCGGCCGCCTCGACGACCAGCTTGGTCCAGGTGCTGTTACCCGCGGGCAGGCGGTTCGAGGTGTTCTGGCTGATCCACTTGCCGTTGATGTCGAACCAGCTCAGCGCGATCTCGGTGGTGCCGGTGGCGTTGATGCCGCGGGCGAACGCCTCGGCCCGCCAGCGGTAACCGGCCTGGACCGGGGTGATCGGCGAGGTGACCATCGACGGCAGGCCGGCTGTGGTGCGGGTGGTGCCGGAGAACCGGACCGACCGGCTGCCCAGGCGGGGCATGTCGGTGGTGACCACCGGGACGCCGGCCGCGGTGTTTGCCTCGCGCCACGGCGAGTCCTCCTCGGCCGCCTCGAAGCTCAGGTTCAGGATGCTGTTCGGCAGGGTGCCGGTGGTCCAGGCGGAGGTGACCACGGCGGCGGCGAGCTTGGCGGTGCCATCGGCGCGGAACAGGCCGAACTTGTACTGCGCGGGCATCGCCGACACCGACGAGTTGGCCGGGATCGCGCCGTCCGCGAAGTCGTTGAGCGTCCACGGCGACACGGAGCCCACGCCGGCGACCATCGCGGCACGGAACACCCGGGCCAGGTACGCGCCCTGCTCGCCCTCGCTGACGACGGCGCTGCTGACACCGGTCTCGCCGATCACGATCGGGGACGGGGCGACCGCCGCCTGCGCCTTGCGGATCTCGGCGAGCGCCCGCTCCGAGGAGCCGTAGAAGTGGAAGTCGTAGTAGTCGAGCGGGGTCCCGGACAGCGACGACTTGATCCTCGCCATGCCGGCCGCGCCGGTGCCGCCGTCCACCGACAGGGTCAGCGGCAGGTTCGGGGCGAACGCGCGGATCGCCGGGATCAGCTGCTTGACCCAGGTCACGGCGGCGGTGTCGCCGGGCTGGAACTCGTTCTTCAGCTCGACGGCGATCACCCGGGGGTCGTCGACGTACGGCTCGAGCACCGACTTCGCCCAGTTGATGCTGTTGGTGACCTCGTTGTAGCCGGACCACCAGTCGAACAGGGTCACCTTGACGGTGAGGCCGTGCGCGTCGGCGATGCTGACGAACTTGCGCAGCTTCTCGGTGAACTCCGGCTTCGGCGCCGGCCAGCCGAACGCCTGCGGGAAGACGATCACCCGGACGTTGTCGGCGCCCAGTTCCGCGGCCTTGGCCAGGTCCGCGTCGACCCGCTCGGCGTCGAACCCGGTCCACATCGCCGACCAGCCGGCGTCCGACGGGTAGTAGTTGATCGACTTGGCGGCCGTGACCGCGGCCATCCGGTCCGTCATGGACGCAGTCTGCACCTCGGCCTGGGCCGGGGCGGCGAGGACGCCGAGGCTCATCAGAACGGTGGAAGCGACGGTCGCGGCACGAACACGGAGGCTGCTCATCAGGTCGGGGTGGCCTTCCTCGATCAGGTTGCTTTTCGGGGGTGACCTCTCATTCGGCGGCCGCGTCGTCTCCTGCAGAATCCCGCTGATCGCATTGAGGTTGCAAAAGGGGTGCCCCCATCCGGCGACACCCCTCCCCTGCTCGGCACCTCACTCGGTGGCGCCGTCACTCCTCTGCGGCCGGTCCGCGCCGCCCAGCGCGATGCGCGGCAGCAGTTGCGCGGCGAGCAGGGTGGCCAGCGCGGAGTCGCCGCCACCGTCGCCGTCGGTGCGCACCACCACCGGCTGCGGCGCCCGGCCGGCCAGCTCGGCGCCGACCTCCAGCCGCCGCAGCGCCAGCTCGTACTGCAGCACCGCGCGGTTGTCCCGGTACGCCTGGGCCAGCCGGCGCTGCGCCTTCGCCTCGTTCTCCGCCGAGATCAGCCCGCTGCGCCCGCGCGTCTCGATCTCGAACCGGACTCGCTGGGCGTTGGTCTCCTGCTCCTCGAGCAGCTGCGCGACCTGCTCGCGGGCGTTGTTGAGCGCCGCCTTGACCTCGACGATCCGGGCGTCGCGCACCTTCTTGGCCCGCTCGATGTCCATCTGCAGGCTGTCGATGCGGCGTTTGCGGGTGAGTCCCCACTCCTGCTCGTAGGCGGCGCTCTCCTTGGACACCCGCTCCCGGGTGGCGAGATGCTGCTGGTACTGGGCGGGGAGCTGGACGTCCGGGATGTTGCAGCCGGTGATCCGGACGCCGTACCGGGAGAGCTGGCGGTTGAGCAGCTCCTGCATGTCGGCCACATCGGAGCCGCGCAGGTCGTACGCCCGCTCGGTCTGCACCATCCGGGCCCGCTGCCGGATCGCGTCCTGCACGGCGCTGGACAGCACCAGGTCGAAGTTGCCGGCGCCGATGGTCCGCACGAACAGCACGGCGTCGGTGATCCGCAGCTTCATGAAGAACTCGATCGAGCGCAGCGGCACGTTCTCCCGGGTCGGGCAGGCCATGACCGGGGCCGAGTACGGGATCTCGGTGGCCACGTCGACCACGAACGAGACCCGCGACCACGGGTGCCACAGGTAGTGCCGGCCCGGGTCCAGGGTGCTGACGACCGCGCCGTACCGGGTCAGGACGCCGTTGGTGCCCTGCTCGATCTCCACGATGGACGAGCGCCACCACCACAGCACCCCGACGAGCAGGAACAACACCCCTGCGAGGTACGACAGGACGGCGAGCGTCTCGTCACCGCGCACCGTGAACATCACGCCGGACAGGACCGCGAGCAGCCCGAACCAGAGCGGCAGGATCCAGAACAGCCGCCGCCGGTGCTTGGGGATGACGACCGGGATCAGGGTGCCGGCCTCGCCGCCGCCGCGCAGCAGCCGGGCGATGTCACCCCACGGCGCCACGGCCTCCGTGATCACCGAGCTTCGTGCCTTGGCCATCGTCACTCCCCCGCCTCGTCGTCGCCGTCTGCCGCGGCGGCCGGGATGGCCGGCTGGTCGTTCGCCCGCAGCGCGTTGATCTCCACCTCGCGGTCGGCGATGCGTTTCGCCACCTCGGCCAGCCGGGTCCGCATGGCCGTCATGTCGGCCTCGCTGAACAGCTCGTTGCCCCGCTCCCCGACCAGCTCCCGGGCCAGTTGCAGCAGGTCGACGCCGGCCGCGCCGTTCGGGTCGCCGGAGCCGCCGATGCGGACCAGCCGCGGCAGGTGGTCGGCGACCTCCTCCAGCCGGTCGAGCACCTCCCGCTGGTAGCGGTACTCCAGGATCTCCGGGGCCTCGGCGACGGTGACCGCGCGGATGTCCAGGGCCTGCGCCTCCAGCAGGGCGGCGTTGGCCTTCGCCTCGGACTCGGCCAGCACGTACCGCTGGCGGGCCAGGGCCTGCGCCCGGTTCGTCTCCCGCTCCACGGCGGTGTCCATCTGCGCCTGGTACTGGGCGATGTCGGCCTGGATCGCCGACAGCGTCTCCCGCAGCGAGGCGAGCTCCTTGCTCAGGTCACCCTCGTCCTGCTCCTTGCGCAGCTGGAGCGCGTACTCGTGGGTGTACGCCTCCTTGGCGACCCGCACCATCTCCGGCGCGGCCAGGTCCATCCGGTACTTGCGGTCGGACGGCTCGGCGTGGGTGATGTTGGCGTTGGTCAGCTCGACCGCCGGGCGGAACTGCTGGTTGAGCTGGTCCAGCAGCCGGCCGGTCTCCTCACCGACCATGTTGTAGATGTCGGCGGCCGCCTGCTCGTAGATCAGGCTACGGATCGTCTCGCTCACCGCGTTGCCGAGTTTCTCCTCGAAACCGCGCACCGCGCCGAGGGTGTAGACGAACTCCACCGGGTCACTGATCCGGAACTGGATGAACAGGTCGATCGACGCCTTCACGCCGCCCTTGGTGGGCGCCTCCCGGACCGGGGCGTTGAACGGGTACTCCCGGGTGGTGTTGACGATGTACGACACCCGCTTCCACGGGTTCAGCAGGATGACCCGGCCGGGGCCGACGACCTGCTCCAGCTTGCCGAACCGGGTGATCAGCGCGGCGCAGCCGTCCGGCACCATCACCATGCCCTGCCGCCACCAGACGAAGCCGACCGCGAGCAGCGAGAGCACCCAGTAGTGCACGCCGAAGAACGGGTTGGTCAGCACGTCACCGCCGGCCACCGCGACCGCCGAGGCGCCGATCGCGCCGATCACCAGCAGCAGCGACACCGGCAGCATGGTCACCAGGGACCGGCCGCGCGGGATCACCATCGGGCAGATGACGTGCACCTGCTCGCCGCCGTCCCGGCGCAGCTCGCTGTGGTTGAGCGCCTCGCCCGCGTCGTCCAGCGGCACGGTCCGCTGCTCCATCACCGTGTCGACGCTGCCGCCGATGTCGCGGGCGGCCGGGAAGTCGACCGGGTCGACGCCCAGCACGTCCTCACTCAGACGGCGCGCCTCGTCCATCGCCACGGCCCGCGGATCGGCGCCCTCGGCGATCGCGGTGGCGGCTCTCCGTAAACCTTGCTGGACACGTGCCACGGTTCACCTTCCCGATCTCGTCCGGCTGGTCGTGGGTGCTGTCTCAGCGGCGCTGAGACAACCCTGACAGCCAGCCGGGATGCTATCGACACGCCTCAACCGGGCGGGGCCCCGTCAGTCCAGAATTCGCAGGTCGTGGAGGAGTTCGCTGAAGACGACAGGCGGCAGCTCACCGAAGGTGACGCCGTTGCCACGGAACAGCGTCACCGCGCCGGTCGTCTGCGGCGGCGCGGTGTCCACGGTGTCGGTGGCGTGCCAGCCGGGATCCGTCTCCAGCACCGCCCAGGCGCCACCGCCGAGCGGCTTCGCCATCTGCACCGGCGAGTCGTGCCAGCGGGTCCAGCCGTGCCGTTCCAGACCGCGCAGGACGGCGTACGTCGTCTTCCGCCCGGCGTACCGCTCGATCTCGTGCTCCTCTCCCGGCCCGATCCGGTGCACCGGCCGGTCGAGCTGGGCGAACGGCTGCAGCAGCTCGTAGTCGGCGAACACGCCGGCCCAGTCGCCGAGCATGCCGTCGGGGAAGTTCAGCGGGTGCAGCACACCTACCGCAGAACCGGCCGGCAGCTCCAGCGTCTCGTCGTCCACGGTGGCCGGTGTGCCGTCCTCGGCGATCCTGGCCGTCGCGGTCAGGGTGTCCCCGGCGTACACGCCCCAGACCAGGCGCTGCGCGAGATGGGTCATCCACGGATGCCCCGCGAACCGCTCCAGGAAGATCCCGGACGGGATCCGCCGTTCCGTGCGCATGGCCCGTTCCAGCCGTGCGACGTGCAGTGACGCCGACGAGCGGGCCTCCTTGCGCAGCGCCGCGATCCGCGCCTTGCCCTCCTTGCCGAGCCGGCCGGTCATGTCCCGGACCACCGGCGCGAGCTGGTGGTCGAAGGTGATCCGGAACGTTCCGGTGTCGGTGACGACGGTGTCGCCGCCGTCCTCGGTCAGGCCCAGCGACGGGACGAGACGATCGGCCAGCTCGTCCGAGGTGAGGCCGCGCAGGTCGGCGATCGCCTCGATGTGCTCGCGGGCCCGGCTCTTGAAGACCGGGAACCGGGACTTCTCGGCGAGCAGGCTCAGCTCGATCAGGGCCACGTCGGTGCCGCGGTGGCGCAGCGCGTCCAGGGCGGCCTGGGCCCGGGCGGCGGCGTTGGCGCCGGCCCACTGGCGGGCGTGCGCGGCCAGCTTGCGGGCGCCCGCGTCGTCGCCGATCAGCCCGACGGCCTGCATGCACCAGTTGTCGGCGGCCGGGGCGCCGGCGGCCACCCAGCGGTCGAAGAGGGCGCCGGCGAACACGGCGCGGGAATCAGCGGTCCAGTGCTCCCGTGCGGACAGGACGGCCGGATGGACCTCGTCGGTGTCGCAACTCGCCAGGCGTACCAGCAAACGGTGTTGCTCGTGATCGTCGGCGACCGCTCCGGTGGGGGTGGTCAGCGGCGGCAACGGATCGGCGGTGAGATAGCCCGAGATCTTGGGCGGTTTGGCCCGGGGCGCGTCCAGCGGATCCCGTTCCAGCAGCGCGATCAGGTCCGTGGCGCGGTCCCCGGCCTGCTCGGTGAGAAGCGCGCGGTGACCCTGTGTGTCGAGGTAGCGCAGCACCCGGGTGGTCGTGGCGTCGCCCGGATCGTTCGCCCACAGCGCCACTGTCCCGGCCGCCGCGTGCCGCGGATGCCGCAGCAGCCAGGACCGTGCGAGACGGCGGTGCTTGCGGGCCGCGAACGCGCGCACCATCGGCGCGGCGAGCGCCACGTGCCCGGCCGGCTGCGCCACCTCCAACGCCGTATCAACACAGTTCCGGTCACCGAACGCGGCCAGCAGCGGCGCGACATGATCCACGCCGTGCCGGAGCAGCAGCGACGGCATCAACGTGCGCAGCCGGTACTTGTGGAGCGTGAAACCGAGCGCCATCAACCGGTCGTGGGTCCACCGTGGCGCCAGCACCAGCGACGCCAGATCGGCCGGGATCGCCCAGCGTTCGCGGTGGTCCAGCCAGGCGGTCACGGCGGCGGTGTCACAGCGGCCGATCGGCGTCCCGTCCCACGTCTCGGCGTCCTCGCGGATGCCGGCCTGCTCCGCCTCCGCCCGCTCCTCGTCCCGGAACCGCAGCTCCGGCGTCACCGGGACGGCCACGTCGAGCCATTGCGGCCGGGCCGCCTCCGGCGGCTGATAGGGATCAGGCAACCCTTGCGGTACGCCCAGCGGCTCGTACTCCGGCTCGGTGAAGAAGCCGGTCGCCCAGACGTGCCCGGCGGCCCGTTCCCGCGCCAGGGCCGCCCGGGCCGCGTCGTCGTCGGCGCAGGCCAGCAGCGAGCACCAGATCCCGTTGACCCGCGGGTCGTCCTCGAACGGATAGGCCGGCTTCATCCGGGCCAGCACCGGCCCGGCCGCCGCGCCCGCCACGTCGAGCACCCCGGTGAGGTAGAACCGCCCGCTGGACCGGGCGAAGAACTCGTGCCGCACCCGGTCCTCGGCCGCCAGAAAGCGTTCCAGGGTGTCCAGATCGCCCGCCGCCAGCCCGGACGGGTGCGCCGCCGAGTTGCCGAACCTGCCGCAGTGCAGCATCGCCTCCGCGTGCGCCGCCCGTTCCACCGAGCCGGCGAGGGGACCGAGCGGGAACAGGTAGGTGACGGCCCAGAAGACGTCGGCCCGCAACCCGCCGGTGAACCGCGCCGCCAGCCGGTCACGCAGCTCCAGCACCAGGTCACGGGACCGGGCATAGGTGGCGTCGTCGGTGACCGCCAGCAGCTCCCGCAGCCGCCCGAGGACACCCACCCGTGAGTAGTGCATCTCGGTGTCGAACCCGCCGAACACCCGGCGGCAGGCCTCGGGCAGCCCGTGCGCCGCCACCAGGAAGTCCGCGAGCCGGTCGTCGGCGTCCTCGGCCAGGTACTGGAAGCGGGTGCGGACCGCGCGGACCAGCGCCTCGTCCTCGGCGACCGTGCCGATCCGTACCCTCGGATCGAGCAGCCGGTCACCGAGCGCCCGGTCGCCGGCGTCGAACGAGGTGACCAGCTCCCAGACCCGGGACCGTTCCTTCGAGACGTCGCGGATCGCCCGGTCCTGTGCCCAGATCGCCTGCCGCAGACCGGTCCAGGCCTCGTCGAGGCCGGGGACCGGCCGAACGGCCACGGCGATGCCGCCCCGCCTCGGGTGCAGCACCGACCGCAGCCATTCATCGGATGACCTCATCGGGCCACCCTAGTCACCCTTGCTGATCTGTCAGTGGCGGTGCAGCAGCTCGTGCGCCCGCTTGATCTCGGCCAGCGACTTCGGCGCGACCGGGACGTCGTTCGTGAACGCCGACACGCCCGCCACCGCCGGCTTCGACGGGGTGAACAGCCACGCCTGGAACAGGTCGTCCAGGTTCTCCCCGGAGATCTTCTCGGACAGGGCGATGAACTCGTCGGTGGTCACGTCGCCGTAGCGGTGGATCGTGGGCCAGGTCCGCAGGATCGTGAAGAAGTCCTCGTCACCGACGGCCAGCCGGAGCTGGTGCAGGGTCATCGCGCCACGGTCGTAGACCGCGTCCCCGAACAGCTCGGCCACGCCCGGGTCGGCCGGCGCGGTGGTCCAGATCGCCGCGCCGTCCGGGTAGGTGGCGTACAGGTAGTCGAAGATCTCCTGCGCCGTGCCCTCCTCGTTCTTCTCCGACCACAACCACTCGGCGTACGAGGCGAAGCCCTCGTTGAGCCAGATGTGCTTCCACTCGGCCACCGACACCGAATCGCCGAACCACTGGTGCGCCTGCTCGTGCACGACGACCGAGGTGTTGGAGCCGCGCCGGAAGAACGCCGACGAGTAGGTCGGCCGGGTCTGGTTCTCCAGGGCGAACCCGAGCGTGCCGGGCGGGGTGACCACGCCACCGAGGGCCTCGAACGGGTACGGCCCGAAGACCGTGGACTCCCACTCGGCGACCTCGACGGTGCGTTCCACACTGGACTCCGCCGCGTCCCGGAAGTCCTGCGACAGCAACTGGGAGTACGCGTTGTAGACCGGCAGGCCGGTCGCGGAGGTGTCGGTGGTGACGTCGTACTGCCCGACCGCCAGGAACGTCAGGTACGTCGCCTGCGGTTTCACCGACCGCCAGCTCCACCGGGTGTAACCGAGGGTCTCCCGGACCGGCGGGCGCGGCTGGACACCGTTGCTGATCACCTCGAGCCCGTCCGGCACCGACACCGAGACGTCGAAGGTGGCCTTGTCCGACGGGTGGTCGTTGCTCGGGTACCACCACCAGGCGATCTCCGGCTCACCGATGGCGAGCGCGCCGTCCGGGGTCCGGATCCAGGCGGTGTAACCGGCGCCGACCTTCGTCGACGGGACGCCGGCGTACTGCACGACGATGGTCAGGGCGCCACCGGCCGGGACCGGACGGGCCGGGGTGACGACCAGCTCGTGCTCGCCCTGGCGGGTGAAGGTGGCGGGACGGTTGTTGACCCGTACCGACGAGACGTCGAGCAGGAAGTCCAGGTTGAGCCGGCTGAGATCCTGCTTCGCGGTGGCCAGGATCGTCGTGGTGCCGGTGAGCCGGTCGGTCGATGGGGTGTAGCGCAGCCGGATGTCGTAGTGGGAGACGTCGTACCCGCTGTTGCCGTAGTCGGGGTAGTACTCGTCACCGACCCCCGGGCCGCCCGGAGACGGCGCGGCCATCGCCGGGACACCGGTCCCGGCGATGGTGAGGGCGGTGGCGGCCAGGGCCGCCACGAGTAGTCGTCGCACGGTCCACTTCCTTTCGTCGGCGGAATCGTCCGTCAACATATCGAAGAACCTCGAACGACTTGTGTCCGGTGAATGACGGAGCCTCTTGCTCCGCATGGGATCGTGTCCGGTATGAGCAGCCCGGCACGCACCCACGCCGTGATCATCGGCATCGATGAGTACGAGCTCGGACCGTCGGCCCGCCTGGACGGTCCGGCCGACGACGCGGTCCGGTTCGCGCACTGGTTCCTCGGCCGCGGCGTTCCGGCGGCACAGGTGCACCTCGCGGTCACCCCCGGGCTTGCGGCGGTCGGCGACCTGGCCGGGATCGGAGCTGACGTACGCGGCCCGAGTCGCGCCGAGATCCACCGGCTGCTCACCCGTGACCTGCCCGGATGGGACGGCGACCTGCTGTGGGTGGTGTGGGGCGGGCACGGGGCGATCGACGAGCTGCGGCGGCGCCGGCTCTACTACGCCGACTCCACCCGCGCCGACCCGGCCACCCTCGACCTGGAGTCGGCGATGGCGATGGCCGCGAGCAGTTACGTCCCCGGCTTCGACAGGCAGATCTGGATCGTCGACGCGTGCCAGACCCACGGCATCGCGGTCCGGTCCCCCTGGACCCCCGGGACCGAGACGTTCCCGGTCGGCGCCCCCGGACGCGACCGGGAACAGGACGCGCTGTTCGCCGCCAGCCTCGGGCAGCCCGCGATCAACCTGACCGCCGCCCGGACCGGCCTGTTCAGCGCCGAGGTGCTCCGCGACCTGGAAGCAGCCGAACCCGGCACGTGGCCGCCGGACGTGGACGCGCTCACCGCCCGGCTCCGGGAACGGTTCACCCGGCTGCGGGACTCGTACGAGCAGACGCCGACCTACCTCTGGTACCGCAGCCGCGCCGGCGACGAGGGCCAGCTGCTGCAGTCCGGGACGGCGCACGCCGCGCCGGCCGGGCCGTCCGGGCAGCTCGACCTGCGGCTGCTCGGCGCGGCGGCGGACGCGCTGGTGCGGATCGACGAGTTCGTGCGGACCGACGTCCGCGAGGAGATGCTGTCGGTGCTGCGGCGCGACCTCTACGCGGCGATCAACCGGCAGGGCAACGCCCGGCTGGAGGCCGTCAGCGTGCTGCGGACCTGCGCCCGGTACGCCGGCGGCATCCCGGAACTGATCGAGGCGGTCCGCTTCTTCTGCGCCGACCCGTCCCGCGCCGACGACTTCACCGCCGCCGCGCAGCGCCTCACCTTCTCGCTCTGACCCGCCACGGCCGCAGAAGATCCGCTCGCCGTCCGCGCGTGATGACGCCTCCCGTGCCGCGGGCCCGGACCCGCGGCACGGGACGCCCGGTCAGCTCACCGGAAGCAGCCGCTCGTCGACGACCGTGGTGACACCGGCCGCGGTGGTGAACCAGGTGGCATTCTCCCAGTCGGCCGACCCGGTGGCCCACTGCTCCTGCCCGCTCGCCGTCACGAACCGGACCTTGAGATCATCCAGCGGGACCTTGGTGAACGTGTACCGGCCGTCGGCGTCCGTGCTGGTGAACTCGTGCACCTGGCCCCGGGTGGTGTAGCTGACGTCCGCGCCGGCCACCGGTGCCCCCGCGGCGTCGGTGAGCCGGCCGGTCAGCGTCGGCGCGACGATCAGTCGCGTGTCGACTCTGGTCGCGCGTCCCGGGGCGACCTGGTACCGGCCGGCCTGCGCGGCGTCGGTGGTGCCGGACGGCGCATACTGACTGAAGTTCCCGTCGGCGAACCGCAGAACGTACGGGGTGTTCGGGCGGACCTTCAGCACATACCCGCCGTCCGCCGCCGTGAATTCCTCGTACCACAACCGGCTGACGCTGTCGAAGGCGGAGACCGGGACACCCTCGGCCGGCTTCCCGGCGGCGTCGGTGACCTTGCCGCTGATCGTTCCGGCGGCGAAGACCAGACTGTTCACGATCGTCCTGCGTCCCTCCCGGACCTGGTACTGGACGCCCTGCTCGATCGTGAAACGGCGGCCGGGCGCGTATTCACCCCAACCTCCGGCGGCGATGCTGACCCGGTACTGGCCGGGGACCAGGCCGGGCAGAGTGTACGCCCCGCTCGCATCGGTGTTCGTGAACAGATAGGTGCCGTTGTCCCGATCGAGCGGCTCAGCCGCGATCCGGGCGTTGGCGAGCACATGACCGCTGGTGTTGACGACGCGGCCGGAGATGATGCCGCCGTCCGCGACGGCGGCCACGGCGGGTGAGGCCGCCGCCGGCGCCACGACCCCGAGAACCGCGAGACCGGCCACGGCCGCGGCGAACTTCCTGCGCTGCATGGACGAGTGTCCTTTCAGGAGCTGGAGCCGCTGATATTAGAGGAGATGATCAAACGACGCGGGCCGGAAGGATCGATCCTTCCGGCCCGTGCCTTCCCTGATCGCTCAGACGGCGGGAACGCTGACCACTCATCGGCCGCGGAAGATCCGCAGGAAGAACAGGAAGACGTTGAGGATGTCGAGGAAGATCGACGCGGCCAGCAGCGGCGCAGCATCCAGATCGGACGAGCGCCGCAGCCGCTGGAAGTCGAACATGATCAGGCCCGCGAAGATCACCAGACCGAGCACGGAGTAGATCAGGCTCCCGTACGGGATGTTCACGAAGATCAGCACGATGCCGAAGACCAGCAGCCCGACCAGCGCCCAGAAACACAGCCGGGCGAGCGCGCTGAGGTCACGGCGGGTGGCGTACCCCGCAGCTCCGAAAGCCCCCACGAACAGCGCCGTCGCGCCCGCCGCCTGCCACAGCGCCTGCGGATCGGTGCTGGCGTAATAGACCAGCGTCGGCGCCACCGCCACGCCCATCAGCAGCCCGAACCCCGCGAGCAGCGCGACAGTCGTCTGCCGCGACCTGCGTACGGTGAACTGCATCGCGATCAACGCCGCGAACGACGCCAGATACGCGATGAAGGCGAACCCGGCCGGCAGGTTCCGCCCCAGGTACGCCCCGAGCGCGAACAGCGCCGTCGTGCCAGCGACGTATCCCATCGTCTGCGCGAACAGGGTGCGCCCCCGATCCCGCACGGCAAGCCCGGCCGTACCGCCCGGATAGGTGTGATCCATCGCGATTCCCCTGGTGGTCGAGACAGTGTGGCCACCACTCTCAACCGTCGCGCGGATCCGTACACCCTTCGCCAGGGGTGATATCAGGACGCGCCACGCAGCTCGCCGGCGGTCCGCCTCTCCCCCGTGGACGGTTCGGCCCGCTCAAGCTTTCCCTCCTCCCACCAGTCCTCCTCACCGCCCTGATCCTCACTGCGAAGATCGATGACCACATGGGTACGAGTGGCCCAGGACGTCGCCGACTCCCCGGCACAGAACGATCGCGCCGTCCGGGGGTCCAGCACCGCCCGGGGCAGCCGCAGCATGATCCGCCGGGAGCCTCAGCTGGTCAGGTAGAGGTGCGCGTCGAAGTAGAGTTCCATCCACTTAGTCAGCACGCCCCGGCATCCATCGACAAGTCGCTCTCGTCCGCAGGCATTCATTGCTTACGATGCCTGTCGGGGGTGTCGCGGATGATCGAACGGGAGCAGGCAGTCGACATGTTCGTCGCCGGTGTGTGCGACGGCGATCGTGGTCCGGGTGGCTGGGGAGCCGTCCTTCGATACTGCAGGCACCTGCGCGAGGTGCACGGCGCCGAACCCGCCCCGACGACAAGCGACCGGATGCGGCTGACGGCGGTGGCCGAGGCTCTCGACCGGCTCACCCGAGCTACGTCGGTACGTGTCCATGCCGATCGAACCATCGCCGGCCGGCATCGGGACCTGGCGGCGCGGCTGACCGCGGCCACCCAGCCGCACCAGGTTCGATGGATCGCCGAGGCCACCGCGGCACCCGAACACGAACAAGCGGACGCCCTGGCCCGAGCCGGCCTGGTCGAGGCCAGGCGGCAGCTCGACGCCCGCTGCGTCCATGACCTGGTCGTCCGTCAGTGCTGGCAGTGCCGCCCGGCGGCCGGCAGCCGCCCGGACCGTGTCGCGGTCACGTCCGGCGGCTCCGTCTTCCACCTCAGCGAGAGCTGCACCGCCCTCCACGACGGCTGGCGGCACATCGAACGCCGCGGCGGCACCCGCGCCGACCTGACCTGGGTGCCGACCGTCGACGCGCTCGCCACCGGACGCGGCGCCTGCCGGGCCTGCTGCACCAACCACGACTTCCGATGACATCGCCGGCCACGGTTCCCGACCGCCCTGACGTTCGCGATCGTGAGTAACCGCTACGAAGCTGCTTCCTCGAACACCACACACCTGAGCCCGGTGTCCGGACACGCTCCGGTGGCTGTGCGACCTCTCCCGGTTCTGAGCCGTCCCGTCTCGACGGCCTCCAGGATGACGACTTCCCGTACCGGACGCTGCGCCCCGATCCCGACAGTCACCTGGCGGGCGGTGACGTCGCCCGCCTACGGCGCCAGGTTCGCGGCTTCAACGAGTCCGGCGACATCGTCGAGTGGGGTTTCTACGCCCGCACCTTCGTACTCGATGACGACATGGGCGAGGTGTACCGGATCCTCGAACTCATCGCGTCATACGTCTCCGACGACGGCTACGGCGGTCACGAGCGCGAGCAGTACGACGCCGCGGGCATGTCCCTCCATCTTTTCAGCGGCGGCACCGTCGAGGTCCGCCGATAGAGCAAGGCTGGGGCACGTCCGAACTGTCCGAGCAACTGCTTCGGCCGGTTCAGAATGCTGGTTGCGCTTGCCGGGGAAGCTCGGAGCCATGCAGATCCGCCGGACACGTCGATGGGCGTTGCTTCGGCACACCACCAACGGCACGATCCGAAGGCCTGCTCACGGCGTACCGCCGCAGCGGGAAACCCTGACCGGCACGGCCCACCGCAACCACCGTGACGTGGGGTCTGGGGGTCGCCCCCAGGCGAACAAACGTGGGGCGGGCGGGACTCGAACCCGCGACCGAGGGATTATGAGTCCCCTGCTCTAACCCACTGAGCTACCGCCCCGTACCGGCGGCGATACTATCCCGTGCCCCGCTCCCAAGCCTAGCGATCTATCACCGCACCAGGGATTTCGGCAGAAGAACGATCTGTCGCCGCGGATCTTCCACCATGTCCGGTGGCTGGAGATCCTCCACCCGGGGCAGTCCCTCGTCACAACAACTGGGACATTCCGGGCCGTCCTGGGTGGTGAACTCAGCGTAGTTCTCCGGGCTGATGTCGCTCATTGAAACCCCCTAAAACGGGCGTTAAACCCCGACCCGAGCGCCGAGTGACGCCAGGACTGCTCCTGCGGTACGCCAGCCGCCGGCCATCGCGCCCTGGATGGACGGGCTGTCGCGGTGGTCGCCGGCGACGAAGAGGCCGTCGCCCAGGTCGACCGGGCTGCGCAGCCGGGACTGGGGTGGCCGGGCCGCGGGGAGCGCCTGCGGGACGGCGACCACGTTGAGCAGTTCCCAGTCGTCGGTCGGCACTCCGTACATGCGGGACAATTCGACCCGGATCACGGCTTCGGAGGCGCTGGACGGCGCGGAAATCCCGACGACGGTGGCCGCGATCAGGCTCTTGCCGCCGGGGGCGTACTCCGGTGCGGCGTTGCTCATCACCACCGTATTGGCGATGATCTCGCGCCGGTCCCCGTCGAGCAGCAGGATCGGCTCGTCGATGGGCGCCCGGTCGGCCCCGAAGTAGAAGGTGGTCAGGCTGTGCATGTCGGGCCGGGGCAGCCGGCCGGGCAGCAGGGCGGCGGCGCCGTGCGGGTCGGTGGCGACGATCACAGCGCGGCAGCGCAGTTCGCCACCCTCGGTGACGACCATGCGGGGGCCGATCGACAGGGTGCGGGCGCCGATCAGCAGTTGCGGGAACGGCAGCGGCCCGGCGATGGCGGCCGGCAGCGCGGCCATGCCGGCGGCGGGCACACCGATCCGGCCGCGGGTGAACGAGCGCAGCACCATCGCGGCCACATGGCTCGACGTCTCCAGCGAGCGGTCGGCGAACACTCCGGAGAAGAACGGCCGCAGCGCCTCCTCGATGATCCGGTGCGACAGGCCGGCGGCGCGCAGCATCTCCTGCGTGGTGGTCTCCGGCGCGTCGAGCAGCCGGGACACCGGCAGGGTGGCGCAGCGGGTGGCGAGCGCGGCGAACTTCAGCCGGTCACCGAGCGTACCGATCCCGGAGATCAGGGTCTTCGGGCTGGCGAGCGGCTCGCGCAGCGGGTTCTCCAGGCGATGCAGGCCGCCGCCACGCCGTACCAGCACACCGGAGGTGAAATAGCGCATGTCCAGCGCGTCCACGTCGACGAGCGCGGGCAGCCGCGGATAGGCGGTGTTGATCGTCTGGAACCCGCGGTCCATGTGCCAGCCGTCGATCACATCGGTCGCGACCCGGCCGCCGACCCGGTCGGACGCCTCCACCAGGAGCCATTCGACGCCGGCACGGTCGAGACGGCGGGCAGCGGTCAGCCCGGCGAGCCCGCCGCCGATGATGACGACGTCCACCTCTACCGGCTGCGACATGTCCACCTCACAGACTGCAATCGACGCGGAACCCAGCGTAACCAGACATGCGTGTCCGAGGAGGCGAAAGAGCCAGGCCCTCAAAACCCCAAGATCAAATTCTTGGAGATGTACGCTCCCCGCCCGCCCTGCTCGATCAGGACAACGGCACACCGCCCCGAAACCTCAGCCAGGTCCACACTCCCACCCGTCAACCCCCTCGGCTGGTTCTCAGGGCTGTCTCCCGAGCCGCGAGACAGCCCTGAGAACCAGCCGGACCTGACCGCACGGGACGGCTCACGGCGTACGCCGGAAAGATCTTGGGTTTGGGGAGGTTCTGATCTCGGAGCGCCTCTTGCTATACAGAAGAGCGCACACAACAGAAAACCCCAGGCCGTTAAGCCTGGGGTCGAAGTCTGCTCCCCGAATTGGACTCGAACCAATAACCTGCCGGTTAACAGCCGGCTGCTCTGCCAATTGAGCTATCGGGGATAGTTCTCTTGCTCGCCGCCCGGTTTCCCTGGCGACGGAGAACAGACTACATGACCACCCGGACCGCCCGCGAACGGGATACCCCCCATTCGCCCGGCGGCCCGACAGCAGGCAGGAAACCCGGATGCGGGGAGTATCGCCCCGGCAGGATGGGTATGCACCCCGACAGACGCACGCGCGTCGAACAACGGAAGGAGCCGCCATCATGCGCGGAAAGCTGATGTTCCTCACCGGTCTCGCGGCGGGCTTCGTCATGGGCAGCCGTGCCGGCCGGGAGAAGTACGAAGAGATCCGGGCCAACGCTCAGAAGGTGTGGCAGCACCCGACGGTCCAGGAGGCCGCCGGTGTCGCCCAGGCGCAGGCCAACAAGCTCTACACCGAGGGCAAGGACAAGATCCAGTCCTCCAAGCTCGGCGAGAAGCTGAACACCGGAACCAGCAGCACGACCACCACGGACGAGCTGACGGCGTCGAGTGACTCGCTCTCCGGCTCGAAGAGCACCACTTCCAGCACCACCGGCAGCACCGGCACCACTTACTGACGCAGGTCCCGCCGTTCGGCGCCGTCCCCGGCTTCCGGGGGCGGCGCCGAGGCGTATCCGCGAGTGGATCAGGGAGCGGCGCAGGGCTGCTGTTCGGCGACGAGGCCGAGGCCGGTCAGTTCCTCCAGGACGTACGCCAGGGCGGCGCCCCGCTCCTCGTCGGTCCCGGGGATGTCGACGTCCACGTACTCCGTGCGGGCCGTGTCGGCGGCCAGCAGATGCCGCAGCACCGGCTGCCAGGCGGTCGACGGGTCGGTGATCCGGGCGGTGATGACCGACAGCCCGGCGTCGGTGATCCGGTCGATGCCTGACGTGGGGGCGGGCCAGTCGCGGACCACGGCGCTCAGGTCGAGGCACAGCCCCAGCCGGTCCTTGTCGATCCGGCTGAGCGCGGCGACGGTCTGCTCCGGGCTGTCCAGAACCCGGCCGGGACCGGGCTCGAACCCGGCCCGCACCGCACGGCCGACCCGCCACGCCAGGTCGGCCAGGCCGCCGGAGAGCCGGGACAGGTGCCGGGCGCCGGCCCGCTGGCGTGCCTCGTCCCAGTCCTCGGCCCAGCCCAGCCCACCGGTCGTGATGGCGCCGCGAACCTCCTCGAACGGCAGCAGGTCGACCAGCACCCGGGCCAGGGCGAGGGTGTGCCGAAGCCGGGCCGGTTCGCTCCAGTCGGGGTCCGGCTCGTCGCTGTCGCCGGGAGGCGCGCTGCTCAGCGTGAGCACTTCGAGTCCGCGGGCGTCGAGTTCGGTACGCAACCAGGTCCGGGCCCGGCCGTCGTCGGCGAGCCGGCCGGCCAGCCGATGCGGCAACCGGAGCGAGACGGTGCGGATGCCGGTGCCGACGTGCCCGCGCAGTGCGGCGTCGGCGGCGCCGAGACGAGCGACGGCGGCGCTCACGTCGTCGGGCTGGTCACCGTCGGCGTGATCTAGGCTGAGGCCGCAGCTGAGGTGCACAATCCGGCCGGAGGAATGTCGCAACCGCATCAATGTCCTCCCCGGACGAGTTCACCCGTGCAGGTGCACGTGCATTCGCACGAGCTGGCGACTCCAGTATGGACCATGCCGGAGCCGCCCTCGGAACGGCCGATCTCGCGCTTCCGGGTAGCCATCGTCGCCTCCATCCGTGGAACGCATGCCCTCGAATACGAGCCTGCGCCGCCTCCCGGATCAGCGACACACCTTTCGTGCGACGCGGCCACCAGCACCAACATGATCGAAAACGGCCGAGTCGATCGAGACATGCAGATGCTTCGGGAGGGGGTGACCAGCGAGTAACGCTCCCTTGACGGTCACGGAGAGCCATTGTCGGTCAGCCCGGCTTTTCAGATGGTGCATCAACGGACGTGCAATATACGGCTGCCCGTGCGTCCGCACGTCGCTTTTGCACCCTGGCATCCAGCCCGTCCCCACCCTCCTCTTTGCTGCAACCACTCGATCCATCTCTCAAAGCGCCCTGCGCGAGACGGATGCCAGGGCGGCATGGGCGCTCGGGTTGAGCAACCCGGCAGCGGTCTCGGTCACATCGGGTCACCGGCGCACCGCCCGCGCCCGCCCCGCCAACCCGATGACTTGCAACCCGAGATGCCTTCTTACCCGCGACCACCCTGAGCATTGCTCCTCCTTGCGTGCGGGCGAGGCTGACCACTCGTCAGCCGATGTTCCACGTCCCAGGGCGGCGTTGGTCGCCGGACAGCGGTGATCGCACGGGATCGGAGATCGGCGCCGGCCTCTGTCGCCGCCTTCTACCACCTCCGGCTGGTTCTGGTGGCTGTCTCACGTGCCCTGAGACAGCCACCAGAACCAGCCGGACGCGCGCCCCACCCGTGCCAACGGTTTTGAGCAACAAGAAAGCCCGGAGGGTGGCTCCGGGCTTTCTTGGCGGTGAGCGGTGAGCGGTGATGTGAAGCGTGCGGGCTACGGCAGTCCCGCTCAGCCCTCACTCAGCCCGCGCTCACTGCCCTTCTTGATCTTGCGAGTGTCACGCAGCTCGAGGAACGGCTCGTCGTCTGCGGGGTGACCGGCGGCGATGGCACGGCCGCGTTCGAGTTCCGCGTCGAGTTCGGCGCCGAGCAGGATCGCCATGTTGGAGATCCAGAGCCAGACCAGGAAGGCGATGACACCGCCGAGGGTGCCGTACGTCGCGTTGTAGTTGGCGAAGTTGGCCAGGTAGATCGCGAACGCCGCGGAGGCCGCCACCCACAGCACGACAGCGAAGATGCCGCCCGGGCTGACCCAGCGGAAGCCGCCGGTCTTCGCGTTCGGCGAGGCCCAGTACAGGACCGCGAACATCAGGCTGATCAGCATCACCAGGACCGGCCACTTGACGATGTTCCAGGAGGTGACGAAGACACCGCTGAGGCCGATCTTCTCGCCGACGATCTGGGACAGCTCACCGGTGAAGATGACGATGGCCGCGGAGGCGATCAGCATCACGCCGACCAGGGCGGTCACGCCGACCCGGATCGGCAGGGTCTTCCAGATCGGCCGGCCCTCCGGCACGTCGTAGATCGAGTTGGACGCGCGCATGAACGCCGCGATGTACCCGGAGGCGGACCAGAACGCCACGACCAGACCGACGATCGCCGCCAGCCCGGCCTTACCGGTGCCCTGCACCTGGTTGAGCACCAGGTCGACGAACTCCTGAAGCTTCGGGCTGGGCGCGAGTTCACTGACCGCGTCCCGCACGGTCCGCTGCCCGTCGTTGCCCATCATGCCGAGCAGCGACACGATCACCAGGACGCCGGGGAAGATCGACAGGACGCCGTAGTAGGTGAGCGCGGCAGCCCAGTCCGAGATGTTGTCGTCGGAGAACTGCTTGAACGTGCGCTTCACCGCGGCGACGAGGCCCTTGCCCTTGAGCTGGGTGGGGCTGTCCGGCCCGGCGTCCGGCCCCGGCGCGGAGAGATCCACGTCCCGGTCCTCACCGGTCCGTGACGTGGCCACGTCGTAATCGGCGTTTCCCTGACGGCGCGCCTCGGCCGCCTCTGAACCGGCGGCGTGTGGCGTCTCGTCAGCCTTGTGGCGAAGTTTCATGGCGGGGTTCCCTCCGGGCCGCAGCGATGGCTCCCGGCCGGCCCACACATCGTGTCCCCGTCACGACGTGCGCAGACGGCCTACAGGTGAGGTGCCCGATGTGACCCGATCCCTAACCTTTCTGATCTCGTCGTGGCCTCGGGGGGACGCTGTTCAACGGCAGAGGAGCCGCTCCATCCGCCGCCCGGCGATCGCCAGCCCGCCACCCGTCAGCGTCAGCAGATAGAGCACGTCGAGAACCTGGATGACCCCGACCGTGCCGAGGCTGATGCCGCGGATCAGGTCGACCGCCCGGTACAGCGGGGTGATCTCGACCAGCCACCGCAGCACCACCGGATAGCTGGTGGCCGGGACGAACGTGCCGGAGAACAGGAACAGGGCGAACTGGCCGGCCCCGATCATGTCGAAGTCCTGCCAGCTGCGGATCAGCGTGGCGATGGTCATGCCGAGCGCCCCGAAGGCGAACCCCACCAGGACCGTCGCCGGGAAGGCGGCCAGCGCCCGCAGCGGGCTGGTCAGATCCATCGCGACCATGATCACCAGGAAGGTCGCGGAGTAGAGGCTGCCCCGGAGCATCGCCCAGCCCAGCTCACCGAGCGCGATCTCGATCGGCCGCACCGGGGTGGCCAGCATGC
This sequence comes from Actinoplanes sp. NPDC019969, assembly GCF_055562375.1. Taxonomy (NCBI): domain Bacteria; kingdom Bacillati; phylum Actinomycetota; class Actinomycetes; order Micromonosporales; family Micromonosporaceae; genus Actinoplanes; species Actinoplanes sp. NPDC019969. The sequence goes on along the minus strand of NZ_JBVHFK010000026.1, from coordinate 29,784 downwards.
CCTCGTAGAGGCGCATGAACTTCATCTTCCCGAAGAAGTTGAAGGTGGTCTCGACGATCGCGCCGCTCATCGCGGACGACGCCAGCATCGCCGGGGCCACGAACTCGGCGTAACCGATGGTCCGGCCGCCGGGCAGCGTGATGTCCCCGACCAGCGAGCCCACCCCGATCCCGATCGAGAACAGGTAGAACACGGGATCGAGCAGTCCGCCGAGCATCACCAGCCAATACGCCGGCTTGAGCGCCGACACGTTCCGCTCGGCCACCGCGACCGACCGGCGGCCGGCCCCCTCGAAACTCACCAGCCGGGGCAGAACCACGGTCAGCACGTCGCCACACCCCCGGTCATCTCAGAACACCAGCCGTCGCCGATAGCGCCACACCGCCAGGAACCAGCCGGCCACACCCCAGAGCAGCAGATAGAGCACCTGCCACACGGCGCCGGGACCGGGATCGAGGCCGAGGACGGCGGCCCGGCACAGGTCCACCCCGTGCCAGAGCGGCAGCACCCACGCGATCCAGCGCAGCACATCGGGCAACCGCTCGACCGGGAAGAACACCCCGGAGAACAGCGACATCGGCAGCACCACGAAACGGAACAGCATGGCCAGGAACATGTCGCTTCTCACCGAGGCGGTGTAGGCCGCGACCGGCGCCGCCGCGGCGAACCCGAGCAGCACGGCGAGCGGCAGCACGGCCAGGGCCCACGGCGACCGGAGCGTCCCGAACAGCAGCGCCACCAGCAGGAACGAGGTGACGCTGAGGAGCACCCGGAACAGCATGAAGATCAGGTGGCCGCCGAGGATGTCACCGACCCGCAGCGGCGCGGCGGCCTGCGCGAAGTAGTTCTTCACCCACTCGAAACTGCTCATCACCGGCCAGGTCGACTCGCCGACGGCGGTCTGCACGGCGGTCGTGGCGATCAGGCCGGGGACCATCCACTCCAGGTAGGAGAAACCCTGCACGTCGCCGGTCACCAGCGCGCCGACCCCGAGGCCGAACCCGAGCATCGTGAGCAGCGGCAGCACCACCGAGGAGAGGACCGTGGCCCGCCAGGTGCGGCGGTAGTTGACCAGGTGGTACTCGAAGACGTAGGTCGCGGCGGTCATGTCAGTCCACCAGGGTCCGGCCGGTGAGGTGCAGGAACACGTCCTCCAGGCTGCTGCGGCGGGCCAGCGAACTCGCCGGGGTCAGCGAGCGCCGGTGCACCTCGGCCAGCGCGTCGTCACCGTCGGCCACGTAGAGCAGGATCCGGTCGGGCAGCACCTCGATCCGCTCGCCGATGCCGTCGAGCTTGCCCGCGTAGGCGCTCTGATCCTCCGTGGGGAACCGCAACTCGACCACCTCACGGGTGGAATGCGTCTCGATCAGCTCACGGGGCGAGCCCTCCGCCACGATGCGGCCGCCGTCCATCACCACGAGCCGGTCGCACAGCTGCTCGGCCTCGTCCATGTAGTGGGTGGTCAGCACCAGGGTGACGCCCTGCTGCTTGAGCCGGAACAGCCGCTCCCACACCAGATGCCGGGCCTGCGGGTCGAGGCCGGTGGTCGGCTCGTCCAACAGCACCAGATCGGGCTCGTTGATCAGCGCCCGGGCGATGGTGAGCCGCCGTTTCATCCCTCCGGACAGCGGGTCGACCTTGCTGCCGGCCCGCTCCCCCAGCTGCACGAAGTCGAGCAGCTCGGTGGCCCGGGCCCGGGCCACCTTGCGCGAGATGCCGAAGAACCGCGCGTACGTCGTCAGGTTCTCCACGACGGTCAGCTCGGGATCGAGGTTGTCCAGCTGCGGGCAGACACCGAGCCGGGCCCGGATCGCCGGGCCGTCGCGCCGCGGATCCATGCCGAGGATCCGCAGCACCCCGCCGGTGGGTGGGGAGACACAACCGATCATGCGCATGGTGGAGCTCTTGCCCGCGCCGTTGGGCCCGAGGAACCCGAACGCCTCACCGGGCCGCACGTCGACGTCGATGCCGTCGACAGCGGTGAACCCGTCGAACCGTTTGACCAGACCGCGCGCGTGGATGAGGGAGTTCACCCCCGAAACCCTACGGAGGGGGTACGACAGAATCCCGCGCCGCGCCCACCAGTTCGCCGGTCGCCAGGACCACCGGCTCGCTGTCCACCGGGGTTCCGGAGTCGTACCGGACCGCCCAGGTGACACCGTCCCGCCCAGCCACCCGGCGGCCGACCACCCGGACCGCGCCCTCGGGCAGCGGATGATGGGAGGTGTACGCCACGGAGCGGGTCACCCGGGCCCGCACCTGGTCCGGCAGCTCCCCCGGCTCCAGCAGCAGGAACGACACGACCGGCGCGTCCACCAGGACGGTGTACCCGTCGCGTTCCTCGGCGACCTCGGCCGGCGTGATCCGCAGCTCCCGCCCGGACCAGGCCGCCTTGTGCACCTCATGCCAGCCCAGCCGTCCGGACAGCCTCGGCAGCCACAGCCCGTGGTTGGTGGCGACCACCACCTCCGCCGAGTCGGCGACCTGGCACCACGCCAGGACCCGTTCGTCCGCGGCCAGCGGGGGCCGGGCCTCGGCCGGCAGCTTGGGACGCCGTCGGAAGAGCTTCACAGTCCACCTGCCGCCTGGTCACGCAGGGCCCGCGCCTGCTGTTCGAGCGAGAAGAGCTCCCCGGCCAAGGCGAGGTACTGATCCTTGTTGGTCACCGGGTTGAGCCGTTGCACCTTCGACTTGAGATCACGGATCCGGGTGGCCAGGGCACCGCCCTGCAGCCGGGCCAGGGTGATCTGGACGTACCTCGGGTCCACCACGCCGTCGACCCGCAACGGCTCCACCGCCAGTTCGCTGACCAGCATCTGACCGCCCATGTCGGCGCACAGGTCACGGACCTTCTCGATCCACACCACACCGCCGGTGGACGACGCCGCCCCGCCGGCGTGGGCGATCGCCTCCCGCACCGCCGCGAGCACCGGGTCGCCGTAGTTCTCCGGGCCGACCGCGTCGAACATCGGCCCGGCCAGCACCGGCTCCTGCAGCGCCAGCTTCAGCGCCTCCCGCTCGACCAGCCGCTGCGGCGAATCGGCCGCCGCCGGGGACCGGGACCCGCGCTGCTGCTCGGCGGCGGCCTCACCGCGGAGCGCGTTGCTGACGGCCCGCTGCACCGGCTCCAGGTCCATCCCGAGGTCGCCGGCGAGCTTCCGGGCGTACTCCGGGCGCTTCTCCCGGTCCTTGATCTTGGCCACCAGCGGCGCGGCACGCCGCATCGCCTCGACCCGGCCCTCCACCGTGTCCAGGTCGAACCGCGCGATGGTCTGCCGCAGCGCGAAGTCGACCAGCGGCTCCCGGCCCGCGATCATGTCGCGCACCGCCAGGTCACCCCGGGCCAGCCGCAGCTCACAGGGGTCCATGTTGTCCGGCGAGACGGCGATGAAGGTACGCCCGACGAAACGCTGGTCCTCCTCGAACGCCCGCAACGCCGCCTTCTGCCCGGCCGCGTCCCCGTCGAAGGTGTAGATGATCTCGCCGGTGAAGCTGTCGCTGTCCATCAGCAGCCGCCGCAGCACCTGGATGTGATCCACCCCGAACGCCGTGCCGCAGGTCGCCACCGCGGTCGGCTCGCCCGCCTCGTGACAGGCCATCACGTCGGTGTACCCCTCGACGATCACCGCCCGGCCACGCTTGGCGATCTCCCGTTTCGCGTGGTCCAGCCCGTACAGCACGTGCGATTTCTTGTAGATCGGCGTCTCGGGGGTGTTCAGGTACTTCGGGCCGTCGTCGTCGTCGAACAGCTTCCGCGCCCCGAACCCGATCACGTCACCGGTCACGTCCTTGATCGGCCAGAGCAGCCGCCGCCGGAACCGGTCGATCAGCGAACCGGACCGGGCCTGCTTGCACAGCCCGGCCGTGATCAGCTCCTCGGCGGTGAAGCCCTTGAGCCGCAGGTGCTTGCTCAGCGCGTCCCAGCTGTCCGGGGCGAACCCGCACCCGTACTTCTCGGCGGCGTCCCGCCCGAACCCGCGCTCGGCCAGGAACTCCCGCGCCTTCCGGGCCCCCGGCGAGCCCAGCTGCTCACGGTAGAACGCCACCGCCGCGGCGTGCGCGGCGATCAGCCGCTGCTTCTGCCCGGTCTGCGGCCGCGGCGTGGACGGCCCGGTGTCGGTGTCGTACCGCAGCTGGATGCCGGCCTTGCCGGCGAGCCGCTCCACCGACTCGATGAACGACAGGTGCTCCGCGTCCATCAGGAACTTGATCGCGTCCCCACCCTGGCCACACCCGTGGCAAAAGTAGACATTCCGGGCGGGGGAGACGTTGAAGGAAGGGGTCTTCTCGTCGTGGAAGGGGCACAGCCCCTTCATGTTGCCGCCGCCGGCCGACCGGAGCGTCACCGTATCGCTGATCACGTCGATGATCGAGGTCCGGTCGCGGACCAGTGCGATGTCCTCGTCCTTGACCCTGCCCGCCACGGCATACATCCTGCCTCGCGCGATCGGCCGTCCGCCAGCAGGGTGGCCCGCGCCTCAGCCGCGTGTCCCGACGACCGCGCGGTGCCAGGCCACGGCGGTGTGGTCGGTGAGCGAGGCGACCTGGTCGATCACCACCCGCAGGCGTGCCGCGTCGTCCCCGGCGGCCGTGTGCAGCGGCCGGAAGAGCGGATCCAACCTCTCCGGGGTACGGGTGAGCGCCCGCACCAGCTCGGTCAGGATCGTCCGCTGCTGCTCGTACCAGTCCTCGGCCGCCCGGGACCGCATCACGTACCGGTAGGCCATCCCCTTGAGCAGCGCGCACTGGTTCCGCACGGCGCGCGGCACGATCAGGTCGGCGTCGTAACGGCGCAGTGGCGCGGTGCCGTGCCGGCCCTGGGTGGCGCCGACGGCGGAGGCGACGAACCGGCCGGTGAGCACGCTCGTCATCCGTTTGAGGGCGGTCAGCGCGGTGTACCCGCCGTCGTAACCGGCGACCGCGGCGACGGCCGGGTCGGCAAGCAGCTGGTCGAGGGCGTGCCCCAGTTCGCCCGGGGTCTCGCCGGAATAGGTGGCGGCGACGTCGGCGCAGAGCGCGGCCCGCTCGTCCGGGTCGGCGAGCAGCGTCCGCAGGTCGATGTAACCGCCGTGGATCCCGTCCTCGACGTCGTGGACGGAGTAGGCGACGTCGTCGGCCCAGTCCATCACCTGTGCCTCCAGGCAGCGCCGCTCGTCGTCGCGCCCGTCGCGCAGCCAGTCGAACACCGGCCGGTCGTCGGCGTAGACGCCGAACTTGCGATGGCCGGGTCTGCGGAACCACGGGTACTTGGCGCAGGCGTCGAGGGTGGCCCGGGTCAGGTTGAGGCCGGCGCCGGGGACCTTGGCCTCCAGCCGGGTGATCACCCGCAGGGTCTGGGCGTTGCCCTCGAAACCGCCGCACGGCCCGGCGACGGCGTCCAGCGCGGATTCGCCGTTGTGCCCGAACGGCGGGTGGCCGAGGTCGTGCGCGAGGCCCGCCACGTCGACCACGTCGGGGTCGCAGCCGAGGCGGGCGCCCATCTCCCGGGAGATCTGCGCGACCTCGAGGGAGTGGGTGAGCCGGGTCCTCAGGAAGTCGTCGGATCCGGCGGTGTGCACCTGGGTCTTGGCGGCGAGCCGGCGGAAGGCGGCCGAGTGCAGCACCCGGGCCCGGTCCCGCTGGTACGGGGTGCGCCCGTACCCGCTGTCCTTGGCGGGCTCGGCTACCCATCTCCGGGCGTCGGCGGCCGTCATGATCCCCACCCTAAGGCGTTTGTCCAGGTTGCCGGTGGGTCAAACCGTGGAGTCCGTCTCGCTCACGATCGTGGGCCGGCTGGTGGTCCTGGGCGCGGCCGCGCAGATCAGCGGCACGGTCTCGCACATCACCTCGTCGAGCGCGTCCACCGCCGAGGGCGCCAACACCACCCGGCACTCGGCACCGCCTCCGACGAGATCCGGACTCTGATCGGCCGGTTCCGGTACTGACTTCCGGTGTGTGTAGTTCGGCCGCTATACGCGCCCGAACTACACACGCGGTCGGGCACTCAACACGCAGAACTCGTTGCCCTCGGGGTCGGCGAGGACGACCCAGGGGACGTCGTCGGTCTGGCCGATGTCGACGTGCCGGGCGCCCATGCCGACCAGGCGTTCCACCTCGGCCTGCTGGTCGTCCGGGCGCAGGTCGATGTGCAGTCGGTTCTTGCCCCGCTTGACGTCGGTGCTGACGCCGAACAGCAGGCCGGGCAGCTCGTCGGGGGTGCGCCGGATCTCCACCTCGTCGGCGGACTCGTCGACGACGACGTAGCCCAGCGCCTCGGCCCACCAGCGGCCCAGCCGGGCCGGGTCCTGCGCGTCCACCACGACCTGTTCCCACCGACTGGGCACGAGTCCTCCCGAAATAGACATATAGCGATCATGTTACGCGATCCGGCCGGGTGAACCGGACATCACAGCGCACCTGCCGTGCGACGACGGCCCTCGATGACGGGTTCAGGATGACGACCCGTGATTCCAGGTTCACCGGCGACCGCATCGATGCGGCGCCTGCTCACCGAACTGGGCGAGTCGGGACGGACCGGCGCCCTGCACGTCGGCGGCACCCCGGGCGGGGTGCTCTATCTGATCGCCGGCCGGATCGCGTACGCCGAATCACCGGCCTGCCCGGGGATCGGCGAGCGTCTGGTGGCCTCCGGGCGGCTCGCCCCGCAGACCTGGCGGATGGCCTGCCAGGAGGGCCGGGGCAGCCACCGGGTCGGCCGGGTGCTGCTGCGGGACGGCTGGCTCGGGCAGAACGAGCTGGCGCTGCGGGTGGTGGCGGTGATCGCCGACGCCACCCACGTGCTGTTGCAGCAGGCCGACGCGCCGGCCCGGTTCGTGCCGGGCGAACGGCACTGGCTCGGTGAGGTGGCCGGTGTGGACCTGGGCGCGCTGGGCCATTACACCGCGGCACGGCTGCGGGCGGTGCCACGCCCGCGGCGCGCCGGGGCCCGGGTCGCCGCGACTGGACCATGACGCACAAAGGGTGCGACCCGTCAGCGCCCGGTAACCGGAGGATGGCCCACGGTGGCGGCGGGAAGCGCCCGACCGCCGACCGTAGCGCTGAGGAGTGAAGTGCCCGGCGTCGACCACTGCCTACAGGAGGCGATGACGATCCCCGGCGCCGTCGGGGCCAGCATCGTCGACTACACCACGGGTTTCCCGGTCGCCACGACCGGGGCCGCCCCGAACTCCGACCACGAGGCCGCGGCCGCCGGCACGGCCGAGGTGGTCCAGGCCGCGAACAGCCGTTCACTGTTCGTCTCCGCCGTTCCGCACGACCTGCTCGAAGACCTGATCATCACCACCGCCGGGGGTTACCACCTTCTCCGGATGGTCCAGACCGAGTTCGACAGCCGCCTGGTCCTCTACGTGTGGCTGGACCGGGTCCGCGGCAACCTCGCCGTGGCCCGCCGGCAGATGCAGCGCCTGGCCGACGAACTGGTCGCGCGATGAGAGACGCCCGATCCACTGACCAAGAAGGAGCGTTCGGTGGGCCCGACCAGGACGTTGGCGCCCGGAGACCTGCTCGCGCGGGTCGCCGGGGCGCGGCAGACCGGAGCGCTGGTGGTCAAGGGCCATCCCGGCGGCGCGGTCTACGTTCTCGAGGGCCGGGTGCTCTACGCCGAGTCACCGGCCGCGCCGGGGGTGGGCGAGTTGCTCACCTCGTCGGGGCGGCTCGCCGGGCGGACCTGGCAGACCGCGCTCGACCTGGGCACCTCGACCGCCCGGGTGGGCCGGCTGCTGGTGGAGCAGGGCCATCTCACCCAGGGCGAGCTGGAATTGTGCGTGCTCGGGGCGACCTACGACGCGGCGTACTTCGTGCTCTCCGACGATGCGGCGCCCGCCGAGTTCCTGGCCGGGGCGATGCACTGGCTGGGGCCGGTGGTGCACATCGACGCGGCGGCGGTCACCCGCGAGGTGGGCCGGCGGATCCAGCTGCTCGACGAGGTGTTCCCGAACCCGCGGATCGACGTGGCGCCGGTCATCCCGGTGACCCGGCCGCCCCGGGAACGGGTCACCGTCACCGCGCCGCAGTGGGAGCTCCTGGTCCACGCGGACGGTCAGCGCACCCCCGCCGACCTGGCCCAACTGCTGGGGCGGGCGGGGTACGCGATCATCCAGGAGCTGCGCCGGATGGCCGCGGCGGGACTGATCGAGCCGCCGGAGACGAAGGCGCCGGAGGGTCCGGACCTGATCCGGCTGCCGCATCCCCGGGGCGCGTCGGTTCCGGTGAGCCGGGCCGCGCCGTCGAGTCCCGTACCCGCGAGTCCCGTACCGGTGATCTCGGGTCCGGAGCCGGCGGCCCGCAACCCGCCGCCCGGCGGCGAACCAGCGCCCCCACCGCCTCCCCCACCGCCTCCCCCGCCGCCAGCCGGCGACAGCACCGCGGGAACGAACCGGCCACCGCGCCTGGCCCGCCGAAAACCCGGGGCGAAGCTGCCCAAGGAGTTCGCGGGCGAGAGCCCGCCGGCGCATCAGGGCGCCGATGAGGTCCTGCTCAAGCGCATACGCACCGCATTGAGGGCACTGCGGTGACGCGCGCGCCACCGACCAGCCGAAGGAGCGAGAAGAAGTGACGGTGGATCCGGCGGTACTCGACGAGCTCGCTCGCCTGCGCAGCAGAGTGCCGGAGCTGGCCGGCAGTGTGCTGGCCACCGCTGACGGGCTGGTCGTGGCGCACGACTCGCACGGCATCGAGCCGGACACCCTGGCCGCGCTGGCTGCGGCCCACCTGGCGCTGGCCCGCCGATTCGCGCACGCGGTCAATCACGGCGACCTGCGCGAGTCGGTGGTGGAGTGCGACGGCGGATACATCACGTCGTACACCGCGGGGCCGAACGCGCTGCTCACCGTGGTCACCTCAGGCGACGCGAACCTCGCCATGGTGCATCTGGAAGCGCGGCGGTGCGTACGCCGCCTGATCCGGATCATGGCCCTGGAGACCGCGCCGCAACTGCGCCCGGAGATCCCCACGCAAACCGGCCCGATGACTCCGCTGGCCCGGCGGACCCCGATGGCCACCCTGCCGAACGTCGCCCGGCGCCGTCAGGCGGCCGGCTGACCGGCAGGTCAGACCCGCAATCAAACACCATCCCACCACAACGGAGGAACGATCCCATGCCCGACATGGACACCGCACTCAAGGAAATCATGGACATCGACGGCTGCATCGGCGTCGCGCTCGTGGACCACACCAGTGGCATGGCCCTGGGCACCGTCGGCGGCGGCAAGGACCTGGACCTGACGGTCGCCGCGGCCGGCAACACCGACGTGGTCCGGGCCAAGCTGCGGGCGATGGAGATGCTGAACCTGTCCGAGAAGATCGAGGACATCCTGATCACCCTGGACACGCAGTACCACATGATCCGGCCACTCACGAGCCGGTCCGGCAAGGGCCTGTTCCTGTACGTGGCGCTGCGCCGGGATCGGGCCAACCTGGCGATGTCACGGCACCAGCTCCGGCGTATCGAGAACGATCTCGACGTCTAGGCCCGAGGCGTGATCGCCACCCCTGGCGGCGGGGAGGGCCCGCACCGCCCTCCCCGCCCTCGCCGGTAGATGCCCCGGAGACCGAACCGTAATCAAGGTTTCCGGGACGTTACCTCTTGCCGACGGATTCACGCGCATGCATCCTGTCTTTGCAGCGCTGCAAAGACATCGCGCCTCTTCAAGACGCTGCGCATCCGTCTGTGAGGATCATGTGAATCTATTCAAGGCCTGTCTTGCCGCGCTCCTTCTGATCGCCGCCCCGGCCGTCCCGGCTCACGCGGCGAAACCCGTGCCGAGCAACCCGGACCCGGTGGCCCACGACCCCACGCTGATCAAGCAGGGCCGCTACTACTACGAGATCATCACCGGCGACAGCGCCACCCGGACGTACCTGCCGATCCGGCGGTCCACCGACCTGGTCCACTGGACCTACGTCGACACCGTCTTCGACACCGCGCCGGCCTGGATCACCGCCGAGCTGGGCGTCACCCCGGACGACTTCTGGGCGCCGGACATCAACTACTTCGACGGCGAGTACCACCTGTACTACGCGGCCTCGTCGTTCGGCACCAACAACTCGGTGATCGGCCTGGCCACCACCCGGAGCCTGGAGAGGCCGCAGTGGGTGGACCGGGGCCTGGTGCTGCGCACGACCAGCGGCGTGGACAACGTCAACGCGATCGACCCGGACGTCAGCTTCGACCGGGCCGGCAACGCGTACCTGTCGTACGGCTCGTTCTGGGACGGCCTGCGGATGCGCAAGCTGGACGTGACGACCGGCCTGCCCTCCACCACGGACACAGAAGAGCACCGGATCGCCTCGCGGAACGGCATGGCGATCGAGGGCCCGTCGGTGACCTGGCACAACGGCTGGTACTACCTGTTCGTCAGCTTCGACTTCTGCTGCCGGGGCGTGAACAGCGACTACCGGGTGATGGCCGGCCGGTCCCGGAGCATCACCGGGCCGTACGTGGACTCCGACGGCGTCGCGCTCACCGACGGCGGCGGCACCCCGATCCTGTCCGGCTACAACGACTTCGCCGGGCCCGGCCACGGTGACGTCTACGGCGACCTGTTCGCGCACCACTACTACGACAAGGCGGACGCGGGCGCCCCGAAGGGCTCGATCCGCCGGATCAGCTGGGTGAACGGCTGGCCGCGGCTGTCCGATCCGCTCAGCGGCAACCGCGGGTACGGCCACGGCCCCGCCTACGTCCAGCTGACGCACCGCGACAGCGACGCCGTCCTGGCGAATGCGAGCTGCGGCTACGAGGGCGCGGCCGTCACCCTGGCCGCTCCGGAGGAGAACGACCCGTGCCGGCAGTGGCAGCTGATCGACCGCGGCGACGGCAAGGTCAGCCTGACCAACCGGCAGAGCAACAAGGTCGCCGAGGTGGCCGCCTGCATCGACGCCGACGGCGCGACCGTGGCCCAGTGGGGCTGGCTCGCCAACGACTGCCAGCGGTTCCAGCTCACCCGCGCGTCCGCGGGCTGGTCCCGGATCGTCAACCCGCTCGCCGGCCGGGCCCTGCAGCCCGCCGCCTGCGGTGGCGCCGGCTCCGCCGTGCAGACCTTCGCCGTGGAGGAAACGGCCGGCGACTGCCAGGAGTTCCGGATCCAGCCGGTCGGCGAGGTGCTGCTGACCGACCTGGCGAACACCAGGCTGATCGGCAAACGCTGGCGGTTCACCCACACCACCAGTGGCTGGTACCGGATCACCGACTCGGCCTCGCGCCGGTCGCTGGACGGCACCTACTGGCGGATCGAGGCGCTGCCCACCGGCGGGTACCGGCTGGTGGGCCTGAACGGGCAGACCCGGGAGGTCCTGCTGCACACTCCGTGACGGTCCGGTCGCTCGGCAGTCACGGCGCCGGGGTCCTGGCCGGGAACCAGGACCCCGGCAACTACCATCTGCTGTCATGACGGCCCGCGAGATCGTCGACCGCGTCCGGGCCGGGGAACTCGACCACGAGACCGCGCTCGACCTGCTGACCGGCGCGCCCGCCGCCGAGGTGGACGACGCCCTCGACACTGCCCTGACCGGCCAGTTCGACCGATTGTTCCGTAACGGATGGCAGCCGCTCGAGCTGCACCGGGCGGTGGCCCGCAAGGGCAACCCGATCCAGGCCCGGCTGGTCGCGGACGGCGCGAGAGCGTTCCTGCGCGGCAAGGACCCGGTGGACGCCAGATGGCGCGACCAGATCCCGAAATATGCCGACAAACGGCAGGACCGGATCACTCTTCTCGACGCTTCTCTCGGACTGTTGTCCGATCTGCGCCAACTGCCGGCCATCGAGATCCTGATCCCGCCGCCGGGCACCCCGCTCACCACCGTCCCGCACCACGGTGACCAGCGCATCCTCGGCCGGGTCCGGGCACTGCTGGCGAAGGCGGAGGCCACCGACTTCCCGGCCGAGGCGGAGAGTTACAGCGCCAAGGCGCAGGAGCTGATCACCCGCTACCGGATCGAGATGGTCGCCGCGCCGGACGTGGACGTGACACCGTTCGCGCGGCGGCTCGGCGTGGACCACCCGTACGAGACCGAGAAGGCCGGGCTGCTGGACGCGGTGGCGCGGGCCAACACCTGCCGTACGGTCTGGTCGCCGGACCTGGGGTTCAGCACGATCTTCGGGTTCGACACCGACATCGACGCGGTCGAACTCATGTACACGTCGCTGCTGGTCCAGGCGAACCGGGCGATGGTCCGGGACGAGAAGAACGTCCGCAAAGCCCGCCTGAAGGCGTTCCGCCGGTCGTTCCTGGTCTCCTACGGGGTGCGGATCGGCGAACGGCTGCACGAGACGGTGGAGCGGGAGATGGCCGGGCACGGCGACCTGCTGCCGGTGCTGCGCAGCCGCGAGATCAAGGTGCACGAGGAGATGGAACGGGTCTTCCCGCGTACGGTCCGGACCCGTGGCCGCCGGGTGGACAGCCTGGAGGGCTGGGAGTCCGGCCGGGCCGCCGCCGACGAGGCCGAATTGCGCTGATTTCGGTTATCGCCGGGGTGACATCGCATCTACGGGGCAACCTTTCCGGCCCCGCCGGACACCTACCGATCGATTCCCCCATCGAAAGGCGATCCCCCGATGCGATCCCGCCTGCGCAAGTTCCTCCTCGCCGGAGTGACCGGCATGCTGGCCGTGAGCGCCAGTGTCTACGGCTTGACCAGGGCTGATGCCGCGACGTACCCGAATCCTGGCGTCGTGACCGGCGCCACGTTCGCGCACGACCCGACCATGGTGAAGAAGCCCACGGGCGGTTACATCATGGCGTACACGTCGCCCGGCATCGGCCTGACCACGTCGGCCGACCGGACGAAGTTCACCGCCGCGGGCAAGGCCTTCCCCAACGGCACGCCGTGGGCCGACGCCTACACCGCCAGTGACAAGAACCTGTGGGCGCCGGACATCTCGTACCAGGGCGGCAAGTACCTGATGTACTACTCCGCCTCGACGTTCGGCTCCAGCAGGTCGGCGATCTTCCTGGCCGGCAGCACGACCGGCGCGGCCGGCACCTGGAGCAACTACGGCAAGATCATCGAGAGCACCGCGACCAGCGGTTACAACGCGATCGACCCGAACCTGACGGTCACCCCGTCCGGCGAGTGGTACCTCAGCTTCGGGTCCTTCTGGAGCGGCATCAAGATGGTCAAGCTGAACCCGTCGACCGGCAAGCGTGCCGACAGCACGATCCACCACATCGCCGAGCGGTTCGTGAACAGCAAGTCGGTCGAGGCGCCGCACATCTACTACCGCAACGGCTACTACTACCTGTTCACGGCGTTCGACCTCTGCTGCAAGGGCGCGTCCAGCACGTACCGGACCATGGTGTCCCGGTCGACCAGCATCACCGGGCCGTACAAGGACCGGGCCGGCACGCTGGCCACGGCAGGTGGCGGCACCGAGATCCTGGCCTCGCACGGCGCGGTGCACGGCCCCGGCCACCCGGCGGTGTTCAAGGACGGCGACCAGGACGTGCTGGTCTACCACTACTACACCGCCGCCGGTGACGCGAAGCTCGGGATCAACCTGCTGAGCTGGAGCTCCTCCGGCTGGCCGGCGGTCCACTGATGCGGATCCGTCCCCTGCGCGCCGCGCTCGTCACGCTCCTGATGACGGCAGCGGCCTACGTCACCGTCGCGTTCAACCCGCTGAGCAGCGACGCCGCCGTCGGGTTCACCAACCCGGTCGCGGCCGCGCCGTACGCCGCCGACCCGTGGGTCGGTTTCGACAACGGCTACTACTACCTGGCCGCGACGACCTGGAACAACACGATCGTCGTCAAGAAGGCCAAGTCGGTCGCGGCGCTGCCCGGCGCGACCGAGACCGTCGTGCACACCGGCACGGCCGCCGCGAGCTGCTGCAACGTGTGGGCGCCGGAACTGCACAAGCTCTCCGGGCCGAACGGCACCCGCTGGTACCTCTACTACACCGCCGGCACCACCGCGTGCTGCGACGGGCAGCGGTCGTTCGTGCTGGAGAGCGCCGGCACCGACCCGGCCGGCCCGTACACCTTCAAGGGCCAGCTCAACGTGCAGGCGAACAACGGCTGGGCGATCGACGGCAGCGTCGCGACGATCGGCGGGAAGAACTACTTCCTGTACTCGTCATGGGTCGGTGACCTGCAGAGCCTGTTCATCGCGCCGATGAGCAACCCGTGGACGGTGTCGGCGTACGGGACACGGATCTCGTACCCGACGTACGACTGGGAGAAGGTCGGCACCAAGGTCAACGAGGCGCCGTACGTCCTCCAGCGAGGCGGGAAGACGTTCCTGACCTTCTCGGCCAGCTCCTGCAACACGCCGGACTACAAGCTGGGCATGCTGACACTGACCGGCAGCAACCCCCTGGCCGCGGCCTCCTGGACCAAGAAGTCCACGCCGATCTTCCAGCGGTCCGATGCCAACAGCGTCTTCGGACCGGGCCACCACTCGTTCTTCACGTCGCCGGACGGCACCGAGACGTGGCTGGCGTACCACGCCAACGAGACCACGGCCCAGGGCTGCGGCGCGACCCGGACGACCCGGCTCAAGAAGGTCACCTTCAACAGCGACGGAACACCCAATCTGGGTACGCCGGACAAGCTCGCCACCACCCTGACGGCCCCGTCCGGCGACCCCGGCGGTGGCGTCTCGTACCCGGTGGCCGGCACGAAGTACCGCCTGATCAACAAGGCCACCGGCAAGGTCCTCGACGCGAAGGACTGCGGCACCGCCAACGGCACCGCGATCCGGCAGTGGTCGCCACTCGGCAACGCCTGCCAGCAATGGACGTTCACCAGGACGACCAGCAACTACTACCGGATCACCAACGCCAACAGCGGCACCGTCCTGGACTCGGTGAACTGCGGCGCCACCAACGGCGCCGCCGTCGACCTGTGGGCCTCTCTCGGCAACACCTGCCAGGAGTGGAGCCTGACCCCGGTCAACGGCGGGTACCTGATCGCCAACCGGGCGAACGGCCTGGTCCTCGACGTGGCGAACTGCGCCGCCACCGACGGCGCCGCGGTCCGCCAGTGGGCCGCGCTGGGCAACACCTGCCAGCAGTGGACCCTGGCCTAGCAACTTCCGGTGTGTGGAGTTCGGCCGCTATACGCGCCCGAACTTCACACACTCACCAGCTGCCGCTGTCGCTGCCGCCGTTGTCACCGCCACCGTCGTACCCACCGCTGTCGTAGTAGACGCCGGCCGGGATGTAGTCGGACGACCGCGGGTCGCGACCGTAGTCGGCGCTGTAGTCGTTTCCGCCGCCGCTCTTCTTCTTCGACGGCAGCCGGCCGCCGCGGGCGACCAGGGCGTCCCGGAAGTCCGTCTCCCCCTCGTTGCGCTCGGCCAGTGTCTGCAACTGCGGCACCGCGGCGGTGCGCACCAGCTCGGCCCGGAGCCCGGCCAGCTCACCCTCCCGGCCCTGCCGCTCGAGCAGCCTGACCAGCGGTTTCCAGGCATCGCCACTGCCGGCGTCCAAGGCCTGCCGCAACGCCTGCTCGGCCTGCTCCGGGCGCTTGAGGGCCATCCGTTCCGCCAACTGGGCGTGCCGCCACCACTGGTGCGGGTGCCGGGCGAGCTCGTACCGGTCGGCCAGGTCACTGTCGTACGGCGGGATCCACTCCATGTCACGGATCCACGCGCAGACGCCGAAGGCCGCCGCCACGCCGCCGGCGACACCCCACACGGTCGACTCGAAATGCCACCGCACCAGAAGACCCGCGGCGGCGAACGACACCACGGCCGCCGTCACCCACATGAACCAGACCATCACCACGGCGGGCCACACCCGGACCCCCGCCACCTCGCCTCGCATGGCGGTGATAGTGCCTGATCAGGTCAAACGCCGGTGACCCGGGTCAGCCGCCGGAGTCCTCGGTCTCCGCGCCCTCCGGGACGGTGTCGTCGTCGCGGCTGTCCAGCCAGCCGTGCGGCAGGGACACCTTGCCCGGCGCGTTGACCCGGCCCCGGGGCTGGCCCAGCGCGTCGGCCGGGAACGGCACCGACGGGTCCAGCTTGGCCAGCAGATCGTCCAGCTCGGCCAGCGAGGAGATCATCGCCAGACTGCGGCGCAGATCACCGCCGACCGGGAAGCCCTTCAGGTACCACGCGACGTGCTTGCGGAAGTCGGCACAGCCGTGCTTCTCGTCCTCCAGGGCCTCGACCAGCAGCTGCGCGTGCCGGGCCAGGATCTTCGCCACCTCGCCGAGGGTGGGCAGCACCGGCTGATAGTCCGTGCCCTGGGTGAACGCGGCCTCCAGGTCGGCGAACAGCCACGGGCGGCCGAGGCAGCCCCGGCCGACCACCACGCCGTCACAGTTGGTGTGCGCGACCATCCGCAGGGCGTCGGAGCCCTCCCAGATGTCGCCGTTGCCGAGAACCGGCACGTCCAGGGCCTGTTTCAGGGTCGCGATGGCGTCCCAGTCGGCCTTGCCGGAATAGCGCTGCTCAGCGGTCCGGGCGTGCAGGGCGACCCAGGCCACACCGGCTTCCTGGGCGGCGAGACCGGCTTCCACGTACGTCAGATGGTCGTCGTCGATGCCCTTGCGCATCTTGATCGTGACCGGGATGCCGAACGGTTTCGCCGCCGCCACCGCCTGGCTGACGATCCGGCCGAAGAGCCGGCGCCGCCACGGCAGGGCCGAACCGCCGCCGCGCCGGGTCACCTTCGGCACCGGGCAGCCGAAGTTCAGGTCGATGTGATCGGCCAGGTTGTCCTCGCCGATCATCCGCACCGCGGCGGCCGTCACGTCCGGGTCCACCCCGTAGAGCTGGAGGCTGCGGTAACCCTCGTCCTCGGCGAACGTGATCATCTTGAGCGTCTTGGGAATCCGCTCCACCAGCGCCCGCGTGGTGATCATCTCGCAGACGTAGACCCCGCCGCCCTGCTCCCGGCAGAGCCGCCGGAACGCCACGTTGGTGATCCCGGCCATGGGCGCGAGCACGACGGGCGGCTTGACGACGTGGTCGCCGAGGATGAGCGGTGCTGTCACGCGCTCTAGGGTGACACGCCCACCCCGGCAACCTCGAATCGCCCGCTTCGTCAGTTCGGGCTTTCCTTGCTGATCAACGCGTCCAGCATCTCGACGATCCGCTCGACACCGCCCTTGACCACAGCAAGCTCGCCCTCCAACCGGTCGAACCGCCCGGAGTGGCCCTCGAGGATCGCGGTGTGCTTCGCGAGGGTCGCGGTGTGCTCGGACTGGGTCTCCGCAATGGCCTGAATGAGGTCGTGCTGGACTCGAAGCTTTTCAGAGAGGTCGGATAAATCCCGGTCCTGACTCGCGCGGAGCCTTTCCTGCTCATCCATACGCTTCTCCAAGTCGCTCACGCGCTTTTCCAAGGTGGGCATCCGTGCCTCCGGGTGAAGGGTAGTCGCTCGACGAGCCGCCGTTGAGCTTTTCGACGCGCATGACTATAGGCGTTGAGCTAGTTCGTAAGCGACACCTGAACGGGTGCACGTTGGATGACCTTCTGGCAGAGTCGTGGAGGTGAGTGATGAGCTGAGCCCGCGGCGGCTGATCGCCGTGTTCGAGTCGCCGGTGTCGGAGATGCTGTTCCGGTTCGGGGTGGAGCTGGGCTTCCAGACCGTCCTGGTGGAGCCCGATCCGACCCGGATCGCGGGGACGCCCCGGCCACACGGCGACACCTTCGTCGGCGACCTGTCAGCGGCAGCGGCGGACGAGCACACCGACATCCTGCTGACGGATCATCACCGGGCGGAGATCGGGCCGGTCCTGCGCGAGGCGCTGGGCGGCAAGTCCCGGTGGATCGGGATCCTGGGAAATCCGAAGGTGGAGGGGCCGCACGTGGCGGCGCTGCGCGACCTGGACGTGCCCGACGGCGAGATCGCGCGGGTGCACCGGCCGGTCGGGTTGAACATCGGTAGCCGTACACCCGCAGAGATCGCCGTGGCGGTGCTCGCCGGACTGATCGCCGACCGCAACCACCGCCCCGGCGGTTTCGAGTTCTGAGCCGGAAGGTTCAGTGTGTCTGGCGCATCCGGCGCACGGCGAGGGCGACGATCACGAGGCCCGCGGCGAGCCACAGCGCGACGAGCCAGTGGAACTCGCCCATGAGGATCATCGTGGTGACGCCGAAGATCAGAAGGGCGACCGCGCCGACCGCGATCAGAGCCGCCAGCGGCTGGGAGGGGCGCGTGAGGATGGGAGGCATGGCCGGAGCCATGCCCCCCATTCACATCGGTGAAACCGTCAGCAGCCGGGCAGACGCTTGATCAGGTAGTCCTCGATGTTGTCGAGGGAGACCCGCTCCTGCTTCATGGTGTCGCGGTCGCGCACCGTCACCGCGTTGTCGGTGAGGGTGTCGAAGTCGACCGTGACGCAGAACGGGGTGCCGATCTCGTCCTGCCGGCGGTAGCGACGGCCGATGGCCTGCGAGTCGTCGAACTCGACCACCCAGCGCTTGCGCAGCAGCGCCGACAGCTCCTTGGCCTTCGGCGACAGCTCCGGGTTGCGCGACAGCGGCAGCACCGCGACCTTGACCGGGGCGAGCCGGGGGTCGAAGCGCATGACGGTGCGCTTGTCGACGCCACCCTTGGTGTTCGGGGCCTCGTCCTCGTCGTACGCCTCGAGCAGGAACGCCAGGACCGCGCGGGTCAGGCCGGCCGCCGGCTCGATGACGTACGGCACCCAGCGCTCGCCCTTCTCCTGGTCGAAGAAGGAGAGTTCGACGCCGGAGTGCTTGGAGTGCGTCGACAGGTCGAAGTCGGTGCGGTTGGCGATGCCCTCGAGCTCGGCGAACTCGGTGCCGCCGAACTGGAAGCGGTACTCGATGTCGACGGTCCGCTTCGAGTAGTGCGAGAGCTTCTCCTTCGGGTGCTCGAAGAAGCGCAGGTTGCTCTCGGACAGGCCCAGGTCGCGGTACCAGTCCCAGCGCTGCTGGAGCCAGTACTCGTGCCATTCCTCGTCGGAGCCGGGCGCGACGAAGAACTCCATCTCCATCTGCTCGAACTCACGCGTACGGAAGATGAAGTTGCCCGGGGTGATCTCGTTGCGGAAGCTCTTGCCGATCTGGGCGATGCCGAACGGCGGCTTCTTGCGGGCCGCGGTGGCCACGTTGTTGTAGTTGACGAAGATGCCCTGCGCGGTCTCCGGCCGGAGGTAGTGCAGGCCGTCGGCGCTCTCGGTCGGGCCGAGGTAGGTCTTCATCAGGCCGTTGAACATCTTCGGCTCGGTGAAGGTGCCCTTGTTGCCACAGTTCGGGCAGTTCAGCTCCTGCAGGGACGCCGGGAGCTTGCCGTGCTTGGCCTCGTACGCCTCCTCCAGGTGGTCGGCCCGGAAGCGCTTGTGGCAGGACTGGCACTCGGTCAGCGGGTCGACGAAGGCGTCGAGGTGACCGGAGGCGGCCCACACGTCCTTGGAGAGGATGACCGCCGAGTCCAGGCCGACGATGTCGTCGCGCTGCTGGACCATGGTCTTCCACCACTGACGGCGGACGTTCTCCTTCAGCTCCACGCCGAGCGGACCGTAGTCCCAGGCCGAGCGGGTGCCTCCGTAGATCTCGCTGGAGGGGAAGACGAAGCCCCGGCGCTTGGCCAGGCTGACGACGCTGTCGATACGGTCGGCAGGCATGTGCGGTTTCCTCCTACGCCGGCTGGGTGTCGGCGGGGAAATCTCGAGTGAATGGACGGAGAGTGAGGTTACTCTTCGAGTTCGCAGACCTCGAACTCACCCGTCTGCGTGTTCTGCCCGAGCAGGGCGTCGGCCGGCACCGTGTCGCCGCCGGCATAGACCAGGTCGACCGGCAGGACGATCTGGATGCCCATGCTGAGTTCCCCGAGCCGGTACGACCGGAGCGGCTCGGACGCGGCCATCCGCGCCACGTAGTCGGCTTTCGTCTCGCTGTCCCGCGCGTCCTGGCAGAGTTGGTCGTAGGCGCCGCCGAAGTCGCGTTCCCGCAGGTCGTCGAGGTAACGGCCGACGACGACCTGGGCCTGCTCCTCCATCGCGCTGCTGAAGGCGGTGAAGAAGCCACCGGCCGCGACCGCGCCGGCGCCACACACCAGCACCAGGACCACCGCGACGATGCCGAGGGTGGTCCCGGTCCGCTTGCCGCGCCCCTCGACCGGGGGTGCCGGGAACGGCGGGTGCACACCCGGGCCCGGCGGCGGTGGAGGCGGAGGAAGACTCATGTATTCAGCCTAGTTGTCAGCGCCAGGGTTCGGTCGCCCGGTCGCTGGCGGTGATCACCACGTCCGCGCCGGGCTCGGCGGACGCCAGGGTCTCGAAGGCCGACGGCTCGTCCAGCGAACGGGCCAGCAGCGGGGTGGCGTGCACCTTGACGTCGAAGGATCCGAGCGCCCGGCGGTAGGCTCCGACGGACTCCCACTCGGTGACGAGGGTCCAGCCGGCCGGGTCCTCCAGGGCGCGGGCGAGCCGGCCGGAGCGGTACCCGGAGGTGCGCGCCAGGGCGGCGAGCGCGGCGTGCGCCTGCTCCCGGAAGGCGTCCTGCGTTTCCGGGGGGACGGTGAAGCGGTTGAGCACCAGCATGTGACCGAGGGTACGCACACACGACAGGAGTGGATGTGACGCGCTCGATGCTGCACCGCCTGGCCCGGGTGAGCCCGACCGTGGCGTTCGCCGGGACCCTGGCCGCGCTGCTGGCCGGCCTCTTCCTGCCCGGGATCGTCGGCGGGCTGCTGCTGTTCGTGCTGGCCGGCGGCCTGGCCACGCTGACCTTCACCACCTGGCCGGTGCAGACCGGCATCACCCGGACGGTACGCCTGGCGCTGCTGACCCTGCTGGTGGCGGCGGCGGTGGCGAAGACACTGTGAATGCATGCGGCTTTGACAATCATTGTCATTATCGACCACAGTTGGTGGCATGATGCGCCGCCTGTTGCCCGCCCTGCTCCTGACGACCGCCACCGCCCTCGCCGGCTGCGGGGGGTCGGCCAGCGCCGACGACCGGCTCTCCGTCGTCACCGCGTTCTATCCGCTGCAGTTCGTCAGCGAGCGCATCGGCGGCGACGCGGTGACCGTCTCCACCCTGACCAAGCCGGGCGCCGAGCCGCACGACGTGGAGCTGACCGCCGGCCAGGTGGGTGAGGTCGCCGACGCCGGCCTGATCGTCTACCTCGCCGGTTTCCAGCCCGCGGTGGACGACGCGGTCAAGCAGAACGGCGGCGACCGGGCCTTCGACGCCTCCTCCACGGTCAAGCTGATCGAGGCCGGCGAGGCCGACGCGCACGCCGAGGAGCACGCCGGCGAGGGTGAGAAGGGCGAGGAGCACGCCACCGACCCGCACGTCTGGCTCGACCCGGACCGCCTCGCCACCATCGGCGACAAGCTGGCCGAGCGCCTCGGCAAGGCCGACCCGGAGCACGCGGCCGACTTCACCGCCCGGGCCGCCGCGCTGCGCACCGAGCTGACCACCCTGGACGGCGAGTTCAAGACCGGCCTGGCCGGCTGCCTCCGGCGCGAGCTGGTGACCAGCCACACCGCCTTCGGGTACCTGGCCGACCGCTACGAGCTGACCCAGATCGGCATCACCGGCATCGACCCGGAGACCGAGCCGTCGCCGCAGCGGCTCGCCGCGGTCGCCGCCGAGGCCAAGGAGCACAAGACCACCACGATCTTCTTCGAGACGCTGGTCAGCCCGAAGGTGGCCGAGACGATCGCCCGGGAGATCGGCGCGCAGACCGCGGTGCTGGACCCGATCGAAGGCCTGGCCGACGGCTCGGCAGACTACTTCTCGGTGATGCGCGCCAACCTTGCCGCGCTCAAGCTGGGGCTGGAGTGTAAATAAATGAGTGTTGTCGAGGTCTCGCATCTCGCGGCCGGCTATGACGGCCGCGAGATCCTCCGGGACGTGTCGCTGTCCGTCACGGCAGGCGATGTCGTTGCGGTCCTCGGCGCCAACGGCTCCGGAAAATCGACGTTGATCCGTACGATCCTCGGCCTCGTCCCGTCCCGCCGCGGCGAGATCCGGCTGTTCGGGACGCCGCAGAAGCGGTTCCGGCAGTGGGCCCGGATCGGTTACGTGCCGCAGCGGCTGGGCGCCGGCAGCGGCGTCCCGGCCACCGTCGGTGAGGTCGTCGCGTCGGGCCGCCTGGCCCGGCGCGGCATCTTCCGTTTCCCCGGCGCCGCGGACAAGGCCGCCGTGCGGGAGGCGCTCACCGCGGTCGGGCTGCTGGACCGGATCGGCGACCCGGTCGCGACCCTCTCCGGCGGCCAGCAGCAGCGCACCCTGATCGCCCGGGCGCTGGCCGGCCGGCCGGACCTGCTGGTGCTGGACGAGCCGAACGCGGGCGTGGACGCGGCCAGCCAGGAGGCGTTCGCCGCGGCGCTGGCCCGGTTCGCCGGTGACGGCGGGACGATCCTGGTGGTCCTGCACGAGCTGGGGCCGCTGCGGCAGCTGATCGGGCGGGCCGTGGTGGTGCACGACGGGCGGATCGCGCACGAGGGGACTCCCCCGGAACCGGCCGGCCACCACGCCGAGCCGGACCACGAGCACCTGCACCCGCACGCCGAAGAGGTCCAGGCCGGCATCTGCGAGTGGGCACCGACCGAACAGACGAAGGCGTACTGATGGAACTGCTCTCACTGCCGTTCATGCAGCGCGCCCTGGCCGCCGCCCTGATCATCGGGCTGGCCGCCCCGGCGCTCGGCATCTACCTGGTGCAGCGCCGCCTCTCGCTGATCGGCGACGGCATCGGTCACGTCGCGCTCACCGGCGTCGGCCTGGGGCTGCTCACCGGCAACTCGCCGGTCTTCTCCGCGGTGCTGGTGGCGACGGTCGGCGCGGTCGGGGTGGAGCTGATCCGCGAGCGTGGCCGTACCTCCGGGGATCTGGCCCTGGCCATGCTCTTCTACGGCGGGATCGCCGGTGGCGTGCTGCTGGTCGGCCTCTCCGAGGACAGCGGCAGCAACAGCCTCATGCAGTACCTCTTCGGCTCGCTGCTCACCACCTCGCCGTCCGACCTGATGGTGATCGGCGGCCTGGGCGCCGCCGTGCTGATCGCCATGCTGGTGTTCCGCCCGGCCCTGTTCGCCCTCTGCAACGACGAGGAGTACGCCCGGGTCAGCGGCCTGCCGGTCCGGACCCTCAACATCCTGCTCGCGGTGACCACCGCGGTGACCGTGACGATCGCCATGCGTACCGTCGGCCTGCTGCTCGTCTCGGCTCTGATGGTCGTCCCGGTCGCCGCCGCCCAGCAGGTCACCCGCGGTTTCGTCAGCACGATGCTCGCCGCCATGGCGATCGGGCTGGGCGCGGCCGGCGCCGGTGTGCTGGTCTCGGCCGAGGCGGACACCGCGCCCGGCGCCACCACGGTCCTGCTCGCCCTGGCCGTCTTCGTGGTGACCGCGGTGGCCGGCTCGGTGCGCCACCGGCTGCGCCGGTCCAAGGCCCATCCGGTGGCCTCCGAGCCACCGGATGTCGTCCTGCATGCCTGACCGCGGGCGCCCTGTACCGTTGTCGCCACGATGACGACGACCACCGGTTACGAAGCGTACGAATCGGCGGGGGCGCTGCTGCGTGCGCTCTCCGCTCCGATCCGTGTCGCCATCGTGGTCGAGCTGGCCGTGGGCGAGCGCTGTGTGCACGATCTCGTGGAGAAACTCGGCGCCCCGCAGCCGCTGGTGTCCCAGCATCTGCGTGTGCTGCGCGGGGCCGGTGTGGTCCGGGGTGTGCGGCGCGGCCGGGAGATCGCATACTCCCTGGTGGACGAACACGTCGCCCACATCGTCGCGGACGCCGTGAGCCATGCCAGGGAGAGCCGACAATGAACGCCGAGACCCCGATCCGCAACACCAAGCAGCGCAGCGCGGTCAGTGCCGTCCTGGCCGAGACCGAGGGCTTCCACAGCGCTCAGGACCTGCACGCGATGCTGCGTGACCGGGGCGAGCGGGTGGGCCTGACCACGGTCTACCGCACGCTGCAGGGGCTGGCCGACGCCGGGGAGATCGACGTCATGCGGCCGCCGGGCGGCGAGCACCTCTACCGCCGGTGCAGCCAGGGTCACCACCATCACCTGGTGTGCCGCTCGTGCGGGCGGACCGTCGAGGTGGCCGGTCCCGCCGTCGAGTCGTGGGCGGACAAGGTGGCCGGGCAGCACGGGTTCGTCGACATCTCGCACACCATGGAGATCTTCGGCACGTGCCCGGAGTGCGCCGCGAAACGCTGAATGCGACAGTTCGGGGGTGAAGTTCTACGCCGACCGCGTCCCCGTCGCCCTGCGTCAGCTGATCACCGACATCCTCGTCGTCATCTGGGTCTACCTGTGGCTGCGGGTCGCCTTCTGGATCCGGGACATCGTGGAGAAGCTCGCCGTCCCGGGCGAGAAACTGGAGAGCGCCGGCAGCGGCATCGCCGCCAACCTGGCCGACGCCGGGGGCAAGGTCGGTGACGTCCCGCTCGTCGGTGACGAGCTGACCAAGCCGTTCACCGGGGCCGCCGACGCGGCCCGGTCGATCGCCGACGCCGGACGGCAGCAGCAGGAGTTCGTCGACCAGCTGGCGCTGATCCTGCCCGCGGTCGCGGTGGCGGTGCCGCTGGCCCTGGTGCTGTTCCTCTGGCTGCCGTGGCGGGTGCTCTGGATCCGCCGGGCCGGGGTCGCGTCCACTGTTCGCGACACCCCGGCCGGGCAGGATCTGCTGGCGCTGCGGGCGCTGACCTCCCAGCCGCTGACCAGGCTGGCCAAGCTGGGACCGGACATCGCCCAGAGCTGGCGGGCGGGCGACGCCGCCGCGGTCGCCGCCCTCGCGGAACTGGAGCTGAAGCAGCTGGGGCTACGAGGCCGGCGCCGCTGAATCGTCCTCGTTGTCGTCGTCGTCGCCCCACTCGCGGTGCGCGAACGGCAGGATGGCCCAGAAGGTGAGGAACCAGCCGCCGGCCAGCACGGTCAGCGGGATCGCCCACTTCCAGTCCAGCAGGTAGTCGGTGATCAGCAGGACGCTGCTGGTCATCGCGATCAGCATGAACGCCAGACCGCCGGTGGCCATCTTGTGGGCGTACTTCACCAGCTCCGGTTTCCGGCCCTGACGGAACAGCGCGCGGTGGAACGCCACCGGTGAGATGATCATCGCGGTGGCGAAGGCCGCGCTGATCAGGGCGACGATGTAGACGTCCTTCTGGAACTGGCTGGCGGCCGGGAAACCGCTGCTGAACGGGAGGGTGAGAAGGAACGCGAAGAGGATCTGCACACCGGTCTGAGCAACACGCAGCTCCTGGAGCAGGTCCGCGAAGTTACGGTCCCAGCGCTGCTTCTCGGTCTCCTGGGATTTACCGGGGGTTTGCGTATCGACGGCCATGGTGCGCGTCCGTTCCCCCGTACGCCGAAAATCAAACCCCGATCCGTGCCAGCACCGCGTCGGCCAGCTCGCGCGGCGCCTGCTCGGGGATCCAGTGGCTCACCCCGCGCATCGCGACCAGCTGGTAGTCGGCCTGCACCCAGTCCCGGGTGCGCAGCGCCGCGGTCAGCCCGACAACCCCGTCCTTGTCGCTCCACACGTACGTGGTGGGCACGTCGACCACGCCGAGGCCGGAGATCTGCTCGGCGGTGAACGCGCGGTACCAGTTGAGGCCGCCGGTGAGCCGGCCCGGTTCGCGCATCGCCGCGACGTACTGCTCGGCGCGCATGCCGATCGGCCGCAGCATCAGCCGCAGCGCCAGGGCGTGCTGGGCGAGCAGGAGTTTCTCCGCGTGCCGGTTCCGGAACACGCCGAAGTAGGCGAGCCGGGCCTGCTGGCTGGGCCGGACCCGCAGCGCCAGCAGCAGCGCGCGCGGATGCGGCACGGAGATCGCGGTGAGGGTCCGCACCCGGGCCGGATGCCGCGCGGCCAGCTGCCAGCCCACCTGGGCGCCCCAGTCGTGGCCGACCACGTGCGCCTTCTCGATGCCGAGACTGTCCAGGACGGCGAGGGCGTCGGCGGTCACCGAGCCCATGGTGTACGCCGAGACGTCGGTGGGACGGGCGCCGGGCGAGCATCCGCGCTGGTCCATCGCGTAGGTCCGCAGACCGGCCGCGTGCAGGCGGGGCAGGATCAGGTCGAACTCGCGGTGGTCCTGCGGGAAGCCGTGCAGCAGCAGCACCGGCGCCCCGTCGGCCGGCCCGCTCTCGTGCACGTCGAAGACCAGTCCCCGCGCCTTGACCTCCATCTGCGCAACCTCCCCGCGCCGGTGACACAACCGGGTACCCCGCCATCGAAACACATCCCGCGGGAGTTGGCCGGACAGCCACCGGAACCAGCCGGTTGTTCGCCGGTCGGCCACGAGATCGACAACGGGTGTTGTCCTGTTCGGACGAGGGTGTCGGCCATGGGTCACGGCCACGATCATTCACACGACCACGCGCACGAGACGGTCCCCGCGGGCGACCTCCCGGAGGCGCTCGATCTCTCCGTACCGGCCGCCGAGCTGTCGCCGTCCGACGCGTCCCGCCGCCGTTTCCTGCTCGGCGCGGGCCTGCTCGGCGCGGGCGCGGCCGCCTCCGTGCTGGCCCAGCCGGACGCCGCCGAGGCCGCCGGGCTGCCGCACACCCACGGCCCGCAGGGCGGCGGGACCGCGAAGGGCGGGTTCCGCTGGCTCGCCGGCGACCACCACATCCACACCCAGTACAGCTCGGACGCCCAGTACCGGGTGATCGACCAGGCCCGGCACGGGCACGCGTACGGGCTGGACTGGCTGGTCATCACCGACCACGGCAGCGCCACCCACGCCAAGATCGGCGTCGACAAGGTCAACCCGGACATCGTGAAGACCCGGGCCGCGCTGCCGGAGCTGCTGACGTTCCAGGGCCTGGAGTGGAACATCCCGGCCGCCGAGCACGCCACCGTCTTCGTGCACCCGGGCCGGAACGAGGTCGAGGTCCTCAAGCAGTTCGAGACCGCGTACGACGGCTCGCTGCTCCCGGCGGCCAACACCGCCGCCCAGAACGAGGCGATGGCGATCGCCGGCATCCGGTTCCTCGGTGAGCAGGTCCGCCGCCGCAAGATCGACGGCGCGCTGTTCTTCGCCAACCACCCGGCCCGGCGCGGCATCGACTCCCCGCACGAGATCCGCAACTGGCGCGACGCCGACCCCACCGTCGCCGTCGGGTTCGAGGGCGCGCCCGGCCACCAGGCCGCAGGCATCCCGGCTCCGAACGGCAGGGGCGGCGCCCGCGGCTACTACGACAACAACCCGTCGGCGGCGTCGTTCGCGCAGTACCCCCTGGAGAGCTACCGCACCTGGGGCGGCTTCGACTGGATGACCGCGACCGTCGGCGGCCTCTGGGACAGCCTGCTCGCCGAGGGCAAGGCCTGGTGGATCACCGTCAACTCGGACAGCCACGTCAACTACCTGGACCAGACCGAACGCGGGCCGGGCAGCGACTTCAACGCCAACGGCAAGTACGACGACCCGGTGTACAACGGCTCGATCAACACCCAGGCCGGTGACTTCTGGCCGGGCTACTACGGCCGGACCAACGTGGGCTCGACGTCGTTCTCGTACAAGGCGGTCATGGACGGGCTGCGGGCCGGGCGGGTGTGGGTCGACCACGGCCGGCTGATCAAGGCTCTGGACGCCCGGGTACGGGTCACCGGCGACCGTCACTGGTCGACCGGCACCCCACTCGGCGGTGTCCTCCGGGTCAAGCGCGGAACCTCCACCGAGCTGGTCCTCGACATCGACCTGCAGGACCTGCCGAACTGGGCCGGTTTCGTCCCGTCGCTCAAGCGGGTCGACCTGATCGTCGGCACCGTCACCGGGCCGGTCGCCGACAAGGACGTCTTCACCACCCCGAACACCCGGGTGGTCACGTCGTTCGAGATCGCGGCGAAGAACGGCAAGGTGTCGCTCAGTCACTCGCTCGGGCGCCTCGACAAGCCGTTCTACCTGCGGCTGCGCGGCACCGACGGCAACCGTACCCAGCCGGGGCTGCTCGGCACGGCGGTCGACCCGTACGGCCCGCAGCTCGACGTGGCCGGTGCCGCCGACCCGTGGGGCGACCTGTGGTTCTACACCAACCCGATCTGGGTCCTGCCCCGATGACAGCGTTCCCCTCGAACGTCGCGCCGGCCGCCTCGGCGGCCGGCGCCGCCCGGATCGTCGGCGTCAGCCTCGGGCACGCCACCCTCGCCGAGGCCGACCACTGGATCCAGGCGCTGCGGCCGGCGCCGGTGCTCGCCTGCACCCACCTGGTCAGTGAGCCGTTCCCGCACGTCGCGGTCAGTCTGCTCACCGCCCGGGACTTCCCCACCGCGCCGGAACTGGCCGCGGCGGCGACCGCGGCGGCGGCGGGACGAGCCGGGCGGGCGGTACGGTTCCCCGGCGTGGAACGGCTCACCGGATCACTGACCGTCAGCGAGATCCTGCAGCGCAGCTCGATCGGCCGGATCGAGGTGCTGGGCAGCGGCCCGGCCGCACCGGACGTCGTCGTCGACACCGGGGACTTCGTCCGCCCTCAGTTCCGCGCCGGTGAGCTGGTGCTGGTCACGACACCGGCGGCGGGCGGGCGGCTGATCCCGTTCGAGAGCCGCAACCCGACCCCGTGCTGCGCCGACCATCCGTGACCCGTACCGCGGAAAGCTCGCAGTGCGGGACACGCCGCCCGCGGTGACCACCGCGAACTCGCTTTTACCTACGGTGTTCGCATGTCTCGTCACTCCTTGCCACAACTTCTGGCGGAAGCGCGCAGCGGCGTGCTGGTCTTCAGCATCACGCCGCCGAAGCGCCACAACACCGAGGAGCGGATCAAGGAGATCGCCGAGGTCACCCTGGACCGGCTCACCGCGCTCGACCTCGACGGCCTGATCCTCTACGACATCGACGACGAATCGGACCGCAACCCGGACAACCGGCCGTTCCCTTTCCTGCCGACGCTGGATCCGGGGAGCTATTACGCCGAGCACCTGACCGGCTGGCGGCAGCCGGTGATCATCTACCGGTGTGTCGGGAAGTATCCGGAGCAGGAGCTGCGTGAGTGGATGGCCGGTGCCGGGCCCGGCGTGCTCACCGTCCTCGTCGGCCCTTCCTCGGGCGGCAAGGACGTGCGGACCAGCCTGCGCCGCGCCCAGGAGCTGCGCGCCGAGGTGCGCCCGGACCTGCCGCTGGGCGCTGTCGCGATCAGCGAGCGCACCGACGAGCACCTGCGGATGCTGGCCAAGCAGGAGCGGGGCGCGTCGTTCTTCGTCACGCAGGTCGTCTATCACGTCAACGAGACGAAGAACCTGCTCAGCGACTATTTCTACGAGTGCCGCGCCCGTGGGACCGACCCGCGTACGGTGATCTTCACGCTGTCGCTGTGCGGTTCACTCAAGACTCTCGAACTCGTCCGCTGGCTCGGCGTGGACGTGCCCCGCTGGCTGGAGAACTCGATCCGGCACGCCACCGACCCACTGGCCGAGTCCTACCGGCAGTGCGTGGCGATGGCCCGCGACCTGATGGACTTCTGCGAACACCTGGGCCTCCCCTACGGCTTCAACATCGAGAGCGTCTCCATCCGCAAAGCCGAGATCGAGGCCAGCATCGACCTGGCCGCCGAAGTCACCGAAATGCTCCGCTACCGTCGCTGACCCCACTCACCCCGTTTCAGGATGGCTCTGGCTCTCCTGAGCCATCTCCTTCTCGCGCGCTTTCAGGCGGAGGTAGAGACCGGAGAGTTCAGCCAATGCCGCGGACACGGTCTCCTGAACTCCAGTGGTACCCAACAACTCCGCAGCCTCCGCCAGAGCAGCCTCGTCAATCTCCACCAAGCGCTTGACCATCGAGATCACCATCCGCAGAGTCAGCCACCGGTCACGTCCACGGAAGTGGTGTATGAACCGGACTTCCGGGACAAAGAGGCGGCCACCGCAGATCCTTCGGATTGTCTAGATCACGAAGGGGA
>NZ_JBVHFK010000025.1:50458-70774 GCF_055562375.1 Actinoplanes sp. NPDC019969 | reverse complement strand
GACCGACGAATGGGTCGAGGGCCGCCGCTACATGGGCCTAGAGATTCTCGGCAAAGCATGTCTGACCAGCGTCAATGCCGAAAGACACGACACCGTAATCGTCGAAACGACAGCAATCGCCGCATAAGATCAACACACACGGATCAGCGCTGGCCGCCTCTTACACCACGCCAGCGGACGTGACCCAGCCACCCGGCGGGTGGCTTGGCCCGTCACCCTCGCCACGCTGACGAAGTCCCTATCGCAATGCAGGACGGTCATCCGATGATGCTCCGCCGTGGCCGCGACAATCAGATCGACAGGACCGGCTGAACGTTGCATACCGAGGTGCGTCAACTTCAGTTGCACAGCCGCCGCCCTGTCGAAGGCCCGATCGGGAATCGGCGCCCAGGCATACAGCCCCTGCAGATCGGATGGGATCTCCTGACGATGCGCGATGGATCTCGCGGAGTAGAAGATTTCCAGCTCGGTCACCGGACACACCGCCACCAGGCCGGCATCCAGTTCATCGGCCCATGCCGCCCGAAACTCGGGCCGCAGCGAAAGTCGCACGAACGCGCTCGTGTCCACGAGGTATCTGGCAGTCACCGACGATAGTTCCGCTTGTCGAGCAACTCGTCGAAGTCGCCCCGCTCCGCCATCGCCACCAGAGCCGCGAGCGCCTCCTGTCGGCGGCGGATCCGGCCGATCTCACGCAATGCGGCGTTGACGGTTTCACTCCACCCGGATGTCCCCAGCAATTCGGCCGCATCGGCGAACTGGCCCTCATCGAGGTCGACGATGCTGCTCTCGCTCATCAGCGCCCCCATCCGATCACCAACCTTTCCAGCATAGGCTTCTAGTCGTATCACTACTTGCTTGGAACCTAGACTAGTCGCTTGCATTGATCGACTCAAGGGGGAAGGCCTGGGAGGATGGGGGCATGCTGGTTGCCTTCTCAGTCACGCCGATCGGGATCGGGGACGCCGTCGGGGACGCCGTCGCCGAAGCCGTCCGGGTCGTTCGCGCGTCCGGTCTGCCGAACCGGACCGACGCCATGTTCACCACCATCGAGGGCGAATGGGACGAGGTGATGGCCGTCGTCAAGCAGGCCGTCGACGCCGTCGCGAACGTCTCCCCCAGGGTCAGCCTGTCCCTGAAAGCCGACATCCGCCCCGGCGTCACCGGCGCGATCACCGCCAAGGTGGAGTACATCGAGCGGGTGCTCGCCGAGTGAGACGCCTGGTGATGTGGGACATCGACTACACCCTGCTGCGCGGCGGCAGGGTCGCGTCCAGCGCCTGGAAGACCGCGTTCACCGAGGTCACCGGGGTCCCCTGGCGGGACACCCCGGTCTTCGGCGGGCGCACCGACACCGACATCTGCACCGAGGTGTTCGCCGCGCACGGGGTGACCGACTGCACCCACGAGCGATTCTTCGCCCGGTACGTCGAGGTGGTGCACGAGAACCGGCACGAGTTCGCGGTGCAGGGCGCGCTGATGCCGGGCGTCCGTGAGGTGCTGGCCCGGCTCGGCGCGGACCCGGGCGTGGTGCAGACCCTGGTGACCGGCAACGTCCCGCAGGTGGCCGCGGCGAAGGTGGCGGCGTTCGGCCTGGACGGCGCGTTCGACGCCGAGGTGGGTGGTTACGGCACCGACGACAGCGTCCGGGCGACCCTGGTGCGCCGGAGCCTGGAGCGGGCCGAGGCGAAGTACGGGGAGCGGTTCCTGCCGGTGGTGATCGGTGACACGGCGCACGACGTGACCGCCGCCCTGGCCAACGACGCCGTGGCGATCGCGGTGGCGACCGGCGCCACCGCGGCCGAGGACCTGGCCGCGGCGGGCGCGCACGTGGTGCTGCCGGACCTGAGCGACCTGGCGGCCGCGGTGCGGGCCCTTACGGGCGCAAGTCCGGCGGCATCCCGGTCCACCGAAGTTCCGGCGGCAGGTGCGTGAGGTCGTTGTACATGATCAGCTGCGGATCCCGGCCCGGGACGTAACGGATCAGGGTCAGCCCGGTGTTGGCCGGCAGCAGAGACTTCCACCGGTCGTCCGGCGCCCCGAGGGCGTCCCGCACGAACCAGCCGACCTGAAAGGCGTGCGTGATCACCAGCTCGTGCGTCTCCGCCGGAGCCGTGCCGGTGAACCGGGCGATCATCGCGGCCGAGGCCGCGGGCTCGTCGGTGGGGACCCGGTCGTCGAGTTCGCCGGCGGCCGCCACCGGCACCCCGGGCAGTTGCGCCGACACCAGCGCGGCGGTCCGCACGGCCCGCACCAGCGGGCTGTGGTGGACCGCCGCGAGCGCCACCCCGGCCAGCCGCTGCCCGAGCAGGGCGGCCTGGCGTTCCCCGGCGGCGGTCAGGCCGGACTGGTCCGGGACCGCCTCGGCGTGCCGGGCGATCCACAGGTGCCGGACGGCGCTCACGTCGGGCTCACCGGGTTGGGCAGCGCACCCCCGAACCGGCGGTCGCGCTGGGCGTAGAGCTCGCACGCGTACCACAGGTGGCGACGGTCGAAGTCGGGCCAGAGGGTGTCCAGGTAGACCATCTCGGCGTACGCCGACTGCCAGAGCAGGAAGTTGGACGTGCGCTGCTCGCCGGAGGGCCGCAGGAACATGTCCACCTCGGGGATCTCCGGGTGGTACAGGTATTTCGCGATGGTCTTCTCGGTGATCTTGTCGGCCTTGAGCTTGCCGGCCGCCACGTCCCGGGCGATGGCCGCGGCCGCGTCGGCGATCTCCGCCTGGCCGCCGTAGTTGACACAGAACTGCAGGGTGAGCTTGCTGTTGTGCCTGCTCATCTCCTCGGCGGTCTGCAGCTCGGAGATGACGCTCTTCCACAGCCGGCCGGCCCGCCCGGACCAGACCACCCGCACCCCGAGGTCGACGAGCTGGTCCCGGCGGCGGCGGATGACGTCCCGGTTGAAGCCCATCAGGAAGCGCACCTCCTCCGGCGAGCGCTTCCAGTTCTCGGTGGAGAAGGCGTAGGCCGAGAGGTACGGGATGCCGATCTCGATGGCGCCCTCGATGGTGTCGAAGAGCGAGTGCTCCCCCTGCTCGTGCCCCTTGGTCCGGGACAGGCCACGCTCCTTGGCCCAGCGGCCGTTGCCGTCCATGACGACCGCGACGTGCTTGGGCAGGGCCGCCGAGGGCAGCTGGGGTGGCCGGGCACCGGAGATGTGGGGGGTGGGCGGGCGCGGGCTCACGAGTTCAACTCCCGTCGATCGACAAGCGGGAGCGAACGCAGTGCCCGCTCCATGTGCCATTGCAGGTGGGCGGCGACCAGGCCGCTGCATTCGCGGCGCACCGAGGGCTCGGTGTGATCCGCGACGGCCCAGTCGCCGGTGGTGAGGGCGGACATCAGGCCGAGAGTGGCCGGGCTGGGGTGGGCGGCGCCGGGCGGCCGGCAGTCCGGGCAGACGGCGCCGCCGGCCGGCACCGAGAACGCCGCGTGCTGGCCGGGTGTGCCGCAGACGGCGCACTCGGCGACGGCGGGCGCCCAGCCGGCGAAACCCATCGCCCGCAGCAGGTAGGCGTCGAGCACCAGGCCGCCGGAGTGCTCGCCGGCGGCGAGGGCCTTGAGCGCGCCCAGGGTGAGCTGGAAGAGCCGCAGCGCGGGCTCCCGCTCGACCGGGGTGAGCCGCTCGGCGGTCTCGCAGATGGCGCTGGCCGCGGTGTAGCGGGGATAGTCGGTGAGGAAGCTCTTGCCGTAGAGCGAGACGGCCTCGACCTGGCTGACCGAGTGCAGCGGGCTGCCCAGCCCCTCGGGGGAGCCGGCGAGCTGCAGATCGATGTGTCCGAACGGCTCGAGCCGGGCGCCGAACCGGGACGAGGTGCGGCGGACCCCGCGGGCGACGGCCCGGAGGCGGCCGTGGCGGCGGGTCAGCAGGGTGACGATCCGGTCGCTCTCACCGAGTTTCTGCACACGCAGGACCACCGCGTCGTCGCGGTAGAGCTGGCGGCGGTATCCGGCGGTCACACCCGCCATTCTGCCCGGTCCCTACGACAGACCCTGACCCGGATCTCAGGGTCGTCTCGGGGACGGGACCGATGGCGCCGGGTTGCCACCCGGAAATAGCGTCAGGGGCATGAAGAAGGTTGCGTTCCTCCTCGCCGCCGTCTCCGTGGGCGCCCTGGCCGGCTGTGACGGCGTGGCAGGCGCGCGGATGACCTTCGAGGACACCGAGACCGAGAAGATCACCGAGGTCGTGCTGGCCGGTGGCCGCGGCGACGTGATGATCACCACCGACAGCGCGGCGACGAAGACGACGATCCAGCGGATCGTCAACGGCGGCTCCGACCCCGGCTCCTCCTACCAGCGGGCCGGCAGTGTGCTCACGCTCGGCACCGACTGCGGCCACGACTGCCACCTGTCGTACCAGGTGATCACCCCGGCCGCCGTGACCGTCCGGGGCGAGCTGACCTCCGGTGACGTCTCGCTCTCCCGGACCGGCGCCGTCGATCTGCGGCTGACCTCGGGCGACGTGATGGTGGAGGACGCCACCGGCCCGGTGAAGGTGCGCACGACCGACGGCGACGTGAACGTGATCGGCGGCGCGGAGACAGTGCTGGAGGCCCGCAGCGGCGACATCAGCGTGCTGAGCGCGAAGGGCCCGGTCACCGCGCATACCGCCGCGGGCGACATCGACCTGAAGATCGCCGAGGTGACCTCGGTGACCGCGACGGCGAGCAGCGGCGACATCGACGTGCTGGTGCCGCCGGGCTCCTACAAGCTGCGCGCGGACACCCACGGCCGGAGCGAGGACGCGGAGATCATCGGGATCACCGACGACCCGTCGTCACCGAACGCGCTGACCCTGCGGGCGTCCAGCGGGGACGTCCGGGTCACCGCGGGCTGACGGCGGCGGGCAGGCGGCTGCCGGTGCCGGCCGGAGCCGGGGAGACCGGCACGGGGAGCGGCCGTCCCGGCAGCAGCGCGGGGCGCCGCCCGGCGGCCAGGTCCTCCACCCAGCCGAACAGCGCGACCATCGCGCCGAGCAGCACCAGGACCGCCGCGAGCCGCCAGCTCACCCCGGCGAGGCCGTCGATGCGCCAGCCGTGCCGTTCGCCCCACTGGGTCACGGCGATGACCGCGGGCACGTGCCAGAGGTAGATGGTGAGCGCCCGGGCGTTCAGCACGGTGAGCACCCGGTGGCCGGGGACGACAGGCCGCAGGCAGCCGAGGACGACCAGGATGAACGCGGCCGACCAGAGGGCGTTGCCGAGCGGGATGTCGTTGAGGTCGTAACCGCGCGGGCTGGGGTGGGTGACCACCCACGCGACGGCGGGAACGGCGAGCGCCGCGGCGAGGCCGAGCAGCCGGGCGCGGCCGACCCGGTCCAGGTGGCCGTCGTGGTGGGCGAACCCGAGCAGCCACGCCCCGCCGTACAGGGCCAGCCCCTCCACCACCGGCGGCACGGTCACCCCGGTCAGGGTGACGACCACCAGGGCGAGGTACGGCGTGACCACCGTGGCGAGGGGGAACCGCCGGTACACCGGCAGCACCAGCGGCGACAGCAGCACCATCCACAGGAAGTCACGCAGGTACCAGGTGTGGCCGAGCGCCTGGACCCACCAGCCGGTCGCCTCCGGGGTGTCGATCGGGAAGCCCCAGAGCAGCAGCCTCGCGTTGGCGACGGAGGTGCCGGTGATCAGCATGGCCGGCACCGCGATCAGGGCGAGCACCCAGAGCGAGGGCAGCAGGCGGCGGATCCGGCGTTCCACCGCCCACATCCCGAAGCGGTCGAGCGAGGCCGCCATCAGCGACCCCGCCAGCGCGAACATCACCGACATCGCCGGGAAGACGACGGTCAGGGTGGTCCACCCGGTGACGTGGTAGACCACCACCCGGACGGTCGCTACGGCGCGCAGCAGGTCCAGGTACCGATTTCGCATAGCCCAAGGTGTTACCCAAGGACAAGCCGCCTGTGCAAACTATGGTGAAGAACACCATAGTTGGAGAATGTCCATGTTTGGATTAAAAACCGAGCTTACGCAACTGTTTCGGGTCGCGCTGCCATTCCTTGGCCACTCGAACGTGGAGATCCAGATAGACCCGGCGGCCGATCAACTGCTCGATCTCCGCGCGCGCCCGTGAACCGACCTCCTTGAGCCTTGCCCCGCGGCTGCCGATCACAATCGACTTCTGGCTGTCGCGTTCCACATAGAGGTCCGCGAAGATCCGGGTCAGGTTGCCCTCGACCAGCATCTCCTCGACCATCACCGCGATCGAGTGCGGCAGCTCGTCGCGCACGCCCTCCAGCGCCGCCTCCCGGATCAGCTCCGCGATCAGCACCTGCTCCGGCTCGTCGGTCAGCACGTCGTCCGGGTACAGCTGCGGCGACTCCGGCATGTGCCGGACCATCACGTCGGTCAGTTGCTCCACCTGATGCCCGGAGACCGCGCTCACCGGGACGATCTCGGCGAAATCGTACAGCTCGGAGACGGCGAGCAGCCGCTGGGCCAGCACCTCCGGCGAGACCAGGTCGACCTTGGTCACCACCGCGATGACCTTGGCCTTCAGCTCGCTGACCTCCGAGGAGATGAACCGGTCGCCGCGCCCGATCGGCTCGTCCGCCGGGAAGCACACGCCGATCACGTCAACCTCGCTCCACACCTCACGGACCAGGTCGTTCAGCCGCTCGCCGAGCAGTGTCCGCGGACGGTGCAGGCCGGGCGTGTCGACCAGCACGAGCTGCGCGTCCGGCCGGTGCAGGATGCCGCGGATCACGTGCCGGGTGGTCTGCGGCTTGTTCGAGGTGATCGCGATCTTCTGGCCGACGATGGCGTTGGTCAGGGTCGATTTGCCGGCATTCGGCCGGCCGACGAAACAGGCGAAACCGGCACGGTAGACGTCGTCCTGGGGTTTCTCGACACGTGCGGCTTTGTGCCGGTGCTTCTTGCGAGGAAAAGCGTTGGGGGTACGGACGTCGCCGTCCTTCGCCGGGCCACCCCGCTCCGGGGAGCCCGCGGCACTTCCCGCCTTACCCGTAGGGTCCGCCGGAGCGCTGCCACCACGGCCGGGCGCGGCCTTACGCGTACCCGGGAAGCTCTTGGACCGGCCGACGGCGGACCCGCCACGCGCCCCGCCGGTCCTGCGCCCGCCCTGCGCCGCGCTGTCGTCGGCCGTGCGCTTCGCCGCCCGCCGCTCCTGCCGCCGCTGCTCGTTGCGCTCGCCCGGGGTGAGACGCTTCTCCTGGTTCTCCTCGGCGGCCATCAGGCGACCGTGCCGGCGAGCGAGCCGTCCGGGCCGGCCACGTGGATCGGCGCGCCGGCGGCCAGGTCACGCACCGCGGCGAACCCGTCGTCCTCCAGCGTGCCGGCCGCGGTCACCACCGCGGCCGCCTCGATCCGGGTCGCCCCGGACGCGGCGGCCTGCGCCACGGCCAGCTGCAACGCGGTCAGGGAGAGGTGCGGGAGCCGGACCGTGGCGGCCGCGTAGGTGCGGCCGTCCTGGTCACGGACCGCCGCGCCCTCGGCCGCGCCCACCCGGGTACGGGAGTGGCGCGCGAGGGTCACCAGCTTGGTGTCCTCGGCGCTCAGCTCGTCAACGGCAGGGGTCAGATCAGGCATCGGCGGGTTGTCTTTCCTCGTTCTCGGCAACGTTCTCGTCTTGTTCGGCCGCGGGCTCCGGCCGGACCCGGCGCACCAGCACCGAGTCGATCCGGTTGCGGCGGCCGGTGGTGCCCTCGGCGGTCAGGTGCAGGCCCTCCACCTCGGCCTTGGCGCCCGGGATCGGCACCCGGCCCAGCGTCTGGGCCAGCAGGCCGCCGACCGTCTCCACCTCGTCGGCGGGCAGCTCGACGCCGAAGACGGCGCCCAGGTCCTCGATCGGCAGGCGGGCGGTCACCCGCACGCTGCCGTCGTCCAGGTGGTCGATCGGCGGGCGCTCCACGTCGTACTCGTCGGTGATCTCCCCGACGATCTCCTCCAGGATGTCCTCGATCGTGACCAGGCCGGCGGTGCCACCGTACTCGTCGACGACGATCACCAGGTGGTTGCGGGCCGCCTGCATCTCCGACAGCAGGTCGTCGACCGGTTTCGACTCCGGCACGAAGTTCGCCGGGCGCATCGCCTCGGCCACCGGCTGCGAGGTGGCGTCCGGGTCGCCGTTCTGCGTCCGCCGGATCACGTCCTTCAGGTAGAGCACGCCCAGCACGTCGTCGACGCTCTCGCCGATCACCGGGATCCGCGAGAAACCGGACCGCAGGAACAGGAAGAGCGCCTGCTGCAGCGTCTTCGGCCCCTCGATCCACACCATCTCGGTCCGCGGGACCATCACCTCGCGGGCGATGGTGTCCCCCAGCGTGAACACCGAGTGGATCATCTCGCGCTCGCCGTGCTCCACCACACCGCGCTGCTCGGCCAGGTCGACCAGCTCCCGCAGCTCCACCTGGCTGCCGAACGGCCCCTCCGGGAACCCCTTGCCGGGGGTGACCGCGTTACCGATCAGGATCAGCAGTTTCGCGAGCGGGTTGAGCACCTTGCCGAGCCAGCGCACCAGCGGGGCGGTCGCCCGGCCCACCGCGTAGGCGTGCTGGCGGCCCAGCGTCCGCGGCGCCACACCCACCACCACGAAGCTGACCAGCGTCATCGTGCCGGCCGACACCAGCGCGGCCGGCCAGCCGACCCCCCAGGTGTCCACCGCCACCAGCGCCACCAGCGTGGTCGCGGTCAGCTCGCAGAGCAGTCGCAGCAGCAGGAGCAGGTTGACGTAGCGGACCACGTCGGAGGCGACCGCCGCCAGCGCGCCGGCGCCCCGCTGCCCCTCCCGCTCCAGCTCGGCGGCCCGGGCCTGGGAGACGGTCGCCAGCGCGGCGTCGGTCATCGAGGCCAGGCCGGCGAGCAGCACCAGCAGGACAGCGAAGATGATCAGCTGCAGGTCCGGCAGGCCGGCCGAGGCGGGGTCCACGATCAGCCGGCTTTACGCCCGGCACGCCAGCTCTGCAGAAGCTTGTTCTGCAGAGCGAACATCTCCCGCTCCTCGTCCGGCTCGGCATGGTCGTAGCCGAGCAGGTGCAGCGCCCCGTGCACGGTGAGCAGGTGCAGCTCGTCGGCGGCGGTGTGCCCGGCCACGGTGGCCTGCTTGGCGGCCACCTCCGGCGAGAGCACGATGTCGCCCAGCAGCGCCGGCTCGCCCGCGCCCGACTCGCCGGGGCCGTGGTCGACGCTGCCCTCGTCCATCGGGAACGCGAGCACGTCGGTCGGCCCGTCGCTGCCCATCCAGCGATGGTTCAGCTCGGCCATGTAGTCGATGTCGACGAGCAGGATCGACAGCTCCGCGAGCGGGTTGACCCCCATCTCGTCCAGGGCGTGCCGGGCAACCGCGAGGATCGCGTCGGTGTCGACCTCGACTCCCGACTCGTTGGCGATCTCGATGGACATAGTGCTGCGATTACCCCTTGCGAATCAGCGCCGGCGGCCCTGCGCCCGGCCACCGCTGGCGGCCCGGCCCGGCACGGCGTGGACGGATTGTGCTGCCTGTTGCTCCTGCACGGCGTCGAAACGCGCGTACGCGTCGACGATCTCGGCGACCAGCCGGTGCCGCACCACGTCGGAGCTGGACAGCTCCGCGAAGTGCACGTCCTCGACATCGCGCAGGATCTCCCGCACGATCTTGAGCCCACTGGTCGTCCCGCCGGGCAGGTCGACCTGGGTGACGTCACCGGTCACCACGATCTTCGCCCCGAACCCGAGCCGGGTCAGGAACATCTTCATCTGCTCGGGCGTGGTGTTCTGCGCCTCGTCCAGAATGATGAACGCGTCGTTCAGGGTACGGCCGCGCATGTAGGCCAGTGGCGCGACCTCGATCGTGCCCGCCGCCATCAGGCGCGGGATCGTCTCGGGGTCGAGCATGTCGTGCAGCGCGTCGTAGAGCGGCCGCAGATAGGGGTCGATCTTCTCGGTGAGCGAGCCGGGCAAAAACCCGAGCCGCTCCCCCGCCTCGACCGCCGGCCGGGTCAGGATGATCCGGTTGATCTGCTTGGCCTGCAGCGCCTGCACGGCCTTGGCCATCGCCAGATACGTCTTTCCGGTGCCGGCGGGGCCGATGCCGAAGACGATGGTGTTCTGGTCGATCGCGTCGACGTACTTCTTCTGCCCCAGGGTCTTGGGCCGGATGGTGCGCCCGCGCCGGGACAGGATGTTGAGGGTGAGCACCTCCGCCGGGCGCTCCGAGGTGTTCTCCTCGAGCATCCGGAGAGTGCGGCGGACGGCGTCGACGCTGAGCGTCTCGCCCTTCTCGATGAGTTCGATCAACTCGGAGAAGAGGCGCTCGGCGATCGCGTTCTCGCCGGGATCGCCGGTGATGGTGATCTCGTTGCCGCGGACGTGCACGTCACTGTCGAGGTTGCGCTCGATGAGCCGGAGGATCTCGTCCTTGGCGCCGAGCAGGTTCACCATGATCTTCGGATCGTTCACCGAGATCTTGGTCTGCGCCCGCACCGGGCTGGTCGAGCCAGTGCTGGATTCGTTCGGCGTACCGGTCATAGGGTGGCCCGAAGGGCCTCCGCCACCTGCTCTCTTCTTCATCGCCGTCCGTGTCGGGCGGCTCGCTCAAGGATCGTGCCATCCTATCCGCTCGCCCGCCCGCCCGCCGATGCCATTATCAGCCGGTGCGGCTAACCGGGGCCGTCGGAGGCCCGGCCACCGTCGAAGCCCTCCTGCATCCGGGTGAACCGATAGGTCGCCCAGTGCATCCGGACCACCGCCCCGCCGTCGTCGCGGGTGAGCCGCAGCAACTCGCCGGCCTCCCGCCCGGAGACGGTCCGCAGCACGTCCGGCTCCGCCCCCGGCGCGAAGACCGCCGGCGGCCGCCCGGCCGGCGCGTCCGCCACCCGCGCCTGCAGCCGCCCGTCGTGCCAGGCGAAGACGAACTCGGTGCCCTCGCTCCACCACCGGCCCAGGATCGACCGGTAGGACGCCGGCGCGGGCGGCGCCGGCCGCCACGGGGTGATCTCCGCCGGATCCAGCTCGACGGCCAGCCGCAGCAGCTCGTGCACCAGCTCGTTGGTCTCCCCCGCGGTGCCGGACGAACCGAGCACCGCACAGCCCAGCGCGCCCGGGTTGCCGTCCCCGCCGCGCCGCCCGTACACCCCGGCCAGGAAGCCCGGCATCGCCCCGTCGTGGCCGACGTGCACGACCCGCTTGCCCTCCGGGACCAGGATCAGCCCGAGACCGAACCCGGCCGCCCACAGCGTCTCGTCGGTGGTGGTCAGCGGCCAGCGCATCTCGTCGACGGTCGCCGCCGCCAGCACCCCGCCGTCCGGGTCGATGGTCTCCGGCGCCGCCAGGAAGGCCGCCCAGCGGGCCATGTCCGTGGCGGTGCTCCACAGCTGCGCGGCCGGCGCGACCCCGGCCAGATCGACTGGCGGCTCCGGGCGGACCGCGTCGGAGTACGCGTCGACCAGGTAGCCGACGACCGCCTCCGCCGGGGCCGCGACGGTGGTGCGGGACAGGCCCAGCGGGGTCAGGATCCGTTCGGTGAGGACCTCCGCCCAGGTGCCGCCGCGCAGCCGGGCGACCAGCTGGCCGAGGACGGCGAGGCCGAGGTTGGAGTAGTGGAAACGGCGGGCGTTGGGCAGCACCCGCTCGGTCCGGGCCAGCTCGGCGATCAGGCGGCCGGCATCCGGGGTGATCAGGGTGTCCCAGACGTCGCCGTACGGCTCCCGCTGGAACCCGGCGGTGTGCGAGAGCAGCCGCCGGATGGTGGCGTCGCCGTGCGCGGGCACGTCCA
Source organism: Actinoplanes sp. NPDC019969 (assembly GCF_055562375.1). Taxonomy (NCBI): domain Bacteria; kingdom Bacillati; phylum Actinomycetota; class Actinomycetes; order Micromonosporales; family Micromonosporaceae; genus Actinoplanes; species Actinoplanes sp. NPDC019969. The sequence continues at coordinate 59,063 of NZ_JBVHFK010000025.1, read as the reverse complement.
GGTACGCCGAGACCGGCTGGTCCAGGTCCAGCAGCCCCTCGTCGCGGGCCTGCATGATCAGCGTCGCGGTGAACGTCTTGGTGACCGAGCCGATCCGGAACCGGCTGTCCGGCCCGAGCGGGTGCGCCGGGTTCCCGGAGTCACCGACGGTGAGGACCCACGGCTCCCGGTCGGCGCGGTGCAGCGCCACCGAGAGGGCCGGGATCCGGCCGGCGGCCTGGGCCCGGCGGGCGGCCCGCTCGTAGCGCGGGGTGGGCGCGCTCACCGACGGGCCAGCATCGGGCCCAGCGGGGCGCCGCCGACGACGTGCGCGTGCACGTGGAAGACCTCCTGGCCGCCGTGCGCGCCGGTGTTGAAGATGACCCGGAAACCGTCGGTCAGGCCCTCCAGCTCGGCCACCTTCGCGGCGGTGGCGAGCACGTCGGCGGCCGCTGACGGGTCGGTGGCGAGCTCGATCACATTGGCGTGGTGGGTGACCGGGATCACCAGGACGTGGCTGGGCGCCTTGGGGTCGATGTCCCGGAACGCGACTGTCGTCTCGGTGCGGTGCACGACGGTCGCGGGGATCTCGCCGGCCACGATGCGACAGAACAGGCAGGTGTTTTCCACCCGATGGATCTTATGGGCCCGGGTTCGATCTTCACCGGCTGGCTCTCAGGGCTGTCTCCCGGGTGTCGAGACAGCCCTCAGAACCGGCCGGGGTTACCAGCGGCCGAGGCGGGTGGAGAGGACGGCGAGAGCGGCCACACCCGCCGTCGAGGTACGCAGCACCGCGTCACCCAGGCGGACCGGGACGGCGCCCGCCGTACGGAAGACGTCCAGCTCGGCGTCACTGATCCCACCTTCCGGGCCGACCACGAGCACGATCTCACCGGAGTCCGGCAGGACTGCCGTGGTCAGCCGCTCGGTCGCCTCCTCGTGCAGCACGAACGCCGCCGTCGCGGCCGCCAGCCGGGCCGCGACCTGTCTCGTGGAGCAGTCCGGTTCGCCGGCGACCACCGGCAGCCAGGATCGGCGGGCCTGCTTGGCGGCCTCCCGGGCGGTCGCCGCCCACTTGTCCCGTGCTTTGAACCCGCGGTCGCCACGCCACTGCGCCACCGACCGGGAAGCCGCCCACGGCACGATCTCGTCGACGCCGGCCTCGGTCATCGCCTGGACGGCCAGCTCACCCCGGTCGCCCTTGGCGATGCCCTGCACCACGGTCAGCCGGGGGTCCGGGGCGGGCTCCCCGGCGACGCTGAGCACCGTGACGTCGACACTGCCCCGGCCGACGGCGGTCACCTCGGCGCGCGCGGTCCCGCCCCGGCCGTCGGCGAGGATCAGCGACTCACCGGCCCGGAGCCGCTGCACGGTGGCGGCGTGATGTCCCTCCGGCCCGTCCAGCGTGAAGGACGATCCGGTGGGCAGGCTCTCGACCAGGAACAGTGGTGCGGACATGCCCGCACGGTACCGGGCTCACGGCGTACCCGAGCAGGGGTGTCCGGGACCGCGCGGGGACGCCACGCGGAACCCGGACGGCGACCGTTAGTGGCCGTTGAAAGCGTCGCGCATGCGGCTGAAGAAGCCGCCCTGCTTGCTGAGCTCCGCCACGTCCTCGCCACGGGTCTTGGCGAAGTCGCGGAGCATCCGCTCCTGGTCGGCGGTGAGCTTGGTCGGCGTCTTGACGTCGAGGTGCACGAACAGCTCGCCGCGGCCCTGACCGCGCAGGTGCGGCACGCCCTTGCCACGGATCCGCAGCGTGCTGGCCGGCTGGGTGCCCGGCTTGACCTCGATGTTCTCCTCGCCGTCGAGGGTCTTGATGGTCATCCGGGTGCCGAGCGCGGCCGCGGTCATCGGCAGCGTGACGCGGCAGTGCAGGTCGTCGCCCTTGCGCGAGTAGACGTCGTGCGGGCGCTCGTGGATCTCCACGTAGAGGTCGCCGGCGGTGCCGCCGCCGGGACCGACCTCGCCCTGCTGGGCCAGGCGGATCCGCATGCCGTCCTCGACGCCCGCCGGGATCTTGACGGTGAGGGAGCGGCGGGTCCGGATCCGGCCGTCGCCCGCGCACGTCGGGCACGGGGTGGGGATGGTCGTGCCGTGACCCTGGCAGTTCTGGCAGGGGCGGGACGAGACGACCTGGCCGAGGAAGGTCCGCTGCACCGACTGGACCTCGCCGCGGCCGGAGCACACGTCACAGGTGGCCAGGTGGGTGCCGGGCGCGGTGCCGGCGCCGGAGCACTGGGTGCAGAGCACCGCGGTGTCGACGGTGATCGGCGCCTCCACCCCGAAGGCCGTCTCGACCAGGTCGAGCTCCAGCCGCAGGATCGCGTCGGCGCCGGGGCGGGTGCGCGGGCGCGGGCCCCGGGAGCCACCGCCGGCGGCGGTGCCGAAGAACGCGTCCATGATGTCCTGGAAACCGACGAACGGGCCGGCCCCGCCGGCGCCGCCGGGCATGCCGCCGCCGGGCGCGAGAGGGTCACCGCCGAGGTCGACGACCTGACGCTTCTGGTCGTCGGAGAGAACCTCGTACGCCGCGTTGATCTCTTTGAACTTGTCGTGCGCCTCCGGATCGGGGTTGACGTCCGGGTGGTACTGCCGAGCCAGTTTGCGGTAGGCGCGCTTGATCTCGTCGTCGGTGGCGTCCCGGCTCACACCGAGAATTCCGTAATAGTCCTTGGCCACGGGGTTTGGAGTCCTCAATGTCTGCGCGAATCCGTCAATTCTGTGCCAACAGGTCGCCAACGTAGCGTGCCACTGCACGAACGGTAGCGATAGTGCCGGGGTAGTCCATCCGGGTGGGGCCCAGCACACCGAGCCCACCAACGATCGTGGTGCCCGGTCCGTAACCGCTGCTCACCACGGACGCCGACCGCAGGTTGTCGATCTGGTTCTCGTCGCCGATCAGGACCCGGGTGGTGCGGGGCTCCAGATCGCCGATGAGCTTCAGAAGGATGACCTCCTCCTCGAGGGCTTCGAGGACGGGCCGCAGTGTGCCCTGGAAGTCCAGCACACCGCCGCGTGTCAAGTTGGCCGTACCGGCGAGCGCGAGGCGCTCCTCACTCCGCTCGACCAGGGTCTCCAGCAGGACCGAGGCGAGACAGGTCATCGTGCCGCGCCGCTCCGGATCGGTCTCCTCGACGAGTTTCTGCACCAGGGCGGGGGTGTCGGCGAGGCGCTGACCGGCCAGTTTCTCGTTGACCCGGCGGCGCAGGTCCCACACGTCGCCGTCGCCGATCGGGCCGGGCATCTCGACCAGGCGCTGCTCGACCCGGCCGGTGTCGGTGATCATCACGAGCATCAGGCGGGTCGTGGAGATCGGGACCAGCTCGAGATGCCGGACGGCCGAGCGGGACAGGCTCGGATATTGCACGACGGCGACCTGGCGGGTCAGCTGGGCGAGCAGCCGGACCGTGCGGTGCACCACGTCGTCGAGGTCGACGGCGCCGATCATGAACCGCTCGATGGCACGGCGCTCGGCCGGGCTGAGCGGCTTGATCTTGGTGAGCCGGTCGACGAAGAGCCGGTAGCCGGCGTCGGTGGGCACCCGGCCGGCGCTGGTGTGCGGCTGCCGGATGTAGCCCTCCTCCTCCAGCACCGCCATGTCGTTGCGCACGGTGGCCGGGGAGACGCCGAGTTTGTGCCGGTCGACCAGAGCCTTGCTGCCCACCGGCTCCTGGGTCTCGACGTAGTCCTCGACGATCGCCCGGAGCACCTCGAGCTTGCGGTCATCCAGACTCATATGACCCCTCCCCCTGTTGGCACTCCCGCTAATAGAGTGCCAGTCTACGTCGCGGGCGGCGGCAGCGCGATGATCGAAAGTACGTACCGGCTTCGGATTACGGCTGCCGGGATCCCCTCACAGGACGTCCCGGACGACCGCGTCGGCCAGGAGACGGCCCCGGAGGGTCAGGGCGAGACGGCCCGCCGCGTACGCCTCGGGCTCCAACAGGCCGTCGGCCAGCGCCCGCGCGGCGCCCGTGGCGTCCACCCGGTCGAGCGGGATGCCGTCACGCAGCCGCACCCGCAGCATCACGTCCTCCATGTGCCGGTCGTCATCGGTGAGCAACTCCCGGGCGTGTCCGGGGGAGGTTCCGGCGGCGAGGCGTTTCGCGTACGCCGACGGATGCTTGACGTTCCACCAGCGGACCCCGCCGACGTGGCTGTGCGCGCCCGGCCCCAGGCCCCACCAGTCGGCGCCGGTCCAGTACAGCAGGTTGTGCCGGCACTCCCCGCCCGGTTTCGCCCAGTTCGACACCTCGTACCACCCGAATCCGGCGTCGGTCAGCGCCGCCTCGGCGGCCAGGTAGCGGTCGGCGGCCACGTCGTCCGAGGGGTAGGGCAGCTCGCCCCGCCGCATCAGCGACGCCATCCGGGTGCCGTCCTCGACGATCAGCGCGTAGGCGCTCACGTGATCCACCCCGGCGTCGACGACGGCCCGCAGGGACCGCGCGAAGTCGTCCTCCGACTCCCCCGGCGTGCCGTAGATCAGGTCCAGGTTGACGTGCTCGAACCCGGCCTCGCGGGCCTCGGTCGCGGCCTGCGGCGCCCGGCCGGCGGTGTGCTTGCGGTCGAGGACGCGCAGCACGCCGGCCGCCGCCGACTGCATGCCGAGCGAGATCCGGGTGAAGCCGGCCCGCCGCAGGTCTCGCAGATAGTGCGGATCAACCGATTCCGGGTTGGCCTCGGTGGTCACCTCGGCGCCCGGGGCCAGGCCCCAGGTCCGGTCGACGCCCTCCAGGATCCGGCCCAGGTCGCCGGCGCTGAGCAGGGTCGGCGTGCCGCCGCCGACGAAGACCGTGTCCACCCGGCCGGGCTCGATCACCCGGGCGGCCAGGGCGAGCTCGGCCAGGACGGTGTCCGCGTACTCCTCGCGGCTCGCGCCGCCGCCCAGCTCACCGGCGGTGTACGTGTTGAAGTCGCAGTAGCCGCAGCGGCTCGCGCAGAACGGGACGTGGACGTAGACGGCGAACCCGTCCTTGCCCACCCGACGGGTGGCCTCGTCGGGGAGGGACCCGTCAGCGGGTACGGGTTCACCATCGGGGAGTGCGCCGGCCATCCGACAAGTGTGCACGTCTTACAGTTCCGGGATGGATCTGGTCCGTACCGTCACCGCCGCCGGCGTGACCACGATGACACTCGACAACCCCGGCAACCGCAACGCGCTGTCGACCGCCCTGCTCACGAAGCTGCTCGACGCGCTGGCCGCGTCCGCCGCCGACCCGGACAGCCGGGTCGTGGTCCTCTCGCACACCGGCCCGGTCTTCTGCTCCGGCGTCGACCTGCGGGAGACCGCCGCGGCCGGGCCCGGCGACCGGCTGCCCGCGGAGATGCTCGCCGACGTCCTGGCCGTGCTCTGGGAGTTCCCGAAACCGGTGATCGCCCGGATCGGCGGCCCGGCCCGGGCCGGTGGTCTCGGCCTGATCGGCGCGGCCGACATCGCGGTCTGCGCCCGGTCGGCCACCTTCGCCTTCACCGAGGTACGGCTCGGCGTGATCCCCGCTGTGATCAGCGCCACCGTGCTGCCCCGGCTGGCGCCCCGGGCCGCCGCCGAGCTCTACCTCACCGGTGACGTCTTCGACGGGCCCCGGGCCGCCGAGATCGGCCTGGTCACCGCGGCCGTCGCGGAGGAGGACCTGGACGCCGCGGTGTCCGGCTACTGCGCGTCGCTGCTGCGGGGTGGCCCGCTCGCGCTCGCCGGGACGAAACAACTGCTGCGGCGTACGCGCAACGAATCGATCCGGGCCGACCTGGCCGATCTCGCCCACCGTTCGTCCGGATACTTCAAGTCGGCCGAAGGCCGGGAGGGTGTCGCCGCGGCCCGGGAGAAGCGGGATCCACGCTGGGTCCGGTGACCGTCCCACGGAAGATCATCTCGGTCGGGTGCCCGCGCAGCGGTGACGCCCGGCCGCGAGCGCTCGTTGTCTAGGCTTGGCGTCCGAATCGACAGGAGGTGGGGGTGCGAGCGAAACCGGTCCTGGGCGTGGTCGCCCTGCTGGCCCTCATCGCCGTGGCCGGTGTGGCCGTTCTGGTCAACAACGTGGCCGACAGCATCACACTGCCCCGGCTCGGCCCGGAGTGCACGGTCAACGCCGACGGCAAGGTCACCCTGGACACCGCCCAGATGGCCAACGCGGCGACCATCGCCGCGGTCGGCGTCCGGCGCAACATGCCCGAGCGGGCCGTCGTGGTCGCGCTGGCCACCGCGTTCCAGGAGTCCAAGCTGGAGAACCTGGACAGCGGCGACCGCGACTCGGTCGGCCTCTTCCAGCAACGCCCCAGCCAGGGCTGGGGCACGATCGAGCAGATCAGCGACCCGAGGTACGCCGCCGACAAGTTCTACGTGGCCCTCAAGAAGGTCAAGGGCTGGGAGAAGATGCGGGTCACCGACGCCGCGCAGAAGGTGCAGCGCTCGGCCTACCCCGAGGCCTACGAGAAGTGGGCCGACGAGTCGAAGGTGCTGGCCGCCGCCCTGACCGGCCGGGCCACCGGCGCTGTCGAGTGCGTCGTGCCGGACGATCCGACGGTCCGCGGCGCGGAGGCGGCCACCGCTCTGCTGGCCAGCCTGCGGCTCGACTGGGGCAAGAAACTGTCCGCCCAGGCGCACAGCGCCGAGGCGGTGGCCGGGCTGACCCTCGACGTGGCCAACCCGAACACCGGCTGGCGGTTCGCGCACTGGCTGGTCTCGCACGCCTCCGCCACCGGTCTCGAACGGGTACGTTTCGGTGACCTGGAATGGCGTGCCCCCGAGGGGAAATGGCAGCCGGTGGCCGACGGCAGAGGCGGCAACCAGGCACAGGTCGTGGCCGAGGTGTTCCGGTGATCTCCCCCTCCAGGTTGCGCTGCGTATATATCGACATGGACACTGCGCAACCACCCTGGTACTAAGTAGGGCGTGCTGACGGCGACCGTGTGGCTCCTGCTGGGGGTGGGAAGCGCCGGCGCGATCCTCCTCGGTGTACGCCGCCACCGCCCGGCCCGCCGCGCCCCGTGGCTTCTGCTGGCCGGCTCGCTCGCGGCCCTGTCGGCCGGCGACGTCCTCTTCGAGTTCCACCGCACCGCCCTCGCCGACACCGCCTACCTGGCGATGTTCGCCCTGGTCGCGCTGAGCCTGCTGCAGTTCACCCGGGGCGGGGCGCTGCTCGTCGACCGGGCCCGCCTGATCGACCTGGTGGCGTTCGCCTGCGCCGCCATGCTGGTGGTCTGGGTGTTCGTGGTCAGCCCGGCCGGCCGGTTCGCGACGGTGTCGCCCGCCGACGTGATCGGCGACCTGCTGCTGATCGCCGTGGCGGTGCGCCTGCTCACCGCCGACCCGCGTAATCCCGCCGCGATCCTGCTGGTCACCGGCGGCGCCGCGATGCTCGCCGGGGACGTGTTCTATCCGCTGACCGGCGGAAGCGAGGTGGCCGAGTCCGCGTTCGTGGTGCTGTACGTGGCCTGGGGCGCGTCGGCGCTGCACCCGTCGATGGCCCGGCTCACCGAGCCGCGCCCGCCCCGGATGTCGCCGTGGCGGTTCCGGGACACCGCCCTGCTCGCCGCCTCCGCCGCCACCCCGCCGTTCGTGCTGATCGTCGAGGCGCTCACCGGGACGGTGCGCAACGGATTGGTGATCGCCGTCACCGGAACGATCACCCTGGTGCTCACCATCACCCGGCTCGCCGACGCCATCCACCAGCACAGTCAGGCCCTGGCCCGGGAACGCGCGCTGCGGTCCGCGAACACCGCGCTGGTCTCGGCCTCCGACCCGCCCGCCGTCGAGGCGGCGGTGCGGGCCGCGGTCGCCCGGTTGCTGCCGCCCTCGGCCGTCCGGACCGTGATCCTCGCCACAGACGACTGCCGGCGGGACGCGGCCGGGCCCGGTTCCCGCAGTTTCTGGTCCGCCGACGACGGCGGGGACCCCACCCTGATCTGCCCGCTCCGGCTGGAACCGCTCGCCGTGGCCCGGCCCGGCGGTGGCGCGCTGATCGTCACCGGCGACCGGGCCGCGCTCCTGGCCGGCCGGGACGCGCTCGAGGTGCTGGCCGGCGCGACCGCGCTCGCCCTCGACCGGATCACCCTGGTGGAGGCGGTCGGCCGCCGGGACAGCGACCTCTACCTGCGGGCGGTCACCGGCAACACCGCGGAGATCATGGCAGTGCTCGACGCCGACCACCGGATCCGGTACGCCAGCCCGGGCCTGCGCCGGCTGGCCGGGGTCGCGGAGCTGCCGCCGCTCACGGCTTTCGAGGATCTGGTTCACCCCGACGACCAGGCGACGGTACGCCGTGCCCTGCTCGCCGAGGGCGACGGCAAGGTCTACTGCGCCCTCTCCAAGCCGGACGGCGGCCAGGTGCTCGCCGAGGTGGTCTACCGGGATCTGCGGGACGACCGGCTCGTCCAGGGCCTGGTCGTGACGCTCCGGGCGGTCACCAGCCGCGGCGACGTGACCGAACCGGCCCCGCACCACGAGCACCAGGGCGAGCCGCCCGCGTGGGTGAACCGCCGCAGCGCCCGCCACAAGTTCCGCTACTGAAAACCCGGCTGGTCGTGGGGGGGTGGGTGTGGGCGGGGGGGGCACCCCCCCGCCCCCGCCGGTGGGGGGCCGCCACAAGGGGTATGGCGGGGGCCGCGGGGGGGGGGGGGGGGCGGG
>NZ_JBVHFK010000025.1:0-50448 GCF_055562375.1 Actinoplanes sp. NPDC019969 | reverse complement strand
GTGGTGGCTGTCTCAGCGTCGTTGAGACAGCCACCACGACCAGCCGGGTCCGGCCCGCAAAACGGAGAACGCCGGTCCCCTCGCGGGGACCGGCGTATCCGGGTTTGCGTCAGACCGCTGAATCAGCGGGTCAGGTGACGACGACGGCCGGTGCCGGCGATCAGGGCCACACCGATCGCGGCGAAGGCGACCTGGAAGATGAACTCCCAGACGTCGAAGCCACGGGTGTCAGCGACACCAAGGGCCCGGGCGAGCACCGTGCCCAGCAGGGCGGCGACCACGCCGACCACCAGCGTCAGCCACAGCGGCATGTTCTGCTTGCCCGGAACGACCAGGCGGCCAAGAGCACCGATGATCAGGCCGACGACCAGGGCGGTCAGAATGCCGACAAGCGTGAACTCCATGGGATCCTCCTCGGGGGTGGAGCTTGTTGGTTGCGTCCGTCGAGACACTGGTTTCCCGACCCCCCGAGAAATCAAACCGCCCTATTTTTTAGTCGTCCCCTTGGTGTCAGTGCTATCGGATGTCGAGAGCGCGGCGATGAAGGCCTCCTGCGGAACCTCCACACGGCCGACCATCTTCATCCGCTTCTTGCCTTCCTTCTGCTTCTCCAGCAGCTTGCGCTTACGGCTGATGTCACCGCCGTAGCACTTCGCGAGCACGTCCTTGCGGATCGCGCGGATGGTCTCGCGGGCGATGATCCGGCTGCCGATGGCCGCCTGGATGGGCACCTCGAACTGCTGCCGCGGGATGAGTTTCTGCAGCTTGGCAGCGATCGTCGTGCCGTACGAGTAGGCGTTGTCCTTGTGCACGATGGCACTGAACGCGTCGACCGGCTCGCCGTGCAGCAGGATGTCCACCTTCACCAGGTCGGCGGCCTGCTCGCCGGAGGGCTCGTAGTCGAGGGACGCGTAACCCTTGGTCTTGCTCTTCAGCTGGTCGAAGAAGTCGAAGATGATCTCGGCGAGCGGGAGGGTGTAGCGCAGCTCCACCCGTTCGGAGGACAGGTACTCCATGCCGAGCAGGCTGCCCCGGCGGCTCTGGCACAGCTCCATGACGGCGCCGACGTACTCGTTCGGCACCAGGACTGTGGCCCTCACCACAGGCTCGTGGATCTCGGCGATCTTGCCGGCCGGGAACTCGCTCGGGTTGGTGACCGTCTGCTCCTTCCCGTCCTCGGTGACCACCTGGTAGACCACGTTCGGCGCGGTGGAGATCAGGTCGAGGTTGAACTCACGCTCCAGCCGCTCGCCGATGATCTCCAGGTGCAACAGGCCCAGGTAGCCGACGCGGAACCCGAAGCCGAGCGCCGCCGACGTCTCCGGCTCGTAGGTGAGCGCCGCGTCGTTCAGCTTCAGCTTGTCGAGCGCGTCACGCAGCGCCGGATAGTCCGAGCCGTCGATTGGGTAGAGGCCCGAGTAGACCATCGGCTTCGGGTCCTTGTAGCCGCCGAGCGCCTCCTTGGCCGGGCGGTTGTGACCGGTGACGGTGTCGCCGACCTTCGACTGGCGGACGTCCTTCACGCCGGTGATCAGGTAACCGACCTCGCCGACGCCGAGCGCTGTCGCCTTCTCCATCTCGGGCGAGACGACGCCGATCTCCAGCAGCTCGTGCACCGCGCCGGTGGACATCATCTTGATCTTGTCGCGGGCCTGGATCCGGCCGTCGATCACCCGGACGTAGGTCACCACGCCGCGATACACGTCGTACACCGAGTCGAAGATCATGGCGCGGGCCGGAGCGGCCGCGTCACCCACCGGCGCGACGAACTGCCGGACGATCTCGTCGAGCAGGTGATCCACGCCGACACCGGTCTTGCCCGACACCCGCAGCACGTCCGACGGCTCGCAGCCGATCAGCTTGGCGAGCTCCTCGGCGTACTTCTCCGGCTGCGCGGCCGGCAGGTCGATCTTGTTGAGCACCGGGATGATGTGGAGATCGTTCTCCATCGCCAGGTACAGGTTGGCGAGGGTCTGCGCCTCGATGCCCTGCGCGGCGTCGACCAGCAGCACCGCGCCCTCACACGCGGCCAGGCTGCGGGACACCTCGTACGTGAAGTCGACGTGGCCCGGGGTGTCGATCATGTTGAGGACGGCGGTCTCGCCCTGCTTGTCGCCCTCCCGGACGGTCCAGGGCATGCGCACGGCCTGCGACTTGATGGTGATGCCGCGCTCGCGTTCGATGTCCATCCGGTCGAGGTACTGAGCGCGCATCTGACGCGGGTCGACCACCCCGGTGATCTGCAGCATCCGGTCGGCCAGCGTCGACTTGCCGTGGTCGATGTGCGCGATGATGCAGAAGTTGCGGATGCGGCTGGGATCGGTCGATCCGATCACGTTCACGCCGGGGTCGAGCGGTCCGGGCACGGTCTTCCGTTCTTCTCGGGCTGATCTTCACGGGCTGGTGGTGAGCCGGCGGTCCCCACCGGCGACCCCTATCGTCCCACGCCCGGCCGGGCAGGTCCGATCACACCCGTTCGAGCGGTCCCCGGCCGCCCGCCCCGGAACCGGATCCCCGGCTCAGTCCGGCGGCTCCAGGAACAGGGCGGACAGTTTCGGCAGGCGGCGGCGCATCTCGTCCTCGTTGTCGAAATCCCACAGATCACCCGCGTCCGGCCGGGTGCGTGGCCGCTCACCGGACGGCAGCGGCTCGCCGGTGGCCTGCTCATAGGCCCGGGCCGCGATGTCCAGCACCTCACCCGCCTCGAACACCGCGCCGGTGTCGGCGGCCGATTTGATCGCCACCACGTTGGCCAGCACGTCCGGCGACTGCACGGCCGCGGCCACCGCCTTGCGGCCGTGGGCGACGAGCCAGCCCCGGAACGCGTCGAAGCCCTCGCCGTCGACCCCGCTGTTGATCAGATAGGCGGCGGCCCAGAGATCCTCCGTGCCCGAGGCGGCCATCACCTTGTCCAGGTGGCGGCCCCAGGCGACGATCTCCTCCGGATCGCGCGTGGCCAGCTCGGCGACGGCACGCTCGGCCACCTCGGCGGGCGAGGCCGGCCGGTCGGCGGTGGCGCGGTCGATGACCGCCCAGAAATCGTCGGTTCGCATGCCGTGATCCTGCCAGGGGGGTACGACACTTTCCGCGGCAGCACACGTCCCCGGCGCTTTCCGCGGCCGGTCACGTCCCCGGCAAGATGAGGGGATGCGGCCGATCATCCTGCCCGATGTCCCGTACGACGCCACCGCCGTACGCCCCGCCTGGGCCGATCTGCCGGAGACCGTGCGCGAAGCGATCACCGCACGCCTCGGCGCACCGGTGTCCGTCGCGCGCAGCGCCGGCGGCGGCTTCACCCGGGCCTTCGCCGCTGTGCTCAAGACCGAGAGCGGGACCAGCGGGTTCGTCAAAGCGGCGCCGCTGCACGATCCGGTCGCGCAGTGGTACGCCCGGGAGGCCGCCGTCACCGCCGCCCTCCCGCCCGAGGTGACCGCCGCCCGCCCGCTCTGGACCATGACCGCGGCCGGCTGGTTCGTGCTCTGCCTGGAGGCGGTCGACGGCCGTATCCCGGCGCTGCCCTGGACGCAGGCCGACCTGGACACCACCCTCCGCACGTGGTCGGCCGCCGCCACCGCGCTCGCCTACCCGTCGCCGGCGCTGCTGGAGATCGGGCTGCCCACCCTCCCGGACATCCTGCGCAACGAGATGTCCTGGTGGTCGCTGATCGCCAGACGCCGGGAGCCGATGCCCGAACCGGCCCGCACGACGATCGCACCGCAGCGCCTGGCCGACCTCGCCAAGCTGGAACGCGCCCTGCCCGAACTCGCCGCCGGCGACGGCATGGCGCACGGCGACCTCCGGGTCGACAACGTGCTGATCGACACCGGCGGCCGCTCCTGGCTCTGCGACTGGACCTGGCCGTGCCTGGGAGCGCCCTGGTTCGACACGGTCACCCTGCTGGTGAGCGCCTACGCCAGCGGATTGGACACGGACGCGGTGCTGCGGGCCTGGGGCGCTCCGGACGAAGGGGTGGACGGGGCGCTGGCGGCGCTCTCCGGCTATTGGCTGGTCCGGGCCGGGGACGGGCCGAGCAGCGCGTCCCCGCACAGCCGTCAGCACCAGCGGTTCAGCGGCGAGCAGGCCCTCGCGTGGCTGACCGAACGCCGCGGCTGGGACACCGCCCCGGCGAAACGCGGCTGGCTGCGCCGCTGACCGCCGTATCTCCGCCGGCCTCCGCCTCTGCGCAGCCCTCCGCCTCTCCGCACCGGAGCCATTTTGGCGGCTCGGAGGCATGCTGGTAACCTGGTTCCTCGCGTGTGGTGACACGCTGTCGACTCCTGTACCGGCCTCGCCGGGTGAGCCGATCGCGGTGACCATTCGTTGAGACCATTTTTCCGAACTAGTCAGGACAAGGCTGTCGCGTGGCGAACATCAAGTCCCAGATCAAGCGCAACCGGCAGAACGAGAAGGCCCGTCTGCGCAACAAGTCGGTCAAGTCTTCGCTGAAGACCGTGATCCGCAAGCTGCACGAGGCGAGCGACTCGGGCAACGTCGAGTCGGCCACCGCGCTGCTGCGTGACGCCTCGCGTCAGCTGGACAAGGCTGTCAGCAAGGGCGTCATCCACAAGAACCAGGCGGCCAACCGTAAGTCGGCCATCGCCAAGAAGATCGCCGCGCTGTCCGCCTGATCCAGACGGATCGATCAGATCGGCGGCCGCACGGACGCGGCCGGCGATCTGAGCCCACCTTTCAGGTGGGAAGGCCTGGACGACCCCGGGCACCGTTGGACCTCACGGTCCGCAGCGGTGCCCGGTCGCATTTCCCTTTCGGGTACGGGTGACGCGCTCTCCCCGCCCCCACAAGCCATTCCCCGCGGCCGGCCTGGGCCATTCCCGCACGGGCGCCGGCGCATTCGGTCCTGCCATCGTGGCTTCCCCAGCGCGGCCGTCCGGATCCGCGCCCGTGGTCACCTCACGCCGGTTGCGTCCCCTCACCGCGGCACGCCTGTCATCAGCCGCGCACGGCCCCGCCGGTCATCTGCCAGGCATCCACCTAGTCGTGGCGGCCAACCGTAAGTGATCACAGAAGCCGGTTCGGCTCTCGTGTGGTGATCCGCGGCGGGACGGCCGACCCCGGATCATCACGCACTGCCCGCCGGTCGCGACGTGTTGACTCGCGGTGGGACGGTCGGCCAGAAGTCACCACGCGCCGCTGTTGTGTGAACTTACGGCACGACGATCGACCACAAATCACCACGCAACACGCGCTGGTTGTTGCATGTCGACTTGCGGCAAGACGGTCAACCACAAACCACTACGCGGGGCGCCGCGCCGCCGGGCGGTGGACATCCGCAAGACCGGTGACACGTGGCCGATGACCGACCACGGTTTACTCGTAGCGCCGAGAGGCCGCCTGACGGGCCATCTGCTGACGCACGTCCAACTGATCGGCCCACGGCCGCCGGCTCGGGGCGCTGTTGTCGGCGGGACGTGACTCGTCCCCCGCTGCCGACGGGTTCCCGGACGAGGGGAGTCGCGTCACGTCGACATTCCTCGCCTGGTCCGTATAGAGGCCCGCCCCGAGCCGACCGTCAGCCGCCAGAGGACCCTCGGCCGGGCCGCGACCGGTCACATCGGTGTCGGCGTAGGTGTAGCGGTCCGCGTACGGATGACCGCCGTCCTCGGCGCCGGTGTAGGCGTGCTCGCTCGCCATGTTGCTCTCGGCGTAGAGCTGCGGGCTCGCCGCCGAGGAGCTGGAATACACCGTCGGATGTCCCGGCCCGAATCCGCCGGCCTCATAGCCGTTCGCGAGGTCGGGCTGGTAACCGTCCGGAAGGGCGCCTGGGGCGGCCATGTGCCCATAACCCAGGGCGGACGGCTCATGGGCCACGACCGGCGCGAACCCCTCGGACCCGGCGTCGCCCCGAAACGGGCCGCCGGGCTGACCGCTGAGCGGCGCGACATCCGGACCGAACCGCTGGTCTCGCGCAAAGGGCGCCATACCGGCCGGGGCGGGGGAGACGGCAACCCGGAATCCCGCGGCCAGGCCCGGGGAGACACCGGGCTGGAAGCCCTCAGCCGTGGAGACACCGGCCTGAGAGGTCGAGGACGGCACCGCATCCACCTCCAGCCCTGAGGTGTCGCTGGTGTGGGCACGATACGTGGACCCCGACATGGCGGCCGGGCGCAACACGGACGCCCGCTCGGCAGTGGTCTCCCGGGCCACCGGCCGCGGGCTGAGAGCACCGGCGACCAGATCGTTGAACTTGACCATCAGAGCGACCGTGACCGGCAGAACCAGCACCCCCCACCAGCTGACCAGCTCGGCGAGGGCGAGCAGCAGCCCGAGGACGACAGCGCCCTCCAGGAAGACGAAACAGAGCAGGCCGCTCGGTGCGAGGTGACGCAGGCGCAGCGCCCGGGAGTAGAGCGGCCGGTCGGACGGCTCGGCCCGGCGGGAACGGATCTCGCGGCTCATCGGGCGGCCCCGTCCCGGCGGGCGGTCGCGATGGCGAAGACGGTCTTCTCCAGGGCGTAGCCACGGTCCTCGGCGCCGCCCTTGACCGCGGCGTTGCAGTCGGCGGCGGCGCGCATCGCGTCGGCCAGGCCCTCCGGGGTCCAGCCGCGGCTGCGGCCCTGCGCCTTCTCGATCTTCCACGCGGGCATGCCGAGCGTGGAGGCCAGCTGATAGGGGTTGCCACGGCCGGCGGACGCGACCCGCGCCACCGTGCGGACACCGTCGGCGAGCGCGTCGGCGATCGGCACCGGGTCGACGCCGACGTGCAGGGCCCAGCGCAGCGCCTCGAGCGCGCCGGACACGTCGCCGACCATCGCGGCGTCGGCCACGGCGAAGCCGGTGACCTCGGCACGGCCCTTGTAGTAGCGGGCGACCACGGCCTCGGTGATCTTGCCGTCGGTGTCGGCGAGCAGCTGGGAGCAGGCCGCGGCGATCTCCCGCAGGTCGTTGCCGACCGCCTGGAGCAGCGCGGACGCGGCGGAGTCGTCACACCGGGCGCCGTTGCGGCGGAACTCGTTGCGGACGAACGCGATCCGCTCGGCGTCCTTCTTGAACTTCATCACCGGCACGACGGTGGCGCCTGCCGCCCGGAGCCCGTCGGCGAACGCCTTGCCCTTGGCCCCACCGACGTGGGTGACGATGAGCGTGACGTCGGGGTCGGGACTCTTCGCATAGACCAGCAGGGCGGTGGTGAGATCTTTCCGCGCGTCCTGACCGCTCCGGATCACCAGGACGCGGCGGCCGCCGAACAGCGACGGGCTCAGCATCTCGGCGACCTCGCCGGCGACCAGGGCGGCCGCCTCGTACTCCCGGACGTCCGCGCCGGGGTCGGCAGCCCGCGCCGCCGCGACCGCCTCGGCGACGGCACGGGCGGCGAGAAGCTCCTCGTCGCCTTGGACGAGCAGCAACGAGGGCGGTGGCACGGCATTCACGTGCAACATCGTCGCACGGGGGACCGACAGTTCCGTGAGCCTCACTCGTTAGCGCAGAACGCTGATCACCGAATGCGAAACCAGACATATCGGCCGCCAGTTATCCCGTCCCCGCCGTACAGTCGCTTGCTCAGGCCCGATGCACCGCACGGGTGATTAGACCGATTCACCTGACATAGAGCCCTATAGTCGGTAAAATCCGGTCGCCGCTCCGGCGTGTCGATTGCTCTATCGCGGTGGGTCGCCGCTCACGGCGACGGCGAGGCCACCCTTCACCGCCACCGCGGCGACATCACCCGATTCATCGGTACGCAGAATCCGCGCCCCACCCTGAGCGATCCATCCGAGCAGCACCGCGTTCGGATGCCCGTAATCGTTGTCCCGGCCGACCGACACCAGCGCCACCGCCGGATCCACCGCCTCCACCAGCGCCGGCGACTGCAGGGCGCTGCCGTGGTGCGCCACCTTCAGCACGTCCGCCCGCAGACCCGCCGCACCGATCCCGGCCACGAGATCCTCCTGCTCCTCGGTCTCCGCGTCACCGAGCAGCAGCACCGACCGCCCACCGACGACGGCCCGCAGGATCAGCGAGTTGTTGTTCGGATCCGAGTTGGTCCCGCGCATCGGCGCGAGCGGGCCGAGCACATCGAGACGCAAACCCCCTTCGGCGTACGCCCACCCCGCCCCGACCGTCTCCACCGCGATCCCGGCGCCGGCCGCCGCCTCCGCCACCGCGGCCCGGCCGCCCGCCGGTTCGGGCCAGTCCGGCCCGATCACCGCACCCACCTCCCGGCCCCGGAACACCCCGGCCACCCCGCCGATGTGGTCGGCGTGGAAGTGACTGACCACGAACACCGTCACGTGCCGGATCCCGAGCCGGCGCAGGCACTGGTCGACCGCGTTCGGCTCCGGCCCGGCGTCGACCACCACGGCCCGCCCCGACCCGGCGGGCAACACCACCGCGTCACCCTGTCCCACCGCGCACGCCACCACGAGCCAGCCCGGCGGCGGCCATCCGGAGGCGAGCAGCCGCACCGGCAGGGCACCGAGGACGGCGCCGAGGGCGACCACTGTCGCCAGCCGCCGTACCAGCTCCCGCCGGGCCGCCACCAGGAACGCCACGGTCAGCACGGCGAGCAGCACCCCGCCGAGCGCGCCGCCCGGCCACGGCAGCGCCCCGGTCGGCAGCCGCGCGCCCGCCCGGGCCACCAGCACCAGCCACTCCGTGGGCCAGTGCCCGATCCAGGCCGCGAACTCGGCGCCCGCCGGCCACACCGGGGACAGCACCGCCGCCGCGACACCGAACAGGGTGGCCGGGGCGATCGCGGGCACCGCCACCAGGTTGGCCGGCACCGCGACCAGGCTGACGGTCGCCGAGATGGCGGCGACCACCGGCCCGCAGGCGACCTGGGCGGCCGCCGGAACGGCGAGGGCCTCCGCCGCCCAACCCGGCCAGCCGCGCCGCCGCAGCCCGTCCCGCCAGACCGGCGCGAGCAGCAGCAGACCGGCCGTGGCCAGGACCGACAGCGCGAACCCGGCATCCGCGGCGAGTTCCGGATCGGTGATCAGCAGGACCGCCGCACCCGCCGCGAGGGCCGGAACTGCCGCCCGGGGCCGGCCGGCGGCGAGCCCGAGCAGGCCGATCGCGCCCATCGCGGCCGCCCGGATCACGCTGGGCGACGGCCGGGCCAGGACGACGAACCCGGCCAGCGCGATCGCGCACAGCACCGCGCAGAGCAGCGGTCCGGCCCGGGTCCGCCGTACCACGAACAGCACGACGCCGAGGACGATCGCGACATTGGTGCCGGACACCGCGGTCAGGTGCGTCATTCCGGTCGTACGGAAATCCGCCTCCAGCCCCGGGTCCAGCCGGCTCGTGTCGCCGACGACCAGGCCCGGCAGCAGCCCTCCGGAGTCGTCCGGCAGCGGCTCGCAGGCCCGCTGCAGTCCCGTCCGCAGCACTCCGGCCCAGCGCTGCACCCACGACGGCCGGCCTTCCAGCCGGGGTGGGGTACGGGCCGAGACCACGGCGGCCCGCAGGTCACCGGGCCGGGGCGGCATCAGGCGGCCGGTCGCGGTGACCCGCTGGCCCGGCAGCAGTTCCCGCCAGCCGGGGCCGGAGCCGAGCACCAGCGTCCGTGCGGTGAGCCGGATCGGCGCGGCGTCCTCCGCGGTCACCGCGTCCAGGTCGGCGGCGACCAGGTACGTCGGCGGGCCGGCGGAACGGGCCAGCAGTCGCGGGTCGTCCCGGATCACCAGCTCCACCCGTACCGTCGCACCGCTCTCCACCAGCGCGACCAGCGCCGGCGTCTCCCGCACCGACAACCTCGCCCCGGTGGCGATCGCCCCACACCCCACCCCGAGCCCGACCGCCACCACGATCCACCGGACCGCCCGGCCCCACCCGTCCGCACCGGTCCCGCCGCTCGATCCCCTCCCCGCCGGCCTGACGCCCCTGGCCGACGCTGCCCCCGCTGCCACGGCGAGCCCCGCGACACCGACCCCGACGCCCCAGGCCGCCGGCAGGTGGAGCGCGCCCAGAGCCGCCAGCCAGAGGCCGATGGCGAAGCCCGCGAGCCGCAGGTCCGGGATCCGGCGGTCCGCGCTCATCCGACCGTCACCAGGTCCTTGAGCTGCTCGTAGCGGGCATCCCCGATCCCGTCCACCTTGCGCAGGTCGCTGACCGCCCGGAAGCCGCCCTGAGCCTCCCGCGCGTCCAGGATCCGCTGGGCGAGCACCGGTCCCACCCCGGGCAGCCCGTCCAACTGGCCGAGGGTCGCCGTGTTGAGATCGACCAGCCCGGACCCACCGGTGGGAGCGGCGCCGCTGCCCGTGACGGCGCCGGGCGGCGGAGTCACCCCCACCATGATCAACTCACCGTCGGTGACCTTCCGCGCGAGGTTGAGCATCGCCACGTCCACCCCCGCCTCGGGCCCACCGGCCGCGACCAGCGCGTCGGCGACCCGTGCGCCGGGGCTGAGGCGTACCAGCCCAGGCCGCAACACCTTCCCGCCGACCGCGACCACCACCTCACCGGTCGCCGCCGCCCGGACCGGCCCGGATGTCTGCGCGGTGACCGTGCCGGCCGGCGTCAGCGTGACCTCGTCGAGCCGCGGCCGCGACTGCCAGGCGAAGTACGCCGCCCCGAGCACCACGACCACGGCCACCGCCGCCAGCGCCCGCACCCCGGGCCGCCCCGGATCGAACGCGGGCAGCCACTGCCGCCGTCCCCCGCCGAAGGCCCCTTCCCCACTGAGCCCCTGTTCCGTCTGCAGCGCGGACCGAGAACCCGATGGCGTGGACACAGAACCCGGCGGCACGGACCGCCGCAAGGACTCCGCCCCGTCCCACGGATAGGCCGGCACATCGTCGACAGGCCCACCCGCGCCCGGCTCATCCGGAGCCGAAGATCCGCCGGAACCGCCGCCCAGCGCCCCGCCCCCAGGCTCCCCCGACCGGGAAGCGCCCTCGAAAGGGGAGACATCATCCTCCTCCGACGACCACGCCGGAATGATGTCCGCCCAGCTGAGCGGCCCCTGCTCGGGAACCGCACGGGAGCCCGCCCCCGCATCGAGCACCGCCCGCAGCCGCGCTCCGACGGCATCACCGCTATCCTTCGCCTCTCGCACGGCCCGACCGTAGGAACTTCCGGGTTCCCCCGCCCGCGTCCCTGTGGACAACCCCGCGCTGTGGACAACCGATTCGTGCTAAGGACTGCGTGTGACTTCCACCGATACGCTCGCCCGGGCCACCGCCCGGCTGCGTGCCGCGGGATGCGTCTTCGCCGAGGAGGAGGCGGAGATTCTGGCCACTGCCGCCGCCTCCGGCGCCGAGCTGGACGCGATGGTCACCCGGCGTGCTTCCGGTGAGCCTCTGGAACAGGTGGTCGGCTTCGCCGATTTCTGCGGGGTACGCGTCCGCCTGCGCCGCCACGTCTTCGTCCCCCGGCTCCGCAGCGCGCTGCTGGTACGCCTCGCCGCCTCCGCGATCCCCCCGGACGCCCTCGTGGTCGACCTGTGCTGCGGCTCCGGCGCCCTGGGCCTGGCCGTCCGCCACCGCGTCCCCGGCATCACCCTGCACGCCGCCGACCTGGACCCGGCCGCCGTGGCCTGCGCCGCCGAGAACCTGGCCGCCGGGGCCCACGTCCACCAGGGTGACCTCTTCCACGCCCTGCCCACCGAGCTCCGCGGCCGCATCGACCTGCTCCTGGCCAACGTCCCCTACGTCGCCACCCGGCACATCCCGTTCCTGCCCGCCGAGGCCCGCGATCACGAGCCGCGGACCGCCCTGGACGGCGGCGACGACGGATTGGCGGTGTTCCGCGCGGTCGTCGCGGGTGCCGCCGCCTGGCTCGCCCCCGATGGCCTGCTGATCTCCGAGATCACCGAGGCGCAGACCGGGGCGGCCGTGGACGCCGTCCGCGGGAACGGATTGACGGCCACTGTCACCACCGACGATGATCTCGACGCCCGCGCGATCCTGGCGCGCCGTACCCCTATAAGCCCTGCCTGATGACCCTCTGACGAGAAGGACGCCGTGGGCCTGCTGCGTAGGATCGCCCGCGCCCGGCTGGCCGCCCGGGTGCTCCGCCGTCTGCGCCACGCCGGCATCTCCGGAGCGCGGTACCACTCCCGCGCCTTCGAGATCAGGTTCACGGTGCCCGGCGACGCCGAGCCCACCGTCGTGCCGCTGACCCCGCTGATCGGCCGCAAGGATCTCGCCGGGTTCGTCGCGGGCCTGCTGCGCGTGCCGCCGTCCTGGGCGGATGCGGCCCCGCTGCTCCGGCCGGTGCTGCGCGGCGCCGCGCCGGGCGCGCTGCTGCGGCGCCCGGCTCTGCCTTTCCTGTCCGAGTTCGCCGTGGTCGATCAACCCGACACCATGACGTACGTGACCCCGGCCCAGTCCGCCGCTTGGAAGACCGATTCCGATCAGATCTTCGCCAGGGCTCGCGCCAATCTCAGCGGGGCGGTCCTGCACGGCACGGCGACGGGCCCGGTGACCGTGCGGTTCGTCGACGACGGCAACGCGTACTGGACCTCCCACCTGCTCCTGCCCGGCTGGCTGACCCGGCTGACCGGGCAGGTCGGCGGCACACCGGTGGCGTTCGCCCCGGAACGGGGCACGCTGCTGGTGACCGCCGACGACAGCCCGCACCTGGTGGCCCTGTTCGCCGAGGCGGAGGCGATCTTCGTGACGTCACCGCACCCGCTGTCCCCGATGGCTTACGTCAGCGACCCGGACGGCTGCACCGTCCCCTACACCGCCCCACCGGGTCATCGCCTGCACCAGACGGTCCGGCGGGCCGAGCGCCTGCTGGCCATGCACGAGTACGACGTCCAGCCCGCCGACCCCGAGCACCCGTCGGCGCCACTGCAGCTGATCGGGTCCCGTGCCGAGGGCTGGCACACCCGCGCCCTGTGGCCGAAGGACTCCCCCACCCTGCTGCCCGAGGCCGACGAGGTTCAGTGCGGCGACCGCGTCATCCCGTGGCCCGACCTGCTCCCCCACCTGAAGCCGACCGACCACACCCCGCCCCGCTGGTTCGCCACTTCCTGGCCCGCGTAGGGCGAAACCCCGGCTGGTTCTCAGGCTGTCTCACGTGCCGTGAGACAGCCTGAGAACCAGCCGCACAAGATCCGACGCTCATCCCGTACGGGAGTGAACGACGATCCCGGCCAGCCCCGGCCCCGTGTGTGCCGCGACCACCGCGCCCACCTCGGTGAGATAGCAGTCCCGCAAGCGATCCCCGAGCCGCTCGCTCAACGCCTCCACCAGCAACTCCGCCCGTTCCGGCGTGCCGAGGTGATGGACCGCGACGTCCGCCTCCCCGGCCCCGGCCGCCTCGACGGCGAGATCGACGAGCCGGGCGAGGGCGCGCCCCGTCGTCCGGACCTTGTCACGGACCGTGACCGCCCCGTTGTCGACGTGCAGGATCGGCTTGACCGACAGGGCGGTGCCGAGCAGCGCCGACGCGGCCCCGATCCGGCCGCCGCGGCGCAGGAACTCGAGGGTGTCGACGTAGAACAGCGTGGTGACCCGGGCCGCGTGGTCGGCGGCGGCGGCGGTGACGGTGTCCAGGTCGTGGCCGGCCCGGGCAGCGGCGGCGGCGGCGAGCGCCGGGAAGCCGAGGCCCATCGCCGCGGTCCCGCTGTCGACCACCCGGACCCGGGGGCCGACCTCGGCGGCCGCGAGTTGCGCGGCCTCGTGGGTGCCGGACAGCTTGGCGGACAGGTGCACCGAGACGACACCGTCGGCGCCCGCGTCGAGGAGGCGCCGGTATTCCGTGACGAACTGGGCGGGCGCCGGCCGTGAGGTGCTGACGGCGGCCCGGCGCGCGGTGAGCGCCCGGGCCACCTCGGCCGGCGAGACCTCGGTGCCCTCCAGGCCGTCCCAGCCGTTGATCACGACGGTGAGCGGCACGATGGTCAGGTCATACGTGCCGTTCAGCTCGGCCGGCAGGTACGCGGTGGAGTCGGTGACGACCGCGATGGTCATGCAGGCAAGGTACTTGATTCAGATGTGCGCCACCTGCCGGCTACCGAACCGAGGAGACCTCGAACGGCACGCCCTGCATGCAGGTGGTCATGGTGCCCGGCGCGGACTTGCCGGTCACGGTGACCTCGGCGCCGACCTGGACCGAGGCGCGGGCCTGCTCGTCCTTGATGATCAGCAGATGGTCGCCGGTGCCGTCCTTGAGGAGCAGGCAGTTCGGCTCGACCCCGGCGGTGACGGTGCCGGTGAGGACGGTCTCGCCCGGAGCCACGGAGGGCGCCGCAGCCGAGGTGACGGCGGACTCGGGCGAGCCGGGCTGGACGGGATCGTTGTTCGCGCAACCGGTGGCGAGCGCCAGGAGGAGCGCGGCGGGGATGAGGATACGCATGGTGTTCAGACGCTACCGACTCCGGACGGGTTCCCTCACACCGGCGGCGGGACCGGGCGCTCGGCCATGACACCGACGTTGTACGCCGCCATCTGCCAGCCCCGGGCCTCGTCGCGGGTGAGCTCCACCCAGTGGCAGTTCTGCAGGGCGCGCAGCGTGCGCAGCTGCTCACGCGGCCAGCCGAGCAGGTGACCGACGCCCTGCCGGGCGGCCGCGCCGTGGGTGGCGACCACGACGGTGCCGTCCGCCGGGACCAGGCGGGCCGCGTCCTGCAGTGCCTCGGAGACCCGCTTGCCGAGGTCGTCGAGGGTCTCCACCTCGCCTCCGATGACGTCCTCGCCGGCGGTCCAGCGGGCGTGCTCCTCGGGGCGCTCGGCGGCGACCTCGGCCATGGTCATGCCCTGCCACTCGCCGAAGTAGCGCTCGCGCAGCCGCTCGTCGGGGCGGATGGCGAGGCCGGTCAGGGCGGCGAGGGCGGCGGCGGTGTCGGCGGCCCGGCTCAGGTCGCTGGCGACGATCGCGGCCGGGCGCAGACGGACGAGCAGCTCGGCCGCGTCGACGGCCTGCCGGCGGCCCAGCTCGTTGAGCGGGACGTCGGTCTGCCCCTGCACGCGGGAGCCGGCGTTCCAGTCGGTGTTGCCGTGCCGCCAGACGATGAGGCGGGTCACGGGGCCTCAGCGCCGGCG
Source organism: Actinoplanes sp. NPDC019969 (assembly GCF_055562375.1). Taxonomy (NCBI): domain Bacteria; kingdom Bacillati; phylum Actinomycetota; class Actinomycetes; order Micromonosporales; family Micromonosporaceae; genus Actinoplanes; species Actinoplanes sp. NPDC019969. The sequence goes on along the minus strand of NZ_JBVHFK010000025.1, from coordinate 35,494 downwards.
TCGGCCAGGTCACGGTCGACGAACGGAATCAGCGGGCAGTCCTTCCAGAGCTGGTCGAGGGCGTAGAACTCGCGCTCCTCGACGTGCTGCACGTGCACCACGATGTCGATGTAGTCGAGCAGCACCCAGCGGCCCTGCTGCAGGCCCTCACGCCGCTCGGGCTTCGCCTTCTCCGGCAGGTTGAGCAGCGCTTCCTCGATGGCGTCGACGACCGCCTGCACCTGACGCTCGTTGGCCGCCGAGGCGATGACGAACGCGTCGGTGATGTAGATCTGCTCGGCGACGTTGATGACGGAGATGTCCTGCGCCTTCTTGTCCGCGGCGGCCTGGGCGGCCGTCAGGGCGAGTTCAAGAGCGCGTTCGGTGACGGGCAAAAGGGGTCTCCTCGGTCGGGTATCAGGACGTCAAGCGTCTCACACCGGCCCGGTAATCCCCGCGTCCCGATACAGGCCCCGCTTGTTGATGTATTGCACGACACCGTCCGGCACCAGGTACCACACCGGGAGGCCGGTGGCGACCCGGTGGCGGCAGTCGCTGGAGGAGATGGCCATCGCCGGGACCTCGACCAGGGTGACGCTGTCGGCGGGCAGGTGCGCGCCGGACAGCTCGAACCCGGGCCGGGTGACGCCGATGAAGTGCGCCAGCTCCAGCATGGTGAGCGCGTCCTTCCACGACATGATCCGGCCGAGCGCGTCGGCGCCGGTGATGAAGTACAGCTCGGCGGACTGCCCGTACACGGCCCGCATGTCCCGCAGCGTGTCGACGGTGTAGGTGGGGCCGTCCCGGTCGATGTCGGCGCGGCTGACGTGGAAGCGCGGGTTGGAGGCGGTCGCGACGACGGTCATCAGGTAACGGTCCTCGGCGGGCGAGACCTTGCCCTTCTCGTACGGCTGACCGGTCGGCACGAACATCACCTCGTCCAGGTCGAACCGCGCCTGGACCTCGCTGGCGGCGACCAGGTGCCCGTGGTGGATGGGATCGAAGGTCCCACCCATGATGCCGATCCGCCGCCTGGACATCAGAGAAGGATACGGGGCGGGCGGCCGGAGACTTCCGGGCCGCCCGCCCACGGGAGTCCGTCAGCCTCGCGCGATCAGGGCCCGGCGCAGGTCGTCGTCGGAGTCCTCCACCACACGGCGCAGGATCTGGTGCAGGCCCGGGTCGGCCAGCAGGTTCGCGGCGAGGTCCCGGGTGCGTGCGGAGACCACCACCGAGGGGTACGCCACCGAGGCGATGTGCTCGGCGCTCATCCCGCCCCGGTTGCGCATCATCTCCGGCATGTCGGTGAAGTACCGCTCGGCGTACGGCTCCAGCAGTTCCAGCTGTTCCGGCTGCCAGAAGCCGCTCGCGGTCAGCTCGGCGAGCCGGTTGGACAGCGCGGTGTCCCGGATGATCGCGGTCCAGGCCGTCTCCTTGGCCTCCGGGTCCGGCCGGGCGGCCCGGCAGCGGGCGGCCCACTGCTCGCCGGAGGCGCTGCGGTCGCGGGCCAGCTCGTCGTCGATCACGTCGGCGCCGGCCACGCCGAGCACCGCGAGCCGGTAGATGATCAGCCAGCGTAGGTCGGCGTCGACGGCCAGGCCGTCCGGCACGTCCTCCCCGGCCAGCCAGCCGCGCAGCCGGGCGGTGTCGACGGTGGCGCCGATCAGGCCGCGGGCGGCGGCCAGTTGCCGGGAGTCACCGGCCGGCGCGGCGGCGAGCAGCCGGTCGGCGGCCTGGGCGAGCATCTCCAGGGCGGCCGGGCGGGTCTCCGGTGAGGCGTACCGGTCGACCAGGCCGCGGGTGGCCCGCAGCACGTCCTCGACGACGGCCACCTCGCTCTCCACCGGCAGGGCGGCCAGCACCAGGGCGACCAGTTCGGCGACCGGGCGTTCCCCGTCGACCACCGCGTCCAGGGTGGCGGCCCAGATCACGGCGCGGGCCAGCGAGTCGTCCAGCCGGGGCAGCAGCAGCGGCACGGCGGCCGCCGAATCGTCGTCCAGGCGGATCTTCGCGTACGTCAGGTCACCGTCGTTGAGCAGCAGCAGGTCCGCCGCGGGCTGTCCGGCGAGGTCGGCCAGCACGGTCCGCCCGGACGCGTCCAGCTCCACCTCGAGGCGCCGCCGCAGCGCCACGCTGCCGTCGGCCCGCCTGTCGTAGAGGCCCACGCCGATCCGGTGCGGCCGCAGCGTCGGGTGGTCCGCCGGCGCGGTCTGCACCACGGCGACCTCGGCGTAGTCCGTCCCGTCCCGGGTGACCTCGGCGCGCAGCGTGTTGACCTGGGCCCGGCGCAGCCACACCTCGGCCCAGCCGGACAGGTCCCGGCCGCTGGCCCCGGACAGGGCGCGGAGCAGGTCGGCCAGGGTGGCGTTGCCGTAGGCGTGGGCCTGGAAGTGCTCGTTGAGCCCGGCCAGGAACGCCTTGTCGCCGAGCCAGGCGACCAGCTGCTTGAGGACGGCGGCGCCCTTGGCGTACGAGATCCCGTCGAAGTTGAGCAGCGCCTGCTCGGTGTCGCCGACCTCGGACGGGGCGACCGGATGGGTGGACGGCCGCTGGTCGGCGCGCAGACCCCAGGCCTTGCGGTGCATCGCGAAGGTGGTCCACGCGTCGCTGAACCGGGTCGCCTCAGCGGTGACCCGGGAGCCCAGGTACTCCGCGAACGACTCGTTCAGCCACAGGTCGTCCCACCAGGCCATGGTGACCAGGTCACCGAACCACATGTGGGCCATCTCGTGGGCGATCACGTTGGCCCGGCGTTCCCGGTCGCTGTCGGTGACGGCCGAGCGGGGGATCATCTCGTCCCGGAAGACGACGAGGCCGGGGTACTCCATGGCGCCGAAGTTGAACTCGGGCGCGAACGCCTGCTGGTAGTGCCCGAACGGGTAGCGGATGTCGAACATCTCGTGGAACCGGTCCAGCGACGCCTTCGTCAGCTCGAAGATCTCCGGCGCCTGCGCGTCCAGGTGCTCGGCCAGGGCGGACCGCACGTACAGCGCGAGGGGGATGCCGTCGTGCTCGCTGGTGACCTGGTGGTACGGCCCGGCGATGAGGGTGGCCAGGTAGGTGGAGATGCGCTTGGTCGGCGCGAACCGCCAGCGGCCGCCGTCCCGGGACACGAGGGCGCCGTTGGTGGCGACCAGCCACTGCTCCGGCGCGGTGACGCCGACCGTGAAGACGGCCTTGAGGTCCGGCTGGTCGAACGCGGGCAGCACCCGCCCGGCGTTGTTGATGAACAGATGCTGGTAGAGGTACGTGTTCCCGTCGGCGGGATCGGTGTACCGGTGCAGCCCCTCCCCGTCGTTGGAGTACCGCATCAGAGCGTCGACGACCAGCTCGTTCTCCTCGGCGAGGCCGGTCAGCTCGAGGCGGGCCCCGGTCGAGGCCTCCGGCGGCACGGCGGCGCCGTTGAGCGTCATCGAGAGGACCTCGGCGGGCTCGAACTCCAGGAACGTCGCGGCGCCGGCCCGGGCACGGAATCGCACCGTCACACGGGACCGGAAGGTGTCGCCGGGGCCGGTCAGGTCCAGGTCGATGTGGTATTCCTCGACGTCGACGAGGGATGCTCGCTCGACGGCCTCGGCACGGGTCAGGGTGGGCATGCCGACAATCATGCCCGTTTGGGGCCGCCGTCCCTACGGTGGGCGCGCTACGCTTGATCCATGCGCGTCTGCCGTCCCGACTTCTGCGGCAATGACTGGTGGCTGCCCTGACGGGGCGGCTCACCCACACGCGCGATTCCACTTCCGCGGCCGCCCGATCCGGGCGGCCGTTTCTCGTCGAGCACGCGATCTCCCGGAGCAGGCGGTCACCCGTACCCCGCAAGGAGATCCGACATGTCGCCCACCCGCCGCCTGACCGGCTTCAAGCCCACCGGCCACCTGCATCTCGGCAATCTGCTGGGCGCTCTGCGCCCACTGATCGCGGCGCAGGACGGCACCGACTCGATCGCGCTGATCGCGGACCTGCACGCGCTCACCCTGGAGCACGATCCCGAGCGGGTCCGGGCGCTCACCCTCGAACAGGCCACGGTCATGCTGGCCGCCGGCGTCGACCCGGAGCGCACGCCGATCGTGGTCCAGTCGCACGTTCCGGAGATCACCGAGCTGCACTATCTGCTGGAGTGCGTGACCGGGTTCGGCGAGGCGGCCCGCATGATCCAGTTCAAGGAGAAGTCGTCCGGCGGCGGTCACGTGCGGCTCAGCCTGCTGACCTACCCGGTGCTGATGGCCGCCGACATCCTGGCGCACGACATCGTGCAGGTGCCGGTCGGCGAGGACCAGAACCAGCATCTGGAGCTCGCCCGCACACTCGCGACCAGGTTCAACGCCCGCTACGGCCCGACTCTCACGGTGCCCGAGGGGGTGCGCCCGGAGGCGGCCGCGCGGGTCATGGACCTCGCCGATCCCACCACCAAGATGGGCAAGAGCACCGGAACCGGGCGGATCGCGTTGCTCGACCCGCCGGAGGTGGTGCGGCGGACCGTGGCGCGGGCGGTCACCGACGAGGTGGGGGTGGTGCGCCGCGATCCGGAACGGCAGCCGGGTGTCACCAACCTGATCGACATCCTGGCGGCCTGCACGGGCCGGGCGCCGGCCGATCCGCACTCCTACGGAGAGCTGAAGCGGGAGGTCACGGACGCGGTGGAGGCGGTGCTCGCGCCGATCCGGGCGCGGCACGCCGAGCTGACCGCCGACCCCGGGCACGTCCGGGAGATCCTGGCGGAGGGCGCGCGGTCGGTCCGGCCCAGGGCTTTCGCGACGGTACGCCGGACGCGTACCGCCCTCGGCCTACTGGACCAGTGCGGGTAGCCGCTTCTCGAACCGGACCAGTCCGGGACGGTCCGGCAGTGCCGGCAGGTAGCCGGACGACTGGTAGAGGGCGATCACCGCGGACAGCCGGGACTCCAGCTCCAGCCGGATCACCGGGCGGCCCACGGCGAGCGCCTCCTCCTCGATCGCCACGATCATCTGGCGGGCCAGGCCGCGGCCGCGGAAGGCGGGGCGCACGTACAGCCGCCGCATCCCGGCCGTGCCCGGGGCCAGCGCCTGCCAGCCCCCGCAGGCCACCGCCCGGCCGTTGACGACACCTACCAGATACTCGATGTCATCGTCGGGCTCGAATGCCCGGCCCCCGCCGAACCCGCCGGAACCGGCCAGTTCTCGCTGCTCAGCGGTGAGAAGGATGGCCAGTTCCGGGTCCAGGGAGGGTCGGATCTCGATCAGCACCCAGGTGACTCTAGGTGACGACCGTTTCCGGCGGGTTGCGGTGATCTGGACGACTGCCTATTCGTCGGTGTCGCCCTCGATGTCATCCTCGTCACTCACCAGCACCGGGAGCTGGGAGTTGGCGACGGTGCTGACCGTGCCGTCGGCCGACATGTGGGTCAGCTCGTCGTCGTTGCGGATGCGGCGGGCCTTGCGGGCGGCGAGACGCTGCGCCGCGGACGGCCGGGTGTCCAGCTCCTCCAGGCGGGAGTCGGTGCCGCGCGGGCCGGAGATGTACTCGCCGGCGTTCGGCGCCCAGTCGAACTCGCGCTGGCCGATCCGCACCGGCGACCCGGCCACCGCGCCCTTCTTCGCCAGCTCGGCCTCGACGCCGAGCCGTTCCAGGCGGTCACCCAGGTAACCGATGGCCTCGTCGTTGTCGAAGTTGGTCTGCCGCACCCAGCGCTCCACCTGGGCGCCGCGGATCACGAAGACGCCGTCCTCGTCCTGCTCGATGGTGAAGCCGGTGTCGTCGACCGCCCGCGGCCGGATCACGATCCGGGTCGCCTCCTCGACCGGCTTGGCCGCGCGGTACTCCGCGACCAGCTTGGCCAGGGCGAACCCGAACTCCCGGAGGCCTTCCCGGGTCATCGCGCTGACCTCGAACACCTGGTAGCCGCGGGCCTCCAGGTCGGGCCGGACCATCTCGGCCAGGTCGCGCCCGTCCGGAATGTCGATCTTGTTGAGCACCACGATCCGCGGCCTGTCCTCGAGACCGCCGTACGCCGCCAGCTCCGCCTCGATCGCGTCCAGGTCGGCCAGCGGGTCCCGCTCGATCTCCGGCGCCGCCGCGTCCAGCACGTGCACCAGCACCGAGGTCCGCTCGATGTGCCGCAGGAACTGCATGCCCAGACCCTTGCCGGTGGCCGCGCCGGGGATCAGCCCGGGCACGTCGGCGATGGTGTAGGTGTGCTCGCCGGCCTGCACCACACCCAGGTTGGGCACCAGCGTGGTGAACGGATAGTCGGCGATCTTCGGCTTGGCCGCGGACATCACCGCGATCAGCGACGACTTGCCCGCCGACGGGAAACCGACCAGGCCCACGTCGGCGACGCTCTTCAGCTCCAGCACCACGTCCAGCTGGTCGCCCGGCTCGCCCAGCTCGGCGAAGCCCGGCACCTTGCGGCGGGCATTGGCCAGCGACGCGTTGCCCCGGCCGCCGCGGCCGCCCCGGGCCACGGTGAACTCGGTGCCGGCGCCGACCATGTCGGCCAGCACCTCGCCGTCCTCGGTCTGCACGACGGTGCCGTCCGGCACTTTGAGGATCAGGTCCTTGCCGGTCGCGCCGTCCCGGTTCGACCCGGCGCCACCGCCGCCGTTGCTGGCCTTGATGTGCGGGTGGAAGTGGAAGTCCAGCAGGGTGTGCTGCTGCGGGTCCACCACCAGGGTGATGCTGCCGCCGTGCCCGCCGTTGCCGCCGTCCGGCCCGCCGAGCGGTTTGAACTTCTCCCGGTGCACGGAGGAGCACCCGTGGCCCCCGTCACCCGCCTGCAGGTGCAGCACTACCCGGTCGACGAACGTGGTCACTTGCGACTCCTACTGCCGAGGTCCAGCGTGTTGAGTTCGGGCGTCATGGACGGCCGAACTCCACACACGGCGACTGCGAAAACGACAGCGGGCCGCGGACCCGAGGGTCCACGGCCCGCTGAAGAAAAACTACTACGCGACCGGCACGATGCTGACGGTCTTGCGACCGCGCGATGTGCCGAACAGGACGTTGCCGGCGGCAAGCGCGAACAGCGTGTCGTCGCCGCCGCGGCCGACCAGGTCGCCCGGGTGGAACTTGGTGCCACGCTGGCGGATCAGGATCTCGCCGGCGTTGACGAGCTGGCCGCCGAACCGCTTGACGCCCAGCCGCTGGGCGGCGGACTCACGGCCGTTACGAGAGCTGGATGCACCCTTTTTATGAGCCATTGCGCGCCTACTTCCCGCTCTTGATGCCGGTCACCTTGACGCGGGTCAGCGGCTGACGGTGCCCCTGGCGCTTGTGGTATCCGGTCTTGTTCTTGAACTTGTGGATCCGGATCTTCGGACCCTTGGTGTGCTCGGCGATCTCGCCGGACACCGTAACGTTGGCAAGCTTGGCCGCTTCGGTCACCAGGTTGTCACCGTCGACGAGGAGGACCGCGGCGAGGGTCAGAGCGTCGCCGGGCTCACCCGCGAGCTTCTCGACCTCGATCACGTCGCCCTCGGCAACCTTGTACTGCTTGCCGCCGGTCTTGACGATCGCGTACATGAGACGCGGACTCCCTGAGACTTACGCAGCCGCGTGGCTGCTGGCGGATGTTGCTAAAGATTCCGGCTTGCGCTGCAGTGTGATCCGAGCGCGCACGGAGCTAGCGCCGAAAAGGCGCCGTCGGAAAGACTACTTCATCGCAGGCCCGAGGCCCAAACCGGGTTGTCAGCCCCGGCCGCACGCCTTGTCCAGCGTTCCGTGCAGCTCGACGAGCTTCTTGTCGTCGAACCTGCCGATGTCGCCCTTCACCGCGGTGACCTGTGCGCCCAGCGCGGCGAGGGCCTTCTTGACCTCGGCGTCGGCGACCAGCTTCGACATGTCGAGCAGGGCGTAGGAGAAGTTCTGCACGTCACGTGTGACCTTCTCCTGGGCCTTGGCCTTGGCCTCCTTGCTCTCCGCTCCGGCCTGGGCCAGCAGCGCCCGGTTCTCCACGACGGTCTTGCCGAAGGCGGTGCTGGTCCGGCTCGCCTGGTCGCAGATGGCCTCGGTGTCCGCGGAGAGCGCGGCGTCGGTGGGTTTCTCGGCCTGCTGAGCCGCGGCCGCGGTGGTCGCCGCGGGCTTCGGCTCGTCGCCGCCGCCGGAGCAGCCGGCGGTCAGGAGCGCGGCGGAGATCGCCACCGCGGCGAGGGCATGGATACGCATGGGAACTCGGTCTCCTCGGGGGAAAGGGATCGATCCCAGCGAGGGTAACGGAAAACCCGCCCCCGCAGTTAACTTTCTTTCTAGTTAACTGCGGGGGCGGGTTCACACTGCTCAGGGCCGGGTACGCCGCCTCGCGCCGCCCCGCCTCGACCGGCGGCGGGTGCCCGTGCCGGCGCCCACCGCGTCCTCGTCGTCGTCCTCGTCGTCCTCGGCCGCGTCCGGGTCGTCCGCACCGACGAGACGCATCGGCTCGGCGTCCACGGCGCCGTTCACGGGCGCTGCGGGCTCCTCCGCCGTCTCGTACCGGGACAGGTCGTAACCGCTGATGTCGTAGTCGTCGTCATCGTTCGCGGTGGTCACCGCCGGCTGAGCCGGCCGGACGATCCCCGAACCCGCCACCGGGGCCTGCCGCACCGGCGCCGGCTGCACCGGCGCCTGCTCCACCGGGGCCTCCTGCACCGGCGCCTGCTCCACCGCGACCGGAGGAACCTCCGCGATCTCCGCGACCGGGCCGGCATCCTCGACGACCGCCGGCTCCGCGATCACCACGGTCTCCACCGGCGCCTGCTCCACCGGGGCGCTGTCGCTGCCGCCACGGCGGCGCCGCTGGCGCGACGACGACTGCTGCGGAGGCTGCTGCTGCACGGGCGCTTCGGTGCGCACCGCCGCCGCGACCGCCTTCACCTGGTTGCTCGCGCCACCACCGTTGCCGCCGCCACCGTTGCCGTTCGACCGCTTCTCCGGCACCGGCTCCTGGTGGATGACCAGGCCGCGGCCCTTGCAGTGGTCGCAGTTCTCGCTGAACGCCTCCAGCAGGCCCGCGCCGATCCGCTTCCGGGTCATCTGCACCAGACCCAGCGAGGTGATCTCGGTGACCTGGTGCTTCGTCCGGTCCCGGCCCAGGCACTCGGTGAGCCGCCGCAGCACCAGCTCGCGGTTGCTCTCCAGCACCATGTCGATGAAGTCGATCACCACGATGCCACCGAGGTCGCGCAGCCGCAGCTGGCGCACGATCTCCTCGGCCGCCTCCAGGTTGTTGCGGGTGACCGTCTCCTCCAGGTTGCCGCCCGCGCCGGTGTACTTACCGGTGTTGACGTCGACCACCGTCATCGCCTCGGTCCGGTCGATCACCAGGTGACCGCCGGACGGGAGGAAGACCTTGCGGTCCAGCGCCTTGAGGATCTGCTCGTCGATGCGCCACTCGGCGAAGGCGTCCGTGACACCGGTGTGCCGCCGCAGCCGCTCCACCAGGTCCGGGGAGACCGAGTCGAGGTAGTTCTCGACCTCGGCGTACGCCTGCTCGCCCTGCACCACCAGCTCGCGGAAGTCCTCGTTGAAGAGGTCCCGGACGACCCGGATGACCAGGTCCGGCTCCTCGGACAGGGCCCGCGGGGCGTTGCCCTCGGCGGCCCGCGCCTGGATGTCCTCCCACTGCGCCTGGAGCCGCTTGACGTCGCGGGCCAGCTCGTCCTCGGTGGCGCCCTCGGCCGCGGTGCGCACGATCACGCCCGCGCCGTCCGGCACCATCTTCTTCAGGATGTCGCGCAGCCGCTTGCGCTCGTTGTCCGGCAGCTTGCGGCTGATCCCGGACGCGTTGCCGTTGGGCACGTAGACCAGGTGCCGGCCGGAGAGCGCGATGTGGCTGGTCAGGCGGGCGCCCTTGTGGCCGATCGGGTCCTTGGTGACCTGCACCAGCACCGAGTCGCCGGAGCGCAGCGCCTGCTCGATCGAGCGGGCCCGGCCCTCCAGCCCGGTGGCGTCCCAGTTGACCTCACCGGCGTAGAGCACGGCGTTGCGGCCGCGGCCCACGTCGACGAACGCCGCCTCCATGCTCGGCAGCACGTTCTGCACCTTGCCGAGGTAGACGTTGCCGACCATGGTGCCGGAGGTGGCCCGGGCGACGTAGTGCTCGACCAGGATGCCGTCCTCGAGCACGGCGATCTGGGTACGGTCCTGCTTCTGCCGGACGACCATCACCCGGTCCACCGCCTCGCGGCGGGCCAGGAACTCCGACTCGCTCAGGATCGGCGGGCGGGTCCGGCGCTGCTCCCGGCCGTCCCGGCGGCGCTGGCGCTTGGCCTCCAGCCGGGTCGAGCCGGAGACACCCTGCACCTCGTCGGAGGTCCGCCGGGGCTCGCGCACCCGGACCACGGTGTGCACGCCGTCCTCGATACCGCCGGTCTCGCCGTCACCGGTGGAGCCCTTGCGGCGCCGGCGGCGGCGACGCCGGGTGACGCCGTCACCCTCGCCCTCGCCCTCCTCCGGCTCCTCGTCCTCGTCCTCGCCGTCCTCGGCGGACGCCTCGGCGCCGTCCTCGGCGCCCTCTTCGGCATCGTCGTCGGCGTCGTCGGACGGGCCCTTGCCCCGGCCCCGGCCACGACGGCCACGGCGGCGGCGACGGCGGCCGGCGGCGCTGTCGTCATCGTCGTCGTTCTCGTCGTCGGCGCCGTCCTCGACGTCGTCGGCGCTCTCGTCGGTCTCGTCCACGACCGGCTCGGCCTCGGTGACCGCCACCTCGGCGGGCTCCTCGGCAGCGCCCCGGCGGCGGCGACGGCTGCGGCGGGTGCCCTCGGCCGGTTCCTCGGCGGGCTCCTCGGCCACGACCTCGGCCGGGGCGGTCGCGGTCTCGGCGACGGCCACGACCTCGGCCACCGGCTCGGCGACCGGCGCGGCGGCCGGACGGCGGCGACGGCTCACCGGCGCGGGCTCGGCCTCGACGGCCTCCGGGGGCATGAACAGCACGGCGGGCGGAAGGGCGCCGCGGCGGGTCTTGGCGGGACCGGCCGGCTGCTCCTCCACGAAGTCGTCGTCGAGCGGGAGGATGCCGACCACCGGGACGCCGGCGGCGCGGGCGGCCGAGGCGGCCTCCACGGCGGCTTCCTCGATGAGAGCGGCCTCGTCCTCCTCGGAGAGTTCCACGGCGGGCTCGGCGGGCTCGGCGGGCGCCGCGGGTGTGGCGGGCGCCGCCACCTCGACCGGGACGTCGGCCGGGGTCGGGTCCTCCACGAGAGCGGGCTGCTCGACCTTCTTGCGGCGGGCCCGGGTCGCCTTCTTCACCGGCGGCGGGGGAACCTCGGCGGCCTCCTCGGCCGGGCCGGTCGCGGCCGGAGTGGCGGCAGCCGGCTCAGCGGCAGCGGGGACGGCCTGCTCGGTGGCGTCCTCGGCAGCGGGAGCCGCCGGCTCGGCCTTCTTGCGCCGGGCGCGGGTCGCCTTCTTCACCGGGGCGGGCGGCGCCTCGGCGGCGTCGGCCTCGGTCCCGGTGCCGGGATCGGCGGCCGGGGCGGCGTCGCTCGCCGGTGCGTCGGCCTCCGGCGGAGGCGCGGCCGCCTTGCGGCGCGGAGCCCGCGTCCGGCGTGCCGGGGTCGTGCTGGCGGCGGCTTCCGCGGGCGGCGTGACTGCTCCGTCCCGTTCACCGCCCTGATCTCCCAGGTTGACTGGGGGCTCGTTATCGAGCATGGGGCGCTCTCCAGTTCTCGGCGACCCCGGGCGCGGGTGAGCGCTGCCACGCAGGGTCGCTGCAAAAGTTTTTCGGGCCCAGCCCTGTGCGGGCCGGGCTTGCCGAAGTCTGCCAGTGAACCTTTGCCAACCTGGCATCGACCGAAACCACCGGTTCGCCACGCTGACACAGGTTCGGCGAACGCAGGCCGGACTCCCGGCTAGCGTTCTCCGATGCCGACGCCCCCGCGATCCGCGTCCAACGGATCGACGATCTCCCCCTGCGCGGTGAGTGTGCCCTGGGCCAGCCGGGTCACCCGTGGGGGCACCGGCGGCTCCAGGCCGGCCACCACGCGCAGGCCGGAGAGGACGTCATCGGGCCGCACGGCGGGTGTCACCTGCCGTACGACAAGGTCGATTATCGCACACGGTACCGCAACCGCCCCGGAAGGTAGGTCCGGCTGAGCAGTCACCGTGCACCGGGACACCGCCGCCCGCGCGTCGAAACTGCGCTTGCCCTGCTTGGTCATGCGTTCCACCAGGACTTCCGCCGAGTCGAGGAACGCGGTGACCGCCTTCTCCGCGTCGGCGGGCTCGACCTGCGGCAGCTCCAGCCGCCACTGCGAGGCGTCGATCCGGTCGGCGAGGCTGCCCTCGCCGGCGATCACCGCCTCCAGGATGTCCAGGCCCGGCGAGAGCGCGGCGTCCAGCGCGACCTTCAGCTGCTCCGGGTCGACCGGGGCCTGCAGGCCGATCTCCAGGTACTCCGCCTCGCTGCCGACACCGGTCGGGGCGGCGCTGGCGTACGAGATTTTCGGGTGCGGGGTGAAACCTTGCGAGAAGGCGATCGGTACGGCGGCCCGGCGCAGCGCCCGCTCGAACGCGCGGGCGAAGTCCCGGTGCGAGGTGAAGCGGAGCGGGCCGCGCTTGGCGTACCGCAGACGGATCCGCTGGACGACCGGGGCCTGGCCGCCGACGGGCTGGTTCTTCGGGGGAATCGGAAACTCCTAAACGGGGACCCGCAGGTTGTTCACGGGTGTCAGAGGAAGCAGCTTCTTGCCGGTCGGGCCGATCTGGATCTCGGTGTCCATCGACGGGCACACGCCGCAGTCGAAACACGGGGTCCAGCGGCAGTCGTCCTGCTCGAACTCGCTCATCGAGTCCTGCCAGTCCTGCCACAGCCAGTCCTTGTCGAGGCCGGAGTCCAGGTGGTCCCAGGGCAGGACCTCCAGTTCCTCGCGCTCGCGGGTGGTGAACCAGTCCAGGTCCACGCCCATCCCGGGCAGCACCTCGTCGCAGGCCTCGACCCAGCGGGCGTACGAGAAGTGCTCGGACCAGCCGTCGAACCGGCCGCCCTTCTCCCAGACCCGGCGGATGACCTTGCCGACCCGGCGGTCGCCGCGGGACAGCAGGCCCTCGATCAGGGACGGCTCGCCGTCGTGGTAGCGGAAGCCGATCGCCCGGCCGAGCGACCGGTCGCTGTTGATCGCGTTCTTGAGCATCTTGAGCCGGCCGTCGATCACCTCCGGCCGGTCCATCTTCGCCCACTGGAACGGGGTGTGCGGCTTCGGCACGAACCCGCCGATCGACACCGTGCACCGGATGTCCTTGGTGCCGGCCGCGGCACGGCCGGCCCGGATCACCTCGTGCGCCATCTCGGCGATCTCCAGGACGTCCTCGTCGGTCTCGCTGGGCAGGCCGCACATGAAGTACAGCTTGACCTGCCGCCAGCCGTTCGAGTACGCCGTGACGACCGTACGGATCAGGTCCTCCTTGGTCACCATCTTGTTGATGACCTTGCGGATCCGCTCCGAACCGCCCTCGGGCGCGAAGGTGAGACCGGTCCGCCGCCCGTTGCGGGACAGCTCCTGCGCCAGGTCGATGTTGAACGCGTCGACCCGGGTGGACGGCAGCGACAGCGAGACGTTGGTGTCCGCGTACTGCTCGGCGAGGCCGGAGCACATGTCGCCGATCTCGGAGTGGTCGGCGCTGGACAGCGACAGCAGGCCGACCTCGTTGAAGCCGGAGAACTCCAGGCCCTGCTGGACCATCTGGCCGACGGTGGTGATCGACCGCTCCCGCACCGGGCGGGTGATCATGCCGGCCTGGCAGAACCGGCAACCCCGGGTGCAACCCCGGAAGATCTCCACCGCGTACCGCTCGTGGACGGTCTCGGCGAGAGGGACCAGAGGCTTCTTGGGGTACGGCCACGCGTCGAGATCCATGGTGGTCCGCTTGGCGACCCGGAACGGCACGTCCGGCCGGTTCGGCACGACCCGCTGGATCCGGCCGTCGGGCAGGTAGTCGACGTCGTAGAACCGCGGCACGTAGATGCTCTCGGTCCGGGCCAGGCGCAGCAGCACCTCGTCGCGCCCGCCGGGGCAGCCCTCGGCCTTCCACTCCCGGATGATCCCGGTGATCTCCAGGACCGCCTCCTCGCCGTCACCGAGCACGGCGGCGTCGATGAAGTCGGCGATCGGCTCCGGGTTGAAGCTGGCGTGGCCACCGGCCAGCACGATCGGGTGCGACTCGTCCCGGTCGGCGCTGTCCAGCGGGATGCCGGCCAGTTCGAGCGCGCTGAGCATGTTGGTGTAGCCCAGCTCGGTGGCGAACGAGATCCCGAAGACGTCGAACGCCTTCACCGGGCGGTGCGCGTCGACGGTGAACTGCGGGACGCCGTTCTCCTTCATCAGCGCCTCGAGGTCCGGCCAGACCGCGTAGGTGCGCTCGGCGAGCACGTCCTCCTGCTCGTTGAGCACCTCGTACAGAATCTGCACGCCCTGGTTGGGCAGGCCGACCTCGTAGGCGTCGGGGTACATCAGCGCCCACCGGACGGTGGTGGCGTCCCAGTCCTTGACGACGGCGCCGAGCTCGCCGCCCACGTACTGGATCGGTTTGCTGACCCGGGGCAGCAACTGCTCGAGCTGCGGGAAGACGGAACTCACGCTCATGGGTGTCCAGGGTACGCGAGGCCGTTCGGCCCTACCGCTCCAGTTCCGCCGCGGCCCTGTCCAGGTCGATCGCCAGCAGGTCGGCACGGAACGCGCAGAGCTGCAGCGTCATCCGGGCGGCCCCGCGTTCCCCGACGACCAGCCGGATCGGCTTCCCCCGGTCGTCCAGATCTCCCACGATGAAGTCGAGCAGCCGCACCCCGGCGCTGTCCAGGAACGAGACCGCGGTCAGATCGATCAGCACGGCGTCCGCCTCGGTGGTCCGGGCCACGATGGCCCGGCCGATGTCGTTGGCGTTCGCGAGGTCTATCTCACCCTTCAGATGGACCAGCTCGGCCGTCCCCCGCCGCGAGAAGCTCACCCACTCGTCCGTCATCGCGGTGTTCCCCTATGCCTGCGCATCATCACCGTCGTCCCCTCGCCGCCGCGGTCGAACGTCACCTCGTCCATCGACTCGTAGATGAGCTGCAGGCCCCGGCCCCGGGTGAAGTCGCCGGCCGGCTCCGCGTCGCCGAGCCAGCCACCCCGGTCGGTGACCCGGACCTCCACCGTCTCCGCGCTGATCGTGGCGGACACGTCGACCACCCCGAACGGGTCGTCGGCGTACCCGTGTTCGATCGAGTTGGCCACCGCCTCGGAACACGCCAGCAGCACCGCGTTGAGACAGTCGACGTCCACGCCGTGCCCGGCGAGCCAGCCGCGCATGTCCGCCCGCAGCAGGGCGATCTGCAGCGGGTCGGCGCCGATCGAGCGTTCCAGCCGCTCCTCGGTGCCCAGGGTGAGGCAGAGCAGGCACACGTCGTCGCCGTGGTCCCGGCCGACCAGGGTGTCGGCCAGGCCCGCGGTCAGGCCCTTGAGCGGGGCGTCCCGCAGTCGCGCGTACTCGCGGGCGAGGATCTCGAAACCGCGGTCGAGTCCGCGGTTCCGGCGCTCGATGAGGCCGTCGGTGTAGAGCAGCAGGCGACTCCCGGCGGCCAGGCGCATCCGGTGCTCGACCCGGCGGCGGTCGCCGGCCCGGGACCCGATCGGCGCCGACCGGCCCTGCAGCAGATATTGCGGGGAGCCGGCGGGCTCGTGCAGCAGGGGCGGCAGATGACCCGCGCAGGCGTACGACACCTCGCTGCTGAGCAGGTCGACCTCGGCGTACACCAGGGTGGCCATCCGGGCCGAGTCGACCCGGTCGCAGAACCGGTCCAGGTCCTCCAGCAGCCGGGCCGGGCCGTTCTCCGCCGAGGCCAGCGCCCGGATCGCGCTGCGCAGCTGGCCCATCGTGGTGGCCGCCTCGATACCCCGCCCGACCACGTCGCCGACCACCACGGCCAGCTTGTTCGCGGTGATCAGGAAGGCGTCGTACCAGTCTCCGCCGACCTCCATGTCCTGGGCCGCGGCCTGGTAGTGGGTCTCCAGCGCGAACCTCGGGTCGGCGCCCGGCACGTCCGCGGCCAGCAGGCTGCGCTGCAACGTCCGCGCGATGGCCCGCTCCTGCTCGTAGAGGCGGGCGTTCTCGCAGGCCAGGGCGGTACGGTCGGCCAGGTCGACGAGGAACAGCCGCTCGGCCTCGGTGCCGCGCCGGTCCGGGGCCATCCGGACGGCCAGGGTGCCGAGCACCCGGCCGCGGACGATCAGCGGCAGCACGGTGCAGCCCAGTCCGTCCCCCTCGGTGGCGAACACCGGCGCCGCCGTCTCCACCGCCTCGGCCGTCCGCTCCTCGATCCGCGCCGGGTCGGGCGCCGGGCCGCCGTGGTACTCGACCAGGCCGGCCGGGCCGACCTGCAACCGGATCAGGGCCCAGTCGGCGATCTCCGGGACCACCCGCTCGACCAGCTTGCGGGCCCGCTGCATCAGCCGGTGCTCCTCGTCGAGCGCCCGCGTGGTGCGGGCCAGGAACGACGAGCGCTCCTCGCGGCGCCGGGCGTCGTCGTAGAGCCGGGCCCGGTCCAGCGCCTGCCCGGCCTGCTGCCCGAGCAGCCGGATGACCCGCAGCTCACCGTCGGTGAGGACGCGCTCCTCGCGGAAACTGAACGCCAGGACGCCGAGCACGTTCACCCCGGCCTGCTCGTCGGACGGGCCGGTGGTCAGCGGGAGCAGCACCACACTGCGCCGCTCGGACCGGCGCATCGACTCGGCCAGGTCCGGGAAGTGCTCCTCGGCCTCGGCCAGGGTGCCGACCACGTGCAGGTCGCCGCGCCGGGCCACCTCGGCGACCGCCCGGGTCGACGAGCGGGGCATGTCGTCCCAGTTGCCGGTGGTCGGATCGGTCGAGGCGACCGCGATCAGCCGGTCCGAGTCGGTGTCGGTCAGGTAGATGCTGCTGCTGGTGGCCTGGAAGGCGGGCTCCGGCGCGCGCACCACGGCCTCCGCCACCTCCGCCTCGGTCGGGGCCGCCGCCAGGTCGGCCACTATCCGCTGCAGGACCCGGACCCGCTGCTCGGAGGACTCGGCGGCCCGGCGGGCGGCCAGCAGCTCCCGCTCGTAGCTGCGCCGCTCGGTGGCGTTGAAGATCATCGTGCGGATGATCCGGGGCGTCCCGGTCGGCCCGCGTTCCAGCACCGAGTTGACCAGGGTGGGCACCGGCCGCCGATCCGACCGGACCACCTCGAGCGCGATCTCGTGCACCTCGCCCTGCATGTTCAGCAGCGGCGCGTAGTGCGTCTCGTGGTAGATCTGGTCGCTCTTGGTCAGCAGGTCACGGAACCGTTTGAGGCCGATCAGGTCGGCCCGGGAATAGCCGGTCCAGTTCAGGAACGTCTCGTTGACCCGGACGATGGTGCCGTCCGGGAGCGTCGTCAGGTATCCGCAGGGAGCGTGCTCGTACAGGTCCTCGGGATCGTCGTCCCAGGGCAGTCGTAACTCCTGTGTCACGTCCGGCCCACCAGATTCACTCACGCCAATGCTCCGCCGATCATGCCCGCTGTCTACAACCAGGACTTGATCGCGTCAACCGTTTCCTCCGGGGCACTCAGGTTCGGGCAGTGCCCGGTCGCGTTGAGAGTCGTGAACGTGCTGTCCGGCGTGTGCTTGTGCACATACTCGCCGACCACGGCCGGGGCGATGACGTCGTCGGTGCACTGCAGGATCAGCGAGGGGACCCGCAGCCGGGGCAGGTCGGCGCGGTTGTCGGAGAGGAACGTGACCCGGGCGAACTTCTTGGCGATCTCCGGGTCGGTCATGCAGAAGCTGTTCGTCAGCTCCTCGCCCAGCTCGGGCCGGTCCGGGTTGCCCATGATCACCGGGGCCATCGCGCTCGACCAGCCCAGGTAGTTGCTGTCCAGCGACTCCAGCATCTGCTCGATGTCGGCGCGCTGGAACCCGCCGACGTAGCCGTCGGTCTCGTCGTCGATGTACCGCGGGGACGGGCCGACCATCACGATCCCGGCGAACCGGTCCGGCTCCCGCACCGCGGCCAGGACACCGATCATCGCGCTCACCGAGTGCCCCACGAAGATCACGTCACGCAGGTCGTGCTCCCGGACGATCTCCAGGATGTCCTCGGCGTAGCCGCTGAGCGCGCCGTGCCGGGAGTCCCGGTAGGCCGACAGGTCCGACCGGCCACTGCCGACGTGATCGAAGAGGACGATCCGATGGGTGTCCTGGAAGGCCGGAGTGACGTGACGCCACATGTTCTGGTCGCAGCCGTACCCGTGAGCGAACAGCATCGGCCGGTGTGACTCGGCTCCCGAGATCGTGACGGCGTTTCTCTGTGTCGTACTCATGCGATGGCGGCGCACACCCGGGCCGGGGGCGCCCCTCCCTCCCCAACTGCACGCGAATGATGTGTCGCACTCCGGATCGTGACTCCGGGCACTCTCCGGCCCCATGGGGGCCGCTCGATGCGGGTCCGGGTAACCATACGACTCCGGAGCGTTTCGCACATCGCCCTCGTTGTCCGCCATTGGTGGCCCGCGCCCGTAAGCCGCCCTCGCGTCCGGGTGGCGAACCGGTCCTAACCTGGGCTGGAGGCTCGTGTCCGGGCACGCGGGAGGAGATCCGATAAATGGTCGACCAGCAGCCGGGAGACACCACCCCGGCGGCCGGAATGCCCGACCCCACCCGGTTCGCCGGAACCGACGGGGCCGAGCCGCCGACCGCGGCGGTCCCCGGGCGGTGGAGCGGCGCGGCCATGGTGCCGGAGCCGTCGCCACGGCGATCCCGATGGTCGCGCATTCGCGACAGATTCACCGGTTCGGCTGACAGCGAAGACGACGACCGCACCGCCGTTCCGGCCGTCGACCCGTGGGCCGATCAGGACACCCCGGTGTGGGCGGAGGCGTATTCGACGTCGCCCGCCGGCCTGGCCCCCACCCCCGCGTCACCACCCACCCGGCTCGACAACCCCACCACCGTCGACGACCCGGCCCGGCGGGACAGCCCGGCTTCAGCGACCCGCGTCGAGCCGCCGACCCGCACCGACCCCTCTCCCGCCGCTCCGTCGTCAGCCGCGCCCCGAACCGCCGCTCCGTCGTCAGCCGCGCCCGCACCCACCGGTGCCACGCCGGGCGAGACGCCGGCGGGTACGGTTCCCGCCCAGCGGCCGGTCGACCGGAATGCCGGGCGCAGCGGGATTCCCGCGCCGGGCACCCTCACACCCTCGCCGGCCGGCTCCGGCCTGCCACCGAAACTCCGCGAATGGGGCGAACGCGCCGCGACGGAGGCGCCCGAGAAGCTCCGGACCTGGAGCCGGCAGGCAGCGGCCAAGGGCCAGGAGGTGGCCGCGACCGCACCGGGCAAGCTGCGTTCCTGGCGGCAGAAGGCCGCGACGATCGCGCCGCGGCGACAGCCGGCAGCGCGACCGGCGCCCCAGCCGGCGGCCCGCGGCCCGGTCCAGCCGCACGTCCCGCTGGGCCGGTCCCGGCCGCCGGTGACCCCGCCGTGGGCCGCTCCCCCGGCCCCGCCGCGGCCCCGGCGCCGGATGCGCAAGCTGCGGCGGCTCGTCCTGCTGCTGGTCGTCCTGGCCGCGCTGGTCACGGGCCGGCCGTACATTCAGGAGCACGTCCCGGGCCTGAACCAGTACCCGGTGACGGCCGTCCTGCCGGACTCGTTCGCCGATCTCAGCCTGCGCGACACCGCCGCCGGGGAGAAGGCCGCCCGCCGCCTCGCCGAGCAGCTGCAGGAGGCCGGGGCGGACGGGGAGGGGTTCGCCGGCCTCTACACCGACGCCCGGGGCAAGCGGGTCACCGTCTTCGGCGTCACCGGCCTGCGCCTGACCCCCGCCTCCGACCTGGACGGCCAGCTCAGCCGGCTGTCGGAGTCACTCGGGCTGAAGGACGTGCAGACGTACGACGCCGGCGAGTTCGGCCTGTACCAGCGGTGCGGGACCGGCCGCTTGGACGGCACGTCGGTGGTCGCCTGCGGCTGGGCCGATCACGGCAGCCTGGCCACGGTCCTGCTGACCCGCCGTTCCCTGGACGACAGCGCCGACCTGGTCATCCGTCTCCGCGAATCGGTCCTGGCGCCGGCCTGAACCGCACACCCCGGGCCGGAACCCGGCGCGGGCGTCGCGAAGCCACCGGTGGCCGCGATGCGGCCCGGGCCGGGCAGCCACGTCGCGCAGGGGGTCACGGGACGGGGTGGTCCGGCGCGGGGCGGCTCACGGCGTACCAGAAAGGGGTTATTCTCCGCGTTTGGGGGCGTAGCGGGGGATGTATTCCTGGCCGGTGAGCTTCTGGATCTCGGCCATCACCTGGTCGGTGAGTTCACGCAGCGCGGTCCGGTCGTCGGACCGTCCCACCGTCTCGATCGGTTTGCCGAATTTGACCGAGATGACGCCGCGCTGCAGCTTCGGGAAGAGGCGGCCGATGGGCTGGACCTTGTCGGTGCCGAGGACGCCGACCGGGATGATCGGGACGCCGGCGGCGACGGCCAGCCGGGCGACGCCGGTGCGGCCACGGTAGAGCCTGCCGTCGGGCGAGCGGGTCCCCTCGGGGTAGACGGCGACCAGGTCACCGCCGCTCAGCGCGGGGATCGCTGCGTCGAAGGCGGTGAGGGCGGCGCGGCCACCGGCCCGCTCGACCCGGATCGCGCCGACGCCGGCCATCAGCTGCCGGTTGAACCAGCCCTTGACGCCGGTGCCGGTGAAGTAGTCCGATTTCGCCCAGAACGCGAGATGACGCGGAACCACGGCGCCGAGGAGGAGTTCGTCGGCGACGGAGAGGTGGTTACCCGCGAAGATCGCTCCGCCGGTCTGCGGAATGTGCTCGATGCCTTCGACGTGCGGCCGCCAGCCGGTCATCAGCAACTTGCCGAGGGTGACCTTGCCGATTGAGTAGAGCAGCGGCAACTCGTCCTCCGGGACGCGTGGGGGGTGTGGTGCTGTGAGGTTAGCCGACAGTCGGCGCGATGTGCCCAGTGGCGTGGGCCCAGCCCGGATGTTCGCCCACACCAGGCGAACATCCGGGCCAATCGGTTGAATCACACGGCCGAGACGGCCACCCTGACCTGGTCTCCGTCGCCGACCTCGCCGGCGAAGCCGTCGGTCAGGTCGCCGAACGTCACCGACGTGGCGAGCGTCTCACCGGCGACGAACTCCCGGTACGCCTCGACCGCCGCCCGCACCGGCCCGGACGCCGACAGGGTCAGCGCGATCCGGTCGCTGACGTCCAGGTCCGCGTCCCGGCGGGCCTGCTGCACGACCCGGATCACGTCCCGGGCCAGACCTTCCGCGGCCAGTTCCGGGGTGACCACGGTGTCCAGCACGACAACGCCGCCACCGGCCGGCAGCGGAGCGGAGTTCGCCACGTCGGCGGCGACGAGCTTCAGCTCGTACTCCCCCTCGGCCAGGGTGACCCCGGCCGCGACCGGGGCGCCGTCGACGAGCTGCCAGTCGCCGCTCTTCACCGCCTTGATGACCTGCTGGACCTGCTTGCCGACCCGGGGGCCGAGCGCCCGCGGGACGACGGTGAGGACCTGCTGGCAGTACGCGGCGACATCGTCGGTGAAGACCACGTCCTTGACGTTGATCTCGTCCTTGAGCAGGTCACCGAGGCCGGCCAGCGCCGTTCCCGACGTGGTGGCCACGGTCGCCGACGCCAGCGGCAGCCGGACCCGCAGGCCCTTCGCCTTGCGCAGCGACAGGGCCGCCGAGGCGACGTCCCGGATCGCGTCCATCGCGGCGACCAGCTCGTGGTCGGCCGGGAACGTGTCCGCCGAGGGCCAGTCGGTCAGGTGCACCGAACGGCCACCGGTGAGGCCGCGCCAGATCTCCTCGGCGGTCAGCGGGGCGAGCGGGGCGACCACCCGGGTGAGGGTCTCCAGCACGGTGGCGAGGGTGTCGAAGGCGTCCTCGTCGCCGGCCCAGAAGCGGTCCCGGGAGCGGCGCACGTACCAGTTGGTCAGCGCGTCGAGGTAGTTCCGGACACTTGCCGCCGCACCCGAGATGTCGTAGTCATCCAGCTGTTTCTCGGCCTGGCGAACCAGCTCGTTCGTCTTGGCGAGGATGTAGCGATCGAGCAGGTGCGTGGAGTCGGTCCGGAATTTCGCCTCGTACGCCGAAGCATTGGCATAAAGGCTGAAGAAGTACCAGACGTTCCAGAGCGGCAGGAGCACCTGACGCACCGAATCGCGGATCGCCACCTCGGTCACCGGCATGTCGCCACCGCGGAGCACCGGAGACGACATCAGCATCCAGCGCATGGCGTCCGAGCCGTACGTGTCGAACACCCGGTACACGTCCGGGTAGTTCCGCAGAGACTTGGACATCTTGCGACCGTCCTCGCCCAGCAGGATGCCGTGGCTCAGGCAGTTGCGGAACGCCGGCCGGTCGAACAGCGCCGTGGCCAGCACATGCATGGTGTAGAACCAGCCTCGGGTCTGCCCGATGTACTCGACGATGAAGTCGCCCGGGTAGTGGTGCTCGAACCAGTCCTTGTTCTCGAACGGGTAGTGCACCTGCGCGAACGGCATCGACCCCGACTCGAACCAGCAGTCCAGCACCTCGGGGACGCGGCGCATGACCGACTTCCCGGTCGGGTCGTCCGGGTTGGGCCGGGTGAGCTCGTCCACGTAGGGGCGGTGCAGGTCGGTGACCCGTACCCCGAAGTCGCGTTCGATCTCGTCGTAGGAGCCGTAGACGTCCACCCGGGGGTACGACGGGTCGTCCGACTTCCACACCGGGATCGGCGAGCCCCAGAACCGGTTCCGGGAGATCGACCAGTCCCGGGCGTTCGCCAGCCACTTCCCGAACGAACCGTCCTTGATGTGCGACGGCGTCCAACTGATCTGCTGGTTCAGCTCGACCATCCGGTCCCGGAACGTCGACACCGCGACGAACCAGGACGACACCGCCTTGTAGACGAGCGGGGTGTCACAGCGCCAGCAGTGCGGGTACGAGTGCAGGTAGCCGTCGTGCCGCAGCACCACACCGCGCTCCTTGAGCGTGGCGATCACCGGCTTGTTCGCGTCGAAGACCTGCAGGCCCTGGTAGTCGGGGACCAGCGAGGTGAACCGGGTGTGGTCGTCCACGGTCACGACGGTCGGGATGCCGGCGGCGTTGCAGGCGTTCTGGTCGTCCTCACCGAACGCCGGCGCCATGTGGACGACGCCGGTGCCGTCCTCGGTGGTCACGAAGTCGGCGCCGAGGACCTGGAAGGCGTTCTCCCCGCCCTTCTCCACGAGGAAGTCGAAGAGTGAAGTGTAACGGCGCCCGACCAGCTCACTGCCCAGCACCGTGCCGACCTTTTCGAAACCTTCGAGCTCCTTGGCGTACGCGGCCAAGCGCCCCGCACCCACGATGAGCTTCTGCCCGTCCTCGTCCGCCAGAACGGCGTACTCGATGTCCGGGCCGACCGCCAGCGCCAGGTTGGACGGCAACGTCCACGGCGTGGTCGTCCAGACCGCGATGTCTTCGCCGGTCTCAAGTCGGAATTTTACGGTTAGAGCGGGATCGGTCCGGTCCCGGTAGACGTCGTCCATCCGGGTCTCGGTGTTGGACAGCGGCGTCTCGCACCGGAAGCAGTACGCCAGAACCCGGAACCCCTCGTACACCAGGCCCTTGTCATGCAGCGTCTTGAACGCCCACATGACCGATTCCATGTACTCCGGGTCGAGGGTCTTGTAGTCGTTCTCGAAGTCCACCCACCGGGCCTGGCGCGTGACGTACCGCTCCCAGTCCTTGGTGTAGGTCAGCACCGACGTGCGACAGGCCTCGTTGAACTTGTCGATGCCCAGGTCGACGATCTGCGCCTTGCTGGTGATGCCGAGCTGCTTCTCCGCCTCCACCTCGGCGGGCAGGCCGTGGGTGTCCCAGCCGAATCGGCGCTCGACCCGCCTGCCCCGCATCGTCTGGTAGCGCGGGACCAGGTCCTTCACGTACCCGGTGAAGAGGTGCCCGTAGTGCGGCAGGCCGTTGGCGAACGGCGGGCCGTCGTAGAAGACGTACTCGTTCGCGCCGTCCTCGCCGGCCGGGCGCTGCTCGACGGACGCCTCGAACGTCTTGTCGGCGGCCCAGTGTTCGAGGACCTCGCGCTCGACGGCCGGCAGGTCCGGGCTGGCCGGCACGCCGGTGGCGTCAGTGTGCTTCGGATAGGCCATCTGGTGTTTCCCCTCAAGCAGTTCACTTCTCGTGACTGCGAGGACGAGCCTGTCGCAGGCCCGCGGTACCACCTCGCTTGGCGGTCCTGGGAAACCGCCCGCTCATTTCGCCGGCGCACGCGCGTGCCGGTCCGCCCGGTTCTACTAGGGGGTGAGCCCGTTCTTCCGAAGGCTCCCCGGTGATGGCCGGTTCAAAGCCCGCGTGCCGACCACGATACCGGCCCGAGCCGGTCTCCTGAAATCCGTTTCCGGGCGGCGGCCGACCGGCGCGAATGATCGGTCTCGGACAATACCTGCCGATCACCGACGCGGCGGAGAACTGCCCGGCCCTTCGGCGCCGGGCACGGCCGCCGCACCGCCGGGACTCCTCGCGGCGGAGTCCCGGCGCCCGGCCGGCCCGGAACAGTTGAAGATCCGACAGTTCCTCAGAGCTTGGGGAACCAGAGGGCCAGCTCGCGCTCCGCGCTCTCCGGGGAGTCCGAGGCGTGCACCAGGTTCTCCCGGTTCGAGAGCGCCAGATCGCCACGGATCGTGCCGGCGGCCGCCTTACGGCCGTCGGTCGCGCCGATCATCGCGCGGACCACCTCGATGACCGAGTCGCCGGAGAGGACCAAGGCGGCCAGCGGGCCACTCGTCATGAAGTCCTTCAGCGGCGGGTAGAAGGCCTTGTCCACATGCTCGGCATAGTGGGCGTCGGCCAGCGACGCGTCCATCGTGCGCAACTCCAGCGCTTCGACGACCAGGCCCTTACGCTCGAAACGGGACAGAATCTCACCGAGGAGCCCGCGGCGGACCGCGTCGGGCTTGATGAGGACGAGCGAACGCTCGGTGGTGCTGGACACGCAGTTCCTCCGTTGCAAGGGCAGGCCGACACGCGGGAGTTCAGCCTATCGGTACCGCGAACGGGGCGAGCGGCGATGTCCGGACCGGCGCACTTTCGCGGACGCGCCGCCGGGTCATAACCTGACGGGAACTACCGGGAGGTCCACAGTGGCGAACCAGACCGGCCGGCCCATCGCCCCGGCGCGCAGACTGGTGGCGGCGATCATCGCCACGCTGGCGATCTTTGTGATCGTTTTCGGTCTCGGCATGGGGAGTCCGCCGGTCGCCGTGTTCGGCGTCGCGGTGCTCGCCGTGGCCGTCGTCGTCGCGTTCATGAAGGTGTCCCGCCGCGGCCGCGCCACCGTGGCCGGCACCGCCGAGGTCAAGTCGATCACCCCGGCCCCGGTCGCCGGGGCGTACGGCCGCGCCACCCTCGAACTCATCGTGGTCGCGCCCGGCCTCGGCGCCTTCGACACGATCGTCCGCGAGTCCCGGGTCCCGGTGGAGAAATGGCCGCTGCCCGGCACCACCGTGCCGATCACCGTCGACGTCGACGACACCCGGCGGGTGCGGGTCAACTGGCGCGACGCCCCGGCCCGCCTCGAGGGCGAGGACCCGCCGCCGCCACCGCAGCCGCAAGCCGCCTCGCGCCCGGACAACGAACTCGACGACGAACTGTTCGGCGCCGTCGACCCCGCCCCGTGGGAGGGCCGCCGCGACGACTGGGACGTCGACTCCGGCGATCCGCCGCCCCCGCCGCCGCCCGGGTCCGGTCCGCGGGCGGCTGCCACCACGTACGCCCGCCGCACCGCCACACCCGTCGTGGTCCGCGACACCCCGGCCGGCACCATCGTCGAGGGCCAGGTGGTCGGCGCCGACGAGGAGCCCCCGCCGCTGCCCCGCCGGGCGGGCAACGCCCGCCGTTTCGGGTCGCGGCCCGCCGCCGCCACCCCGGTCGGCCCGGACGACCCCGACGACCAGCCACCCCCGTCCTGGACCGACCCGGACCTGAACGCGGACCTCGACCTCGACGACGATCTCACCGCCGACACGAGCCCGCGCCCCACTTCCGAGCGGCGGTCCGACCCCGCCTCTCCGGGCGAACCGAATCCCTCGGACAATCCAGACTTTCACCCCAAGCCGGCTGATCCTGATGTTTCGGGTGGGCCGGGCGATCCTGGCTTTTCGACCACACCAGCCGATCCCGATGGCCCGCCCTCACCGGCCGACCACGACGAGTCCCGCCCGGCACGGTCCACCGCCGGCATCGACCCGGAACCCACTCGCCCGGCCGCCTTCTCCGAAACGGGTCCGACCCTCATCACATCCCCCGCTCCGGACGAGGGTCGGCAACCACCCGGCGGCAGCGCGTACACCGGTTTCGCCTCCCGCACCCCTTCGGGCGCGGCCTCCGGCCGACCGCCCGGCGCCCCACCGAGCCCCCGCCCGCGTGCGGCTTCCAGCGCCACGGCGTTCCACCAAACCCCTTCCGCCGGTACGCCCACCACGCTCAACCGCCCCACCAGCGCGGACACGCATGCCGAACACGAGGCCGGCTCCGCCACCACGACCACCACCACCGCCGTGCCGCAGACCGCCACGGGCGTCCCACCCCAGGCCGCGCCGACGGCCCCACCGGCCCAGCGAACCTCCACCGAGTCACGCACCAGCACTCCGGCCGAACCCGACCCCCTGATCGACCTGGACCTGGACGGCCCACCCACGCAGCCCCTGCCGACCAGCGCTCCCACAGCCGCCGGCCCGGCCGCGGAACGCACCACCACAGACTCCACCGCCCCAGCTGACCGAACCGGCACCTCCACGGACCCCGCCACCCCCGGCGCCTCCACGGACCGGGTCACCGCCGGCACCTTCGCGGATCCGGCCACAAGCAGTTCCGCGGACCGGGAGACCATCGGCAGCTCAGCTGACCCCGCCGCCGACGCCACGAACCGGACGGCCACGGCCAGCGAGGCCACGGACCGGGCCGGCACCACAGATCCCGCCGCCGGCACGACCGACGCACGGACCACCGCCGCGGGCGCAGCGGCCGCAGGTGTTGCCGCCGCGGGCGCCACCGCTGCCGCCGCTCGTTCGGCGGCTCCCGCACAACCGACCGCCGAAACCCGGACGAACCCACCCCGGCCTCGGGCCGAATCCGCAACCACCCGTTCCTCCAGCGGAGACATCCCGGCGCAGCCCACCAAGCCGTCTCGGAGCGGACCCGTCACTTCCGGCCGTCCTTCCGGGACGTCCGACTACGGGCGCAGTCCCGAGACATCCGGCTCCGGGCGCGCCCCCGAGACGTCCGGACGCAGCCGTTCCACCGGCCCCGTCGACCCGGTCTCACCTGCGACGCGCGTCCCGCGCCGCCCCGGGGAAACGCCGCCACCCCCGCCGGCTCCCCGCCCGGCCGACGCTCCGGCACCCCCGCCACCGCCGGTTCCCCGCCCGGGCCACGCCGCCCCACCGCCTCCGGCACACCGTTCCCGCCCTGCCACCTCCGACCGCGAGCAGGGCAGAGGGCCCACCGCACCAGCCAGGGAGCAAAGCGCCCGCCCTTCCCCCGAACAGAACGTTCGGTCTACCCCCTCGTCCCGTGGTCAGACCGTGCCGGCCCCGGAGGAGAACCCACGCCCCGCCCGCGAACAGGACACCCGCTCCGCCGCCCAGTCCCGCGAGCAGGAGGCCTGGGCCCGTCCTTCCCACACCACCCCACCACCGGCACCACCGATCCCCCCGGCGCAGAGCCCGGTCTCCCGGCGCCCTCAACCGGACGAACGCTGGGCCGCCCCCGCCCGCCCTGCCTCCGCTGCTGATACACAGCCGCCGTCCGCCCAGCCGATCTCCCCAGCCGCGAAACGCCCGGCCCAGGAACCCGGCATCCCCTGGGCTCCACCCGCCCGCCCGGCATCGGAACACTCCACCGCGGAAAGCAGCACCGCACAGCCGGACAGCGACCCGACTGACACCGAGCCACCGACCAGCGCAGCCCGAGTCAGCGAGCCCGCCGGCGACGACACCGGGAACCGGCCGGATACTTCGACCACCGGTGACCCCCAGTCGACGGCGCGAGCCACCGAGTACGACAACCCGTGGGCGCCACCACCCTCCACCGGACAGGCAGCCACTCCGATCCCGCCGAACGTCGACGCCCGGCCGCTCGGCAGCCGTACCCGGTTCTTCATGCAGCCGGGCGACGACGCCGACGTCCCTTCGACGACCGCAGCCCCGGAAGGCACCTCGCCGCCGGCGCGCACCGCCCGCCCGGAGGCAGCCGTACCGACGCGGGCCGACGAGGTCGCGACGCCGGCCGGAACAGCATGGCCCGACGAAGCCGCGCCCCCCGCCCGGCCGATCCCGCGCCCGGAGGAGGGCGACGACCGGCCCTCCGCAACGCCGGTCACACGGCCGGAGGAAGACAGGACGCCCCCGGTGGCGCGACCGGTCCGGCCGGAGCCTGCCGCAACCGCCTACCCGGCACAGCCGCGACCGGAGCCGACCCCCTCGTCCGCGCCGCACGCGCCGGCGCCGGTCTCGTCGGCGCCGCATGCCCCGTCCCCGGTGACGCCGCCGCCGGCAGCTCCGGTCCCGGATCGCCTGTTCCCGAGCGCGCCCCGGCCGACCATCGCCCACGACGACGGGTCGCTTCCCGGTATCGACCAGATCGACATCCCGCTCGACCCGGATTTCCCGATCGGCGCCGACCTGCCGATCCACGACAACCCCGAGCCGACCCCGGAGAACCGGCCGCAGGCTTCCGGCGCCCGATCCGACGGCATCATCACGCCCCCGCCCACCGAGCCGTCCCCGCAGGACCGCGCACACCCGCCGTCCGCCACGCAGCCGTCTCCGGGGGATCCCACCGTTCCAGCCCCGATGCCGGGCCGGTCCGGCCAGCAGGCCGCCGGCCAGCGGCTCGTCAGCGGAACCGGACCGCAGCCCGCCGGCGCCACGTCACCGGGAACGGCAGGTCAGCGGCTCGTCAGCGGAACCGGGCCCCAGCCGGCGCAACCACGCGAGCCCCGAAGTCAGGCGCCGATGCCCCACCCGTCCGCCCTCCGGGACGGGATCATCGGTGTGGCGGTGGGCCGGGCTGCCGTCTCGCCGGACGCGTTCCCGACGGCGCACTCCGACGACGTCACGGACGACGACGAGCAGCGCCAGGGCAGCCCGTGGGGTGATTTCAGCGGCCGCCGCCAGCCCGACGAGCGCGCCGGTGACGTGATCACCGCCTACCCGAGCGCCCGCCCCGGCCCGGCCGGTGCGATTCACGGTGTCGGCATCACCATTCTCGTCACCGATCTGGAACGGTCGATGCGGTTCTACCGGGACACGCTCGGCTTCTTCGAGATCGACAACGGGGACGGCAGCGCCGTGCTGGCTTCGGGCGACACGCGGCTGGTGTTGCGTACCGTGCACAATCTGACGTCCGACGCGGGCCGCCTGATCTATCTGAATCTGGAGGTCGGCGACATCGAAGCGATTCACGCCGAGCTTCGTGACAAGGGCGTCAAGTTCGTCCACTCGCCCCGCGCGGTGAACCGTGGCGACAAGCTGGAACTGTGGTCGGCCACTTTCCGTGACCCGGACAACCACAACATCGCCATCACCCAGTGGCGCGCCGTCGGCTGACTTACGAAAGAGCCGCGACCAGCGGTTTTCCGCTGGTCGCGGCTCAATTCACGATCAACCCAGGATGGTACGGCGTACGTGCAGCGCGTACGCCCACGCCAGCCCGAAGATCACGCCGACCGCCGCGAGCGTCCAGTGCAGGAAACCGCCCGCGATCAGCAGCACCTGAACGGCGGTCCCGGCACCCCACGCCCAGCTTCGTCTCATGCAGCCGGCCACCACGACCGCGGCCGCCGCCAGCACGAGGACCACCGCGATCGCCGGGCCGCTGCGGTCCCCGGCGATCACCGTCAGTGGCGCGATCATGAGAAGCATCACGATCACTTCGAGGGACAGGGTTCCGGCGCCGAGGCCACGTACCGCGGCCTGGGGGTTGCGAAGCCCGGACGGCCGTGGCCCCGCGGCAGCCGGAGTCGTCTCGGCAGACATCGCGTCCTCCTCCGGACCGGTCACCGTTTGAGCAGTTTCCGCGCGTCGGCGACGGTCACCACCGAACCGGTGATCAGCACGCCGACCCCGCTCAGCTCCCCGGACGCGTCCTCTTCGGCGAGAACCACCGCTTCCTCGATGGCGTCCGGCATGTCCGAGGCGACCGTCACGCGATCCTCCCCGAAGACCTCGATCGCCAGCCGGCCGAGCTCGACGGCGGGCAGAGCGCGCGGAGAGCTGTTCTGGGTGACGACGATCCGCGCGACCACCGGCTCGAGGAGTTCGAGCAGGCCGGTCACGTCCTTGTCGCCGAGCACCGACAGCACCGCCACCAGGTGCCGGAAGGTGAACTCCTCCTCCAGCGCGGCGACCGTGGCGGTCATCCCGTGCGGGTTGTGCGCGCCGTCGAGCAGAATGGTCGGCGCGCTGCGGACCCGTTCGAGCCGGCCGGGCGAGTCGACCCGAGCGAAACCCTCCCGGACCAGGTCGGCTTCGAGCTGCTTGCCGGGCCCGGCGCCGAGGAACGCTTCGACCGCGGCGAGCGCGATGGCGGCGTTCTGCGCCTGGTGGGCGCCGAAGAGGGGCAGGAAGATCTCGTGGTACGCGCCACCGAGCCCTTGCAGGCTCAGCAGCTGCCCACCGACCGCCTGATGCCGCTCGATGACGCCGAACTCGCTGCCCTCGCGGGCCAGGGTCGCGCCCATGTCCGCACAGCGTTCGAGGATCGGCCGCATGGCCTCCTCGGTCTGCAGCGCCGTGACGACGGTGGCGCCGTGGTGGATGATGCCGACCTTGTGCCAGGCGATGTCCTCGATCGTGTCACCGAGCCACTCGGTGTGGTCGAGCCCGATCGGGGTGAGCACGCACACGCCCGCCTCGATGACGTTGGTGGCGTCCTCCTCGCCGCCGAGCCCGACCTCGACGACCGCGATGTCGACGGGAGCGTCAGCGAACGCCGCGTACGCCATGGCCGTCGTCATGTCGAAGTAGGTCAGCGGCTCGGGGTTACGGGCGTCGATCAGCTCAGCCAGCGGCGCCACGTCGTTGTAGGTGGCGACGAAGCGCTCCTCGGAGACCGGCTCGCCGTCCAGGCTGATCCGCTCGCGGACCGTCTCCAGGTGCGGGCTGGTGTAGCGGCCGGTGTGCAGCCCGTGCGCCTGGAGCAGCGAGTCGATCATCCGGGCCGTGCTGGTCTTGCCGTTGGTGCCGGTCAGGTGGATCGCCGGGTAGGCCCGCTGCGGGCTGCCCAGCACGTCCATCAGGTCCCGGATCTTCTGCATGTCGAAGACCATGCGGGTGAAGCCGCGCTCGTTCAGCGCGGCCTCGGCCTCGTTGTAGTCGCTCATGATGCGGGCAGCGCCTGGAGAGCGGCAGCGATCCGGACCAGATCGGCCTCGGCCGCCGCGAGCCGGTCCTTGATCTTCGCGACCACCTGTTCCGGGGCCTTCCCGATGAACGACTCGTTGCCGAGCTTGGCCCGGCACTGGGTCGCCTCCTTCTCGGCGGCGGCCCGGTCCTTCTCCAGGCGGGCCCGCTCGGCGGCCACGTCGATGGCGCCGCGGGTGTCCAGGTCGACGGTCACCCCACCGGTCACCGCGAGGGTGGCGGTGGTGGCGAAGTCGGCGCCGGGCGCGTCGAGCCGGGCCAGCGAACGGATCAGCGGCTCGTGCGCGCCGATGCCGACGTTGCCCAGGCCGGTGAGCGCGGCGGTGACCCGCTGGCTCGGCTTGAGCCCCTGGTCGGAACGGAACCGGCGGACCTCGGTGACCACCTTCTGCAGGGCGGCCAGCTCCTCCTCGGCGGCGTCGTCGATGAGCGCCTGGTCGACCGTCGGCCAGGCCGCCTTCATCAGGGTCTCGCCGCCGGTGAGGGCGATCCACAGCTCCTCGGTGACGAACGGGATGACCGGGTGCAGCAGCCGCAGCAGCTGGTCCAGCACGTGCCCGAGGACCCGCCGGCTGCGCTGCGCCTCGACGGTGTCCGAGGCCAGGACCGGCTTGCTCAGCTCCAGGTACCAGTCGCAGACGTCGTCCCACGCGAAGTGGTAGAGGGCGTCACAGACCTTCGCGTACTCGTACGCCGCGAAGTAGCCGTCCACCTCGGCGGTGACGTGCTGCAGCCGGGACAGGACCCACCGGTCGATGGCGGACAGCTCGCTCGGCGCCGGCAGGTCACCGCTGACCGTGGCGCCGTTCATCATGGCGAACCGGGTCGCGTTCCACAGCTTGTTGCAGAAGTTGCGGGAGCCCTGGCACCACTCCTCGCTGATCGGGACGTCGGAGCCGGGGTTGGCGCCGCGGGCCAGCGTGAAGCGGGTGGCGTCGGCGCCGTACCGGTCGATCCAGTCAAGCGGGTCGACGACGTTGCCGAACGACTTCGACATCTTCTTGCCGAACTGGTCGCGGACCATGCCGTGCAGGTTCACCACGTCGAACGGCTGCTTGCCGTCCATCGCGTAGAGCCCGAACATCATCATCCGGGCGACCCAGAAGAACAGGATGTCGTAGCCGGTGACCAGGACACTGGTCGGGTAGAACTTCTCCAGGTCGGCGGTCTGCTCCGGCCAGCCCAGCGTGGAGAACGGCCACAGACCCGAGGAGAACCAGGTGTCGAGGACGTCCTCGTCCTGGTGCCAGCCCTCGCCGGTGGGAGGCTGCTCGTCCGGCCCGACGCAGACGATCTGGCCCTCCGGGCCGTACCACACCGGGATCCGGTGGCCCCACCACAGCTGCCGGGAGATGCACCAGTCGTGCATGTTGTCGACCCAGGCGAAGTACCGCTTGGACAGCTCCACCGGCTCGATCTTGACCCGGCCGTCCCGGACCGCGTCACCGGCGGCCTGCGCGAGCGGCTTGGTGTTGACGAACCACTGCAGCGACAGCCGCGGCTCGACGGTCGTCTTGCACCGCGAGCAGTGGCCGACCGAGTGCAGGTAAGGCCGCTTCTCCGCGACGATCCGGCCCTGCTCACGCAGCGCGGCCACGATGGCGGGGCGGGCCTCATAACGATCAAGACCTTCGAACGGCCCGGGTACGGTGATGACCGCGCGCTCGTTCATGATGGCGGGGCTCGGCAGCCCGTGCCGTTGGCCGATCTCGAAGTCGTTCGGGTCGTGGGCCGGGGTCACCTTCACCGCGCCGGTCCCGAACGACGGGTCGACGTGCTCGTCCGCCACGATCGGGATGCGCCGGCCGGTCAGCGGCAGCTCCACCTCGGTGCCGATCAGGTGCTTGTACCGCTCGTCGTCGGGGTGCACGGCCACCGCGGTGTCACCGAGCATCGTCTCGGCCCGGGTGGTGGCGACGACGATCGAGTTCTCCCCCTCGCCGTAGCGGATCGAGACCAGCTCGCCCTCGTCGTCGGTGTGTTCCACCTCGATGTCGCTGAGCGCGGTCAGGCAGCGCGGGCACCAGTTGATGATCCGGTTGGCCCGGTAGATCAACCCGTCGTCGAACATCTTCTTGAAGATCGTCTGCACGGCCCGGGAGAGGCCCTCGTCCATCGTGAAACGCTCACGCGACCAGTCGACGGAGTCACCCAGCCGCCGCATCTGGCCGAGGATCTTGCCGCCGGACTCGGCCTTCCACTCCCAGACCCGCTCCACGAACTTCTCGCGGCCCAGGTCGTGCCGGGACATCTGCTGGGCGGCGAGCTGCCGCTCCACCACGTTCTGCGTGGCGATGCCGGCGTGGTCCATGCCGGGCAGCCACAGCACCTCGAAGCCCTGCATCCGCTTGAGGCGGACCAGGGTGTCCTGGATCGTGTGGTCGAGGGCGTGCCCCACGTGCAGCGAGCCGGTCACGTTCGGCGGCGGGATCACGATCGTGAACGGCGGCTTGTCACTTTTCGGGTCCGCCGTGAAGTAGCCCTCCGATACCCACCGCTCGTACCGCCGCTGCTCTACCTCGCCCGGCTGGTACTGGGCGGAGAGGCCACCGGTGGGCCGGCTGTCGGGGGTACGGGGTTCGGTCGCATCGGTCACCCGACAAGTCTACGGATCCCCACCGGCCGCCCCCATTCGCACCTCCTCCGGACGACGCGCACGCCCCGAATCGCGGTCCAACCACTCCCGCTCCCCTTGGTCACCCGCGATAGGCTCGCCTGATGTCGGACCGCGGCCAGCCCACCCAAGCCTCCCCCGATCCCATCCAGGATCCCGCCGAGGCCCCCGCCGTCGCGGCCCAGCCCTCCCCCGACACCGTTCCCAGCGCCCAGGTCCCCGCTCCTAGCGCCCCGGTCACGGCTCCTAGCGCCCCGGTCCCTGATCCCAGCGCCTCGGCTCCTGATCTCAGCGTCCCGGTCCCCGCTCCCGGCGCTCAGGACCCCGATCCCAGCGCTCAGGACCCGGATCCCAGCGTCCCGGACCCCCATCCCGGCGCCCCGGACCCCCATCCCGGCGCCCCGGTCGCCGTTCCCGGCGCCTCGGTCCTCGCACCGGCCGAGGCGAGCGCCCACACTTCCGAACGGCATGTCGAGCTGAGCGCCGGCGACCACGGCGAGGACACTCCGTTCCGCCTGACCGCCCCCGACGACGACGAGCCCACTCCCGCCGCCACCCCCCGCAGCCGCCGGACCCGCACCATCGTCCTGTCGACCCTGCTCGTCGTGGCCCTGGCGGGCGCCGTCACCATCGGCTGGTTCGGCTGGCAGGTGAACACCCAGCGCCAGACCAACCTCTCCACCCCCACCAAGATCGGCACCCTGGCCCTCGACGACAGCGAGGAGGCCACCGCAACCGCCGACTATCTGCAGAGCGCCCTCTCCGCCGAGATCTCCATGACCAAGGCCGTCGGCGCCGTCTACACGGACACCGCGGAGAAGACCGTCCTCTTCTTCGGCGGAACCACCCTCCTGTGGTCCCCCGAAAGCGACCTGGACTCCGCCTTCTCCCTCGTCAGCGACGACCAGGGCGCCGTCACCAACCTCCACGAGGTCGACGCCGGCCCTCTCGGCGGAACCATGAAGTGCGGCCTCACCACTTCCTCCGACGGCGACATCACCGTCTGCGGCTGGGCCGACCACGGCAGCCTCGCCCTCGCCATGTTCCCCAACCGCACCGAGCCCGAGGCCGCCCCTCTGATGC
This sequence comes from Actinoplanes sp. NPDC019969, assembly GCF_055562375.1. Lineage (NCBI taxonomy): Bacteria > Bacillati > Actinomycetota > Actinomycetes > Micromonosporales > Micromonosporaceae > Actinoplanes > Actinoplanes sp. NPDC019969. Next base: position 496 of record NZ_JBVHFK010000025.1, on the reverse strand, counting down.
GCACCCTCCGCTCCGCCATCCAAACCCGCAACTAACCAGCCCTACTCTCTTTCCTGCCCCACCACCTCTCGAGCCGTCCCTCAGCCCGCCTACCACCACTCACAAACGAGCCTGAGCGACGGCCGGACTCCTCAGCCGTCGCCCGGGCCGCTCGTCGGTGCTTGCATAGGGCACCTCAGCGACGGCTCGAGGGGTCGGCCGTCGCTGAGGTGCCCTATGGAACCTGGGTAGCGGGTCTCGGCGACGGCTGGCGACCGGAGGGCGCTGCGGGCCGGGGGTGGCCGGAGACCCTTCGCGGGCCTGGCGTTCGGCTGGGGGCCTTGCTGTCAGTAGCGACGTCCGCATTTCTATCCGCGGCCAGCGCACCTGCCGCAGCCACGGTCCGGGCCTCTGGGGGGGGTTCGGGATTGGCGTGGGCCGCCAGCCACGCCCGGGTGGTTGTGGCCTAGGTTTTGCCGGCGGTGGTGCCCACGAAGGGATCAAGCCTGACCGCCCT
>NZ_JBVHFK010000024.1:0-70807 GCF_055562375.1 Actinoplanes sp. NPDC019969 | reverse complement strand
CCGGCGGGAAACTGTCGGGTGCCCCCACGCACACCCCTTTCGGGGGGTCCTGCCTGCCCCGCCCCGGCCCCCCCCCGGTGTGGGGTCAGGGCTGCCTCAGCGCAGCTGAGGCTGCCACCACGACCAGCCGGACAAAACCGCCGCGCGTGTCAGGCGGGCGGCGGACCCGACGGCGGCATGCCGCCCGGTCCGCCGCCGGGCGGGGCGCCGCCCGGTGCGCCACCTCCGTCGGCCGGCTTTGTCGCGGTGTCCACCCCGACCGTCAGCGCCACCGCATACCCGCTGCTCACGTCGCCGGTCACGGTACCGAGCTGCTTCACGCCCGCGTCGTCGCCGAACACGTTGTCGGTCTCCAGGGTGAGCTGGGCGAGGTTCGTGACCGAGGCCTCGTACCCCGTCTCCTTGTAAACCGTGTCGCAGTGCTGCTTCGGAATGGCGACCTGCGACGTCGCGATGGCCTTGGTGCTGTCGGTGATGCTCGCCTGATCGGGGTAGACCTCGAAGTGGACGTGCGGCCACCGCCCGGTGTAGCAGGCGGGGAAGATGCTGGTGAACGTCACCTTCCCGGCGGCGTCGGCGATCTGCACGCCACGCAGGTAGTTCTCCGCGGTGACCCCCTCGGAGTACATCGAGTACAGCCCGGCCCGGTCGCAGTGCCAGACGTACACCGCCACCCCGGCGAACGGCTTCCCCCCGCCGGCCAGGTCGTTGATCGTCAGCTCGAGGGTCATCGGCACCCCCTCGGCGACCGTGGACGCGTCACCGAAGCTGGACCGGATGTCGCTGCGGACGATCCCGCTCTGCTCCAGAACGTCCGGCCCGTTCGAGCCGTCACCCGGGTACGGGCCCGCCGTCTCGTCCGGGATCTCCACGCTGTTCGCCGCCTGCTCCTCCGACGAACAGGCCGTCAGGCCCAGGCTCGCCACCCCGATCCCGAAGGCTCGCAGGACCTGCCGCCGGCCCATCAGGGTGCCCAGGTCGAAACCCAGGCCCTGATCGAACACCTCCTCGCCGGGATGAGGCAACGGACGCCCCTGATAGTGCTTCACTGTTCCTCCGATGTGCCGCTCGGTGGTGGGTACCGCGCCATGCAAACACCGAAGGCTATGGATGCCCTGTGACGAGCTGTCCGCCCCCTTTGCCGTATCGATCTTCGTAGCGGATCTGCGGTAGGGTCAGGATCGGCTTGCATCGATTCAGGGAGGCGGGTGCGGATGATCACGGAGACGGCTTCGTTCCGGCAGCGCGCCGTCCGTTTCCTGGCCGAGGAGGCACGTCTCGACCAGTTCCTCGACATCGGCTCGGGCTCCGGCCTGCCCGCCGCCGGCAACACCCACGAGATAGCGCAGCGCCGCACCCCGCACGCCCGGGTGCTCTACGTCGACAACGATCCGGCCGTCGCCCGCCGCCTGCTCGGCCGCGCCCGCTTCATCGAGGCCGACCTGCGCGAGCCCGCCTCGATCCTGACCCACCCGCGGCTCAAGGAGACCCTCGACCTGGGCCGCCCGGTCGCCCTGATCCTGATCGCGGTGCTCGACCTCATCCCCGACCAGACCCGCTCACGCGAAATCGTCCGCGAGCTGCTGGGCGCGCTGCCGTCCGGCAGTTACCTGGCGGCCACCAGCTTCACCCTCGACTTCGGCACCACGGCCACCGTCACGCCGAGTCCCGGCCTGCACCCTCGTACCCGCGCCGAGTTCGCCGAGTTCTTCACCGGCCTCGGACTGATCGGCCCCGGCATCGTCCCGGTCTCCGAATGGCTTCCGGAGGTCCCGGCCCACCAGCGCCCACCGGCCGACGAGGTCGCGACTTTCGGGGCTCTCGGCCGCAAACCTTGAACCGCCTGCCGGGCGGTCCCCTCGCGCGGAACCTTGGGCCGGCATGCCGGGGCTGCTCGGCAGCCGTCGGGCGCGGTGGTGGTGCGGGCGCCGCCCAGTCGCCGTCACCACCACCGCGCCTTCAGGAGTCAGCGACCCCGAGTAGTCGCTGCCTCCTGCTCGGCGGCGCCGTCCGCGGCGCCGTTCTCAGCGGCGCCCTCTTCTGCGGCGCCCTTTTCTGCCGCACCCTTTTCTGCCGCGCCCTGGTCGGCCGCGCCCTGTTCTGCCGCGCCCTGGTCGGCCGCTCCACCCTCGGCAGCCGCAGCCACCGCCTTGGCGTCGGCGAGTGCCAGGCAGGACTGGAGCAGCGCCTGCTGCGCCGACGTCACCGCGTTGGCAGCGGCGCCGGCGTCCGCACCGGCTGCGCCTTCGCCCGCGGCGCCTTCCTCGGCCGCGCCCTGCTCAGCGCCCTCCTCGGCGGCACCCTTCTCGCCTTGGCCCTGCCCAGCCGCGCCCTTCTCACCCTGGGCCTGCCCTGCGGCGCCCTTCTTTCCCTTCTGGGCTTTCCCGGCCTTCTCCGCCGCCTTCAAAGCCTTGGCGTACTTCTTCGCGAGCGCCTTGTTCTCCGCACGGGCCTTCGCCGGGTTCTGGGCCGCCTCCGCAGCCTCATCCGCGGCCTCCTCGGCGCCGGCCTCCCCCGCCGCCGCGGCCACATCGGCGGCGAAGGTGTCACAGGCCGCCTCCAGCGCGACCGCCGAGTTCCCCGCGGCCTCCCCGGGCGCCTGCGCCTCCACCGGGGCCAGTTCCTCCCCGTCGCAGACCACCGCACCACCGTTGACCTGAACATCGGCACACTTCGAGACATCGAACTGCTGGCCGTCCACGGAAACCAGGTCCACAGCTTTCGTCTCCGTACCCGCCGAGGCGAGCTGCACCCCCGTCACCCCGCTGACCACCAGGACTCCAGCGACCACCACCGCGCCGATCGTCTTCCGCCGACTGTCCCCGTTACGCCGGTAGGCCCGCGCCCTCATAATCACTCCTCGTCGTTGGACATCGATGTCATCGGTTGGGGGGCCATACGGGTGCCGGCGCCCCGGGGGTTCAACCCAGATCCCCGATTCCCCCGCTCGAGCCCACCATCAAGGGCGAAAAATCCCAGCTCAGAGCCGACTTTCAAAAACCTCGGAATTTTTCCGTACGAGCCCTCATCCCACCCGCCTGTCAGCAGTCACACTGCGTTCCCCGCCCTCACCCCTCGCCCTCATTACGCTCCGTAACGCGCCGCGCCCGATCGCTTTCCGCACGGCCATCGGCCTCTCGGTCCAGGCTTTCATCGAGGGCAGGCGATCTCCGGGCTCGACGGCGATCCGCGGATCACGCACCATCCGTGGCCCCCGTCCGCGCCCGCCGCCTTCCCCGCACAGACTGCGGCCATCCCCGCGCACCCGACATTCGCCTCACCGCAGCCTCCCAGCCACCGCCACATCGACATCGCCACCTCTCTGCTCGATCACGGCCCTCGGGTGATAAGAAGCCCACGCCCTGCGACTTCGCATTCAGAATCTCTCGCCCTACCTAACACGGGCATTAAAGACCCTGTTAGATCATTGTCCCAACAGACATTCAAACCATTCCCGAAATCGCCATAGTGGCACTTCAGCCGCCGATAGTAGTAGTGAAAATTGGCATGATCCAAAACTGACACTTCGGGACCGGTGCGCGGCACAATCGACGCATGAGTCAGCTGTCGCTCTTCAGCAGGTCCGAGACCGCCGCAATGCGCGACCACACCAAGGCGCGCAACTATTCGCCGTCACGTGCGGAATTCCGCCGCGACCACAAACGCCGCCGCGACCGGGGCCTCCAGCGCAGGCATGCCGAGAAGCTCCGCCGCCTCCACCAGACCGACCCCACGACTCCCGCCCGCGCAGCCCCTGCCTGCCCGACGGCGCCTACCGCTCACCGACCCCGCCCCGAAACGGCCTCCGCCCCTCGGCCGGCGTCGACTCCTCGAACAAGGTCCACTCCGACTCGAGGCGCTGAACCTTCCCTGAGGCCGAAGCCGAGAATTCGCCTCCTGGGTTCAGGAGAGGCACCCGCTAACAGCCGGAACCTTCCGTCCAGTCATTAGGAACGCCTCAGGCTTGAGGCATTCCTGACAGCCAGGCGGGAAAAATCAGCATCCGACTCACCCACAAAGCCGAATGGTAGTGGGCCCTGAACAACACGAGCCCGCAACAGAGGTGAAGCCTGCCTTGAACGCGAGGCCATTACGCAAGGAATCGCGCAGGCGAAGGGCAGAGGATCGGATACCGATGGACGCTTCACGGGCAGGTAAGGGCATCGGGGAGACACCGCAGCGAATGGAAGGGCGCCAGAAAGACGCCCCGCCGAAACGCATCAGTTGACGCGGATGGCGATGCGGCGGATGCGGAGGCGATAAGTGATCGACAGCAGGGCGCAGCCGATCGTGATCAGGGCGATGCCGGTCAGGGCGATCGTCGAGGACGGGCCGCCGGTGACCGGGACATCACCGGCGCCGGGAGGCGGCGACGGGGACGGGGAGGCGGTCGGTGAGGGAGACGGAGACGACGGGGCTCGCGGTGTGGTGGGCGCCGGAGCCGGCTGCCGCGCGGGGACGACCACCGTGGACGGGGCGGTGGCTTCGGCCGGTGGGGCGTCGGAGTCGATGAGATCCCCGGCGACCTGGGCGGAGAACGTGTGCTTGCCGCGCGCGATCTCCTCCTCCGTGAGGTGGTACACGGCGGACACACACTGGACGGTCTCGCCGGGGGCGGCGCGGTTCGGGGTGCACGTGACCGCGGCGGGCAGGCCGGTGACCCGGATGTTGACGAGGGTGACGTTGCCGTTGTTGGTGACCTTGAGAGTGGAGACGACGTGATCGCGCGTGCTGAGTTGCCCGTCGCCGTCGGTGTCGGTCCAGGCGGCGCTCTGGCCGGCGGTCAGGCGCGGCGCCGGGGCGGCGATCGGCACGGCCGCGCCGGCGGTGTTCGAGGTGACGGCGCGGGCGGTGACGCCGTGGACGCCGCTGGCGACGGCGGTGGCGGTGACCGGGCCGCCGGCGTCGACGTCGGCCTGGGTGACCTCGTAGTTCCGGTCCGCGGCGCAGGTGGTGACGGCCCCGGGGGCGAGCCGGGCTGCGGCGCAGGTGACAGCGCCGGCACGGGCGTCGGCCACGGCGACGTCGCGGACCGTCACGTTGCCGGAGTTGGTCACGGTGTACCGATAGGCGATGAGGTTGCCGGTGGAGGCGGTGAGCGCCCGCACCCGGACGGCGACGGTCGCGGTCATCGCCAGGCGCAGGGACGGCGCCGCGGTGACCAGACCGACCCGCACCGGGAACGGGCCGAACGTGCGCGGGGCGGTCTCCAGCGGGGCCTGCCCGACCACGGTGACCTCACCGGTGAGGTCACCGCTGTCGAGGTCGCCCTCGGTGACGGTGTACGGGCCGGAGGTGCAGGCCATCGTCTCCCGGGTGGCGAGCCGGGCGGCGGGGCAGGTCACCGGGCCGGAGAGTTCGCTGGTGACGGCGATGGCGGTGATCGGCTGGTTGCCGGCGTTGACGACGTCGTGCCGGAAACCGACCCGGTCGCCGGGGACGGCCCGGCCCCCGGCCGAGGAGACGCCGGTGGCTGTGGTGGTGACCCGCAGCGACGGCTCGGGGACGAGCACCGGGACGGCGGCCCGGGCGGGACCGAACGTCTTCGACGGCCGGCCGGGGCCGTTGGCGGTGATCCGCGCTTCGGCGACGATCTCGCCGCCGGCCCGGATGTCGGCTTCGGTCACGGTGTACGTGTCTCGGGCCGTGCAGTACATCTGGGCCGCCGGAGCGAGCCGGCCGAGAGGGCAGCTGACCACACCGTTCCGCGAGTCGGTGCCGGCGATCTGTTCCATCGTGACGGTCCCGGCGTTGGTGACCAGGTATGCGGTGCCGACCCGGTCGCCCGGCTCGACGGCGTTCCGGCGCTCGGACGGGGTGACTACGGCCGCGCCGGAGACGGTGAGTTCGGTGACGCCCGCCGCGACGGCCACGCTGATCGTGTCGGTGCCGTAATCGGCACGGGCCGTTCGGGTCGGGGCTCGGCCCTGCGCCCGGGCGGTGCCGGTGATCGGGCCGGGCCCGTCCACCCCGGCCTGGGTGACGGTGTACGGCGCCGCCGGGCAGCTCAGATTCCCGCCGGGCCCGATCGGTGTGCCCGGGCAGGCGACCGCGCCGCTCAGCGGGTCGGCGACGGTGACGTCGTTCATCGTCACGTTGCCGGTGTTCTCGACCTGGTAGACGACGGAGAGCACGTCGCCGCGCACCACTCCGCCGGCCGGCACCGTGACGGTGTGGGTGAGGGTCAGTGCGGGCGTGGCCGCGGCGACCGGCACCGAGGCGTTGCCTTCGGCGAACACGGTGGGGCTGAACGGCGCGACGCCGGTGGCGGTGACGATGGCGTCGTTGTGGATCGGGCCGCCGCCGTCGATGTCGTCCTGGACGACGGTGTACGGCTGGGCGACCTGGGTCCGGCAGGTCCCGGTTCCGTTCGGCGCGATCGTCGCCGGGCAGGTGATGCCGGTGGCCCGGGAGTCGTTGACGCCCACGGTGTCGACGGTGACGTTGCCCTTGTTCTTCACCTGGTACTCGTAGGCGATGGTGTCCGTCTTCCGGACCGGTGTCCGGCTGGGGGTGGCCACGACCGCGACGACGTCGATGACGGGCCGGGGCGCGGCGACGGCGACGGCCACCGGGACGGCCCCGAAGCTGAGCAGGTTGTTCAGTCCGTCACGCCCGGTCACTGTAGCGTTGTTGGCGATCGGCAGGCCGCCGTCGACGTCGGTCTGCAGCACCTCGTACCGCGATCCGGCCGGGATGGAGCAGATCTGGCTGGCGCCGGCGGCGAGGGTCACCGGGGCGCAGCCGAGCGGGCCGGGCCGGGTGTCGGCGAGGGTCACGTCGGTCAGCGACACGTTGCCGTTGTTGGTGATCCGGTAACTGTAGTGGATCAGGTCGCCGGTGGCCGCGCCGTACTGATGGGCGGCGTCGCTGACGGTCGCGGTGGCCACCACGACCAGGGACGGGCGGCTGACCACGAGGGGCGAGCTGGTGGTGACCTGGGCGAACTCGACGGCGGTGGGGTTGGCGGCGGTCTGCGCGACGACCCGGACCCGGTTGCTGATCGGGGTGCCGGCGGCGATGTCGGAGGCGGTGACCGGGCGGGTGCCGCCGGTGCAGGTGACGCTCTGGCCGGCGGGCACGGTCCCGTTGTTGCAGGGGCCGGAGCCCACCCCGCCGATGGAGCCGGTGACGATCAGCCCGGAGGCGTCCAGGTTCCCGGTGTTGGCGATCAGGTAGTCGTACGCGATGGTGTCGTTCTCCGCGAAACCACCGGCGGCCGGCACCGCTGTCGGGGTGACGGTGAGGGTGAGCGCGGGTGTGGCGGGGTTCGCGACGATGCTGTCCGAGGCGGCGTTGTTGGCGCTGACCGGGTCGGTGCTGTCCGAGGCGACGATCCGGGAGGTGTCGACGAGCGTGCCGGCGCCCTGGGCGATCGCGTTCACCGTCAGGTTCGCCGTGCCGGCGTACGCGATCACCGGGATGGTCCAGGTCAGCGCCCCGCTGTCGTAGTAACTGCCGGCGGTCGCGTTGGTCCCGGAGACGACGGCGAGGCCGGCCCGCGGCTCCTCCCGGACGAGGACGTTCGTGGCGTCGGACGGCCCGTTGTTGACGACGGTGATCTCGAACTGGACGTCGTTGGTCTGCACCACCGGGCCGGGTGTGACGGTCCGTTTGGTGAGCCGCAGTTCGGAGCGGTGTTCGACCGGCTCGGCGGTGGTCACCGTGTTGTCGGCGGGGTCCGGGTCGGCGGTGGTGGCGGTGATCGCGGCGGTACGGGTGAACACCGCGCTCGCGTACCCGCGGGACAGGCTCACCCCGTCGAACGTGACCGTCCAGTCGGCGCCGGTGGCCAGCGTGGGACGGGTGCACACGTAGATGCCGCCGTCGTGGTTGCTGGCGCCGGGTGTGCCGTTGCCCTGGAAGGCGCAGACCTCGCCGCTGCCGGTCGACGTGGTGGCGAACGGGATCGGCAGTCCGGCCGGGACGGGCTGCCGCAGCACCAGGCCCTCGGCGCGGGTGGGTCCGTCGTTGCGGACGGTGACGACACCCCGCACCGGATGGCCGGCGACCAGCCCGGTCTCGCCCGGGGCGGTGTTGGTGAGGGTCTGGGCGGCCCGCAGGTCGGCTTCCAGGTCGATGGTGAAGGTGACCGTGGAGGTGTCGTTGGACGGGTTGGGGTCGGCGGTCGGGGAGATCACCGTGGTGCTGGCGGAGAGCAGGCCGGCGGCCACGTTCGGGCCGACCGTGGTGGTGCCGGTGATCTTGACGATGTCGCCCTTGAGCATGCCCGGCAGGGTGCACGCGCCGGCGGTGCAGTACTGGGAGGCCGCCCGGTTCACGATGAAGCCGACCGGCACGATCGTGTTGAACGAGACGTTCATCGCCGGCCACGGGCCGTTGTTGGTGACGGTCAAGGTGAACGGGACGACGTCCCCGGGTTTGGCCCGGTTCGCGCCGAGGACCAGCGAGACGCCGAGGTCCGCCTCCGGGGTGCCGGTCTTCCACACCGAGTGGTTGTTGTCGGTGACGTTCTTCTCCGGGGTGGACGAGCTGACCGAGACCGCGTTGTTGACGGTGCCGGCGCCGGGGTTGGGCAGGCTGACCACGATGGTGACGGTCGTCGTGGCGCCCGGCATCATGTCCGGCACCGCGCATTCGACGGTCCGGATGCCGGCGGTCCAGGTGCAGGGCGTCGGTGCGGGCGTGGTGTCGACGACGGCGCTGCCGAACGTGGAGGTGGACGCGATCGGGTCGGTCAGCGTGATGCCGCGCGCCTGGGACGGCCCCTGGTTGGTGATCGTCGCGGTGTAGGTGATGGTGTCCCCGGGGACCGGGTTCGCCGGGGTGTACGTCTGCACCACCTTGAGGTCGGTCGACGTGTTGACGGCGGCGCTGACCGAGGTGCCGTTGTCGGCCTGGTTCACCTCGTACGTCGCACTGCCGACCGCCGCGGTGAGAGTGGCCTGCGCCGCCGGGGTGGCCTGTGGCACCACCGTCCCGGTGATCGCCACCGTGGTGGTGGCGCCGCGGGCCAGGCTGGGGATGGCGCAGGTGACGTCGGTCGGCCCGGCGGGCGCGGTCGGTGTCGCCGTGCAGGTGCCCAGTGGCGTGGTCGCGGCGACGCCGTAGATGCCGTACGGCACCACCGAGGTGACCTGCACGGTGTTCGCGTCGTCGGGCCCGGTGTTCGTCACGGTGAGGTCGGTGGCGGCCATCTGACCGGCCATGATGCCGGGCGCGCGGACAGCGGCGGTGATGCCGAGGTCGGCGGCCGCGGCCACGGTGGTGCCGGCGCCGGTGGAGAAGGACGTCTGGTTGGCGCCGGTCAGATCGTTGAAGAAGGTGGCGGTGGCCTCGTTGGTGACCGTCGTCGACGCGGCCGCCGAGGTCACCCGTACCTGATAGCTGAAAGCTCTGGTGTCGCCGACCGGAAGCGCGCCGCCGGTGTTCGCCCCCGCGCCGACCCCGGTCCGGACGCGGACGGTCCGGGTGGCCGCGTCGTATTCGCCGGTGTCGGTGTCGGCGTTGTCGGAGACCGGGGTGCTGCTGGCGCCGGTGAGGGACCGGATGGAGCCGGGCACGAACGTGACGGCGGCCGGCAGATCATCGGTGAGCACGGTGTTCTTCGCCGGATTGCCGCCCCGGTTGGCGGCGGTGACGGTGTAGGTGAGCACGTCGCCGACGTTCGCGGCGCCGCCGGACACGCTCGCGGTGGTGGCCAGGCACGGTTCCGAGCCGAACGCGATGGCGTCCAGGAAGTTGCCGTAGGTGGGCTTGTTCTGCGCCGCCGAGATCGACTCGAACCAGAACCGGGTGGTGGTCTGCCCGGACGGGACGGTGTAGTTGCGCGACCAGGTGCCCCAGGCCGCCGAGCCGTCTTTGACCGGACCGCCCTGCTGGACCGTCGCGTTGGGCGGGCCGATCTTGACGATCATCACGTCCTCGCCGAGCCGGCCACGGTGCTTGAGCTCCCAGCGCAGCGTCTGGCCGGGTGTGGTGGTCAGGTCCTGGTAAACGGCGGAGACGTAGTTGGCGTTCAGCTCGATGAACTGGTTGCCCTGGCCGGAGGTGAAGCCCTGCCGGACCTCGCGCCAGTGCTCGAAGAGCTTGTCGGGCGCGGTGGTCTTCCAGCCGCCCATGTCGCCCTCCGGCTCCAGGACCATGGTGGCGGCCGGGATGACCGGGGCCTCGAAGTCACCGTTGACGATGGTCACCGGGGCTGCGCAGATGGTCGCGGCCCTCGCCTCCGGCGGCCGGGTCAGCGTGATCGGCAGGGCGTAACAGAGGGTGGCGAGGAGAGCGAGCACCCCGGCCCGGGCAACGGCAGTCATCACCGGCAAGCTTTACCGAAAAATAATTTCACGTACGCTCTTTAACCGAAATTCCGGAATTGAGGACCATCTTGCGCACAGCCGTCCGCACCACCTTCTTCAGGTCCTTCTCCCCCGGCTCCCGAAGACCGATCAACCCCACGATCAAGGACAGGTCCCGGTACGCGACAAGCGCCATCCTGCCCCGCAACGGCTCCCCGGATCCGGTGTCGATCCGCAGTCCCACGGTGATCGACGCGTCACCGAGCCGCGGGTTCCAGTCCAGCGGCCCGACCTCCAGCCGCCCCTCCGCGGTGGTGATCACCGGGCACCCGCCGAGCACCGTCCCGGCATCGGCGACCAGACCGGCGGCCGCCTTCTCGCCGGTGTCGGCCAGCGCCTCGACCAGCACCGTTCCGGTCCGCTCGTCGGCGAACAGCGCCGTCACGCCACGGCCGGCCGGCACCACCGGCGGCGACTGCGCCGGCCGGGCCGCGCACGGATCGGTGCCCGGGTGGTAGGCGGCGAGCGCCGAGGTGAGCATCCGGTGGATACGGCCGGCGTCGTACGGCTGGTAGCCCTCCGGCACGTCACGCGCGGTGAGCAGCGCTTTGGTGAGCGGCGCCGGGCGGGTGGGCGGTGGGGCCGCGTACGCCGGAGCCGTCATCCCGAATCCTGCGAGGACAGCGAAAGCGAGGGCCTTACGGAGAAATAGTGCCATTCGCCCACGGTATTCAGGGCCTCACCCGCCTCGGCGACGATTCCAGCGATCCGTTGCGGGCTCTGGCGCTTGCGCCGATGGGCCAGGCTGTGCTCCTGACCTGCCGACCTCTATCCTTCGGTTCCCTTCGAGCACCAGGAACGACCTTGACGACGTCCTATCCCTGTCCGCACTGCGGGGCGCCCGCGTCCCTGCCGGACGGCTGCCCTGCCTGTGGAGCCGGCCCCGACCCCGAGGCCGCCGAGGTGATCCGGCTCGACGGTGAGATCGCCGATCTCGACCGCCGGCTGCGCGCCGCCCGCATGGAGGTCGTCACCGTGGAGCGGCAGGCGCAGGCCGCCCGGGACCGTCGCGCCACCCTCGCCGCCCGCGTCGTCGCCCGTCGCTCCCCGGTCTCCCTGCCCTCACCGCCCGCGCCGCCCGCGGCGCCGCCGATGTCCGCGCCGCTACCGGTCCGGACGGCGCCGGCCGAGCCGAGGCTCAGCACGATCACCGTGCAGAACCTGCTGTTCACCCTCGGCGGCCTGCTCCTGGTCGTTGCCGCCGCGGTCTTCACCGCCGTCGCCTGGGCCCAGGTCGGCGTCACCGGCCGGGCGCTGCTGCTGGCCGGCGCGACCGCCGCGATCCTGGCGGTGCCCCCGTTCGCGGTGCGGCGTGGCCTGACGGCCGCCGCCGAAACCCTCGCCGCCGTCGGCCTGCTGATGATCATGCTCGACGGTTACGCGGCGTGGGCGGTCGACTTCCTGTCCGCCCGCGATATGGACCCTTCCGCGTACGCCGCCGCAGTCCTCACCACAGCCTCCGCAATCTCCGTGGGATACGCCCGGTTCACCGGCCTGCGGGGCCCGCGCATCGCCGCCCTGCTCATGGCCCAGCCGGTGTTCCCGCTGCTGGCAGCCGCGGCCGGCACCGACCTGACCGGCTGGTCCCTGGCCTTCCTGGCCACCCTCGTCCTCGACATCGCCGTCCTCCGCCTCCGCTCCCGGCCCGTCGCACCCGCACCCGCACCCGCTACCGACGGAGCCGGTGAGTCTGCCGCCCCGGCAGTCGACGGAACGGTCGCTCCGCTCGATGCGGTGACGGTTCTCGCGTACCTCTGCGGGGGTGCCGCCGCGGCGATCTCCGCGGTGACAGCGCTCGCCGAACTGTCGCTCGCCACCACCCCGGCGAGCGCCGCGCCGGCCGGCGGCATCCTGCTCCTCACGCCGCTCGCGCTGCTCACCTGGGCGTTCCTCATCCGGTCGCGGATCGCGCAGGCGATCACCGCCGGGCTGCTCGTGGTCACCGCCGGACTGGCCGGGACCCGCTGGGCGTGGACCCTGCCGATCGAGTTCGCGGACTCCGCGTGGTACTTCACCCGGCTCGCCACGGTCGCCCTGATCCTCGCCGTCGCGACCGCGCTGCTGCGCCGCTCCCGCACCACCGACGGCTGGCCGCCACCGGCCCCCACCCCGTCCGGACGGCGGCTCGCCGACGTGGCCGGGTTCGGGGCCTGGATCGGGGCGCTGGTGGTCGGGGCAGCGCCGGCACTGGTCGTGCTGGTGTCCGTGGCGAGCGCGGCGATTCTCAGCGTCGAGGCCGCACGACCGGTTCTAACCACGCCGCTGGACGTGGCGGTCACGCGGGGGCAACCGGACGCGCTGGTCGCGGCGGTGCTGACCGTGGTGGCGTACCTCCTGATCCTGCCCCGCAGAACCCACCGCGACCTGATCCTGACCGCCTCCGCCGCGGTGGCGCTGCTGCTGCCCGTAGCGTTCGGGCTGCTCTGGTGGGCCGCACCGGTCGCCGATGTGACCGTCGCCGCGGCCGCGCTGGCCCTGGCCGCCCGGTCACGCGCCGCCTACCCGGCAGCGCTGTCGGTGGGCCTTCTACTCCACGCGGTGGTGACCGGATTCGGTCATCCCGGTATCGCGGCGGCGGTGTTCGCGGCGATCACCGTACTGGGCCTCGCGGTGGGTGTGGCCCTGCGATCGCGCCCCGGCGGTGCGGAACTCGGCACCGGCGGATTCACCACGGGCCTCCTCGCCGCCGGGCCCGCGATGTGGCTGGCGCTGCTGGCCGCCGACACCTCGGCCACGGTACGGGTCCGGGTCTCGCTGGCCGTCGTCGCTCTTTTGTGCCTGGTCGCGCACCTGGTGTCGCGGCGGCTGGCGGTCTACACGCGACAGGCGCTGGGTGTCGCCCTGGTCGCCGCCGGCAGCATCCCGTTGTGGGCCGGAGCCGGTGCCGACGCGGTCGCGCCGTACGCCGCCGCGGCCCTGCTCCTGATCGTCTCCCTCCTGCCGATCCGCACCACCGCGACCCTCGGCGGCGCCGTGACCGCGGCGCTGGTCCCGGCCCTGGCCCTGATCGCCCTGACGCTCGGCGACCTGGCGATCGTCCTGGCCCATCCGTGGGACGCCACGAACGCCATCTGGTCCGGCGCCGCACCCGATCAACCGGCCGCCGCCTGGCCCTCGGTCGCCGCCTTCACCATGGCCGCGGCCGCTGCCGCCATTGCCGGCTGGCTGTTCACCCGCTTCGCCCTGCTCCCCGCCACGCATACCGAGCCCACTTCACCCATTGAGCCCACCTCCCGCGCCGAGCCTGCCTCGCCCACGGAGCCCGACTCCCTCGCTGAGCCCGCTTCTCCCCTCGAACCCACATCGCCCGCCAAGCCCACTGCATCCGCCGAGCCCGCACCCGCCGCACCCGCAGCGGGCGCGGAAGCGCTGGCCCGAGCCTCTCGACGGGCTGGGATACCACCATGGCTGGTGGCGGTATCGGCGGCGGCTCCGCTGCTCGCGCTGGTGGCGCCGATGGCATTCGCGGCGGCGCGGGCTCCCTGGCCCACCGTGCCGATCGTGGACCTGGTGGTGGGACTCGCGGGGCTACTGGCCATCGCGTACCTGCCCCGGCGCGACAGCCCCGCCGATCTGCTCACGGTTCTGTTCGGCGCGCTGGCCGCGGCCGGGGTCGCCGGCTCGACCGCCGCGCACGGCTCCACGATGGTCGCGCTCGGCCTGGTCACGGCGGCTGCCGCGGTCGCCGGTGTGGGCGGGCGCCGTACGATCGCCCGGATCGCCGGCTGGATCACCGGCACCGTCGCGGTGGTGGCCCTGGCGTACACCGTCGCGGACGCTGCCGACCTCGGCCCCGCCGCGCCACCGTTGTTCGTGCTGACCGCCGCGGCCCTCGCCGTGGCGCTGGAGTGGGTCCTGGCCTCGCACCGCCCACGGGAGGCCCCGGCGCCGTTCGTAGTAGCGCACGCGTCGGCGCTGGTCGCGCTCCTGATCACGGATTCGCTGCTCTGGGCCGCGCTGGTCTGCAAACTGTGGGCGCTGGTCCTCTCGGTCCGCGCGATGCGGCCGGGCGAGACACGAAGGACCCGCTTCCGGTACGCCGTCACCGCCGCCTCCATCGCCCTGGCCGGCTGGTGGCTGCTGCTGTCGTCGCGGGACGTGGAGACCACCGAGGTCTACACGCTCCCGGCCGCCGTCCTGGCCGCGGTGATCGGCTGGTTCGCCCGCCGGAGCCGCCCCGACCTGCCGTCCTGGACCGCCTACGGTCCCGCCCTGGGCGCCGCCTTCCTGCCGTCACTGGCGGTGATCGCCTACGGTTCCGGCGCCGAACCGCACTATCTGCGGCGGCTCCTGCTCGGCACCGGCGCCCTGCTGGTGCTGCTGGCCGGCGCGCGGGCTCGGCTGCAGGCACCGGTGGTGACCGGCGGGGTGACGCTGGCGCTGGTCGCGGTGCACGAACTGGTCCAGTTCTGGGACCTGCTACCCCGCTGGGTGCCGCTCGCCGTCGGCGGCCTGCTCCTGGTAGGCGTCGCTACCACCATCGAACAACGCCGCCGCGACGTGGCCCGCCTCCGCGCCGCCCTCACCCGCATGACCTGACCGCCCCGGTTCGCCAGCCGTCGCTCAGACACCTTCCCCACTCCCCGAAGGACGCCTGACCGACGGCTCACGAACCACCGCCGACCCCCGCCGTCGCTCACACACCTCTCCGAGCCCTCGAAGCAGGCCTGGCCGACGGCTCGCACGCTGTCACCGACCGCCAGCCGTCACTCACACCTCACTCCCCAGCCCCGAAAGCAGCAGGAGCGACGGCTGGCGAACTGATGCCGTCGGCCGGCAACCCTGGGGACCGTGTCACCGGGGCCGGCCCTGACTCAGTAGACGTCGCGGACGTAGCGTTTGTCGGTGGCGAGCTGCTTCACGTACGCGGTCGCGGCCTCGTCACTGAGCCTCCCGTGGTTGACGGCGATGTCGTGCAGGGCGCGGTCCACGTCGCGGGCCATCCGGCTGGCGTCACCGCAAACGTAGAAGTGGGCTCCGGCCTGCAGCCACGCCCACAGCATCGCGCCCTTCTCCCGCATCCGGTCCTGTACGTAGATCTTGGACCGCTGATCCCGGGAGAACGCCACGTCCAGCCGGCTGAGGATGCCGTCGGCACGCAGCGCCTCCAGCTCGGCCGCATAGTAGTAGTCGGTGGCGCTGCGCTGCTCTCCGAAGAACAGCCAGTTGCCGCCGGGCGCGCCGGTGACCTGCCGTTCGTGCAGGAAGCCGAGGAACGGCGCGACCCCGGTGCCGGGCCCCACCATGATCATTGGCGTGTTGGGGTCGGTGGGCACCCGGAAGTGCGGCGCCTTCTGCACGAAGACCGACACCTCAGCACCGGCCGGCGCGTCGGCGAGATGGGTGGAGCAGACGCCTTTGCGGGGACGGCCACGATGGTTGTCGAAGCGGACCACGGAGACGGTGAGGCTGACCAGGTTCGGGTCGGTCACCGGCGTCGAACTGATCGAGTAGTGGCGCGGCTGCAGCTTCTTCAGCACTCCGGCGAGTTCAGCGCCGGTGACCTCGACCGGATGCTCGGCGAGAACGTCGACGGCCTGCCGGCCCCAGGTCCATTTCGCCAGCTCACCCTTGTTGTCGGCGCGCAGCAGCGTCTTGAGGTGCCCGGATCCACTGCGCTCGGCGACGAACCGCAGCAGGTCAGTGGTGACCCGGGTGATGTCGAGATGCCGGCTGAGCGCGTCTCCCAACGTCACCACGCCGATCTTGCCGAGTTCGACCGGCGTGTCCGTAGCCAGCCCGGTCACGTCGAGCCATTCCCTGACCAGCGCCGCACAGTTGACCGGCCACACCCCCAGCGCATCTCCGGCCCGATATTCGAGCAGCCCGCCGGTGTCGAACGTGAACTGCCGAACCTCCTTCGCCGACCCCGGCAGGCTGAGCAGCCGATTCCCGGCCAGCGTGGCAGTCAGCGGCGCCGCTTTCGTAGGCCCCGTTGCCACGTTCGCAACAACCGCAGCCGCAACCCCGATAGAGGTAGCCCCGTTGGTAGCAACACCGCTAACAACAGCACCACCAGCAGCGACACCGCCGGTAGTACCAACGCCGCTAGTGGTAGTAGCGCCGCTGATGCCAACGCGGCTGGTGGTAGCGCCGCTGGTGGTAACGCGGCTGGTGGGAGCGCCGCTGGTGGTAACGCGGCTGGTGGGAGCGCCGCTGGTGGGAGCGCCGCTGGTGGGAGCGCCGCTGGTGGGAGCGCCGCTGGTGGGAGCGCCGCTGGTGGGAGCGCCACCAATACCAACGCCATTGGTGGCAGCGCCACTAGTGGCAACACCGCTAGGAGCAACACCGCGAACGACCGCACCGGCGGCAACACCGCTGGCAAAAACGCCGGTATCGGTAGCGCCGCTAGTAGTACCGGAGGCGTTGGTGATTGCGGCGTTGATAGGAACCGCGCTAGTGGGAGCGGCGGCGGCGAGAACAGCCCCGAGAGAAGCGGAGTCGGCCGGAGCGACGCCAGCGGGAACAGCGCTAGTGGGAACAGCGCTGGCGGGAGCGGCGGTGGAGGCAGCGGCATCAGTAGGAGTGGAGTCGGTCGGAACAGCAGCGGTAGGCAGGGCCGCGAGGACGGAGGAAAGCCATCCGTCAGCGGTTTCCTCGAAGTCCGGCTCGCAGTCCGCCCGCGGTGCCAGGCGAACCGCACCCAGTTCGGCCAGCCGCTCGTCGAGCCGCCTGCCGTGCCCGCAGAAGTCGTCGTAATTGGAGTCCCCGAAAGCCAGCACCGCGTACCGCTGCCCGTCGAGCCGCGGCGCCCCGTCCCCGGCGAGGGAGTCCCAGAACGAGCTACCGTTGTCGGGCGCGTCTCCGTCCCCGAACGTACTGGTCACCACCAGCAGGTCAGCCCCCGGATCGAGCAGATCCGCCGCGGGCCCGTCCATTCCGATCACGCTGACCTGCCGCCCGGTCTCGGCCAGCCGCGCGGCCACGGTCTGCGCGAAATCCTCGGCGTTCCCGGTCTGCGACGCCCACAGCACCTGCAGGCGACCGGCTCGCGGCTCCGCGGGGGGCGAGGCCAGGTCAAGGGCTTGCGTCGGTACGGGGGAAAGCACTCCCGCCAGCAACCCGTTCACCCACATGGCCGTGGCATGGTCGAAGGGCGCCCCCGGCGGCAGCACCGCCGCTCCGGGCCGCACCGCCGCCCCGGCCAGGAACCCGGCCAGATATCGCCGCTGATCCTCGGTGAGTTCCGGCGGCGCCGTGTCGATCCCGAGCGCCTGCCCGACCCCGCCAGACAGACCCGCAGAGCCGGTAAGGGCCAGGCTGGTACCAGCAGGGCTGGTATAGGCCAGGCCGGAAGGAACGGGGCCAGCAATGACAGAGCTGGTACCAGCAGGGCCAGTAAAGGCAGGGCTA
This sequence comes from Actinoplanes sp. NPDC019969, assembly GCF_055562375.1. NCBI lineage: Bacteria > Bacillati > Actinomycetota > Actinomycetes > Micromonosporales > Micromonosporaceae > Actinoplanes > Actinoplanes sp. NPDC019969. The sequence goes on along the minus strand of NZ_JBVHFK010000024.1, from coordinate 53,138 downwards.
GTACCAGCGGGGCCGGCAAAGACAGGGCTGGTACCAGTGGGGCCGGCAAAGACAGGGCTGGTACCAGTGGGGCCGGCAAAGGCAGGGCTGGTACCAGTGGGGCCGGCAGCGGGCAGGGCGACGGCGGGACCGGACGAGGCGGGGCCCGACGGGGCTGGGCCCGACGGGGCTGGGCCGACGCGGGTGAGGGAGACCGCGCACACCTTCAGTTCCGGCTGGAAGGAGATGGGGTCGACGGCGTCGCTGGTGACCGCGTTGACGCTGACGTATTCGCCGAACAGGTCGTTCCAGTGGATCGGGGCGAAGCAGCTGCCCGGCAGCACCCGGTCGGTCACCACGGCGGGCAGCACCGCCCGCCCACGCCGGGACGCGATCTCCACCAGGTCGCCGGCCGCGATCTCGAACAGTTCCGCGTCGACCGCGTTGATCTCCAGGAACGGTTTCGGGTTGAGCCGGTTCAGCTTCGCGATCTTGCCGGTCTTGGTCATGGTGTGCCACTGGTGCTGGAGGCGGCCGGTGTTCAGCACGAACGGATAGTCGTCGTCCGGCATCTCCGCCGGGTCGGTGTGCGGCCGGGCGTGGAACACGGCTCTCCCGCTGGCGGTGGCGAACCGCAGGCCACCGTCCGGGGTGCGGTAGCGGATCGGGTTCCGGTCCGGGCCGCCGGGCGCGGCCGGCCACTGCACCGGCCCGCGGTTCAGGCGCTCGTACGTGACGCCGCTCAGGTCGTACCCCGTCTGCGGGTTGGCAAAGCTCTTGATCTCCTCGAGGATCTCCTCGGCGGAACCGTAGGCGAACGACGCCCCGTACCCCATCTCGGCCGCGACCCGGGCGATGATCTGCCAGTCCGGCAGCGCTTCCCCGGGCGCGGGCACCACCGGGTGGACCAGGGTGAGATTCCGCTCCGAATTGATCATGATGCCGTCGGCCTCGGACCACATCGCCGCGGGCAGCGCGATGTCGGCGTACGCGTTGGTCTCGGTCTCGGCGAACGCGTCCTGGGTGACGACCAGCTCGGCGGCCTCCAGCCCGGCGATCACGGTGCGCCGGTTGCCGACCGAGGCGACCGGGTTCGTGCAGATCACCCAGCACGCCTTGATCCTCCCGGCGGCCATCTGCTCGAACATGTCGACAGTGCCCTTGCCGACCTCGGTACGCAGGGTGCCGGCCGGCACGTCCCAGACGTTCTCCACGAAGGAACGGTCGGCCGGGATCAGCACCGACCGCTGGCCGGGCAGCCCCGGGCCCATGTAGCCCATCTCCCGGCCGCCCATCGCGTTGGGCTGGCCGGTGAGCGAGAACGGCCCGCTTCCGGTACGGCAGATCGCCCCCGTCGCCAGGTGCAGGTTGATCAGGGCATTGGTGTTCCAGGTGCCGTGGGTGCTCTGGTTGAGGCCCATGGTCCACAGGCTGACCCAGTTCCCGGCCGCCCCGATCCACTCCGCGGCGGTCCGGATGTCCGCCTCCGGAATGCCGGTGAGGTCCGCGACCCGGTCGGGGGTGTAGTCGGCCAGGAACGACGGCATGGCCTCCCAGCCCTCGGTGTGGGAGGCGATGAAGTCGTCGTCCTTGGGCAGCAGATGCAGCAGGCCGTTGAGCAGCGCCAGGTCCGCGCCGGGCCGGATCTGCAGGAACAGGCCGGCCTTCTCCGCGGTGGTGGTACGCCGCGGATCCACCACGATCAGCTTGGCCCCGGCCTTGACCCGTTCCATCATCCGCAGGAAGAGGATCGGGTGGCAGTCGGCCATGTTCGACCCGATCACCAGGAACGCGTCCGCGTGGTCCAGGTCGTCGTAGGAGCCGGGCGGCCCGTCCGCGCCCAGCGACAGCTTGTAGCCGGTGCCCGCGCTGGCCATGCACAGCCGCGAGTTGCTCTCGATGTTGTTCGTCCCGATGAAGCCCTTGACCAGCTTGTTCGCGAGGTACTGGGCTTCCAGGGTCATCTGCCCGGAGACGTACATGGCGAACGAGTCGGGCCCGTGCTCGTCGATGATCACGCGCAACCGCCGGGCGGTCTCGCTGATCGCGGCGTCCACGCCGGTCTTCTCCGCGGAGGCGCCCCGGTGGGCACGGATCAGCGCGGTGTCCAGCCGCCCCGGCGCGGCGAGCAGCTCGGCGCCGGTCGCGCCCTTGGTGCAGAGGCGTCCCGCGTTGGCCGGATGGTCCCGGTCCCCACTCGCCTTGATCACGTGGAGACGGCCGTCGCCGTGGCGCGCTACGTCGAGCACCATCCCGCAACCGACACCGCAGTAGCCGCACACGGTTCGCACCTGGGTGACATCGGCAGCCACGGGCACCCCTTCAAGCCAGACGTCATCGCAGATCCCCCAATCTAGGAACCGCTGGTTTCCGCATGGTCACTTGAAAGTGCGTCGCCGATTACCCCGGCGTCACGTCACGACGCCCGCCGTTGTGAGTGTCCACCGACACAGAAAAGCCGCCCCGCCGGGGGTTGTCCCCGGGAGGGCGGCGGTTCTGACCAGCTGTGGATCAGCCCTTGTCGGCGGAGGCCGTCACGTCGGCGGTCTCCTCGTCCTTGGCCGCGTGCCGGCCGGAGCCGGTCCACTGCGCCGGGACGCCGCTGGTGGCCGCGCGGTTGTTGCCGCGGGTCACGATGATGCCGCCGGTGACGGCCAGGATCAGGCCGAGCACACCGAGGGCGATCGGGCCGTAGAGGCCGACCAGGTTGAGCTTGTTCACGTTGGCGCCGACGGTGTCGACCGACTTGTTCACGGTGTCGTCGGTGTAGACGAAGGTCGCGTCGAGGATGTCGATCGAGCGGCCGTCGGTGGAGACCAGCTGCTTCTTCTGCTGCTCCTGGACCTTCAGGTACTGGCCGGTCTGCGGCTCGACCCACACGGTACGGATGTTGCTGTACTTGACCGAGCCCTCGGTGGCGCCCGGCAGGAGCTGGCCGAGGATCAGCTTGACCCGGTCCTCCGGCAGGTTCTGGGTCTCGTCCTGCAGCGTCTGGGTGAACTCGTAGACCTGGAGACCCTGGATCTCGTCGGTCTTCACGAACTTCGCCGGCCGGGCGTCGAGGATGTCCCGGTCGAAGATCTCGTAGTCCTTCTGCTCGGTGCCGAACGGGAACTTGTAGACCTGGCCCTTGTAGGAGACCGGCTCCCGCTGGCCGCCGGTGTCCAGCCACTGGTCCGCCCAGTTCACCGCGGCGGCCGACTCGCGGTCCACGGCGAACGAGGTGCTGTATGCGCTGACCAGCTCGTTGGTGTCGGTGCGCTGGACCTGCTGGCCGGCCACCCAGACCAGCGCGCTGCCGTCGAGGTCACCGGTGAGCTTGGCGGTCGCGTCGGGGTCGACCTGAACGGTCACCGTCGAACGCAGCGTGGCGCTCTCCACGGTGGCCTTGCCGCCCTTGATCTGCATGAAACGGGCGTTCGGCGCCTCGGCCACCGACTGGGTCATCTCCATGTCGTACGGAATCTGCTTGGCCGTCGGGGCCACGAAGAAAGCGAGACCGCCGGCGAATACCAACGCCAAGACGCCGAAACCGAACAGCACGGTGCCGATGACGCGGGACTTCATATGTCCTCCACGAGGTGGAAACGGAATTGTGGCAGGTGAGGTGTATGCCGAGCTTGCAGGAGGTTACTACTGAGTCACATCAGGAAGCGAGACCCTGGACACATCTTCCTGATCGTTTGCTGAAACGGACTCGCCCTCGCGCCGCAGCACCACCGTGAAGTTCCACGTGAGCGCTTCCCGCAGCACGGGCACCGAGGCCACCCATTGTGCCCACCAGGGGTGATACCTCGGGATGACATCGACCACCGTGACAGCCCCGGCACGGCGCGCGGCCCGGGTCCAGCGCATCATCCGTGCGGCGCTGACCGGGAAGAGCGTCTCCCCGAACCGGTTCTTCGGCTCGTGACCGGTCTTCCGGAGGTAACGGCGGCGGGCGCGGTCACCACCGAGCCAGTGCCGGAACGGCCCGGTCTCGTGCCCGCCGTGCGGCGACCACCACGGCGTGAACGACACGAAGACGGTGCCGCCCGGCCGGGTGACCCGGACCATCTCGTCGAGCATCGCCTCCGGTTCGGCGACGTGCTCCAGAACGTTCGACGAGTAGCAGACGTCCAGTGCGCCGGTCCGGATCGGCAGAGCGGTGCCGCTGCCCCGGATCATGCCGTTGACCTCGGCGCCGGCCGCCGCGAAGTCGCCGACGGCCGGGTCGAGACCGAGGTACGTGGCGCCGGCCTTCTCGAACTCACTGGCGAAATAGCCCGGCCCGCCGCCGACGTCGAGAATCTTCGCGCCGTTGAGGCCGGTGTACGCCTCGAGCTGGCGGACCGAGTCCTCGGCGAGCAGCGAGTAGAACCGGTCCGGGTCGCTCTGCTCGACCAGGAAGGCGCGGAACAGCCGGACCGATCGGCGCAGCGTCGCCCGGTACGGGCTGATCGGCCACTCGCTCACTGAGATCTCCTTCTCCGGCCGGCCGGACGACGGGGCCGCGACCGCCGCGACCGCGCACACGGCGGCCAGCATCGCCGACTGCACCGCGATGCCGTACGCCCATTCCTGCCCGTGCCCGAGCAGCCGCCCGCCGACCGCGACCGCGATCGCGACGAGGGCGCTCGTGAAAGCGATCCCGGGCAGCCAGTTCGGCCGTCCCTGCCGGATGATCAGCGCGGTCAGCAGCAGCGCGGCGCCGGCCGCGCCACCGATGACGACCGCCAGCACCATCAGCGGCACCAGCATCCACCAGGCCCCACCGGGGACGAGTGTGTAGACGCGGGCGAGCGGACGGACGGCGACCTCCCGCCGGCGAGCCGGCACGAGGGCGAGCAGAACGACCAGCAGGACACATCCCGCGCCGGCCGCAAGACCGGTACGGTACGGGTCGTCCGGCGTGAACCGCAAGATCACTGTCCCGCCGTCGCCGGCCGGCAGCACGAACGCCTGCTGCCACCCGTCCACCCGGACCGGCCGCAGCTCCTGACCGTTCAGTTCCGCGGCCCATCCGGCGTTCAGGTTCTCCGGGACGACCAGCAAGGAGGCGGCCCCCGAGGCGACCGTCACGGTCCGAACGGTGGCGTCCCAGCGCTGCACGGTCACGGCCCGGTGGCTCACCGCCGGAGCGGCGGCCGGCGTGCCGTCCGGCACCAGGGTCGCCGAGTCGATCAGGAACGCCGCCGACGGCACGGTCCGCAGATGCTGGTCACCCTGCGGCAGCCGGACGGACTCGCTGGCGAACACGTCGCAGACGGACACCTTCAGCGCCCGCTTGGCCCGTATGTCGCCGAGCGTCCCGGTCACCGACGTCGGGTAACGGACCCCGCCGATCTCGACGGACGGGCCCTTGCCGCACGGCACCGCCAGCGGGGTGTTGCCGGTCGCCGCGGTGAGCAGACCGGCCAGGCCGGGCGCCTGGACCTCGGCGATGCCGGCCGGGGCGGGCCAGCCGGTGCCGCCGCCGCGGGCGTCGGCGGTGACGCGCTCGCTCGCCGAGACGGTGATCGCGATCCGGCTGGTGACGACCGCCGGGAACCGCACCCAGCCGTCCGCGTCGACCGGGGCGCTCGCGTTCTTCCCGGCGGCGCTGATCGACACGATGGTGGGCCGGGCCGCGGCCGGGGCCTCCGGCACGACCAGGCGGACCCGGTCGATCCGGCGGTTGCCCCGCCACGCCAGGGTCAGCGTGGGCTGCGCGTCGGTCGGCTCGGCCAGCCAGGCGGTGGCCGGGTCGCCGTCGACGGCGGCGTGCGCGCCTGCCGTGACGTCGCCGGTCAGCACCGACGAGGCGGCCGCGGCCACCGGGCGGGCCAGCGGGACGGTCGCGCCGGGCCGGGGCAGGGCGGTGAGCCGCAGGTCGTAGGCGGCGTCCACCGGCGTGGTGAAGTACCGGTCGATGCCGAGCGGCTCCTCGCCCTGCCGGGCCAGGAACTGGTCGCAGCGGATCGCCGCGCCCGCCTCGGTCCCGGCCGGGTAGCAGGAGCCGCGCTGCTGCACGGCCCGCTCGAAGGCGTAGACCGGCGGGACGTTCCCCGTGGTGTCGGCGGGCACCCGCAGGCCCCGCTCCGCGGTGAGGCCGGGGATGCCCAGCTCGCGCAGCACGACGCTGCCCTCGTACCCCTGGCGCAGCGCGAGGACGGTGACCCGGACCGAGGTGGTCAGGCCGGGCAGCGTCTCCAGGCTGTGCGGGCCGGGGGTGGCCGGCACCGGGCGGTCCACGATGCCCTGGTCGGTGGTCAGCCGGACGACCGAGACCGGCGCCGAGACCCGCAGGTCGTCGACGAAGTCCACGGTCACGGCGGTGACCCGCTTGGCGGTGCCCAGCTCGACGTCGATCCACTGACCGGCGCCGCGCTCGTACGGGTCCGAGCGCCACACCGTGGACCGGTCGCCGTCCAGGGCCGCGTACGGCAGCATGGACGGTTCGATCGCGCCGACCGAGTCGGCGAAGCTGACGCTGCTGGACGCCTGCACGGACCGGATGCCCTGGTACTCGGCGACGGTCTGGTGGCCGGCCGGGTCGAACGGGATCAGGTCCGTGCGTACCCGGCCCTGCCTGGTCTTCTCGTCGGCGGTAAGGGTCTGGCTGACGTTGTCGCGGGTGCGGCCGATGTTGAGTTCGCGGCGGCGCAACCCGTCGGTGACGATCGGCCGGGCGGCCGACTCACCGGCGGTCAGACCCAGGTCCCCGGTGGCGTCACCGGCCAGCACGGCAGGCTGGGCGCCGTCGATCAGGCCCTGTTCGAGGACGCCGAGCAACGACTCGGGACCGCCGCTGACCACCGGGACGTCGGTGATCGCGGTCGCCGACACGGCCGGCACCGGGCTCGCGACCTGGAAGATCTCGATGGCCGGCACGGTGACGCCGGCGTCCACCGGGCTGGTCTCCACGCCGCCGGCGCTCACCGCGGGGCCGAACGTGACGGCCGGTTCCAGGCCCGGCGACCCGGCGACGGCCCGGCGCACCACGGCGATCGGCGGCGCGCCCGAGGCGGCCCGGTCCAGGTCGTGCCGGACCAGCAGGTACTTGTAGCCGGAGCGGGCCAGGAAGTCGGCCAGCGCCGGGGAGCCCTGGCCCTGCGCGAGGACCGCGTCGACGGCGTCCATCACCCGGGTGTTGCCCTCGGAGCCGAGCGGGATCTGGTTGCGCTGCGCCCACGGCGCCCCGGCCAGCGGCTGGATCGGCTCGTCGACGGTCCGGCCCCAGGTGTGCTGGGCGAATCCGGCGCCCGGCACGACCAGCGTGCGGGCCTGCGCGTCCTGATCGGTGAGCCAGTCCGCGGCCTCCTGCCAGTAGGACGGCATCGCGGTCCAGCCCGGCCCGGGGCGCAGCAGCGTCATCCCGGCCGGCGCGGCGGCGATCACCAGCAGCGCCGCGACCAGCGGGCTCGCCGGGACGGGCAGCGGCAGCCGGCGCCAGCGCAGGGTGCGGCTCGCGGCGTACGCCAGGCCCAGCGCGAGCGGCAGGCGCAGCACCGGCTCGAACTTGTGCACGTTGCGCAGCGGGGCGAGCGGCCCGTCCAGCAGGTCCCGGGTGAACGGCGCGAACGGGCTGTCCATGGTGCCGACGTAACCCATGGTCAGCAGGGTCAGGCCGGTCAGCATGGCGATGATCAGGAATCGCCGCTCGGGCAGCCCGCGCATCGCCAGCCCGGCCAGGCCGACCGCCGCGACCAGCGCGGTCGCCGTCATCAGCAGCGGGTTGTCGATCAGGGTCCAGCCGGCCGGCCACCACGGGTCGCCCTGGACGATGTAGCCGACCCACTGGTTGGTGCCGCGGAACGCCTGGAACAGCGAGGTGACCGCGGTGGTCGTGCCGGAGGACTCGATGTAGTCCAGGAACGGCAGGCTGTACTCGCCGAACAGCAGCAGCGGGACGATCCACCACAATGTCGCCCCGACGACGCAGACCACCCACCAGCCGATCAGCGCGGCGAGCCGCCGGTCCCAGCGCCGGGTGATCAGCCACAGGCCGGGCAGCACCAGGGCCATCACGGTCGCGGCGGCGTTGATGCCGCCCATGAAGAGCACGGCCAGCGCGGACAGCGCGGCGGCCCGCCGGGGCGAGCCGATCCGGCGGTACTGCACCAGCGGCAGCATCACCCAGGGCAGGAACACCACCGGCAGCATCTCCGAGGAGAGCGGGCCGATCTCGGTGAGCATCCGGGGGGCCAGGGTGTACGCCAGCGCGCCCACGATCCGGCCGGCGTCGTTGCCGATCCGCAGCGCGCGGGCCAGCAGCAGCACCCCGAAGTAGGTGACGCAGAGCAGCACCGCGCACCACAGCCGCTGGGTGATCCAGGGCGGCACGCCGAGCAGGTCGCCGGTGGCGAAGAACGGGCCCATCGGGAACAGGTAGCCGTACGCCTGCTGCTGCAGTTCGCCCGAGGTCGCCCACGGGTTCCACAGGTGCAGGGCCCGGGACATGAAGCCGATCGGGTTCTCCGCCAGGTCCAGCTTGGTGTCGAAGGTGGCCTGGCCGGGACGCTGCACGAAGGCGAGCACGACCAGCAGCAGGGCCCCGCCGATGGCGAGGAGGTTCCGGCGGGGGCCGGCATCGGTGGCGGGCGGGGTCGTCACGCGGGTCCGCTCCCGGACGGCGGCGGTCATCGGCGGCACTCCGGGGGCAGGCAGCTGAACTCGGCGAGGGAGGTGTAGAAGATCTGCCGGATGCCGGACGGCTTCTCGGTGAGCGCGACCCGGCCGCCGGTGGCCTTGGCGATCTGGTTGAGCTCGGCCGGGTCGATCTCACGCCCGACCCCGATGAACAGGATCGGCACCGGGCGCTTCCGGTCGACGAGCTTGCCCAGCTCACGCAGCAGGGTGGCCCGGCTGATGCCGCTGGCGTTGTCGTCGGTGCCGTCGGTCAGGATCAGCACCATGTTGATCCGGCCGGGCGTCCAGTTGCGGGTGGCGTCCCGGTACGCGGCGAGCGCGGTGTCGTACAGCCCGGTGCTGCCGTTGGGGTTCACCTGCATCCGGTTGACCCGGCGGATGATGTCGTCGCGGCGCGGGCCGATCGGGCCGACCGGGACCACCTCGCGGTAGTCGCGCTGCCCGTCCAGGTCGGTGGAGAACTCCCACACGCCCAGCTCGGTGGTGCTGAGCAACAGCTGCACTCCGTCCTGCGCGGCCTTGATGGTGGCGGACAGCCGGGACTCGTCGGAGCCGGGCACCGTGGCGGCCATCGAGCCGGAGATGTCGAAGACGGCCAGCATCCGGGCGCTGATGTGCACGCCGCCCCACGCGTTGAGCAGGGTCTCGGCGTCCTGTTCGGCGGGCAGCGCGGCGGGCGTGTAGCCGGTCTTGCGGACCCTGGTGGCGGCCGGGATGTCGGTCGGCGCGGCGCCGTCCGGGGCCCGCAGCCCGTGCCCGGTGAACACCTCGGCGCCGTTCTTGGCGAGCAGGGCGCGCAGCAGCGCGGTGGCGTACTCGCGCTGCTCGTCCCCGGCGGTCAGTACCGCGTACGGGTAGTCGGGGCCGGGCACCGGCCGGGCCGGATAGACGGCCACCTGCTTCTTGCCGCCGGCCGCCGCGAACAGCACCTGCTGCTCGGTGCTGATCACCGCGGTCTCGTCCTTGCCGGGGCCGACCGGGTCGGGGACGTTCTCGCCGGCGGTGGAGACGGTGTGCGGCGACAGCCGGCGCATGATCGCCGCGGAGTACGGCGCGCTGCCGCGGGCGATGTCACGGACGCCGAGCAGGCCGGCGAAGCCGAGCGGGCTGGTCGCCGGGTCGGGCAGGGCCACCGGCACCGGCGGTTTCACCGCGCCGACCAGCTGCGTCCAGCCGACCGCGCCGACCCGTTTCGCGGTGCGCTCGTCCAGGGCGAGCACGACCGGGGTGGTGGCCACCGAGACGCCCTCGGCGGGCACCTGGAAGGCGCCGGTGGCGCGGGCCCGGCGCAGCCAGAGGGTGGATTCGGGCAGCCACACGTCGGGGGCGACGGTCGCGGCCTCGGCGGCCGCGGCGCTCGCACCGGCGCTGGCGCTCGCGCTGCCGGAAGAAGACGCGGATTTACCTGCGGACGGGCCCGCGGATGCCGATGCGGAAGTGGTGACGACGGTATCCGTGGCGGTACGGGACACCACCCGCAGCACGTCCGCCGACTCGCGCGCCTCGACCAGCAGATCCAGGCAGGGGTCGCGCTCGGCGAAACGCTGGGCGGTGGTGCGGACGGCGGGGGCGATGCTCGGGGCCGCCGCGACGCGCAGGGTGGTGCGCTCGGTGCAGGCCGGATCGTTACGGGTTCGATCGAGATACGTGAATCCGGACCATCCGGCGAGAACCGCGATCAGCGCCGTGCTCAACAGCGCTACCGGCCAGAACTCCGGTCGCGCGCGGAGGCTCCCATCGCTCACGCGGTTCCTCCCGTTGTTACGCGGCCGTTGCGGTTGTTCCCAGGGCTGACCTAGTGTGACGCGATCGCGAATCGTACTCGCTAGTAGGGGTGGCAGAGTAGACCATGACGGATGCCTGCGGCGGTCACGTCCTGTTCCTGAACTGGCGGGACACCAAGCACCCCGAGGGCGGGGGCTCGGAGCTCTACCTCGACCGGGTCGCCACCGAACTGGTGCGCCACGGGTACCGCGTGACCCTGCTCTGCCAGGCCCACGGCACCGCCCCGGCGGAGGAGACCACCGCCGACGGCGTGCGCATCGTCCGCCGGGGCGGACGCCACACCGTGTACCTGATGGCCGCTCTCACCTACCTGATCGGCCTCCTCGGCATCGGACCGTTGTCCCGACGCCGCCTCGGCCGACCGGATGTGATCATAGACGTCGGCAACGGCATGCCGTTCCTCAGTCGGCTGTACGCCCGGCGGCCGGTGATCGTGCTGGTCCACCACGTGCACCGGGAGCAGTGGCCGGTGGTGTTCGGCCCGCGGATCGCCCGGATCGGCTGGTGGATCGAGTCGGTGCTGGCGGTCCGGGTCTACCGGCGCTGCCAGTACGTCACGGTCTCCGAGTCGACCCGGGACGAGCTCACCGGCCTGGGCGTGGACCGGCACCGGATCACCGTCGTGCACAACGGGACGCCCGAGGTGAGCGGGCCGCCGGTGCCGCGGACCGGGCATCCGAGCCTGATGGTGCTGGGCCGGCTGGTGCCGCACAAGCGGGTGGAGTTCGCGCTGCGCGCCACCGCCCTGCTGGCGTTGGAGCTGCCCACGATCGAGCTGGTGGTGGCCGGGCAGGGCTGGTGGGACGAGCCGCTGCTGCAGCTCACCGAGGACCTGGGGATCCAGGACCGGGTCCGGTTCACCGGCTTCGTCTCCGAGGAGCACAAGCACGAGCTGCTCTGCGGCTCCTGGCTGCTGCTGATGCCCTCGCTCAAGGAGGGCTGGGGCCTGACCATCGTCGAGGCGGGGGTACGGGGCACGCCCTCGGTGGCGTTCCGGTCGGCGGGCGGGGTCGCCGACGCGATGGCCGACGGCGAGACCGGCGTGCTGGTGGAGAACGAGTACGACTTCTTCCTGCAGGTGCGCTCGCTGCTGCTGGACGCCCGGCGGCGTACCGAGATGGGCTCCGCGGCCGCCGTGCACGCCGGCCGGTTCACCTGGGAGAAGGCCGGGGAAGCGTTCGCCGGGGTGGTGCACCGGCAGCTCACCGGCGGCATGCCGTCGGCCCCGGCCGGCGAGCGGGTCGGCTAGACGGGACAGCAACGAGAAGAACGGCCCGGCGGATCTCCGCCGGGCCGTTCCTCGTGCTGCGTACTATCAGCGCTGACCGTAGACGGCAGTGCCCTGGGTGACGTCATCGTTGCTCACGTTGGCGATGTGGTCGGCGGACGGGTTCAAGCTCCCGACCGCTGCGACGACGCCGACGATGCCGAGGAGGCCCCCGGCCAAGGTCGCGATGACGAGCGTGGCCAGTTTGGCCATGATTCTTCCTCCCCGAACTGGTGGGTGCGCGGACCGTACCACGATCTACTGCCCGGTAGCAGTAGCCGAAGAACCCCCGCGATCACCACGAGGGCCGCGAGCAGGTGGCCGAACAGCGCCCAGGCCCGGCGGCCGTCACCGGCCGCGGACGGCACCGTCGGCGCTGACGGGTTGTCCCACAGTTGAAGATACTTCCCGTCGTACACCAGCCGAAGTCCCGCGAGCACCGCGGCGGACGGCTCGCCGGCGCCCCGCCGGACCAGCACCCAGGGGCTTCCGGCGTCGGCGGCCGGCCGGCCCGCGGCCAGCAGCGCGCCCACCGCCGTGGCCCGCGGGCTCTCCCCGTCGACGGTCACCGCGCCGACCCGCAGCGCGTCGTTGATCAGCACCGGGGCGTCCAGGTACCGCGGGGCCGGGTCACGGACCACCACGTCATCGGTCCACGCGTACCGCTGGTAGCCCTCGAACGGCAGCGACAGCACCTCGCCCGGCCGCTCGGCGACCCGCGCGGCCACCTCCCGCCAGTCGGCGGGGTAGCGCACCGGCCGCAACTGGCCCATCGCCCCGAACGCCAGGTCCGGCAGCGCCACCAGCGGCAGCAGCACGGCGCCCACGAGCAGGACCCGGCCGGCGGACGGCTCGAACCGGCGGGCCAGCCAGGCGGCGCCGCGCTCCGCGCCGAGAGCGAAACCCAGGGCCAGGACCAGGGCGTACGGGAGCAGGAACTTCTGCCCGTCACGCAGCAGCCCGGCGCCCGGCACGTGCACCACCGCCCACTCCAGCAGCGCCGTACCCGGCCCCACGATCCCGGCCGCCGCCAGCAGGAACCCGCCCGCGGCCAGGGCGTACAGCCGGACCGCGCCGCCGGGCCAGCGGCGCCGCAGCTCGATCAGGCCGGGCACGGCCGCGGCCACCAGCAGCACGGTCACCAGCGGGGCCAGCACCGACTCCCGGCTGGCCGGGACGGTCTGGGCGTTCCAGATGCCGCCGGTGCCGGCCATCGCCACCCACGTGCCGGCCCAGTTCTCCGCGCGGGCCGCGAACTGGGCGACCCCCTGCGGGTCCGAGGCGCCACCGGCGGCGCTGGTCAGGGCCGCGACCAGCCACGGCGCGTTCAGGGCGGTGACCGCGGCCAGGGCGGCCCCGGTGGCCCGCTGCCGCAGCGGCATCAGCACGGCGACGGCGGCCACGGCGATCAGGCCACCGGTCGGGGTCACCGCGGCCGGGGCGGCGGCGACCACCAGCCGGGCCAGGGCGCGGGGGCGGCCGGCCCGGACGTCCCGGATCGCGGCCACCATCCAGGGCAGGCAGGCGTACGCCAGCAGCAGCGCCCACTGGCCGAGCAGCAGCCGTTCGGCGAGGAAGGGGGTCCACGCGTACGCCAGCGCCGCCACCACCTTCGGCAGCAGCCGCTCCGACGGCAGCAGCCGGGCCGCCCCGAGCGCCGCCAGGTAGACGATCGCCACCAGCGCGATCCGCTGCAGCAGCCAGCCCGGGACCGCCAGGTTCGCCACCGACACCACCGCGTCCAGCGGGACCGCTCGCGGCAGCGCGTCGGCCGGCGCGATCATCTCCCAGCTCAGCGTCTGCCGCGGCACGAACACCATGTCGTAACGCAGCACGTACCCGGGCCGGGCCAGCGGCGCCAGGACCACGCCCGTGACGGACGCGGCCACCGCGTGCAGGACCAGCCCGGGTCGTACGGTCATCACATCGGCTGCGGCACCAGCGCGCCGATCTCGATCTCGTCGGTGCAGAGGCCGGCCTTCGGGTCCCGCAGGGTCAGCTCGACCTCGTCGCCGTCGGCCATCCGGAGCAGGAACATCGCGTTCAGGCCCTGGTGGACGTCGAACGTCACCGGCTCCCGGTCGCCGATCCGCATGGTCGCCACGGTGGCCCGGTCGCTGATGTAACCGATCCGCACCGCGTGCCAATAGTTGATCAGCTCGCTCTGCAGCTCGATCGTCGTGGTCTTCCCGCCGGCCACCCGGTACCCGCAGCCCGGGATCGGGCCCGGCTTGTTCTTCACGCCCTTCACCCAGGCGGGCCGGACGTGCCCGGAGTCGTCGATCACCGACAGCTTCTTGGCCTCGGTGACGAACACCGGGCCCTCGTCACCGAGCGGCCCGAAGAACTTCGACTGCTTGTTCCACGGGTAGACCAGGCTGGGCACCACCAGCTCGGGCACCGGCTGGTCCATGAAGACCGTGCCCGGCTCGGCCTCGGCCAGCTCCTTGGTGGCGGTCGTCAGGTACTCCCGGCCGGCCTTGGACGCCCAGTCGGTGGCGAAGTCGGTGCTGCTGTAGACGCTGCTGGCGATCAGCAGGACCAGGCCGACGCCGAGACCGACGAGGAACTGCTGCGGATGCCGCCGGACCGGGGCGGGCACCGGGTCGTCGACCGGCTCCCCGCCGTCCGGGGCCGGGCGGCGCAGACCGGCCACCGCCACGCCGACGCAGAGCGCCGCGACCACGAACACGTCACCGAGGTAGCGCGGGACCAGGCCGGCCACGCCGCTCATCTCCGAGCCGAGCCGGGTGAACGAGATCAGCCCGGCCGCCATCAGCGCGAACACGATCATCAGGCCCCAGGCCCGGCCGGCCACCGACCGGCGCAGCCAGAGGGTGAGCGCGAACAGCGCGGCGACCAGCCCCCAGGAGATCCACTGCGCCTCCCGGGTGGGCGCGGCGACGGCCGGGCCGTCCGCGGCGTCCAGCCACGACCACGGGCCGCCGGTCAGGCCGGACGCCAGCGACGAGCCGAAGAACTGCACCAGGAAGTCCCAGACCTCCCCGCCGGACCGCGGCACGCGCACCGACGAGCCGGTGGCCATCAGCGAGTAGACGCCGAGGAACAGCAGCGAGATCGCGGTCAGCATGGCCCAGGCCGGCCACCAGCGCTTGATCGTGACGACCAGCGCGCGGACCGGGCCGCCGGGCGCGTACAGGAACAGCGTGGCCAGGAAGACCATCGGGACGATGAGCAGCGCCTTCTCGAAGAAGAGCAGGCCCACCAGGACCGCCGCGGCCAGCGTGATCAGGTGCCGGCGGTCGCCGGTCTGGATGTAGCGGACCTGCGCGGCCAGCGCCACGATCATCGCGAGCTGCATCGGCAGCAGGTTCAGCCCGACCGCCCACCACGCGCTGACCTCCAGCGTGAGCGGGTTGAACAGGAACAGCGTCAGCGGCACCAGCAGCGCCCACCCGGCCGGCAGCATCAGCTTCAGCAGCCGGTAGAAGGCGACGCTGACGGCGAGCTGCCCGAGGATCATCAGGGCGGCGTACGGCCAGTACTCGTACCCGGTCAGCCGGTCGATCAGGTAGGTGACCAGCCGGCCGGCCGGCATGAAGTGGTTGTTGTAGAGCGTGAACAGGCCACCGAGTCCGTACTCGTGGGCCTGCGAGATGATCGGGAAGTCGTCGGCGGTGAGGTAGCCCCGGGTGGTGATCGACGCCCGCCAGAGCACGCTGGCCGCGATGAGCACGGCGGCGATCGCGGCGACCGGATCCAGCTTGGGAGCGACTCCGGCGTCCGGCGGCTGCGGGGTGGCGGGCGTGGCGGTGCTGGTCGTCATCGGCTCTCCTCGGGCCGGAACAGCACCATGTTCACATACCGCGGCTTGGGGCGGACGACCCGTCGCACGAAGCTCTGCCCGACCCGCTCCAGGGCGCCGCGCTGGTGCTCGATCAGGTCGAAGTCCGCCAGCGGGATCCAGCGCTCGTCCGGCATGACGAACGGCCGGTATCCCCAGCCGGCCAGCAGGTCGAGCACCGGCTGAACGGGCTGGATCCGCTCCTCCAGCTCGACGATCAGCAGCGGCTTGTCGCGCTTGATCGTCTGCTCGGCGCCGAGCAGCGCCGCCGTCTCGTGGCCCTCGACGTCCAGTTTCATGAAGCCGACCCCGGTCAGCTCCAGGGAGTCGATCGTGACCCGCCGGACCGTCGCGGTCGGCCCGGTGCCATGCTCGACCGAGGAGGTTCCCTCGCCCGGCCCGCCGGTCGGAAGGAACAGCTCGGCCGTGCCGGCGTGGTCCGACGCGACCGCCTCGATCACCCGGACGTCCGGGAACGCGGTGGCCACACTGCGCGCCAGTTCGGGCACCGGCTCGACCGACACCACCCGCTCGGCGATCCGGCGCAGGCCACGGGTCCAGGGCCCGTACCAGGCGCCGACGTCGACGGCGGTCGCGCAGCGGGGCGCGTACGACTTCAACCGGGCGAGCTCCGGCTCGACCCGCGGATACGCGGTGCGCACCGCGGCTGCCACGGCGCTGGAGGGGAGCGCGGCGGCGATGCGGGCGCTCAGGGTGGTGGACGGCGTGCCTGCCATGGTCACGAACGATAGCCCCTTGGCTACGCATGGGTAGACCCGAGGTTTCCTCACGAGTAACCTGCCTACACGCCGGAGCCTGGCGAGAATTGTGAGGCGAAATGACCGAGGCAGATGAGGCCTTCGGCGTGGACGTCTGCGTGGTCGGTGGGTGTGGCCGGGTCGGCCTCCCGCTGGGCGTCGCACTCGCCGCGCGCGGCCTGTCCGTCGTGCTGTACGACATCGACGCGGCCGCCGTGGACCGGGTCAACTCCGGTGTCATGCCGTTCACCGAGGAGGGCGCGCAGGAGCCGCTCGCCGAGGCCCTCGCCGACGGCAGGCTGCGGGCCAGCACCGACCCGGCGAGCGTCGGGCGGGCGGACGCCCTGGTCGTGGTCGTCGGCACCCCCGTCGACGAGCACCTCAACCCGGACCTGGGCGCGGTGCCGCGGGCGATCGAGCGCTGTGTCGAGTTCCTGCACGACGGCCAGCTGATCGTGCTGCGCAGCACCGTCTACCCG
Organism: Actinoplanes sp. NPDC019969; assembly: GCF_055562375.1. Classification (NCBI taxonomy): domain Bacteria; kingdom Bacillati; phylum Actinomycetota; class Actinomycetes; order Micromonosporales; family Micromonosporaceae; genus Actinoplanes; species Actinoplanes sp. NPDC019969. The sequence goes on along the minus strand of NZ_JBVHFK010000024.1, from coordinate 36,455 downwards.
GGCGTCACCGCGCTGACCGAGAAGCTGCTGAAGAGCCGCGGCCTCGACGTCGACGTGGCGTTCTGCCCGGAACGGATCGCCGAGGGACGGGCGATGACCGAGCTCTTCACGCTCCCGCAGATCGTCGCCGCGCGTACCCCGCAAGCTCTCGATCGTGCGGAGAAACTGTTCCGCCGGCTCACCGAGTCGATCGTCCGGCTCGAGCCGGAGGAGGCCGAGCTGGCGAAACTGTTCACCAATACCTGGCGCTATCTGAAGTTCGCGGCGGCCAACCAGTTCTGGATGATGGCGAACGATTTCGGGCTGGACTTCGCCCGGATCCGGCACGCGGTGTCGTTCGACTACCCGCGCGCGGCCGATCTGCCGATGCCCGGGTTCGCGGCGGGCCCGTGCCTGCTCAAGGACACCATGCAGCTGGCCGCGTTCAACCGGAACAACTTCGTGCTCGGCCACTCGGCGATGCTGATCAACGAGGGGCTGCCGCTGTACCTGGTGTCGCGGCTGGAGGACCGGTTCGACCTGAGCGAGCTGACCGTGGGGATCCTCGGGATGGCGTTCAAGGGCGGCAGCGACGACTCGCGGGACAGTCTGGCGTACAAGCTCCGCAAGATCTTGACGTTGAAGGCGCGCGAGACGCTCTGCACCGATCCGTACGTCCGGGACGACCGGTTCCTTTCGCTGGACGAGGTCGTCGAACGGGCCGATCTCCTGGTGATCGCTGCTCCGCACGCCGACTACACCGATCTCAGGACCGACAAGCCGGTCATCGACATGTGGGGCCTTACCGGGCAGGGGGTTCTGGTGTGACACCTCGGGTTTCCGTGGTCATCCCGGTCTACAACGAAGGGCCCGAGGTGGTCCGCCACCTCCAGCGGATCCTGCGCGAGGTGCTGCTGCCGGCCGAGATACTGGTCGTGCACGACATGCCCGAGGACACCACCGTGCCGTACGTGGAAGAGCTGGCCCGCACCGATCCACGGGTGCGCGCGGTGCTCAACACGTACGGGCGCGGCCCGGCCAACGCGATCCGGTTCGGCATCGACTCGGCCCGCGCCCCGGTGGCCGTGGTGACGATGGCCGACGGCTGCGACGACCCGCGGCAGATCGACGACCTGGCCCGGCTCGTCGACCGTGGCGTGGTGGTCGCGGCGGCGTCCCGCTACATGCCCGGCGGCCAGCAGGTCGGCGGCCCCCGGTTCAAGCGGCTGGCGTCGCGGTGGGCCGGCAAGACGCTGAAGATGTTCGCCCGGGTCGGCACCCGGGACGCCACGAACAGTTTCAAGGCGTACGACACCGACTTCGTCCGGGAGGTCGGCATCGAGTCGAACACCGGCTTCGAGATCGGCATCGAGCTGACCGCCAAGGCGACCCGGATGCGGCGGCCGGTCGCCGAGATCCCGACGATCTGGCTCGACCGCCAGCTCGGGGAGTCACACTTCGACGTGGGCCGGTTCATGCCGAGTTACCTGCGCTGGTACTTTTTCGCGTTCGGCCGGCGCCTGTCGGACGAGTACATGGCCGCCCGGTGGGCGGCGAAACGACCGACCCCCGAGGTCGTCTCGGATCGTGACAGGGAGGACACGCCCGCATGAAGGTGCTGGTCACCGGCTCGGCCGGATTCATCGGCGGATATCTGGTCGAGGAATTGCTGGGCCGCGGGCACGAGGTCGTCGGCCTCGACGACTTCAGCAAGTACGGCCCGGTGTCGCACAGCTACGACAGTCACCCGAACTACTCGTTCACCGAGGGCGACGCCCGCGACGTGGAGCTGGTGACGAGGCTCCTCGACGGCTGCGACCACTTCGTGGCCGGGGCGGCGATGATCGGCGGGATCTCCTACTTCCACGCGTACGCGTACGACCTGCTCGCCACCAACGAGCGGATCATGGCGGCCTCCTGCGACGCGGCGATCAAGGCGCACCGCGACGGGACGCTGCGGAAGGTCACCTACGTGTCGTCGTCGATGGTCTTCGAGTCCACCGATCGCTGGCCCAGCAAGGAGGGCGACCAGCACGAGGTGCCGCCGCCGAAGTCCTCCTACGGCTTCCAGAAACTCGCCGTCGAGTACTACGCCCGCGCCGCCTGGGACCAGTACAGACTGCCGTACACGATCGTCCGGCCGTTCAACTGCGTCGGCGTCGGCGAGGGCCGGGCGCTCGGGTCGGCCGAGGTGCTGAGCGGCAACGTCAAGCTGGCCATGTCGCACGTCGTCCCGGACCTGGTGCAGAAGGTGCTCAAGGGCCAGGACCCGCTGCACATCCTCGGCGCCGGCGACCAGGTGCGCCACTACACGTACGGCGGCGACCTGGCCCGGGGCATCGCCACCGCGATCGAGCACGACGCGGCGCGCAACGACGACTTCAACCTGTCGACCGCCGAGTCCACCACCGTGCTCCAGCTCGCCGAGGTCATCTGGCGCAAGATCAAGGGCCCGGACACCCCGTTCGCGTACGTCAGTGACGAGCCGTTCGCCCACGATGTCGCGATGCGCGTCCCGGACGTCTCGAAAGCCCGCGACGTCCTCGGCTTCACCGCGGACACCACCCTCGACACCATGCTGGACGAGGTGATCCCGTGGATCCGGCAGGCGGTCGAGGAGGGCCGGCTGTAACCGCTCCGGCGGCCGGCCGGCGGGTCGGGGTCGGCGCCGCCGCGGTCGCCGTGGCCAGCGCGGTCACCAGCGCCCTCGGCTATCTGGTGCCGGTGCTCGGGGCCCGTACCCTCGAAGCCTCTGATCTCGGCGCCCTCGGCACCGTCCTGGCGATCGCCGGCATCGTCGCCGTGCCCAGCATGGGTCTGCAGATCGCGGTGGCGGTGCACCGGGTGAAACATCCCGGCGCGTCGGCGCGCCGGGCCGGCTGGCTCACCGCCGCCGCCTGCACCGTCCTGGTCGCGCTGCTGGTGCCGTTCGCCGGCCCGTCGTTCCTGGACCTGCCACCCGCCGTGATCCCGCTGCTGGCCGTCTACACCGGCGCGATCGTGGCGGCCGGCCGCTGGCTCGGCGAACTCCAGGGCGACGAGCGGTTCCTGCGCCTGGCCGCGGGCATGGCAGTGCAAGCCACCGGACGGTACGGCGGCCTCACCGCCGGGCTGCTGACCGGCGCCGGGCTGACCGGCTCGATGCTGATCGGCACCGCCACCGCCCTGCTCATCCCGCCGATCCTGGCCGTGATCGCCCGCTCCTCGACCGGCTCGGCCGGCGCGCTCGGCATCACCGCCCGTCAGGTCTTCACCGCCTGCTCGGCGTCGCTGGCCATGCTCGTCGTCTCCTACGCCGACCTGCTGCTGGCCCGCACCCTGCTCACCGACACCGGCTCCGGGGCGTACACGGTCGGCACCATCCTCACCAAGGGCGCGATGTGGGCGCCGCAGGTGGTGACCGTGCTGGTGCTGCCCCGGCTCGCCCAGGGCAGCAAGCGCGCCCTGCTGCTCGCGGTCGGCCTGGTCACCGCCTCCGGCACCGCCCTGGTCACCGCGTCGGCGCTGGCCGGGGGCCTGGCGTTCCGGTTCGCCGGCGGCGAGGACTACGTCGGGCTGGGCCGGTACGCGCCGGTCTTCGCCGCCACCGGCGCCATCTACGCCCTGGTGTACGTGCTGGTCAACGCGCAGGTCGCGGCCGGCGCGAAGTGGCCGTCGGCGCCGCTGTGGGCCGGCACCGCCCTGCTCGTGGTGACCGCCGGCTGGCTGGTCCCGCACACCTTCCCGGCGATCATGTGGTGCGCGTTCGGCACGTCGGTGCTGATCCTCGTCGCCACAGCGGTGCCCAACGTGCTGCGGCACCGCAGGTTGCGGGCCACTCCCCCGACCGGCGGCAACGCTGCCGGGTCGTATTAATCCGTCCAGTCGTTATTTCCACCACGGTGTCACAGAGTGTCGCAATCATGGCTTCCGGCTGGCTACCTTCCGGGTCATGGCTGACACGAACATCGACCGGCGGACGCTGCTCGCCGGGACCGCCGCCGTCGCGGCGGCCACCGGCGCGGCCGCGCTGACCACCCCGGCGCAGGCGGCGGCCGCCGCACCGGCCGCGCCGGGCGACTGGAAACACGCCGTCGCCCTCAACCGCGGCAGCGAGATCGCGGTCAAGGCCGGCCGCGACAAAGAGGGCCGCTTCGGCATCATGTTCAAGAAGACCGAGGCGTACGCGCCGCCGGAGGACCTGCTGCGCTCCCTCGCCAGGCAGATGGGCGAGCCCAGCACGCCGAACCCGACCGACTTCGACAACCCGCGCACCCCCGCCGGGTTCACGTTCCTCGGCCAGTTCATCGACCACGACATGACGCTGGACCGGACGCCCCTCGCCGACGCCAAGGCCGACCCGCTGGCGCTGACCAACTTCGACACCCCGGCGTTCGACCTCGGTTCGCTGTACGGCAGGGGCCCGGCCCAGGACCCCGATCTGTACGAGGCCGACCGCACCCGGATGAAGGTGGTCCGCAACGCCGGCGGGGTCGACGACCTGCCGCGCCGCGCCGACGGCAGCGCCATCCTCGGCGACGCCCGCAACGACGAGAACCTGATCGTCGCCCAGCTGCACCTGGCGTTCGCCAAGTTCCACAACCGCACCCTGGCGACCGGCCTGGCGAAGAACCTGGCCGAGGCGCAACGGCTGACCCGCTGGCACTTCCAGTGGATCATCATCCACGACTTCCTCGACAAGATCGCCGGGCCCGAGGTGGTCGGCCGTTTCCTCGACAACAAGGGCCGGGTCAAGCGGGAGTTCTACAAGCCGAAGAACCCGCACCGGCCGATGATGCCGATCGAGTACTCGGTCGCCGCCTACCGGTTCGGGCACAGCATGATCCGGGCCGGGTACCTGCTCAACACCCGCACCACCCCGCCGGCGGCCGCCGCGATCTTCGGCCAGGAAGGCGGCGACCTGCGCGGCAACCGGCCACTGCCGGCCCGGCTCGAGATCGACTGGTGGCACTTCTTCGACGTACCGGGAAAGCCCTCCGCACCGCGCAACGCGGCCCGCCGCATCGACGGAAAGCTCTCCCTGCCGCTGTTCAACATGCCCGCGACAGTCGTCAACGACGGCACCCCGTCCCTCGCCGAGCGCAACCTGATCCGCGGCGTCCGCCTCGGCCTGCCCGCCGGACAGGACGTCGCCGCCCGGATGGGCGTCACCCCGCTCACCAACACCCAGCTCGGCCTCCCCGACCCGGGCAACCCCGGCTGGCAGGGCAAGGCGCCGCTCTGGTTCTACATCCTCAAGGAGGCCGAACTGGCACACGCCGGGGAACGCCTCGGGCCGGTCGGCGCCCGGATCGTCACCGAGGTGATCCTCGGAATCCTGGACACCGACAAGAACGGCTACCTCAAACTCGACCCGGGATTCCGGCCGGCCGCGCCGATCGCCCCGGCCACCGGCCAGTTCCGTACCGGTGACTTCCTGAAATTCGCCCTGAGTCTTTAGATCCGCCACCCGGCCGGCCGCGCCTCGGTGCGCGGTCCGCCGTCCGGGTCAATAGGCTGATCACATGGGCACGGGTCTGAATTCGAGAAAGACGCGAGGCGCGCTCCGCACATGGTCGAGCGTCTCGATGCAGCTGCTCCTGGTCCTGCTGTCGACCTGGGTGACGCTGTGGCTGTTCGGCAAGGCGTGGTCGGTGATCTGGCCGGTCGTGATCGCGTTGCTGCTCACCACCCTGACCTGGCCACCCGCCCGGTTCCTGCGCAAGCACAAGTGGCCGCCCGCGCTCGCCGCCACCGTGGTGACCCTGCTCTTCCTGGTCGTCGCGATCGGCACCATCGTCGGCATCGCCGTGCCGGTCGGCGCCAAGTCCGGTGAACTGGCCGACCAGGTCGTCGCCGGCATCGCCGAACTGCGCGACTGGGCCGCCGGCCCGCCCCTGAACATCACCGACGACCAGGCCAACCAGTACATCAACACCGCCGTCGACAAACTCCAGGCGAGCGTCGGCAGCATCGCCACGGCCACCCTGAGCGGCGTCGGCTCGGTCTTCAACGGCCTCGTCAACACCATCCTCGCGCTGTTCCTGATGTTCTTCTTCCTCAAGGACGGGCCGCGCTTCCTGCCCTGGCTCAGCCGCCAGCTCCCCGGCCGGCTCGCCACCGACGTCCCCGAGGTCGCCGACCGCAGCTGGAACGCCCTCGGCGCGTTCGTCCGCTCGCAGGCCCTGGTCGGCCTGCTCGACGCCGTACTGATCGGCATCGGCCTGGCCGTCCTCGGCGTCGACCTCGCCCTGCCGCTCGCGGTGCTCACCTTCGTGACCGCTTTCATCCCGATCGTCGGCGCCCTGTTCGCCGGCTTCGTCGCCGTGGTCATCACGTTCGTCACCAACGGCTGGACCGACGCCCTGATCGTCCTCGCGATCATCATCGTGGTGCAGCAACTGGAGGGGAACGTCTTCCAGCCGATGGTCCAGAGCCGGGGCCTGGGCCTGCACGCCGGTGTCGTGCTGCTCGCCGTCACCCTGGGCAGCAGCCTGTACGGCATCGTCGGCGCGCTGCTCGCCGTGCCGGTCGCGGCGATGCTCGCCGTCCTCTGGAACTACCTGCGGGAACAGCTCACCGACACCCCACCGCCGGCCCAGCCGGTCGCTGATGCGGCGCCACCTCCGGCGCCGGCGGCCACGCCCGCCCAGGGCTGACGAGAGCAGGGGCCGCGCCTTCCTCTTCAACCGGCGCGGCCTCTGTTCGCCCGCTTCTTCCATGTTCTCTCGCCGCCGGCTTTCCACCGGCGTGGCGGAGCCCACGCCTCCCTTCACCGGGCCGGCGTGCTGCAGCAGGATGAGGTCATGACTCTGGAGCGGGTGGATCTGGGCGAAGTGGACTATCACCGGGCGATCGAGGACATGGCCGGCTGGGCCGACGAGCGCCGCGACGGCACCGCCCCCGACCGTCTCTTCCTGCTCAGCCATCCCCCGGTTATCACTTACGGTCGCCGGACCCCACCGACCGATCTGCCCCGCGACCTCGCGGAGATCCCTACGATCCCGGTCGACCGAGGCGGCAACGCCACCTACCACGGGCCCGGCCAGCTCGTCGGTTACCTGGTCATGAACCTGCACGAGTGGGGCCCGGTCGACGTGGTCCGCTGGCTGGAGAACGGCTTGATCGCCGCATTGGAGGCGCTCGGATTCCCCGCCGTACGCCGTGACACCCCACCCGGCTCCCCCAGTCTGGTCGGCATCTGGACCCCCGACCACCGCAAGATCGTCTCGATCGGCATGCGGATCCGTGGGGGTGTCACCACCCATGGGTTCGCCCTGAACATCGACCCCGACCTGACTGTCTTTCAGCGCTTCGTCGCCTGCAGCCTGGACGATGTCGCCATGACCTCCCTGCGCGAGCTGGCCGCCGAGCGGGGGCGCCGTACGCCCTCCGACACCGAGGTCCGCGACGCGGTGACGGCTCATCTCCGGTCCGCTCACCGCTGACCTTGCCGGCCATGGCGGATGCGGCATCGCCACTTTCTTACCGGTCTGCGCCGGCCTGGGTTGAGCGCCAGGCGACCGATGCGGGTGAGCGGATCGCAACGCCTGTCCAAGTCCGCATTCGCATTCTCCGTTGGGACGCCTGCGAGCTCCATGAAGTAGTCGAATGAGTTGCGATCTTGAGCAGTGGACACCCGGAACCGGTCGCCGCGTGCGATCTTGTGCGCTGCGCACCGGCCACCCCGGCACAAGGTCGGCAAGGCCCGCGATCTTGGATTCGGAACGCCGGATACCCGGATTCAGGTGCACGAAATCGGGCACGATGCCGATCTTGCGCCGGGGAGGCCGGTGCGGGATCCACAAAATTGAGAACGGGCTCCCCTCTGGCCCGCACACCCCGCCCCATCCCACGGCTGAAAATCTCCGGTTCTGCCACCCCGGCCGGGATCGGCGGTCAGGGTGACTGCGTGAGACGAGTGTCAGCGGCGTTCCTGTCTGTGCTCCTGATCCCCGCGCCGGCCGCACCGAAGGCGACCGCGCACGTCGTACGGCCCGGGGACACGCTGTCGCAGATCGCCGGGCGGCACGGCGTGCGGGTCGCTCAGCTGCGGGAATGGAACAGCCTGGGCGAGAACGAGCCACTACGGATCGACGGAATGGTGCGGCTGACCGCCCCGGCGGCTCCGCTCCCCGGCTGGAAGACCCTGGTGACGCGGGTGACCGCCGCCGAGGCCAACGGCAGCCCGGCGAAGCGGTGCCCGGTCCCGGCTTCCGAACTACGCCGCATCTGGGTGCGTTATCTCGGCTTCGACGGCCGGGCTCACACCGGCCACATCACCATGCACAAGAGTGTGGTCGCCCCCGTGCAGCGGGCGTTCGCCAAGCTCTACCGCTGGCGCTTTCCGATCATGGCGATGCCTCCTGCCGTACCGCCGGACAAGACGGTCCTGACCCTGGGCTACGAGTGCCGTTTCGTGGCCGGCACGACGACGTGGTCCCAGCATTCGTACGGCCTCGCCGTCGACATCAACCCCCGCCAGAACCCGATGATCCGCGGCACCTATCTGGATCCGCCGAACAGCCGCCCGTGGCTCACCCGCACCCACCACTGGGCCGGAATGATGCACGCCGACGGCGCCGTCCCCGCCTTCACCAGCGAGGGCTTCTCCTGGGGCGGCCGCTGGAAGACCTTGCGGGATTACATGCATTTCAGTACGACGGACCGCTGACGGTCACGCCCTCAGGGACACCTCGAGGTACGGGGAGAGCGCCCGCAGAAAGTCCGCAGCGTCGAAGATCGTGCCCGCGGAGGCGACCCCGGTGGTGCGGGTCCGGCCGTCGAGGAGGCGCTGGACGGCTTCGACGGCGAGGGGAGCGCTGACCGCGTAGATGTCGTGGCCCGTGGCGGAGGCGCGGCGCTCCTCATGACCGGATCGGATCAGGACGTCGACGGTGAACGTCTGGTCGGACGACGGGGGCGCTGCGGCGGTGGCCAGGTCGGTGGCTGCCGTCGTGGTCATGTAGGTGCGGATCTCGGGGATCGTGAAGTGGCTCGGCACGGTCACGACGTCGGCCATGGTGAAGTCGCCGAGCACCGGGCGGGAACCCAGCGGCGCGGGGAAGTCCCAGGTGAGGGCCGGCAGCGGGCCGTCGGCGGGATAGTGGTCGAGGCGTCCGCCGGTGTAGCGGACCCGCTGGCCGGCCCGCCGGTCACGGGAGACGGTTCCGGAGGCGAGGGTTCCGGCGGTCGGGTGCCAGTTGCTGAGCCCGTACGCGATGTGGACCTCGTCCGCGGCACGCCGGTCGCCCATCGCGGCGGTGACCAGCAGGTCGCCGAGGCCGCCGAAGAACGCCATCGCCGGGACCACCGGCACCCCGGCGGCGCGGGCCGGCTCGCTGAAGTGCGTGAACGTGTCGGCGTTCGCTTCGATCTCGGCGGCCACGTCCACGTAGGGGATCTTCGCGCGCAGGGCGGCCTCGATCACCGGCGCGGCGGTGGCGGCGAACGGCCCGGCGGCGTTGATCACCGCGTCGGCGCCGGCCAGGTCCAGCGTGCTGTCGGCGGCGGCCACCCGGTAGTTCGGGCCGACGGCGCGGAGTTTCGCCTCGTCCCGGCCGATCAGGAGCGGGTCGAACCCGCGGGCGAGTAGTTCGGCCACCACGAAACGGCCGGTGTGCCCGTACGCCCCGACCACCGCCACGATCTTCTGTGTCATCGATTGTTCCCCCTTCGACGACCATTCTTCAGCGCCCGGAACGGCAGGACGAGTGTCGGGAACGACAATGCCCGTACAGTTTCGGACATGACCGTGCTCGGGATCGCCGCCACCGACGGGATGCTGCACTTCGAGCTGGCCCTGGCCTGCGAGATCTTCACGCGTGACCCGACCGGGCTCGCCGACCCGTGGTACGAGGTGGTGGTCTGCGGCGACGGCCCGGTCCGCGCGGGCCGGTTCGGGATCGTGCCGGACGCCGGGCTGGACCGGCTGGCCACGGCCGGCACGGTGATCGTCCCGGCGGTCGCCGACGTCGACGCCGCGATCCCGCCGGCCCTGATCGGCGCGGTCCGGGCGGCGCACGCGGCGGGCGCCCGGATCGTGTCGCTGTGCACGGGCGCGTTCGTGCTGGCCGAGGCCGGTGTGCTGGACGGGTTGACCGCCACCACGCATTGGGCGCACACCGATGTGCTGGCCGAGCGCTATCCGCGGGTGACCGTCGACCCGGACGTGCTGTACGTGGACAACGGCGACGTGCTGTCGTCGGCGGGCAAGGCGGCGGCTGCCGATCTGTGCCTGCACCTGATCCGCCGGGACCACGGTTCGGCGGTCGCGAACGCGGTGGCGCGCCGCCTGGTGGTGCCGCCGCACCGGGCCGGCGGCCAGGCGCAGTTCGTCACCACCCCGGTGCCGGCGCGGGACGACCATCCGCTGGCCGCGGTGTTCCCGTGGGCGATGGAGCGGCTGGACCGCCCGCTGACCGTGGAGGATCTGGCCCGCCGGGCGAACATGAGCTCCCGGAACCTGGCCCGGCACTTCCGGGCGGTCACCGGCGTCACCCCGTCGCAGTGGCTGTCCACGCAGCGCATCCGGCGGGCGCAGGAGCTGCTGGAGAACACCGCGGACAGCATCGACGCGGTCGCCGAGGCGGCCGGCATGGGCACCGCCGCGACGCTGCGGCGGCACTTCCACCGTACGGTGGGGGTGCCGCCGGAGGCCTATCGCCGGTCCTTCCGGGCGTCATAGCGGGCCGGCGTCCTCCTCCCGGATCAGGCGGGCCGCCTCGAGCAGCAGGTCGCGCGGGATCGCCACGAGCCGTTCGCCGTCGCCGAGGGTGACACCGTCGACGTGCGTGTCGACGACGTGTCCCTGCACGAGAACGGTGTCGTGCCCGGTCCGGTAGACGGTAGGGCAGGTCCCTGTGCCGCAGAGGCCGACCACCAGTCGCGCGACCGGTGCGGCGGCCTTCTCGTGGTTCGTCATGACTTCACGGTAGGAACGCCGCCGACACCGGACAAGCGGGGCGTTTTAGCGAGTCGGCAGCATCAACTGCACGTAGTCGGCGAGGTGCCGGGTCAGGATCTCGTCGATGTCGGACACCGCGACCCGTTCCAGGGTCTCGAACGCGCGCCGGTAGGTGCGCACGGTCTCCCGCCCTTTCGACATCACGGTGGTGTTCAACAGGTCGACGCTGACGAGCCGGTTGTCGGCGACGTAGAACCCGTGCAGCGGCGCCATCGGCAGGGTCACGTCGTCCGGAAGGATCAGGATGTGCACGTTGTCCAGGGCGGACAGGTCACGCAGGCGCTGGATCTGGGCGATCATGTCGGCCGGCCCGCACACCCGGTTGCGCAGCACCTGCTCGGTGAACAGGAACCGGAACTCCCGGCCCGCCTCCATCAGGAGCTCGCTGCGTTTGATCCGGGCGGTGACGGCCTCGGAGACGGTGACCGCCGAGTCGGAGAGCCGGGCGTCCTCCAGCCCCTCGGTCAGGCCGGTCATCACGGACCAGGCGTAGCCGCTGGTCTGCAGCAGGCCGGGGATCACCGCCGGCTGGAAGATCCGCAGCTCCTTGGCGCCGGCCTCGATCCGGTTGATCTCGCTCTGGATGGTGGCCAGGCCGGGTTGTGCCCAGATCCAGTCGGTGACCCGGTTGTCGGCGTGCTCGGCGAGCTCCACCAGCCGCTCGATCTCGCCGGCCGGCAGCCCGAGCTCCTCGGCGATCATGCGCACGTCGCCCGGCTCGGCGGCGACCACGCCGTTCTCCAGGCGGGAGATCTTGGCCTGGCTCATGCCGACCCGGTCGCCGAGGGCCTGCCCGCTCAGGCCCAGTCGTTTGCGGCACCGCGCCAGGATCTGCCCGACCGCCTCGACGGGCGGGTCGGCCGGTTGAGGCGAGTCTGACACCGCACTCGCCCCCTTCCGTCTGGTCAGGAATTCATCTTATTCAGTAATCCGCATGGCCGCCTCGAGCAGCTCCACCGGAATCTCCACCAATTGCTCACCGGCCGGGACGTCGATGTCGACAGTGTCCGAGGCGACGGTGTAACCCTGCACCACCAGGGTGTTGCGGTCGGTCCGGTAAACGGTGGGGCAACTGCCGGGACCGCAGACCGTGGTGACGAGAGTCAGTTTCGGGGCGCCAGCGCCGATGCCGGGAACGCCCTTATTGTCAGAATTCACAAGCAGACGATAACGTCCCTTGTCAAGACCCGGCGGTCTTGTCGAATATTCGGCTTCGCGACCCACCTAACCACAACCTCGCTGGTACGCAAGGGTTGGCGTGGGCCACTTTGTTCACCCAGCGACATCGTGACGGGGACCGAGCTTATACATCGCGTCACCTGATCGGAAGCCCGGATTCACTCCGCCGCATGACGTTTGCGATCAAGCGCATAGAAGCGCATATTCATTGGTAAGGGTCACAGGCTGTCACTTCCCTCCAGCGTCGGATCACGGACGGTGATCAACCACGACCCATCAGGTGCATATGCGCGGCGATCCCGCGCGGACACCCGGATCGGAGGCTGTCATGTCCTTCCTTCTCTCCTCACCCGCGTTACCAGCGATCACCACGTCGCTGCTGTCACAGCCCGTCCTCTACCTGACGGTCGCCGCGGTCTGCCTCGTCGTCGTCCTCCGCTTCCTGAAGCGGGCGATGGCACCGATCGGGCAGCTCATCCAGGCGGTCGCGGCCGCGGCGACGGTCGCCTTCGCCGCCACGATCGCCCTCGCGATGCTCGTCGCGGCCGCCGTCGCGACGTTGCGCTGAGCGCGGGAGGTCCTCGAGATGCCCGGCTACCTGGTGTTGATCGCGATCGGCGCGCTCGCGGTGATCGTGATGACCGAGATCGTCGCGGCCGCGCTGCCGGTGGTCATCGTGATCACGGTGGTTCCGCCGGAGGAGCGGGAGGCGCTCGCCCGGCTGCTGGCCGCCTGTGACAGCTCCCGCAGGCTCCGCCTGTGGCCGGCGCTGCGGCTGGCCGTACGGGAGCGCCGCAAGCAGTTGACCCACTAGTCGATCATGACGCGGTTCCGGCCGGCCTCCTTCGCGCGGTAGAGCGCATGGTCGGCCCGGGCCAGCAGCTCGTCCAGGGTGGTGTCGCCGGGGGCGAGCTGCGTCAGGCCGACGCTGATGGTCACCGGGATCGGGCCGGCCCCGGTCGGGACCGGTTCGACGGAGACCGCCTGGCGGATCCGCTCGGCCAGCTCGGCGGCGTGACCGTCGTGATCGGGCAGCACGGCGGCGAACTCCTCACCGCCGTACCTGCCGAGCACATCGGAGTGGCGCAGGCAGCCACGGATCCGGGCGGCGACGGTACGGATCACCTCGTCGCCCACCCCGTGCCCGTACGTGTCGTTGATCGACTTGAACTTGTCGATGTCCAGCATCACGGCCGCGAGCTGGCGCCCGTTGCGCGCGGCCGCCTGCACCAGCGCCCCGGAGATCGCGTAGAAGTGCCGCCGGTTGTGCTGGCCGGTCAGCTCGTCGGTGGTGGCCAGCTCCTGGACCCGGCTGAACAGGCGGGCGTTCTCGTACGCCGCCATCCCCTGGGTGGCCAGCGCCGCCGCGACCTGCCGGCTGGTGTCGTCGAGCAGGCTGCCGCCGACCAGCACGGCCCCGGCCGGGCCGTCCCGTCCGGTCAGCGGCACGGCCAGCGCGGCGGGGGCGCCGGCGAGCATTCTCTCCCGTACCCCCGCGGTCTCCGCCGGATCCAGCAACTCGGGCGCCTCGCCCAGGGTGAGCTGCAGTGTCGCGCCGACCGCCTCGGGCGGCGCCGAGCCGACCACCGACAGCACCTCGCCGTCCCGGCTGATCAGGCAGCCGGCGGTGGCGCCGAGCTGGGTCTGCAGGGTGCCGGACAGCTGCCGCAGCAGGCGGTCCGGCTCCAGGATCGCGCTGAGCTCGGCGAGGCTGGCCCGCAGCATCTCGGCGAGCGCCTGCTGCTTGCGCGCCGCCTCGACGGCCGAGTGCAGCTGAGCGGCCCGGGCGGTCTCCAGCGACAGCGCGACATGGCTGCTGACCGCGGTGAGCACGGCGACGTCCTCGTCGGTGAAGATGCCGCGGGCGAGCCGGCTGTCCAGGTAGACGACGGCGACGAGGCGGCCCTTGAACTGGACCGGGGCGATCAGGATGCTGCGCAGGCCGTGCACGACGGCGCTGCGGGAGCCGAGGGCGGCGCCCTGTTCGGTGCCGGTGACGACGACGGCCTCACCGGTCTCGGCGACCCGGCGGACCAGGCTGGCGCCGTACTCGCCGGTCTCGGCGAGGTCGCCGGAAGCGTCCCGGCCGGCGTACCGGACCGGCGTGCCGGCCTCGTCGAGCAGGAAGAAGATGGCCCGTTCGGCGCCGAGGATGCGCAGCATCTCGTCGAGGGCGACGCTGGCCAGCTGCTGCGGGTCGAGGATGGTCGCGGCGGCCGCGCCGACCTGCTGCAGCGCGTCCAGGTGCCGGTTGCGGCCGGAGGCGGGGCGGCGTTCGGCGACGGTCCGGCGATGCGTCCCGGCGCCCTCGTCCACCCCGAATTCGGTACGGGTCTGCCGCCGCCGCTGCTCCCACCCGTGGAACATGGTCATCCCGAGCGCGAACCGGGCCTGCCGGTCGGCCTCGTTGGTCATGCCCATCGCCCGCATGGCGCGCGCCCGGATCCGGAACACCTCGTACTGGATGAACGGCGCATCGACCTGCCGCAGCCGCCGCTCGGCCTCGTCGGCGACCTTGACGCAGCGCTGCGGCTCCCCGGCGGCCAGGAGCAGCGACGCCGAGGTGGTCAGGTGGACGCTGCGCAGCAGCGGGGTGCCGCCGACCCGGCCGAGGTCGCGGATCGCGGCGCGGGCCACGGCGAGGCGGGCCGGGCGGTCGGCGTCGGCGGCGTACCGGAACTGGATGAGCCGGGCGTGCGCCCGGTACACGTACAGCCACCGGTGCTGCGGCATCAGCTCGCCGCGGCGCAGCCCCAGCGCGAAGAACTCGTCGAAGACCTCCTCCAGCTGCGGGCCGACCTCGCCCTGCTCGACCAGGAAGCAGGCGGCGGCGGTGAGGATGTTGGCCCGCTGGACCCGGGTGCCGGCGCCCGGCGGGAACGCCTCGCGCAGCCGCTTGAGGGCGGCCGCCGCGTCGCCGAACCGGCTCTGCCCGGCCGGGACCATCACGCTGAGCATGCCGAGGGAGGTGCCCAGCGCGAGAGCCGGGTCGGCGAGGTGGCCGACGCCGCGCTCGTACTCGCGGGCCGCCTCGTCGACGTAGCCGCGCAGCAGGTAGCGCAGGCCCAGGGTGGCGTACCCGGGGATGAGCTGGGCCGGGACGTACCAGCGGGCGTTGCGGGTGATGGTCTTCTCCCACACGCTGCCGTCGTCGGCGCCGCTGAACAGCAGCGCGCAGCCGCGCATCCACTCGACGTAGGCGCCCAGGCCGGGATCACCCAGCTCATCGGCGACGGCGGCGGCCCGGCGCAGGCAGCGGTCGCTCGCGCCGCGCAGTTTGATCACCGCGGTGACGTAGCCGATCAGGCTGTACACCCGGACGTACTCGGGGCAGGGCCCGAGACGGTTCACCGCGTACAGGGCCCGGAGCGCGAGCAGCCCGGCCTCCTTCAGGCGCAGGCCGAGCGCTGCGGCATAGCCGCCGGCGTCGAGGACGGCGGCGAGCGCGGCGAGCGCCTCCCGGTTGCGGCCGCGTGCGGTTCCGAAGCCGATTCCGGTACGCCGGACGAGTCCCCCCACGAACGCGATGAACAACGTCGTGACCAGCGCCAGCACGCCCCCGGGCAGCGGCCGGCGCAGCTCCCACAGGGCCTTGCGGGTGGTGTCCAGGGCCTTGTCGTCGGCCCATACCGTGTGGTGCCGTTCGATCCGGGTGGTGAGCAGCCGGGCCCGGATCACCCGGTCGGTCTCGCCGTCCACCGCCCGGTCGAGCACCGCGTCGGCCTCCTCCAGCCGCCCGGCCCGCAGCAGCGCCTGGGCCAGCACGTGCAGCAGGTCGGTGGCCGGCGCCGGGTCCCCGGTGACCGCGTCGGTGAGGTAGTCGATGGCCTCGGCGGGCGCCTGGTCGGCAAGGGCCCGGCGGCCGGCCGTGGCGGCGCTGCGGCGGCGGTCGGCGGGCGGCGCGGCGTCCCCGGCCTGGCGCAGGTGACGGGCGACGGCGTACGCGTGCCCCTCGTCCCGCAGCTCCTCCGGCAGCTGTTCGAGGGCCCGGGCCACGTCGGCGTGCATCCGCCGCAGCCGCTCCTCGTCGAGCCGTTCCAGCAGCACGTCACGCAGTTGCGGGTGGACGAACGCGTACCAGCCGCCGGGCCGGGACTCCAGCACGTGCCGGTCGGCGGCGGCCGCGAGCGAGTCCAGCACCGGGTCCGCGCCGGTCCCGGTCGCGGTTCGGTGTGTTGAGTTCGGCCGTGATACGCACCCGAAGTCAACACGCGAGGTCTCGCCGAAGGCGAGCAGGGTCTCGGGGCGGAACCGGATGCCGGCCACCGCGGCCACGGTCAGACAGTTCAGGGTGACCTCGGACAGCCCGGTGAGCCGGGTGGCGATCACGTCACGGATGTCCGCGACCGGCGGCAGCGCGTCGGCGCCGGCGATGTCCAGGCGCCAGGTGCCCCAGAACGGGCTGAGCAGCCCGGCGTCGAGCAGCCGCAGCAGGTGGCTGACCACGGCCAGCGGGGTCCCGTCGGTCCGTGCGGTCACGTGCCGGACCAGGTCCACGGTCACCTCGGCGCCGGGCAGCCGGGAGGCGATCACGTCGGCGACCGACGGGGCGGGCAGCGGGGCGCAGGTCACCTCGAGCACGCCCGGGCCGTCCAGCCCGGCCGCCGGGTCGGGCACGCCGTCCGGGGCGGTGAGCAGCACCAGCACCGGCAGGCCGGACAGTTCGGCGGAGAGTTTCTCCAGCAGTTGCCGGGTACCGGAGTCGACGTGCTGGGCGTCGTCGACGACCAGCAGCAGCCCGCCGGAGCGGGTGGCCAGCTCGCCGATGAACGCGGTGCCCGCCCCGAGCACGTGCTCGTCGCCGCCGGAGGCGGGTTCGCCGGCCACCGGCAGCACGTCGCCGAACAGCCGGGCCAGCAGGCCGGCGCCGGCCACCGCGGTCGCCGCGGCGACCTGCTCCTCGACGACCGCCCGCTGCTGCGGCGGCAGCCGGCGCAGCCCGGCCCGCCAGGCGGCGGTCGCCTCGCGGACCACGGCCAGCGGGGACGCCTCGTCCGGGCGGCCGGTCGCCCACAGCACCGGCAGGCCGGCCGCCGACGCCTCGGCCGCGACCTCGGCGGCGAGCCGGGTCCGGCCGGAGCCGGCCGCGCCGCGGATCACCGCGATGCCGCCCTGCCCGGCCCGGGCCCGTTCCCAGCGGCGGGACAGGCGTTCCGCCTCGGCGGCCCGCCCGCGCAGCGGCCAGCCGGAGACGGCGGGCTGGTCAGCCGTGGCGCCGCCGGGGCAGCCGCGCAGGTCGGCCAGGAGCGCGACGGCGTCCGGGTAGCGGTCGTCGGGGTCCTTGGCGAGCAGCCGGGACACCACCGCGGCCAGCGCCGGGTCGATGCCGGGGCGCAGCGGCGCCAGGTCCGGGACGGGCGCGGCCAGGTGCAGGCGCAGCAGCTCACCGACGTCGTCAGCCTCGAACGGCAGCCGGCCGGTGAGGCATTCGAACAGCACCACGCCGAGCGAGTACAGGTCGGAGCGGCCGTCGACCGGGCGTTTGAGCATGCCGGACTGCTCCGGTGACGAGTACAGGAAGGTGCCGACCGCCTCGTCGGCGTCGCCGCGCTCGTCGCCGAGCTGGGCCAGGCCGAAGTCGATCAGGGTGGCCGGCTGGTCCGGGCCGACCATGATGTTGCTGGGTTTGACGTCCCGGTGCACCAGGCCGAGGCGGTGCGCGGCGGCCAGGCCGCGGGCCAGCCGGGCGGCCATCGCGACCACCCGGTCCTCGGCCATCATGCCGCCGGCGAGCTGGTCGGCGAGCGAGCCGCCGGCCAGGTGGTCGAGCACCAGCGCGGGCACCCCGTCAAGGTCCCCGACCGCGTGCACCCGGACCACGCCGGGGTCGTCGATACAGGCCAGCAGCGCCGCTTCACGGCAGAGTTCGGTACGGATCCGCGGGTACTCGCTCGCGTCGGCGAGCGGCCGTTTCACCGCGTACCAGCGGTCGCCACGGCGGCCCCGGTGCACCATCGTGAACGCGCCACGGCCGAGCTCGTCGACCAGTTCGATACCGGTCAGCCCTGTTTCCGTCACTTGCCACTCATTCCGCGTCCGGCGTCACTCTTCTGTTCGGCCGAAGCCGGGCACACCTGAACCGTGATCGTGTCGGCCAGCAACATGGTCAGGTTCGCCGCCGGGACCGGCCGGGCGAAGTGGTACCCCTGGGCCCGCTCGCAGCCCAGGTCCCGCAGCAGGTTGGCGTGGTAACCGGTCTCCACCCCTTCGGCGACGGTGGTCAGGCCGAGCCCGGCGGCCAGGTCGACGATCGCGCGGACGAGGGCGGCCTGCTGGGTGTCGGTGTCGTCGGCCGGCATGAACGAGCGGTCGATCTTCAGCACGTCGATCGGCAGATCCCGAAGGTAGGCCAGCGACGAGTAGCCGGTGCCGAAGTCGTCGATGGCGACCCGGACGCCCTCGGCCCGCAGCGCGCTCAGGTGCAGCAGCGCCTGCTGGGCGTGCGCGCCGGACCGGACCAGCACCCCTTCGGTGATCTCCAGGGTGAGCGCGGTCGCGGGCAGGCCGCTGTCCCGCAGGGCCGCGAGGGCCTTCGCGGTGAACTGCGGATCGATGAGCTGGCGCGGCGAGACGTTGACGGTGACCGTGGTGCCCCACCTCCGGTGCCAGGCGGCCGCGTCGGTGCAGGCCCGCCGCAGCACCCACTCCCCGAGGGCGACGATCAGGCCGCTGTCCTCGGCGGCCGGGATGAACCGGTCCGGGCCGATCGGCGGCTGTCCCGGCGGCAGCCAGCGCACCAGCGCCTCGACCGCCACCGGCCGGGCGTCGTCGAGGGCCACGATCGGCTGGTAGTGCACGGCGAACTCGTCCGCGGCGACGGCCGCGCGCAGCTTCTCCAGCAGGCGGATCCGGTCGGCCTGCTCCTGGCGCATCGCCACGTCGAAGACGGCGGCCTGGTCCTTGCCGGACGCCTTGGCCGCGTACAGGGCCAGGTCGGCGTCGCTGAGCACCTGGACCGGGTCGGCCAGCCGGTCGAAGACCCGGATGCCGGCGCTCGCGGTCACGTGCAGCGACTGCGCGGCGGCCGGCACCGGCTCGCGCAGCGCGGCCAGCAGCAGCTCGCCACGGGCCGCCGCCTCGGCCGGCCCGGCGCCGGGCAGCAGCAGCGCGAACTCGTCGCCGCCGAGCCGGGCCACCGTCGCGTCGGCGCCCGCCAGCTCCCTCAGCCGGCTGCCGACCGCGATCAACAGGGCGTCGCCGGTCGGGTGGCCGAGGCGTTCGTTGACGTCCTTGAAGCCGTCCAGGTCGATCAGGATCAGCGCGCCGTCCCGGCCCTCGACCCGGTGCTGCAGCTCGGTGCGGTTCGGCAGGCCGGTGAGGGCGTCGTGCCGGGCCTGGTGGCTCAGCTCGCGCTGCAGCCCGTCCTGCTCGTCGAGGGCCTCGTACAGGCTGGCGGCGCGCCGGTCGGCCAGCCCGCTGGTGTGGGTGAGCCGGACCACCAGCAGCAGCGCGGTGAGCGCGGTCGCGCCGATCGGCACGGCCATGTCCATCCGGTCCAGGTCGCGGGCCGGGTCCTCGGTGAGGAGCAGGTACGCGGTGGCGGCCGGCCCGATCATGACGAGGGCGATGTTGGCGGCCACCGACGTCCAGGCGCGGTGGCGGCCGGCCGCGCGGGTGCTGATGCCGCCCGCGTCCGGGCGCCGGGCGGCGGCGCCGATCAGCGCGAACGCCAGCACCCACCCGGTGGCGCTCCAGCCCGGCCCGGACCAGTCGCCGCCGGCCGCGACCGAGAGGAAGCAGAACACGTCGGCGACGGTGAGGACCACGACCGCGCCGAGCAGGGCCAGGTCGGAACGGGTGAGCCGGCTCCGCACCGCGATCAGGCGGGTGGCGGCGGCGAGGACCAGCAGGTCAGCGGCGGGGTACGCGATGATCCCGGTCGCGCCGGTCCACGGCCCGCCGTCGTGCACGAACGGGTCGTAGAGCAGCACCCACATCACCACGACGCCGGTGCAGAGCATGACGCCGGCCTCGGTGAGCCCGCCCCAGCGCGCGCCCCGGGTGTCCGGCACGGCCAGCAGCCCGGCCGCGAGCAGCGGGTACATGGCCAGGTAGACGATGTCGACCAGGGTCAGCGCGTCCGGCACCGGCAGCCCGGCGGCCAGCCCGAGACCCCAGATCGCGTTCGCGCACGCCGAGCAGAGCATGGCGGCGCCCAGCGGCCACCACGCCCAGCGCCGGGCCCGCGGGTGGCGGCGCAGGCCGTCCCGCACCGCGGCCAGCGCGGTCAGGGCGACCACGACATAGGCGGCCTGACGTGCGGCGTCGCCGAGCAACGGCGTCAGCAGCGCGAGCAGCACGCCCGCCAGCAGCAGCGCCCGGCCGCCACGATTCCGGTCCCCCGTCGACTCCACCCGATCACCATCGCCCGCCCCGGGTGCGGACCGGTTGCCGGAGCGGATCGCCCGGGTGTCAGAGGGTCGCGGCCAGCTTCTGCAGCGCGTCCTTGGCGCCGGTGGTGAGCGGCTCGCCGTGGCCGGGCAGGATCGCCTGGACGTCCAGGGCGGCCATCCTCTTCACCGAGGCGGCGGCCTTGGCCTGGTCGAAGGTGTACTCCGGGGCCGAGCCCTGCAGGCCGTCCTGGTTGCGCAGCGCGTCCCCGGCCACCAGCACGCCGGTCTGCGGCTCGAAGATCGACACGTGGCCCAGGGTGTGCCCGGGCGTGCCGACGACCTGCAGGCCGAACACCTCGTCGCCGTCCTTGACCGCCCGCAGCTTCTTGCCGCCCGGCTCGCCGATCCCGGTGACGTCATCGGTCCCCGCGTACAGGGTGGCGCCGACCAGCGGCGCGATCTCCGGGAGCCCGCCGGCGTGGTCCTGGTGCTGGTGGGTGAGGATCACGTGCTTCACCGCGGCCCAGCCCAGGCCGGCGGCTTTCAGCACGTCCTCGACCGCGGTGGCCGAACCGGCGGTGCCGGTGTCCACGACCGCCACGTCGCCGCCACGGATCAGCAGGTAGACGGAGACGAAGGACAGGTCGACCCGCTGCCAGTCGCCGGTGACGGCGTTGCCGGCGGCCGAGGACGCCGGACCGGCCGACGGGGTGGCGCCGCCGGCCGGCGGTGGATCGGCCTTGGTGCAGCCGGTCAGGGTGTTGAGGACGGTCACGCCGAGCACGCCGGAACCGGCGGTGAGCAGGAGCCTGCGGTTGAGCCTCAGATCACTCATCCCCCATGACTACCGCACCGTCGCCGGTTCCGCTGCCCGGTGACCGCCGGCGGCGTACCGGCCGGCGTCGAGCGCGTCCCGGTAGTGGCCGATCAGCTCGTCACCGATGGCGTCCCAGCCGCGGCCGCGGACCGCCTCCCGCCCTGCCGTGCCGAGGGCGCGGCGCAGCGCGGCGTCCGCGGCGAGCCCGGCCACCGCCTCGGTGAACCCGCCGGCCCGGTGCGGCGGGACCAGATAGCCGGTACGCCCGTGCGCGACCAGGTCGAGCGGCCCGCCGGCGGCCGGGGCGACAACCGGCAGCCCGCTGGCC
Source organism: Actinoplanes sp. NPDC019969 (assembly GCF_055562375.1). Taxonomy (NCBI): domain Bacteria; kingdom Bacillati; phylum Actinomycetota; class Actinomycetes; order Micromonosporales; family Micromonosporaceae; genus Actinoplanes; species Actinoplanes sp. NPDC019969. The sequence continues at coordinate 14,874 of NZ_JBVHFK010000024.1, read as the reverse complement.
ATCGCTTCCTGCACGGTCTGGCCGAACGTCTCGTACGGGCCGGTGTGGGTGAAGACGTCCAGACTGGCGTAGATCCGGGCGAGTTGGGCGCCGTGCCGGGCGCCGAGGAAGACCGCGCCGGGCAGGGCCTTGCGCAGCATCGGGGCGGCCGGGCCGTCACCGACCACGACCAGGCGCACCCCGGGCAGCCGAGCCACCCCGGCGAGCAGGTCGACCTCCTTCTCCACGGCGAGCCGGCCGACGAACCCGGCCAGCACCGCGCCGTCCGGGGCGAGCGCCCGGCGGATGGCGGCGCTGCGCCGGCCGGGGTGGAAGCGCACGTCGTCGACGCCGCGGCGCCACAGGTGCACCCGGTGCACGCCGTGGTCGGTGAGCGCGGCGACCGACTCCGAGGAGGGCGCGAGGGTACGGGTCGCCGCGTTGTGCACGGTCCGGATCCACCGCCACGCCATCCGTTCGGTGAGCCGGACCCGGTACGCCCTGGCGTACGCGCCGACGTCGGTCTGGAAGACCGCGACCGACGGCAGGCCGAGCGCCCGCGCGCTGGCCTGGCCCCACGCCCCGAGCACGAACGGGCTGGCCAGGTGCACCAGGTCGGGGGCGTGCCGGCGGATCGCGGCGTGCAGGGAGGGTGCGGGCAGGCCGAGCCGCAGCTGCGGGTAGCCGGGCATGGGCAGGGAGGGGATCCGCACCACCGGGTACGGCAGGCCGGTGACCGGGGCGCGGCGGCCCGGCGGCGGCAGGGGCGCGACGACGAACGGCTGATGACCGGCCCGCACCAGGTGGTCGGCCATCCGGACGACCGAGTTGGCGACGCCGTTGACATCGGGCAGGAACGATTCGGTGACGAGCGCGATGCGCATGCGTACAGGGAAAACGGGGTCACGATCCGGCATGCGGCCGGTCCGTGACACCCGGCGGAACGATCAGCGCATTCTGAGGGTCACGGTCAGCACTCGTAGACCATGTCGGCCGCGAGACTCACCAGCCCGAATCCGAGGATGGCCCGCCACGGGCGGAGCGCCGGGGCGTTGGTCAGGGCAGGAGACGGACTTCGCACGTCCCGATACGTATCACGATCTTCCGGAGATCAATTTCCGGTAATGTTTGGATTTACCGGGTCAACATGCGCATGTTTGGTGTCCCCCCGAACCAGGAAGTCCTTCGCCGTGCATCCTCAGCCCCCGCGCCGGACCACCCACGCCTACGGCACCCCGAAGAACCGGCTGGTCTACGACCGCTGGGGCCGGTTCGGCCGCCCGGTCGTGCTGCTGCACGGCCTGTTCTACGACCGGACCATCTGGTGGCCGGTCGCGGCCGAGCTCGGCGACGCGTGCAGTGTCGTCGCCGTCGATCTCCCCGGCCACGGCGAGTCCGCGGTCCGCGGCGACAACGATGTCGAGTCGCTGGCCCGTGACCTGGCCGTGCTGGTCCGCGACCTGGGCCTGCACCGGGCGCCGGTGCTGGTCGGGCAGGGCGAGGGCGCGCTGCTCGCGGACGCGTTCGCGGGCGTCTACGCGACCCGGGCGGTGCTGACCTTCGACGAGCCGGCGGCGCCTCCGGAGAGCCCGGAACAGCATCGGGCGGCCGCCGACCTGACCGGGGTGCCGGGGCCGTACCGGCAGTTCACCGAGTCCCGGTTCGATCGGGGCGTGCTCTCCTCGTACCGCTGCTGGTTCGGGAAACGCACCCTGCCGCGAGCGGGCAAGCGGCCCTGTCTGCCGCACCTGCGGGCCCCCGCGCGTTTCGCCGCCACCCTCCGGGGACTGATCTGATCCCTCGCCATCAGCGGTTGGCACTATGCTGGCCCGCGAGGGGAGTACCTCCGCGAGAGCGTGGCGGTCACCACGGGCACGACGGAAGTGCCCTCGTGCGTTCGCCCGGCGATCTTCGGCGGGTGAGGGAGACCTCGGACGATGACTCGCGTCCGAGGAGGACCCGTGCTCGATCTGCCGTCCATCGCTTCCCCGCGGCTCTGGGCGATCTCCATCGCCGTGCTGCTGGCGTTGCTCGCCGTCGACTTCGTGATCACCCGCCGGCCGCACGCGGTGGCGATGCGCGAGGCGGTCGGCTGGTCAGTGTTCTATCTGGCGCTTCCGGGCGCGTTCGGCCTGCTGCTCTGGCAGGTGTACGGGCAACGGCCCGCGATGGAGTTCCTGACCGGATACATCGTCGAGAAGTCGCTGTCGGTCGACAACCTGTTCGTGTTCATGCTGCTGCTCGCGGCGTTCGCGGTGCCGCCGGAGCTGGCCCAGCGGGTGCTGCTCTACGGCATCGCCGGCGCGCTGGTGCTACGGGCGATCTTCATCGCGGCCGGCGCGGTGGTGCTGCAGAGCGGGACGTGGGCGTTCCTGCTGTTCGGCGCGATCCTGCTGCTGACGGCGGTGAAGGTGTTCCGGGAGGCGCTGCGGCGCGAGGAGTACCAGGTCGACATCGATCAGATGCGCAGCGTACGGCTGATGCGGCGGCTGATGCCGGTGAGCAACCGCTACGACGGCGGGAAGCTGACCGTGCGGCTGGACGGCAGGCGCGCGCTGACCCCGCTCGCGCTGGTGGTGGTCGCCGTCTTCATGACCGATCTGGTGTTCGCCGTCGACTCGGTGCCTGCCGTCTACGGCGTCACCGAGGACCCGTACCTGGTGTTCGCCACCAACGCGTTCGCCCTGCTCGGGCTGCGTGCGCTGTACTTCGTGCTGCACAACGTCCTGGACAAGCTGCGGCACCTGAACTTCGGTCTGGCGCTGATCCTGGCCTTCATCGGGGTGAAACTGGTGCTGCACTGGGCGCACAAGACGTGGCCGGGCGTGCCGGACGTCCCGACCACGGCGTCCCTGGCGGTCATCGGCCTCACCCTGGTCACCGTGACCGCCACCAGCCTGTACGCCGATCGCCGGGACCGCGCCGCTCAGTCCACGGGCGCCGGCTGAGCCGGTCGGCGGCGGATCTGATCGGCGGCGTCCCGGGCCGCCATGACGACCGGGCGGGCCGCGGTGTACGCGACGACCGCGCCGTCCAGGTCACCGGCCCGGGCCGCGGTCTCGATCGCGGCGCAGGCGCTGGTGGCGGCGGTCGCGCCGAGGTTGGCCAGCACCCCCATGAGCTGGTGTGATTCGGTGCGCAGCAGGTCCGCGTCGTCGAAGGCGAGGGCCTGCTGCATCCGGTCCAGGTGTTCCGGGATCTTCGCCGACAGGGTGGCGAGCAGGCCGGCCAGCGCGCCCGCGGTGGCCGCCGGGTCGGGGCCGCGCAACTGGCCGAGCCGTCGTTCGATCTGCGCCACCACCCCGGCGGGCGCCGTGTTCTCCATCTTCGGCTCCGGCTCGGGCGGTGGCGCCGCCCAATGGTCCAGCACCCGCGCCACGTCGGCCGGGATGAGCGGCTTGGCCAGGTGCTCGTCCATTCCGGCGGCCAGGCAGCGGGCCCGGTCCTCGGGCAGGGCGCTCGCGGTCAGCGCGATGATCGGCACGTGCCGTCCGGGCGGCTCCCGGCGGCGGATCTCGGCGGTGGCCGCGTACCCGTCCATCTCCGGCATCAGGCAGTCCATGAAGATCGCCTGGTAGTCGCGGCGGCCGGCCCGTTCGACCGCCGCCCTGCCGTTGACCGCGATGTCGGCGGTGTAGCCGAGGTTCGCCAGGATGCCCAGGGCGACCGTCCGGTTGATCTCGTTGTCCTCCACGAGCAGCAGGTGACCGCGCCGGGCCGTGGGGCGCGGGGTGGCCGGCGCGGCCCCGGCGGACGGTTCGGCCAGCACCCCGACCAGCGCGTCGTACAGCTGCGACTGCCGCAACGGCTTGGCGAAGGCGGCCGACACCCAGGTCAGGTCCGGTTCGCTGGGCAGGTGGTGCGGGTCCTCGGCGAGCAGGATGGTCTTGGGCTCCGGGCAGTCCGGCGGGGTCAGGGCGAGCGCCTCCCCCGGCGCCGCGTGCATGTCGACGATCAGCAGGTCGATCGGCCGTCCGGTGGCGGCGGCGTCGCGCATCACGGCCACCGCGCCTGCCGTGTCCGGCACCCCGATCGCGTCCATCGACCATTGACCGAGCTGCTCGGCCAGCACCGTCCGGTCGTCGTCGTCCCGGTCCACCACCAGCACGCGCAGCCCGTCCAGGGAGTGCCGCTCGGACAGGTCGAGGTCCTCCCGCGCGGCCCGCAGCGTCACCGTGAACCAGAAGGTGCTGCCCTGGCCCGGGACGCTGTCCACCCCGATCCGGCCGCCCATCACCTCGACCAGGTCACGGCTGATCGCCAGGCCGAGCCCGGTCCCGCCGAACCGCCGGGTGGTGCCGGCGTCGGCCTGGGTGAACGCCTCGAACAGCTGCTCCCGCTGACTCTCGTCGATGCCGATCCCGGTGTCGTGCACCTCGAACCGCACCGGCACCGCGTCCGGCCCGCAGGTCTGAGCGTCGTCGAGGCTCGCGGTCACGGTGACCTGCCCGCGCGGGGTGAACTTGACCGCGTTCCCGGCCAGGTTGAGCAGCACCTGGCGCAGTTTGGCGGGGTCGCCGCTGAGGTCGGCGGGCAGGCGCGGATCGCACGACGCGGTGACCGTGAGCCACTGGTGCGTGTCCGGCGGGGCGACCAGCGACACCACCTCGTGGAGCAGCTTGCGGAGCCGGAAGTTCGCCTCCTCGAGGAGCACCTTCCCGGCCTCCAGCTTGGAGAAGTCCAGGATGTCGTTGATCACCGCGAGCAGCGCGGATCCGGCGGCGCTGATCCCCTCGACGTAGCGCCGCTGCCGCTCGTCGAGATCGGTGCCCAGCAGCAGGCCGGTCAGCCCGATCACGCCGTTCATCGGGGTGCGGATCTCGTGGCTCATCGAGGCGAGGAACTGCGACTTCAGCCGGGCCGTCTCCAGGGCCTGGTCACGGGCCTCGGCGAGGGCCTGCTCGGTCTGCAGCCGGGCGGTGATGTCCCGGACGAAGCCATGGAAGTGCGGGGCGCCGCTGTGCCGGATGCGCCACATGGTCAGCTCGACCGGGATCTCGTGGCCGTCGCGGTGCGTGGCGGCCATCTCGGTGGGCCGGTCCAGCAGCCAGTCCAGGCGGCCGTCGAGCAGCCGCCGCAGCGCGGGCCGGTACGACACGGGCAGCACCGTGCCGGTCACCTCCCGGCCGAGGATCTCCCCGCGTTCCCAGCCGAAGACGTGTTCGGCCTGCCGGTTCCACTCGGTGATCGTCCCGGCGCCGTCCATGGTGAAGAACGGGTCGCTGGCGGTCTGGATGATGATCTCGAGCTGCTCGCGCTCGGACCGGCGGCGCTGATCGGCCTGGACCCGGGCGGTGATGTCGTGCGCGACGGTGGCGGTGCCGACCACGGCGTCGCGGGTGTCGCGCATCGGGGCCATGCTCAGCGACACCTCGATGATGGCGCCGTCCTTGCGCTGGCGGCGGGTCTCGTACCGGGTGGGGGCCTGACCGCGGCGTACCCGGGCGAGCAGTTCCCGCTCCTCGCCGAGCCGGTCGGGCGGCAGCAGGCGGCTGACGTCGTGACCGACCATCTCCTCGGCGGTGTAGCCGTACAGCCGCTCGGCCCCGGGGTTCCAGCTCTTGATCGTGCCGTTCGGGGACTTGCTGACGATGGCGTCCTGGGAGGCCTCGACGATGGCCGCGAGCCGGGCGTTCTCCAGGGCGACCTTGTTGACGTCGCGGCGGGCCCGGCGGGACACCACCACCGCGGTGATCCCCGCGATCACCCCGGTCAGCAGTGACACCGCCCTGCTCCCCACGCGCCCGCTCCCCGCTGATCCGAATCCGATTCAGCATCAACGTACATGCGACCTTTCTCTGCTTTAGCCTTAATGCGGACATAGCACCCACCGACTCGCCGCAAGGAGCCGATGCCGTGGCGACAGTGATGGTCGTCGACGACGTCGCCGCCAACCGGGACATCGTGCGTATGCTGCTCGGCTTCCGGGGCCACGACGTGATCGAGGCGCACGACGGGGCCGACGCGCTCCGCCTGGCCCACACCCACCACCCCGACGTGGTGGTCTCCGACGTCCTGATGCCCGGCATCGACGGCCTGGAACTGGTCCACCGGCTGCGCGCCGACCCGGACCGGGCGGCCGCTCAGGCTCCGGTGATCTTCTACACCGCCAACTACCTGGAGCCGGAGACCCGGCCGATCGCCGAGGCGTGCGGGGTCAGCCAGGTGGTGCTGCGCTCCCAGGACCCGGACGCCCTGCTCGACGCGATCGACACCGCGCTGGCGAGCGGCCCGGTCGACGTCGGGATCACCACCGACGCCGACTTCGCCCAGGCGCACCTGCACGCGGTCAACGCCAAACTGATCGAGAAGGTGCGCGCGCTGCACGACACCGAGCGCCGGTTCGAGGCGATGGCCGTCGCCTCGCCGGTCGGCATCGGGATCATCGACCGGGACGGGTACGCCGACTACGTCAACGCGCGGCTCGCCGAGATCACCCAGCTACCGGTGGACCGGCTGGTCGGCCGGGGCTGGCTGGACTGCCTCGGCGAATCCGACCGGGGGCCCGCGCTGGACCTGCTGCGCGGCACCGGCGAGGACACCGAGCTGCGCTTCACCCACCGGATCACCCGGATCGACGGGAGCGCCCGGTCGCTGCGCATCCACCTGCGGCAGACCCACGACGAGGACGACGGCCTGACCGGCGCGGTCCTCATGATCGACGACGTGTCCGACGTTACGCTGGCCGAGCAGCGGCTGCACGAGGAGACCAAGCGCCGGCAGGCCGAGGCCCGGCACCGCGACGCGGAACGCCTGGACAGCCTGCGGCGGATGGCCGGCGGCACCGCGCACGACTTCAACAACATCCTCGGCGCCATCCTCGGGTACACCAACCTGGCCATCGAGACGATCAACGACGGGCTCCAGGACGGCACCATGCCGGCCGACGCCGCGGAGTCGCTGCTCGGCGACCTGGCCCAGGTGATCAAGGGCGGCGAGCGGGCCAAGACGCTCACCCAGCAGCTGCTCGCCTTCGGCCGCAAGGAGGTCAACAAGCCGGTCGAACTCGATCTGAACACGCTGCTGCGCGACCGGGCCGGGTCGCTGGCCGCCGCCGCCGGGCCGGACGCGGACCTGGTGCTGGACCTGGCGGCCGGCCTGCCCAAGGTGAAGGCCGACCCGGACCAGCTGTCCCAGGTCCTGCACAACGCGGTCCGCAACAGCGCCGACGCGATGCCGGACGGGGGCACCGTCACGATCGGCACGGCGGTCCGCGACGACCGGGTCGCCATCGTGGTCCGGGACACCGGCACGGGCATGCCGCCGGACGTGCTGGCCCGGGTCTTCGAGCCGTTCTTCAGCACCAAGTCGACCACCGGCACGGTCGGGCTCGGCCTGTCCACCGCGCACGGCATCGTCAGCCAGGCCGGCGGCCAGCTCACCCTGGAGTCCGAGGTCGGCCGGGGCACCACGGTCACCGTCACGCTCCCCGCGGTCGCCGGCAGCGCGCCGGCCCCGCCCGCGCCCGCACCGCCCGCACCGTCCGGCCCACCGGCGACGGGTGGCGGCGAGACGCTGCTGCTGGTCGACGACGAGGAGGCGGTGCTGCAGGTGACCGCGCGGATGCTGTCCGGCGCCGGGTACCGGGTGCTGACCGCGGCCGGCGCGGCCGAGGCGCTGACCCTGCTGGAACGCCACGGCGGCGAGGTGGCCGCGCTGGTCACCGACGTGGTGATGCCCGGCCTGGACGGCCGGCAGCTGGCCCGGATCGCGGCGGGCCGGCGGCCGGACCTGTGCGTGGTGTTCGTGTCCGGGTTCGCCGAATCGCTCTTCGACGAGCACGGCAACAACCTCGAACCGGGCTCGACCATCCTGGCCAAGCCGTTCGACCGGGACAAACTGGTCAGCACGGTACGGGACGCACTGTCCGCCACCCAGCGCACGTGATCGACTAGCATTCTCGGCTCGCCGCCCCCACTCCCCCAGGAGGCCCGGTGACCACCGAGAGTGATCGTCAGCCGACCGTACGGCTGCCGCAGCAGGCCACACCCATCCACGACCGGCTCCCCACGGCCGCCGCGGCCCCCACGCCGCCCGCGCCGCCCGCCGCGCCGAAACGCCGCCGGGCGCTGGCCGCCGGGCTGACCGTCCTGGCGCTCGCCGCCGGCGCCGGGGCCGCCGCCGTCTGGACGCTGCACGGCGACGTTCCCCGGGGCGTGACCGTGCTCGGCGTGGACCTGGGCGGCAAGAGCCGCGCCGAGGCCGCCGCCGCGCTGCACGCCCACCTGGCCACCGACCCCGCGGTGACCGCGCCGGTCCAGCTCACCGTCGAGGGCCGGGGCGCCCGGATCCGGCCCGCGGACATCGGCCTGGCCGTCGACGTGGACGCGACCGTCGACACCGCGGCCCGGGGCCGCCCGTCGGTGTTCGGCACCCGGGCCGTCGCCCCGGTCGTCACCGTCGACGCGGCCCTGCTCGACACGGCGCTGCGCGCCGCCGTCGGGACGGTCGGCACCGCGATGCGGGCGCCCGCCGTCACGTTCGCCGGGCTCACCCCGAAAGCGGTCCACCCGCGGCCCGGCCGGGGACTCGACCCGCAACGATCAGCCGAGGCGCTGAAGGCCGGCTGGCTGTCCGGGACCCCGGTGACCGTCCCACTGGCCGAGCTGCAGCCGGTGACCACCGCCGCCGAGGTGGACCGGCTGGTCGAGACGGTCGCCCGGCCCGCGGTCGCCGCGCCGGTCACGGTCACCTCCGAACGCGGCACGCTGACCATCCCGCCGGCCGCGATCGCGAAGAGCCTGCTGCTGACCGCCGACCGGACCGGGCGGATCACGCCGCGGTTCGACCCGGCGCGACTGCGGGCGGCGCTCGCCCCGCAACTCGCGAAGATCGAGGCGCCGGCGAAGAACGCGTCGTTCGCCTTCGCGGGCGGCAAACCCACGATCGTCGCCGGGACCGACGGGACGGCGCTCGATCTCGCCGGTCTCGCGCCGAAGCTTCTTGCGGCGAGCCAGAGCACGTCCAGCCGTACCGTCGCGGGGTCCCTCACCACCGCCGCACCCGCCACCGATGCGGCGGACCTGGCGAAACTCGGGGTGAAAGAGAAGGTTTCGACCTTCACCACGAAGTTCCCCGGTGGGCTGTCGTCGCCGCGCAGCCAGAACATCATCCAGGCCGCGAAGCAGGTCCGGGGCGTCCTGGTGCTGCCCGGCAAGACGTTCTCGCTGAACAAGCACACCGGCGAGCGCGGATACCGGCAGGGCTACAAGGACGCGCCGGTGATCGTCGGCGGGCATCTGCAGCCGGGCGTCGGCGGCGGGGTCTCCCAGTTCACCACGACGCTGTTCAACGCGACCTACTACGCGGGCCTCAAGGACGTCGAGCACAAGCCGCACTCGTTCTATTTCGACCGTTATCCGGCGGTCATCGAGTCCACGATCTTCTGGCCCGATCTGGACTTCAAATTCCAGAACGATTCGCCGTACTGGGTACTGATCGACACCGCGTACACCGGCAGCACCATCACCGTCTCCGTCTGGAGCACCAAGGTGTGGGACAAGGTGTCCACCGAATGGAGCGCCCGGCGCAACGTCACCTCGCCGCCGACGATCACCAAACCGGACGGGCCGTCGTGCATCGCCACCGGCGGCCTGCCCGGCTTCACCCAGGACGCGTGGCGGCTGTTCCAGAAGGGCGGCAAGGTGGTCAAACGGGAGAAGTTCACGTGGAAGTACGACCCGGAGCCCCGCTTCATCTGCTCCTGAAGCGGGGCGGGATCCCTAGGGTTTCCGGGCCGTGACCACGAGGTTGAAGCCGGTGTCGGCGGCCAGCACCGGGTCGGCGAAACCGGCCTCGGCCAGCAGCCGCAGCCGCTTCGACGGGCCGCCCAGGGTGCCCATCCCGTACGCGCCGGGCTGGGCCAGCGAACCGGGCGTGCACAGGGCGGTCGACGAGGCGTACCCGATCCGGGTGATCGGCATCCCGATCGTGCCGGTCCAGTCGTCGGCCGACCACGGCTCGACCGCGACCACGACGCCGCCCGGGGCGAGGGCCTCGTACGCCGCCGTCAACGCCGCCACCGGGTCACCCAGGTCGTGCAGCGCGTCGAAGTAGACCACCACGTCGAACGGCCCGTGCCCGGCGATCCCGGTCGCGTCGGCCACGTGGAAGACCACGTTCGCCGGGCTGCCGGCCTCGATCGCCCGTGCCCGCGCCGTCGCGATCGACGGCTCGTGCCGGTCGAACCCGGTGACCCTGCTGTTCGGCCAGGTCCGCCCGATCAGCAGGTCCGCGAACCCGTGCCCGCAACCGACGTCGGCGACCCGCGCGCCGGCCTCCAGCTTCGCGACCAGCCCCGGCACCGCCGGGAACCAGGTCTGCGCGAGCTGATTGACGTACGCGGTCCGGAAGTACCGCTCGATCCCGTGATAGGTGCATCCCGGAACCTCCTCACCGGACAACCCGCCGTCCGACCGGAACGCCGTCTCCAGGTGCTCCAGCGACAGGAAGTACCCGGTGATGATCTCGGCGGCCGGCGCCACGTGCACCGGGCTGTCCACCACGGACAGCGCCAGCGCGTGCTCCAGCGGCAGCTCGAACCGGTCGCCGTGCACCGTCACGTACCCGGACACCGCGATCTGGTGCAGCCATTCGGTGACCAGCCGCGGGTTCAGCCCGGTCCGTGCGGCCAGCTCGGCCGCGGTCACCGGGCCGGCGCCGGTCATCGCCCGGAACAGGCCCAGCCGGTCCCCCAGGACGGTCATCGCGGTGCTCGCCGCACCCGCGAAATCGGTGATCAGTTGCCCGGTGAAGGCCTCGGCCCGGGCCTCGTCGAGCGCCGGCATCTGCTGTGTGTCAGTCATGCCGTTCACGGTGCGGCGTACCCCTTGCCGTGACCTTGCCGCTCGCTGTCAGCCGCTGCTCGGTCAGTTCGGCGGCCGCCGCCACTCCCCCGGCGCACGGAAGCGCTGTCGTGGCGGCGGCACGGATCCCGGCGAGCCGGGCCCGGTCCGGGCCCATCACCGCAGGCGCCATCGGATCGGCGTCCGCGGCCGCCACCAGCGCCGCGGCGGCCCCGGTGTCCCCGAGAGCGGCGAGCAGCTCCGCGCTCAGCCTGATCATCGTCCACACCTGGGCCGTCATGTTGGCCGCCCGCACCGCCGCCAGCACACTCCGGCACGCCTCGACCGCCTCGGCACGCCGCCCCAGCCGGATCAGCGCCGCGGCCCGCGCCACCCGGGCCACATGACCGGTGTAGACCAGGGCGGCCCGGTCGCTGGCCGCGATCGACCGGGCGTACCAGGCCAGCGCCCGCTCCGGATCGCTGCCCGCCAGCAGCTCACCCCGGGTGAACGGGACGAACCCGTCCAGGTGCTCGGTGTCGAGCCGGTCCGCGTACCGGTCCAGCCACCGCTGCCCCGCCGCCGGATCACCACCGTAGGCGTCCATCAGCGCCGCACAGCAGATCCCGGTCGCTCGCGCCCAGGCCGGCGCGTGCCGATCCACCGCGATCCGCCCGGCGTCGGCACGAACCTCGTCCGGCCGTCCCGCGAACATCCCGTTCGAGATGCGGATCAGCAGGGCACCCCACCGCAGCCGGTGCTCCCCGAGCCGGTCCAGCGCCGCGGTGAGCAGCCGATCCGCCTCCGTGAGCCGCCCTCGCAGCCACTCGCCGGTGCCGGCGGCGAACGCCCGCAACGCCTCGCTCTCCGTCTCCACCCGCTCCGGCGCCCACCGGACCAGCTGCTCGGTCAGTCCCGGATCCGGCGAATCCGCGCCGACGACGGCGAGCATGGCCGCCAGCCGCGCCCCGTCGTCCCGGTCGCCCTCGCCCTCGGTCAGCCAGGCCAGCGCCTCCTGCAGGTTGGCGAGCTCCTGGCGCATCGCCCGGTAGGCCCACGGGTCCCGGTCGCGTCCCCGCTCGACCATCTCGGTGGCCAGCGCCACCATCCAGCGCGCATGCGCGTCCCGGGCGCGGCGCTCGCCCGCCGCCCCGAGATGCCCCAGCCCGACATGCCGGACCGTCTCCAGCAGCCGGTAGCGTGGCGGTCTCGCCTCCACCAGCGACGCGTCGGCCAGTTCCGCCAGCAGCGCCTCCGCCGCGTTCCTCCCCCCGGCGCCCAGGTGCGGCAGGGCGTCCAGGGTGAAACCGCCCCGGCAGACGGCGAGCTGGTCCAGCAGGTGCTGAGCGGCCGGATCGAGCAGACGGTACGACCATTCGACGGTCGCGGCGACAGCCGTCGCGCGGTCACCACCACGAGCGGGGTCCAGAACGTTCAGTCCGGCTCCCAGGCGGTCCCGCAGATGCACGAGACCGAAGACCGCCTCCCGCCGGGCCGCGAGCTCCACCGCCAACGGCAGGCCGTCGACCAGCTCACAGATCTCGGCGGCGAGTTCACGCGTACGCCCGTCGGCAGTGAAGTCCGCCCGCAGCAACGCGGCCCGATCACAGAACAGCGCCACCTGATCCGCCGCCGGAAGCGGGCCGACCCGCAACACCCGCTCCCCCGCCACGTCCAGGCGCTGCCGCGACGTCGCCAGCACCCGCAGACCCGGGCAGCGGGCCAGCAGCTCACCGACCAGCCGCCGAACCGGTTCCAGCAGATGCTCACAGTTGTCCAGCACCAGCGTCACCGGCGCCGCCCCGAGCCGTTCCGCGAGTGCGGCGACCCCACCGCGAGGCGCGGTACGCAACCCCAGCGCCCCGGCGACCGCCGCCGCCACATCCGCCGGAACCGACCGCTCGGCCAGCTCCACCACCGACTCGTCCCCGGTCAGCGCTTCGCTCATCAGCCGGGTCTTCCCCACCCCACCCGGCCCGACCAGCGTCGTGAGCCGCCCCGCCGCCAGCGCCTCCCGTACCGCGGCCAGCTCGTCCCGCCGCCCGAAGAACCGATCCGCCCGCCACCGCGACGCCACCGTGGACACGGCCCGCCAGCCGTCCTCCGTCCCGCCGCCGCCCTCGGGCTCGGGCTCGGCCGCGCTGTCCGCCCGCACCTCGCCGTCGTCCGCCCGCCGTCCGCCGGCGTCCGCCCGTGCCTCGCCGTTGCTGCCGGCTCCGGACCGGCCTTGAGCTGCCGTTTCCGTCCGGTTTCCGCCTCTTGCTCCGGCCCCGCTCGCTGCGGGGCGCAGCGCCGGGTCGTCAGCCAGGATCCGCCGCTGAAGATCACCCATGGCGGGTGACGGGTCGACGCCGTGACCGTCGGCGATCCGGTCCCGGTAGGCCCGCGCCACCGCCAGCGCCTCCGGTGTCCGGCCGGTGACGTGCAACGCGCGCATGAGCAGCAGATGCGCACGTTCCCGAAGTGGTTCAGCGACGGCCAGCGCCTCGATCTCCGGCAGCGCTCCCGCCGCCGCCCCCGCCGCGATCCGCAGGTCCAGCCACTCCTCCCGCAGGTGCCGGCGCAGTTCCGCGAGCCGTACGACGTCCGGGGCGAAGGTCAACCGACCGGCCACGTCAGCCAGCGGATCACCGCGCCACAGGCCGAGCGCCTCAGCCAGGATCGCGGCCGCCTCCTCCGGCGCCTGCGCCCGGGCGTCCGCAACGAGCCGCTCCACCCGCTCGACGTCGAGCATCCCCGGCGCCAGATCCAGGCGGTAGCCACCGGGTTCCCGCCGAAGCACCTCCCCACCGGTATGCCGCCGCAACCGCGACACGTAACTGTGCAGATTCCCCACCGCGTTCTCGGGCGGTTCACCCTCCCACAGCGCATCGATCAGATCGCCCGCCGGAACCGCCCGCCCACCGGCCAGCGCCAACCGGGCGAGCACGACCCGCTGCGGCACACCCGGCAGCGGGACGACCTCACCGTTCCGGCGCAGTTCCACCGGCCCCAGCACGCCGACCCCGATCCCCACCGCGTCATTCTGACCAGCGGGGCTCTCCGGATCACGCGCTTATCGCCCATCTGTCAGGCATACGACCCGCCGGCCGCTCCGGCTGCCGGCACACACCGACAACATCAAGGGCGTCGGCACCGGCCCTCCAACCAGCGGCTCGCCCGCCGCCTCACGCGCGGTGGACCTTGTGCGGCTGGCTCTCATGGCTGTCTCCCGCCCATCGAGACAGCCATGAGAGCCAGCCGAGGTGTTCCGGCTGGTCGTGAGTGCTGTCTCCAGCGCCCCGGGACAGCGCTCACGACCAGCCAGAGATCCCTGCTACCGGCCAGACGGCCTCTGGCTGGACGGGTCCCGCCGGACAGGCTGCCGCTCGCCGCCAGCGGCCGATCTTGGTGTGGTACTGCCTGAACAGAGGCTCCTCCGGGGATCCTGAACGGCGAATAGTCAAGTCCCTGTCCGGGGTGATGCGGTCACGACTGCGGCCGGGCTCCCCGGGCCAGTTTCCGATCTTGTGGACGCGACGCCTGAGCGGGGCGCACAAGATCCAACTTCCGCCCCTTCTTGTGCGCTGAGCTGCGGAAATCCGGTCCCGCCTGCCCAAGATCGCGAGCCTTGTCGATCTCGGGCAGGCGGGACCGGACCGCATCGCACAAGAACGCGGCCCACGGGTCGATCTTGATGGCCGATCGTGCGTACGGACTCACCCGTTCGAAGGCCGGCGGACGCGGACATGAAGCAACCGAGAAGAAGGCTCAACAGTGGATCCGCGAGACACGACGACCACGGGTGACCGGCCGCATCGGACGCCATGGGCTACGTCAGGTGCTGGGTGGCGCCCGAGGCGTGCACGGGCAAGAACGGTCGTTCTCCGGTTCGAGTGGGCAATGGACCGCTGGGCGACGCCCGAGGCATGCACGAGCAAGAACGGTCGTTCTCAGGGGGCTAGTCGCTGGGTGACCGCGAGCAAGCGGGTGACAGGCAGCGCGCCGGGCTGGTGGTATCGCAGTAAAGGGACCCGTGGGTCACGTCCGCTGGCGTGGTGTAAGAGGCGGCCAGCGCTGATCCGTGTGTGTTGATCTTATGCGGCGATTGCTGTCGTTTCGACGATTACGG
>NZ_JBVHFK010000023.1:0-72565 GCF_055562375.1 Actinoplanes sp. NPDC019969 | reverse complement strand
CTCCCCTTCGTGATCTAGACAATCCGAAGGATCTGCGGTGGCCGCCTCTTTGTCCCGGAAGTCCGGTTCATACACCACTTCCGTGGACGTGACCGACCCGTGAGGCGCGTTGAGGCGGCACCTCACGCGGTGGTCAGGGACGGGTCACGGTGAGCGGGGGCGGGCACGTGCGTACAGGACTCGATTTCTCTGATCCCGGTTTCGTGGAGGATCCGTATCCGGGACTCGCGGAGCTGCGGGAACAGGCTGCCATGAGCTTCGATCCGGGCAGTGGGCGGTGGCTGGCCGCGAGTCATGCGGCGGCGGGCGCGGTGTTGCGGGATCGGCGGCTGGGGCGGTTCTGGCGGGATCGGGAGCCGGCCGAGGTGTTCGCGGCGTTCAATCTGCTGCACCGGGAGCAGATGATGGAGAACGAGCCGCCGGTGCACACGCGGTTGCGGTCGCTGGTGGCGAAGGCGTTCGGGCGGGGGCATGTGGAGCGGCTGGGTACGGCGGTCGCGGTGGAGGCGGCGGCGCTGCTCGCGGTGGCGGGGGACGAGTTCGATGTGCTGGCGGACTTCGCGGAGCCGCTGACGGTGACGGTGATCGCGGAGCTGCTGGGGGTGCCGCCGGCGGATCGGCCCCGGTTGCGGCCGTGGTCGGCGGCGATCGTGCGGATGTACGAGATGACCCGTACCCCCGAGATCGAAGCCGCCGCGCTGGACGCCTGCCGGGAGTTCGCGGACTATCTGCGGGCGCTCGCCGCGGCGCGGGCCGCCGAACCGCGGGACGATCTGATCAGTCATCTCGTGGCGGTGCGGGACGGTTCCGGCAGGCTCAGCGGCGACGAGCTGGTGGCGTCGGCGATCCTGCTGCTCAACGCGGGCCACGAGGCGTCGGTGAACGGGCTCGGCAACGGTGTCGTCGCGTTGCTGCGGCATCCCGGAGAGCTGGCGCGGGTGCGGGCGGACCGGGCGCTGATCCCGGCGGCGGTGGAGGAGATGCTGCGGTACGACTCCCCGTCGCAGTTGTTCGTCCGGACCGCGGCGGCCGATGTGGAGATCGCGGGGGTGACCGTGCCGGCGGGGGCGGAGGTCGCGGCGCTGCTCGGGGCGGCCAACCGGGATCCGGCGGTGTTCGCGGAGCCGGACCGCTTCGACGCGGGGCGGGATCCGAACCCGCATCTGAGCTTCGGCGCCGGCCTGCATTTCTGTCTCGGCGCGCCGCTGGCGCGGGTCGAGTTGCGGGCGGCCCTGGCGGCGCTGCTGGACCGGTCGGCGCGGCTCGTTCCGGCCGCCGAACCGGTGCGCGGGCCCGGGTTCGTGCTGCGGGGCTTCCGCAGTGTCCGGGTCGGTGTGCGGTGACCGGGCGCGGTCAGCTTCTCGTGATCTCCGGCAGATAGGGTCGTCCGGTGCGGACGAAGCAGGAGCTGACCGATGACATCCGGCGTGAACGGCGGGCGGCTCTCGTCGTCAACGCCCGGTCCCGGCGCGGCCGGCAACTGTACGCGGACGCCCACGCCCGGCTGGTCGCCGCCGGTTTCCAGCTGCTCGGGGCGTATGCCGTGGACCGTCCCGGCGAGCTGGAGAACTCGCTGCGCGCGGCCCTGGCCACCAAACCGGACCTGCTGGTCGCGGGCGGCGGTGACGGCACGATCAGCACCGCGGGACGGATGCTGGCGCACCGGGACATCGCGCTCGGGCTGCTGCCGCTGGGGACGACGAACAATTTCGCGCGTACGGTCGGGATCCAGCCCGGTCTCGACGAGGCGATCGCGACCCTGACCGGCGGGAAGGTCATCGACGTGGACCTGGGCGTGGCCGGGGACATGCCGTTCACGAACCATGTCGGGATCGGCCTGTCCGCCGAGATCATGATCAACGTGCCGAGCCGGTTGAAACGGGTCATCGGCCGGATCGCGTACCCGCTGACCGCTCTGGGCCTGCTGGCCCGGCACCGGCCGTTGCGGGCCACGGTCCGCGCCGACGGACGCGAGATCGTGTTCACCACCCACCAGGTCTACGTGGCCAACGGCGGGTTCCACGCCGGCCGCCCGATCACCGCGGACGCGCACGCCGACGATCGGCTGCTGGTCGCCTACCCGGTGGGCGGCGCCTCGAAGCTGGAGCTGATCCGCGAGACCGCCCGCAACGCGCTCACCGGCCATCGCCGCACTCTGCGGGAGCAGCCGTTCCTGGCGGTCGGCGAGATCCTGCTGGAGACCGACCGCCCGGCGCACGTCGAGGTCGACGGCGAGCCGTGCGGGGCCACCCCGCTGCGGCTCGCCGTCGACGCGAACGCGCTGCGGATCATGGCGCCAGCGGACTCCCCGGACCACTGACCCGGGCCAGCCGGCCGGCGGCCTCCCGCCTCCGCGCCTCCGGGAGGATCCGGTCCAGGACGATCTCCGGGCGCATCAGCGGGTAGACCCGGCCGGGTGTTCCACATCCGGGCGTACGACGGCTTGTCGAGCACGACGACCCGGTTCCCGTCGTGCAGCGGGATGTCGGCGGGCCGGCCCTCGCCCCAGATCCGGTCGCCGTCGGCGCCGAACATCTCGAACTGCCCGCGCACCCCACCGGCCGGTTGCAGGTCGGGGCCGTCGGTGGACGCGGCGATCCAGGCCGGTTGCGGGCGTTCGCCGTCGATCAGGCCCTGTGCCGGGTCGCCGATCAGGGTCGCGGCGAGCAGGGTGTGCAGCCGGAAGTTGTCGCCGACCCCGCTGACGGTCAACCGGTAGGCCCGGCCGCTGGGCCGGTGGACGACCAGGAACGGCTCGCCAGGCTCCTCCATGGCGGCGGCCGCGGCGATCAGCCGTTCCCGGCCGCGAACGCCTGCCGGACCCGCTTCTGCTGCAACGGCAGGAGCAGGCTGGGGATCCATTCGTCGACGGTGAAGTACGACTCGGTGATCCGGACGCCCTCCTCGCGGTCGATCCCGGCCTGTGCCGCGGCCCGGGGCCAGCGGAACGCCGTTGCCGAGCGACACCTGCTCGATGGCCGGCCGCACGGCGGTCAGGCGCTCGCGGGCGTCCTGTCCTTGTCGTCCGGGACGTCGCCGGCCGCGGCGAGAGCCTCCGCCTCGGCGATGATGCGCTGGTCGTCGGTGATGTTCTTGCGGTACTGCAGCACCGAGTAGACGATCGCGGCGGCCCAGGCGACGTAGATGACGCCGTAGAACGCGTAGCGGACGTTGTCCGGGGCGTCGATCCAGTCGCTGCGCAGCAGGGACCGGGTGTTGGTCAGGATGATCACGCCACCGACCGCGGCGCCGAGCACCCGCGGCGGGATGTGCCGGACCAGCCAGGCGGCGATCGGGGCGGCGATGACGCCACCGAGCAGCAGGGCGAGGACCCAGCCGTAGTCGATGTTCTCGCTGCCGATGCCCAGGATGAAGCCGGCGCTGGCGGCGATGGCGACCAGGAACTCGCTGGTGTCGATCGAGCCGATCGTCTTGCGCGGCTCGAGCCGGCCGCTGGCCAGGATCGCGGGGGTGCCGACCGGGCCCCAGCCACCGCCGCCGGTGGCGTCGACGAAGCCGCCGACCAGGCCGAGCGGGGTGAGGAAGCGCTTGCGCAGCGGCTTGCCGAGCTGGCCCTTGGGCAGGCCCTGGAAGGTGAAGCGGAGGAAGACGTAGAGGCCCAGGGTCAGCAGGATGATCGCCATCAGCGGGGCCGCGACCTCGGTGGAGATGCCGGAGAGCACCACCGCGCCGATGAAGGCGCCGACCGCGCCGGGCACGCCGATCTTGAGGACGACCTTCCAGTCGACGTTGCCGAACCGCCAGTGCGAGATGCCGGAGACCAGGGTGGTGCCGATCTCGGCCAGGTGCACGGTGGCCGAGGCGGCCGCCGGGTTGGTGCCGATCGCGAGGAGCAGGGTGGTCGAGGTCACGCCGTAGGCCATGCCCAGGCTGCCGTCCACCAACTGCGCGCCGAGCCCGACGAGAGCCAGGAGAAGTAGTTTCTGCATGTGACGACCGCCAGGGCTGGAGGGATTTCCTAGTTCTTGGATCGGAGAATAGAAGCCTAGCTAGCCAGTAGGCAAGGCATCAATTGACACAGCCGTCGACAAGCATGTTGCAGAATGGCCACCGTGAGTGACGCTGACGACGTACGACGGCTGGCCCTGGCCCTGCCGCACGTCGAGGAGATCGACAGTGACGGGTTCGACTTCCGGGTCGGCGGGCGGGGATTCATCTGGTCATATCCGGAACGTCGACCCGGAAAACCACGGGTGATACGTACGGATGTGGCAGTTCTCTTCGTCGGCGACGAGGCGGAGAAGCAGGCGCTGCTGCTCGGCGAGCCGGACTTGTTCTTCACCACACCCGGCTACGACGGGTTGCCGCTGGTGATGGTGCGGCTGGAGCGGGTCTCACCCGTCCGGCTGAGGGAACTGGTCACCGACGCCTGGCGGATGCGGGCCCCGGACGAGCTCGAGGCCGACCTCACGGCCGGCCTCGAGAGCTGAGCCGTCGATCAGGGGCGCGGGGCGGCGGCCTTGCGGTAGGCGAGCAGGCCCAGGACCAGGCCGGCCAGACCGGCGATCAGGCCCGCGATGCCCCAGGCGGCGCCGCCGCTGTCGCTCTCCTCGCTGGAGTCGGCGGCGGTGGGCGCCGCGGCGGTGGCCGCCGGCGCGGCCTCCGCGCCGGCCGCGGTGAGCTTGAGCACCGGCGCCGGGCTCTCCGGCTCGGTCCCGTCGGTGGTCGGCTCGTCGATCCAGCGGACGATGGTGCCGTCGGAGTACGTCTGCAGCGCCTTGAAGACCATCTGGTCCTTCTGCGGCAGCGGGCCGAGCGACACGTCGAACTCCTGGAACGTGCTCGGCTTGATCTCCGAACCGGCCGCGGCGGTCCAGGTGATCTTCGAGACCGCCTCGGTGATCTCGCTGTCGTGCACCTTGACCGGGGCCGGCAGCTTCGACTTCTCGGTGGCGGCCGTCCAGCCCGCCACCGGCTTCAGCGACACCGAGCCGACCGGCGCGTCGAGCGGCAGGCTGATCTCCAGCTTGGTGGTGGAGGCGGTGTCGCTCTCGTTGGGCACCCGGAAGGTGACCTTGGTGTAGCCGCCCTGGGCCGCCGAACTCGGGTTGACCGTCACGTGCGCGGACGCCGGGCCGGCCAGGCCCACCACGAACGCGGCGGCGACGGCGGCGACGGTTGCGGCACGCCGCAGTGCTGTCTGCTTCATCAAGGGACTCCTCATGCCTTGCGGCGACGGATGAACAGGAAGGCGGCACCGGCGGCGAGAACCGCCACGATGCCGACGATCAAGCCGAGGATCGTCGTGTTCGCGTCGTCCGACGCCTCGGCCGCCTTCTCGGCGAGAGCGGTGGCGCTGGGCGCGGCGGGCGCCGCCACGGAGGGCGCCGCGGACGACGGGGCGAGTGACTCCGGGGCCTCCGGGTCGTCGGCCACCGGGCCCCGGCCCAGCGCGGGGGACGGGTTGTCGACGGTGAACTCGTACGAGCCCTTCACGGTGTGCCCGTCGGTGGAGACGACCTGGTAGGCGACCGTGTAGACGCCGTTGGCCAGCGGCGTCTCGACGGTCACGACACCGGTGGCGCCGTCCACCTTCGGCGCCGAGACGCCCATCGTCGCCTTGGCGGCGTCACTCAGCGTGATCGTGGTGTACTTCGGGTCCAGTTTCTGCAGGAACCGCAGCCGCACCTCCCGCGGCGACTCCTTCAGCGTGGCGTTCTTGGCCGGGCTGGCCTCCGCGAGCGCGTTGTGCGCCCAGGCCGGCGCTCCGGGCGCCAGGACGAAGAGCATGGCGAGCAGGGCGACGAGGGTACGGGTCAACCGAGCACCCGCTCGCCGATCCAGCCGTCCTGAGCGCACCCGGGCGGTATGGCGAAGACCGAGGATCCGATCGGTGTTGTCCATTCGTTCAACAGGTCCTTCTCGGCGAGTCGCCGTTGGATGGGGAGATATTGCCGTTCGATGTCAGCTTGGTACGACGCGAAGACGAGCCCGCTGTCGGGTCTCCCCTGCGCGTCCGGCGCCTCGTCGTAGTTGTACGGCCGCCGCAGGATCTTGAACCGGGGATCGGTCATCCGGGCCCGCGTGACGTGCGCGAAGTCCGGCATCAGCGGCAGCCCGGTGTCGTCGAGCCGGGTGAAGTCCGGCTCGTCGAACTCGGACGTCCCGCTCAGCGGCGCCCCGGACACCATCCGCCGGCCGACGGCGTTCTCCTTGTCGGTGACGCTGAGCAGGTCCCAGGTCTCGATCTCGGCGCGGATCCGGCGGACCACCAGCGTGGTGCCGCCGTCCGGGTTCCACACCGCGGTGTCCATCGCGGCGTCCCGCGGGTTGGCGGTGCCGTCGAGCTGGCCGAGCACGTTGCGCTGGGTGAACCCGGCCGGATGCACGCCGGGGCTGCGCCGGAAACCGCGCTGCACCCAGCGGACCGTGCCGAACGGTCGGGCGTCCTTGATCAGCATGCGCTGGGCGTGCGTGACGGTGAGCGCGTCGTCGGCGCAGATCTGCAGCAGCAGGTCGCCGCCGCTCCAGCGGTCCTGCAGCCGGTCGACGGCGAACGGGGGCAGGTCGATGACCGGGGACGGCAGGCCGGCGGCCCGGTACAGGCCGGGGCCGAACCCGAACGTCACGGTCAGCGCGGCCGGGTGCCGGGCCAGTTCCGTCTCGGTGTCGCCGAGCGCCGGCTCGCCCCTGGTCAGGCGCGCGGCGTCGTCGGTGAGCAGGCGCATCATCCGGCCCAGGGCTTTCCGGTCGGCGCCCTTGGCCAGGGTGAACGCCAGGAAGGCGGCGTGCGCGGGCGGCTCGGTGGTGACGCCGGCCTGCCGGGGGCCGTGGAACGGGACGGTGACCGTACCCACGCCGCTTCGGGAAGCCTCGGCCACCGGCGGAGCGGAGGCCGAACAGCCACCCACGCCGAGGCCGGCGGCGGCGCCGCCGGCCAGCAGGACCCTGCGGGAGACCGTCACGAGTGCCCCGGCGCGTAGCTCTCCTGAGCGCCGGCGAACGGCTTGGCCACCGCCGTGAAGCCGACGGTGCCACCACCGGCGAGCTGGAGCGTGAAGGTCAGCTCGTCACCGGGCTTGACCGGCGCGGACGGCTTCATCAGCATCAGGTGGTCGCCGCCCGGCTTGAGCTCGTGGGACGCGCCGGCCTTGACGACGAACCCACCCTCCTTCGGCAGCATCACCATCGCACCGTCCTTCATGGTCATGGTGTGCAACTCGATCGGGGAGGCCGGGGACGTGGCCCCCTCGACCGTCACGTCCGCGGCGGTGTCGTTGACCAGCGTGCCGAACGCCGCGGTCATCCCGCTGTCCGCCGCCTTCACCCACGGATCCCGCACGGTGAGCCCGCCGGCCGCCGGCTTCCCGGCGACCGCGGCCGGTTCGGTGGACGTCGTCGAGCCGCATCCGGCGAGCAGGGCACAGGCGATCGTCGCGACGGCCAGAACGGTACGAGTCAGCATCTTCTTCCTCAGGCTCGGTGAACGCCCGTTAGTCGCCGCCCGGCCCGCGCTGGTTCCCGCAAGAAATCTGAAAAGTCTCTGGGAACTCCACGGCGTCCGGCGGCGACCAATGGGCGACGCCGCCAGGGCCCGGGTCGCGCGTCGACTGCAACCCCATGGATGCCGGCGCGACAGCGCCGCCGACACCTGACGAGGACAGCCGATGGCCGTGACAACCGTTCCCGCGACGCCTGCCACCAGAGAGGCCCGCCGCACGTCCGCTTTCGGCGCGCTGCTGCTGCGGCTGCACTTCTACGCCGGGGTGCTGGTCGCACCGTTCCTGGTGGTGGCGGCGCTGACCGGCCTGCTCTACACGGTCACGCCGCAGCTCGACGGGATGCTCTACGGCGACCGGCTGACCGCGGCCACCACCGGCGGCGCCACGATCCCGCTCGCGGCGCAGATCGAGGCGGCCCGCGCCGCGCACCCGGACGGAACGATCGCCGCGGTCCAGCCGGCGGCCGGCGACGAGACGACCCGGGTGGTGTTCGCGCAACCGGACCTCGGCGAGAAGCAGCACACCGTCTACGTCGACCCGCACACCGGAACGGTCCAGGGGCAGCTGACCACCTGGTACGGCTCGACGCCGGTCACCACCTGGCTCGACGACCTGCACCGCAACCTGCACCTCGGCGACCTGGGCCGGCACTACTCGGAACTGGCCGCGAGCTGGCTGTGGGTGCTGACCCTCGGCGGGATCGTGCTGTGGTGGCGGCGCCGGCGCAACGTCCGCAAGATGTTCGCCGCGGACCTGGCCGCGAAGAAGGGCGTACGCCGCACCCGTGGCTGGCACGCCGCGACCGGCCTGTGGATGAGCATCGGCCTGCTGATCCTGTCGGCGACCGGGCTGACCTGGTCGGCGTACGCCGGCGCGAACTTCTCCGCCGCCCTCGACGCCCTCGACGCCCGCAGCCCCAGCCTGGAGACGCCCGGCGCGGCCGCGCCCAGCGGCGGTCACCACGGCGCCGGCGCCGAGTCCCCCGCCGCCGTCGACCTCGGCCAGGCCGACACGGTCCTGACGGTCGCCCGCGGCAACGGTCTCACCGGCCCGGTCGAACTGACCGTCCCGGAGGCCGGCGGCGCCGCGTGGACCGTCGCCGGCATCGACAACACCTGGCCGGTCGGCCTGGACCGGATCGCCGTCGACCCGGCCACGTCGACGGTCGTCGCCCGCAGCGACTTCGCCGACTGGCCGGTGCTGGCGCAGCTCTCCAAACTGGGCGTCCAGGCACACATGGGCCGGCTGTTCGGCCCCGCCAACCAGATCCTGCTCGCGCTGCTGGCGATCGGCCTGCTGTCCGTGATCCTCTGGGGCTACCGCATGTGGTGGCAGCGCCGCCCCACCCGCACCGCCCGCCGCGCCGCGTTCGGCTCCGCGCCCGCCCGCGGCGCCTGGCTCGGCCTCCCCGCCTGGGCCATCGTCATCGGCGTCCCGGTGGTCTTCGCGATCGGATGGGCCCTCCCGCTCCTCGGCATCCCCCTGGCCGCGTTCCTTCTGGTGGACGCTCTGCTCACGCTCCGCAAGAAGCCTTCCCCGGGTACGCCGTGAGCCGCCCCCGCCGCCTTACCGCCGTGCCGCCCCGCCGACCCGCTCAGTGGGCGGCGAACGCGGCGTGCCGGCCCGACCGCCAGATGAGGCCGGCCTCCAGGAAACCGGCGGCTCGGGCCGCGTCCGCGTGCCAGGCCGGCCCGGCGGTGAAGCTGGCCGCCGGGCGGTCGCGGAAGATCTCGGCGCGGGCGGCCAGCAGGTCGTGCAGTCCCGGGTCGCCGGCGAGCCCGGCCCACCAGCGGGACCAGGCGTGCCCGGCCTCGCCCGCCGCCGGGTCGAGGGCGCGCATCACGGTCGGTAGGCCGTCGTCGGGCAGCACGTCGGCGACAACCAGCAGGCCACCGGGCGCGAGCACCCGCCGGACGCCCGCGTAGAGCGACCAGACGGATTCCGGCGCCAGGTAGTGCACCGTCATGACCGCGACGACCAGGTCGAACCCGGCGCCGGTGCGGGCCGGCCAGCCGGGATCCGCCAGGTCGGCGTGCAGCGCGGTCACCCCGGCACCCGCGGACGTCAGCACGCCGGGCTCGGGCGTCAGCACGCCGGGCTCGGACGGCATCGCGGCGTGCTGTGGGGTCACCGTGCCGTGATCGGCGGTCGCCGCGGGAGGGAGACCGTCGCGGGCCAGAGCGAGCAGCACCGGGTCGATGTCGGCGAGGACGATGCGGGCGCCGGGCCAGCGGCCGGCCATCCGTTCGGCGAACAGGCCGGGGCCGCCACCGAGGTCGAGGACGCGCCGGGGCGGTCCGTTCAGGCGTTCGGCAGTGTCGAGCACCGCTTGTTCCAGAGACGGCAGGCCGGGCACGAACCCGGCCATCAGCGCGTCCCAGCCGGCCCGCCGGGCGGCCACGCCGGCGGGGTCGAGCGGGGTGGGGGCGGGGTCGAGTGCGGTGGACATGGCGGCGGCCCCCAAGGCACGAAACGGAAAGAAACGACAATCGTTTCTAACCGCTTCGGGCACTCCAAGGTCACGTAATCACGATCAACTTCCGCGTGTGGAGTTGCGGCGCGTATGACGGCCGAACTCCACACACCAGAAGTCGCGCCGGGCCGTCGGATGGCGGGTGGCGGTCGGCGGGTTGGTGGTGGGTGGGCAGGGCGCCGGTCAGTGGTCGAGGCGGGAGAGGGACTCGAGGAGGCGGTCGACCTCGTCGGGGGTGTTGTAGACGTGGAGGCTGACCCGTACCGAAGCGGTCTTCTCGCCCTGTCTGCCCTGGCAGTGGTCGTCGGCGCGGACCAGCAGGCCGTCGCTGGCGAGGATGAAGCCCAGGTCGTTGGAGCCGATCGCGTGATGCCGGAAGGCCACTATCCCGTGGCGCTGCTGGACCATCGAGTCGGCGGTCAGGCTGCGCTGGCAGCCGAGGACCTCGTAGGCGGGCATCTTGCTGAGGCCTTCGGTGAGGCGTACGCCGAGGGCCTGGTTCCATGCCGCGATCCGTTCCAGGCCGGCCGTGTCCAGCCAGTCCATCGCGGCGGCCAGGCTGATGATGCCGCTGGTGTTGGGCGAGCCGATCCAGCCGGCCGGCCGGTAGGCGGGGCCGCGCCGGTTGCGGGCCCAGATCGCGCCGGTGCCGGGCAGGGCCATCGCCTTGTGGCCGGAGAAGACCACGAAGTCGACGTCGAGTTCGGCGACCGAGATCGGGATGTGGCCGAAGCTCTGGGCGGCGTCCAGGCAGATCGGCACGTCCGGGGCGAGGGCGCGGAGCCGGTGCACGTTCATGTCGCTGCCGTAGACGTGGTGCACGTGGGTGGCCGCGATCAGCCGGGTCCGCGGGCCGACGGTGAGGCGGCGGTGGTCGTAGTCGTGGGCGGCGTCGTACGGGATGGCCCGCACCGCGATCCCCGCCATGGTGGCCGCCTCCACCCACGGCATGCTGTTGGCGTTGTGGTCGGCGAACGGCACCAGGATCTCGTCGCCGTCGCGCAGCTGGGGCAGCAGCCAGTCCCGGGCGACGGCCCGCAGGCCCTCGGTGGCGCCGCTGACGAACTGCACGGTGGACTCGGCCGGCGCCGGGTCCCCGAGGAAACGGCGCAGCCGGTCGCGGGCCTGTTCGATGCGGGCCGTGGTGCGGTTGGCCCACGGGTAGGTGCCGCGGGCGGCGTTGGCGTTGCCCGTGGTCAGGTACGTGATCACGGCGTCCAGCACGGCCTGCGGCTTCTGGGCGGTGGCGGCGCTGTCCAGGTAGGCGACGTCGGGGTTGGCCGCGATCATCGGGAACTGTTCGCGGAGGCCGCGCTGCCAGCCGGCGAGATCGTCGAGGACCGTCATGGGTCAGTCCCGGACCAGGTCGAGGCCGGCGTCGCGCCAGGCGATGATGCCGCCGGCGAGGGAGCGGGCGTCGGGGTGGCCCATCCGGGTGAGGAGGGCGGCGTACGCGGCGGAGCGCTCGCCGACCGGGCAGACCAGCAGGACCGGTTGCCGGCGGCTGAACGGCAGGCCGGCGTGCAGCATGTCGGCGAACACCTCGTCGGCGATGTTGATCGAGCCGTCGATGTGCAGGGCCTGGTAGGCGTAGGGGTTGCGCAGGTCCACGACCAGGGCGTCGCGAGCGAAATCCACGGCGCCGGAAACCGGCATGGCCGCGACAGCGGATATTTCCGACTCGGTGACGGAGCCGACCGAATGAGGGCGCGGCGGGCGGCCGAACAGGGCGGGCCGGCGGTCCCGCAGGTAGCTCAGGTAACTCTCGACCCGGTCGCAGACGATGAAGACCGCGGAGCGGCGGGGGCCGTCGTCCACCGTACGCAGAAAACGCAGTGCGCCCTCGAACGCGCCGCCCCCGGTGGGTCCCGCCAGGATGCCGCACCGCCGGACCAGGGTGAGCAGACCGTCGATGGCCTGGTCCGCGCTGACCTCCGCGATGGTGTCGTAGACGCCGGGCTCGAAGAGGCCGACCTGATGCACCTCGTCGATGGTGCGGATGCCGGGGATGAAGTCGCTCTTGGCGGCGACCAGCCCGACGACGTGGGTGTCCGGGTTCTGCTGGCGCAGCGCGCGGGCCACCCCGGTGGACGATCCGGCGGTGCCGACGCAGGCGATGAACCAGTCCGGGGCATTGCCGTCGAGGTCCTTGACGATCTCCGCGCCGGTGCCGGTGAAGTGGGCTTCCACGTTGCGCTCGTTGAAGTACTGGTCGGTGTGCGTCCAGCCGCCGCCGGTCGCGTTGAGCCGCTGGTACATCCGGGTGAGCGGGTCCTCGGTGTCGCTCGGGTCGAGGCATTCGGACTGGCCGGGCAGCTCGTCGATCTCGGCGCCGAGCAGCAGCAGGAGATCCTTGATCTCGGGGACCTTCATCCGGTTGGTGACGCTCCGGAACGTCAGCCCGTGCATGCCGGCGATCAGGGCGAGGGCCTTGGCGGTGTTGCCGCTGGACAGTTCCACGACGGTGTCGCCGCGTTCCACGGCGCCGGGCAGCAGTGGCCGGACCATGTTCCAAGCGGCGCGGTCCTTCACCGACCCGAACGGGTTGAGCAGTTCCAGCTTGGCGTAGAGGTCGATGGTGCGCAGGCCGTGCACGTCCGGGTCGATGCGGACCAGTGGCGTGTTGCCGATGGCGTCGGTGATGTCGTCGTACCTCATGGCGGCTCCGGGGGCGGGTGGATGGGCCAGTACTCCTCGTCGAGGCTCCAGTGCCACGACTCGCCCACGCGGAAGGCGGCAACCTTCCGGGCGGGCGGCTGGTGCAGTGCCTGGGTGGCGGTCAGGTCCATGAAGTAGCCCGCCGCGTTGACGAAGGCCAGCAGGTCACCGGGTCGCGGCCGGGACGGCAGGAAGACCTTGCGCCGGGTGATCAGGTCCGATTCGAGGCAGAGGTTGCCCAGCAGGTAGACACCGGCCGGCTCACCCGGGCGAGCGCCCACCAGGATCGGGTCCATCAGGACGCCGTGCTCCTCGAGCGAGACGTCCCGGGCGTTCAGGGCCAGCCGGACCAGCACGTCGCCGCCGTCGTCGCGGACCTCGACGACCCGGGCGACGACCAGGCCGCACTGGTCGAGCAGGGCCCGGCCGGGTTCGACGTCGAGGTCGTACATGTGGTCCAGCAGCAGCGATCCGAGCGGGCGGCGCCGGCCCGGGGCGGGGGTGCCGAGGAGCCGGTCCAGGTAGGCGGCGCCGAACACCTCCCGGTACGCCGGGTAGAGCGCGAGAGTGCCGCGCAGGGTCCCGGACTCGGCGCGCAGACCGTACCCGTATCCGTTCCAGGTGAGCGGCGGCCGGTTGCCGAGGACCGCCTGGGCCAGCTCGGACGTGTACCGCTCCCACTCCCCCTCGTCGGCCAGGTAGCCCAGGCCGAACCCGCCGCCGACGTCGACCGTCCACGGCCGCAGCCCACGGGCCCGGCAGCGTTCCAGGGCGTCCAGGCAGCCCTCCAGGGCGGCCGCCTTCTCCGGGAGGGAGACGGTGTCCAGGTGGTACGCCACACCGGTCAGCTCCAGCTGCCGCTCGTGTTTCTGCACCACGTCGAGCAGGGTGTCGAGCCGGGACAGCGGGACCCCGAAGCGGCTGCGGCGGCTCATCACCCGTACGCCCGGGGTGTCGAACCCGGACAGCCGGGCCAGCACCCGCACCCGTGGCAGGTCGTGTGCCGTGACCAGGGCGGCCAGCTCGGTCAGCTCGGCGATCGAGTCGGCGCTGACGGTGACGCCGGTGCGCGCGGCCAGCCACCGGTAGGGGCGGTCCTTCGGCCCGGTCGCCAGGATCCGGTCCGGGGTGAACCCGGCGCCGAGCGCGTGCTGCAGCTCGCCGAGCGACGCCACGTCGACGCCCGCCTCGGTGGCGGCCAGCTCACGCAGCAGGGCGGACGACCGGTTCGCCTTGTGCGCGAAGTGGATCCGGCCGCTGAGGCGATGGGCCCGGACGGTGTCCCGGAAGGCGGCGACGTTGGCGTGCAGGGCCTGCGGCAGCACCACGTCGACCGGTGAGCCGAGGCCGCTCACCAAATGCTCCAGCAGGTCGCCCTGGTCGAGCAGGTCGCGGGTGATCGACTCGGTCCTCGGCGTCAGGAAGAGCACTCCCCCAACGTATCCGCCGTCACCACTCTCCGCAAAGGAGTGAACACCGTGAGTCAGATGGTTCGCAGGTCAAGCGTGTGCCAGACGGGCGCCTCCTGGCCGCCGGTCGACCACCAGAGCATGCCGTCCTTGGTGGCGGCCATGTCCGCGGCGACCGCGACCGGCACCGATCGTCTGCTCTCCAGGTCGTGGACCAGCAGCGCGGACGTGCCGGTGAGGTCGGCGTTCGGGCCGGGCACCGACAGGATCTCGAACCGGCCGAGCAGCGCCACGTCGTTCACCCCGGCCTGGGTGTCCGGGCCGGCGACCCGGCGGCGGTCCGAGCCGTCCGGGCGCATCAGGTCGATCCGGGCCAGCCCGGCGCTGGTCGCCACCATCACCCGGCACCAGGACGGGTCGCACATCGCCCACTCCGCGCCGGAGAACGGGATCCGCAGCTCCCTGCCGTCCTTCAGGTTGCGCATCAGGACCTCGCCGGTCTGCCCGCCGGTGTCGTCGGTGAGCCACGGCCAGGCGGACAGCGCCCACCGGCCGGGCTCGTCCCGTACCGTGACCGCGCCCCCGGTCAGGGCCACCGACCGGATCTGGGTCGTCTTGTCGCCGTCGCCCGCCGTCCAGTGCACTCGGCCGTCGGCCACCACCAGATCGTGCTGGTTGCCGTAGAACAGCGTGTTCCCGGTGTCCGCGGTGAGCCGCCGCGGCTTGCCCTCGGACCTGTGGGCGGCCCAGATCTCCACCGGCTCGTCCCCGGCCTGCTCGGTCCAGATCAGCTCGTCGCCGGCCGCGGTGACCACCTCGAAGCGGGGCTCGCCGGTCACCGGCAGGCGGCGCAGCTCGCGGACGATCCCGGACTTCTCGATCAGCAGCTGGATCTCGTCGCCGTCGGTGAAGGTGCCGACGGCGGTGGTCGCGTCCAGGAAGTACAGCGGGTCGACGGTCAGGTTCGGCAGGTCGGCGCGCTGCGCGGCGGGCCACAGCTGCTCGGCGGTGATCGCCGACGGGGCGGCCTGCGGGGCGGGCGGAATGGTGCCGGCGATCAGCGCCCCGGCCGCGACCAGCGCGACCGCGAGGGGGATCCAGCGGGCGCGCGTCACTCGTACTGCTGCTTCGGTGGGGTGGCCGGCTGCCACTGCTCGACCTCCAGGTACGCGATGTCGGCCTGGTTGACCGTGTCCTTGCCACGCTGCGCGGTGTACCTGCCGGTGACCTGCACCCACGTCCCGGACGGCACGTCGATGACCGGGCCGCCGGTCAGGCCCACCTTGATCGGGCGGCCGTCGGCGGCGCAGCAGCTCACCACGATCCGGGCCAGTTGCACGCCTTCGGGTGACGTGTTGACGAAGCCGATCAGCTGCAGCCGCCGGCCGGACAGGCTGCGGCCCTCGTCGTAGATCGCCCGGGACGCGTAGTCGAGCAGCCCGATCGGGGCCGGGTCGGCGGACGGCAGCGGCGGGTAGTCGGAGCTGCCGCTGACCTGGACCGTGCCGGACTGGCCGGCGGTGAACGAGCCCAGCGCGGGCGGGGCCACCAGCAGCAGGCCGAGCACCGGGAGGATGAGCAGCCAGCCGACGCGCGGCTCGTGGTGCGCGTGCCCGTGGTCGTCGTGGTCCGTGGAGGAAGCGCCGCGGAACTCGTACCAGATCGTCATGACCGCGGCCAGGACCAGCGCCGCGCCCGCGGCGATCAGGAAGGGCCGGAGGCCCTCCTTGACATACCGGAGGTAGAGGTCGCTCAGCGAGGCCCTCAGGATCGCCCCGCCGAACAGGAACAGCACCACCGCCTGCGCCTGCCGGTTCACAGCAGCACCAGCCCGAAGCCGGTCGCGGCGACGATCGCCAGCACGAACGTGGCCGGCGCGAACCGCGAGGTGAAACCGCGGCCGAACACCCCGGCCTGCATCGAGATCAGCTTCAGGTCGACCATCGGGCCGACCACCAGGAACACCAGGCGCGAGGTGAGCGAGAACTGCGACAGCGACGCGGCGACGAAGGCGTCGGCCTCGCTGCAGATCGAGAGGAGGACGGCCAGGACGGCGAGGGCCAGCACCGACAGCACCGGCTGCGCGGCGAGGGTCTGCAGCCACGCCTCCGGCACGATCACGTTGATCGTCGCGGCGGCCGCGGCGCCCAGCACCAGGAACCCGCCCGCGTGCACCACGTCGTGCCGGCACGCCGACCAGAACGCCCGGCCCTTCGACGTGCCGTCCAGGTCGGGCCGGTGCGGCAGCCTGATCCACTCGGTCTTGCCGAGGCGCAGCCACAGCCAGCCCATCACCACCGCGACGGTCAGGCTGGCCAGGCCGCGGGCCAGCACCATCGCCGGGTCGTCCGGGAAGGCGACGGCGGTCGCGGTCAGCACGATCGGGTTGATCGCGGGCGCGGCGAGCAGGAACGCCAGCGCGGCTGCGGGGGTCACGCCCCGCCGGATCAGGGACCCCGCGATCGGTACGGCGCCGCACTCGCACCCCGGGAGGACGACGCCGGCCACACTCGCCGCCGGGACCGCGAGGGCCGGGTGCCGGGGCAGCGCCTTCGCCCAGAACGAGCGCGGCACGAACACCGCGATCACGGCCGACAGCAGCACCCCGAAGACCAGGAACGGCACCGCCTGCACGAGCACCGAGACGAACACCGTGGTCCAGGTCTGCAGGCGTTCGCCGTCGATCAGCCCGGAGATCCGATCCCGGAAGATCACCAGAAGCACCAGGAGGACGGCCAGGACCTCCACCTCGATGGACCGTTGTCGTTCCGCCGTAAGGCGGGGTTCTCGCGGCGTCACAGCACTGGAGTATGCCGCAGTTCGGCTGTCAGGCATGATTCCGGGGATCACACGATGGTGGAGGAATGACTTTGAAGCGACGTTTGACCGCGGTCGTCGCCGTGGCGCTGGCGGCCACATCGAGCGCCTGTTCCGGTGGCTCCGGCGAGACCGGCGCCACGGAGGCCGTGAAGGCGACGGACTTCGTCGCGCTCGGTGACTCGTACGCCGCCGGGGTCGGCTCCGGGAACTACGGCGACGACAAGAACTGCATGCGGAGCTTGGACGGCGGATACCCGCAGCTGTTCGTGAAGGCGCGCACCGCGGCCACGTTCGGCAAGGTCACCGACGTCTCCTGCGGCGGCGCGGTGATCAACGACGTGCGGTACGAGCAACTGTCCGCCCTCAGTGACACCACCGGCTGGGTGACCCTGACCGTCGGCGGCAACGACGCCGGCTGGTCCACCACGCTGCAGCAGTGCATGCTCGGCACCGACGCCACCTGCAAGACCTCGGTCGAGCAGGCGGTCACCAAGGCCGAGAGCACGCTGCCGGCCGCGCTCGACGACCTGTACAAGTCGATCCGCAGCAAGGCCCCGAACGCCAAGGTGTTCGTCCTGGGGTACCCGCATCTGGTCGCCGAGCCGGGCAAGTCCGGGGTGGCCTGCGAGAGCCTGACCGACCCACGGCGCGCGGCGCTGAACAAGGGCGCCGACTCGCTCGTCGAGATCATCAAGGCGCGGGTGGCGGCGGCGCAGGGCTTCACGTTCGTCGACGTGCGCAAGGCGTTCGAGGGGCACGGCGCGTGCACCGCCGAACCGTGGATCAACGGGCTCACCGGCAACCTGGCCGAGGCGTTCCACCCGAACGCGCAGGGCTACCAGGCGTACCTCAAGGAGCTGGTGGCCGTCGCCTCCTGACGGCCCCGGCGGGTGGCGTGGCGGCTGATCCACAGCGGCCCGCCACCCTCCGCTCATAGCGTGTTCGTATGACGTACGCCTCGCCGCGATGGGATGGGCCGTGCACCACGCGAACCACTACTACGGACACTCGTCCGTGCTCGCCCGGTACTGCGGGTTCGACTCCGAACTGCCGCTGATCCGCGGCTACCTGCAGCACGGGTGGAACATCGGCGACGGGATGGCGCCCGACCACGAGTTCACGCCGGGGATCCCGTCGTTCGTCTGGAGCGAGCGGACCCGGCGGCGGGCCTGGTCGATGGGGCGGCGGCAGGTGTACGTGACCGGGGCGCCGTGGGCGTACCTGGTCGCGATGGATCCGCCCGCCCCCGGGGACCGGGACGGGACGATCTACTACCCGTTCCACGGCTGGGAGGGCCAGCACGTCCAGGGCGACCACGATCGGCTGATCGACGAGATCCGGGACACCGAGGAGGGGCCGGTCACCGTCTGCCTGTACTGGCAGGAGTACCGGACCCCGGCGGTGCGCCGCCGTTACGAGGCGGCCGGGTTCCGGGTGATCTGCCACGGCTACCGGGGTGGCTGGTGGAAGGACCTGGACCCCGACTTCCTGGTACGGCAGTACGCCGAGCAGCGCAGGCACCGGCGGGTCGCGTCGAACCGGCTGTGCAGCGCGGTCTTCTACGGGGTCCTCGCCGGATGCGAGCCGGCCGTCTACGGCGACCCGATGCAACTCGACGGCGAACGTGACCTGTTCGGCGGCCGCTCCCGCATCCGCGGCCAGTGGGCGGCCCTGCACGGCGCCACCGTCGACCTGGACACCGCCCGCGCCGTCACCGCCGACGAACTCGGCGCCGACCGGCTCCTCTCCCCCGCCGAACTCCGGCGCCTCTTCCACTGGCAGGCCGCGGCATGACGACTCCCTCCCTCAACGGCGCCATGCCGCACTGGTCCGATCAGCACCCGGTCCGCGGGGCGGTCCTGCGCGAGCTGCTCAGTGTCGCCGGCGGTGACGTGCTGATCGCCGGGCCGCACGATCCGTCATTGATCGACGCGGTGGCGGGCCGGGTGACAGTGCTGGTGCGCGGGGCGCCGGACGCGGCGGAGCTGGCGGCCCGCTACGCGGACCGGCCGGACGTGCGGATCGGTTGCGGCAGCCTGGCCGATCTGACGGCGATCGCGGCGTACGACACGGTGGTCGCCCTGGACGGCCTGGACCGTACCCGCTCCACCGAATCCCCCGACCTGACCTGGTCCGACGGGGTCGCCCGGCTGCGCACCGCGCTGCGTCCCGGCGGCCACCTGCTCCTGACCGTCCCCAACGCGCTCGGCCTGGACCGCCTGCACACCGCCGCCACCCCCGGCGACGGTGACTGGGCCGTCCCGAGCGACTCGACCCGGCCGGCCGGGCTCGCGCCGCTACGCGCGCACCTGCGCGACGCCGGGCTCGTCGTGCGGCAGGACTACGCGGCGTACCCCGGCCCGCGGGAACCCGCCGCCCTGCTCAGCGAGGACGCTCTCACCGACCCGGAGCTGCACGGCGTCCTCACCGCCGCGCTGCGCCGGGCCGGCCTGCCGCCCGGCCCGCTGCTGGCCGACCCCCGCCCGCTCGCCGCGGACCTGCTCCGGCACGGTCTCGCCGCCGCCCTGGCCCCGGCGTGGATCGTCGTCGCCACCCGGGCCGGCGACCGGCCGGTGGAGCGGGATCGTGCCGAGGCCCGGTTCGCCGGCGCCCACCTGGTCCGTACCGGTCAGGGCTGGTCGTGGCACCCGTCCGGCGACCCGGTCCCGGCCGGCCGCTGCCTGCACGACGCGCTGCTGGCCGCCGCCCGGGCCGCCGACCAGCCGGAACTGCGCCGTCTCCTGACCGCCTGGCAGTCCGGCCCGGCCGCCACCATCGGCGCCGACGAGATCGTCCTCGCCCCCGGCGGCGGCCTGCACCCGCTGCCCGCCCCGACCCGCCGCCCCGGCGGCCGTACCGAGGTGCTCCAGCGCCTGGCCGCCGCGCTGCACCGGGAGGGCGTCGCCCACCTGTGGCCCTTCGACGGCGCCACCGAGCTGCTGGCCGCCATGTCCGGGATCGACCTCGCCCCGTTCCCGGAGCCGCCGTCCACTCCGGAGACCCTGCGCGAGCTCCGGGACGCCCACGACCGCCTCACCGAGCAGCTGAGTCAGACAAAGACCCAATTGGCCTGGTACGAGCAACGCGCCGCGACCCTGCAGCGTGACCTGTCCCGCGCCAACCGTGTCATCGCGGTCCTGAAGGGCACCACTCCCGGCCGGGCCGCCAAGGCCGTCCTGGACGGCGCCCGCTCCGGCAAACGCCTGGCCCGCGCCGCCATCCGCCGCCTCCGCCCCTGAGCTGGTTCTGAGGGCTGTCTCAGCGTCGCTGAGACAGCCCTGACAACCAGCCGGGCAAGGTCAGTGGGCCGGTGCGGGGGCGGTTGCGGCGGCCTCGTCGTAGAGGTCCTCCAGGCGGCCGGTCTGGGTGTGCAGGTTGAAGCCGGCCGTGACATGGTCGCGGGCGTGGGTGCCGAAGCGCCGCCGCAGGTCCGCGTCGCCGAGCAGGCGGGTGACGGCGGCGGCCAGGGCGTCCGGGTCGGCCTCCGGGACGAGCAGCCCGGTCCGCCCGTCGAGCACCGCCTCCGGGATGCCGCTGTGCCGGGTGGCCACCACCGGCAGGCCCAGCGCGCCGGCCTCCAGGATCGTGGTGGGCAGGCCCTCGGTGTCGCCGTCGGGGGCGGTCTTCGACGGGGCGGCCAGCATCCGCGACTCGGCGAGGTGCCGCTGGACGGACTCGGGCGGCTGGCTGCCGACGAAGGTGGCGTCGACACCCAGGCGCTCGGCCCGGTCGCGCATCGCGGGGAGCAGCGGGCCGTCGCCGATGAGCAGGGCGCGCGGCCGTGGCGTGCTCATCCGGGACAGGGCGGTGAGCAGGTCGTCGACGCCCTTCTTGGCGACGAACCGGCCGACGAACGCGACGTCCCACCGTTTCGGGACCATCGGGACGGCGGCGGGCACCTCGACGCCGGTGTAGTGCACGCGGACCTTGGCAGGGTCGGCGCCCCATCTCTCGGCGTGGCCGCGGATCACCTCGGACACGGCGACGACCAGGGTGGCCCGGGCGAAGACGCCGCGCAGGTTACGGCGGTAACGGAGGCCGTGCAGGCCGGGGCTCTGCGGCTGGCGGGTGACGTCGTGGCCGTGCACGGTGACGATCAGCGGGACGCCGAGCTGCTGCGCGGTCCGGCTGACCAGCCAGCCGTCACCTCCGAAGTGGGCGTGCACCAGGTGGGGCCGGACCCCGGCGAGCACGCCGCGCAGCCGGGGGCTGGCGCCGGACAGCCGCAGGCGCATGAACTCGCGGCGCCCGGGGGGACCGTCCGGGAAGGTGATCACGTCGTCCGGCCGGGCCAGCGCCGAATCCACCCGGGTCGCCCCCACGTAAATCGGTGACCAGCGGCTCAGCGCGTCCCCCTGGCCCCGGATGAACGTCTCGGAGCCGAGCAGCAGCGCGCTGCGCCAGATGGCGACCCGCCGGCGGTCAGGCGACATCGACCGGCTCGCGGGCCTCGGTGGCGGCGCGGCGGCCGACGACGATGTCGCGGAGGCGGTGCCGCACGGCCGGTGGCAGGGCCCAGATCTGCAGGTGGGTGAGGTAGTCGAGGGCGCCGGGGCGGCCGTTGCGGCGGGCCTCGGCGAGCAGTTCCCGGAAGTCGCGGCGCCGGCGGGACGGCGCGGCCATCGAGCTGAGCACGCTGAGGGTGAAGGCCGCGTACGCCCGCGGGGTGAACAGGTGCCGGCTGCCGCGGAGCCATTCCAGCTGTTCCTCGTACGGGTTCTGCAGGCTGATCCGCTCCCGGTCCTCGTCCTGATGCCAGAGCACCAGCGGCTCCGGGGCGTAGATCAGCTCCACGTCGTCCTCCCGGATCACCCGGAGCGCCCAGTCCAGCTCCTGCTGGCGGCGCAGATCCTCGGTGAACGGTATCCGGCGCAGCAACTCCGTCGGCGCCAGGATGGTCGACGTCTGGATGAAGCCGTCGCCGTAGAACAGTCCCCGCCGGACGGTGAAGTACTCGCTGAGCGGCTCGCCGGGTCCGGGCAGCCGGCGCGGCATGACCGAGTCGGCACGCGGGGTCCGGTTGATCAGGCGGCTGGCGACGACCGGCAGCCGGGCGGACGATCCGGCGGCGAGGCCGAGCTGCACCGCGATCTTCTCCGGCAGCCACTCGTCGTCGTCGTCGAGCAGGGCGGTGTACCGGCCGCGGGCCGCGCGGGCGCCGACGTTGCGGGCGTGCGGGGCCCGGCCGCGTTCCGGCAGGACGATCACCCGCAGCCGGGGGTCGCCGATGCCGGCCAGAGTCCGGGCGGTGTCCTCGTCCGGCCCGTCGACGACGACGACCACCTCGAGGTCACGGTGGGTCTGGGCCAGGGCGCTGCCGACCGCGCGGGCCGCCAGGTGCGGGCGGTTGCAGGTCGGGATGACGACGCTGACATCCGGTTCAGCAGACATGTCGACTCGCTTACGCAGGGAGGGGAACCGGCGGCGCAGCCGGGCGCGGTCGAGTCGACGCTAGGGGCGAGCGGCGAGCAACATCGTGACGCATGGTGCACAAGAACCAAACATACGGTGGCCGGTGCGGACCCGGGCGAAAACGGCCTCGAAGCCGGTCATCCCAAATGTACGGTTAGGTGTGAAACAGGTGACGCTCGCGCCGGCCGGTGGTCTGACCACGGCGGAGGCGGAGGCCCGGCGCCGGCGGGGCGAGGCGAACACCGCTGTGCAGGGCGGTACCCGCGGCTACGCGGAGATCCTGCGCACCAACGTGTTCTCGTTCTACAACCTGATCCTGTTCGTGATCGGCGGGGCGCTGCTGGTGCTGGGCCGCTACAGCGACGCCCTGGTCAGTGTCGGTCTCGGCCTGATCAACGCGGTGATCAACGCGAGCCAGGAGATCCGGGCCAAGCACAAACTGGACCGGCTGCAGCTGCTGGAGCGCACCGGGGTGCTGGTGGTGCGGGACGGCCAGGAGGCCGAGATCACCCCCGACCAGGTGGTACGAGGTGACGTGCTGCGGGTCCGGCCCGGCGACCAGATCGTGGTGGACGGGCCGCTGCTGGACGGCGGCCGCCTGGAGGCCGACGAGTCGCTGCTGACCGGCGAGTCCGATCCGGTGGTCAAGCACCCCGGCGACGACCTGCGCTCCGGCAGCCTGTGCGTGGCCGGCGACGGACACATGCAGGCCCGGGACGTCGGGGCGGACAGTTACGCCGGCCGGCTCACCGCCGAGGCCCGGCGCAGCACCACCGACAAGACCCCGTTGCAGCGGCGCATCGACTTCATCGTGCGGCTCGTGATGGCGCTGACCGCGCTGATGAGCGGGTGCATCCTGGCGCAGGCGGCGCTCGAGGGGTTCAGCGTGCTGCGGGTCGTACAGATCACCGCGGTGCTGTCCGGCCTCGTACCGTACGGCCTGTTCTTTCTGATCGCCCTGGCCTACACCGCCGGGGCCGTCCGGATCGCCCGGCACGGCGCGCTGGTGCAGCAGGTCAACGCGGTCGAGTCGGTCAGCAACGTGGACGTCGTCTGCACCGACAAGACCGGCACGCTGACCACCGGGCAGCTCACCCTGGACGAGATCGTGCCGCTGGGCGAACACGAGTACAACGAGGCGGCCGAGGCGCTCGGCGGGATCGCGCACAACTGCGCCAGCCCCAACCTGACCGCGATGGCGATCCTCGGCGCGCTCAGCGGGCCGGTCTGGGAGATCCGCGACGAGGTGCCGTTCTCGTCGTCGCTGCGCTGGTCCGGGCTGGTCACCGCGGACGACGGCACGTGGGTGCTGGGCGCCCCCGACGCGCTCGCCGGCCGGCTGCGGCAGCCGCTGCCCGCCGGCGAGGTGACCGAGCGGACCGGGCGCGGGCTGCGGGTGCTGCTGCTGGCCCGGGCCGCCGACGGGCTGCGCGACGACGCGGGCCGGCCGGACCTGCCGATGCTGGAGCCGGTGGCGCTCGCCGTGCTCGCCGACGAGTTGCGCCCGGAGGTCGTCGCGACGGTGGCCCGGCTGCACGCCGACGGCGTACGGATCAAGGTGCTGTCCGGCGACGATCCGCGGACCGTGGCCGCGATCGCCGCGCGGGCCGGGATCGCCGGCGACGAACCGGTTCCCGGCGCGGCCCTGGACGGCCTGGACGATCCGGCGCTGGACGCGGTCGTCGCCCGGACCAGCGTGTTCGGCCGGGTCGCGCCGGAGCACAAGGAACGGATCGTACGGTCGCTGCGCCGCCGGGGCCGGTACGTCGCGATGATCGGCGACGGGGTGAACGACGCCCGCGCCCTCAAGCAGGCGCACGTCGGCGTGGCGATGCGCTCGGGCAGCGCGGTGACCCGCGACGTCGCCGACATCGTGCTGGTCGACGACAGTTTCGCGGCGCTGCCACCGGCCCAGCACGAAGGCCGGAAGATCATCAACGGGATCGGGGTGTCGCTCTACGTCTTCCTGGCCCGGGTGGCCAGCCAGGGCCTGGTGATCCTGTCGGTGACCATGCTGGGGCTGTCGTTCCCGTACTCGCCGACGCAGGTCGGTCTGACCATGTTCACCGTCGGCATCCCCACCGTGTTCCTCACCATGTGGGCGAAGCCGACCCCACCGGACCCGCACATGCTGCGCAACCTGGTGCGGTTCGTGGCGCCGGCCGCCGTGGTCACCGCCAGCTTCGGCACCGCGATCTACGCGATCCTCTACTCGATGATCACGCACGGGTTCAGCTCCGGCCGCACCCCCGAACGGATCATCCACGAGTTCGAGCGGTCCACCGGCCTCACCTCCGGCGTCGACGTCGACTTCACCGAGGCCGCCGCGACCATCCTGGCGCAGACCGGCCTGTCGACGTTCTTCTGCTTCGCGTCGTTCCTGCTGATCAGCTTCCTGCTGCCGTACTCGCGGGCGTTCGGCGCGTGGACCCCGCCGACCGGCGACCGGCGGCCCGCGTACCTGGTCATCGCCCTGTTCGTGATCTTCAGCGCGGTCCTGAACGTCCCGGTCCTCTGGGAGTACTTCGGCCTGATGAAGCCGTCGAAGCCGGTGTTCTTCGTGGTGCTGCCCGCGCTGATCCTCTGGTACCTCTCGCTGACGGTGGTGTTCCGGCTGCGCCTGTTCGACCGCCTGCTCGGCCTGGATTTCTCCGAGGACGGAATTTCCTCAGGTACGGGGTGAGCCTGCCGACTGTCGTCGCCGTGCCGGCCGGTTGCCTTGGGGGGTCTTGGCAGCCGGCCGGGCATCTCACGCCTTCGTGATGAACTCGTGCGTGGCCAGGAACCGTTCCTTGAGCCTGTGCCCGCCTCCGAATCCGCCCCGGCCCCGTCCTTCCCGAACGAGTCGAGCAGGTCCTGATACGCCTTGTCCCGGAAGGTGATCCGGATGGTGTGCGCCCGGGCCGCGTCGAACAGATCGGTCGTTCCGGCGATGTTCACCGAGACCTCGCCGCCGCCGGCGTCGCCGGCACTCGTGACCAGCGGCGCGACCCGGACCGTACTGAACACCACCGGGAACGCGACCAGGACGGCAGCGCAGGTGGCGAGCAGTTTCCAGTAGTGCCGGACCCCGAACCGGGATCCGGTGGACCAGCCGCCGTCTCATCAGAGGTCCGTCTGGTCGTACCCGGTCAGGACCGTGACCCGCTGGCCGCCGGTCCGCTCGCCCAGCCTGCCGATCAGCTCGCTCATCACCAGGAAGATGAACCCGGCGTCCCGGGTCTCCTTGATCTCGTACCGGTTGAACGAGTGCAGTCTGCCGGGCGCACGCAGGGCGTGCCCGGCATGGTCGGCGCCGTGCGGGCGGTTCATGACGCCTGTCCACGGCGATCGAGGACAGAGCGACCTCGACGCTCCCTGTGAAATCCGTGGGAACGACAGATGAACCACAGGTGGCCGCAGGCGCGACCTTGCCTACCGGCCGCCACGCGTCTACGTTGACGGAACGACGTTTCCCCCAACGAAACAAGGGGTACGGATGCTCAGCGCGCTCCTCGGCCTGATCGCCGTCGCACAGGCCGTCCTGCTGAGCCGGGTCGCCGTGCTGCGCCGCCACCGGCCGGACCGGTCGCTCACCCTGCTGATCCTGGTCGGCCTGGCGCTGGTCGGGGACAACGCCGTCCTCGCGATCGGCGCCACGATCGGCGAGGGCGACACGCTGCGGACCCTGTCGGTGCCGCGGTATGTCACGCACGCCCTGCTGGTCCCGCTGCTCATCATGGTCGCGGTCGGGCTCGGCCGGCGGCACGGCGTCCGCACGCTCGTCGGCGCCGGGGTGCCTGCCGCCCTCGGCGTGCTGACCGTCGTGCTGATCGCCGCCGGGATCCGGCTCGACATCGTCGCCCTCGATCTCGAGCCGACCCGGTACGCCGACACCCTGCGCTACACCAACGCCGCCGCGCACGGCCCGCCCGTCCCGGCGATCGTCACCATCCTGGTGCTGATCGGCCTCGGCGTGCTGCTGGCCCGGGCCGGTCAGCCGTGGCTGCTGGGCGGCTCGGTCGCGATGTTCGCCGCCGCGGCGGCCGGCGCGGTCGCCTTCTGGATCGGCAACGTGGGCGAACTGCTGCTGATCATCGGCATCTGGCTCACCGCGTCGCGGGTGCTCCGGGATGACGCATCACCCAGATCGGCAGTGGCACGCTGACCTCGGCGACCACCTCCCAGCCGGCCCGGCGGTAGATCCCGACGTTGACCGGCGTGCTGGTCTCCAGCACCGCCGGCAGCCCGTCCTCGGCGGCCCGGCGCAGCCCGGCCGCCATCACCGCCCGGCCCAGCCGGCGCCCGGCGAACGCGGGGTCGGTGCCGAGCACCCCGAGGTACCAGAACGGCTCGTCCGGCAGGGCCGCGTGCACCGCCTCGTCGTACGCCTTCACCCGCTCGTACGCCTCGGCCGGCACGTCCAGCTCGCCGGCCGGGGTGCCGCCGCCGGGCGGCTCCCAGATCGCGGTGGACGCGCCGCCCTCGACGGTCCAGACGGTGCCCCGCTCGACCCGCTTGTCGAAGAGGTGCCCGAAGAAGGCCGCCGCCTGCTCCGGGTAGTCCACATCGGCCGGAAACAGGAACCGCAGCACCGGGTCGGCGGCGAACGCCGCGACGAGGGAGTCCACGATGCGCGGCCGGTCGGCGGTCGACGCCACCATGATCTCGGTCATCCTAGGAGACTAGTGCAGTGTCCACGAACGTTCACCGGGTTGGTGCCGGTGATGTTGTGGATCCTCGTGCACGGGTGTGTGCGAGCGACTCCCCGCCGGGGGTGGTGGGGCGGGCCTCCGCTGGCCAACCGACCCTCCTGCTGCCGTGTGGTGGCGGCGGGGGGCACGTCGTGCGTTTCGGACACCGGGCGGGTGCCGTCCGGCTCGACGGTGACGTGACCACCCCACCTGACGCTGGTGGTGGTGGCGCTGCCCGGGGTGCGGTGGCGATGGTGAACGCCGCGGTGAGACCACGGTGTCCGGAGAATGTGCAATGCCGGCAGGTCATGGTCCTGCCGCGCGGTTCGGGGATGCGCCGGTGGCAGGCGGGGCAGGTGGAGGAGCTGCCACGTTCGTCGACCGGGTGGACCCGGATCCCGGCGAGGGCGGCTTTGTCCTGCAGGACCTGCAGGGTCCGGCCGATCTGCCACTGCCGTAACCGCAGGTTGTGCCGCCGCCCGGCCGGCAGGTCCAGGACCCCGCGCGGGTTACCGACCGTCAACGTCCCGACCTGTTGGTCGACCGCCCAGCCGATCACGATTTTTGCCGCTTCGTGCAGGGCTTGACGGACCTGCCGCCGATGCCGACCTTCGACCAGGCGGGCGCGGCGTCGGGTCTTGCGCCAGCACCGGGAGCCGCGTTGCCCTTTGCTCGGGGCGCGGGCGGCGGTGGCGCGGCGGCGGAGAACCAGGCGTCACTGTAACGACGTAACACCGACCGGGCGCCCGCGCTGTCCAGCTCCTGGAACGTGCCCGGCCCGGACTCGGTCAACAGCCGGCACAGCTCCTGATAGCCGGCAGCCGGCCGGTCACCGCGCCGCCACCACGCGTTGATCTCCAGCACGCAGGCCCACAGGTCACCGGCGGAGCGCAGCAGGCCGAAGCACCGCTGCCGCTGGCCTCGGGTCAGGCGCAGGCCGATCCGGGCAGTGCGATGCACCACCGGACCGGCACCCTCCACCCGCTTCCTAGGCATAAGCCTACTTTATACAAGACAATAGGCGTGAAGCAACAGCGGAAGCCGGTGAACGTTCGTGGACAACGCACTAGCTATCCGGCCAGCGCGGCTTCGATCAGGTCGGCTGCCCGGTCGGCGCCGCCTGCCGCGCGGGCCTGCCGTTTCAGCTCGGCGCTGCGGGCGAGCACCGCCGGGTCGCCGGTGAGGTCGAGCAGCGCCGAGCGCAGTTCGGCGGCCGTGACGGTCGCGGAGTCGACGACCCGGGCGACCCCGAGGGCGGCGAGCTGCTCGGCGTTGGCGAACTGGTCGGCGGCCTGCGGGGCGGCGATCATCGGGGTGCCGCAGTAGAGGCCCTCGCTGCTGCCGCCCATGCCCGCGTGGGTGACGAAGGCGTCGGCCTGCTCCAGGACGGCGAGCTGCGGCACCCAGGACCGCACCTCGACGCTGTCCGGCACCGGGCCCAGCTCGGCCGGGTCGACGTGCTTGCCGATCTGCAGGACGGTGTGCCAGCCCGGCAGGTCGCCGAAGGCGGCGATCGCGCGGCGGTAGAACTCCGGCTGCCTGGTGAACTCGGAACCGAGCGAGACCAGCAGGACCTTCTCCGCGCCGGCCGGGCGGGCCCAGGGGCCCTGATCGGAACGGTCGCCGAGGACCGGCCCGACGAAGCTGTAGACCGAACGGTCCACCCGGTCCGCGTTCGGCTGGAGGGCCTCCGGCGGGAGGACCAGGCTGCGTACGGGGCGGCCCTGGAACGCGAGGCTGTCGGTGACCGACGATCCCTCCGCGGTCAGCCACGCGGTGAACCGCTGGTAGTAGGCGGCGCCGCGCGGGTCGGCCCGCATCGCCTCGATCATCGGCGCCATCTCCTCCTCGTACCCCGCCCAGGCCACGTACGTCGAGGAGAGCTGGATCGCCGGGATGCCCCACTGCTCGCCGAGGAGCCGGGCCGGGGCGCCGGCGATGTCGTACAGAAAAAGGTCCGGCTTGTCGTCCTGATAGGCGGCCCGCAGCTGCGGCAGCATCGCGATCGCGTCGTCCAGGAAGAAGGTGAGGTGGTCGATCGGGTCGTCGCTGCCGGCGCCGCCGTCGGCGGGGAGCTTCGACACGTACGGCCGCAGCTCGGCGCCGGTGCTCTCGACGACGTCCTGGAACCGGGCGTCGTTGGCGTAGGTGACCCGGTGGCCGCGCCGCACGAGCGTCCGGACGATCTCCAGGCTCGGGTTGACGTGCCCGTGGAACGGAATGCTGACGACGGCGATATGCGGCATGCGATCCCCTTGACTAAGACGAGACGTTGCGTCTCGCTTGAACGAGGTTCGCACACCCGCACCGT
The DNA here is from genome assembly GCF_055562375.1 of Actinoplanes sp. NPDC019969. Taxonomy (NCBI): domain Bacteria; kingdom Bacillati; phylum Actinomycetota; class Actinomycetes; order Micromonosporales; family Micromonosporaceae; genus Actinoplanes; species Actinoplanes sp. NPDC019969. Next base: position 43,346 of record NZ_JBVHFK010000023.1, on the reverse strand, counting down.
GCCGTCAAGACGAGACGTTGCGTCTCGTTATAGAATTTCGGCGTGACGCCCCGACGCAACGAGAACTCCCGCCGCGCGATCCTCGCCGCCGCGCTCGAGCTGCTGGCCGAGACCGGCTATCCCGCCGTGACCATCGAGGCCATCGCCGCCCGCGCCGGCGTCGGCAAACAGACGATCTACCGCTGGTGGCGCGGCAAGGGCGCGGTCATCCTGGACGCCCTCGCCGACGGCCTGCCCGGCACGATCGAGCTGCCCGACACCGGCGACCTGCGCGCCGACCTGCGGGCGGTGCTGCGGGCCACGGTCGCCGAGTTCGCCGACCCGCGCCTGTCCGCCACCACCCGCGCCCTCACCATCGAGACCCTCGCCGACGACGAGCTCGCCGCCCAGGTCCGCGACCGCCTGCTGCGCCCCCAGCTCGACGCCGTCCGCACCCGCCTCGAATCCGCCCGCACCGCCGGGCAGGTCCGCGCCGACGCGCCCCTGGACCAGGTCGTCGAGCTGCTGTTCGGCCCGCTCTACCACCGCTGGCTGCTGCGCACCGGCCCGCTGACCGACACCTACGCCGACGGCATCGTCGACCTGGCCGTCGCCGCCGTCACCCCGCGCGGCCCGGGGCACGGGCATCCACCGGCTCCGGCGGCGGAAGCTGCTGCGGGATCGTGAGCTGCGCCTCCAGGGCGTCCAGGGCTTCGCGCAGCTTGGCGATCTGGTGGTGCGGGGAGTGCTCGACCGGGATGGGCGGGCCGTTCCGCTTGCCGCGGCCGGCGGCCCGTTCGGACTCCGCGGCCTCCTGCAGCGCGGTCAGCACCAGCCCGACCAGCAGGTTCGTCAGCAGGTAGCAGGCCATCACCATGTAGGACACGTAGTACGGCACGGCGAGCGGGGTGACCTCGCGGCCGGCCGCCAGGATGTCGGTGATGCCGTCCAGGGAGAGCAGCAGGAAGAGGCTGAGCATGGCCTGGCCGACCGTGCCGTACCGCTCGGGCTGGGCCGTGCCGAACAGCATCCAGCCGACCATCGCGTACCCGTAGATCACCAGGACGGTGATCAGCAGGAAGCTGCCGAGGCCGGGCAGGCTGCGCCGGATGCCGACCAGGATCACCCGCAGGCTGGGGAAGAGCCGGAACGCGCGGACGATCCGGGCCAGGCGCAGCAGCCGCAGCACCGTCACGTTCTCGCGGATGCCGGGCAGCAGCGGGGCAACGAGGATGGCCAGGTCGAACAGGTTCCACCGGTCGCGGAAGAAGCCGGACGGGCGGTCCAGCGAGGCGCCGAACCGGATCAGCAGCTCCACCGCGAAGCCGGTGACGCACAGGTGCTCGACGAACCGCAGGAACGGTCCCGCGGCGGCCTCGATCCCGGAGTAGGTCTCCAGGCCGAGGCACGCCGCGTTGATCACGATGACCGCGAATCCGGCGATGCTGAACCAGGGTGCGCCGACGATTCCCAGGCAACGTGCGGTCAGGTCGCGGATGAGCACCGCTGGATCTTATGCGGTGGTTCCTACCCGTTTGTCACGCGGTGGGAATGGTGTGACCGTTCGCGGCGAGCCACTGGTCGAAGGTCTGCAGCTCCGGGTTGAGCCGGCGGACCTCGGCGAGATCGCGGACGCCGGTGAAGTAGTCCTCGAACTCGGTGTAGTACTGCAACATGTTGCCCGCCTCGTCGGCGCCGGGGAAACCGAGACCACGGTAGGCGTCGTGGGTGAGCGGGCGGTAAACGACTGGCTCACCGACGGCCCGGGTCAGCCCGGCCGCGATCTGCTCGCCGGTCAGATGCTCGCCGGCGATGTGGACGGTCCTGCCCACGTACTCGTCGCCGGCGCGGAGGATCCCGTACGCCGTCCTGCCGATGTCCTCGACCGCGATCCCGGCGAGCCTGCTCTCCCCCATCGGCAGGCTCAGCGTGAGCACGCCGTCCGCGTCGCGGGTGGCGCCCCAGCCGTTGGCGAGGTTCTCCCAGTAGAAAGTGGTCCGCAGGAACGTGGTGGGCACCCCGGCCGCCCGGAACAGCTCGTCCGCCTCGGCCTTGGCGTCGAAGTGCGGAACCTTGTACTTCTCCTGCAGGGTCGGCATCCTGGCGTCGTCCACCGCGATGTGGTCGCGGGTGTCCTCGAGGGTGGACCAGATCACGTGCTTCAGGCCGGCCCGCTGGGCGGCGCCCGCCAGGTTGGCGGCCTCCTCCAGCTCCTTCTCGGCGGACATGTGCGCCCAGAAGTTAGTCACCAGGAAGGCGCCGTACGCCCCGGCGAACGCCCGCTCCAGGCTCTCGGCGTCGTAGTTGTCCGCCTCCACCACCTCGGCGCCGAGCTTGACCAGCTCTTGGGCGCGGGGCGAGGTGGTATCCCTGGTCAGGGCCCGGACCGCGTACTCGCCGGACTTGTCGGCCAGGATCGCCTTGACCAGTCCGCCGCCCTGGGAACCGGTGGCGCCGACAACCGCGATGATCTTCTGCTGGCTCATTCTGATCACTCTCTCCGTCTCCGGTGAGGGGCTCTGTCCGCCTCTCGTGACCCGCTCAACCGGAGTCAGGAATCGATAATTCCCGATGCGATGAGACGGCGGTCACGCCTCAGGAGCCGCCTTCGACACCCGTTCACCGTGACCCTGCCCCGGTAGGCGAGGCGCGGACTGCCGTATTGACGCGTGTGGCTGTCACCATGATCTCGTGAGGAAGACCATTCGCGAGATCGCGTGGGGCTTGATCGCGTTCGTCGTGGCGATCGGGCTCTACACCGCCTACGAGGGCCTGATGGAGTGGCGGTTCGCTCTGCACGCGGTGCGCACCGACGCGCGGATCGGGCACGCCACCGTCGCCCCCGAGTGGACCGTCGAGTTCCAGTGGGACGGCCTGCTGCACACCGCGCTGACCGACCGGCTGTCCGGGTCGCCGATCGAGGGCGACCGGGTCGTCGTTCTGGTCGATCCGGACGACACGAACCGGGTCACCTCACCGGACATGACGCTCGACGACTGGTCCGACCTGCCGGGATTCATCGCCGTGGAAGTGTTGTTCCTGACCGGCTCGATCCTCGTCCTCCGGTTCGTCCCCGCGGAGGGACCCCCGGGCAAGCCGATGCCGTACGCCGCCAACCGCGCCGACCGGCGCCGGGCCGAGCGCGTTCAGCGGGCCCGGCACGCCCGGCGGATCAGGCAGGCTCGACGCTCAGGACGTGGGTAGCCCACGCCGGCAGATCGACGAAGAGGCCCTCCCGGGAGAGCTCGTCGCCGTCGCGGTCGAAGACCCTGCCGTCGAGCAGGTCGGTGAGTTCCCAGGAACGGGTGGCCAGGCCGGGCCAGGGCAGGCGGACGCGGGCCTGGGCGGGCCGGTCGCCGAAGTTGACGACGATCAGGTGGCGGGCACCGCCGTCGTGCCAGGACCAGGCCAGGACGTCGCGGTGGGTGGGGTTGTCGGGCCAGCCACCGGTGTCGAGCAGGCGCCATTCGCCGTGCCGAATCCGGGCCGCGACGGTGAGCAGCCGGCGGTGGAAGGACCGCAGCTCGGGGTCGGCCGGCTCGTCGGGGTACCGGCCCAGGAACACCGGCAGGTGGGTGCGGCGGCCGTCGAACTGACCGTCGTGCCAGAGGGTGCCGCCGGGCAGGGTGGCGACGGCGACCGCGGCGGCCCGCCCGCGCCCGCCGGGGATCGCGGCGGCGGCGCGCGGCTCGTCGTGGTTCTCGGTGAACCGCAGCAGCCGGTCCTGGTACCCGCGGTCGGCGAGCAGGTGCTTGCGGACCGAGGCGGCGTCCTCGTGGGCGAGCCGGTCGTACAGGCGCTTGTCGTAGCAGAAGTCGAAGCCCTGTTCCTGGAGCATCCACTCGGTGTCCCAGTAGGCCTCGGCGATCAGGATCAGGCCGGGGTGGACGGCCCGGACCCGCTCGATGATCGGTGGCCAGAACTCCTCGGCGGGCGCCGGGCCGGCCCGGTCGCCCCAGGTTCCGGCGAAGATGTCGTTGGTGACCAGCATCGCCATGTCGACGCGGACGCCGTCGCACTGCTCGCCGATCCGGGTCAGCAGGTCGGCGGTGGCCGCGCGCAGGCCCGGGTCGAACGCGTTGAGCTGGGCGACGTCCGGCCACGGCGGGAAGTACGGGTCACGGCCGAAGGCGAGGACCCGGCCGTCCGCCGCGAACCAGGCCCGCGGGTCGGTGTCCAGGTCGTCCGGGGTGCCGTGGACGAACCATTCCGGGTTCTCGACGGCCGCCGGGTGGTCCGGCGCCACATGGTTCGGCACGTAGTCGAGGATCAGCCGCAGGCCCCGGCGGCGCAGCTCGGCACGGGCCGTGGCCAGGCCGTCCGGGCCGCCGAGCCGGTCGTCGGCCCGGTACCGCCGGACGCAGTACGGCGAGCCGACCACATCGGCGTCGGCCAGGTCCGGCAGGGCGGCCCGGAAGGCGCGCTGGAGCAGGTCGTTCTCCCGGGCGACGGCCAGACCGGCGGGGCTGCGCTCCCAGACGCCCATCAGCCAGACCGCGTCCACTCCGGGGGCGGCGATCTCGTCCCACACCTCGGCGGGGACGTCGGCCAGGGTGACCGGCCTGCCGTACCGCCGGCTCAGCCCGGCCAGCCACGGCCAGGTGCCGATCTCATAGATCACCGGCGCGGTCATGATCGCCCCCTTCGCTCCTCCCCACCTTTTCATGATCGGCGGCCGGCCGCACGGCCCCGGTGCTCCCGCCGTGCCGCGGCTCGGCGTCCGCCGGGCTCGCCGTCATCACCGCGCCGAACACCACCGCGCCGGCCAGCCCCACCCTGATCAGTCCGCGCATCCTCGTCCCCCATGTCGTGACAGCCACCTTCAGGGGAGAACGAGCTAGTTGATCAATCGTGGCGGGAGGCGATCCTTTCCCGCGACTTAAGGATCGGCGAAATCGTGAACGATCGGACGAGCGGGCCCGTACCGACTGGCGGCAACGTCACCGAACGGGTTCGGGAGGACACTGTGGCACGCACCGGCATCGATACGTCGATCCTGCACAAGGGCTCGCACAGCGCGTCGTACTTCGACGTGGCACGGGCCGCCGGTGAGGGCGTCGAGATCGTCGACTTCTGCATCCCGTGCAACCCGTACTTCCCGACGCCGGAGATGTTCGACGAGCTCAGCCGGGACCTGAAGAGCATCCTGAAGTACTACCCGAGCGACTCGGCGGCGATCACCAAGAAGCTGGCCGCGGTGCTCGGCCTGCACCCGCAGACGGTGGCGATGGCGAACGGCTCCACCGAGCTGATCACCTGGATCGACCACCTGCTGATCAAGGAGAGCGTGGCGATCCCGATCCCGACCTTCGGGCGCTGGACCGACCAGCCGCTGGAGACCGGCAAGCGGGTGGACATGTTCCCGCTGCAGGAACGCGACGGGTTCCGGCTCGACCTGGAGGAGTACGTCCGGTTCATCCGGGAGCGCAAGTCCCGGGTCGCGGTGGTCTGCAACGTCAACAACCCGGACGGTCACTACATCCCGCGGCGGGACGTGATCCGGTTCATGGACGCGCTCAGCGACCTGGACCTGGTCGTCGTCGACGAGTCGTTCATCGACTTCTCCGACGCCGAGCGGTACCCGTCGGTCGGCCCGGACGCGGTGATCCGGCCGAACGCGGTGGTGCTGAAGAGTCTCGGCAAGAACTTCGGCCTGCACGGCATCCGGTTCGGCTACATGCTGGCGAACCCGGCGATCGCCGGGAAGATCGCCAGGATGCTGCCGAAGTGGAACCTGAACTCCCTCGCCGAGAAGGTCGTCCACATGATCTCCGACCACGAGATGGAGTACGAGGAGAGCCTGCGCCTGCTCAGCCGGGACCGCCGGTCGATGGGCCGCGAGCTGCAGCGCGTCCAGGGCCTGACAGTCTTCCCGTCGCAGGGCAACTTCTTCCTGGTCAAGCTGCCGAACGAGTGGTCCGGCACGGCGCTGCGCGACTACCTGGTGGCCAACCACGGCATCATGACCCGGGAGTGCGGCAACAAGCTCGGCATGACCAGCCAGTTCATGCGGCTCGTGGTGCGCCCGGCCGCCGACGTGGACCGGCTGGTCGACGGCATGATGGACTACGCGCAGCGGTTCCACAGCCGGTCCGTCTACGACGCCGATCCGCTGGAGAGCAGCCGGTCCCGGTGGGCCGAGACGGCGTACGAGGACCAGCCCGACAACCTCATCCCGTACCCCAGCCACCGTGCCGGGGCCGACTACACCGCCCGCCGCGCCGCCGCGAGCTGACCCTCAGTCCCCCCGGCTCCCCGCCGATAGGTGAGGAGTGACGTACGGCAGGTCGCTGGCACGCACGGGTCTGTTCGCCCTGGCGTACCTGCTGGCTGTCCTCGCCGGCCGCCTCACCGTGGTGGACGGCCGCAACCTCAGCCTGGTGTGGCCGGCGGCCGGGATCGCCGTGGTCTGGTTCTGCGCCCAGCGGAAGGCCCCCGCTCGCTGGGCGGACGTCGCCGCGCTCGCCCTGGTCACCGTGCTGGTGAACACGGCGACCGGGGCGACGCCGGCCATGGCGGCGGTCTTCGTCCTCGCCAACCTGATTCAGGTGGGGGTGTTCCTGCGCCTGATCAACCGCTGGCGGCCCCGGCTCTGGGACGACGGCCTGCACCGGACCCGGGACCTGTGGGCGCTGCTGGCCGCCGCGTTCGCCGCCACCGTGGCCGGCGCCGCGGTCGGCCCCACCGGGCTGTGGCTGCTCACCGATCACTACTCGTGGCCGTCCACGTTCGTCTGGCTGGCCCGCAACACCGCGAGCATGCTGCTGATCGGCGCGGTCGCGCTGTGCGGCGGCCAGATCGCCGCCTGGTTCCGCCGGGGCCGCCCGCTCCGCGGCCCGCGCGCCGCCGAGGTCACCGCCCTGATCGTCTGCTCGGCGAGTGTGTACCTGGGCACCTTCGCCTACAGCCGGGGCCTGCCGATCGCGTTCACCCTGCTGGCGGTGACGATCTGGGCCGGCGCCCGGTTCCCCACCGCGTTCGTGGTGGTGCACGACCTGGCGGTGGGCATCGTCTCGGTGCTGTTCACCCTGGCCGGCAACGGCCCGTTCGCCGCGATCGACGACCCCACCACCCGGGCGTTCGTCGGCCAGCTCTTCGTCGCCATGGTGGCGGTGATCGGGCTGACCCTGGCGCTGGGCCGCAACGAGCGGGAGAACCTGCTCGCCGAACTGGCCGCGGAGAAGGCGCAGCTGGCCAGAGAGCGCGAACAGGCGTCCGGGCGGGCCGACCTGCTCCAGACGATCATCGACGCGACCTCCGACGGCCTGGTCGTGCTGGACGCCGGCGGGCGGGTCCGGCTGCGCAACCCGGCGGCCACCCACCTGCTCGGCCGGTTCACCGGCCTCGACGAGCTGCTGCTGCACCCGGACGGCACGCCGCTCACCCTGGACCTGGCCGGCCGGGACGTCCCGGAGACCGACGTGCTGGTCCGGCACAGCGGCCGGATCCTCAGCGTGCGCGCCGCGGCCCTGCCCGACCCGGACGGCACCCGGAGCGCCGTCGTCCTGTTCCACGACGTGACCGCCGAGCGCCGGCACCGCGACGAGCTGGCCGGATTCGCCGGGGTGGTGGCGCACGACCTGCTCAGCCCGCTCACCGCGGTCACCGGCTGGGCCGAGGTGGCGGCCGCCGCCCTCGACATGACGCCGGCCCATCCGGCGGCCGATCAGGCCCGCGACGGCCTGGCACGGGTGAGCCGGTCGGCGGAGCGGATGCGGTCGCTGATCGACGGGCTGCTCGACTACACCACCGCCCGGGACGGGGAGGTCGCCACCGAGACCGTGGATCTGGGCGCGATGGTGTCCGAGGTGACGGTGGCCCGGCTGGACGCGGCCATCGCGGGCGGGTTCCCGGCGCCCCGGTTCACCGTGGGCGACCTGCCCCGGGTCCGGGCCGACCCGGTGCTGATGCGGCAGTTGCTGGACAACCTGATCGGCAACGCGATCAAGTACACCGCCCGCGGGGTGACGCCGTCGCTGACCGTCTCCGCGACCATCGTGGACGGCATGGCGCACGTCTGCGTCATCGACAACGGCATCGGCATCCCGGCCGGCCAGCACGACGAGATCTTCGGCAACTTCCACCGGGCACACACCACGCAGGGGTACGCCGGGACAGGTCTCGGCCTGGGCATCTGCAAACGGATCGTGGAACGGCACGGTGGAACGATCACCGCGTCGGACAACCCGGGCGGCGGCTCCCGCTTCGTCTTCACGGTTCCGGTGGCCGCGCGCGAACCGGAACCCGTCCCTGATTCCGCTCAGCTCCTCTGAGCCACCGCCGAAGAGCATTCGTGGAGCGCGAACGCCGGGACGCCGACGAGCAGGCCAGGCTGCAGGCCCTGCGGTCCTACCAGGTGCTCGACCGGGCCCGGCCGCCCGTCCTGGACGATCTGACCCGGCTGGCCGCCTCGATGTTCGACACCCCGATGGCCGCGATCTCGCTGGTCGACCGGGACCGGCAGTGGTTCGCCGGCAGTCACGGCCTGGCCGACGAGCAGACCCCGCTCGACGTGTCGTTCTGCAAGCACGTCGTCCCGTCCGGGGAGCCGCTGATCGTGCCGGACGCCACCCGGGACAGCCGGTTCGCCGGGCTGCCCAACGTCACCGGGGCGCCGAACATCCGGTTCTACGCCGGCGCGCCGATCATCGACGAGGACGGGCACACCCTCGGCGCCATGTGCGTGGTCGACGACCGGCCGCGCGAGATCGACGAACGTCAGGTGCGCAACCTGGTCACCTTCGCCGGGCAGGCGTCCACCCAGCTGGCGGCGATCCGCAACCGGCTGCGGATGGCCGACCTCGGCGACGAGCTGGCCCGCGCCTCGCAGCGGGAGGACGATCTGGTCGCGACGATCACCCACGAGCTGCGTACGCCGGTCGCCTCGATCCAGGGCTACCTGGAGATCCTCGGCGACCAGGCCGCGGATCTGGCCCCGTACCACCGCCTGATCGAACCGATCCAGCGCAACGGCGAACGCCTGGTCAGCATGGTCGACCACCTGCTCGCCGGCACCCGCCCGGACGAGGCCCCGCTGCCCGCCCCGGTCGGCACGGTCACGCTGGAGACCGTCGTCGACGCCGCCGTGCACACCTGCCGGCCGCTGATCGCGCTGCGCGCGGAGAACGTCCGGAGGGAGCGGGACGGCGCCGTGCCGGTCCGCGCCGACCTGGCCCGGCTGGCGCACGCCGTCGCGCAGCTGCTGCGCAACGCGCTGCTGTTCACCCCGGCGGACCGTCCGATCACGATCGGCACCGGCAGCCGGCCGGGACCGTCGGTGACGATCACCGATGCCGGGATCGGCATCCCGGCCGACGAGCTACCGTACGTCTTCGACCGTTTCTACCGCGGCCGGCACGCCCGTGAGCAGGCCGTTCCCGGGGTGGGCCTGGGCCTGACGATCGCCCGCAACATCATCCAGGCGCACGACGGCACGGTCACCGTGACACCGGAGGCCGGCGGTACCGTCGCCCGTGTGACTCTGCCCGCCTGCGCCTAGGTCTTAGGCTAGACAGATGGCTCAGCCCGGCGGGATGCACGTCGACGCCATCGTGTCCGTGATCCTGCGCCGGCTGGCCGAGCAGCACCGCGTCGTCCCGGAGTACATCGTCCGGGACGCCATCGACGCCGCGCTGCGCCGCCGCCTGCCGGGCGCGCAGCTCGTCCCGGCCGACGTGGCCGAGGAGCTGATCAGCGGGTTCTGCGACGGCATCGCGACCGCCGAGGACGACTCGGCGACCATGCCGGCGGTGCTCAGCGGCGACGAGACCGGGCGGCTGATGACGGCGCTCGGGCTGGCCGTGCACGTGGCCGCGTTCAACCTGGACCGGGACCGGCTGCACGTGGCGCAGATCCTCAACGGGGCGGCTGCGGCGCTGGTGGCGCTCGGGTCGGCGGCGCGGGCCGCGCACGCCGACGGGACCTCGGCGGTGCTGCTGTCCCCGGCCACGCTACGGACCGTGCGGACCACCGTGATCGGTGTCCTGCAGGGCCTGCAGGACCGCGGCTGGCAGGCCCGGCACCTCGATCAGAACGCCACCACGACCCTGTTCGGCGGCGTCCTGGACATGCTCGGCGCGGTGCCCTGAGAACCCGCGTGTGGAGTTGCGGGCGCGTCTGACGGCCGAACCACACACGCGGGGTTCGCGGTCAGCCGGTCGGGGCGAGGGCCCGGGCGTACGCGGAACGGCCGGCCGGCAGCGTGAAGGACATCCGGGTGCCCTGGCCGTACGGATTGGCCATGGCCTCGATCGTCCCGCCGTGCCGTTCCACGATCCGCTTGCAGATCGCCAGCTCCAGACCGGTGGCGCCGCTGCCCTTGTCGCGGTGGAAGTTGGTGAAGATCTCGTGCCGGGTGCCGGGCGGGATGCCGAGGCCGTTGTCCAGGATGTCGATGCGCAGCAGCCCGTTCGGCGCCGGCTGGCAGGAGATCGCCAGGTACGGCGCCACCCCGGCGGCGATCGTCCGCAGCGAGTTGTCGATCAGGTTCTCCAGCAGCTGGCGCAGCAGCACCGGGTCCGCCTCCACCGGGTCGAGCCGGCCCACCTCGAAGTACGGCGGCGCCGCCCCGCTGCTGTCGGCCTGGTCGAGCCGGCTGTTGACGATGTCGCCGACGAGCAGCGCCAGGTTGACGGTGGTCGGCATCAGCTTGCCGTCGCGGGCCGCGGTGTAGGCGAGCAGCCCGTTGAGGAACGTCCGCATCCGCGCGGCGGCCCGCTGGATCCGGACCACCCGCTCGGCCGGCTGGTACCCGGCCAGCTCCTGTTCCAGGACCTCGGACCACCCCTCGATGGTGGTCAGCGGGTTGAGCAGGTTGTGCGCGACCCGGCCGGAGAAGGACATCAGCTCCTCGCGGTGCCGCCGGTCGGCGGTGACGTCGTGGAAGACCACCACCACGTGGTACGGGCCGGCGCCGAGCGCGAGCCGGGCGGTGTTGAACCGGACGATCCGGCCCTCCGGCGCGGCCCCGTTGCGGACCAGCACGTCCATCGGCTCGACCTCCTCGCCGGCCAGCGCGCGGGTGTGCGGCAGCTCGGCGTCGGTGAGCGGGGTGCCGTCCGGGCGGAAGAAGCCGTGGTCGCTGCCGAGCGGCACCGTCCCGGAGACCGCGCTGGCCGCGCCGAGCAGCCGCCCGGCGGCCGGGTTGCGCAGGACGAGACGGCCGGTGTGGTCGAGGATCGCCACGCCCTCGGTCATCGAGTTGACCACCGTGCTCATCATCGTCGCCTTGTCGGTGGCCTCCTGTTCGGAGGCCCGCAGGCGTTCGATCAGGATGTCGCGTTCGGCGCAGGTCAGCGCGAGGGTCAGCCCGACGCAGCCGACGACCCCGGCGAAGAGCTGGATGAGCAGGCCGCGGACCGCCAGGTCGGCGACCGTCGCGTAGGGACCGATCCCGGAGCGGGTGCACAGGCCGGCCACGGTGGTGAACACCGCGGAGTGGGCGAGCACCACCGCGGCCGGCATCCGGATCGCGGCCCACACGGTCAGCGTGATCAGCACGAACCCGATCGGCAGCTCCTCCTGGAAGCCGAACACGTACCAGTAGGCGGCCGCCGAGGCGGCGAAGATCGCGGCGCACTCCAGCCAGCGGGCCCGCGGCACGGCCCGCAGCTCCTGCCCGCGGTCGCGCAGCAGCAGCACGGCCCGCCGCACGACCACGCCGAAGAGCAGGACGGCGACCACGTCCCGGGCCAGCCGGGTGACCACGTCGACGGGTGTCCAGCTCTGGTGCAGACTCAGGCCGCAGACGGTCCAGAGCAGGGTGCCGGACGCCGCGCTGAGCGTCGCGCAGAGCAGCACCCGCCACAGTTCGGCCAGCCGGGACAGCGGCGGCCCGTCCTCCTTGCCGGCCCAGGGCAGCCAGCGCTCGTACGCGTACGCGAAGACCAGCGCCCCGCCGACGGCGGCGACCGACTCGGCGACCGTCTCCTGCCATCCGGTGCCGGCCAGGAACATCCCGCCCGCGGTGAGCGCGCCGACGGCGGACGCCTGGGGCAGGCGCCACCGGCTCATCACCAGCCAGATCGCCGCGACACCGGCGGCCGGCCACAGCATCGGCATGCCGGAGGCGTCCAGCGAGGTGCGCGCCCCGGCCGCCACGGCGGCCAGATGGAGCGCCGCGAAGCCGAGAACGGGCGGTACGGCCATCGGAAGTCTCATCGGCTCGCCTCGTATCGGGATGTGACCCTTTCCTCCCCCTTGTCGGCAACCGTGCCGAAACCCTGAGCCGGAGATATATCTATTTCGATATCTAGGCCACCGCCTCCGCCGCGCTTACGCTCGCCGTGACGCTGTCGAGTGACGAGCATCTATCCCTGTGCTCACCGTCGGCAGGCGCGAGAGAGGAAGATCATGGCGATTCGACGACCCGGCCGGATCCTTGCCGCCGGACTGTTCGCACTGGCCACGGCCGTCGTGGCGGGTGGCACCCCGGCCACCGCCGCCCCGGCGACCGGCACCGTCCGGCTGGCCGGCGGCGCCGACGCTATCCCCGGCAGCTACATCGTGGTGCTCAAGGACGGGGCGACCGCCGAGGTCGGCAAGTCCTACGGAGCGAAGGTCCAGCGCGGCTTCGGCAAGGCCCTCCACGGGTTCGAGGCCAGCATGACCGATTACCAGGCCCGGCGCCTGGCCGCCGACAAGAAGGTGGCGTACGTCGAGCAGAACCGGGTGATCTCGCTGGCCGCCACGCAGACCAACGCGACCTGGGGCATCGACCGGATCGACCAGCGGGCCCGGCCGCTGAGCACCACGTACACCTACCCGGTGACCGCCTCCAACGTCACCGCGTACATCATCGACACCGGCATCCTCTACAGCCACAGCCAGTTCGGCGGCCGGGCCACCCCCGGGTACGACGCCGTCGGCAGCGGCGCGGTCGACTGCAACGGCCACGGCACGCACGTCGCGGGCACGGTCGGCGGGTCGACGTACGGCGTGGCCAAGGCGGTCAAGCTGGTCGGCGTCCGGGTGCTGAACTGCTCCGGCTCCGGCACCACGGCCGGGGTCATCGCCGGCGTCAACTGGGTCACCCAGAACGCCGTGAAGCCGGCGGTCGCCAACATGAGCCTCGGCGGCGGCGCCAGCACCACCATCGACACCGCGGTGCGCAACTCGATCGCGTCCGGCGTCACCTACGCGGTCGCGGCCGGCAACTCCAACGCGAACGCCTGCAACGCCTCGCCGGCCCGGGTGCCCACCGCGATCACGGTCGGGTCGACCACGAACACCGACGCCCGGTCCAGCTTCTCCAACTACGGCACCTGCCTGGACATCTTCGCGCCCGGCTCGTCGATCACCTCGGCCTGGCACACCGGCAGCAGCGCCACCAACACCATCAGCGGCACCTCGATGGCGTCCCCGCACGTCGCCGGCGCTGCCGCGCTCGTCCTGTCCCGCAACACCGGCTACACCCCGGCGCAGGTGGCCTCGGCGCTCACCACCAACGCCACCCCGAACGTGGTGACCAGCCCGGGCACCGGCTCCCCGAACCGCCTGCTCTTCGTGGTCCAGTAACCCGCGACGACACGGCTCCGCCTTTTGTGACAGCGATGATCAGTGATGATCATCGCTGTCACGCGAGGACTTCCAGCCCCGGGAAAAGGGTTCTACTGGAGGTAGCGAGGAGCGTGATCTCATGATCGAGCAGGCACAGGCACGGCACCGGGTCGTCGTGATCGGAGCGGGTTTCGGCGGCAAGTACGCGGCCCGCGCGCTACGGAAGGCCCCGGCCGACGTCACCGTGATCAACGGAACCAACCACCACGTCTTCGAACCGCTCATCTACCAGGTCGCCACCGGTGTCCTGTCGCCCGGTGAGGTCGCCACCCCGGTGCGGGAGCTGTTCCGCGGGCAGCCGAACACCGAGGTGCTGCTCGGCTGGGTCACCGACGTGGACGCGGTGAACCGCACGGTCACCGCCACCGCGCCCGGCGGAACGCCCTACCAGGTGCCCTACGACACCCTGATCGTGGCCGCCGGCACCGCCCAGTCGTACTTCGGCAACGACAGGTTCGCCACGTACGCCCCCAGCCTGAAGAGCATCGACGACGCGGTGGAGCTGCGCTCGAAGATCCTCACCGCCTTCGAGATGGCGGAGCTGTCCACCGACCCGGCCGAGCAGGAGCGCTGGCTCACCTTCGCGATCGTCGGCGCCGGCCCCACCGGCGTGGAGCTGGCCGGCCAGATCGCCGAGATCGCCCACCGCACGCTGCCCGGCGAGTTCCGCCGGATCGACCCGGCGCAGGCCCGCATCGTGCTGATCGACGCGGCCGACCGGATCCTGCCGACGTTCAGCCCCGGCTCGTCCGCGTCCGCCGCGGCCCGCCTCCGCCGGATCGGCGTCGAGATCCGCCTGAACACCAAGGTCACCGACGTGGACGCGACCGGCGTGACGGTGGACGGCGGCGAGCGCATCGCGACGATGGTGAAGGTGTGGAGCGCCGGGGTCGCCGCCGGCGCGCTGGCCGCCCGGCTGGCCGCCGCGACCGGCGCGGAGACCGACCGCTCGGGCCGGATCAAGGTCGAGCCGGACCTCACGCTCCCCGGGCACCCGGAGATCTTCGTGGTCGGCGACCTGATGAGCCTGGGCCGGCTGCCCGGCGTCGCGCAGGTCTCCATCCAGGGCGGCGGCTACGTGGGCCGGCTGATCCGGCGCCGGCTCACCGGCAAGCCCGCCGGCAAGCCGTTCCACTACGTCGACAAGGGCAACATCGCCACGGTCTCCCGGTTCTCCGCGGTCGCCGACCTGCGGGGCGTGCGCCTGGCCGGACTCGCCGGCTGGCTGCTCTGGCTCGGCGTCCACTGGGCGTACCTGCCGAAGGGCCGCAATCGCGCCAGCTCGCTGATCCGCTGGGCCACCGTGTTCCTGGGCCGGTCCCGCCCGGAACGCGCCGTCACCGCCCGCCAGGCCGGTCTCGCCACCCCCACCCCGGCGGACGCGGCGACCGCCGCCGAGGAGCGCGTGCCCCAGCTGAGCTGACCGGTCACCCCCGGCGGGGAATCGGCAACCGGTTCGCAACGGGGATTTGCCTGGCGAGGGCCGCGGGCGGGCCGATTGCTGCGGTCAACCTCGCGGCGCATCGCCGCCCCGCCAGAGAACCGGAGACTCCCATGACGGCCCTGATGGACATCACCCCCGTTCTCCCGCACACCGCCACCGGCCCCATGGTGCTCGTGGTCGACGACGACGAGAGCGTTCGTGACCTGGTCACCTTCAAGCTGCAGATGGCCGGCTTCCGGACGCTGACCGCGGCCGACGGCTGCACCGCGCTGACAGTGGTCGCCGAGTCCCGCCCGGATCTGGTGGTGCTGGACATCGCGATGCCGGGGATGGACGGGCTGAGCGTCTGCTACCGGATGCACGCGGACCCGGCGACCGCCGAGATCCCGGTGATCATGCTGAGCGGCATGGCCACCGACACCGACATCGACCTGGCGTTCGTCTCCGGCGCCGAGGAGTACCTGCCGAAGCCGGTGAACCCGGGTGAGCTGGTGCGCCGGGTGAGCTGGCTGCTGCCGCCGCGGCACTGAGGGGCTCAGCAACGCCCTGGCAGCGCCCGATAGGGCAGAGGTGAGCAGGAAGCGGGCCACCGTCACCGCGCTGGTGGCGGCGGTGGGGTGCGGGGTGACGCTGGGTGTCGGCGCCGAGCTGCGACGCCGGGAGGACGTCAGCGGCACGGTCCAGATGGACCGCCGCACCGCCGCCGCCGCCGACGCGGTCCGTTCGGAGACCCAGCGGTACGTCGACACGCTGCGCACCGTGGCGGCGGCCACCGGGGCGCAGCAGGAGCTCACCGGCGCCGAGTACGCGGCCCTGACCGCCCCGCTGACCTCGATGAAGCTGGCCGGCGCGACGTCGATCGCGTTCGTCGTGCCGACCGGTGACGAGCACGTGGCCGCGGTGCAGGAGCGGTGGCGTTCGCGCGGGATGCCGGATCTGGAGCTGAAGCCGTACGGGCGGGGCGATCACCTGTTCACCGTCTTCCGGACCCCGCTGGACGGCAGCAGCGCCGTACCGCCGGGCCTGGATCTGATCCGGTCCGAGGCCGCGTCGGCGGCGATGGCCGAGGCCCGGCGCAGCGGCGAACCGGCCGTCTCGGACACCTACCACCTGCTCGTCGACCAGTCGCTGCCCCCGGAGCGGCAGCAGAACTCGTTCGTGCTGGCCGCCCCGGTCCGGCAGGACGGCGAGCCGCGGATCCTGGGCTGGATCGTGCTGGGCGTCCGCGGGCAGGACTTCATGGGCGCCACCATGGCGCAGGCCGGGCAGGGACTGCTCGACCTGTCGCTGCACGCCGTCGACGCGGAACGGCGCGAGGTCACGGTCGCCGCGCTGCCGGCGGCGACGTCAGGGGACCGCGACCTGCGCCGGGCCGTGACGATCGGGGTGGCCGACGGCAACTGGACGTTGCGGGTGGCAGCGGTCAGCGACCACCTGCCGGGGGCGGCGAGCAGCCTGCCGGCGGCGATGGTGCACGGCGGGCTCACCCTGACCGCGCTGCTGACGGCCCTGGTGTGGGTGCTGGCGACCGGCCGGGAGCGGGCCGAGGCCCGGGTCCGTTCGGCGACCGCGGAGCTGAAGGCCGGCGAGGAGGAGTCGCGCCGGCAGGCCGGGCTGTTGATGGCGGTGCTGGAGGGGATCAGCGACGGCGTCGGGGTGGTCGGCCCGGACGGCCGGTTCCTGCTGCACAACCCGGCGGCGCGGCGGATCCTCGGGCGGCGCGAGGACGCTGCCGGGCCGGCGGACTGGAGCGAGCATTTCGGGTTCCACCGACTGGACGGGGTCACCCCGGTCCCGGTGGCGGAGCTGCCGCTGAGCCGGGCCCTGGCCGGGGAGAGCTGTGACCAGGTGGAGATGGTGGTCCGCAACGCCGGCCATCCGGACGGCCGGGTGATCAGCGTGTCGGCGCGGCCGATCGACACCGCGGCCGGGGAGCGCGGCGCGGTCGCCGTCTTCCACGACATCACCGAGCGCAAGCATGTGGAGACGGAGCTGCGCGGGTTCGCCGGTGTGGTGGCGCACGACCTGAAGGCGCCGCTCACCTCGGTACGCGGGTACGCCGAACTGATCGTGGACGCCCTCGGGGACGGCGATCTCACCCCGTCCGGCCGGCAGCACGCGCTGCGCAGCGCGGGCAAGGTCATCGACGGCGCGAACCGGATGCAGACGCTGATCACCGAGCTGCTGGACTACACCGCGGCCCGGGACGCGACGCTGCGGGTCGCCGACGTGAGCCTGCGGGAGCTGGCGGACGACGTGCTGGCGGCGCGGGACGACCCCGCCGCCCTCGCGGACGTCTTCGTCGGCCCGCTGCCGCCGGTGCGCGGCGACCGGGTGCTGCTCCGGCAGGTGCTGGACAACCTGGTCGGGAACGCGGTCAAGTACACCCCGCCGGGCCGGGCGCCGCGGATCGACGTGACGGCCGAGGCCGGCCCGGACGGCACGGTCCGCGTGCAGGTGGCGGACCGCGGCATCGGCATCCCGGACGGCGAGCACGCCGCGGTCTTCGACAGTTTCCACCGGGCCAGCAACGGTACGGCGATGCCCGGCACCGGCCTCGGCCTGGCCATCTGCCGCCGGATCGTGGAGCGGCACGGCGGCCGGATCGAGGCGCTGCCGAACCGGGGCGGAGGGACGATCTTCACTTTCACACTGCCCGCCACGCCCGCGGCCCAGCCACAGTGTGAGAACGTGCACATATTCTAGTTAACCTCCTTGATTGATAGGAGTTGCCGCACTTGAGCTCCACGCCGTTCCGTCCCGGCTCGCTGTCGCCGACGCTGGCCGCCCAGATGGCCGCCACCTTCCAGCGGATCTCCCGCGGCCGGCTGATGCTGAACATCGTCACCGGCATCACCGCGGGCGCCGTGAAGGGGTGACGGGCTCCGGCTGCGTACTGTGAACGCCGGACCCTGAACCTCTGCACGGCCCGCGGGACGTGGCGGAGTTCACGGCGTGTTCGGCCCGAACGCCGTGCACCCGGAACCCGCCACGCCTAGGCTGGGCCGACTCACCGCCCGCCGCCGGAGTTCATCATCAGCGCCAGCATCGAAGACACCAGTACCGACAACGAGGACGTCAGCGCCGAGGAAACGGCCGACGCGCCCGTCGGCGAATCCGGCGACGAGGACATCGACCTCCCGCTGGAGGTCCCCGCGCCGGAGCCCACCGCCACCCGCTGGGAACGCCTCCGCGACCGGATCTGGTCGATACCCTTCGACCGGGTGTGGGCGCTGGTCCGGGCCGTCCTGGTCACGGTGCCGTCGTTCGTGGTGCCCGGTGTGACCGCGGCCGTGCTCGCCGGGTGGGCGCTGGACCGGCCCGCGCTCTGGGCCGACGAGCTGGCCACCCGCGGCGCCGTCGCGCTCGACTGGGATCAGCTGTGGCAGCTGTCCGGGTCGGTGGACGCGGTCCTCACCCCGTACTACGTGGTTCTGAAGTTCGTCACCGGTGGCGCCGGTGACCCGGCGGCGCTGCGCCTGCCCTCGCTGATCGCCGTCGTCGCGACCACCCTGGTCATCGTCGCGCTGGGCCGCCGGGTCGCCGGGCCCACCGCCGGGTTGCTGTCCGGCCTGCTGTTCGCGGTGCTTCCGGTCGGTTCGCGCTACGCGCAGGAGGCCCGGCCGTACGCGTTCGTCATGCTCTTCGCCGCCCTCGCCCTGCTGGCGCTGCTCCTGCTGCTGGACCGGCCGACCCGGTGGCGTGCCGCCGGGTACGCCACCGCGGTCGCCGTCACCGGCCTGTTCCACCCGCTCAGCGCGCTGCTCATGCTGGCCGGTCACGCCGCGATCGGCTGGCGCCGGTGGAAACTCTGGACGATCGCCGCCGCCGCGGGCAGCATCACCTCGATCTGGATCAGTGTGCGCGCGGCCGGGCAGGCCGCCCAGGTCGCCTGGATCGACACGGTCACCACCGACACCGTCCGCGCGCTGCCGGAGCAGCTATTCGTCTCCGGGATCGCCGGCGGCCTGGTCCTCGGTCTCGCCGTGGCCGGCCTGCGCCGCGACCGGGTGTCGGTGGCGCTGGCCGGGGCCGGGCTGCTCCCGCCGGTGCTGCTGCTGATCGCGGGAACCGTCGCCCCGGTCTGGGTGGCCCGGTACGCGCTGTTCGCCGTACCCGCCCTGGTGGTCCTCGCCGTCCGCACCGCGGTCCGGGCCGGCCGGGTCAAGGCGGCACTGGTGGTGGCGCTGGCCGCGTTCCTCGCCTACCCCGCCCAGCTGGACATCCGGGAACGCGGCGGGCACTGGCAGGACTCGTCCCGGATCGCCGAGGTGATTCCCCCGTACTACCTGGACGGCGACGTCGTCGTCTTCCCGGACGACCATCCCAGCATCGGCTGGGCCGCCCGGGACATCTACGAGACGTACGTGCCGATGCCCCGCCCGCCGGACGTGCTCGCCATCGCCCCGCAACGCGCCGACGGCCACTTCCTGGCCCGCGAGTGCGACGACGTGGCGGCCTGCCTCGGCGCCCCGCCGCGCATCTGGATCGTCCGCGCCGACACCGCCGCCGACCCGCTGGCGGACATGTCACCGGCCAAGCAGGTGCTGATCCACACCGGTTACCGGGTCAAGTACCGCTGGAACTACCACCGGCTCAGCATCATCCTGATGGAGCAGCGCCCGCCGAAGACGACGCCCCCGCCCACCGTCAAGAAACCGGTCAAGCCGGCGGTCACGCGTTATCGATGATCAGGCCCGCGCTCTCGCGGACCTGATCGGAGGCGTAGTAGGCGTCCTCGTGCCGGGCCCAGCGGGACCAGTGCGGGGCATAGGTGGGCCCGTCCCGGTCGAGCGCGCGCCGCTTGCGGTCCGGCGTGGGGCACTCCACCCAGACGATCCCTGCGAGGTACGGGCGGAGCACCCGCCCACCGGCCCCCACCCCCTCGACGACCACCCAGTCGCCGTCCGGCACCCGGTGCTCCTCGGCGTACGCACTCGCCGCCCAATCCCAGCGCCGCCAGACGGCGGGCCGGCCCTCGGCGAGCGGGACCAGCACCCGGTCGTGCAGCGCCCAGACCCCGTCGAGCAGCCCGTCCCACCCGGCGTACAGGTCGTCCATGTGCAGCACCGGCGCGCCGAGCCGCTCCCCCACCACCCGCGCGATCGTCGTCTTCCCGGCCCCCGATCGCCCTTCCACCGCGATCACCCGGGACCGCGCGGCCGGCCGCGCCAGCCCTTCCGCCCACGCCACGATCCGCCCGGCCGCGTCCTCGATTCCCCCGATCATCCGGTTCCGCCATCGGCGGCGGGCTCGCGGCCCAGGTCGATCGGCAGCGACGGGTCGGCGGACCACTCCTCCAGCGAACCGTCGTAGAGCGCCACGTCGTCACGGCCCAGCGCGGTCAGCGCCAGCCCGACAATGGTCGCCGAGATCCCGCCGCCGCAGTACAGCCAGATCGGCGCCGGATCGGCGAGCAGCCCGCCGAGCGTCTCCCGCAGCTCGTCCGGCGGCCGGAACCGCCCGTCCGGCCCCAGCAGCGACCGCGCCGGCAGGTTCCCGCTGCCGGGGATGTGCCCCCGCCGCGAGTACCTGGTCGGCACCTCCCCCGCGTACGCCTCCGGGTTGAGCGCGCACAGAACCGTCGCCTCGCCCTCCCCGCCGAGCCACGGCTCGACCTCGGCCCGCCCGACCCACCGCCCGCCCCGCTCCCGAACCGTCAACCCCCGGCTGGTCCTCACGGCTGTCTCCCCACCTCCAAGAGGCATACGGGACCCAGCCGCCCCCGCCCCCGAGCGCCCGCCGTCGCCCACGCCGCTTTCCGGACCGCCGAAAGTCGCCTGAACGACGGCCGACCCAGACACCGAACGCCAGCCGTCGCCCACGCCGGTTTCCGGACCGCCGAAAGCCGCCTGAACGACGGCCGACCCAGACACCGAACGCCAGCCGTCGCCTACAACGGCTTCCCCGCCGCCGAAAGGCGGCTGAACGACGGCCGGCGAACCAGGGGCGGAGCGCCGGCCGTCGGTCAGGACGGTTTCGGGGGTGGGGAGAGGTGGCTGGGCGACGGCTGGGGTGGCGGTGACCGGGAGGCCCGCGGCACGCCAGGCGGTGAGGCCGCCGTCGAGCACGTAGGCCTCGACGCCGAGCCAGTCGAGCAGCCACCACAGGCGGGCCGCCCAGATCCCGCCCACCCGGTCGTAGGTGACGACCGGGATGCCGTCGCGGACGCCCAGCGCGGCCAGCCGTGCGGCGAGGACGTCGGCGGGCGGGCGGGCGAAGTGGTACGCGGCGGAGGTGTCGCTCAGATCGTGCAGCAGGTCGGCGTGCCGGGAGCCGGGGATGTGCGCCGCCGCCCAGCCGGGCAAGCCGGAGGACGAGCGGTGGTCGCCGTCGTGCGCGGGTGCGGCCAGCTCGACCGTCGCGTCGAGCACGAGCAGATCACCGTCCCGGCGGCGGACGTCCAGAGCGGTCGGCGAGAGCAGCGGGCCGGGCCGGGTCATCTCGGGGCGCCTGTCAGCAGGTCGGTGAGGCGGCGGCGCAGTTTGACGAATGCGGGGTCGTCGACGACGTCGTCGCGGCGGGGACGGTCGAACGGGACGGTGACCTTCTCCAGGATGGTGGCGGGGCGCGGGGAGAAGACGTAGACGGTGTCGGAGAGGAGCAGGGCCTCTTCGATGTTGTGGGTGACGAACAGGACGGCGCGGCGGTTCGCTTCCCAGATGTCCAGCAGCCAGCGGTGCATCTCGATGCGGGTCATCGCGTCGAGGGCGCTGAACGGCTCGTCGAGGCAGAGCAGCGGCTGGTCGGAGAGGAGCGCGCGAAGAAAGGCGACGCGCTGTTGCATGCCGCCGGAGAGCTGGTGAGGGTACGACCTGGCGAAGCCGTCCAGCCCGACCCGGGCGAGCCACTCCCGCGCTTGCGCTGTATCCGCTTTGCCGCGAATTTCCTGGCTCAGAACGACATTTCGCTCAATGGTACGCCAGGGCAACAGCGCCGGCTGCTGCGGCATGTAGCCGACCAACCCCCGGCGAGCCTTCACCCCATCGACCCGAATTTCGCCTTCTGTCGGTGTGAGCAGCCCGCCGACCAGGTGGAACAGCGTGCTCTTGCCACTCCCTGACGGCCCCACAATCGAAACGAACTCCCCGGGCGCCACCGACAGCGAGATATCGGAAATGACCGGAAGATCGGCGAACGAATGACTGAGGTGCGACACGGACAGAGCCTCAGTCACGACGCCGTCCCTTCACGGTCAGTCTCTCCAGGAGGACGACGAAGCCGAACACCACCAGGGCCAGGACGATCACGATCCCGATCGCGACGAACATCCGGTCCGCCCGGAACGCCGACTTCTGGATCATCATGTACTGGCCGATCCCCTTCTCCGCGCCGAGCCACTCGGAGACGATCGCGCCGAACACGCTGTACGTGGCAGCGATCTTCAGCCCGGAGAACATCGTCGGCAGCGCGTGCGGCCACTGCAGCTTGGTGAACAGCTGCCGCCGGTTCGCCCCGCTCATCAGCAGGTAGTCGGCGATCAGCGGGTCGCTGCGGCGCAGCCCGTCGAGCGTGGCCACGGCGACCGGGAAGAAGCAGACCAGGATGATCACCACGATCTTCGGGGCCAGCCCGAACCCGAGCCAGACCACGAGCAGCGGCGCGATCGCGATCACCGGCACGTTCTGGCTGATCACCAGGAGCGGGTAGACGGCGGCCCGGAGCACCGGGACGAGATGCAGCAGGATCGCGACGAGGAGCCCGGTGGCCACGCCGGCGCTGAACCCGTACACCGTCAATTCGGCAGTGGCCAGGGTGTGGTCGGTGAGCGCCTCGCGTTGCAGCACCCCCGCCTCCCAGATGTCCTGCGGGCTGGGAAGCAGCCAGGTGTCGACCCCGGAGACGCTGGTGTAGAGCTGCCACCCGGCGATCAGCAGGATCAGTGTGATCGCCGGGGGCAGGACGCGCTTGAGGGTCACGCCGAGGGCAGGAAGTCGTTGGTGTACGCCTTCGTGCCGTCCACCTTCGTGGTGATGACCTTCTGGTCGTACAGCCAGTCGGAGAACCCGGTCCAGATCTCGGCCTTCTGTTCACCCCAGCGGGCCGCGTCGTCCTGGTACTTGGGGCTGAGCCATTCCTGGCTCTTCCTGACCAGCTCCGCGTTCAGGTCGGGCGCGGCCTTGAGCAGGATGTCGGCGGACTCGGCGGCGTTCTTGGCGGCGAACACGTACCCCTCGGAGACCGCCGCGGTGAACTTCGTGACCAGTTCGGCGTCGCCGGAGACCCGCTTCTCGTTGGTGATCAGGATCGGGGTGTAGAAGTCGAGGGCCTTGTCGTAGTCCTTGACGTACTGGATGTTGACCGGCTCACCGCGCAGCTCGGCCTCGATGCCGGTCCACCCGTAGTAGATCCACTGGAAGTCGATCCCCTTCTTGGTGGCGGCGAAGAAGTCGGCGTCGCCCACGTTGACCGTCTTGACGGTGCTCGCGTCCCCACCGTCGGCCGCGACGATGGTCTTGAGCAGCGGCGCCTCGATCGGGCCACCCCAGCCGCCGTACGTCCTGCCCGCGTACTGCGCCGGCTTGGTCAGGTTCCGGTCCTTCGGGGAGGCGAAGCCGGAGGTGTTGTGCTGGACGACGGCGGCGATCGAGACCAGCGGCGCGCCCTCGGACCGGGCCTGGGTGAGCGCCTCCTGCGCGCTGATCGCGAACGGGATCTTGTCGGCGGCGACCAGCGCGGCCGGGTCGGCGTCGCCGGGCTGGACGATCTCCACCTCCAGGCCGTGGGCGGCGAAGAAGCCTTTGGCCTGGGCCACGTACAGGCCGGTGTGGTTGGTGTTGGGCGTCCAGTCGAGGGCGACCTGGATCTTCGTCAGCCCGCCCGCGCTCTTCTCCGCGGCGCCGTCGTCGCCGCAGGCCGCGGTGGCCAGGGCGAGGGAGGCGGCGGCGAGGGTGGCGAGGGCGCGGCGCCGGGTGATCGCGTTATGCATCGGGGAACTTTCGGTCGGTTCGATGGTGTTTCCGGCAACGTACGCTCCGTGGTCATCGCTCACCAGGTGAGGGTGACCGGCCTCATGCCTGCTCGTACCCGCTACGCCCGCCGCGTACCGTTCTCCCGATTCGTGAGCGACCCGTCTCACACGGTTGCCACATGCCGGTAGCCGAATCCACAGGCCCTGCACAGGAACCTGCGCCAAGCTCTGCTCCTTCTCAATCGCCACACCGCCCAGGAGCCCGGCTTGGAGCCGCTGAGCAGCACCGATGTCAGCATCGTGATCCCGACGCACACCGAGCGGCGGTGGGCGTCGCTCACCCGTACGATCGCCTCCGCCCGGGCCCAGACGCACCCGGCCACGGAGATCGTCGTCGTGGTCGACCACAACCCGGCCATGGCCACCCGGGTCCGCGCGGAGTTCCCGGACATGACGGTCTGCGAGAACGCGTACGCCCGGGGCGCCTCCGGCAACCGCAACACCGGCGCGTTCCGGACCCGGACCCCGTTCATCGCGTTCCTCGACGACGACACCGTGGCCAGCCCGTCGTGGCTGGAGCGGCAGCTCGTCCCGTTCGCGGACCCGGCGGTGGTCGGCACCGGCGGCGGGATCATCCCGGCCTGGTCCCGGATGCGGCCCACCTGGATGCCGGACGAGCTGCTGTGGGCGGTCGGGGTGTCGTACACCGGCATGCCGACCGCCACCGCGCCGATCCGCAACGTCTGGTCGGCGAACATGATCGTGCGGCGGGACGCGTTCCTCGCGGTCGGCGGGTTCCGCACCGGGTTCGGCAAGCTCGGCGACCAGAACCGGCCCGAGGACACCGAGCTGTGCCTGCGGATGAGCGCGGCGGCGGGCGGCAGGTGGATGTACGTCCCGCACGCCACCATCGACCACGAGGTGCCCGCCGACCGGTCGACGTTCGGGTTCCTGATGAGACGCTGCTACGCCGAGGGCCGGGGCAAGGTGCAGATGTCCGCGTTCCTGCCGAAGGATCAGGAGCTCGGCGCGGAGAAGGACTATCTGCGGCGTACGCTGCCCCGCGCTGTCGCCCGCAACCTGGCCGACGCCGGCAGCGGCCGCGGCATGTTCCACGCGCTGCGCGCCGCGACCGTGGTGGCCGCCGTGGCCGCCGCCGCGTGGGGCGGCGGCGTGGAGACCCTGGCCGCCCTGTTCGAGAGCGGCGCCGCGGGCAACGAGCCGGTCTAGTTCCGCGTGTTGAGTTCGGCCGCTATGCGCGCCCGAACTCCACACGCGGCTCGAGGCGGATCTGCACCCACTTGGAGGTCGGGGTTCCGCTCTCCTCGGCCTGGGAGTCGAGCGGGACCAGCGGGTTCGTCTCCGGGTAGTACGCGGCCGCGCAGCCCTTCGGGGTGTCGTAGGCGACCAGCCGGAACCGCTCGGCCCGCCGCTCCACGCCGTCGGTCCACTCGGAGACCAGGTCGACCACGTCACCGTCGGCGAACCCGAGCTCGTCCAGGTCGGCGGCGTTGACGAAGACCACCCGCCGGCCCTGGCTGATCCCCCGGTACCGGTCGTCGAGCCCGTAGATCGTGGTGTTGAACTGGTCGTGGCTGCGCAGCGTCTGCAGCACGAGCCGGCCCGGCGGCACGGCCATCACCTCGAGCGGGCTGACCGTGAAGACGGCCCGGCCCTCCCGGGTGGGGAAGGTCCGCGAGTCGCGCGGCGGGTGCGGCATGGTGAACCCGCCGGCCCGGATCTTCGCGGCATAGTCGTCGCAGCCCGGCACCACCCGCCCGATCCGCTCCCGGATCGCCTCGTAGTCACCGGCGAACTCCGCCCACGGGATGCCGTGCCGGTCGCCGAGCGCCACGGCCGCGATGCCGCAGACGATGTCCACCTCGGAGCGCAGCAGCGGCCCGGCCGGAGCCGAGCGCCCACGGGAGGCGTGCACCGCCGACATCGAGTCCTCCACGGTGACCCGCTGCACCCGGCCGCCGGTGAGATCCTGCTCGGTGCGCCCGAGGGTGGGCAGGATCAGCGCGGTCCGCCCGGCCTCGACGTGGCTGCGGTTGAGTTTGGTGGAGATCTGCACGGTGAGCGCCGCGTTCCGCATCGCGGCGGCGGTCACCGTGGTGTCGGACATGGCGCCGACGAAGTTGCCGCCGAGCGCGACGAACACCTTCGCCCGCCCGTCCCGGAACGCCTTGACCGTGTCGACCGCGTCGTGGCCGTGCTCGCGCGGCGGCTCGAACCCGAACTCGTCGCGCAGCCGGTCCAGGAACGCCGCCGGGGGCTTCTCCCAGATGCCCATGCTCCGGTCGCCCTGCACGTTGGAGTGCCCGCGGACCGGGCAGAGTCCCGCGCCCGGCTTGCCGATCATGCCCTGGAGCAGGGCCACGTTGACGAACTCCTGGATCGTGGCGACCGCGTTGCGGTGCTGGGTGATGCCCATCGCCCAGCAGTGCACGATCCGTTCCGCCGAGGCCAGCATGTCGGCGGCGGCCTCGATCTCGGCCCAGGTCAGCCCGGTCGCGGCGAGCACCTGCTCCCGGTCGATCTTGTCGACGTGCGCGGCCCACGCCTCGAACCCGACCGTCGACGACGCGATGAACTCCCGGTCGGCCACGCCTCTGGCCAGCAGCAGGTGCCCGATCGCCTGCCAGAGGGCCAGGTCGCCGTTGGAGCGGATCCGCAGCAGCCGGTCGGCCAGCGCGGTGCCCTTCCCGGCCAGGCCGCGCGCCTTCTGCGGGTTGTCGAAGCGGATCAGCCCGGCCTCCGGCAGCGGGTTGATCGCCAGAATCTTCGCGCCGTCCCGCTTGGCGATCTCCAGGGCGGTCAGCATCCGGGGGTGGTTGGTGCCCGGGTTCTGCCCGCTGACCACGATCAGGTCGGCCCGGTGCAGATCGTCGAGGGTGACCGAGCCCTTGCCGACGCCGATGGTGCGCATCAGCGCGGTGCCGGTCGACTCGTGGCACATGTTGGAGCAGTCGGGGAGGTTGTTGGTGCCGAGCGCGCGGGCCAGCAGCTGATAGACGAACGCGGCCTCGTTGCTGGCTCGCCCGGAGGTGTAGAAGGCCGCCTCGTCCGGGCTGTCCAGGTGCGCCAGAGCGCCGCCGACCAGGGCGAACGCCTCGTCCCAGGAGATCGGCTCGTAGTGCGTGCCACCGTCGCGCCGGACCATCGGGTGCGTGAGCCGGCCCTGTTTCTCCAGCCAGTGATCGGTGCGCCCGGCCAGGTCGGCGATCGAGTGCGCGGCGAAGAACGACGGGCCCACGGTGTCCCGCTGGCCCTCCCAGGAGACCGCCTTCGCCCCGTTCTCACAGAACTCGGCGGTGTGCCGGCGGCCGGCCGGGTCCGGCCACGCGCAGCTCATGCAGTCGACGCCGTCGTGCTGGTTGAGGGTGCGCAGATTGCGCACGGTCTTACGCAGACCCATCTGCTGTACGGCGTTCGCCAGGCTCAGCCGCACCGCCTCGAGGCCGGCCGCGTGATCGGCCGGCGGCCCCACCCGCAGACCGGCGTCCTCGTCGTCGGAGACTGGCATCGGACCCTCCCCAGGATCGGTGTTCGCCTGCAGTCTCCCCCGCCCGCGCCACGCCGTTCCGCGCGGGATCCGTGGACGACGATCAGTCCAGGCTGCGCCGCCGCAGCTCGGCCAGCACGCCGGCGGGCGGCCACGACTCGACCCGGTAGCGGGCCGGGGCGAGCAGCGGCTCGGCGATCAGGCCGGCCTCCTCCTCGGCGACGTGCCACGGCACCCGGAAGTCGATGCCGGAGCCGGTCCGGGCGAAGGCGATCGAGTCGGCCCGGGGCAGCAGCGTGCACACCCCCTCGGTCCAGGTCGCGATGGTCTCGGCCGGGCCGCCGCCGGGTGGCTCGATCGCGGCCAGGTTGCCGACGTGCACGTCGACGCCGGCCTTGGCGTACTGCTCGGCGAGCCAGTCGGTCTGGTTGGAGTACTCGGTGAGGGCGAGGACGGCGGCGGCCCGGCGGGTGGCCACGTGCTCGGGGTGGCCGGGCGGCGGCGCGTACGGCACGGCCCGGCCGTCCGGGCCGGCCACGTACCCGACCGGTGACAGGTAGCGCACCGCCTCGGCGAACACCTGCTCCACCGCCGCGTACAGCCGCTCGCCGCCGTGCTCCGGCACCGGGGTCAGCAGCAGTGTGTTGTTGTCCGGGGCGAACGCCAGCACCGGGCCGCCCATCAGCTCCCCCACCTCGGCCAGCCAGCCGGGCGCCAGCAACAGCGAGGTGAAGTAGCCGTCGCCGTCGTCGAGCATGCTGACCATCGGCCCGTCCCGCCACTGACGGTTCAGGCTGTTGCGGGCGATCACGGCGAGGTTGTCCCGGGCCACCGCGAACACCTCCTCGGCCGGGACGCCCCATTCCTCGACGCGGTCCGGCAGCACGTACGCCATCGCCTCGGGGGTGTCGATCACGACCAGCTCCCGCAGGAACGGCATGGCGGGCCGGGACAGCGGCGGGCGCATCCCGGCCGGGCCGGCCACGCCGAACGTGACCGGGCGGAGCACGGGGCGCAGTTTGGGCCGTACCGTCGCCCAATCGTCCTCGGGAAGCGGCGTCATCAGCCGGATCAGCTTCTCCAGCCGGGCCCGGCGCTCCGCCGGGGAGGCGTCCGCCGTCTCCCGGTAGACGTTGGACAGGTAGAGGTGGGCGGGACCGTCCGCCCCGGTCCGGTGGATCGCGATGGCGAACTCGTCGGGCCGGTAGTCGGCACGCTCCACGCCGGGGGCGCGGCGGGCCACCTTGAGGGCGAGTTGCGCGAAACGCCGGCGGGGAGAACCGCCGAACCTGTCCAGCAAACCCATTGGTGGACCCTAGCGGGTTACGCCCCCGGGCGCGGACAGCTCTTCGTCCACCAGCCGGCCGGCGATGTTCCCGAGAGCCTGGTCGAGCAGGGCACGGTCGGCGGGATCGGACATGGTGATGTCGTCGAGATGCGCGTCGAGCCACTGCTGCCAGGCCGATTTCACCCGTTCGAACTGCTCCTCGCCGGCCGCGGTGAGGCGCACGGTCTGGCCGTCGCGGCCGGCGTACCCGGCTTCGCACAATGCGGTGAAAGCCGGTTCGATGACCTCCGGCGGCATCCGGTGGTGCCGGGCGATGACCGGCAGCTCGGCCCGCCCGCGCGCGGTGGTGTGCAGGTGGGTCTGCCCCAACGCCCACGCCTGCGCCGGATCCAGGTCGGCGCCGGACGCGGTGAGCACCCGGTCGAGCACGTCCCGGTCGTGACCGGACCGGCGCATGGTGTCGCTGATCTGCCGTTCCAGCCGGGTGAGCCGGTCGTCCGGGACCGGGGCGGAGAAGCCCTCGCCGACGTCGGTGGCGGCGGCCCGGGCGCTGTCGCGCAGCGGGAGCTCCTTGAGGAACCAGGCGATCAGGAAGCCGAGCGCGGCGACCGGGACGACCCAGCGGAAGACGTGGGTGACGGCGTCGGCGTACGCCTCGATGATCGGCGCGGCCTGGACGGCGGTCAGCCGGTGCAGGGCGGCCGGGTCGGCGGCCGCCGCGGCCGGGACCCCGGAGGTGGCCAGCGCGGCGCCCAGGCCGTCCTCGATGCGGCTGCTGTAGAGGGTGCCGAAGATCGCGGTGCCGAAGGACGAGCCGAGGGTACGGAAGAACGTCACGCCGGACGTCGCGGTGCCGAGGTCGGCGTACGGCACGGTGTTCTGCACGACGATCGTGAGCACCTGCATGGACAGGCCGATCCCGGCGCCGATCACGAACATGTACAGCGACTGCAGCCAGGGGCTGGTGCCCGGCCCGATGGTGGACATCAGGTACAGCCCGGCGGCCAGGATCGCGGCGCCGGCCACCGGGAACATCTTGTACCGGCCGGTCCGGCTGACCACGGTGCCGGAGAACATCGAGGTGATGAAGAGGCCGGCGACCATCGGCAGGGTGCGCACCCCGGAGGCGGTGGCCGAGACGCCGTCCACGTACTGCAGGTAGGTCGGCAGGAACGTCATCGCGCCGAGCATCGCGAACCCGACGATGAAGCTGAGCGTGGAGCAGACCGTGAAGACCGAGTTGCGGAACAGCCGCATCGGCAGCATCGGCTCCACCGCCCGCGTCTCGACCAGCACGAACGCGGCGAACCCGAGGATCGACCCGGCGAACAGGCCGATGATCATCGGGGAGGTCCAGGCGTACTCGCCGCCACCCCACTCCAGCGCCAGGATCATGCCGGTGGCGGACGCCGCGATCAGGCCGATCCCGGCGTAGTCGATCACCGGCCGGGACGACGACCGGATCGACGGGATCGCCTTCGCCGCCATGCCGATCACCACGGCCGCGATCGGCACGTTGATGTAGAACGCCCAGCGCCAGCTCAGATGGTCGGTGAACAGCCCGCCCAGGGTCGGCCCGACCACCGTGGTGACGCCGAAGACCGCGCCGAGCGCGCCCTGGTAGCGGCCCCGGTCCTTGAGCGGGATGACGTCGGCGATCAGCGCCATCGCGGTGACCATCAGGCCGCCGCCGCCGATCCCCTGCAGCGCGCGCGAGCCGACCAGCATCGCCATGTTGTGCGCGACGCCGCACAGCGCCGACCCGGCCACGAAGATCACCGCGCTGACCTGGAAGACCAGCTTGCGGCCGAAGAGGTCGCCGAACTTGCCGGCCAGCACCGTCGCCACCGTCTCGGCCAGCAGATAAGCGGTGACGACCCAGGACATGTGCCCGGCTCCGCCCAGGTCCGCCACGATCGTCGGCAGGGCCGTCGACACGATGGTCTGGTCCAGCGCGGCGAGCAGCATCCCGAGCAGGATCGCGACGAAGACGACGTTGGTCTGCCGCTTGGTCAGCACCTGCATGATCCCGAGTCTGGTTCGCCGGGCGCCGCCGTGTGACGACTATCCGGAAACTCGGGGTTGGTCCGGCGGCGGAAGTAAACTAAGTTCACTTCCGCTGCTCATCCCCGTTCCGAAGGGACACCCCCATGGCGAACCCGCTGACCGCGAACAGCACGATCGGCGACTGGCTGGACCACCCGGAGGGCGGGCCCGCCCTCGGTGAGCTGCTCGCCGCCGGCGGCGCGGACCCCTCGATGCTGGCCCCGATCCGCAGCCTGCCGCTGCAGCAGATGGTCGAGCTGAGCCAGGGCAAGATGCCGCAGGCCGTGATCGACGAGCTGGTCCTGCGCGTCAACGGCGGAGTCGCCCCGGTGCAGGGCGCCGAGGACGGCGCCTGGCAGGAGAAGATCACCGCCGGCCGATTCGCCGGCAAGACCGTCATCGTCACCGGCGCGGCCTCCGGCATCGGCCGGGCCACCGCCTCCCGGATCGTCCGCGAGGGCGGCCGGGTGATCGGCGTCGACATCACCGCCGACAAGCTCAAGCAGGCCGAGGCCGAACTGGGCGTCGCGTTCGTGCCGGTGGCCGCCGACATCACCAGCGCCGCCGACATCGACCGGATCGTGACCGCCGCCGGCGACCGGATCGACGGCCTGGCCAACATCGCCGGCGTGGTCGACGACTTCAGCCCGGCCCACGAGACCTCCGACGCGGTCTGGGAGAAGGTCTTCGCGGTCAACGTCGACGGTGTCTTCCGGCTCACCCGCGCGGTGGTCCCGGCCATGCTGGCGGCCGGCCGCGGCGCGATCGTCAACGTCGCCTCCGAGGCCGGGCTGCGCGGCAACGCGGCCGGGGTCGCCTACACCGCCTCCAAGCACGCGGTCATCGGCATCACCAAGAACACCGCTTTCATGTACGGGCAGAGCGGCATCCGGACCAACGCGGTCGCGCCCGGTGGGGTCGCCACCGGGATGGCGCCGGTGAGTCAGAGCGAGTTCGGCCGTGCGCGGACCGGCCCGTTCCTGCAGCTCATTCCGGGGGTGGCACTGGCCGGGCACCTGGCCGCGTCGATCACGTTCCTGCTCAGCGACGACGGCGTCAACCTGAACGGGGTGGTGCTCCCGTCCGACGGCGGCTGGTCGGTGCAGTAGCCGTTCCCGCGTGTCGAGTTCGGCCGTGTATGACGCCCGAACTCAACACACCCGACAGCGTGTGGAGTTCGGCCGTCATGCGCGCCCGAACTCGACACGCTCAAGCGGGGGTCAGGGTCTGCTGGAGCAGGGCGCCGTAACGGGTGATCAACTCGGGGCGGGCGGCCTGCGCCAGGCCCTCGTCCTCGACCACCCACAGCGCGTACAGCAGGCCGCCGACCACCGTCGCGGCCATCCGGGCCCGCATGTCGGCGTCCGGCCCGGTCAGCCGGCGGCGCACCGGCGCCACGAAGGTCTGCTCGTGGATCGCCTGCAGTCGCGCCTTGATGCGCTCCTCGTTGCTGCCCCGGACCAGCGCCAGATAGACCCCGCGGATGTCGTCGTCGGCGAGCAGCACCTCGACGAACCGCTCGCCGAGCCGCTCCAGCGGCACGTCCAGCAGCGGCTCGTCGTCGATCGTGAACGACATCGTCTCCAGGAACAGCAGCTCCTTGGTGCCGAAGTGCCGGATCACCAGCGCCGGGTTGGTGACCGCCTGGGCGGCGATGTCGCGGACCGACGTGCGGGCGAAGCCGCGCTCCCGGAACAGGCGCGTCGCCGCGACACGGATCTCCTCACGGGTCGCCTCCCCGGAACGCCTGGCCATACCGCGATCGTAGGCCCCGCCCGATGGCGCCTGATTCCGGCCGCGTGGCCCGGACGGGCCAGAGACCATCCGAATAGCCGACGTTCCGGCGAACGCCGGATCCCATACCGCACATCGTGCTCAGCTATCCGGGAAACGGCTCACACACCGGAGAGGTTCGAGATGAGGAAAGTGACACGGGGGCTGATCACGGCTTGCGCCGGCCTGGTCGCCGGGGCGGCGTTCGGGGCGGGGCCGGCCATGGCGGGCGGCACCACCTGGTACCCGCAGGGCCACGTGCTCGGTTACTACGGTTCGCTGGGCGGCTGCAACTCGTACGCGTCGACGCTGTCGCTCTGGCACGACGACTTCGACTGCGCCTACCGGCCGTCCTGGGTGGCGGCTCAGCCGTACGCGCTGGTCGTCCAGCAGCCGGTCGCGCTCTCGGTCGCGGTGCCCGTGGTCACGCAGCCGAGCGCCTGGGAACAGTGCACCACGGTGGCGGCCACCTGCGACGACGACGAGCCTTCGATGAAGGAGCCCGAGCCGCAGCCGGAGCCGCAGCCCGAGCCGCCGATGAAGGAGCCGGAGCCGACCGCCGAGCCGGCCACCGTCCAGGTGCGCCCGGCTGTCGAGGAGCCGGTGGTCAAGCCGCACAAGAAGCCGAAGGCCACCAAGAAGCACGTCAAGGCGGCCACCTCCGACGATGACGAGCAGTGCGCCACTGTCGCGTCCACCTGCGACGACGTCCAGTCGGTCACGCTGTCCACGCCGGTCATGCAGCCGATCGTGCCGCTGGCCCAGCCGGTCGTGCCGCTGCGGCCGCTGGTCGCCCCGGCGTTCCCGGCCGGGTTCCCGTTCCACAACGCGTGCGGTCCCTGCTTCTGACCGTCGTCGTCTCGATCCGCGACGGCCGGGCATCACCCGGCCGCCGCGGATCGGCGCCGTCTCAGCCCCCGGCCATCGCGCCGACGACCAGGAACGGCTCCTCACCCTTGGCCACCCGGTCCGGCAGCGGGGCGTCCGGCGGCTCGTTGGACAGGTCCTCCTCGCACGCGAAGAACCGGACCAGGGCGCGGCGCTTGCCGGTGTTCCGGTCGCGCATGGTGCCGAGCAGCATCGGGAACCGCTGCTCGACAGCGTCCAGCACGTGCCGCTGGGTCACCTCCCCGGTCACCTCGACCCGTACCTCCCCGGTCACCTTCGCGAGATGGCGCAGGTGCGGCGGGAGGACCACCCGGATCACGGCAGCACCTGGACTTCCACCGAGAGCACCGGCGGCAGGTCGGTGACCAGGGCCTGCCAGGTGTCGCCGCTGTCGGGGGAGCCGTACACCTGCCCGGCGCTGGTGCCGAAGTAGACGCCGCATTCCTCGAGGGTGTCCACCGCCATCGCGTCGCGCAGCACGTTGACGTAGCAGTGCTCCTGCGGCAGGCCGGTGGTGAGCGCCTCCCACTCGTTGCCGCCGCTCCGGCTGCGGTAGACCCGCAGTCTGCCGTCCATCACGTAGTGCAGCTGGTCGCTGGTGACCGGAACGACATAGATCGTCTCCGGCTCGTGCGCGTGCACCGCGATCGGGAACCCGAAGTCGGTCGGCAGGTTCCCGCTGATCTCGTGCCAGTTCGCCCCGGCGTCGTCGGTGCGCATGACGTCCCAGTGCTTCTGCATGAACAGGGTGTCCGGGCGGGACGGGTGCATGGCCAGCCGGTGCACGCAGTGGCCGACCTCGGCGTCCGGGTCGGGGATGCCCTCGCTCTGCAGGCCCCGGTTGATCGGCTGCCAGGTGACGCCGCCGTCGTCGGTGCGGAACGCCCCGGCCGCCGAGATCGCCACGAAGATCCGGTCCGGGTTCACCGGGTCCAGCAGGATCGTGTGCAGGCACATCCCGCCCGCGCCGGGCTGCCACAGCGGGGCCGAGGTGTGGGTGCGCAGGCCGGTCAGTTCCTCCCACTTCTGCCCGCCGTCGGTGCTCCGGTAGAGGGCCGCGTCCTCGGCGCCGGCGTAGACCACGTCGGCCTCGGTCCGGGACGGTTCCAGGTGCCAGATCCGCTTGAACTCCCACGGGCGCGGGGTCCCGTCGTACCAGAGATGGTCGCCGACCTCGCCGGCGTAGGTGAAGTCGTGGTCGACCTGCTGCCAGGTGGCGCCGCCGTCGTCGGACCGCTGGATCAGCTGGCCGAACCAGCCGTTCGACTGCGACACGTACAGCCGGCCGGTGTCCACCGCCGAGCCGTTGGCATGGTAGATCTCCCATCCGGCGAAGTGCGGGCCGTCCACCTTCCAGTCCCGGCGTGTGCCGTCCGAGGTCAGGATGAACAGCCCCTTGCGGGTGCCGACCAGCAACCGAACACCGCTCACGTTCCGCTCCCCTCCATAGGCGTTACGTCCGGCTGGTCGTCAGGGCTGTCTCGACGCCGTGGAGACAGCCCTGACGACCAGCCGGACACATAGACGCATCATGGTGTGCGCTGCGTCACTCTGGGGAGTCTAGGACGAATGTTCGACCGGAAGGGGTCAGCCGGACAGCGCGCGTGCCATCTCCGCCTGTTCCGCGAGCACGTCGTTCATCCGGGCCTGGACCGCGTCCATCTTGCCGATCGTCTCACTGGTGGTGTGGATGCCGGTGGCCACGGTCTCCGCGCTGGCCTGGATCCCGGCGATCTGCTCGGCGACCTTCTGGGTGGCCTCGGCGGTCTCCCGGGCCAGCTCCTTGACCTCGCCGGCGACCACCGCGAAGCCCTTGCCGGACTCGCCGGCCCGGGCCGCCTCGATGGTGGCGTTGAGGGCGAGCAGGTTGGTCTGCTCGGCGATCGAGGAAATGATCTTGATGACGTCGCCGATCGCGGTGGACGCCTGCCCCAGCGCCGCCACCTCGGCGGTCATCGCCGACGCCCGGGTCACCGCCTGCTCGGCCACCGAGGTGGCGTCGTGACTCGCGCTGCGCAGCCGGTCGACGGTGTTGAGCAGATCCCGGGCATTGGAGCTGGCCCGCTCGTTGCCGCGGACCACGTCCAGGCGCTGGGAGACCAGCTGCTGCACGTTGCGCAGCGCGGCGGCCCGGGACTCGGACAGGTCGATGTACTCGGTGGTGAAGAAGTCCA
The DNA here is from genome assembly GCF_055562375.1 of Actinoplanes sp. NPDC019969. Lineage (NCBI taxonomy): Bacteria > Bacillati > Actinomycetota > Actinomycetes > Micromonosporales > Micromonosporaceae > Actinoplanes > Actinoplanes sp. NPDC019969. The sequence goes on along the minus strand of NZ_JBVHFK010000023.1, from coordinate 7,778 downwards.
TCGTGCCGACCACCTTGTCCCCGCTCAGGATCGGGAAGCAGACGCCGGAACGGACCCCGGCCCGCTGCGCCGCGGGCGCCCGCACACAGTCGGTGATCTCCGCCAGATCCCGGACGAAGACCAGGTCACGGGTCCGCCAGGCGCGGCCGGAGAGACCGACGCCCTCGGCGAACGAGGCGGCCAGGGTGACCCGGCGGAACTCGTCACCGGCCGACCCGGACTCGATCTCGAACTTGAGCACGTTCACCTCGGGGTCGATCTCCCAGTAGGAGCCGTACGCCCACCCGAACGCCGTACGCACCGAGTCCAGCGCCGCCCGGATCGTGGTCTGGCTGTCCGAGGCCGCCCCGACCCGGCTGACCACCGTGGTGACGGCCTCCCGGTCGTTGGCCACCTGGCGCAGCTCGGCCGCGGCGACCGCGCTGAGCCGGGCCCGGTCGGCGATCCGGATGATGGCCGCGAACTTCTCCTTGCGGGCGTCGTCGGCGTGCACCAGGCTCGTCGAGTAGTACTCGAAGACGGCGCACACGATGTTGTTCTTGACCACCGGCAGCAGGATCGCCGCCACCATGCCCGACTTGATCGCGTGTTGCTGGCGACGGCATCCGGTGAGCTTCTCCGGGTCCTCCTCGACGACCGGCACCCGGCTCCGGACCGCCTGCGCCACCAGGCCACCGTCCTCCGGGTCGGCGCCGAACACACCCCGCATCTCGGGCACCAGCGCCCCGGTCTCGTACCGCAGCCGCAACCGGCCCGACCCGTCCGGGACCCAGACCCCGCCGTACCCGAAGCCGTAGAACCTGGTCGTGCTCTCCACCGTGATCCGCCAGGCGCTGGCCTCGTCGGTGGCCGCCTCGAGATCCATCACCAGCTGCTCCAGCGCCTCCACGTCACGCGGAGTGGGGCGCGCCGCCTCGGGGCTGACCGCCCGGGAACCGAACAACCGCATGGTGGACTCTCCTTGCCGAGCGTGGAACCGGATACCTCTCCATCGGCGCGACCGGGCGGAGTATGAGGCCCATCACCTCCACGGCACCCAGGCGGCGTTGACCAGCGGCGGCTGCCACGATTCCAGCTCGCGCAGCAGGATGCCCTCCCGCAGGCCCCACGGGCAGATCCGCAGGCTGGCGATGCCGAGCCGGCGCATCACCTCGTGCGCGACGATCGCGCCGGCCAGGATCTGCCGGGACCGGTGCGGGGACACGCCGGGCAGCCGGGTCCGTTTGGCGCAGGACATCCCGGCCAGCCGTGTTATCCACGGCCGCAGCGCGGCGGCCTCCAGCTCGCGCGGGATGAACGGGCCCAGCCGCAGCGGCGGAGCGCCGGTCAGCCGGGCCAGCTGCTGGAAGGTCTTCGACGCGGCCACCGAGGTGCGCGGGTCCTCCCAGGAGGTACGGGCGGCGACCTCGGCGAACCGGTCCCGCACGTGCCGCCGCAGCCGCTTCACCGCACGCGCCGACGGCGGGTCGCCGTCCAGGAACTCCCGGGTCAGCCGGCCCGCGCCGAGCGGCAGCGACATCGCCGACTCGGGCAGCCGGTCCCGGCCGAACGCCACCTCCAGGCAGCCGCCGCCGATGTCGACCATCAGCATCGGGCCGGCCTGCCAGCCCAGCCAGCGCCGGGCCGCCAGGAACGTCAGGCGGGCGTCCTCGATGCCGGTGAGCGTGCCCAGGCGTACCCCGGTCGCCTTCTCCACCTGGAGGAGGACCTCCTCGCGGTTGGGGGCGTCCCGCACCACCGCCGTGGTGTAGGCGAACATCCGGTCCACCCCGGCCCGGTGCGCCTCCGCCGCGGCCTCGCCCACCGTGGCGATCATGCGGTCCAGCGCCTCGGCGCCGATCGTGCCGTCGGCCGGCAGCCGGTGCGCCAGCCGGGGCCGCCGCTCCCAGGTGTGCACCGGCAGCGGCAGCCCGGAGTCCGCCTCGGCGATCACCAGGTTGACCGTGTTGGACCCGACGTCGAGCACTCCCAGCCGCATTCCTCTCATCATGGCCGGAAGCGATAGCCCATTCCCGGCTCGGTCAGAAGATGCCGCGGCCGGGCCGGGTCCGCCTCCAGCTTGCGGCGCAGACGTGCCATGTACTGCCGTAGGTAGTTCGTCTCGGTCTGGTATTGCGGCCCCCACACGTCGTGCAGCAGTTCCCGCTGCGTGATCAGCTTCCCGGGATGGCGCAGCAGATGCTCCAGCAGCTGCCACTCGGTCGGGGTGAGCCGGACGTCACCGCTGATCGACCGCTCCGCCAGGTTCACCTCGACCGCCCCGATCGTCACCACCGGCGCCTGCTCGCCGGCCGGCTGGACCCGGCGGGTCACCGCCCGGATCCGGGCCAGCAGCTCGTCCACCCCGAACGGCTTGGTGACGTAGTCATCGGCACCGGCGTCCAGGGCGGTCACCTTGTCGGCGCTGCCGGCCCGCCCGGACAGCACGATGATCGGCACCGCGGTCCAGCCGCGCAGGCCGGCGATCACCTCGGCGCCCTCCATGTCCGGCAGGCCCAGGTCCAGCACGACCAGGTCGGGATGGTGCCGGGCGGCGGCGTGCAGGGCGGTGGCGCCGTCCGGGGCGGTGTCCACCTCGTACCCCCGGGCCTTGAGGTTGATCCGCAGCGCCCGGACGATCTGCGGATCGTCGTCGACGACCAGGACGCGGGTCATCCGGCAGCGCCCACGGGCAGCGCGACGATCATGGTGAGGCCGCCTCCGGGAGTCTCGTCGGGGGTGAGCGTGCCGCCCATCGCCTCGGTCAGGCCGCGCGACAGGGCCAGGCCGAGACCCACCCCGGTGTGGTTGTCACGGTCGCCGAGCCGCTGGAACGGCAGGAAGACATCCTCCCACCGATCCGCCGGGATCCCCGGGCCGTGATCGATCACCCGCAACTCCACGACCGCGCCGTGACGGCTGCCGGTCACCATCGGCGGGCGGCCCGGCGGACTGTAGCGCAGCGCGTTCGCGATCAGGTTGACCAGCACACGTTCCAGCAGGCCCGGGTCGGCGTGCAGCAGCGGCAGGTCGTCCGGCACCCGGACCACCACCTGCCGGGCCTCCGGCCCGAGATCCTCCAGCGCCATCGGTACGACGTCCTCGGCGCCCACGTCGATCGCGGTGACGCCGAGCGCCCCCGTCTGCAGCCGGCTCATGTCGAGCAGGTTGCCGACCAGCCGGTCCAGCCGGTCCAGCGACTCCTCGGCGGTGGCCAGCAGCTCCGCCCGGTCCTCGTCGTCGAACTGCACGTCCGGGCTGCGCAGGCCGGCCACCGACGCCTTGGCCGAGGCGAGCGGCGTGCGCAGGTCGTGGCTGACGGCGGCGAGCAGGGCGGTGCGCATCCGGTTCGCCTCGGCCAGCGGTCTCGCGGTCGCCGCCTCGGCGGCCAGGCGCTCCTGCCGCAACGCGACGGCGGCCTGCGCGGCGAAGGCCTCCACCACCCGGCGATCCGAGGCTTCGAGGGTACGCCCGGCGAGCAGCACCGTGATCTCCTCTCCCGCCCGGACCGTCACCTCCGCCTCGTCCGGGCGCAGCCCCGGCCGGCCCACCTCGGCGACCGTCACCCCGCCCGCCAGCAGCGCCACCGCGTCCAGCGCGAACGTCTCCCGCAGCCGGTCCAGCAGCGCGAGCAGCGGCCGGTCGCCACGCAGCACCCCACCGGCGACCGCGGCGAGGGTCTGCGCCTCGGCCGACGCCCGCGCCGCCTGCCGGGTCCGCCGGGCCGCCGTGTCCACCACCCAGCTCACCGCCACCGCCACCGTCACGAAGATCGCCAGCGCGAGCAGGTTCTGCCCCTGCGCGATCGCGAACCTGCCGTACGGCGGAACGAAGAACCAGTTCAGCAACAGCGTCCCGGAGACCGCCGCGAACAGCGCCGGCCACAGCCCGCCGATCAGCGCCACCCCGACCACCATCGCCAGGAACAGCAGGATGTCGTTGATCAGCGGCGGGTCCGGCAGCGCCAGCAGAACCCCGGTGAGCAGCGGGAACCCGATCAGCGCGGTCAGGAGACCGGCGATCCGCCGCCCTCGCGACAGGGCCGCCGGGATCCGTTCCCCGCGCCGCCCGCTGCCGGCCCGCTCGTGGGTCACCAGGTGCACGTCGATCGTCCCGGCCCGGGCCGCCGTGGTCACCCCCACCCCGGCGCTGACCACCTGCTGGAACCGCCCCCGGCTGGACACCCCGAGCACCACCTGGGTGGCGTTGACCCCGCGGGCGAACTCCAGCAGCGCCGCCGGCACGTCCGCCCCGGACACCTGGTGGTACGTGCCACCGAGGCTCTCCACCAGCACCCGCTGCCGGGCCAGCACCGCCGTGTCGGCGCCGGCCAGTCCGTCCGTCCGGGTCACGTGCACCGCCAGCAGATCGGCGCCCTTGCCACGGGCCGCGATCCGGGCCGCCCGGCGGACCAGCGTCTCCCCCTCCGCGCCGCCGCTGAGCGCCACCACCACCCGTTCCCGGGTCTCCCAGGTCGTCTCGATGCCCTGGTCCGCCCGGTACCGCCCGAGCTGCTCCTCCACCTGGTCGGCCAGCCACAGCAGGGCCAGCTCCCGCAGCGCCGTCAGGTTCCCGGCCCGGAACCAGTTCCCCAGCGCCGCGTCGACCTTCTCCGGCGGGTACACGTTGCCGTGCGCCATCCGCCGCCGCAGCGCCTCCGGCGTCATGTCGACCAGCTCGATCTGCTCCGCCACCCGCACCATCGCGTCCGGCACGGTCTCCCGCTGCTCCACCCCGGTGATCCGCGCGACGACGTCGTTGAGCGACTCCAGATGCTGGATGTTCACCGTGCTCAGCACACTGATCCCGGCGTCCAGCAGCACCTGCACGTCCTGCCACCGCTTCGCGTTCCCGGCGCCCGGGGCGTTGCTGTGCGCGAACTCGTCGACGACCGCCACCTCCGGCCGCCGCCGCAGCACCGCCGCCAGGTCCATCTCGCGCAGCGTCACCCCGCGATGGCTCACCTCCCGCCGCGGCACCACCTCCAGGCCGTCCAGCATCGCCGCCGTGTGCTTGCGCCCGTGCGTCTCGACCAGCGCCACCACGACGTCGGTGCCGCGCTCCGCACGCCGCCGGGCCTCCTCGAGCACCGCGTACGTCTTACCGACTCCCGGCGCCGCGCCCAGATAGATCCGCAGTTCCCCGCGCGCCACCGTCGCTCATCCCCCACCCACCTACCGCCCCACCAACCCTCACCCGCGATTCTTCCCCGGCGGCGCCTCCCACCGGCCCGCCGAGAGAGCCCGTTCACACAACTCGAACACCGATCCCCACCGTTTTGACGCTCCGTTGACGCCCGCAGCCCCGTCACCCCCATCCCAGCCGTCGCCCAACCCGGTCACCCGCCCACCAAAACCCGCCAGAACGACGGCCCCCATCCCAGCCGTCACCCAACCCGGTCACCCGCCCACCAAAACCCGCCAGAACGACGGCCCCCCAACCCCGGCCGTCGCCCACAACGGCCACCCCCACGGCGAAACCCGCCGGAACGACGGCTGGTTCGGCAGCGGAACCGTCCGGCTGGTCGTGAGTGCTGCCTCAGGCCGGTCGAGGCAGCACTCACGACCAGCCGGAGACCTCGGCTGGTGCTCATGGCTGTCTCGACGGGCGGGAGACAGCCATGAGCACCAGCCACACAAGATCAGGCGAAGTGGAGGCCGGCCCAGAGAGCCGTAACGCCCGCGACCAGGCACAACGGGACGGTCGCGGCGCCGAGCTTCAGGAACTCGGAGGTACGCGGGGCGGCGTCCCGCGCGTGCAGGATGCGCCGCCACAGCAGGGTGGCCAGCGAGCCGGCGTACGTCAGGTTGGGTCCGACGTTGACGCCGATCAGGACGGCGAGGAGCAGGCCGGGTGAGTCGGCGACGGCCGGGAGCAGGACCAGCGTGGCGGGGAGGTTGTTGAGGACGTTGGCCAGGACGGCGGCGACGAACGCGGCGGTGAGCAGGCCCAGCAGGTCGGCGTGGCGGGGCACGACGGTGTCGATCAGGTCGCCGAGGCCGTTGGCGCGGACGGCCAGGACCACGACGCCGAGGGCGAGGACGAAGGCGCAGAACGCGGGGTTGGCCTCGGCGAGCAGGTCGCGGGCGCGGATCTCGCGGCGGAGCAGGAGGGGTACGGCCAGGGCCAGCGCTCCCCCGGCGGCGATCACCGCGGGTTCGACGCCGAAGGGTTGCAGGGCGGCGAATCCGATCAGGGTGACGGCCAGGACGGTGAGGGCGTAGCGGGGTGGCGGGCCGGGCTCGGCGGGGGTGGCGGCGGCGGGGGTGGCCAGGTCGGTGGCGAAGAAGAACTGGAAGATCAGGTATTCGACGGCGATCACGGCCAGCCACGGGGCGGCCATCAGCGCGGCGAATCCGGCGAAGGTGAGGCCGCTGGCGGTGAAGGCGAGCAGGTTGGTCAGGTTGGAGACGGGCAGCAGCAGGGAGGCCGAGTTGGCCAGGTGGTTGCAGGCGTAGGCGTGCGGGCGGTGCCCCACCCCGGCGCGGGCGGCGACGGCGAAGACGACCGGGGTGAGCAGGACGACGGTGGCGTCCAGGCTGAGCACGGCGGTGGTCAGGGCGGCGGCTCCGAAGACGGCGCCGAGCAGGCGGCGCGGGCGGCCACGGCCGGAGCGGGCCACCAGGGCGCCGATGTAGCCGAAGACGCCGTGCCGTTCGGCCGTGTAGGCGAGGACCAGGATGGTGGCGAGGAATGCCACGGTGGGCCCGAGTTCGCGCAGTTCGGCCATGGCGTCGGCGGGGGTGACCAGGCCGAGCGCGACGGCGGCGAGGGCGGCGGGGACGGCCGCGACGGCTTCCGGGAGGCCGCGGGGGCGCGCCACCGCGAAGGCCAGGACGGCGGCCAGCAGCGCCAGCGCGATGATCATGAGCACCGGCGCAGATTAAGGCCGGTGGCGGCAAAGCGCGACCGGGCACGATGTGATCCGTGCCCGGTCGCGGGGAAAGAAAAGGAGCGGGTCAGACGGTGGCCTCGTCGTCCTCGGACGGCTCGGTCGCGAGCGGGCGCAGCCGCAGCTTGGTGATCGCCCGGCCGGTGATCTCCACGACCTCGGCGGTGTGGCCGTCGATGGCGACGGTCTCGCCCGGCACGGTCGGGATGTGCCCCAGGCGGGCCAGCACCAGCCCGGCGACCGTGGTGTAGTCCCCGGCGTCCAGTTCCTCGATGTCGACGCCGATGTCGGGCAGGTCGTGGATCGGGAACGTGCCCGGCAGCAGCATCGCCCCGTCCTCCTCCCGGATCACCGACTGCACGTCCCGGTCGGTCTCGTCGTAGATCTCCCCCACGACCTCCTCGACCAGGTCCTCCATCGTCACGATCCCGTCGATCGCACCCCGCTCGTCGACGACCAGCGCAAACTGCTGCCGCTGCACCCGCAACTGCCGCATCGCGTCCGACACCTTCAACGTCTCCGGCAGGAACAACGGGGTGAACATGTGATCACGCACCAGACCGTCCGCGGCGATCAGATCCCGCAGATGCACCACCCCGAGCACATCGTCCAGACCCATCGGCCCGGTCACCGGCGCCCGCGAGTGCCCCGCCTTCACCAGCCGGGCCAGGGCCTCCCCGGTCGGCAGGTCCGCCGGCAGGATCAGCACGTCGCGGCGCGGCACCAGGATCTCGCGCAGGATCCGGTCGGCGATGTCGAACGCGCCACTGATGATGGTCCGCTGCTCGGCGGTGATGTCCTGCTGCGCGGCCACCATGTCGCGGATCTCCTCGGTGGAGACCTCCTCCCGGCCCGCGTCCGGGTCACCGCCGGTCAACCGGACGACCAGGTCGGTGGACCTGCCGAG
>NZ_JBVHFK010000022.1:0-78061 GCF_055562375.1 Actinoplanes sp. NPDC019969 | reverse complement strand
TGCTCGTCTACCACTACTACGCGAACAACGGCGCGTCCCGGCTCGGCATCAACCTGCTCGGCTACGACACGGCCGGCTGGCCCTTCGCCTACTAGGAGAGACAGTGCGCAACCGCATCCTGACCGCGGCCGTCACGGCGGCCGTCGCATCCCTCCCGCTGCTGGCCGGGCCCGCCTCCGCCGCGGCCGCGATCACCGTCGCCGCCGACGGATCCGGCGACTACCGCACCATCCAGCAGGCCGTCGCGGCGGCCACCAGCGGCACTGTCATCACCGTCAAGGCCGGCACCTACCAGGGGCAGGTCTCGATCCCGTCCGGCAGGTCCGGCATCACCATCAAGGGCGCCACCGGCACGTCCGGCGACATCGTGATCACCGGGAACGTGTCGCAGGCCGCCGCCGGCAGCGCGGCCGGCAGCGCGACGGTCCTCAACCTGGCGGCGAACACCACGATCACCGGGGTGACGATCGCGAACACGTACGGCTCAGGCAGTCAAGCTCTTGCTCTTTACGCCGGCGGTGACCGGCAGGTCTACCGCAACGTCCGGCTGCTCGGCCGCCAGGACACCTTCCTGTCGTGGGGCGGCACCGGAGGCAAGCAGGTACGGCAGTACGTCTACAAGAGCTACATCGAAGGCGACGTCGACTTCATCTACGGCAACGGCGCGCTGGTCATCGACAGCACCACGATCAAGTCGCTCGACCGGGGCAGCAGCAACAACGGCTACATCACGGCCGCGGCCACCAACAAGGCCAACAAGTACGGCATCCTGATCACCCGGTCGACGCTGACCAGCAGCGCCGCGAGCAGGACCGTCGCGCTCGGCCGCTGCTGGCACGCCGGAGGCTCCGCCGACGCGATCGGCCAGGTCCTGATCCGGGACTCGGCGCTCGGCGGCCACATCCGGCAGGCCGGCGCCTGGCAGGACATGAGCGGCTTCTCCTGGCGGACCTGCCGGTTCAGTGAGTACAACAACACCGGCGCCGGCGCCACCCAGGGCACCGGCGACCGGCCGCAGATCAGCGCGGTGACCGCTGCCGACTACACCGCCCAGAAGTACCTGGCCGGCAGCGACGGCTGGAACCCCGTCCAGTGAACCGGGCCGGGCCCGGACCTCACCCGAGGCCCGGGCCCGGCCGGCGCGCAGAACAGTCGTCCGCGAGGGCGGTGGCCCTGACGGCACCGGTCCGCGCGGCCTATCCGTGGGGGCGGCGCTCGATGGCCTGCAGGGACCAGCTGTTGCCGTCCGGGTCGGTGAAGTGGACGAAGCTGCCCCACGGCTGCGCGTCGACGTCGCTCGCCTCCACGCCGGCCTCGACCAGCTGTTTGCGGGCGGCGTGCGCGTCCGGCACGACCACCTGGATCTCCTGCGTGCCGGGCTGCTTGCGGGTGAGGCCCTCGCCGATCGCGATCGAGCACGCCGAGCCGGGCGGGGTGAGCTGCACGAACCGGAGGCCGGGGTGCACCTGGTGGTCGTGGTCGAGGACGAAGCCGATCCGCTCGTAGAACGCCTTGGCCCGGTCGACGTCAGTGACCGGCACCGGGATGAGTTCGATCTTCCACGTGGCTGTCATACCGTCATCCTGCCGGGAATTGCGGTCACTAACTGACCTCTGCACTGCCGGCGACGTACCCGGAAGGGGTGAACACCTGTCCGGATTGGAGGCAGCTAGGGCAATATGTCTCGACGATGAAGTCTTCATTGCTGACCTTTTCGGTCATTCTCGCGGCAGTTCTGCCGTTCGCCGTCGTCCCGCCCGCGGCGCAGGCGGCGCCGCCCCCGCCGAGCGGCCGCATCTCGCTGGCCACGCTGCGTGAGGCCACCCTGGAGGTGCCGTCGTGGCCGGCGGACGGCCTCCGATGCCCGTCCGGCCGGTTGCGGTTCCATGGCGGCGAGGCGCCGGTGTCGCCGCAGGCCGTGCCCGCCGGCCGGGCGCCGTACGGCGAGTTCCTGACGATCCTGTCCGCCGCCCACGGCGACATCGACCGCGACGGGACCGACGAGACCGTCGCCGTGCTGGGCTGCCTCATCGAGGGCGGCACCAAGCAGATCGTCGCCTACGACAGGAACGCGTCCGGCGCGATCGTCTCGCGGGGGCGGGTGACCGCGACGACCGGCCAGGTCCGCGACCTCCGGGAGAGCAGCGTCCGCGTCGACAGGGCCGGCCGGGTGAGCGTGCGGGTCGCCGACTACCAGCGGTGCTGCGCCGACCGTACCCCGCAGAAATGGCAGACCCGGGGGTACGCGCTGCGTGACGGCCGGTTCCGCCAGGTGAGCGGCCCGACCCGGATGCCGCTGAACCGGCGGGTGACCGAGATCGGTCTCAGCACCGGCGATCTGGTCCTCGGCCCGGTACGGGGCGGCTACCGGTACGGGACCCTCGCCGTGACCGTCGCCCATCGCCGCGGCGCCCACCCCGGGACGATCGCTCTCACCTTCACCGCTCCGGACGGTCTGCAGCGCGCCGCCGGGAAGACCTGGACCGCCGGCTCGTCCAGCGTGCGGCTCACGGCGCCCGCGGCGGGCCGCCGCGTCACCTACCGGTTCGGTTTCCGGCAACCGGCGGCCACCGCGCCGGCCGGCGAACTCACTGTCGACCTGGCCACGGTTCCGCAGACCAGCCAGGCGATCCCGTGGGACGGCTACGCCACCGCCCGGATCAGCTCCGCCCGGCGGATCTGACCTCCCGTTCGACGCGACCACCGAGGTGAAGGCCGGCGAACCATTTCGTGATCCACCGCGTCTGGTGGCTGCCTGCCTTCACTGTCGCGGCGGAACCGGCCGGGCAGGTCGTCCGCCACGGATGATTCACGTGTCCAGCAGGGCCAGGCACTGCCGCGGGTTCTCGACGTGGGCGTTGTGGCCGAGGCCGGGCAGCGTGATCACGGGAACGCCCAGGTGCTTCAGCTGCTCGTCAGTGTTCATCGGGTCGTGTTCGCCGCGGGCCAGGGTGACGGCAGCCGGTGTGCCGTGCGCCAGCGCGGCCATGTCCGGGGCGCCGACGCCGAACGCGCGCGGGTCGAGCGCGAGACGCCACCTGCCGTCCACGTCACGGATCCCGGCCCGTACCGCCGGATCGTCCGGGGTCAGCAGCCCCGCCAGCCCGGACACCCGCAGATGCCGGGCGGCGGCCTCCTCCGCTCTGTCGAACCAGGCGACCGGGCGGTCCGCCAGCGCCCGGGCCCGCCGCAGCTCGTCGTCGCTCCAGGCGACCTTGATGCCGAGCCCGATCACGGCAGTCACGGGGAGCCGGGCGGCGAGCGCGAGAGCCACCACCCCACCGAGCGAATGACCGAGGATGACGGTACGGGTACTGCCGGCGACGATCGGGCGCAGCGCGTCGGCCAGGGCGTCGAACGTGTACTCGGTCAGCGGCGGCGAACCGCCGTGACCCGGCAGGTCCGGTGCCACCCAGCGGCCCGGCCAGTGTTCGGCCAGCTCAGGCCACCAGCCGGACCAGACGTCGCCGGTGGCGCCCAGCCCGTGCAGCAACAGCAGAAGCGGCGCACCGTCACCGCCGGTGTGCACCCGCAGGTTCGACTCCATGCCCGGAGTCTGCCATCCGAGGCCGCTCCACACCGTCCGTCACATGGTGGCGAGGGGATGGGCGGTGGCGGGCGGTCCGGCTCGTCGGGAGAAAGAACGTTCTGGCAGGGACGGGACTTCACTGGCGGGTGTGAGCGCCGGCGAGACGGCGCCACCAGCGGCGTTGCCGCAGCTGTGGCGCGGTGGGCGTATCTGCGGGAACGAGGCCCAGGGTCAGGACCACGCGGGCACCGCCCCACTCGTTCCGGGTGATGGTGAGGCTGCCGCCGGTTTCGGTGGCCAGGCGCTGCGCGATGTCGAGCCCCAGGCCGGTGGAGTTGGCGTCGGAGGCGCCCCGTGCCAGCGCGGCCTCCGGGTCGGCGAACCCGGGACCGGCATCGTCGACGGTCACGGCGGCGAACTCCGGCATCGCGGCCGGATCGGAGGCCACGACGGTACGGGCGGTGACCGTGACCCGGCAGGCGGCGTCCTCGCCGGTGTGGTGGAAGACGTTGCCGAGCAGCACGTCGAGCGCCTCGGTCACCCGGGACCACGCCGCCGCGACGATCACGCCCTCCGGCGGTGTTTCGGCCTGCCACGGCCGGCCCTGGTCCTCGGCGAGGGCGCCCCAGAACGCCGTCCGGTCGGCGACGACCGCCCCCAGGTCGCAGTGCAGGCGCGGGCGGGCCGCCAACGGCCGCCCCGCCTCGCTGATCACGGCGCTGACCTCGGCCTCCAGCCGCCCGACCACGTGGAGTTGCCGTTCCCGGTCGTCGCCGGCCGGCAGCGCCTCGGCGTTCAGGCGCAGCGCGGTCAGGGGCACGCGGAGCCGGTGTGACAGGTTGGCGGCGAGCGCGCGTTCCTTGGCGAGGAGTTCCAGGAACCGGTCGCCGAGCAGGTTCAGCGCGGCCCCGACCTCTTCGATCTCCCGGGGCCCGCTGGGCCGTACCCGAGCGTGCAGTTGCCCTCCCCCGAGGCTGGTGGCGGTGCGTGCCAGGTCGCGGGTGGCGCGGACGATCCGGGCCGCGAGCCGGTCGGCGAGGAACATGCAGAGGCCGACCAGCACGATCGCCTCGCCGAGCAGGACCAGGACGGCGGTGCCGACGCCGGCACGCAGTGAGGTGCCGGGGACGAAGACCTCGATGACGGCGATCAGGTTCTGCGGCAGGGCGACGGGCCGCAGGTAGACGCGGCCGCCGTCGATGGCGATGGTTCCGGCGGTCTGCCGCTGCCGGACCTGGGCGACCGCTCCCGCGCCGGCCCGGGTGACGCCGACGGTGCCGAGGGTGGGCAGGTGGGCGGCGAGTTCGCCGTTCTGGCCGGCCCGGGTGCTCATAATCGAGGTGAGGACCAGGTCGCGGTCGGTGGCGACGACCACGACGGCGGACAGGCCGAGGGCCTGGCGTTCGGCCTCGCGCATGGCCCGGTCCTGGACGGCGCTGTGCACGAGCAGGGCCAGGGGGATCACGAACGCCAGCGCCACCAGCGTGGTGACGGCGAGGGCGACCAGTACGTAGCTTCGTCTCATCGGACCGCTGACCATAGCCGTGCCGGGCGTGCCCCACCAGCGGGGGCACGCCCGGATCGTACGGATCAGAAGGTGAGGGCCCAGGAGTTCAGCGTTCCGGCGCCGCCGCCGGAGTACAGGTCGCGGACCCGCAGCTTCCAGGTGCCGGTGGCCGCCTCCGCGCCGGCGTCGATCGTCGTGCTGAGCTTGACGTCGTCGCCGCTGTCGAACCGGCTGGCCTTCTTGACGGGGTAGGCGGTGCCGTCCGGCGCGATCAGCTGGATCTCCAGGTCGCCGCGGTAGCCGTGGCGGATGTCGACCTCGACCTTCAACGTGGCCGGGGCCTGGCCGGCCCGCTGGACGGTGATCGGCGACTCGATCGCGGAACGGTCCCGGATCGCGAAGTCGAACGTGTTCTCCACCCGGGTCGACGTGGTCCCGGCGGGGGCTTTCACCCCGGTCAGGGACCAGGCGGCGTACGCGGCCACATCGGCGTGCGTGTCCAGGGCGTCGAAGTCGATGTTGCCGGCCCCGTCACAGCGCGAGTGGTAGCAGGGGTCGTACGGCTGCCCCGCCTGCCCGTCCCACTTGGCGGCCTGCGCCGCGCTCATCGTGGGGGCGAGGCTGAGGGTGGCGGTGCCGCCGGTCGGGATGCCGGCCGCCTTGAAGGAGGCGTGGTCGGAGCGGCCGTTGATGTCGGTGCTCTCCGAGGGGATGCCTTCGGCGGTGAATCCGGCCTTGAGCGCGGCGGCGATGGCGGCGCCCCGGGTGTCGTCGCCGTAGACGAAGTAGCCGGGGTTCGGCGAGCCGATCATGTCGAAGTTCAGGTACCCGGTGATCTTGGCGCGTTCGGCGGCGCTGAGCGAGGACACGTACGCCTTGGAACCGACCAGGCCCAGTTCCTCGGCGCCCCACCAGCCGAACCGGATGCCCTTGTCGCCGTTGGCGCCGGAGGCGGCGTAGGCCAGGGCGACCTCCAGGATGCCGGCCGACCCGGAGGCGTTGTCGTTGACACCCGCGCCCTGGGTGACGCTGTCGAGGTGCGCCCCGAGCATGACGACCCGGTTCGGATCGCCACGCCCGGGCAGATCGGCGATCAGGTTGTGACCCGTCTTGCCGCCGTGGGTGAACTGCTGGACGCGAGTGGTGTAGCCGGCCGCGTCCAGGCGCTGCTTGAGGTGATCGAGCGAGGCTTTGTAGCCGGGGCTGCCGTGGGCCCGGTTGCCGTTGTTGGCCTGCGCGATCCGGGCGAACTCGGCGATGTCGGCGCGCAGGGCGGCGCTGTCGATGTCGGCGGCGGCGACCGGAGCCGGCACCGGGGCCGGAGCCGACGTGCTGGGCGACGGCGCGGGTGAGGCGGACGCCGAGGGGGCGGTGGTGGCCGACGGCGCGGTGGAGGGCTGCGGCGCGGTCACCGTGCAGGCGGGGTCGCCCTGCGACGGCACACTGACGGCGTCCCAGGCGGCCTTGACCGCGGCGAACTCGGTGCAGCGGCCCGGGTGCAGCGCGAGGGTGGCGTCCAGGGTGGCCTTGCGGACCTGGGTGTAGGTCCAGCCGGACGTCTTGCGCAGCAGCGCGTGGTAGAAGATCTCGCCGGCCGGCCACAGCCCGATGCCGGTCACCGTGCTCCGGTCACAGGTGGCGCTGGCGGGTTTCCCGGCCGGCGCGGACCCTTCGGAGAGCAGGTAGAACCAGTGGTTGAGCGGGCCGGCCGCGGAGTGCACCTCGGTCGTCGGGATCTTCGAGGACCAGCAGTTCGGGTCGCCGACGGCGGACGGGTTGAACATGTTGCGGATCGGGCCGCGGCCGCTCAGGTTCACCTCCTCGCCGACGAGGAAGTCGGCCGGGTCGTTCGGGTTCGCGGCGAAGTGCTCGGCCAGGGTGCCGAAGATGTCGCCGGTCGCCTCGTTCAGGCCGCCGGTCTCGCTGGTGGTGCCGCGGCTGCCGCCGGGGGTGTGGCAGAAGACGCCGTGGCCCAGCTCGTGCGCGACCACGTCGACGGAGTTGACCTGGCGGGCGCCGTCGCTGGTGCGGCCGTACTTGGTCTGGTCACGGCTGGCGTCACCCGTACCCGCGCAGCTGTAGTAGGCGTTGACGTCGGTGAGCCCGACGTACATCGCCGCGGCGCCGCCCTTGCCGTCGATGCCGTTGCGGTTGAACTTGGCCTTGAGCATGTCCCAGAGGACGCCGCCGGCGTACTGGGTGTCGACGCCACCGGTGGCGATGTCGCTGCCGGCGCCGTTGCCCCATTTGTCGTCGGCGTCGGTGAGGACCTTGCCGGTGGTGTCGTCGAGGGTGCGCATGTTGCCGCGGGCCGGGTCGCGCAGCTCGTAGCCGCCGGCGCCCGCGGTGGTCCCGATCGTGACCTGGCCGCTGTAGTGGCCGGTCCCGGCGCCGCCGGTGATCTCGTCCCAGGATCCGGCGTACCCGCCGGTCCGCGCGTCGACATAGGCGTGGGCCCGGCTGGCGTCGCCCGCGATGACGAACTCCCACACCAGGCGGTCCCGGCCCTCCTCGGCGATGATGCCGAGCTTCGGCACGCCGGTGACCTTTCCGGGGTGTTCGCGCAGCGCGACCTTCTCCGCCTTCGCCGCGGTCACCTTCGGTGTGGTGGCGACCGACACGGCGCCGGTGGTGGCGCCACCCTTGATCGTGCCCTGGGCGTCGGTCACGACGACGACGTCGCCACCGACGAAGACCGGAAGATCCTTATAGGTACGGGAGTAACTCACGTAGTTCAGGCCGCGCGGCGTGGTCGTCACCGCCTGGCGGGTGTACGTGGCGTCCGGTTCCTTCGCGAAACCGGTGGACGCGCCGGTCACGTACTGGTCGGCCGCCGCCGCGGCGCTCGTGGCCCCGCCGTCGGAGAAGTCGGGCTCCGGGATCTCGCCGATGCCCGAGTACCCGGCGCTGTACGCCGCTCCCAGGCCGAGCATGACCACGGTGGCGCTGCTCAACGCGGTGACGCGCAGCGCCTTCCTGCTACGGGAACGCCTCACTGACGATCCTCCCAAGGCTGTTGTCGATCTCTGTACGCCGCGGAAGTCTCGCCGTGTCTGCCTTAAGGGCACCGGAAGGACAGCTATCGGACCGGTAACGGTCGATGCGCTACGAGCCGTACTCCTCGAGGACCTGGGCGGCCGGTCCGCCGCTCCAGTAGGCGGTGATGACCGAGGTGTGACCGGGTCCGGACAGCCGGGCGACGACGACGGTGTCGCTGCGCCGGGCGCCGGTGGCGGTGTAGCCGAGCGCCGGGTCCGCGTCGACGATGTCCACCCGGGCCGCCGAGTAGGCGACGACGATCGACCCGCCGTCGGCGGTGACCCGGTAACGGGGCCGCCGGTCCACCGCCGAGGGCGACGGGCTCGTCGTGGCCGGCGGCGGCGGGGTCGCGGCCGGGCTGGTGGTCACCGTGCGGCTGGGGGTGGCCGGACTGCGCGACGGCTTGGCCCTCGTGGGCGCGGCGGACGACGGGCCGGCGCTGAGGCTGGGGCTGGGCTTCGGGGCGGCCGGGGGCACCGTCTCGTCGAGCCCGAACCGGATCTCGGTGTAACGCCGGTTGACGTCGATGGCGACCGGCGGCTCGTCGGTGAGCGCCGGGGCCACGCCGAGCCGGACACCGAACCAGGACACCCCGACGGCGGTGACCGTCACAGCGAGCCATCCCGCGAGATATCTCCAGCTCCGGATCATCGGCACATTCTGCATGACCGATACGCTGGCGCAATGCCCCAGGTGCTGGTGATCGAGGACGACGCTGACGTCCGGCAGGCAATCGGCCGGTTACTCACGGCTACCGGCCATGACGTCCGGTTGTGCGCGACGGCGCTGGACGGCCTGCGCGAGGTGGCCGCGCGGCCGCCGGACGTCGTGGTCCTCGACCTCGGGCTGCCGGACCTCGACGGGGCGGCGGTGCTGAGCCGGATCCGGGCCGGCTCGCAGGTGCCGATCCTGGTGGCGACCGCCCGGGAGGCGGAGAGCGAGATGATCCGGCTGCTGCGGGCCGGCGCCGACGACTACGTGGTCAAGCCGTACTCGGCCGAGCAGATCGAGGCACGGATCGCGGCGATGCTGCGCCGGGGCCGGGGCGGGCCGGCCGCCGGGCTGACGGTGGGCGGGCTGACCCTGGACCGGCAGGCGCGGACCGCCGCCCTCGACGGGACGGCGCTGCAGCTGTCGCGGCTCGAGTTCGACCTGCTCGCCTACCTGATGGAGCGGGCCGGGACGGTGGTCACCCGGCGTCAGCTGCTCGACGACGTGTGGCCGGAGAGCCGGTCGATGGAGACCGTGGACGTGCACGTGACGTGGCTGCGCCGCAAACTCGGCGAGCGGGCCGCGCAGCCGCGCTACCTGCACACCGTCCGCGGCGTGGGAATCCGCCTGTCAGCGCCGCGAGCCGCCACCCCGTGAGGGATGGCGGCTCGCGGAGGATCAGCCGATCTTGACGTTGAAGATCGGGTTGGCGGCCAGCTTGCGGAACGCGGCCAGGCCGGCCTTGGTGCTGTCGATGCTGATGTCGCGGTTGCCCTGGTCGTCGGCCTTCGTGTCGAAGTGCACGATGGCCTTGATGGCGGGCCGCTTGACCAGCTGCGGCAGGACGCTGTTGTAGACGGCGGACTTGTCGGTGGTCCGGCCGATGCGGTGGTAACCGCCCCACTCGGCGATCATGATCGGCTTGCCGGCGTGCTTGGTGGTCGCCCAGTCGTAGAAGCCGAGGCCGCCGCCCTTGGGCTTACGGTCCAGCAGGTCGGCGAAGAGGCCGTAGTGGTAGTAACCCTTCTCGACCGAGACGTAGGAGTCCAGGCCGATCCAGTCCACGACGTCGTCGCCCGGGTAGAGGTCCTTCCACCAGGACTGCGCCATCCACTTCTCGTTGCCCATGTAGGCGAGCACGTTCACCACGTTGCCGGCGCCCTGGGCGCGCAGCCGCTGGATGGTGTGCCGGTACATGGCGGCGAAGTCCTTGGCCTCCATGCCGGAGCCCTTGCGGGCCACGACGTCGTTCTCCGGCTCGTGGTTGAGAACCAGGAACACCTTCTTGCCGTACGCCTTGATGCGCTTGGCGAAGGCGTCGATGCGCTTGTCCTGCTGCCCCTGGGCGACCTTGGCCCAGTTCGAGCCGTACGCGATCTTCCAGTTCAGCAGCAGCACGCGCGGCTTGGCCGGGTCGTTCGTCATGGCGATCTCGGACTTGGTCGGGAACGGCTCGTCGCCCTTGTGGTACGTGTGGAAGATCGTCGCGGTCCGGCCGCTCAGCTTCTCCCAGTTCTTGTGCTCCAGGTCGCGCGGCTTGCTGGTGAAACCCCCGGCCGCGCCGCCCCAGAGGACGTTGCAGGACGGGACGAGCTTGGCGTCGGTGGTGCAGGTCCTGGTCGCCGCAGCGGCCGCGGCCGGCGCCACGACGGTGGTGACACTGGCGATTACGGCGGTCAGAGCTGTCAGGAACATCGGCAGCTTGGCACGTCGCAAAAAATCTCTCCCCCGTTTTGTCCGGCGCATTTCCGCCGGGCATGGGAAAGAGATTCCAGGGCGGGGGTTGCGGCTCCAGTGCCCGTACCGGTGCCACCCGGTTGCGGGTTTCCGGGGACCGGGAGGGGCGGTCCGCGGCGATCACCGTTACGGTCGAGGGCATGTCCGCCAATGCTTTGATCATGTACGCGACCAGCAACGACGGCATCACCCTGCGTGCCGCGCTATCCGGGGAACTGGATCTCCGGGACGCCGACGAGGTGCGTGACAACCTCACGGCGGCCGCGCAGGCGTCCGCCTACCGGGCGCTGGAGATCGACGTCTCGAACGTGACCCTGATCGACTCGTACGCGCTCGGCGCCCTGGTCAGTGTCCGCAACGCGGCCGCCGGCGCCGGGATCACGGTGACCCTGATCAACCCGTCGCCGCCGGTGCTGAAGGCGATCCAGGTGACCGGTTTGTCGGAGGTATTCGGGCTGCCGCCGCTGACCTGACCGGGCCGTCGGGAAGGCGTCAATGCGGGCCGCCTCCCGCGGCGCGGGCATAGCCTGGCATGAACACGGCCGGCTTCGATGACCCGTCCCGCGCGGAGGCGGACACCATGACAGTTTTCACGGCGAGCGACGTGGTTCATCCGGTCGACGCGGAGGCGCGCCGGAGTCTGGAGTCCATGCAGGGGCTCCAGAGCGCGGTGACGGCCTATCACCGGGTCTACAGCGAGCGCCTGGTCCGCAGCGCACAGCTGGCGGACCAGCTGCGCCTGGGGCCGCGGCAGTTGCCGGAGATCTACCGGCTGATGCCGCCCGTCTGCGAGGCCTTCGGGATCGCCGAACCGGAGCTGTTTCTGACGATGGGCCCGGTCAACGCGTTCACCATCGGCCATTCCCGGACGTCCATCACGCTCTACAGCGAACTGCTGGAGTACCTGACCCTCGACGAGATCGAGGCGGTGCTCGCCCACGAATGCGGGCACATCCTCTGCCAGCACATGCTCTACCACTCGATGGGCGAGATCGTCCGGATGGCGATCCGGCTCGGCGGGATCACCGCCGTCCCGTTCGGGCAGGCGCTGGCCCAGCTCGTCGCCGGCCCGCTCCGGGTCGCCCTGGCGGTGTGGCGGCGCAAGAGCGAACTGTCCGCCGATCGGGCGGCGGCGGCCTACCTGGGCAGCCCGGACGCGATGACCCGGGTGATGTTCCGGTTCGCCGGTATCCGCAAGGACTCCCGGTACACGTACGACGTCGGTCTCTTCGAGGCCCAGGCGCTCGAGTTCGAGACGCTTCGGGAACAGCGCTGGGACCGCCTCCTGCAGTGGCAGGTCGGCCAGTCGTCGACGCATCCGCTGCTCGCCATGCGGGTCCGGGAGATCCAGAACTGGGCGGGAACCCCGGCGTTCGCCCGGCTGGCGGCCCTGGCCGAGGGCATCCGGACAGCGCCCCGCTGCGGGGCTTGCGGCAAGCGGGTGGAACCGCACTGGCGGCACTGCGGATCCTGCGGCAGCGAGCGTCAGGCCGCCCCGGCCTCGGCCACATCGGCGGAGTGAGTCATGGGCGTCTTCAAGAGCGAACGCCGGTTCTGGACCGACGAGACCGACCTGTCCCCTGTCGTCGAGACCCTCATGGCCCATTTCCGCGGGAAGGGTTACGAGGTCGTGTCGGTGGAGACGGGCGCCGGGGCGACCGACATCGACATCACCCGCACCGGCGTGTTCCGGACGGTCTCCGGGATGCGCATGGCGTTGAAGGTGCGGCTCGATCCCGAACCGGGATGTGTGGTGGCCCGGGCCGGGGTGGGCGTGTTCGGTCAGCAGGCGCTGCCCACCGTGATCACCTATTTCGTGTTCTGGCCGTTGATCATCACCCAGATCTGGGGTGTGGTGCGGGCGGCGAAACTCGACAACGAGGCCCTGGCGATCATCGAGCAGGCGCTGGCCGCACCCGCGCCGTCCCGGGTGGCCTTCGCCTCGCCGCGCAAACACTGCCGGAAGTGCGACAGCCCGTGGAGTGGGGACGCGTTCTGCACCGTCTGCGGGACGCCGTGGCCGCCGGCGTGACGGGTCAGGCCACGCCTGGCAGGTTGTCCACGGTGCGCAGGTTGTTCAGCATGGCGGCCAGCGCGGCGGCCCCCTCCCCCGCGAACTGCGGGATCCCGTCGCCCAGGTCCACGTGGGTGGGCGGGCGGCCGGGGACGGCGGACACCGCGTGGAAGGTACGGGCCGCCAGCACCGGGTAGGGCAGCGCCGCCGCGATCACGCCCCGGTCTTTGGCCAGCCAGTACAGCGCCGACTGGGTGAACAGCGCGGCCGCGCCGCCGGGCAGGGGCATCAGGGCGAGGGTCTGTTCGCCGTCCGAGACGGCGCCGGCCTTGCGGACCGCCCGCTCCAGCCGGGTACGGACCGGCGGCTGGACCTGCAGGCCCGGAATGGTGCCGGCATGCCTGCGGATCACCATGAGCGGGACGTACGCCTTCGGGTCCACGGCCTGCGGCGACCGCTGCTTGCGGGCGAGCATCCCGTACGCCGTCCGGCGCCACCCGGAGAGCACCGGCGGCGCGGCGCCGTCCGGTGGCGCCGGCAGCTCCGGGTGCGGGTTGCGGGCCAGCTCCGGGTTCCCCGATCCGCCCTGCCACAGCGGCTTCGCGTTCCCCGCGCCCAACTGGCCCAGGCTGTACTCGTACAGGTCGATGAAGGTGATGTGCTCGGTGCCGGGCCGGGCCGCCTCGCCGCGCAGCCCGCGGATCAGGCAGCCGGTGAACGGGCTCGTCTCGGTGAGCGACGCGGCGTCACTCGCCGACTGCTTCGCCGGGCACGCCATCAGCACGAACCGGCCCTGACCCCGCAGTACGAGGGTCGGGTCCAGGCTGTCGTCGAACGCGCCCGCGGCGCAGCAGTCGAGGATGACGACGATCGCCCCCGCCGGGCTGTGGCCTATCATCGCGTCGATCTCGGTGGTCCCGACCGCATGCGACCGCAGAGACAGGCGCGAGTCGAGCGCGGAGAGACGCAGCAGCCCGTCCGCGTCGCGATAGCCGTGCCCGCTGTAGTAGAGCAGCACCAGGTCGGTGCTCGCCGCGTCGTTGAGCAGTTCCTCGATGGCCGCGCAGATCTCGTCGGCGCGGCAGTCCGTCCGCTGTTCGACGTCGCCCGGCTCGAACAGCGCGGCGGGGCCGGCGGTCAGCGCGTCGGCCAGGCACATGACGTCGTTGTGCGGTCCGTTCAGCTCGGGGAGGGAGTCCGGGTCCTCCGGGAAACGCCGATTCCCGATGAGCAGCGCCCGGTATCGCGCGGCTGTCACCCGGCCGCCTCGAACCGCGCCATGATCTGAGCGACGAACCGGTCGACGACGGCGTCGTCGATGCCGGTCGCGGCCAGGACGAGCGAGGTCTCCTTGCCGTCGATCGTGCAGCTCACCTCCAGGCGGCGGGTCTCGTCCCGGGTCAGCCAGCCCTGAACGCACTGGAAGAACCCGTTGAAGGCGCCGGCCGACGCGAGAGCGATCAGGACGGTCTCCACGACCCCCTTGTCGCCAGGCGCCGGCACGGCCACCCGGTCGACTCGGCCCACGCCGCGCAGGGAGTTGAGGAGCTGCCGCTCCTCGCGCTCCCACGCCGGCTTTCCGGTGTCGTACTTCTCGCTGAAGGGAATCAGCTTCAGCATCAGGTCTGCGGTCATCGCTCCTCCGGCGGAAGGTCGTCGGCGCCCGGGCCCGAAGGCCGGGAACGCCAGGGGTTCAGCTGAGACGGCGCCAGATCCAGAAGACGATCGCGAGCCCAGTGAAGCCCAGTACGGCCAGGGCAAGCGCCTTCAGCAACCTCCTCCAGTCCGTCGCCCCTTCCGGGCTCACTTTTCCCAGGGTCTCCGTCGCCGGGATGTCGCTGTCGGCAAGGAGCACCGCGATCGGCACGTCCATGCGGTCGGCGATCCCCCGGGCGCCGGCCACGGTGGAGAGCGCGTGGCTGGTGAAGGCGAAGCCGTGGCCACCGGGTGCGAGAAGCCACTCGGCACGGCGCCGGAACGCGGCGAGGGCCTCTTCGCTGCCGAGCGCCCCGGCCCAGGACCGGCCGTCGTCGGGCGTCGCGGCGGCCGGCGACGGATCCGGCAGGCCGGCGACGACCGTCGTCAGGAGATCCGGCTGCGGGCGGCCGCCGGACTCCAGAAGGGCGTCGACGGTGGCGCTGTCGAGTTCCTTGTCGAGCGCCGCGCCCAGGGCGCGGCGGTCCATGTCGTCCAGCCCGGCGGAGACCAGCCGTCGCACCAGGCCGGTGTCGTCCGGGGAACCCGCGGCGACGAGCGTGTACCGGATCGCGGTCCCGATCGAGTCACGCCGCGCCGACGGGACGGCGGACAGCAACACCCCGCAGTCGTCGCCGTCCCGCATGACGATCACCTCGGGCTCCTCCAGCACCACCCACTCGGCCAGCTTCTCCCACCAGCGCACCGGCGGCGTCCCGCCGAGGAAGGCGTAGTCGCTCTGGCGCGGTGTCCCGCGGGTCATCAGGTAGATCTTCATGAGCTCACCACTCCTCCACACGGGGGTCGTAGGCGGTCGACGCCATCTTCTCCATGGCGTCCTGCACCTGGCGGCGCCGGCGTTCCACCGCGGCGATCTCCTCGGTGCTGCGGGCCCGGCCCTTCTCGTTGCGCCGCCGTTCACCGCTGACGATGTAGGCGCTCCTGCGCCACATCCCTTTGATCTCCTCATTTCGCCGCTGAAGCCGCTGATACGCCGTCTGGTGCTGCTGGGCGAGCCGCTCCTGACCGGCATCCCAGCCGGAGATGACGCAGCGGCACAGTTCCTGCATGACGGCGCCGGCGGCCTTCACCGACATCTGCGGCTTCCGGTCCCGGAACCGGTAGTGCGCCTGGAACTCCAGGACCTCGGAGCCCGGCGTCTCGTGCCAGTGCACCTCCATCAGCTCGACACAGCCGTACGTGTCGATCGGGGCGTAGATCACCCGCACCTCACGGTCCTGCGCCTCCGCCCGGATGATCTCCAGCAGGCGTCCGTACTTGTCCCGGACCGCCAGGCGCAGCCGGCCCGCGTCACGGCCGTGACCGAAGTTGTCGTCGAAGTACTTCTCGCACTTCAACGGCGCGAGGACGAGGACGGCCGGCTCGCCCCGGTGCTCGTCGAGGTTGCGATGCGTCACCCATTTGCGGGTCACCGCCTCGACGTCCTCGAAGGCGAGCAGGTCCGGCACCGACCGCCGCTCCGCAGGCCGGGAAGCCTCCAGGAGCACTGCCGCGTCGATCGGCACCAGCAGCATCAGGCTGTCCTTGATGTGGGCCTCGCACTCGGCCCACTTGGCGGCCGAGTCGGGCACCCTGTTGCGCTCCTCCGGATTCAGCCACCCGCCGGGGAAGTCCAGGATGCTGAACGGGACATCGACCGTCTCGTCGCCGGCCGACTGCAGGCTGACCCGGTAGTAGGACATGGCCTGGGTGCCGCCCAGAGCCGCCGCGTTGAACTCGACCGCCTCGATCGCCCGGCGCAGTTCGAGCCGCTGCCGGCGAACCCGGCTGCCGGTGCTCTCGTCCATCGTGACCGATACCGGGCTTCCGGCGAGCATGCGTTCGGTCTCCGACAGAACCGCGGTGAGCAGCGTGGTCTTTCCGACCCGGGACGGCCCGATCAGCGCCGCTTTGAACGCCTCGGTCATGATGTGCTCCTCTCCAGGGGCCCGGCCGCGGTCCTGAGCGTGGTGGCGAGGTCACGCAGCAGCTTGCGCAGGTGCTGCACGCGGGCGGTCGCGAGAGCGGATCCGTCCGCGGCGCCGGGCCACAGTTCGTCGTGGAACGCTTCCGCGAGCCGGCGGAACTCCGCCTGGGAGGCCGCCGACCGGATGAACCAGTCCTCGAACTGCTCACCGAAGGCCAGCAGCACCGCAGCGGTGGTGTCCGGGCCCCCGGCAAGCACCGTGCCGGAGTCGTGGACCGCCTGCCGGGCGAGATGCGACACCGCGGTGTACAGCGTCCGCGCGCCGTCGGGGGTGGCCGGAACGGTGAGCAGGGCGGCCGTCCGCCCGTCGTCGGCCGGCTCGGCACGCAGTTGGTACAGCGCCCGGCGCATGCCGGGAAGCAGGCGGGTCCGGAAGTCGAGCCGGACGTCCAGCGTGAACTCCACCGCATCGGCCAGGGTGGGGCAGGGATCCGGCGCCTCCCGCAGCCGTACGGCGAACTCCTCCAGCGCCGGCCGCACGTCCGCGTCCTTCTCCACCGGGACGCGCACCAGCTGCGGGCCCAGCGCGGCAGCCAGCCCCGCCCAGAACTCGGCACGGCGCTGCTCGAGCAGTTCGTCGATGGCGCTCAGCCGGCGGGCCAGCTCGATCCGGATCTCGTTCAGGGTCTGGGCGGCGAAGTTCAGCGAGCCGCCGTGCACCCGCATCTGCTCCAGCGCCCGGCGGCACCAGCCGTCGACGCCCTCACCGAACCCGTCAACCACCCACCCGCGCGTCTCGGTCTGCAACCGCTCGACGTGCGCGAAGTATTCGGCGTCCTCGTAGTTCTCGTCGGCCCGGTTCTCCAGGCCGGCGATCCAGCTCTGCAACGACGCGGCCACGGTGGCGCGCAGCGCGTCGGCGCGGAGCAGGAGCTGTTCGAGCGCGGTCGGGGTGAGCACCGACCGCAGCGCGGTCAAGGCGGTCTCGGTGGCGGTGAGCAGCTCGCCGCGCAGGGCGGCGCAGAGCCCGAGCGCGTGATCGAACACCGCCTGGTCCATCCGCGGCAGCGCGTCGGCCAGGTGGGCGAGAACGGGCAGCAGCACGTCGTCCTTCACCGCTCCCGGGTCGGCGGCGTCCGCCAGGATCCGCCAGTAGCCCGCCCGGCCCGCGCCCTCGTTGACCCGGGTGTCGATGTCGGCCACCAGCGCGTCGATGTTGACCTGGGAGCATCCACCGGTGTTCACCACGATCGCGACGAAGTCACGCACCGGCGCGGCGCCGGCCGCCCGGGTGATCAGGCTGAGTCCCCGGGCGTCGTAGTTGAACCAGGTCGCGTTGGCCTCCGCCGGCCGCTTCACGACCAGCACGAAGTCGATGTCGTTCTCCAGCCCGGCGAGATGGTGCTCCTCGGCGCGGGGCGACACCTCGCCGAGGCCGGGCAGGTCACACAGCCCGATGTCGTGCACGTCGTCGACCGGGAATCGGCAGATGATCTGCGCGTCCCGGACGGCGAGGTACCGGCGGTCCGGGACGGCGGCGCCGGGATCGGGATACGCCACCCAACGGCGCAGGTCCTCCAGCTCGACTCGCTCGGTACGGCCGGTCAGGTACCCGCGGTAGGAGCCGATGGAAGCCTGCATCTCCTGCAGCCGGACCAGCATCGGGGTGAGTTCGACACGCCGCCCCGGTTCGACGGCGAGTTCCTCGCTGCTCCGCGGATACGTGAACCGCGCGAATTCCTCGACGGTCCGCGGGGGCGCGCCCAGGCCGAGCTCCTCGTGGTACCCCGCCAGCAGCTGCGCGCTGAAGGAGCTCTCGGAATGCAGGGTGAGCACGGCCTCCCGGCGGTCGGTGGAATGCAGGATCCGGCTGCGCACCGCGGTGACCGGCTGCCCCGGCCCCGCCGGGATCTGCTCGTCGCCCAGGCCGCTGAGCGCCTGCAGCAGGGTGCTCTTGCCGTTGCGTGCGCGGCCGCTCACGCCGATGTTGACGGTTCGCCGGCTCAACCTGGCCCGAACCGCTGCCAGGGCCGTGAGCACCTCGGCCACCTGAAGATCGAGTTTGGCCGTGTCCAGCACGGCGAGCCCGGCGACATCCGGAATCGCGATGATCGCGTCCCCTAAATGCCGGACAGAATTGCGTACCGTTTCCCACCGCTCGATTTCGAAAGAGATTACCGGTAGTAGCTTGCGGCGATCGGCCAGGACCGCGGCTATTTTGATATTGATGTCGCTCATCGGATCATCTCCTAGTGGAGAGCGCAGCTCATGCTAGGCACGCACCGGTCACCCCGACCAACCGTCGATCGTGCCGGTCCACCGACAGATCTCAGACAATGGGGCGTCCCGCGAAAATGACTCGTACCGTCCCGATGGCGGCGGCTATCGTCAGGCCATGCACGGGTGGCAGCGATTTCCGAACCCCCGGCCGGGAGACGGCCGCGGGGTGACCGGCATGCGCTGACAGCACCGGATCTCCGCGGGTGCGGCCGGGGGAAGACATCGACCCCTCATCCACCGCCACCGTCTGGAGATCCGCTCATGTCACATCCCGAAGACCTCACCCGTCTCCTCAGCTTGCGCGACCTGACCGACCCGGCACAGGGCGACCACGCGATCCAGATCCTGCTCGACACCGTCGTCGCCGCGGTGCGCGACCGTTCCGGCGGCACCGTCCGATACGTGCGAAAGTCACCGATCGTGACGGTCAGCGACAACTACGACCGCTTGGGGTACGACCCGGGGGACGTCACCCGGGATCGCCGCTACACCCGCTATGTGAGCCCGTCGACGATGCTGCGCAGCCACACCACCGCCGCCCTGCCCGCGGCGCTCGAGAACTACGCCGGCCGGACCGGCGTCGACGAGCTGATCGTCGCGCCGGGCCTGGTGTACCGGCGGGACGTCGTCGACCGCCATCACGTCGGCGAACCCCATCAGGTGGATCTCTGGCGGATCCGCAGCACGCCCGGGCCCGGCGATCTGCTCGACATGGTCGGCGTGGTGGTGGAGGCGGTCCTCCCGGGCGCGGAGTGGCGGGTCACCGAGGTCACCCACCCGTACACCACCGGCGGACGGCAGATCGACGTACGGCACGACGGGCAGTGGCTCGAACTCGGCGAGTGCGGCCACATCCACCCCGGCGTGCTGCGCGGCTCCGGCCTGGATCCGGAACGCTGGTCGGGGCTGGCGCTCGGGATGGGCCTGGAGCGGGCCCTCATACTGCGCAAGGGCGTCCCCGACATCCGATACCTGCGGGCCGCCGACCCGCGGATCGCCGCGCAGATGCTCACCCTGGACCCGTGGCAGCACGTGTCGCCGCTGCCGCCGGCCCGGCGTGACATCTCCGTGGTCGTGGCGGACGACGAGGACGAGGAGACCCTCGGCGACCGGATCCGGGCCGCGCTCGGCGACGACGTGGACCTGGTCGAATCGGTGGAGCTGCTCAGCCGTACGCCGCACGCCTTCCTGCCAGAGGCAGCCCGGTCCCGGCTGGGCACCCGTCCCGGCCAGGTCAACGTCCTCCTGCGGATCATCCTGCGGCCGATCGACCGCACCCTCACCGCGGCCGAGGCCAACACGATCCGCAACACCGTCTACCGCGCCGTGCACGAGGGTCCCGTGCCGGAGATGATCAGAGCGTAGGGAACACCACGCTGAAGAAGACGGCCAGGGCGATCGCCCAGATCAGGGAGCCGACCAGCGCGGTCACCCACGGCTGGCGGCTCTTGACCAGCAGGAACGGGGCGTGGATCAGGAAGGCGAAGACCTGGCCGAGGAAGCCGCTCTCCTTGATCACGGTCAGCAGCTGGTCGGAGACGGTGTCCAGGTGGCTGGCCTGCAGCCGGGCCGCCATGCGCTGGGCGACCAGGCCGTAATACCCGAACACGGTGGGGAAGATCCAGAACGGCGCGATGCGTACGAGCATGGTCTCGGACAGACTGCCGAACAGCACTGTGTAGATCACCGCGGCGGACCCGAGGCCCAGCGCGATCAGGGCGATGTAGAACGCGCGCTGGGTCCGGTCCACCGGCGCCGGTGGCGGCGCGGCGGGCTGGTGCGGATGGCCGCACTGCGGGCAGGCGGTCGCCGCGGCCGAGATCCGCCACTGGCAGGCCTCGCAGGAGTCGAAAGCCGGCGCGGTGGCGGCGGGCACGGCTGCCACCGCGGCCCCGCGCCGCCGGCGGGCCGTGGCCAGGACCGCGATGCCGCCGGCGACCCCGGCCACCGCGGCTGCCAGGAGGGTGTTCCGGTTGTACTCGGCGTCCTCCAGACGCCGCAATGTGCTGTCCGCGTAGTCGGTCCACCGGTCGCGTTCCCGCGGGTCGGCGACGGAACCGGCCTGCTGCAGCTGCCAGCTGCGCACCCCGGCCTCGTGACTGGCGTCCATCCCGGCGGAGATCCCGAACAGCAGCAACGGAATGCTCAGCACGAACAGCACGATCCCGGAAGCACGGCTCGACATGCGACTCCCTCCGCCTTGGAGGCCACACCGTAACCGGTCACCTCAAGTCACAGCCCGACAGCGGTGCGGAATGCGGAGCGCCCATGCCGGAGCAGTCGCTGCGAGGAGGCGCGGGCCTCCGGTGGTGAAGGGGTTGGGCGCCACCACCGGAGGCCGCGCGGTCAGGGGATGGCCGTGGTGTTGAAGGCGAACCGGGCCACGGAGTCCGCGATGGCGTCGGCGTTGACGTCGAAGGCGGTCAGGTTCACGTTGCTGATGGTGTCGCACGCCTGGTGGTAGCAGACGTCGTAGGCGACGCCGGCGGTGCCGCCGAACAGGGCCTGCTCCTCCGGGGTCTTGAGGCCCTCGGCGCCGGTGAAGATGCCGCCGGCCGGGATGCCGACCGCGATGAACGGGCCGTAGTCGGAGCGGCCGTCGAAGTCGGTGCCGACGTGGCCGAGGCCGCGCTTGTCGAAGAAGTTCGCCAGCTGCTTCTCGATCTGCGCGGAGCCGGGCGGGCCGGCCGGTGAGCCGGTCGCGTCGGAGTCGTCGCCGTCGTACAGCTTGTAGGCGTAGTTGGGTGAGGCGACCATGTCGAAGTTCAGGTACAGCTTGATCTTGTCCCGCTGGGCCTGGGTCAGTTCCTCGACGTACTGGTCGGAGCCGAGCAGCCCGATCTCCTCGCCTGCCCAGAACGCGAAGCGGACCTTGTTGCGGACCGGGAAGTTGCGCATCTGCAGGGCGGTCTCGAGGATCGCGGCGGTGCCGGAGCCGTTGTCGTTGATGCCCGGGCCCTCGGGGACGCTGTCCAGGTGGGCACCGACCATGACGACGTTGTTCGGGTTGCCGAACCGGGTCTCGGCGATCACGTTGTGGTTGGTGCCGAGCGTCAGGGTGGCGTCGACCTTGAGCCGGACGGTGGCGCCGGGGGTGGCGGCGAGCTCGTTGCCGACGGCGAAGTCGGCGAACACCATCGGGATTCCGGCCCGCCATTCGCCGATGTCGAGCGGGTACGCGTCGGTCCGCCCCGGCTGTCCCTCGTTGAAGACGATGACGCCGGAGGCGCCGGCGAAGCCCGCGTTACGGATCTTGGTGGCGAACGCGCACGTGCCGCGCTGGATGAGCGCGATCCGGCCGGCGACGAAGCCGTTGAAGTCGCTGGTCTCGCAGCCGCTCGTGGAGGTCGGCGTGGGGGTGGGCGGCAGGGTGAGGTCGACGCCCTGCACCTGGGCGGTCACGTCGCCGGCGGGTGAGGGGGTGAAGGTGACGAAGTCCTCGTTCGGCACGTACGTCTTGCCGCTCGGCGCGGTCAGGTTCAGCGTGGGCGGGCTGTTCTCGGCCCAGTTCTGCACGAAGGCGATCGGGTCGAGGGTGACCTTGTAACCGGCTTTGCGCAGCTTGTCGGCGACGTAGTCGCGGGAGGCGTCGTAGCCTGGCGTGCCGGCGGCACGGTTGCCGCCGTTGGCGGTGGCGATCGCCTGCAGCTTGTCGAGGTGTTTCTTGGCGTGCGCGCCGGTGACCTGCTTGACCAGGATCTTGGCGAACACGTCGTCGGGCGCGACGGTGTGGGCGCCGGCCGGCGCCGGCTGGGCGGCGACGACGGCGAGCGCCGCCGCGGCCGCGACGATGCCGGCGGCCTTTCGATGACGGTTGATGCGCATGGTTCCCCCCGGGCGTGATGAGACAGTGACTCCCGTGAAACGCGGTGCTGGACGAATGTAACCGCGCCGGGAACTCCGGGGATGGCCCGATCGGGTCCGATGAGGACACGTCGGCAGGCGGATGGAGAACAGTCCGACAAACCGCGGCGGCACGGGACGTCCCGTGCCGCCGCGGTTTCTTCAGGGGGCAGATCAGCAGAGGCCGACCTTGGTGTACGCGCTCGAGCACCGCTCGTCGCAGCTGGCGAGCCGCTGGCAGCTGCGGCAGCGGTAGACGTCGTCGGTGTTGCAGTAGCAGAAGCCCCAGAACTGCGTCGGGGTGCAGGCCGCTGCGGCCTCGACCTCGGGTACGAAGCGGGCGAGCAGGCGGTCGGCGAGCGTGCTGATTCGGCGCATGGTTCTCCTCGTGTCGGGTGGCGATCACGCACCGCACTGGTTGCGGCCAGCCGAACCTAGGACGGGCCGCTACAGGCGGCGTACGCACCGGATACATCGCCGCGGCTGTAGGTCCGCTGTATCCGTGGACCCTACGGTCGGACTCCTCGAAGGGAGGCTCGTCGTGGACTGGTCGGTGGCGTGCCGGGCATTGCTGGTGGTGACGTTCGTCGTGGCGGCGGCCGGGAAACTGCGGCCGGCCGGGTTCCGGGAGTTCCGGCTGTCGCTGTCGCGCGGCCTGCCGGTCCCGGAGTCGCTGGCCGGGCCGCTGGCCGTGGCCGTGGTGGGGGCGGAGGTGACGGTGGCGGCGGCGGTCGCGGCGCCGGTCACCGCCCGGTGGGGGTTCGGGCTGGCGGCGCTGCTGCTGGTCGCGTTCACCGGGGCGCTCGTGGTGATGCGGCGCCGCGGCTCGACCGAGCCGTGCCGCTGTTTCGGCGCGACGCCGGCGCCGCCGGGCCGGGCCGCCGTGGTCCGCAACGTGCTGCTGCTCGCGACCGCGCTGCTCGGTCTCGCCGGGACGCCGGTGGACCGGTCCGGCCCGGTGGTCGTGCTGGCCGTCGCGGCGGGCGCGGTGGCCGCGCTGCTGCTCATCAACCTCGACGAGATCGCACACCTGATCACGGCCTGAACAAGGAGAATCATGTCCTATCTGGCAGCCGCCGTCACCCTCACCGGTCTGCTCGGCATCGTCAACCTTCTGCTGACCTTCGGCGTGATCCGGCGGCTGCGCAAGCACTCGGAGCTGCTGGCCCGGCAGGCCGCGGACCAGCACGGCCCGGACGGTCCGCTGATGCTCGCCGCCGGGCAGGTGGCGGCCCCGTTCGAGGCGACCGCGAACGACGGCGGGGCGGTCTCCCTGGCCTCGTTCACCGGGCAGACGCTGGTCGGGTTCTTCTCCCCCGGCTGCCCGGCGTGCGAGGAGCGGATGCCGTCGTTCCTGGCGTACGCGAACGACCTGGCCGACCCGTCCCGGGTCCTGGCCGTGGTGGTCGGGAAACCGGACCGGGCGGGGCCGCTGGTGGCCGAGCTGTCGCCGGTCGCGCGGGTGGTGCAGGAGGCGTCGGACGGCGCGGTGGCGGACGCGTTCGCGATCCGCGGGTTCCCGTCGTTCCTGCTGGTCGACCCGGACGGCACGGTGGCGGCGAGCAGTCTGGTGATGACCGAGCTGCCGGTTCCCGCCGCGGCATGAGGCTGACGCTGCGGGCCCTGCGCTACGTCTGGCGGGTCTCCCCGGCCCGGCTGCTGGCCCGGATCGTGCTGGTGGTGGCGGCCGGGCTGATCCCGGTGGCGCTGGCCTGGCTGACCCGGACGGTGCTGGACCGGATCGCCGACCCGGCGGCGCCGCTGCTGGGCCCGGCGCTCACGCTTGCCTTCGCCGGGGTGGCGGCGGCCATGTTGCCGCAGCTCAACGGGTACGTCGACGCCCAGATCGGCCGGTCCGTCACGCTGTCGGCCAAGGACCGGCTGTTCGGGGCGATCGGCCGGCTGGCGGGGCTGGCGAAGTTCGAGGACGCCGTCTTCCACGACCGGCTGCGGATGGCGGCCCACGGCACCGGCGGTCCGGCCGATCTGGTGAGCAGTGGTCTCGGCGCCGGGCAGGGCGTGCTGACGATCGCCGGTTTCCTGGGCACCCTGGCGATGCTCAATCCGTGGATGGCGCTGGTGGTGGTCGCCGGGTCCGCGCCGACCCTGTGGGCGGAGCTGAACCTGAGCCGCGACCGGGCCCGGGTGAGCTGGGATCTCAGCGCGGCGGGCCGCCGGGAGATCTTCTACGCGGGCCTGCTGACGAGCGTACGGGCTGTCAAGGAGGTGCGGCTCTTCGGTCTGGGCGGCCTGTTCCGGGGCCGGATGCTGACCGAGTTGCGGGCGATCGACGCCGGGCAGCGCGGCGCGGACCGGCGGGAGCTGCGGGCGCAGGCGCTGCTGGCGGTGACCGGCGCGGCGATCGCCGGCGGCGGCCTGGTCTGGGCGGTGATGGCCGCGCGGCAGGGCCGGCTCAGTGTCGGCGACGTGGCGGTGTTCGTGGCGGCGGTCGCCGGGGTGCAGGGCGCGCTGGCGTCGGTGTTCGGCGCGGCCGGGACGGGTCATCACGCGCTGCTGATGTTCGGCCACTACTGCGCGGTGCTGGACACCGGCCCGGACCTGCAGCCGTCACCGACCGGCCGGATCGCCGAGGTGCCGGAGCTGCGGCACGGCATCGAGTTCCGGAACGTCTGGTTCCGTTATCGCGAGGATCTGCCGTGGGTGCTGGCCGGCGTCGACGTGACGATCGCGGCGGGCCGGTCGACGGCGCTGGCGGGGCTGAACGGGGCCGGCAAGAGCACCCTGGTGAAGCTGCTGTGCCGGTTCTACGACCCGACCCGCGGCACGATCACCTGGGACGGCGTGGATCTGCGGGAGTTCGACCCGGCCGCGTTGCGGCAGCGGCTGTCCGTGGTCTTTCAGGACTTCATGGAGTACGAGCTGAGCGCCGCCGAGAACATCGGGGTCGGTGACCTCGCGGCCCTGGAGGACCGCGAGCGGATCACGGCGGCCGCCCGCCGGGCCGGTTGCGACCCGTTCCTCGCCGACCTGCCGCACGGGTACGACACCCTGCTGACCCGGATCTTCCTGGACGCCGCCGACCGGGACGACCCGCGGACCGGGGTGGTGCTGTCCGGCGGCCAGTGGCAGCGGGTGGCGCTGGCCCGGGCGCTCGTGCGCGACCACGGTGACCTGCTGATCCTGGATGAGCCGAGCGCCGGCCTGGACGCGGCGGCCGAATCCGAGGTGCACGAGCGGCTGCGCGAGCACCGGCGGGGCCGGACCAGCCTGCTGATCTCGCACCGGATGAGCACGATCCGCCAGGCCGACACCATCGTGGTGCTCGGCGACGGCACGGTCACCGAGCGGGGCGATCATGACGCGCTGGTGGCGGCCGGTGGCGCGTACGCGCGGCTGTTCGCGCTGCAGGCCGCCGGTTACCGCGAGGAGGTGGAGGTCGCATGACGTACTGGTGGTGGCTCACCGTCCCGGCCGTGGTGGCGGTCGCCGCGCTGGTGTGGACGCGGCGCCGGCACGCCGTGGTGCGGGTGACCGGCTCGTCGATGGCGCCGGCGTTCCGGTCCGGGGACCGGGTCCTGGTCCGGCGGGCGACGACGTCCATCAGGACGGGGGACGTCGTCGCCGTCGAGGCGCCGGAGCAGGGCACGTGGACCACCACCCCGCTCTCCGCCGGGATCACCGGCCGGCGCTGGCTGATCAAACGGGTCGCCGCGGTCGCCGGGGAGCCGGTGCCGGCGGCCGGGCTGCCCGCGCTGGCCGGGGAACGGGTCGTTCCGGACGGCTCGCTGGTGCTGCTCGGTGACGCCGGGGAGATCAGCTACGACTCGAAGCAGGTCGGCTACTTCCCGGCGGACCGGGTGCTGGGCATCGCGGTCCGGCTGGTGGACGGCCCGCCGGACGCCTCCCGGACCAGGGCGCGCACCAGGCCGTGAACGCGGTACCGCAGCGGGCCGGTCTCGGTCAGGAAACCGGCGTCCACCAGGGCGTCCAGGCGGTCGGCGCCGCCCGGGGGCGGCTCCGGCCGGGCCTGCCCGCTCAACGCCCGCAGCAGCCGCTGGTCGTCCGGCGGCAGCGCCCGGTAGGCGCTGCCGAGCCGGGCCCGGACGTCCAGGTCCCCGGCCCGCAGCGTGTCCAGGCGGGTCGACTCGTCGGCCAGCAGTCCGGCCAGCCGGGCCAGCGGCCGCCAGGGACGGCTCGCGGCCCGGACCGCGGCGATCCGGACGGCCAGCGGCAGCCGGTCGCACCATCGGACGATCTCCCGGACCGCTGCCCCCTCCGGGCCGGCCGGGCGGCCCAGGACCTCGATGAACAGGGCCGTCGCGTCCGGTTCGGGCAGGCCGGCCAGGGCCACGAACCGGGCGCCGTCCAGGGCGCAGAGCCGGTTCCGGCCGGTCACCAGGACCCCGCAGTCGGCGGCGCCGGGCAGCAGCGGGCGCACCTGGGCGGCGTCGGCGGCGTTGTCCAGCACGATCAGCATCCGGCGGCCGGCGAGCGCGCTGCGCAGCATCCCGGTACGGCTGGGCAGCGCGGCGGGGATCCGGGCGGCGGGCACGCCCAGGGCGATCAGGAACTGGGCGAGCACCTCACCGGGCGGAGCCGGGTCGGGTCCGTCGCCGTGCAGGTCGGCGTACAACTGGCCGTCGGGGTAGGCGGCCCGGACCCGGTGCGCCACGGTCACCGCGAGGGCGGTCTTGCCGGTGCCGGCCAGCCCGGACACCGCCACGATCGGGAGGGCGTCGCGCGGGGTGGTGGTGAGCGCGCCTACGGCGTACCCCGCCTCGGTCTCCCGGCCGGTGAAACCGGCCACCGCAGGCGGCGTGAGAAACGGTGTGACCAGCGCATCCGTGGCCGTGATCCGGTCCGCCGGGGCGGGTTCGGCGTCCAGCAGCGGGCTGCGCTCCAGGACGGCCCGATGCAGGCCGGTCAGGGTCCGGCCGGGTTCGATCCCGAGGTGCGTGCTCAGCTGGGCACGGGCCGTGGCGAAGGCGGCCAGCGCCCCGGACACGTCCCCGGCGTGGTAGAGCGCCGTCATGAGCTGGGCGTACGCGTGCTCCCGCAGCGGATTCTCCTCGAGGTGCCGGCGCAGCATCGGCACCGCCTCGGCGAACCGGCCGCCGCGCAGCCGGGCGTCCACGGCCTCCTCGACCGCCTGGACGCGTTCCTCCTCCAGCACCGCGGCGAACGTGCTCAGCACCGGCCCGTCGCGCAGCCCCTCCAGGGCTGAGCCGCGCCAGATCGCCAGCGCCCGGTCCAGGTGCCGGACCGCGGTGTGCGGCTGCCCGCCCGCGGCGTCGGCGCGGGCCCGGCCGACCAGCGCCCGGAAATCGTCCAGGTCGAGCCGGCAGTCCTCGGCGAGCTGCAGCCGGTAGCCGTGCGGGCGGGCCGCGATCGCGGCGCCGAGCGACCGGCGCAGCCCGGCGACGTAGGTGCGGATGTTGGCGACGGCGGACGGCGGCGGGGAGCCCGCCCACAGTTCGGTGGCCAGTTCGTCGACGGTGACGGTACGGCCGGCGTGGGTGATCAGGTAGGCCAGCACGATCCGCGGTTTGCCCGACGGCATCCGGACCGCCGCGCTCCCCCGCCGTACGTCCAAAGGTCCCAGTAGGCCGATCGACACCATCACGTCGCAGTCCCCCGCCCGTCGCTGTGTGATCGACATGGTCGGGGCGGCCGCTTACCGCACGCTTACCCGAAGATCCGTTCCCGCAGGCTGGGACAGTCCTCAGTGGATGTTGACAATGTGAAAGATGTAAAGTGATCAACTATGGCTGTCGATTTCCGCCTGCTCGGCCCGGTGCGGGTCACCGTCGACGGCGCCCCGGTCCCGATCGGCGGCCATCAGCGCACGGCCCTCCTCGCCACCCTGCTGCTGCACGCCAACCGGGTGGTCGGCACGGACCGGCTGGCCGCAGTGCTGTGGGCGGCCCGGCAGCCCCGCAACGCCCGGTCCACCCTGCAGGTGCGGGTCTCCCAGCTGCGCCGGGTGCTGGCCGAGGCGGGCGCCGGCGACGACCGCCTGGCGTACCGGACACCGGGTTATCTCCTGCGGGTCGGCCCCGGCGAGCTGGACCTGCTGCGGTTCACCGGCCTCGCCGACCGGGGCCGGGACCTGCTCGCCGCCGGCGACCACCGGCAGGCCGCCGCCCTGCTGCACGAGGCGGTCACGCTGTTCCCCGGGCGGGCGTTCGAGGACGTGACGGCCACGGCCCTGGACGCCGACCGGGACCGGCTGCACCGGCGGCGGATCGCCGTCCTCGCCGACCGCATCGACGCCGACATCCGGATCGGCCGGCACACCGCGGTCCTGGACGAGCTGGCCGCGCTGATCGAGGCGCACCCGTTCGACGAGCGGCTGCGCGGCCTCTACATGCTGGCCCTGCACCGGGCCGGCCGGCGCTCCGACGCGCTCGCCCATTTCCGGCAGGCCCGGCGGCTGTTCGCCGAGCAGGACGGCCTGGAACCGTCCGAGGAGCTGCGCCGCCTGGAGAAGGCGATCCTCACCGACGACCCCGCGCTGCACGGCCCGGCCGCCGCCACCCCCGAACCGGCCACGCCGGCGGTCGTCCCGGCGCAACTGCCGGCGCCACTGCCGCATCTCGCCGCGCGCGCCGGCGCCCTGCGACAGCTCGACGAGCTGGCGCCGGCCGGGGACGCGCCCGCCGTACCCGTGGTGGTCTCCGCGATCGGCGGCATCGCCGGAGTCGGCAAGACCGCCCTCGCCGTGCACTGGGCGCACCGGGCCCGGACCCGGTTCCCGGACGGCCAGCTCTACGTCAACCTCAAAGGCTTCGACCCGGCCGCGGCGCCGATGACCTCCTCGGACGCGCTGCGGACCCTGCTGGACGGGCTCGGTGTGCCCGCACAGCGGGTGCCGTTCACCGTCGACGCCCAGGCCAGCCTCTACCGCAGCATCCTCGCCGGGCAGCGGGTCCTCGTCCTGCTCGACAACGCCCGCGACGCCGACCAGGTGCGCCCGCTGCTGCCCGGATCGCCCGGCAGCATGGCCCTGGTGACCAGCCGCAACCAGCTGACCGGCCTGGCCGCCACCGACGGCGCCCGGCTGCTGGCGCTCGCCCCGTTCAGCCCCGCCGCATCCCGTGAGCTGCTGGCCGCACGGCTCGGGCCCGCGCGGGTCGACGCCGAACCGGCGGCGATCGACCGGATCGTGCGGCGGTGCGCCGGGCTGCCGCTGGCCCTGTCGATCGTCGCTGCCCGGGCCGCCGCCGACCCCGACCGGGACCTGACCGCCCTGGCCGCCGACCTGGCCAGCGGCGACCTGGACTCGCTGACCGCCGGGGACCTGGCCAGCGACGTCCGGGCGGTGTTCTCGGCGTCCTACCGGGTGCTGTCCGGCGACACGAAACGCCTGCTCCGGCTGCTCGGCCTGCACCCGGGGCCGGACATCACCGCCGCGGCCGCCGCCAGCCTCGCCGCGATCGAACCCGCCGCCGCCCGCGCCGGCCTGGCCGAACTGGTCCGCGCCGGATTCGCCGACGAGCACCTGCCGGGCCGGTTCAGCATGCACGACCTGCTGTGCGCCTACGCCGCCGAGATCGCCCGGCAGCACGAGCCCGAGCCGTCCCGCCGGGCCGCCGTCGCCCGCGTCACCGACCACTACCTGCATACCGCCTGCGCCGCCGCCCAGGCACTGGTCCCGCACGGCGATCCGCTGACCCCCGATCAACACCTTGCGGGGGTACGCCCGGAGCACATCCCCGACCGGAACACCGCCGTCGCGTGGTTCACCGCCGAACTCCCCGTGCTGCTGGAGATCTTCCACACCGCCGTGGCCGCCGGGCTGGACCGCCGGGTCGTCGACCTGGCGTGGGCGCTCGCCCGGTTCCTCGACCTGCGCCGCCGCTACCACGACATGGCCACCACCCAGACGCTGGCGCTCGCCGCGGCGGCCCGTCTCGGTGACGACGCCGCCCGGGCCCGCGCGCACCGCCTGATCGGCCTGGCCGCCGCCCGGGAGGCCCGGCCCGCCGACGCCCTGGAACACCTGACCGCGGCCCTCGAACTGAACCGGAGCATCGGCGACCACATCGCGCTGGGGCACACCGGCATGACCCTCGCCCAGTTGACCGCCCAGACCGGGGATCATCGCGCGGCCCTGGGGCACGCCCGGACGGCGTACGCCGCCTTCGAGACCGGCGATCATCGGTACGGGCAGGCGAACGCCCTCAACTCGATCGGCTGGTACCACGCGAAACTCGGCGCGTACGACCTGACGCTGGAGTTCTGCGCCCGGGCCGCCGACCTGGCCACGGCACTCGGCGACGCCCGGGCGATGGCGTCGGCCGCCGACAGCCTGGGGTACGCCCACCACCATCTCGGCGACCACGAACAGGCCGCACGGTGTTACCGGCAGGCGGTGGAGATCTACGCCGGAGCCGACGACCGGTACTTCGAAGCCGACACCCTGCTCCACCTGACCGACACCCTGCAGGCGATGGGCGACCTCTCCGCCGCCGTCGAGGCGGCCACCCGCGCCCGGGACCTGCTCGACGCGCTGGACCATCCCGACGCGGCCCGCGCCCGCGAGAAGCTCCTTCTCCTCGGCTGAGTCCCAGAAGCTGTCTTCGCACCCAGCGTCGCAGCTCACGGGCCCACTAAGTGATCAAGGTGCCAAGGAACCGTCCGTGTGGGCGTCATGGTGATGGTAAGGCGAACGGCTCTTGTGGAGGTGAGGACCCGGCCATCGAGAACCGACGTGCTGCCGCGCGCGGGCAGCCGATCGATTGTCCGGTGTCGTGGCAACAGGCCCGGCCCGCCCCACTCACCCGATGCCACGGTGAGCAGCAGTGTCATCGCGGCGCCGCAGGCAGCGCAGTCCATCGGGTGCGGGTCGGTCAACGCCCAGGATGCGAAGCCACCCACCTTCCATCCCGGAGCGACTGACAGATCGTCGAAGTAACTGTGACCGGTCCGTTCCTCCCACGCCTCAATCCGAGCAACCAGGTCGCCGGGGAGCAGATCGTGGTACTGGTACTCCAGGACCTGCTCCGGGTGCACGACGCACGGCGTGGGGAGGTAGTTGTCGCGGACCACCGCCGGTTGCGGCGCGGTCCCGATATACGAACGGCAGAGACAGAGCTCAGCCGACCAGAAGACGTTCTATCGGCGGAAACGGGCTGCGAGACAGCCACTCAGCCCGTTCTTCAACCCTCAAGCGGCGCTACTGCGCCGCTCGAAGTCGGTAGGGGCGGGCACGTCGAACCGATGAGGCGCCTGGTTGGCTACGAGCCATGATCGGTCGCCTCCCCGTGGACGAACAACTCGTGGCGTTGAAGTCGGCGCTGTCTCGCAACGACGTGCTGTTGGAGGTGATGAGCCGTGCGGCGTCGCTGGAGTTGCCGAGCTGGTACGTGACGGCGGGCTGCCTCTTCCAGACCGTGTGGAATGTCGTCACGAACAGGAGTCCTACCAGCGGTATCAAGGACTACGACATCTTCTATTTCGACAGCAGCGACCTGTCCTGGGATGCCGAGGACAAGGTGATCAAGACCGCGCAGCGCGCCTTCACCGGGTTGGCCGCCGACGTCGAGATCCGCAACGAAGCGCGGGTGCATCTGTGGTACGAGCAGAAGTTCGGCTCCCTTGCCCTGCATACGAGTCCACTGAGGCGGCGATCGACTCGTTCGCCGCCACGACGTGCTGTCTCGGGGTGCGTCTGGAAACGGACGGACGGTGGCGCATTTATGCGCCACACGGTCTATCCGACGTCTTCGGTATGGTCCTGCGGCCGAATCCCGTTCTAGCTCCGCGCCAGGTCTACGAGGCCAAAGCAGAACGCTGGCTTCAGCAGTGGCCTGAGCTCACCGTGCTGCCCTGGCCGTGATCCAGCGTCAGCTGCCGGCGCCCTCCGATCGATGATGTGTGCGCGATCGCATCCTGCGCCTATTGATAGTCGTTGTGGCAGTCAGTGCTGATCGAGGTTTCAGTATCGTTGACGTTGCCGAGACTCTCGGCGCTCTTTCTGCCGCTGAACGCCAGATCGCCATGACAACGTATGCGGACGGATTATTTTTAGAGAGAGCTCTCCGAATGGCACGCCGGCTCACAGTGCGCCGCAGTCGAGATCGAAATCCGAACCGCGCCTTGCCGGCACCGTCCGCGCACCACCGGGCGGCCATGGCCACGGCCCACTGTGGCCCGGGCCCGAGGGCCGGTCCAGTAGGCAGCCTGCGGATCCCCGTACAGAAGCAGCAGATCTTCGACGTCGTCAGGTCCGACCGGTGACAGCATGAGCCACCCACTTTTCACAGTGCAGTCGTATTGTGGTTAGCGGTGCAAGCCATGTGGAGGAGGAGTGAGCACGATGACAGTGTCCACAGCGGTGGTACGCGCGGCCTTCGAACATCTGCGGCAGGGCGACCTCGACGCCTGCGCCGAACACCTCACCGAGGACTTCGTCGTCAACCTGCCCGGGCTGCCCGGGCCCCTGCACGGCCGGGAGATCTGGCGGGCCGGCGTCCAGGCGATGCGCGACGGCTTCCCCGACCTGACGTTCACCATCGAGGACATCGTCGCCGACGGCGACCGGGTCGCGGTGCGCCTGCACTTCACCGGCACCCACACCGGCCCGTTCCAGAACGTGCCACCGACCCACCGCAAGGTCACCTTCACCAGCATCGACATCTACCGCGTCGCCGGCGGCAGGATCGCCGAGGAATGGGTCTCCCCGGACATGGCCGGCCTCATGCGCCAGATCTCGTGACCTACTGTCGACCACATGCCGAACACCCTCGCCGCCGGCCTCCGCGAGTTCCCGCCGGGGCCGGCATGTCACTGGAGGAACTGAGGGCAGCGACGCGGCACATGCTGTCGCTGCATCGCGGCGAGAATCCTCGCGGGAAACTGGAGGCGACCGAGTCGTGTCGCCTCGCCTTCTCGCCGTCGTGAACGCCCTCCCCCTCCAGCCGTCCTCCCGGGTGTTGGAGATCGGCTGCGGTCCCGGCGCGGCGGCCCGCCCGGTGGCGGCCCGCCTCACCACCGGTCACATCCTGGCCGTCGACCGGTCCGCGGCCGCGATCGCCCAGGCCGCGGCCCTCGCCGCCGCCACCACACCGGGCGCCCGCCTCTTCATCGACGGCGGCGACCCGCTGCGGGAGATCACCATCCCCCGCTCATGAGCCCCCGGATCTGTTCGAGCCATTCCGCGGCGAGCCGGCGCCCGTCCGGCAGCCGGTCGTCGCGGTCCCAGCGCCACGCGGTGGCGATCGCCAGGGTGAGCGTGCGGCAGTCGCGCAGCAGGCCGGGGTCGGCGCCCGGATAGTGGTCGCCGACCTCGCCGGGGGCGTGCGCGAGGTCGAACTCGATCGGTCCCCGGCAGCACGTCTCCAGGTCGATGAACAGCGGTCCGCCGCTGGTCGCCAGCACGTTGCCCGGATGCGGTTCCCCGTGCAGGAGCTGCCCGTCCCGCCCTTCGACCACCGCACGCAGGCGCCGCAACGTGCCGGCGAGGAATTCCCGGTCGCCGTCGGCGAGATCCGGCGTACGGCCACGGTCCGCCACCAGCCGCCGCGCCCGTTCCACCCGCTCCGTGACGTGCGGCGCCGGAATGTCGAGGGTCCGCATGCCGGCATGCAACCGCTGGAGCGCCCCGGCATAGTCGGCCGGCGGAATCACCCCGGGCAGTGGCTGGTGGTAGGCCCACAGCGTGACCGTCCACCCGTCCTGCTCGTGGACACCCGGCGGCACCCGGGGCTCGGGCGCCGCCACCGGACTCCCCGCCGCGGCCAGCCGCCGCGCGACCTCCACCTCGAACCGGGCGTCGTCCCGTCCCGCGGCAGCCACCCGCGCCAGCACATCACACGGCAGCAGCCGCACGGTGACCCGATTCGACTCCTGCAGAACGGTCGCCTCGCCGGCCACCAGCCCGAACGACGACGCCACCACCTTCGCCGCCTCGATGGCCTGAAGGGTCGCCGACTCCCGCACACGCTGATCCTAGGGCCTCGCCTTCGACCGCGAGATCTGCAAACGCCGGATGGCGAGGTGCGGGGCGGTCCCGCCCGGGATCGCCCCGCACCGTGGTGAGCCGCACGGACGCTTGTCAGCTTGCCGGCCCCATCGCGATCGAACGAACCCGGTTGCGGGCCTGCTCCGCCGCACCGGAGTCGGAGCTGACGCCGACTACCTCGATGAAGGTTCTTGCACCCATGGACAGGCAGGTGACCAGTACGGCAACACCCGAGCCGTTGAGCGTGCCGGCGCCGGCGACGTGCGGCCCCGAGGTGAAGCTGATGTCGAGGCCTGTCTCGCGGATGGCGAACTCCGCGTCCTTCAGGGCTTCTTCCTGCGATTTGGCCCTGGTGTCTGAACCCACGTGGATCACCGGAGCATCTTGAGCCATGATCGTCCCCTCCTGATTGGTGTACCGGATGTGGTACGGCCCGTTCCTGGGGGATGTGGTGAGCGCTGACATCCTGATTGGATCATGGGTGATGTCGGCGGCATCGCATCCGACAAGTACCCGCGGGCGAGAACGGTGCAGGGCTACGGACCGTACGCCGCGGTGTCTCCAGCGCATTGTCTGCCAGCCCGGCTCCGGACATCAATGGCTGCTGGTGCCGGGTGGCCGACAGGTGGCTCCGATGACGCACCGAACACTCCCTCGGTGACCGCGTGCCTCCCGCCGCATCGTGACCCCGATCGACACCGCCAACGCAACACCGACTTCACGATGGACCATCCGGAGCGCCGGCTCGCGGCGGCGTACGACGGGGACCCGCACCATCACCTCGCGTTCACCGGGATCGGCCTCGACCCGGTGGACCTGTCAGGAGGGTTCGATCAGGGAGCGGTAGTCGGCGGCGCTCAGCGGATCACCGGTCAGGGTGCCGTCGCCGCGCGGGACCCTCAGCGGGCTGCCGTCGCGCTGGAACGTGACGGCCGCGATGTCGGGGCGGGCGGTCAGGGTGCAGACGATCTGCCCGTACGCGAGCACCTCGTCACTGCGCCCCGTCCCCTCGCCGGCCTCACTGATCGCGACGGTGGCCGTGGCCCCGCCGCGGGGCCGGGTCACGGTCAGCGCGGTGGCGGCCAGCGCCGTCGACAGGCCCCGCACCTGCTCGGCCGGGAGCGGCCCGGCGACCAGCAGGTCGAGCTGGCGTTGCGGGTCGAGGGCGGCGCCGGCGCGGCGTACGGTCCGCACGATCCGGGTGTCGCGGATCAGGCACAGCACCTGGGCGACCGCGCCGCCGGGTTCGGTGACGGAGGCCGACGGGGCGCTGTTCAGCGCCCGGCGCGGCAGCGTCACCGGGTGCGGCTCGTCCTGCGCGGGCACCCCGCAGGCGGCCAGCGGCAGCAGGAGGGCGAGAAGGGCGGCGAGGCGGCGTACGACACTCATGTCTGACTTCCCGGAAGGGTGAAGCGGAACCGCGCGCCGCCGCCGGGCCGCTCCCCGACGGTCGCGCCACCACCGTGTGCGGCGGCGTGCCCGGCGACGATGGCCAGTCCGAGGCCGGTGCCGTCGCCGTCGCCGCGGGCATGGGCGGCCGGGCCGCGGACGAACCGGTCGAAGATGGTCGCCCGGTTCTTCTCCGCCACACCCGGACCACCGTCGTCGACCTCCAGGAAGCCGGGGCCGACCCGGACGGCGACCGGCCCGCCGCCGTACCGGATCGCGTTGTCGATCAGGTTGCCGAGCGCCTGCTCGACCCGCCGCCGGTCCACCGACCAGGTCTCCGGCGTGCCCGGAACCACCTCGACGAGATCCGCGGGCAGGTCACGGGAACGGCAGACCCGCTGCGCGAGCTTCGGTACGTCCACCGCCTCCCGATGCGCCGGCTGGTCGGTGCGGGCCAGTTCCAGGAGATCGTTGACCAGCGCCTGGAAGCGGGCGATCTCGGCCGTGACCAGGCTGACCGCGGCGCCGGACCGGTCGTCGAGGCGGTCCCGGCGGCGGTCGAGCACGCTGGCCGCGGCCTCCAGGGTCTGCAACGGCGACCGCAGTTCGTGACTGACGTCGGCGGCGAACCGGCGGTCCCGTTCCAGACGGCGTACGAGCTGGTCGGCCATGTCGTTGAACGCGGCGGACAGTGGCGCCAGGTCGGGTTCGGTGTCCGGGTCGAGGCGGGTGGTCAGGTCGCCGCCGGCGATGCCGCGGGCCGCCTCGGCGACCGTGGTAAGCGGGCGCAGCGCGTGGCGGGTGACGTACCAGCCGACGGCGGCGCCGGCGGCGGCGACCATGATGGCGACGGCGGTCAGGACCAGGGCCAAAGTCTGCAGGGTACGTTCCAGCTCGCTCAGCGAGATGATCTCGTAGAAGACCGCCGACCCGCTCAACGGCACGCCCACGATCAGCGCCGGCTGCCCGTCCCGGCGGATGCGCTGGGCTCCCGCCGCCCCGGCGGTGGTCATCGCGTGCAGGCCGGCCGGCACGGCG
Organism: Actinoplanes sp. NPDC019969; assembly: GCF_055562375.1. Classification (NCBI taxonomy): domain Bacteria; kingdom Bacillati; phylum Actinomycetota; class Actinomycetes; order Micromonosporales; family Micromonosporaceae; genus Actinoplanes; species Actinoplanes sp. NPDC019969. Next base: position 41,426 of record NZ_JBVHFK010000022.1, on the reverse strand, counting down.
GTGTCGGCGGCCGGGCCGGCGCTGCGCGAGTGCCACCGGCCCGCCAGGTACAGCAGCACGTAACGGTCCGAACCGGTGTCGAGGGACCGCAGCACGTCGAGGACGTCCGGGACGGTCCGGGCGATGCCGGCGTCGACCACCGCGGCGTCGTAGTAGGTGGCCCGCACGGCGGTCCGTTCCCGCTCGGCGAGCAGGGTGTTGCGGGTCGACTCGTACGACACCAGGCTCACGCACGCGGACAGGATCAGCGCGCCGAGGGCGAACGCGGCACTGACCCGGGCCCGCAGGCCGATCGGTCTCACGGCTGCAGCTTGTAACCCAGGCCGCGGACCGTCACCAGGTGCCGCGGGCTGCCGGTGTCCTCCTCGATCTTCTGCCGCAGCCGGCCGACGTGCACGTCCACCACCCGCTCGTCGCCGAACTCGTGGCCCCACACCCGCTGCAGCAGCTGCTGGCGCGACAGCACGAGGCCCGGATGGTCGGCGAGTTCGCACAACAGCCGGAATTCGGTACGGGTGACAGCCACCGGTTCGCCGCGCAGCCGTACCTCCCCCGCCTCCGGGCGCACCTCCAGATCCCCGAAGGCCAGCACCGACGTGGTGGGGGTCGCCGGTTGCGCCGCCGCCCGGGCCCGGCGTCGCAACGCCCGCAGCCGGGCCGCCAGCTCCTTCACCTTCACCGGCTTGATCACGTAGTCGTCGGCGCCCGCCTCCAGCGCGGCCACCACGTCATGGGTGTCGTCGCGGGCGCTGACCACCACGATCGGCACGTCGTCGTCGCGCCGCAGCCGCCGGATGCACTCGTAGCCGTCCATGCCGGGCAGCATCAGGTCGACGAGCACCGTGTCGGCCCGGTGCCGGCGCTGCGCGGCCAGGCCCTCCTCGGCGGTGGCCACCGCGTACGCCGTGTAGCCCTCGTCCTCCAGGGCCATGGTCAGCGACAGGCGGATCCGGTCGTCGTCCTCGATCAGCAGTACGGCACTCATGTCCCCATGATTCTCCGGCGCTCCCGGCAGCGATCGGGCGCGAGCGGCTCCTGAGCCGTTTGTCACGCGATTGTCACAGGTACGCCGGACATCCGCAGACCGCACCGGGCAGTCTGACCAGCGTCCCGCACGCCGAGGAGGTCGCCATGACCGGGCAGAGCCTGATCACCGCCGTGACCCTCGGCGCCGTCATCGGCCTCGCCGGCCGGATGGTGGCCTGCCGCGGGCGGGCCGTGCCGTGGTGGCTGCCGCCGGCGGCCGGGGTCGCCGCCGCCCTGCTGGCCACCGTCGTGGTCCGGATGGCGAACAGCGACCGCCCCGGCCCCACGTCCCTGGAACTGGTGCTGCAGGTCCTGTTCGCGGCCGCCGGCGTCACGATCGTGGCGATGACCGCCGACCGTCGTCCGGTCACCCCGGGCCGGGAGCGGGGCCGGAGCGGCCCGTGACGCCGCAACGGGGACAGCGGTGCGGCCCGATCGGCGACGGCGCCCCGGTCCAGCCGGCCCGGCTGACCACCGCCCAGAGGACCGCCCAGGAGTCGGGCGGGCAGTCGATGTCGGTGATCGCCGTACCGCAGGAGTCGCAGACCAGGGACAGCGTCTGACCTCCCGGGCCGGGTACTGCTGTCACTCGTCGCCTCCGGGCCGGTTGTCCTGGCCCCTACCGTGCCCACCGGGCATGGCAGACGTTCTGCGGATTCATGTCGTTCTCGTGACAGACCGCCGGGCACAGGTCAACCCCCGGCTGGTTCTCAGGGCTGTCTCACCCGTGCCGAGACAGCCCGGAGAACCAGCCGGATCCGATCAAGCCGCCCGCGGGCTCAACGCCCGGGTGATCGCCTGCGGCACCGTGTCGAACGTGGTGAACACCGCGCCGAGACGGCTCGCGTGCAGCACCGACACGAAGAACGGCGACGCCTCCGCCAGCAGCAGGTCACCGCCCTGACGGCGGGCCGCCTGCCGGGCCGCGATCAGGACCCCCAGCCCCACCGAGTCGACCGCGCCCACCTGCCGCAGGTCGACGATGACCCACGGGCACCCCGCGAGCGCCGTGTCGAGCGACTCCCGCAGCCCGGCCGCCACCGCCAGGTCGACATCGCCGATCACCCGGACCACCGAGGCCCCGGTCATGGCGTGCACCATGATCCGGGTGTGGCCCGTACCGTCCCTCTCGCTCCTGCCGCCGTCGTGCTCGCCGATGTCCGGAACGACCCGCATGATCACTCCTCACCATGTTTTGCGCCGACCCTGTGGATCAGGCTTAACATGACCGGACTACGGTCTTCCTACACGTCCATGACGAATGTGTGACGAGCCTTGGACGCGCGCCGTCGTCAGCGGGAGGCCCACCAGGTGGCGGGGGTCGCGGCGGTGAAGCCGAGAGACTCGTAGAGCGGCCGCCCCAGCCGGGACGCGGTGAGGGTGACGGGCAGGCCGGCCAGCGGGGCGAGGGAGCCCAGCATGACGGCACGGCCCACGCCACGGGAACGGAACGCCGCCGTCGTGGCGACCCAGTAGTGACTGCCGAACCCGTCGTGCACGACGCTGACACACGCGCCGGCCGGCACACCGCCGATCCGGGCCACGAACACGTCCACGCCCGGCTCGTCCAGCAGCGCCGGCGGGAACAGCTCACCGGGCCGGTGCGGCTCGAACCGGGTCAGCCCGAACGCCTCGATCACCGCCCGTTCGGCCGCCCACAGATCGTCCTCGTCACGGACCCGGACCACGTCGGCCGCCGGTTCGGCGACCGTGCCGGGCGGACGCAGCATCACCGGCATCTGCCAGGACCGCAGCCCCAGGTGATCCAGGTCGGTGGCGCTGAACGGGTCCTCGGCGTCGACCGGCCCCACGGCCTGCCGAACCAGATCGGTGATCTCGGCGATCTCCCCGGCGCCGAGATCGGGTTCCTGGATCAGGACGCGCAGCCCGGCCCGCTCGTCACCGGCGACGGCGAGATAGCCACGGCGGCTGACGACCCGGTGCCCACGGGCCCGGCCGGTCGCGGCCCAGAACGCGGCGGAATTGCGCGCCTGCCGCCGGGGCGCGTCATCGAAGGACGTGATCACGGCGCTGATCATCGCACCCGTCCGCGAGGTGCTGACCGTCGACATCTCGAGGCAGCTGCCCGGCGACCAGACCGGCCGTCTCCCGTTCCTCGCCGGACGCTTCGGGGTTCCGGTGGATCTCCCGGCGCAGCGCGATCAGGTCGTCGTCACGAGGGGTCACCGCTGGAGTCTGCGCACAACCGTCGACCCGTCGCACCCGCATTTCCACTGCCGGGAGGCAGCCGCGGGCGCGTTCGTCCACCGAGCCCTACCGGGCGGCGGCCGGTTCCCCGGACCGGCGGCCGCTGACCCGGCCGAACGCCACCGACATCAGGGCCGCGCAGGCCAGCAGCGCCAGGACGACGATCATCGCGGCACGCAGGCCGTAGTGCTCGCCGAGGAAACCGAGGGCCGGCGGGCCGACCAGGAAGGCGATGTAACCGACCGTCGCCACCAGGGAGACCCGGGCCGTCGGGTCGTCGCCGGAGTCGCCCGCCGCGGACAGCGCGACCGGGAACCCGAGGGCCGCCCCGAGACCCCACAACAGCACCGCCGCTCCGGCGACGATCTGGTTGTCGACGGCGACGACCAGGGCCACGCCGGCCGCGCCGATGACAGCGCTGGCGCCGAGGACGGCGGCCCGCCCGAACCGGTTCAGGAACCAGCCGCCACCGAACCGGCCGATCGTCATGGCGGCGGCGAAGGCCACGTACACCGCGGAACCCATCGCGGGCGCGAAACCGTGACCGTCGACCATGATCAGGGGCAGCCAGTCGTTGGCCGCGCCCTCGGCGAGCGCCATGGCGAGCACGATCACGCCGATGAGCAGCAGCACCGGTTCCCGCCACACCGGCCGGGACGGGGTCTCGGCGCTCACGGACCGGGCGCCGCGCGGTGTCCGGCCCAGGCCGGCCGGCAGGTACCGGGTGGCGGCCACCGCCACCGGGGCGCTGATCAGGCCGACGACGGCCAGGTGCCAGGGCACCGGGAACGCCACAGCGGTCAGGATCATGCCGATCGCCGCGCCGGCGACCGTGCCGAGGCTGAAGAAGCCGTGCATGGTGGGCAGCACGGCACGGCCGATGACCCGTTCGACGTCGGCGCCCTCGATGTTCATCGCCACCTCACCGCCGCCCATGCCCAGGCCGAACAGGAACAGCCCGGCCGCCACCAGCGGACTGCTCGACACCGCGGCGCCGAGCCCGATCAGCGGGGTGCTGAGCGCGGTCGCCAGGATGCCGGTGGCGACGACCGGCCGGGTGCCGAACCGGGTCACCACCGCGCCGGAGCTGAGGATGCCGATCATCGAACCGGCGGACAGGCCGAACAGGACGAGACCCATCTCGGCGGTGGACGCGCCGAGCAGGTCGCGGATGCCGGGGGTGCGCGTCACCCACGACGCGATGCCCAGCCCGGGCAGGAAGAACAGCGCGAAGAGCGCCTGGCGGCGGCGCGCGGTGGCGTGATCCATGGAGGCCTCCCTAAGTGCGTACGAACGTACACACTTTTCGGCTTCCCTAGAATGGGCGCGGACCGGCGGGCGAGGAGGATCACATGGGCGGATCCCGGCGGGTCGCCAACGACCCGCTCCGCAAACAGCGCATCCTCGAGGCCGCCCTCACCGTCATCGCCGAGCAGGGCGTGCACCGCACCACGCACCGCCGCATCGCCGCCGCCGCGGAACTGCCGCTGGGCTCGCTCACCTACCACTTCGACAGCCTCGACACCATCGTCGAGCAGGCGTTCCAGCAGCTCGCCGACTCGATGTCGGAGCGGTACAGCGCGGCCCTGACCGCGGCCGCCGACCAGCAGGCCGCCTGCGCCGCCGTCACCGACCTGATCTGCGGCGACCAGTACGCCACCCCGCGCGAACTGACCCTGCTGCATGAGATGTACGCCTACGCCAACCACAACGAAGCGGTCGCCGAGACGTGCCGGCAGTGGCTGGGCCGCAGCCGGACGACGCTGTCCCGGCACTTCTCCGCCCGCGCCTGCCGCGCCATCGACGCCCTGATCGAGGGCTGGCCGATGCACCAGGCGTGGGAGCACGAGCCCCTGGACCGCACCCTGGTCCACACCACGATCACCGCCGTCGCTCACGCCCTCCCCTGACCCCCGCTCAGCCGTCGCCCAACCCGCTCTCCATCACCCCAAAACCCACCTGAACGACGGCCCCCTCCCCCCAGCCGTCGCCCAACCCCGCTTCCGGCCTCCCAAAACCCGCCCCAACGACGGCCGACGACCCCAGCCGTCGCCCACCCCGGCCTCCGGCCTCCCAAAACCCGCCCCAACGACGGCCCACAACCCCAGCCGTCGCCCACCCCGGCCACCGACCCCCGGAAACCCGCCTGGGCGACGGCCGGCGGCCCGAGCCGTCGCCCAACCCGGCCACTGCCCACCCACCACCCGCCTGGACGACGGCCGGGCAACGGATCTTGGTTAGGGGGTGGTGACAGCGGGGAGAACCGGCCGGCACAGGAGTTCCACAGGCGGCGGCTCTATTGTGTTAGCGATAACACTGGAGGATGGGCGTGGAACAGGCAACGGTGGCCGGTCGCGGGGATCTCTACGGCGGGCAGACCCGCCGGGAGCGGGAGTCCGAGCGACGGGACCGGCTCGTCGCGGCTGCCGTGCGGCTGTTCGCCACGCTGGACTACGAGGACGTCACCGTCGCCGACGTGTGCGCGCGGGCGAAGGTGTCGAAGCGCTACTTCTACGATCACTTCGCCGACCGGGCCGATCTGCTGGCCGCCGTGCAGAAGGAGCAGAACGACTGGCTGCTGCGCCGGCTCGCGGCGGCGGTCCCGGAGCATCCGGCCGACGTCGCGGCGTTCCTGCGGCCGGTGCTGTCCGCGCTGGTCACCACGTTGCTGGAGGATCCGGAGCGGGCCCGGGCGGTCTACCTGAACGCGCCCCGCCGCGGCCTGTCGCGGGAGGAGGCGCGGATGTTCGGCGCGATGGTCCGGCCGCTGCTGGGCCCGCACGACGAGCAGTGGCTGGAGCGGACCACGCTGGCCCTGGTCGCCGGGCTCAGCGAGGTGGTGACCGCGTGGGTGACCGGCGGGATGACCGACCCGCCGGGCCCGTTGGCCGAGCATCTGACGTCGATCGCGACGGGGATGCTTCGCGTGTGTTGAGTCCGGGCGCGTACGCCGGCCGGACTCAACACACGCTGACGGGTCAGGCCCAGGGGGCGGCCAGGTTCCAGGTGCTGTCGGCGGTCAGGGTCTGCGGGCGGCCGAACCCGGAGCCGGCGCTGCCGGAGGCGATGTACGCCTGGGAGTCGAAGTGCCGCAGGAAGCTGCCCGGGATGTTCAGTGATTCCAGGGTCACCCCGGTTCCGGACAGTCCGGGCCGGGCGCAGAACGTGGCGTCGGCCGCGAACAGCGCCGACCCGTCGTTGCCCGCGAGCCGGATCCGGCTGTCGGCGTGCCGCAGGTACTGGCCCGGATAGTTGACCGATTCGAGCGAGTAGCAGGACGACTCGCCGAGCCCACGCCGTACGGTGAACGTCGCGTCCTGTTTGAGCAGCGCGCTGCTGCCACTGTTGACGACTTCGGTGGAGCCGAGGCCGCCGGCGTGCCGCAGGTACCGGTCGGTGTATCCCCACGTGGTCACCTGCAGCGACCGCCGCGCGTCGACGGGCAGTTGCACCGAGCTGCGCCACAGCGCCGGCGCGGACACGTTCCAGGTGGCGTCGGCCGCGAAGCTGCCGCCGGTGTCACCGTCGATGCGGGCGAGGGAGTTGGCGTGCCGCAGATACTTTCCGGGCTGGTTGGCGGCTTCCAGGGAGATGCCGCCGGCGGCGAGGCCCGGCCGGGCGCACCAGGTGGCGTCGGCCGCGAACGTGCCGCCGGTGTCACCGTCGACGCGGACCAGGCTGTCGGCGTGCCGCAGGTAGCGGCCCGGAAGGTTGACCGATTCGAACGAGTAGCAGCGCGGGTTCGACAATCCCGCGACGGTACGGAAGGACGCGTCCTGCCGCGCCCCGTCGCCACTGATCACGTCGGTTCGGCCCACCGAGTTCGCGTGCCGCAGGTGCCGGTCGGTGTAGCCGGGGGTGGTGACCTGGAAGGACCGCACGTGCCCGAGGACGAGCGGCACGGCGGCGTTCTGGTTGCGGGACGCCCGGATCAGATCGGTGTGGGCGGCCCGCACCAGGTTCGTGTCCACTTTCTGGATCCGGCGGTCGTACGTCAGGAGGCCGTTGTACTCCCCTTCGACGTCGGTGATCTCGGTGTACACGTACGCCGAAAGGCCTTTGACCGTCATCAGTTGCCGCACGTCCCGCACCATGCCGGTGTACCGGTCGTTGAGCTGCGCCGAAGAGGCGACCTGCTCGTAGGCGAAGAACTGCCCGTTGGGGCTGTACTCGTGGCCGGGCGTGCGAAGGCCGATGCCGCCGAACTCGCCGAGCACCGACACGCGGGTCGCCGACGGCAGGGGCGCGTCCGGGCCGGTGTAGACGTGCCAGTCGATGATGTCGCCGGTGCCCGGGTCCCCCTTGGAGGCGCAGCAGTTGTAGCCGGAGTGCGCGTCGACCAGGCGCGTCGGGTCGTAGTTCTTCAGGTCCCGGGTGATCCGCTGGGTGTCGGCGAGGTTCCACTCACCCCAGCCCTCGTTGAACGGCACGTACGTGACGACCGACGGGAACGCCCGGTGCTCGTCGATGATCTCCCGCGCCTCGGTCTCGAACTGGGCGATCTGCGCCGGCGTCCGGGAGGAGTCGGAGGCCGTGGTGGACGGGACGTCCTGCCAGACCAGCAGCCCGAGCCGGTCGGCGTGGTGGTACCAGCGGGCGGGTTCGACCTTGATGTGCTTGCGGACCATGTTGAAGCCCAGGTCCTTGTGTTTCTGCAGGTCGAAGGCGAGCGCCGCGTCGGTCGGCGCGGTGTAGACGCCGTCCGGCCAGAAGCCCTGGTCGAGGGTGCCGGCCTGGAAGACGAACTCGCCGTTGAGGGTCGGCCGCAGCACCCCGTTGACCAGTTTGGTGCCGACCTCGCGCATGCCGAAGTAGCTGGTCACCTGATCGACGGTGGCGCCGGCGCCGTTACGCAGCGAAACCCGCAGGTGGTAGAGGTACGGGTCGTCGGGCGACCACAGACGGGCGTTGGGTACGGGGACGGTGAACTCGGTGAAGCCACCGGTCGCGCTGCCCACCACGGTGCTCCCGGCGAGCGATTCGGCGAACACGCTGTGCCCACCCACCCCACCTCGGGTGAACACCCGCACCCTCACCGTCTTGTCCGAAATATTCGGATAAATGTCGACCGAGTAGATCGACGAGACCGGCGTCGGCTCCAACCAGACCGTCTGCCAGATACCCGAGCTGGGCGTATAGAAGATGCCGGACGGATTGTTCGTCTGCTTGCCCACCGGCTGCTTCTCGCCACGGCCGTCGGTCGGGTCGTAAACCCGTACCACGATCTCGTTCGTCCCGCCGTTGAGCTGCGGCGTGACGTCCACCTCGAACCTGTCGTAGCCGCCCCGGTGCGTGGTGACCTGGGTGCCGTTGACCCAGACGGTGGCCTCGTAGTCGACCGCTCCGAAGTGCAGTTGCACCCGCCGCCCGGCCCAGTTCTGCGGGACGGTGAAGGTGCGCCGGTAGAACATCAGGTCCCGGTCGTCGTTGCGCATGATCCCGGAGAGGGCGGACTCCACCGGGTACGGCACGAGGATCCGCTCCGGCAGGGTCTGCCCGAGCGGCGGGGCGGCGTTGCGGTCGGTGACGGACGGGTTGAGGAACTGCCATTCGCCGTTGAGCGACTGCCAGTCCGGCCGGGTCATCTGCGGGCGGGGATATTCGGGCAGCGGGTTGGTGGTGGAGACCTGGCTGGTCCAGGGGGTGGTGAGCGGCGGCGTCTTCGGGGTGACGGCCGCTGCCGGGGCGGCGGTGGCGACGAGCCCACCCGCTGCCAGTGCCAGCACCGACAGCAGGTGCGTGATGCGGTGGCGCATCGTGCTCCTTTCCAAGGGTGAGGGGACGGTCAGTGCACGCGGCGCAAGCGGTTGAGGAGGGTCTGCGCCACGACGACGAGGGCCAGGAACGCGCCGCTGATCACCTGTTGCCAGTTGCTGTTCAGGTCGCCGACCTGGTTGATCATGTTCTGGATGACGCCGAGCAGCAGCACCCCGGCGACGGTGCCGGCGATCGTGCCCGCACCGCCGGTCAGCAGGGTTCCGCCGATGACGACGGCGGCGATCGCGTCCAGTTCCATGCCGGAGCCCAGGACGGTGACGCCGGATCCGAGCTTCGCGGCGTTGACGGCGCCGGCCAGTCCGGCGAGCAACCCCGACAGGACATAGACCCCGATTTTCGTACGGCGGACCGCGATGCCCATGAGCGCCGCGGCGTCCTCGCTGCCGCCGACCGCGTACACCGACTGCCCGAATCGGGTCCGGGCCAGCACCAGCATGCCGAGCAGCACCAGGATCACCGCCGGCCACACCGGGTAGCCGACGCCGAGCAGCGAGCCGGTGCCGAGCCTGCCGAACGTGTCGTCGCGTACCAGGTAGGTGGTCGACCCCTCGTCGCTGATCGCCCGCATCAGGCCGCGTGCGCCGAGCAGCGCGGCCAGCGTGACGATGAACGGGGCCATCCGGGTGTACGCGATCAGCACCCCGTTGAGCACCCCGATCAGCCCGCACACCAGCAGCGGGACACCTACCGCGGCGAGGAAGCCGTACTGCGAGGCCCAGGCGGCGAGGACCCCGCCGAGCACGTACAGCGAGCCGACCGACAGGTCGATGCCACCCGTGATGATCACGAAGGTCATGCCGAGCGCGATCAGCATCGGTGGCGCCGCCGCGACCAGGATCGTCCCGGCATTGTCCAGGCTGCGGAAATCCGGGAACACCGCCAGGGCGACGAGCACGACCATGATCAGTACGGCGGGGGCGCCCTGCCGCTGCACGAGCCCGGCGATCCGGTCGGTGTGGTCCGCGCGGCCGGCACGGTCCACGGCCGGGACGGCGGTGGCCGTCGTCATCGCGTCTTCCTCTCACGGGCGACGTAGACGGCGACGAGGATGATGACGGCCTGCACCATCTCGGCCGTCGACGGGCCCAGGTCGTGTTTGATCATGGTGGCGATGACCAGCTGCATCAGCAGGGCGCCGGCCACCGTGCCGAGCACCTGCACCCGCCCGCCGGTGAGCGGGGTGCCGCCGACGACCACGGCGGTGATCGCGGACAGTTCGATGAGCAGGCCGATCGAGGAGGCGTCACTGGACTGGATCCGGGCCACCGACACCAGGCCGGCGATCGCGGCGAGCACCGCGCACACCACGTACACGGTGATCAGCACCCGGCGCACCGGCAGGCCGGCCAGTTCGGCGGCGGCCCGGTTGCCGCCGATCGCGAGCAGCCGGCGGCCGAGGACGGTCCGCCGCACCAGGAACGCGACGACGCCGGTGGCCAGGGCGGCGATCCAGACCAGCACCGGTACGCCGACCAGGTCGCCGGAGCCCAGGGCGAGGAAGTCCGGGTTGCGGACGTCCTTGAGCTGCCCGTCCGAGATCACCACGGCCAGGCCGCGGCCACCGACGAACACGGCCAGGGTGGCGACGATCGGCTGCAGGCCGACCCGGGCCACCAGGAAGCCGTTGACCAGCCCGACCACGACGCCGGCGGCCAGGCCGGCGGCGACCGCGGCGAGCACCCCGTAGCCGAGGTAGAGCGGGACCAGCGCGGCGGTCAGCGCCATCACCGAGCCGACCGACAGGTCGATGCCCTCGGTGCCGATGACCAGGGCCATGCCGAGCGCGACGATCACGATCGGGGCGACCTGGATGAGCTGGATCCGCAGGTTGCTCATGGTCAGGAAGTACGGGGTGAAGGCGGCGTTGTAGGCGATCAGGGCCACGATCGCGGCGTACACCCCGTACCGGGAAAGGTTTTTGATCCCGGGGGTCGAGGTGGCGGTGAGGGTGGTCATGAGCCGGCCTCCGCGGCGATGCTCGCCATCAGGTCCTCGGTGGTCACCCGGTCGCCGGTGAGGTGGGCGACGACAGTGCCGTCGCGCAGGACCACGACCCGGTCGGAGCCTTCCACCAGCTCCTCCGCGTCGGACGAGACCAGCACGACGCCGAGCCCCTCCCCCGCCAGCTCGTCGATCAGGTTCTGCACCTCGGCCTTGGCGCCGACGTCGATGCCGCGGGTCGGCTCGTCCAGCAGCAGCACCCGCGGGCCGGTGGCGAGCAGCCGGGCGAGGAGCACCTTCTGCTGGTTGCCGCCGGACAGGTCACCGACGCGCTGGTCCGGGCCGGACGCCTTGATCCGTAGCCGCCGCATGTACTCGGCGACCACCGCGTCGATCCGCGCGTCCGAGACCACGCCGAAGCGCGACATCCGCGGCAGGATCGCGAGGGCGATGTTGTCGCGCACCGACAGGCCGGCGACGATGCCCTCGGCCTTGCGGTCCTCCGGCTGTACCGCGATGCCGGCCCGGACGGCGCGGACCGGGTTCGGCCTGGGCAGCGCGGTCCCGTCCACCTCGACGGTGCCGCCGTCCACCGGGTACGCGCCGGCGATCGCCTTGACGGTCTCGCTGCGGCCGGCGCCGAGCAGCCCGCCGAGGCCGACGACCTCGCCGGGACGCACCGCGAAGGTGATGTCGTGCAGCCGGTTGCGGCTGGTCAGGCCGGAGACCTGGAGGACCGGGGCGGTGTCGTCGTCGGTGGCGTGGCTCCCGGCGAAACCGGTGTAGCCCTGCCGGCGCACCCGTGACATCTCCCGGCCGAGCATCATCGCGACCAGCTCGATGCGTTCCAGGTCGGCGAGGCGCCCGGTGTGCACGAGCTTGCCGTCGCGCAGAATGGTGACGGCGTCGCAGATCTCGTAGAGCTCGTCCATCCGGTGCGAGACGTAGACGATGCCGATCCCGCGCTCGTGCAGCTTGCGGATCACCGCGAACAGGGTCCGCACCTCACGCGGTTCCAGCGAGGACGTCGGCTCGTCCATGATGACCACCTTGGCGTCGACCATGACGGCCCGGGCCAGGGCGACCATCTGCTGGGCGCCGAGCGGGAGCGTGCCGAGCGGGCGGCGGACGCCGGCGGTCACCCCGTACTCGGCGAGGATCGTGCGGGCCTCACGTTCCATCCGGCGGCGGTCGATGATGCCGAGGCGGTTGCGCGGCTCACGGCCGAGGAACAGGTTCTGCGCCACGCTCATCAGCGGTACGAGGTTGACCTCCTGGTAGATCGTGGAGATCCCGGCCCGCTGGGCGTCCATCGGGGTGCCGAACGAGACCGGCTCCCCCTGGTACCGCACCTCGCCACCGTCCGGCCGGTACACACCGGTCAGCACTTTGATCAATGTCGACTTGCCGGCGCCGTTCTCCCCGACGAGCGCGTGCACCTCGCCGGCCCGCAGGGAGAACGACACCCCGTCCAGGGCGCGTACGCCCGGGAAGGTCTTGGTCACCTCGGTGACGTCGAGCAGAGCCATCAGTAGGCGCTGCCGATGTCCGATGTGGCGTTGCCGCTGTCGTACGCCCGGTCCGAGATGATGATGTCCTGGCCGACCGGCTTGCCGCCGAAGAAGTCCGTGGCGGTCTGGAAGGCGAGCGGGCCGAACCGCGGGTTCGACTCGATCACCGCGGAGATCCAGCCGTCGACGATCCCCTGGACCGCGCCCTTGGTGCCGTCGATCGACACGATCTTCACGTCGCCGGCCTTCTTGCCGGCGCCCTTGAGCGCGGTCACCGCGCCGAGGGCCATCTCGTCGTTCTCGCCGTAGATCCCGTTGATGTTCGGGTTCGACTGCAGCAGCTGCTCGGTGACCTTCTGGCCCTCCTCGCGGGAGAAGTTGCCGGTCTGCTCGAAGGTCACCTTGATCTCGGGGGCGATCTTCGCGATCTGGTCCTTGAACCCGGAGGTACGCAACGTGGTCACGTTGTTGCCGGGCGCGCCCAGCAGGATCGCCACCTCGCCCTTGTTGCCGAGCGCCTTCGCCATCTCGTCGGCGGCCCGCTTGCCCTGCTCGGCGAAGTCGGAGCCGATGAAGCTCAGGTAGTCCTTGCAGGCCGTCGCGTTGATCTTCCGGTCGATCGTGATGATCGGGATCTTCTTGGCCGACGCCTTGGCGAACACCGAGTCCCAGCCGTCGGAGTTCAACGGCGCGATCACCAGCAGCTGCACCCCGGAGTCGATCATCTGCTCGACGTCGCTGATCTGTTTGTTGAACTGGGAGTTCGCGTTCGCCGTCGTCAACTGGGTGATGCCCAGCCGGGCCGCCTCATCCTTGATCGACTGGGTCTCGGCGATCCGGAACGGGTTCGCCTCCTTCTCCGACTGGGAGAACCCGACCTTCGCCGTCGTGAGATCCACCTCTTCGCCGCCGAACTGCTCGCGGGTGCACGTCGCCGCGCCCGGGGCGGCCGGCTGCACCACCTGCGACGGCGCCGGGCCGGCCGCGGACGTGGTCGCGCCGCCGTCCTCGGACTTGGCGCAGGCGCCCATGCCGGCCAGGACGACGACGGCGCCGAGGAACACGGGCCACCGGTGGGTTCGAACACGCATAAGGGGCACTCCTTGACTGTTCGATGAGGACGAACCGCAGAGGACGCGGTTCACACATTCATCCACTGTCGAACTTTTTCTGTCAAGGACTTGCGAAGAAACCTAACTGAAACGAACATGTTCCTGATCGCCTGAGCTGCGCAAACAGGAATCTGAAGAAAACTGAGCCCCACACCCTGAGCACGTTCACATCCGCGCGGACCCCCACCCGGACGCAACCGAACGCACCCGAACATCGACCTCGGCCGCTCCACCCTGTCTTCCAGCGGCCACCCCCCTGGCGGCAGCCTTCCGCAGGGCTCGCGAAGATTCCTCGTGTGTGGAGTTCGGCCGCTATGCGCGCCCGAACTCCACACGCAAGCGTGACCGGCGCGGCGGTAGCGTTACCGGGGCCTGGAAACAGCCGGAAAGGCCGGCAGGAATTCATGCGCCGGAATCGAATCTCTCGCATCATGGCGATGGCCGGCATAGCGCTGATCAGCATTCCGGGAGTCGCCGTCGCGGCGAGCCCAGCATCCGCCGCCGTGCTGTCACCATGCCCTCCGAAGCCGGGCGACGACGCCTCGGAGCAGGAGAAACAGGACTACGCGGTGGCGCTCCACATGGGTTGTGAGCCGCCGAAACCGAAGCCCTGGTTCAAGAACAACTGCGGCATCGTGTCCTGTTCGAGCTATTACTCACGGCACGCGGTGAAGATCATCAACGAGGCGAATCAGGACATGGCGTTCTGGGATCTGGTCAAGGATGCCGGGGCCAGCATCGCGTGCGACAAAATCGCGAAGAAACTGCGCTGGAAACAGTCGGCCTATTGGTGCGCCGGCGCGGCCTTCAACGTCGCGCTGACCTTCTCCGTCACCTCCCGCACCAACAAGCACTGCCTGGAGTGATCAGCCGCCCGATCCCCGCAGGGTCTCGCCTTCGGTGACGGCCCGGCGTAGTTCGTCGACCAGGTCGTGCAGGGTCTTGTCGAGGCCGGCCTGGTCGGCGGTGGCGGCGTGGATCTCGGCGCGGATGTCGTCGACGAACGGCTGCCAGGCGTCGCGGGCCCGGCCGGTGCACTCGTCGACGAGCTGTTGCCGCTGGTCGGCGGCGGCCCGGCCGGCGCTGCGATGGGCGCTGTCGGCGCGGTGCCGGTCGACGAGCCGGGCCAGGTGGACGGCGACCGGCAGGAAGGCCTCGGCGGTGCCGAGATGCCGTCCCCAGGTCGCGGCGGTCTTCTTCGTGCCGGTCTCGGTGGCGACCTTCAGCGCGCCGATCAGCAGCGCTCCGACCGTGTCGAGGTGGTCGGCGACAGCGCCGGGCTCGGCCGGCTCGGACTCCAGGGTGGTGACCATGGCGGCGAAGCCGGACCAGTCGGGCCGGGCCCGATCCTGTTCCCCGGTCTTGCGGATCGCCTGCCGCAGCCGCTGCAGACGGGCCTCGTGCTTACGGAACCACTCGTCGAGCGCACGCTGGATCTCCGCCGGCGAATCATCGGACCGCCGCATCGCGTCGTCGACGAGACCGTCGAGGCCGGCGCGGGCGGCCCGGTCGAGGGTGTCGAGTTCGGTCTCCCACGAGGCACGGCGGGCGGCGCCGGTGGCGGCGACCGCGGCCCGTTCGGTGTACTCGGCCAGCTGGGCGCGCAGTTCGGTGACGGTCTCGTCGAGGACCGTCGTCCAGTAGCGGTGCGCGGCCGCCTGCCGCCACCCGGGCAGGCCGGACGGGGCGACCGCGGCGAGGGCGCCGGTCAGAGCCTGGATACCGTCCCAGTCACGGAACGGGTCCCAGGTCTCCCGGCCGAGCCCGGTGGCCGGTCCGGCGAGCTGGAACGGGTCCTGGGAGACCACGAAAACCGGGGTACGGTCGTCGAGCCGGAACTGGTCGCGCAGCTCACGGACCTTGTGGGCGGCGAGTTCCGCGTACCCCTCAGGGTCGTCCTCGGGGTTGACCCCGGCCTCGTCGAACCGGGAGACGACGAACCACAGCGCGCCCAGCGGCCAGCCGCGGTCGAGGAGTCTGCGCAGCTCGCCGTGTTCGGCGGTGGCCAGTTGCGGCGGCAGCACGACGACCCCGAGGTCGGTGAGCGCGACCGCCGTCATCGCCCGGGCGGTGTTGTTGCGGGCCCGGATGTCGGTGGCGCCGACGGCGAATCCGGGTGTGTCACGGATCGTGCAGCCGAACAGGTCCACCTCGCCGACCTCGAAGGTCTCGTGGCGGGCGCTGATGGTGAGCCAGCCGGGGACCTCGGCGCCCGCGTCGGCCAGCAGCCGGCGCAGCAGCGAGCTCTTGCCGGTGTCGTAGGAGCCGAACAGGGTCACCACCGGCCGCTCGTGCCGCGCGAACGCGTCCCACGCGGCGGTGTGCCGGCCGGCCAGGGAGCCGCCGGGCAGCCGTCCCAGCCAGTCCCGGACGGCATCGATGTCGACGGTCATTGCTTCCCTTCCGATGTGCCGATCAGGGCGGCCGCCACCTCGGCCCGCGCCGCTGCCACGTCCATCCGCGCCGTGATCGACGCGGCCCGTTCGAGGTGTTCGCCGAGCAGCGCCTCGAGCTCCCGGGTCAGCCGGGCGAGGTATCCGGCGGGCCCGTCGCCCTGCTCGCCCTGCAGGATCTGGGCGGCGATCCCGGCGGCCGCCTCGTCGATCTCCCGCGCCGCCGCCTTCTGCTGGTCCTCGTGCTTGCCGGCCTTGCGGATGTCACCGACCATCGACGCGACGTCCACGGCGGCGGCGACCGCCCCGAGCACGATGCTCGCCCTGGCGACGGTGGCGCCGCCCTTCACCGCGCCCCACGGTTTGAAGTTGTGGCCGAGCTGCTTGCCGATCGCGTAGACCGCGTCCCGGTTGCCGAGGGCCTTCGCCAGCGACGCGGCGGCCCCGGCGACGTTGCCGGCGTTCTGCGTCAGGTTCTCCCGCCAGGTGGCGCCGTGCGCGGTGAACTCGGCGGCGAACGCGGGCGTCACCTGGAAGTCGGCGGCGCGCATCTCCCGGCCGATCGCCGACAGGTGGTCGCCGTGCCAGTCGTCGAGCCGGCGGGCAGCGTCGGCGAGGTAGCGTTCCAGGTCGGCCTCGAACTGCGGGGTCTTCCACCAGGACCCGACCAGGTCCTCGAGTTTCCGGGCGTTCCTGCGGTCGAGTTCGGCGACGGCGGCCTTGGCGGCGACCACGTGCCGGTCCACCAGGCGGTGGGCGTCCTCGCGCAGGATGCCGTCGATCAGCACGGCATCCTTCACCGCGTCCCGAAGGGTATCGATCACCGGTTCGCCGCGGTGCAGTTCCCGCGTACCGTCGCGGTGCTCCTGAACGAGGGCGTCCCGGTGGCGTTCGAGGGCGGTGACCGCCGCGCCGAAGGCGGCCGACGTGGCCGCGTCCGTCAGCTGCTCGCCGGAGAGCCCGGCCAGGGTCCCGGTGAGGGCGGCCACGCCGTCCCACAGCCGGTTCTCGTCGAAACCGGCCGCTCCCGCCGACGTCGCCGCGCCGACCTGGCCGAACGGGTCACCGGCCAGGCAGTGGATCCGGTCGAGGCCGATGTCGGCGGACCGGGTGGCGAGGGCGGCCCGCAGCTCCTCGCGCTTGCGGTGCTGCAGGTTGCGGAAGGCCTCCGGTTCCGTGAACGGGTCCACGCCCAGTTCGTCGCACCGGTTGATCAGGAACAGCGTCGCCGGGCGGCGGGCCAGGTCCTCCAGGGCCGTCGTGTCGCCGACCAGCAGGTTGACGTTGACGACGACGAGGACCAGGGCCGCCTCGGCGATCGCCGCCAGCGCGGCGGCGTCGTGCCCGGCCTCGCCGCTCTGCAGGCCCGGGGTGTCCACGAGGTCGAGGTGAGGCAGCTCGTAGCGGTTCGCGGCGGTGGTCGCGGGCGCCGCCCGGATGTCGAACGCCCACGGTCCCGTGTGGTGATTTCGGCCGTCCATCGCGCCCGAAATCAACACACCCGGGGTTTGCCGGTCGGCGTCCACCAGGATCCGGCGGATCAGCGACGATTTGCCGGAGTTGTAGTCACCGAGCACGGCGAGCGCCGGCCGGGCCCCGGCGACCCGCCGGAAGGTGCCCACGATGTCCCGCAGGGCCGGGTCGTGGCGGGCGGCGTCCTCCAGGCGGGCACGCCAGCCGGGGATGCCTGACGTGTCCCAGGCCCCGGCGAGCACCCGGGCCAGCCGGTCGCGGTCCTGTTGCTGGAAGGCCGCGTACGCCTCCCGCACCGCCGGGTCGACCGGCGCCGGCTGGTGATCGGCGGCGGTCTCCAGCCAGTCCTCGCCCAGCAGCTCTCCGGTCCGGTGCCGGGCCCGGTCCATGACGCCGGTGATCGCGGGCGCGGGGCTGATCGCCGCGGCGGAGGCCCGCACCCCGTCGATCAGCCGCAGGGTCCGCCGGTGAGCCGCCCGGCTGTCGACGGCGGCGCGCAGCGACTCGGCGACCGCGGGCCCGAGCAGCGTCCACGCGGCGGCCCGGCTGTCCCGGATCAGCGCGTCCTCGGCCTCGTCGAAGGTCTGATCGACCGCGCGGTGCCCGTCCGCGATGGCCTGGGCCCGCGCCTTCCGGGCCTGTTCGGACTTCTTGTCGGTGATCTTCTTGCCGAAGTGCTGCTGGATCTGACCGGCGATCCCGACGCCGGCGGCGGTCGCGGCGATCACCCAGCCGATCGGGTTCGACAGCAGCGCCGCCACCGCGGGCACCGCCAGGGCGCCCAGGCCGACCACGATGCCGGAGCCGCGGACCACGTCACCGGCCACACCGGCGCCCTCGCCACCGAGGATGGTCGCGGCGTGCGACACCGCCAGGCTCCCGCCGGCGGCCCCCTGATCCACCGCGATCGCGAGCTCACGCTGCAGGAACGCCCGGCGGTCCGCCCACACCGACGCGACGGCGGCGGCCACGGCGTCCGGATCGAACACGGTCGCGGTGAACGTCTCCTGGTCGATGGTGCGCTGCTCGTCGAACGCCGTCCGGATCAACTCGTCGACGGCGGCTTTCGCCTGCCGGCGGGCTCCGGCGAGATGCGATGCGGCGAGGTGACGGGCGAAGCGGTCCAGGGCGCCTGTGACAGGTGCGGTGTACGGGCGATCCCGCGCCTGCTCCGACACCTCGACCAGTTCGGTACGTTCGTCACCCTCCGGGTACCCGAGCAGCGCGAACAACGACTCCGCCTCGCGTTCCCGCGCCTCCGCGTCCTGTTCCAGCCCGGCCGCCCGCTCCCCCAGCTCCGCGATCCCCCGCCGGCACCGGGAGCGCAGGTCCTCCCGCAGCGCCGCCAGCCGCAGATCCGCGCCCCCTTCGGCGATCGCGTTGACGATCAGCCGTTCCAGGGTCCCGAAGTTCGACCACCGGTCCAGGTACTCGACGCCGAACTGCTCCCGCTGCCGGTGGAACCCCTTCTGCAGCGGGTCCGGCCCGTGGAACGGGGTCGCGGCGCGCGCGAACAGCGCCCGCTGGCTGTGGATCGCGACGACCGGCGTGCCGGGCAGGCCGATCCGGGCGAGCTGCGCGCTGATGTTGCCGGCGTGCTGGCGCACCGGTTCGGCCAGGTTGCGGCGCAGCGCCGGAGCGACCCGGGCCGGGTGCCGCCACATCGGGTTGCGGACGTTGAGCACCGCCACCACCGGTTTCCCGTGCTCCCGGATCCAGGCGGCGATCTTCGCGAACTCCATCTCCTGCTGCGCCTGGGTGTCGAAGCACAGCAGCACCACGTCGGCGATCTCGACCGCCCGGCGGGCCTTGGCCTCCAGGCCGGCACGGCTCTCGGTCCGCCCCCAGCCGTTGATCCCCGGGGTGTCGTAGAGCCGGCAGTCACGCCACTCGATCGGGCGCACCTCGGTGGTCCAGTCGTTGTCGCCGGGCGATACGTACTCCCCGTCGAGGCGGCCGAACGTGGACAGCAGGGTGCTCTTGCCGACCCCGGTCCGCCCGAAGAACGCGATGTTGAACCGGCCGAGCGACTCCCGCTCCCGCTCGAGGTGCCGCCGCAGATCGCCGGGGAACCGCCGGACGGCCTCGTCCGGCTCGTCCTCGAAGACGCCGGCCAGCTCGGCCGTGATCGCGTCCAGAAGGGTCAGTTCCGCCCGTCCGTGCTCGACTGCCGCGCGCACGGCCTCCTCGAGCGACACCGCATCTGTCGTCACGTCTCACAGCCTCCGGATGGCATCGCCGGGGGCGATCGTACCTCCCATGATCACGCGGGCGTTGAGGCCGCGCAGCCGCAGCTCCTTCGCCTCGTCGGTCCAGACCAGCTTGTGGGCGTCCCGGCCGAACCGGGTGGCGAACTTGGCGCAGCCGGTGTGCGGTTGCTCGGTCACCTCGATCACCGCGTGGTCGCCGATGGCCAGTCGGGAACCGGCCGGCAGCGCGTCGAAGCTGATGTCGAGGTCGACGTAGAGCTGGTCACCGGCGAGCGCCCAGGCGTCCCGGTCCGGTCCGGCGATCAGCTCGGTGAACCGCGCGTTGATCACGTTGAGCTGCATGTCCGGGTGCGGGCTCCGGTCCGGCGTCCGGGAGCTGGGCCGGGTGCTCCAGCTGTCGCCGACCAGGCCGGCCTCCCGGTCCAGGACGGCTTCGGCCAGCACCTCCCGGGTGCCGGGGGTGGGCCGGCGCACGGCCAGCTCCAGGGTGCCGGCCCCCTTCGGGGCCTGCCGCACGACGTGCAGCCCGTCCATGATCTCGTCCAGCGAGCGATGCCTGACGGCGATGGTGTCATCCACGAACGTGATCGTGCTGGACGCACGCAAGCACTGTCTATTCGCAGGGCTCGAAGGCGTTGGTGATGTACGTGACCCGGCCGGAGCCGTCCTGGTGGTCGCCGGCCCACCGCATCGACGGCTCGGCCGCCGTGGTGATCCAGTACTTCTGGAACACCGCGTCCCAGTCCACCGTGGCCCTGGGGATCGCCCGCCGCGCCGCGACGACGGTGGTCGCCGTGGTGACGCCGTGCGGCAGGCGCACGCGCGGCGGGATCCGGCCCTCGCCGACGGTCCAGCCGACGAGCCGTCCCGCGCCGGCGGCCGGTTCCAGGCTCACGGTGAGGGAACCCCAGGTGAGGGTACGGCGTGGCCCCGCCGCCGGGTCGAACTCGCAGCCCTTGCCGGCCCACACCCGGTTCGGCGCGCCCAGCGTCCGGCGCAGCATGCGTTCCGCGGCGCGGGCCGAACCGCCGACGGGGATGCCGCCGACCGCCGCCGGGGTGAGCCACAACGCGGCGGGCCGGCTGGGCGCCGGGACGGTCATCAGGCCGGCGACCAGTGAGGCCAGGCTCAGGCCGAGGGAGAACACCGGATCAGTACTCCTTCTTGATCACGACGTAGGGCATCGGATCACCGTAGCCGCGGCGGCGCAGCGAGGCAGGCGTCTGACCGAACGCCCCCCGAAAGGTGCGACCGGATCACGGGCAGGGGCCGCCACCGCAGACGTCGATCACCCGGCCGGTGAGCAGGAACGCCGCCTTCTGCTGCTGGGCGCCGGGCTGGGCGCGCGGGAACTCGTGCGGGTCCGGCCCGTACTCCGGTCCGCTGGGAGCCAGGTTGACCGGCGGTGGCGCGTACGCCTCGCCGCTGTTCCACACCACGATCGCGGAGCCGCGGTACGGGTGGGACCGGATCCGTTCGATGCCCCAGAACGGGACCACCTCGTCGGACCAGCCCGGAGCCAGCGCCGGCCGGTGCAGGCGCGCGCCGATGGTCCGGGCCTGCACCTGCGCGGCCGCCGGGGACACCTGATGGTCCCCGAACGCCACGTGCATCAGCACCTGGTGCGCGGGCGTGCCGGGCAGCGGGCGCGCGGTCAGGTGCTGGGCGTACCCGTTGGCCTCCCCGCGGTCCCACAGCATCTGCAGCAGCCCGAAGATGATCTGCTGATCGGCCTTGTCCGGGTAGGACCGGTCCAGGAGCTGCTGGAACGGCGCGAACGCGGTGCTGCGCTGCAGCAGGGTGCTGTAGTTCATCGCCGGCACCCCGAGCACCGACCGGGTCCAGTCCTGCGCGATCGCGGTCAGCGCACCCCCGTTGATGCCGCCCTGGCTGTTGCCGTCGTAATACAGGCCACCCCGGCGGTCGAGCAGGCTGCGCCCCTGCCCGTCCTGGAACGCCGGATGATCCCCGAACCCGCCGGTCGCCAGCATCACGCGGCCGAGGAAGAGGAAATTCAGAAAGCTCTGCTGCAACCGATCGGGTACGGCGGGGAAGCTGCTCAGATCACTCCAGGTGCCGGTCACGTACGGGATGTCCGCCGCCGACAGCCCGATCCAGCTGGTCGCGCAGAACAGGAACCGGTGGTCGTACGCCATCTGTTTGACGTTCCCGGCGTTGATCTCGGTCGGTGCGCCGAGCAGCCCGTGCCCGTAGAGCGACAGGTGCGCCGGACGGTCCGCGGCCGTGCCGCGCGGGATGTTGCAGACGAAATCGGCGGCGTACGTCGTCCCGGACGCCACCGGCAGGTCCCCGCCCGCCCCGTAGTGCAGCCGCGAGCCGGGCCCGCCCGTGCCGGTCAGATAGCTCGGCACCGTGACCGTGCCGCGCACCTGACGGGCGATCCGGGCGTCCTGCTCCACGGTGTAGTCGGTGACCTGCCCGACGGTGAACGCCGGCGCGGCCCGCCCGAGCCCGGCGAACGCGTCGTCGCGCATCCGCAGCACCCGCCCGGTGAGCCCGTCCCGGCTCGCGACGGTGAAGGCCCACGCCTTCGGCGCGGGGATCCTCTGCCCGGTACGGTCCCGCAGCCCGCGCAGCACGACGGCGTACCGGGTGGCCTCGCTCAACGCCACCGCCGGCCGGATGATGAGCAGCTGCCGCTCCGGTGTGGCGGCGGCGTGCGCGTCGAGTTCCGCCCAGTACGGTGTCCGCTGCCCGGTCCGCGTGTTCAGCAACAGGATCGGCGCGTCCGGTCGCAGCGACCGGCCGATGTCGGTGACCGGCGCGATCCCGCTGGCCACCGGGTCGAGACCGGGCACGTGCGCCAGGATCGGCGTGCCCGGGCTGAACCCGTCCTGCCGGTTCCACTCCGCCGGATCGATCGGCGCCCCGGCCACGTTCGCGGGCAGCGCGCCGGGCGGGAAGTGCACCCGGCGCCCGGTCGGGCTGCCGGGGTCCGCGACCGTGAACCGGTCACTGGGAAACGGCAGCAGCCCGTCGGCCGCCTGTTCACCGGAGGCGACGGCGGCGCTGGACGGCACCGCCCCGGCCAGCACGGCGAGAACCACGAGCAGAATCCGGCGCCACATGGGAGACCCCCTGACGGCCATCGAGGACAGTCTCTGTCTACGCCTCCGGAGGGCGCTTCTCAAGGCCGGAGGGCCCGGAGCGATCACCGATCGGATACCGTCCCGGACATGACGCAACTGCTCCACATCACCGAACGCGCGAGCTGGGAGGCCGCCCTCGAGTCGGGCTCGTACCGCACGTCGACCCGCGGCGTCTCCCTGGAGGAGCAGGGTTTCATCCACTGTTCCCTGCCGCACCAGCTGCGCGCCGTCGCCGAGTCCTTCTACGCCGACGCGGACGACCTGGTGGTCCTGGTCATCGACAGCGACCTGCTCGGCGTACCGCTCAAATACGAGGCCCCCGAGCCGGGCGCCGACGAGTTCCCGCACATCTACGGCCCCCTCCCGACCACCGCCGTCCGCGAGATCATCCCCGTCGACCACGACCCCGACGGCCGGATGCTGCTTCCCGAATAGCGCTTGCGGGAGCGGCCGGGGCGGCGGGCTTTCACAGCCCTCTGCACCACTCGACACGACCGGGGCGGCAGATCCGCCTCCAGCGGGTGACTTCGGTGACCAGCGGCCCGGCCAGTGGGTATGGCGGCGGCATGGGCATGATGACTGGCAGTCGGTGGCGTCGCGGTGTGGTCGGTCTCCTTCTGGCGCTACCGATGACGGTGACGGCAGGCTGCAACGAGCGGACCTTGGTCGCCGCCCACAGCCCGGACGAAACCACGAGCGGCCTGGACTCGCACGCCCGCGAGGCGTGTGCGGAGCTTCGTAACGGCTGGCGGCATGCCACTGACGCGCCAGGACGGCTCCTTCTCGCCGACGCGGTCGGACGGCCGGCGCGACGCAGCGACAACACGCCGATCGCGGAGAGCTCGGCAGCGATGGGACGCAGCGCCAAGGACGGCAACCCGGCCTGGCGTGCCGCAGTGGCCGACATGCGACAAGCTTGCGGCCAGGCGCCGCCGTCGAGCAGCGAACGACCGGTACTGCCGGTCACCGGGTGAGCCTCGGCTGTACGGGCCGGCTCACCGCCCGTGTGCGGCTACCGCGAGCAGCCGCACACTGACAGGACCACCAGCTCGCCGGCTACAGAGGCTGGTCCTCAGTGACCTCGGGCGTAGACGACCGGCTACCGGCCATCCGCCTGTTCACGGCGTTCCCCGCTGATCTTCCATACTCTGCCGCTTAACGCCTGACCCCCGCGTGTGTCATGAACGACACCGGCGCCCGGACGGCAGACACTTCAGCCCCACGCCGGTACCAGTCCTCGCCAGGAGAACCGATCATGTCTGCACCCGAGACCACCCCCGCCCCCGCCTCCAGGAAGAGGCTGACCCGCGCCACACGGGCCGCCTTGATCGGCGGCGGTATCTCCGCCGGGCTGATCCTGATCGCCGTCATCACCGGGTACGACGACGCGGCACCCGCCGCAAGCCCCACCACGGCTGCCACCACCGCGACAACGACAACTGCGGCGCCGGCCACCGCCCCCGCCGGCATGTCGAACCAGGACGCGATCAACCAGCTGCAGATCTGCATCGACGTGACCAGCGGCAAGCGCGCCTACGACCCGGCACTCTGGAACACCGCCCTATGCGGCGAATACTCCGGCAGCCTCAACGGTGCCGGGAAACCCGCGATCGAACCAGCCACCGAACCCGCCACCACCGAACCCGCAGCTGAGCCGACCCCCAGCCGACCGAACAGTTGACCGTCGCCCAGGAGAACGCCGTTGAAAAGGCCGCCGATTACCTGTCGTTCTCCGCCTTTTCCCGCAAAGGGCTGATCGAACAACTCAAGTACGAGGGATTCTCCGCCAAAGACGCCACCTACGGCGTGGACGCACAGAAAGCCAATTGGAACGAGCAGGCTGCCAAGAAGGCTGCAGACTACCTGGACTTCAGCTCCTTCTCCCGGTCCGGGCTGATCGACCAGTTGAAGTACGAAGGCTTCACCGCCAAGCAGGCCGCCTACGGTGCCAAGAAGGCCGGACTGTAGAGCAACGCCGACCGGAAGTGAATGTTCAACATTCAACATCCACAGCTGGTGCCGCAATCGGCTACTACCCGGCTGAAGCGACAGAGCACTGCCTTAAGGAGACCGGCCGAACCGAAGCCCCGCATTGTCCGGGAGTCCGGTCAGCGGACGCCACTCATCAGGCGGCTGATCGGTTTCGCGGCGGCGGCCAGGGCCAGGCCCAGCACGATCGCGATGGCGCCGAGGATGCCGAAGTACGGGGTCTCGGAGTCGGGGTCGTAGTAGCCGGCGAGGGTTCCGGAGGCTGCGGTGCCCAGGGCGACCGACAGGAAGAACAGCGCCACCATCTGGGTGTGGAAGACGCGCGGCGCGAGCTTCGTGGACAGCGACAACCCGACCGGGGAGAGCAGCAGCTCGGCGATCGTGAAGACGAGCAGGATGCCGGCGAGGGCGAGCAGCGGCGCGCTGTTCGGGCCGCCGCCGGCCAGCGGCAGGAAGAGCAGGAAGGCGACGCCCATGATGACGGTTCCGGCGGCGAACTTGATCGGTGTGGTGGGCTGGCGGTCGCCGAGCCTGGTCCAGAGAGCGGCGAACACACCGGACAGCACGATGATGAAGATCGGGTTGATCGACTGCACCCAGGACACCGGCATCTCCCAGCCGAACAGGGTCCGGTCCAGGCGCTGGTCGGAGTAGATCGTGACCACCGTGAACTGTTGCTGGTAGAGCGACCAGAAGGCGGCGCTGGCCAGGAACATCGGGATGAACGCGAACACCCGGCGCCGTTCCACGCCGGTGATCCGGCGGCTGCTCAGGATGACCACGAAGTAGCAGACCGCGGCGGCCGCGCTGACCACGACCACGATGGTGGCGAGCCGGTCGGCGGCGAGCACCCCGGTGACCGCGAGCAGCGCCAGCGCCGCCACCAGCGCGACAGCGGCCACGGCGACCAGCGGGCGGGACCGGGCCGGAAGCGGGTTCGGAACCTCCCGGGCCTCGGGCGGCAGCCGGCGGCGGCCGACGGTGTACTGCGCCAGGCCGATGGCCATGCCGACCGCGGCGAGCGCGAAGCCGTAGTGGAAGCCGGCGTTCTTCTGCAGCAGGCCGGTCAGCAGCGGCCCGGCCAGAGCGCCCAGGTTGATGCCCAGGTAGAACAGGGAGAAGCCGGCGTCGCGGCGTTCGTCGTCAGCGGCGTACAGGGTGCCGACCAGGGAGGTGGCGTTGGCTTTGACGCCGCCGCTGCCGATCGCGATCAGGATGAGCCCGGCGGTCACCCCGGCCAGGCCGGGCAGCGCCGCCAGGGCGATGTGGCCGCCCATCACCAGGACGGCGCTGAGGAACAGCACGCGTTCCGGGCCGAGCAGCCGGTCGGCGGTCCAGGCCCCGAGGATCGTGGACAGGTAGACCGCGCCCCCGTAGGCGCCGACGATGCTGGTGGCGGTGCTCTCGCTGATGCCGAGGCCGCCGTCGGCAGCCGAGTAGTAGAGGTAGATCAGCAGGATGCCCTGCATGCCGTAGAACGAGAACCGCTCCCACAGCTCCACGCCGAACAGGCTGGCCAGCGGGCGCGGCTGACCGAAGAACGACCGGTCCCGCTGCGGGGAGGAAGCGCTGACGTCCATGAATGGGCGTGTTCCCGCGACCCGGTGTGCTAAACGGATGCCCGTACCCCGCCCGCATCACGCTTTTCCGCGTTGCGAAAGATGAGCCGCCGGCACCACCGGATCGGCCCCGGTGTACGTGCAGGCCAGGGAGTTCTACGGCAAGAACCTGACGTTCCGCAACGACTACGACGAGGCCGCCAACGGGTCGTCGCAGGCGCTCGCGCTGGCGTTGTACGGGGACCGGGCGCGACTGGGCAACGTACGCGTCCACGCCTGCACGATCCACGAGAAGCGCAGCACCGGCGGCTATCTCACCGCGGCGAACACCCCTGCGACCCAGGCGTACGGGTTCCTCGTCTACAAGTCGACGATCACCGGTGTGACCGACAACGTCACCTACCTCGGCCGGCCGTGGGCCGCCGCCGGGCAGGTGACCGTCCGTGAGTCCCACCTGAGCGCCACGATCAAGGTCGCCCAGCAGTGGACCGACATGTCCGGCAACTCGGGGAGGAACGCCCGCTTCTACGAGTACCGGAACACCGGCCCGGGCGCGACGGTGAACAGCAACCGGGCACAGCTGACCGACGCGCAGGCGGTGAACTACACGCCGCAGAAGTACCTGGCGGGCTCGGACGGCTGGAACCCGGTGGGCCGACCCCGGATCACGGTCACGGCACCGGGGGCAGCCGGTTGTCGTGACCGTCGTACGCGTAGTCGTCGTAGGCACGCGGATCCTCCAGCGGCTCCAGGTGCGTGAAGACGGTGCTGTCCGGCAGCGCCTCGCGGATCGCCGCCTCCACCTGTTCGGCGAGATCGTGGCCGCGCTGCACGGTCCACCGGCCGGGCACCAGGACGTGCATCGAGACGAACCGGTGCTGCCCGGACTGCCGGGTCTGCAGGCCGTGGAACCGCACGTCCGGGCCCCGGAACCCGTCCAGCGCCGCGATGACCCGCGCCAGGTCCGCCGGGTCCAGCGCCTCGTCCAGCAGCGCCCGGACCGACTGCGCCACCATCCGGCCCCCGGTGACCAGGATGTTGAGGCCGACGAGCGCGGCCACCACCGGGTCCAGCCGCTGCCAGCCGGTCAGACCCACCAGGAGTACGCCCACCAGCACCCCGGCGGATGTCCACACGTCGGTCAGCAGATGCTTCCCGTCGGCGCTCAGGGTCACCGACCGGTGCCGGCGGCCCGCCCGGATCAGCAGCAGGCCGACCGCGAGGTTCAGCACGGTCGCCGCCGTCGAGACGGCCAGGCCGACCCCGACCCGCTCCAGAGGAACCGGGGTGATGAACCGCTGCACCGCGCTGACCATGATGAACGCCGCCGCCACGAAGATCATCAGACCTTCGGCGCCGGCCGAGAAGTACTCCGCCTTGCCGTGCCCGTAGTGGTGGTTCGCGTCGGCCGGGCGGGCCGCCACGGTCAGCGCGATCAGGGCGATGATCGCGGCGACCAGGTTCACCACCGACTCGGCGGCGTCCGACAGCAGCCCCACCGAGCCGGTCACCAGGTACGCGACCGCCTTCAACGCGATCGTCGCGACCGCCGTGCCGATGGACAGCCAGGCGTACCGGGTCAGATCGACCGGGCCCGCCGGCTCCTGCAACGCCGCACCGTCCGTACCCGTCACCGCTCGCCGCCTCCCGTCATCGCCGAGGTTAAGCGTGCGCCCGGCCGCCCGGAAAGGCAGGAAGACCTCAATCCGCCGGAGTTGCCGACCTAGCATCGGGTGTGGTGGTGCGGAAGATGGTGCCCGGCCCTGCGGTGTGGGCGATGCTGTTCCTGCTGGCGGTGCCGGTGGCGATCCTCGCCGACGCCACGATCGTCGAGGTGCCGCCGGAGGGCGGCGAGGTCTTCCGCTGGACGTGGCTGACCCTGCCGGTGGCCGGGGCTGCCGCTGCGGCCCGGTGGACGGCGGAAACGGGTCGCCGGCGGAGCGCGGCCGGGTTCGGGTCGGCGGTGCTGGCAGCCACGGTGACCGGGGTGTTGTACCTGGCGTCGGCGCTGCTCATCTACCGGTGGGCCGTCCCGTTGCCCGATCCGGTGGGCGCGGAGCGGTTCGCCATGCTGCCGGTGGCGGCGGTGGGCGGAGTCGCCGGATATGCGGTGGGGCTGTCCGGGTGGGATCGACGCCCCGGCCCCTACCGGTATGTCGCCGGGGCTCTGCTGGCCGCTCTCGGTGGCGTCCTGATCCTGCCCGCCACCGACGTCGCCGTGCTGCACGGGGTTCCGGACCATCGCGGATACGCGCCGGCCGGGC
The DNA here is from genome assembly GCF_055562375.1 of Actinoplanes sp. NPDC019969. NCBI lineage: Bacteria > Bacillati > Actinomycetota > Actinomycetes > Micromonosporales > Micromonosporaceae > Actinoplanes > Actinoplanes sp. NPDC019969. The sequence goes on along the minus strand of NZ_JBVHFK010000022.1, from coordinate 12,852 downwards.
GTCCCGTGCAGGCGCCGGCAGCCGGCCGGTACGGCATCATCCGCCGCGACTTCATCAAGGAGACGCCCGGCTGCCGGATCAGCGGGCCGGGCCTCGACGGCGAACCGGCTACACCCCTGACGGTCCCGGTCAACGGCAACCACGACGGCACGTCCGAGATCTGGGTGGCGGTGTTCGCGGTCCCGGCGGCCGGTTCCTACCTGGTCGGTTGCGACATCACCGGGTACGGCGTGCAGCCTCTCGCGGGCGGTGTGGCGCCGTACATCCGTACCTGGCCCAAGCCGTTGATCCTGCTCCTCGGCACCCTGCCCGGCCTGATCGTCCTCGCCGGCACCATCCGCCGCCGCACCGCGACCCCTGGCTGAAGCCGCCTGCCACGGTGCCACCGGCCGCAGATCGATGCGGTGCGGCTCGGCCGCCGCCGGCTCGTGGCCCTAGGCTGCACTGCGATGAAGATCCTCGCGTCACAGGCAGACGAACTGACCGGCAACTCCTGGTTCTCCGGGCACACCGACGAGGTCGAGTTGTACGAAGCGCCGGTCACCGTCGGCGAGTTCGACGCGGAGGCCCGCTGCGAGGAACGCGACGAACTCGAGACAGTCGTGTTCGGTGGCGGCCTGACCGTCGCCGGCACCCTCGACCTCGGCACCTACGTGCACGCCATCTACGTGGTACGCGGCACGCTCCGGGCCCGCCGGCTGGTCCTCGGCGACGCCGTGCTGGTCGTCGACGGGGTGGTGGAGGTCGGCGAGTGGCTGTTCGGCGGGGTGACCGAAGGGCTGTTCGAGGTGGCCGGCCACCAGGCCGAGTCACCGGCCGGCCCGGACGCCCTGCTGGCGCACGTACGCGGGCCGGTGGTCGCGCTGTACGACCGGGCCCGGCGGGAGTTCGTGCTGCGGGAGGACGGCTCGCCACGTACGGTCGCCGACCTGGCGCCCCAGGTACGCGACGGCCTCGACCCCGGCCTGCGGGAAGAGATCTCGATCGCCGCCAACCTCCGGGCCCGCCTGTTCGCCGGCGACCCGATCTTCTGACGCGACGGTGGAGCCGGTGGACCGCCCAGGACGCTGATGAGGACCCCGAGGCTGCGGTGACTACGGAGATCGGCCTGCAGCAGCGCCATCTAGACGTAGCGACGGTCAGCCGTGTGGCGGCGAAACATACACAGTCAAGCATGTCGACTCCTACGCCTCACTGGGACGTCCCCAAAGCCCGCAAGGTTCTCGACGCAGAAAGACCTTGCGGTCGGAGTCAGCGTGCCTTGATCGCGTATCCTGCTGCCCCGGAGATCGAGCGGCCCAAGGAACGGGCGGCGGCAACTACGTGCGTGTCACCGCTCGGGCTTCGGAGCACCAGGCAGCGACCGCTGTGGAGAGCCTGCCGACGGCTGCGGAGTGAGGGCCGTCGCCTATCTCGGCGTAGGTGACGACGCAAGCCCCGCCAGAGAGCGGGAGTTCGGCAATGGCTTGCGGTTGACCTCGTCAAGGCTTCGCGGTGGCAGAGGTCCCGAGCGACGGCCTCTTCTTCCTCGGTCTGCGAGCCGGCGAACTCGCAGGCGTACGAGGTGAGCGGCTCCATCGCGGTACGGGCAAGGACGCCCACACCGATCAGAACCAGCGCGGTGATCACCAATCCGATGTTGCCCGCGTCGTGAGGCGGGAGGCAGATCGGCTACATCGGCGATTGCGAGACCGGGCGCAGGCATGGCGCAAGGTAGAGGCACCGTCAGGCCGAATACCGGTATGGCAAGAGAAAGCGGACGCTGTCAGGCAACCGATGCGCGTAGCGGATCCGTGGGATCGATCCCGGCATCATCGAACCGTTGCTCGAGGGCCTCGGTGTCGTGCCGCTGCCGGAACGCCTTCTCGTCCGCGGTTATCGGTAACAGCCACAACAGGCGGGCATGCCCTTGCGGCAGCACACATCGCTCGAGGTCAGGCCCGTGCAGGTACGGAAGACTCACCAGCAGGTGGTCACATGCCGAGCCCGGGAGCCAGGGGCCGCCGATCGGCATCGTGTGCCAATGATCCAGATGGTGCCGGGGGTGGTAATAGGCGGCCATGGCGATCAGATCGATGACGGCGGTCTCACGCTTTCTCGATGTCATCACGAATTCGAGCCCGTGACCGTCGACATGGAAAGCCGACCAGCAACCAACGGTGACGTACGCCCAGCTGTTGCTCCGAGGTCCTGGCGCGACCACCAGGACTCGGAAGCCGGGAACCCGTCTCCGGCGGCCGAATCCCAGGTCGTATTCGATGACTTCGACGTCATGCCCCGCGAAGAAACGCCGGATGTGAGCTTCGATTGTCTCCGCAGCCGCCAACCGGCGCCGGCGAGTCGGTGTCACGGCAGCAACTCCTCGCCCGAGGCGCCCGCGCATTTCGGCGCCGGCCCATGATGATCTCGACCATCATGCAGGACCCACGTCGACAGCCGCCTCCGGGGCACCCGAGACAGCCGTGAGAACCGGCCGGGGGTGACCGTGGCGGCGGGACACCAGTTCCGCGGCCGCGGGCCGCCAGTCCGGGTGGTCGAAGGTGAAGCCGGCGTCGAGGAGACGGCCGGGGACGACGCGGCGGCTCTTCAGCAGCAGCTCGGTGTCGGTGCGGAGGGCGAACGCGCCGATCTCCGCCATCCACCGGGTGGCCGGCAGGCCGATCGGCATCCGCCAGCCCGCCCGCAGGTCGCGCATGAAGTCCCGCTGCGGCAGCGGGCCGGGCGCGGCCAGGTTGACCGGCCCGGACAGGTCGTCGCGGTCGATCAGGAACTCGACGGCGCGGGCGAAGTCGTGTTCGTGGATCCAGGAGACGTACTGCCGGCCGCCGCCCACCGGCCCGCCCAGCCCGAGCCGCGCCAGCCGGCTGAGCACGTCGAACACGCCGCCCCGGTCCGGGCTCATCACCATCGCGGACCGCAGCGCGACCTTGCGGGTGTGCGGAGTGACCGCCTGTTCCTGGGCGGCCTCCCAGTTGCGGGCGATCCGGATGCTGTACTCCCAGTACCCGGGGACGCCCGGTTCGTCGCCGCCGATCACGCCGTCGCGCTCGTCGTTGGCGGCGTCGAACCGGTGCGCGTAGATCGTCGCGGTGCTCATCTGCAGCCACACCCGGGGTGGCCGGGCCGCGGCCGTGATGGCCTCGCCGACGATCCGGGCCGACTCCACCCGGGAGGTCATCATGGCGTTCAGGTTCTCCGGGGTGTACCGGCAGGAGACGCTGCGCCCGGCCAGGTTGATCACGACGTCGCTGCCGTCGATCTCCTCGACCCAGTCACCGCGGGTGACACCGTCCCAGTGGACCTGCCGTTCCCCTCGGGGTGAGCGGGTCAGGATCACGACGTCGTGGCCCCGGGCGGTCAGCGCCCGGTCCAGGACGGCGCCGACCTGTCCGGTTCCACCGGGAATGACGATCTTCATTGCGGCTCCTCTGTTGAGCGGTCGCTCAAACGCAGGATAGAGCGCTTTGAGCGATCGCTCAACACCGGGCCGGCTCGTCCAGCCACCCCCGGATCAGCGCGAGGCCCTGCCGGAACTGCTCGGTCGCCGGCTTGTTGAGGAAGCCGTGCGCGCTGCCGGGCACGAAACTCGCCGACACCGGGACGCCTTCGGTACGCAGCCGCCGCGCGTACCGTTCGCTGGACGCCCGCAGCGTGTCGGCCTCCGCGTCGACGAACAGGGTCGGCGGGATCGGCTCGACCGGCGCTGTGGCGGGAGCCAGCGCCGGATCCTCGAGCAGCGACTCCACACCGACGAAGTTGAGGGTGATCCGCCGGTACACCTCCGCGGTGAACTGTCGTTTGATCGCCGACGCGTCGATGCTCGCCCGCAGCTCGCCGGAGATCGGCGGCAGCTCAGCGTGGAAGGCGCCGTACGCCAGGATCAGCCCCTCCGGCCGATGCTCCGCGGCGCGCAGCGTGGCGGAGGCGGCCAGGTTCGCCCCGGCGCTGGCCCCGCCCAGCACGTGCCGGCGCCCCGGATAACGGCGGACGGTGTCGAGATAGGCGTCGAGGACGTCGTCGACCGGCACCGGGAAGTTGTTGCGGTGCGGCCGGATCCGGCGTTTCGGCAGCAGGAGCGGCAGCATCGACACCTTGCGGTAGTCGACGGCGACCACCGGACGCCCGGTCCGCGCGATGTCCAGGGCGACGGCGTGCGACTCGGCCATCCGCAGATTGCCGCCGACGTACGCCCCGCCGTGCGCCCAGACGACCACCTCGGCGTCCGGCCGCGGCACCGCCGGCAGATACTCCCGGGTGCGCACCGTCCCGTGCCGACCGGCCACCGTCCGGGCACGCCACGTCACCTTGTTCTCGATCATGCCTTCTTCTGTCACCCTTCTAGAGGCAGCAGGCCGGACCGGTACGCCCAGACCACCGTCTGCACCCGGTCCCGCGCGCCGATCTTGGTCATCGCCCGGCTCAGATGGCTCTTCACCGTGCTCACCTCGACCACCAGCTCGGCGGCGATCTCCGCATTGGACCTGCCGTCGGCCAGCAGCCGGACGATCTCCGCCTCGCGGGCCGTGAGCAGGTCCGGCCCGGGACCGGCCGGGGTGGCGGAGCGGCGCCGGGCGAACTCGGTGATCACCCGGCGGGTCACCGTGTGGTCGACCATCGCGTGCCCGGCGGCGAGCCGGCGGACCGCGTCGATCAGGGTGTCCACCTCGGCGTCCTTGAGCAGGAACCCGCTGGCGCCGGCTTCGAGCGCGCCGAACACGTACTCGTCCAGCTCGTAGGTGGTCAGCACCAGCACCGCGGGCGCCGGATCGGGGCCGCCGGCGATGGCCCGGGTCGCGGTCAGGCCGTCGCCGCCGGGCATCCGCACGTCCATGCACACCACGTCGGGCCGCAGCTGCCGGGCCATCCGGACGGCGGTGGGACCGTCGGCGGCCTCCCCCACCACGGTGATGTCCCCGGCGAGTTCGAGCAGCGACCGGAACCCGGCCCGCAACATCGGCTGATCATCCGCGAGCAGCACCCTGATCATGAGCGGCCCCGGGTGGACGGAACGATGAGCGGCACCCTGATCATGAACGGTCACCGGGGTGCGGGACGGTCAGGCGGACCCGCCAGCCACCGTCCGGGGCGGGTCCGGCGTCCAGAGCCGCGCCGATCAGCGAGGCGCGTTCGCGCATGCCGAGCAGGCCGAAGCCGCGGCGCCCGCGCGCGGAGCCGCGGGGCGCGGGCGGGCCGCCGGACCGCGGCCCGTTGTGGATCTCCATCGTGGTCTCCGAGTCCCGGTAGGCGAGCGCGATCGTCACCGGCGCCCCGGGCGCGTGGTCGCGCGCGTTGGTCAGCGCCTCCTGCGCCACCCGGTACAGCGCCAGCTCCACTGCCGGATCCCGGACGCCGGGGACACCGTCGACGCTGAGCACGGCCTCGCCGCCGGACACCAGCCGGTCGATCATCGCAAGGCCGCTGCCGTCCGGCAGGTGCGGGTCGGCGCCGTCGCCGTCCCGTAGCGCGCCGACGATCAGCCGCAGGTTGTGCAGGGTGTTCCGGCCCTCCTCGCGGACCGCTGCCGCATGCCGGCGGGCCGCTTCCGGGTCCCGGTCCAGCAGCCGTTCGACCAGGGTGGCCTGCACGATCAGTGAGGTCAGGTGGTGCGCGGCCACGTCGTGCAGCTCACGGGCGGTGCGGGCGCGTTCGGCGGTCAGCACCGCCTCGGTCCGGGCCCGGTGCGCCTCGGCGTCGGCGGCGGCGCCGGTCGCGACCACCTCGGCGTACCGGCGCCGCATCGTCAGGTGCGCGCCGAGCAGCGCCGCGCCGACGTACAGCAGCAGCGACAGCACCAGGTGCAGGCCGATCCGGGTCAGGTCGGCCGCCGGGTCCCGCAGCGGCGCCAGGCTCAGGACGGCGTACCCGCCGATCTCCACCACGGCGGTGAGCACCGCGAGAAGCACGGCGGCACGCGTGGCCAGCAGCGCGCCGCAGGTGTAGACGGCGACGGCGAGGCCGGTCCCGCGCACCCCGGTGCCGTGCGGCGCCGCGGCCGCGATCGCGACCTGCAGCGCCAGCATCAGCGTCAGGCACCACACCGGGACGGTCCGGCGCAGACCGATCAGCAACGTCTGTACGGCCACCAGCACCAGCAGGAGCGTGCCGGGCAGGCCGGCGGGGCCGGAGATCCAGAGCAGCGCCGCGGTGAACGGCACGGCGGCCACGGCCAGGCCGCCGTCCGCAACGAGCGTGGTACGCATCCGGCCCCTTCGACACGGTTCAGCGGTGCGCGGTCAGCCAGGCGCTGAGGTCGCGCAGCACCATCGGGTCCGGGTTGCCGGGCGCCGGCTGGTACTTCGGCGTCACGTTCATCAGGTGACCGACACCGGGATAGGTGATCAGGGTATGGTCCCGGTTTCCGGCGGCGGCGAGCGCGGCGTCGGTGAGGGCCGCCCCGCGAACAACGGTCTGGGTGTCGGTCCGGCCGTGGAGCAGGAGCACCGGTCCCCCGTACCGGGGAAGCTCCTGATCCGGGGTCTTGAAGCGGCCGATGTCGGTCACATATCTGGCGAAGCGCGGGGGCATGCCCGGCAGGTTCGGGAAGTCGTCGAAGCCCACGGCGGCGCGGACGACGGGTTCGATCTCGGTGTCGATGGCCAGTTCGCCGTCGCCGTTCGCGTCGGTGGCCGGGTCGGTCAGCACGGCCCGGAACTGCTCGGCCCCGTGCGCCGTCTCCGCCGCGGTCAGCCTGCCGTCGCCGTCGAAGTCGAACTCCTCGTGCAGTTGTCCCAGCGTGCGGCCCACGGCCTGGTAGTAGAGGACCTGCCGCGGGGCGCCGGCGACCACCCCCATCGCGACGACCCCGGCCGGCCGGGTGATGCCGTGACCGCGCGGGTCGGCGGCCAGGTTCCCGGCGACCTGGGTGCCCTCGCTGTGCCCGAGCAGGAAGATCTTGGCCGGGTCGGCCCGCTTCGACGCGGCGGCGAACCGGACGGCGGCGGCCGCGTCCCGTACCGTCTGCTGGTAGGGCTTCTCCGGGTCCAGCAGCGCCGGATCGTCGCTGAGCCGCGGGCCCACCCCGATCACGCCGCGCTTGTTGAAGCGCAGCACCGCGAAACCGCCCCGGTTCACCGACCGGGCGACCGACCGCAGCGTGGCAGCGTTCGGGGCGAGCGTCTGATCCATGTCGTGGTAACCGCTGCCGTGCAGCAGCACCACGACCGGCAGGCGGCCCTTGGCGCCCTTCGGGTAGGTGAACTCCCCGTGCGCCGCCCAGCCGCCGTCCATCGGGATCGTCACCGGCTCCCGGACGATCCCCGCCCACTCGCCTGCCGGCTTCCCCGTCGCCTGGGCGTGGGCCAGCGGCGCCACGCCGATGGTGACCGCGGCAGCGGCCAGCACGGCGACTCTCTTCAACGTCACGTTGTTCTCCCAGTTCGGCGTCGTTCTCGACACCGCAGAGCCTGCCGCCCGGCCCCGGCCGGCCACATCCGTCGCAGGCAGCAAGTCCCGCTTCCCACCTCCGGCGGAGGAGAACGTCAGCGCTTCGTCCTGCCGGTGACCGCCACCGCGCCCCGGCGACCTCGCGGACGATCGTCTCGCACCGCATCGTGCCCTCGAAACGGGAGCCGAGCAGTGTCTCCGTCAACGGCACGAGCAGCTGGAGAAGCTCGTCCTCGCTGGTCACCCGCTGGACGTTAGGGGACGGCGGGGTGACGCGAATCATCCGGCGCGGACGACGCCGGTCCTCAGCGGACTCTCAGTACGGACGTACCACGATCCTGGCCGTGACCGACATGATCCCTGGCCTCCACCTGTCCGTACGGGAACTCGTCGTGGTGCTCGCCTCGACGGTCCTCATCATGAGCCGGTGGCTGCCGCCGCCACTCCGCCGCCGGACCGCGCTCACCGCGGCCGGCGTCATCGCCGTCGGCGCTCTCCTGGCCCTGCCCGGCATGCGCTGGCAGCTGCTGCCGGTGCTGGCCGCCGACGTGCTGTTCGTGATGGCGTTCGCCGCGGGCTGGCTGTCCCGCCGGTGGGTCGCCGTGACCGGATCGGTGCTGTGCCTGGGTCTCGTCGCTGCCGGGGCGGGCGCGGGCTGGGCGCTGCCGATCCCGGAGTTCCCGCAGCCGTCGGGGCCGTCCGCGGTCGGCACCACCGTGCTGGAGTGGACCGATCCCGGCCGTGGCGAGCCGGCCACCCCGGACACCGCCGACCGGCGCACCGTGGTCGTCCAGCTCTGGTACCCGTCCGGCACGCGCGGCAAGCCCGCGCAGTACCTGGGCCGGAACCGGCAGGAGGCGGACACCGTCGCGGGGGCGGTGGCCGGCTATCTGGGCGCGCCGGCGTTCCTGCTGGACGGGCCGGCCCGCGCGCACAGTCACGCGACGTTCGACGCGGTCCCGTCGGCCGGCCGGTTCCCGGTCCTGCTGTTCTCGCCCGGGCTCGGCGGGCCGCGTACACAGAACACGGCGTGGGCCGAAGACCTGGCCAGCCGGGGGTACGTGGTCGCGGGCGTGGACCACCCGTACGACTCCGCGGCGGTCGTGCTCGGTGACGGCCGTACGGTGCAGACCCGGGTCGCCTCCGCCGGGAACCGCGAGGAGGACGCCCGGCGCCGGGCCGGCTGGGTCGCGGTACGCGCCGCCGACCTGCGGTTCGTCCTCACCCAGCTCGAACGGCTCGACTCCGGCGCGCTCGCCGGGCCGTTCACCGGTCGCCTCGACACCACCCGCGCAGCCGCGACCGGCCACTCCGTCGGCGGGGCCGCCGCCCTGCGCGCCGCCGAACAGGACAGCCGGTTCACCGCCGTGATCAACCTCGACGGCGGGCCCGAACCGGACCAGGGCCCGCTGCGGCAGCCGGTGCTGGCCCTCACCCACGAGATCACCGACCAGGCCGACACCGCGTATCTGTCGCTGCTGTCGTCGGTGCTGGAGCGGAGCACGGCCCCCGGGTACCTCCTCACCGTGCCCGGCAGCGCCCATCTCACCTTCACCGACGCGCCGCTCTACCTGCCGCCGGCGCCCGCCCTGACCGGTTCCCTCGGCCGTGCCGGAAGCGTCCGGATGACCACGGAGACGTGCGCCGCGTTCCTCGACGCCACCCTGCGCGGCCGGTCCACCGACCTGGCCGCGACCCTGTCCGGCCACGGCGAGCTGAGGCGATACGGTGGTGGGCGATGAGCACCGCGGACTTCTTCTACGAGGCCGGCGCCCTCAAGCGGACCACGCGCAGGACTCGGCGGAGGCGCTGATCGCCCGCGACGCCGACGTGCTGGAGTCGGTGCTGCACGTCAAGGAGAGCCTGCCGGAACGGCCGGAACTACGGGACCGCTGGTTCGACTTTCTCGCGGCGTCGATCCGGACCGACGTGGGCCGCGCGCTCCTCGAGGAGATCCGCGCCACCGATCCGGACGACTGGTGGCCGAGTGCCGTTGATCCATCGGGGTAAGGTCCCCCCGACCGAGCGCACGATCCGAGGAGCCGCCGTGACGTCCCCGACCCGGCGGCCTGCCCTGATCGCCCTGATCCTGGTGATGGGCGTCGGCCCTTTCGCCACCGACACGTACATCGCCGGGCTGCCGGAACTGCAGCGATCCCTGCACACCAGCGCGACGGTCGCCCAGCTCACGCTGACCGCGTTCATCGTGGGCATGGCGGCCGGTCAGTTCCTGCTCGGGCCGCTGAGTGACGCGTACGGGCGCCGCCGCCTGCTGATCGCCTGCAGTGTGGCGTTCGCCGTGCTGTCGGTGGTGTGCGGGCTCAGCCCCGACGGCACGCTGCTGGTCGCCGCCCGGCTGGTGCAGGGCGCCGTCGCCGGTGGCGGGGTGGCGCTGGGCCGCGCCGTCGTCACCGACACCCACCACGGTGACCGGGCCGCCGCCACGTTCGGCCTGATCTCGTCGTTCACCTTCCTCGGCCCGATCATCGCCCCGGCCGCCGGCGGGCTGATCCTGGCGCACGGCACCTGGCGTACCGTCTTCGCCGCGCTCACCGCCCTCGGCGTGCTGATGGCCGTCGCCGTCGTCCTCGGCGTGCCGGAGACCCTCCCGCCGGACGCCCGGCACCCGGCCGGGCTGCGCGCGCTGGGCGGCCGGATGTCCGGGCTGCTGCGGGACTGGAACTTCATGCGGCACGTGCTGCTGCAGTGCCTGGCCAGCGCCGGGTTCTTCACCTACATCGGCGGGTCGGCGTTCGTGCTGCGCTCGGTGTACGACATCAGCGCCACCCGCTACACCGTCGTCTTCGCCACCAACGCCGCCGCGATGGCCCTGTTCAGCCTGCTGTTCCGGCTGCTCGTGGTGCGCGCCGGCGCGGTCCGGCTGCGGGCGATCGGCATCACCGTGTCCACGATCGGCGCGGCCGGGCTGCCGGTGGCGGCGCTCGCCGGGCCGGAACACGCGCCGCTGGCCGTGCCGTGGGTGCTGCTCAGCCTCGTGGTCGGCGGGATGGGTTTCGCGATCCCGGCCGCGACCGCCCTGGGCCAGGAGGCCGGGCGCCACTCCGCCGGGACCGCCTCGGCGCTGCAGGGCGGCCTGGTCTTCGTCACCGCGGCCGCGGTCACCCCGCTGACGGGCCTGTTCGGGTACGACACGCTGCTCCCGATGGCAGTGGCGATGAGCGTGTTCTTCGCCGCCGCTTTCGTCCTGATGTGTGCCATCACCATCCGGTCATCGGCCCCACGGGACACGCATCGACGCGTATTGTCGTAAATCGGTTACCCGTGCGGCCCGGAGGTTGCTGATGATCGATTTCACCGACCCGGCATTCCAGGACAACCCCCATCCGGTGTACGCGGACCTGCGCCGCACCGGCCCGATCCGGCGGGTGCGGCTGCCGAACGGGATACCGGTCTGGCTCGTCACCCGCTACGACGACGCCCGCCGCCTGCTCAGCGACCCGCGCCTGTCCAAGAGCATCCCGGCCGGTGCTACCAACCAGGCCGACGTCCGGGCCGCGATCACCCGGCACATGCTCGCCACCGACCCACCCGACCACACCCGGCTGCGCCGTCTCGTGTCGGCCGCCTTCACCGCCCGCCGCATCGAGGCGCTCCGCCCCCGGATCGAGGAGATCACCACCGGGCTGCTGGACGCGCTCGACGGCCGGGAACGGGCCGACCTGATCGACACGTTCGCCTTCCCGCTGCCGATCCAGGTGATCTGCGAGCTGCTCGGCGTGCCCGCCGCCGACCGCGACTCGTTCCGCGCCTGGTCCAACGACATCGTCGCCGGCGCGCTCGCCGGCGACCGCCTGCTGCCCTCGGTCGACGCGATGATCGCCTACATCGGCGAGCTGCTCACCGACCGCCGCAAGAATCCCGGCGACGACCTGCTCAGCGGCCTCATCCAGGTCCGCGACGCCGAGGACCGGCTCACCGAGGACGAGCTGTCCTCGATGGTGTTCCTGCTGCTCATCGCCGGTCACGAGACCACCGTGAACCTGATCGGCAACGGCGCCTGGCTGCTCCTGCGCGACCGCGAGCAGTGGGAGCGGTTGCGGTCCCAGCGCGACCTGCTGCCCAGCGCCATCGAGGAATTCCTACGGTACGAGGGCCCGGTCGAAACCTCCACGTTCCGCATCGCCACCGACACCATCCCGATCGGCGACGTCACCATCGGCCACGGCGACCCCGTCATCATCTCCCTGCTGTCGGCCAACCGTGACGAGGACCGTTTCCCCGACGCCGCTTCACTGCAGCTGGACCGCGCCCAGAACGCGCACCTGGCCTTCGGCCACGGCATCCACTACTGCCTCGGCGCGCCGCTGGCCAGGCTGGAGGCGCAGATCGCTTTCACCGGCCTGCTCGACCGCTTCCCGAACATGCGGTTGGCCACCGACCCGGACACGCTGCGCTGGCGTCCGGGCCTCCTGATCCGCGGCCTGTCCGAGCTGCCCGTCACCCTCTGACATCTCGCCGGTCCCCGCCACCCACCCTGCACAGCAGATCCGACGGCTCACCATCAGCGTCCTCGATCCCGAACCAGGAACCCCCACCACCGCTCCTGCCCAAGATCGGCAAGTCTCGCGATCTCGGGCAGGAGCACCGTGCCTGCACCCGGCTTATGGACAATTCGCCTCACCCGAGCACCCTGATCTGCCGCTCAACTGAGTCGATCGCGAGCGCAACACCACTCAGTTGATCATGAAAACCGCCATTCGGCTGACCGGCAATCCAGCGAACAGCGATCCGCCGATCCGCCGATCCGCCGGGCATGCGATCCGGCGAACCGGCGGACAAGCGAACCGGCGGACAGACTGACAGCGATCCAGCGATTCAACGGACCGGCGAACCAGCAATCCGGCAGACCGACGGATCGGCGATCTGACCTGCCCCAGATCGGTAGTCCGGCACGCTGGCGATCGCCGCAAACGGTCGCCTGCCGCGATCTTGTGCGATCCGCACCGGCATTTGCTGACCAAGAACAACAAGTCCCACGATCTTGGGCAAGACATGCCGCGATCCCGGAACGGAAAGCACAAGAAGGAGCGGCATTTCAATCTTGTGCGTCCTGCCGTGGTGCCACCTCCCCAAGATCGCGGACCTTGCCGGCCCTGAACTTGAGGCATCGGCACAAAAGGCACAAGATCGCGAGCAACGGTCGGCTCGATGGCCGGGCATACCCGATCGCACGCATGCGCCTCGCCTCACTCGGCACGCTTGGCTGTTTCGGGCAAGCCGGTGCCTGGATCGCCGCAGGCGCTCGCCTCGATGGGAAAGCGCGCTCACCTCAAGCGGCGCCGGCGCTTGCCCCGATCGGAGTGGGGGCTTACCTCACCCGACGCAGGCACTCGCCTGGATCGCGGAGGGTGGGGGGACTGTGCCACGAACGGTGTTTCTGGCCCGATTCGCCGGACTTCGATCCGGCGGGATGGGCACTGTGAGTGATGACCGCAGAGATCGTGGACC
>NZ_JBVHFK010000021.1:0-90090 GCF_055562375.1 Actinoplanes sp. NPDC019969 | reverse complement strand
TCTCCCCTTCGTGATCTAGACAATCCGAAGGATCTGCGGTGGCCGCCTCTTTGTCCCGGAAGTCCGGTTCATACACCACTTCCGTGGACGTGACCGGCGGGGACGCCGCCTGGGGTGAGGGGTGACTCTCGACGTGGACGATTGAACATGTTCGCGCTCGTTTGAGCCATGGATCGTCCCGGCCGTCGCCGCTTGACTGGGGACACACCGAGAAACCAGTCGAAGGAGACGGCAGATGTACGCGATCACCGGAGTCACCGGGCACGTCGGCGGAGCGACCGCACGGGTCCTGCGCGAGGCGAACGTTCCGTACCGTGCGGTCGTCCGCGACCCTCGCAAGGGTGCGGGCCACCCCGGGACGGCGGTCGCCGACTTCACCGACCGGACCGCCCTGGCCGCGGCGCTGCACGGGTGTGACGGGGCGTTCGTGATGCTGCCGACGCTGCCGGACGGTGGTGACGCGGCACACCGGGAACTGGCGGACACCATCGCGGCGGCGGTCGCGGACAGCGGCGTGCCGCACGTGGTGATGCTGTCGTCACTCGGGGCCGACCTGGCCGGGGGGAACGGGCCGGTCCGCTGGCTGCACCACCTGGAGAACCGGCTGCGCGACACCGGCGCCGTGGTCACCGCGATCCGGTCCCCGCACTTCCAGGAGAAGGTCGAGGACATTCTCGGCGCGGGCGTCTACCCGGTGTTCGGCGAGGCCGACGTGCCGGTGCCGATGGTGGCGACCCGGGACATCGGCGCGGTGGCGGCCGCGGCCCTGATCAGCCCGCCGGAGAAGAGCGAGGTCGTCGATCTGGAGGCGCCCGAATACACCGAGCGGGAGGTCGCCGCGGAGTTGGGCGAGGTGCTCGGCCGTACGCTCGAAGTAGTGCCTCTCCCCCAGCCGGCGTGGCTGGGCGCGCTCACCGACGCGGGTGTCCCGCCGCTGCTCGCCGCCGAACTCGTCGAGTTGTACGACGCTGCGAACCGGGGAATCCTGGAACCGCACGGCGACCGGCGGCACGTCTGCGCCACCCCGATCAGCGTGACCCTTCGAGAGTGTGTTGCGGCGACCACGACGCCAGCAGGCTGAGCGACTCGGCGGTCGGCGAGCCCGGCTCGGCGGTGTAGATCACCAGGGTCAGGCCGGGCTCGGCCCGCAGGTCCAGGCTCTCCCAGGCCAGCGTCAGATCGCCGGCGACGTGGTGCCGGAAGTGCTTCACCCCGGTCGCGTGGGTGCGCACGTTGTGCGAGCCCCACCGGCGCCGGAAGTCGTCGCTGCGGGTCGACAGCTCGCCGACCAGATCGTGCAGGCCCTTGTCGTGCGGGTCCCGGCCGGCGGCGGTGCGGATGTTCGCCACGGTCATGTCGGCGGCCAGGTTCCAGTCCGGGTAGAAGCGGTGGGCCGCGCCGTCCAGGAAGGCGAACCGGGCGAAGTTCGGCGTGGTGTCGGGGTCGGCGAACAGGTCGCTGTACATCGCCCGGGCGATGTGGTTGGTGGCCAGCAGATCCTGGCGGCCGTTGGTGACGATCGCGGGGCTGGTGATCGCCTCGACCGTCCAGCGCAGGCTGGGCCGCAGCGCCCACGGTTTCGGGCGGCGGCCGGCCCGCAGCACCGCGTTGCTGCCGTTCGCCTCGTGGGCCAGGCTGACCAGGTGGGCGCGTTCGGCCTCGTCGAGCTGCAGGGCGCGGGCGATGGCGTCGAGCACGCCGGCGGACACCCCGGCGAGCGAGCCGCGTTCGAGCTTCGCGTAGTACTCCACGCTCATCCCGGCGAGCGCGGCGACCTCGCTGCGGCGCAGCCCTTTGACCCGGCGCTGGCCACCGGCGGGCAGCCCGGCCCGCTCGGGGCTGATCTTGGCGCGGCGGGTGGTGAGGAAGTCCCGCACTTCGGCTCGGTTGTCCACATCCCCGACCGTACGTCGCCCCGCGAGAATGAGGGATGTACTGCTAATACATCCCGGTGAGCTTCTTGCGGGCCTGGGTCAGGGCGCGGCGGGTCAGGGTGGTGAACGCGCGCCGCTGCGGGGTGTCTCCGGTGAACGGCAGTTCCGCGGCGGCCGCGTTGATCGCGGCGTCGGACAGGTCCGAGCCGAGCAGGATCCGTTCGGCCGCGCGCAGCCGCACCGGGCACGGGCCGGCGTTGACCAGGCCGATCGACGCGGCGCTGACCAGGCCACCGGTCACGGTGATCGCCGCCATCGCGGCCGCCTGCGGGTAGATCGTGGTCCGGCGGTCCTCGGCGTAGCCGGTGCCGGTGCCCGGCGGCAGCACCGGCAGGCAGACCTCGACGAGCAGTTCGTCCGGTTGGCGTGCGGTCGTGAACGGCCCGGTGAAGAACTGCTCGGCCGGCACCGTACGCATCCCGCGTGGCCCGACAAGCACCATCTGCGCGCCGATCGTGACCGCGAGGGCCGGCCACTCACCCGCCGGGTTGGCGTGGGCGAGGCTGCCGAGCATCGTGCCGCGCGCCCGGACCGGCGGATGCCCGATGTGGCAGACGACGGCGCGCATCAGGTCGCCGAGCGGCCCGCCGACGGTCGGTGCCTCGAACGCCCGGTGCCGGACCAGCGGCCCGACCCGTAGCGTGCCGCCGCCGGCGTCGAGGGTGTCCAGCCCGTCCACGAAGTTGATGTCGACGACCCGCCGGGGTGGGGTGTTCGCGCTGGTCATCTCCAGGATGAGACTCTGCCCGCCGGCGAGCACCGCGGTGTCGCCGTCGGCGAGGGCGGCGAGCACCTCGTCGACACTGTTCGCGGCGACGTACTCCACCGTCGTCGGGTTCATCGAGGACCCTCCACTTTTCGGGCCGGCGTCGAGGACCGGCAGGCCGTCACATTGTCAGCCGGATCAATGTGAAACGGGGAGAATGCCACCCTTCCAGGTGACGATCGAGAGCTCGGATCCCCCGATCGGCCACTCGTCCCGGGGACGGTCCCGGTTGCTCGGCAGACTCTCCCAGCGCAACGCGTGTCCCGGGGTTCCGGACGGCTCGATGTTCACTTCCAGACCGGGATGATTGCCGCGTACGGGTTCCGCTGCCCCGCCCCGGACATGCGCGACCGGGGTCAGGTCGTCACCGGTCACCACGGTCCACGTCTCGCCGTGCACCCGTGCCTCGTGGCCGAGCAGCCGGCCGGGCAGCAGCCGGGTGCCGCGCACGTCCACTTCGAAGACGAGCGTGCCGTGACCGCCGATGTCCCAGCGCCCGGTCCAGGCGGTGATCTGCCGGACCGTCCAGCCGGTGACGGCCGGGCGGGCCACGTACAACTGGGAATGGCCCTGGTGGTCGTAGCGGTGGAACAGGATCTGGACCCGGCCGGCATGGTCGAACCCGAGTCTCGCGTTGCCGTTGAGCAGGCCGCCGCCCTCGGGGGTGGCCTCGACGACGTCGCCGCCGCCGTGCCGGAACGGTGTCGGCAGCGGCTGCCCGGACGCGGTCTCCCAGTGCACCAGGTCGGTGCTGCGGGCGTAGGTGAGCAGGCTGCAGGTGGCCGCGTCCGGAGTCGCCCGCCACACCCAGCACAGGTGGAAGCGCCCGTCCGGTCCGGCGACGGGCCCTTGGTGGTACGCGCTGAACGCCGTGCCGCCGTCGAACAGCGGCGTCGGCAGCGCCCGGCGCCAGGCCCGGGTGGCGGGGTCGTACACGGTGCCGTACGTCGAGCCCCGCCCCGAACCGCCGTCCCGGTAGGTGAAGTGCAGCGTCCCGTCGGCGGTGGTGAGGAACTGCGGGTACGTCACCGAGCGCTCGGTCGCCGGGCCGGTCATGGTCGTCACCCGCCGCAGCCCGGCCACGTCGCCGTCCGTACTGGTGAAGTAGGTCAGCGGGTCGTTGTGCATGTTGCCGGCCACGTGCAGCGAACCGTCCGCCGCGACCGCCGCGACCACGTGGTTGTGCGAGTCCCAGCCCAGCCGGGTGTCCAGCCGTTTCGTGGTCCAGCCGTCGCCCGTCTCCTGGGCGGCGCACAGCACCCGCTCCGGGTCGTAGTAGGCGACGTACCGCCGGTCCGGGGTGACGAGCAGGGCCTGGCCGACGTACATCCCGGCCCAGCACCGGCCGACCACCGTCTCCTCCACCGGTGCCGGCGGCACGTCCAGTGCCGGATGGGAGGCGACACTGCCGGGGGCATCGATGCGCATGCCCGTAGTGAAACAATTCAATGCCGGTCGCCGCAAACCCCGGCCGGTTCTCATGGCCGCCTCGGGCCCGCTGAGACAGCCATGAGAACCAGCCGGGCCAAACCGCCCACGCTCGGGCGGTAAGGCCGAAAGGCCAAGGTCATCCCTTTCATCCGTTCACGCGGCACCGGGCACGGTGCGTGACGTTCCAGGCGCGGGCCCACCTCTCACCACCCGCCGGCGATCACCCACGGTGGTCGATAGATAGCAATGCAGTGATGATCCGCACCGTCGATCGAGGGTGTCGGATTTGATCGCCACCCGACTAATATCCACGAGCATCGAATCGATAGATGTCAGTTGGGGGACGGGCATTGAAGATCTCAGGCAGACGTAACCTCCGGCGGTCGGCGACGATCGCCACGATCGGGGCCACCGTGGTGGCGCTCGCGGCCCCGGGGGCGGCCGCGCAGGCCCCGGCGAACCCGGCCGACCGCGCGTACGCGCAGATCGCCGCGCTCCAGCAGCTCAAGAAGTCGCTGACACCGGCCGAGCGCAAACTCGACAGCCGGCTCGCGATCGAGCTGCGCAGACGTGACGGCAAGGTGGCGGCGAACACGCTGCCGAAGCTCTCCACCGGCGTCCAGGTCTCGGCCGCCGGGAAGACCGAGGTGGCGGTACGGGCGGGCAAGGTCACCGACGATCTGGTGAACCGCCTGCGCGGGACCGGCGCCGGGATCCGGCACGCGTCCAAGGACACGGTCCTCGTCGAGGCGCCGCTGACCGCGCTCCCGACGATCGCCGGGTGGAGCGACGTGGCCGAGGTCAGCCTCAAGACCGGGCGGATCAGCAGCCACGAGACGGATCCGCGGAAACGCCCGGAAGCGGACACGAAGGAGGCGAAGGCCGCACGGATCGAGTCCGCCGTACAGCAGGCTCAGAAGCAGGCGCAAGCCAAGGCGACCGCGACCGCCGCGCCCACCCAGGGCGCCGCCGTCTCCGAAGGAGACCGTGCGCACGCCGCCGACACCGCCCGGACCAGGTACAAGGTGACCGGCGTCGGGGTCAAGATCTGCGCCCTGTCCGACGGCGTGGACTCCCTGGCCGCCTCGCAGGCCACCGGTGACCTGCCGGCCGTCGACGTGCTGCCGGGCCAGGAGGGCTCCGGCGACGAGGGCACCGCGATGCTGGAGATCATCCACGACCTCGCGCCGAAGGCGGAACTCGGCTTCGCGACCGCGTTCACCAGTGAGGCGAGCTTCGCGGAGAACATTCGCGCGCTGCGGTTCACCGGCGATTGCGACATCATCGTCGACGACGTCGTCTACTACCACGAGAGCCCCTTCCAGGACGGGCTCCCGGCGCAGGCGGTCAACGCGGTCACCGCGGACGGCGCGTTCTACTTCAGCTCGGCCGGCAACGAGGGCAACACCATCGACGGCACGTCCGGCAACTGGGAGGGCGACTTCACCGGCTCCGGCCGGGGCGTCGGCAAGTTCGCCGGGGACGCGCACGACTTCGACCCGGGCGCGGGCGTGCAGGTGTTCAACCCGCTGTCGCCGAACAGCGCCGGCCGGGTCACCACCCTGTGGTGGGCGGATCCGCTGCTCGGGTCGGCCAACGACTACGACCTGTACCTGTTCAACTCTGCCGGTGACGTCACGACCTTCTCGCAGGACACCCAGGACGGCGACGACGACCCGTGGGAGGCCCTGCAGACCGGGGCCGGCAGCGGTCAGAGGCTCGCCGTGGTGAAGTTCGCGGGCGCGAACCGGTACCTCCAGCTGTCGGTGTTCCGCGGCCGGTTCGCCGACTCGGCGGACGGGCTCAAGGGCTTCTCCACACCCGGCGTGACCCGCGGCCACAACTCGGCCGAGCAGGCGTTCTCGGTGGCGGCGGCGCCCGCGGCCACGCCGTTGCCGTTCGCTCTGGAGACCGGCGACCCGGAGAACCCGACCGGGCCGTACCCGAACGTCTTCACCAGGCAGTCCAAGCCGGAACGCTTCACCTCGGACGGTCCGCGGCGGGTGTTCTTCAACGCCGACGGCACCCCGATCACCCCGGGCAACTTCTCCTCCACCGGCGGGAAGGTCCGCGCCAAACCGCAGATCACCGCGGCCGACGGCGTGTCCACGACGGTCCCCGATTTCGAGACCTTCTACGGTACGTCCGCCGCCGCACCGCACGCCGCCGCGATCGCCGGTCTGGTCCTCTCCGGCAACCCGGGCACCACCGGCGCCGAGATCCGGGCCGCGCTCACCGGCACCGCGCTGGACCTGGCCCCGGCCGAGTACGACAACCGCACCGGGTACGGCGTGATCCGCGCCGACCTGGTGCTGCGCAACACCGGCGCCACCCCGCAGCCGCTGGTCCGGGCCGGCACGCCGACGGTCACCCCGGTCACCGGCGACGGCGACGCCTATCTGGAGCCGGGTGAGAACGCGACGGTGTCCGTGCCCGCCGAGAACGTCGGCGACGGCACGGCCACCGGCGTCAACGTGGTGGTGGAGTCGGCCGACCCGGGGGTGACGGTGACGCCGCGGGCCCGCTCGTACGGCGCCATCGCCGCCGGCGCCACCAAGTCGCGGGACTACACGCTCAAGCTGGACGCCGGGTATCCGCTCGGCCGGCCGGTGAAGCTGTCGGTGCGCGTCACGTTCGCCGGCATCCTGTCCCCGACCGCCACCGAACTGCTCGTGCCGGTCGGCCAGGTGTCCACGACGGTACGGGACTTCGCCTACACCGGCCCGGTCGTCCCGATCCCGGACAACGACGTGGCCGGCGCGTCCGCCAGCGTGGACGTCAGCGGCGTCGGGTACGCCTCGTCGCTGACCTTCTCCGTCGACGGCACCGAGTGCAGCGCGGTCCAGGGCTCGACCACCGTCGGCATCGACCACTCCTGGGTCGGTGACCTGACCGCCACCCTGACCGCACCGGACGGCAGGTCCATCGCCCTGTTCAGCCGGGACGGCGGCGGCGGCAACAACCTGTGCCAGGTGATCTTCGACGACGCGGCCACGGCGGCGTTCTCGTCGGTGACCTCGTCGGGCGCGCCGTACACCGGCACGTGGCGGCCGGACGGATCACTGACCTCGCTGCGGTCCGCTCCGGTCGACGGCACGTGGACGCTGCACGTGACCGACGGCGCCAACTCCGACACCGGCTCCATCCGCTCCTTCTCCCTGCACGCCACCGGCTTCGAGCCGGCGTAACCCCGAGAGCGTGTGGACTTCGGGCGCTATGCGCGCCCGAAGTCCACACGCTGTTCTGCGGGCTAGCGGAACACGCGGTCGAGCTGGGCGTCGACCAGGGCCAGGGCCTCGGACGGCTGGTAGAGGCCGATCAGGATCGGGCCGACCAGCCCCTGCGACAGCCAGTAGAGGGCGGGCGCCTCCACGTCCGGGTCGATGCCGTCGCGGAGTTCGCCGAGGCGGGCGGCCTCCCGGAACCCGGCGACGGACACCGTCAGGATGCGGCTGTAGCCGTCGCGGAGCTGCTGGGCGTACTCCGGGGTGACGGTCGCCGCGGCGTAGAAGGCGACGTTCACGCAGGCCTCCTCCCGGCCGGGCGCGTCGACCGGCAGCATCACCGCGGTGGCGGCGCGGACCAGCTCACGGCGGGTCGGCTCGTGCAGGGCGGCGAGGGTGGCCTGCAGGCGCGCGTTCACCCGGGCGCGCATGTGCGACAGCGCGAACATCAGCATCTGCTGCTTGGCCGGGAAGTAGTGCTGCACGGTGCCCATCGAGAAACCGGCCTGCTCGGCGACGTCACGCAGGCTGACCGCCTCGAACCCGCGGGCGCCGATGACGGCGAAGACCGCTTCGGCCAGGACACGGCGGCGCTCTTCATGGTCGACCACTTTCGGCATGCCCCCGAATTTATCTCATGCGCTCGCATTGCGACCGAGCCCGATCCCTCGTTATCATGCGAGTGCATGAAAAAGATGGGAGACAGCGATGGGCATCGAGTACGCCGTCAACGGTGACGCCAGGATCGCCTACGAGACGTTCGGGACCGGCGGTGAGCCGCTGCTGCTGGTTCTGGGGCTGGACTATCAGATGGTCTGGTGGCCCGACGCGTTCTGCGAGCGCCTGGTCCAGGCGGGCTACCACGTCGCGCGGTACGACAACCGGGACACCGGACTGTCCACGCACTACCCGGAGCCGGCCGGCGGCAGCCCGTGGAAGGCGCTGCTGGGCCGCACCCGCCCGCTCTACACGATGACCGACATGGTCGGTGACGGTCTGGCCGTGATGGACGCGCTCGGCTGGAGGAGCGCGCACGTCTTCGGTGGCGCGTCGGCGATCCCGCAGGCCATGGCGTTGCAGCATCCCGAGCGGGTGCGCGGCCTGACGCTGGGCATGAGCAGCCCGGCCACCGCGGGCGTCCTGCAGATCCTGCGCTACCTCAAGTTCGGCATCTACCGCGAGCTGCGCAACCTGCCGAAGGCGACCACACCGGAACAGGAGATCGACAACCTGGTCGCGATGTACCGGGCGCAGGCCTCCCCCGGCTATCCGTTCCCGGAGCAGTGGGTCCGCGAGGCGGCGACGCTCAGCCACCAGCGGGCGCCCCGGGACCCCCGCACCACCCAGCGGCACCTGGCCGCCGGCCGCGCCGTGAAACTGCCGCCGCTCTCCCGCATCACCGCGCCCACGCTGGTCATCGCCGGCGCCGAGGATCCGATGCTGAAACCGAGCGCGGGCCGTGACCTGGCCGCCCAGATCCCCGGCGCCGCGTTCATCGAATATCCCGGCGTCGGCCACGACTGGCCGGAGGAGATCTGGGACGACGTGATCGCCCGCATGCCCCGTCCCGCCGGGCTCAGCCGGTGACGCCGAGCCGGGCCCGGGCCGGTTGCGAGCGGATTGCACCGACCTTTCGGCACAGCGTTGCCGAAAGGTTGCCGGCCTCAAGGCAGCCCGGCCCGGCCCGACGGTAGACACGAGGGGCGCAGGGAGTGTTCCCGGGAAGGGCGTGAATGTTCGGCGGGCGGAGCACCCAGACCATCTCGAAGCTGCACGGCGAGCTCAGCGAGGCCGGCACCGATGTGCAGGCGGTCACCGAGATCGTGCGGGCGATGGAGAAGGCAGCCACTCCGGAGGAGGCGATCAGGACGGCGCTGCGGCTGGTCCGCGAACGCTTCGGCTGGGAATACAGCTCGTACTGGCAGCTGGACAACACCACCCGCACGCTGCGCTTCGCCCAGGAGAGCGGCACCGTCAACGACGAGTTCCGGGCGGTGACGTTGCAGGCCTCCTTCGCCGAGGGCGTGGGCCTGTCCGGCCGGGCCTGGCGCACCCGTGACCTGGTCTTCGTCCGCAACCTCGCCGACGTGAGCGACTGTGTGCGGGCGCCCGCCGCGACCCGGGCCGGGGTCCGCAGCGGAATCTGCTTCCCCGTCATCGAGAACGGCGCCGTCGTGGGCACCATGGACTTCTTCGCCACCGCCGAGATGCACCCCTCGGACAACCGGTTGGCGGTCCTGCGGGCGATCGGCGTGCTGATCTCCGGGGCGCTGATGCGCCTGCGCGAGGCGGGCCGGCAGGAGAAGGCGGCGCAGGACACCGAGGCCGTCTCCACGGTCATCCGCCAGATGACCCAGGCCGGTAGCCGGGACGAGGCGCTGCGCTGCGCGCTGGAGACCATCCGCAAGGAGTTCGACTGGCAGTACGGCTCCTTCTGGCACCTGGACGAGCAGGCTCAGGTGCTGCGGTTCGCCCTGGAGTCAGGTGACGCGGGCGCGCAGTTCCGGGAGGTCACGATGTCCGCGTCGTTCGCTCGCGGGGTCGGCCTGTCCGGCCGCACGTGGGACCGGGGCGACCTGGTCTTCGTCGAGGACCTCGGCGAGCTGACCGACTGTGTACGGCGCCCGGCCGCCCAGGCGGTGGGTGTGAAGTCCGGGGTGTGCCTGCCGATCAAGGTCGGTGGCCGCATCGTCGGCACGATGGACTTCTTCGCCACCCGCACCCTGGTCATGTACCCCGGCCGGGAGAGCGCGCTGCGCAACACCGCCTTCCTCGTCGGGCAGGCGCTGGAGCGCTTCGTGTCGACCGAACAGCTGCACAGCGCCGGCCGGGAGTTGCTGGACTCCATCGGCGAGGTGGAACGCAACGTCAGCTCGGCCTCGAGCGTGGCCGCGCGTGGCGAGCGACTGGCCATGGAGGCCAACGAGCACGTGGCGGCACTGGGCCGGGCCAGTGCTGAGATCAACAACGTGGTCCGCGACATCCAGACCATCGCGGCGCAGACCAAGCTGCTGGCACTCAACGCCACGATCGAGGCGGCCCGGGCCGGCGAGTCCGGCAAGGGCTTCGCGGTGGTCGCCGGCGAGGTCAAGGAGCTGTCCACCGAGACCGAACGGGCCACCGATGAGGTCCACGCCAAGGTGATCGCCATCCAGGCCGCCGTCGAGGCCGTCACCGCCTCGCTGGCCCAGATCCACACCGCCGTCGACGAGATCAACCAGACTCAGCACCTGATCGGCGATGTCCTCAAGGAACAGGTGGCTGTCACCGACGCGATCCTCGTCTGACCGGTAGCGGCAGAATGAAGCTGTGACGGGTGGCGCAGAACAACTCTCGCCGGTGCAACGGCAGCTCCTGGAGCGGTGGCTGCCGTCGGCCCGGATCTTGCGGGACCACAGCTGGGGCGTGGTGGAGACCACGGTTCTGGAGGTGGTCCACGGTGGTGAGCGGTTCATCGTCAAGGCCGGTGGGGACACCGACCACCACATCGCGCGGGAGATCACCGCCCATCGGCACTGGCTGACGCCGTGGACCAGCCGGGGGCGGACGCCGGTGATGCGGCACGGTGACGAGAAGGCGAAGATCCTCGTCTGCACGTACCTGCCGGGGAATCTGGTGCTGGACACCGAGGAGCAGCGGAAGCCGGAGACGTTCCGGCAGGCGGGCGAACTGCTCGCGCTGCTGCACGGCCAGGCCGCGGGCACCGACGACTACGAACGCCGCGAGAACGGCAAGTCGTGGAAAGCCCTGGACGGGCCGCACCGGATCGCCGCGCCCGTCGTGGAACGGCTCCGGGCCCTGATCCGGTCGTGGCCGGAGCCGGCCACCCCGGTCGTTCCGACGCACGGTGACTGGCAGCCCCGCAACTGGCTCAGTCACGACGGCACGGTCGGTGTCATCGACTTCGGGCGGGCGGCGCTGCGGCCCGCCTACACCGATCTCGGCCGCCTCGAGGTCCAGGACTTCCGCGACGATCCGAGCCTGGGAGAGGCTTTCTTCGAGGGGTACGGGTCCGACCCGCGCGAGTCCGCCGCCTTCCGTCGCAACCTGTTACGGGAGGGCATCGGCACCGCCTGCTGGGCGTACCTCCACGGCATCGACGATTTCGAGGCCCAGGGCCACCGCATGATCGCCGAGGCCCTGGCGACCATGGCCTAGTCGCCGAGCTTCGGCAGGGTCGAGGCGCCGTTGTCGACGAAGGTGAAGGTGGTCGTCAGCGGGGCGTCGCCGAGCTCCTGGGCGATGATCCCGTACTGCGGGGAGAGCTGCAGGAACGCGTCCCCGTTGGCGATCGAGTAGTTCTTGCCCCGGACGGGGTCGATCGTGAACAGCTGGTCGGCCTTGCCGGCGTCGCACGCCGTGGCCGCGACGGTCAGCGGGTTGCTGCCGTTGGTCTTGATGTACAGGCAGAGCGGCTCGCCGCCGGACACCACCTTCGCGGTCTTGATCAGGTACTTGCCGCTGGCCGGTGTCAGGACGAACAGGGTGTGGTCGGCCTCGCCGTCGATCGTGGTGAGACGGCCCTTGTCGAGAGCGACGATCGACTCGGTGCTCTGCACGGGCCTGATGACGACCTGCCGTTTGCCCGCGAGGATCGGGTCGCCGGCGGTGGCCGTACCCCCACTGCTCCTGCTCTTGGTCGGCGCAGCCGAGGGCGTGGAGGCGGTGGGGGCAGCAGTGGTGGCGGTGGCGGTGGCGGTGGCGGACGTGGGGGCCGCGGCGGGCTTCGTGGAGGAGGTGCTGCTGGAGCAGGCCTGCTGGGTCAGGGCAACGGCGGCGACGGCAGCGACGGTGTAGATCTTCCGGTGGCGCAAGGCGTTCCCCTCATCGTGAACTCGTTCGTCGCCATTGATCTTCGACCAGCCGCGTCCCCGCGGAATCACGGATTCGTGCCGCCTGGTTCGGCGCCGGTGAGGCGGTCGCCGAGAGGGCTGCGGCGGTACAGCACCGAGCGCCCGGCACGGGTCCGGATCAGCAGGCCGCTGCCGTGCAGCACCCGCAGGTGCTGGGAGATCGCGCCCGGCGTGACACCGAGACGGCGGGCCAGGTCGGTGGTGGTCAGCTCCTCGGCGAGCAGAGCGAGAAGACGAGCCTTGGGTACGCCGACCAGCGCCGGCAGGGTCCCGGGGAGAACCGGCGCGGGTGGCTGCCACAGGTCGGCGATGCCGCGGGCCGGGTAGGACAGCCACGGCGGCTCGTCCGGGCTCATCGGCGGGATCGGCTTGTAGGCGAAGACCGACGGCAGCAGCAGGAGACCCCGGCCGGCCGCCAGCACCCGGTGCCTGCCGATCATCTTGTCGATGCGGACCGTCCCCTGATCCCACGTCACGTTCGGGTGCAGGTCCTCGAAGAGCGCGCGGGCGCCGCCGACCGCGAGCCGCCGCGCCCGGTAGGTGGTGTCGGCCTCCAGCACCAGGCGCATCCGGGGCCAGAACTCCCTCATCGACGCCGCCCAGTAACGCTCCAGCGCGGCGGCGAGATCGGGGAGCGTGGCCGTGCGCAGGACCGCCGGGACCGGGCCGGGCCGATGGGTGGCCGCGAGGTCGCGGGCGACGATGTCCGGTGGGGTCCGGCGTACCTCCGTCAGCTCCTCCTCGAAGGACGGCGTGAACAAGTCCGGCCGCGGGGTGAGGAAATCCGGCAGCCCGCGCGCCTCGCCGACCAGCGCCAGCAGCAGCCGCAGGTCATCGGCCCCGACGGCGGCGAGCGCGGCCCGGCGCCACGGCAGGTGCAGGGTGTAGCGGCCGGGGTCGCGCAGCGCCCAGAGGCTGAACACCAGCTCCTGGATCGGCGAGATCGCGAAGCGGGTGTCGGCCAGGTCGTCGGCGCTCAGCTCGTACTCGATCATTCAGCTCCACCCTAAATCCATTCGCCCCGATCCGCCGAGGCGCTGGACTTCCCCCATGAGATCGAGCGCGGTTCTCCTCCTCGCGACCGTCTGCGGCGTGGCGGTCGGCAACGTCTACTTCCCGCAGGCCACCGGCCCGGCGATCGCGGCCGGCATGCACGTCTCCGGCGACGCGGCGGCCGCGGTGGTCACCGCGACCCAGTTCGGGTACGCGGCCGGGCTGTTCCTGCTCGTGCCGCTCGGCGACCGGCTGCCGCACCGCCGGCTGCTCACCACCCTGCTCACGGTGACCGGCACACTGCTGATCACCGCGAGCCTGATGCCGGCGCTGCGCCCGCTCGTGGCCCTGGGCGTGCTGATCGGCACGGCCACGGTGGTGGCGCCGATCGTCGGCCCGATGGTGGCCGCGCTGGTGCCGCCGGACCGCCGCGGCATCACCGGTGGCCTGCTGCTCAGCGGCGGCACCGGCGGCATGTTGCTGTCCCGCACGTTCAGCGGCTACCTCGCCGAGTGGTACGGGTGGCAGGCCCCGTACCTCCTGTTCGGTCTGCTGACCCTCGCGCTCGTGCCGCTGACCGCCCGGGTCGTGCCGCGCACCGAGCCCGGCACCCGCCTGACGTACCCCGCCCTGCTCCTCGAACCGGTGCGGCTGCTGTTCCGGGAGCCGCTGCTGCGCCGGTCGGCCGGCTGTCAGGCGGCCGTGTTCGCCGGTTTCTCCGCCACCTGGACGTGTGTGGCGCTGCTGCTGACCGGCCCGTCCTACGGCTACGACGGGCACGCCGTCGGCCTGCTCGCGCTGGTCAACGTCGCGACCGTGGTCGTCATCCCGTTCGCCGGGCGGCTGGCCGACCGGCGCGGCCCCGACCTGGTGACGCTGATCTGTGCCGCCGCCGTCCTGGTCGCGGCGGCCCTGCTGGCCCTCGGCGACGGCCGGATCGGCTGGCTGATCGCCGGCACCCTGGTCCTCGACGTGGCGATGCAGTCCGGCACGGTCGGCAACCAGGTCCGGTTCTACGCTCTCGGGCGGGCACGGCTGAGCCGCCTGAACACCGCGTACATGACCTGCGCGTACCTCGGTGGCGCGCTCGGGTCGTGGGTGGGGGTGCGCTGCTTCACCGCGTACGGCTGGCACGGTGTCTGCGGCCTGGTCGCCGTGCTCGCCGTGACCGTCCTGCTCACCGTGCGCCGCCGCACCGGGAGCACCGAGCGCCGGCCGTCGCTCAGGCCGGTCAAGCCCGCCTCATAACCTGCCTGAGCGACGGCTCACGGGTCAGCGCTGCCGCCGTTCCACCGGGACAATGCGCCGATGGAGTCGTTCACCGCCGTCTTCGGACCGCGCCGACCAGTCAGTGATCTTGGTGCGCTCCGTCCTAGCGCAAGGCCGGTGACGCCACCCAGGATGGCAGGATGAGCGAGCACTTCGACGTTCTGATCGTCGGGGCCGGCATCTCCGGCATCGGCGCGGGGCGCTACCTGACGACCGAGCTGCCGGGCAAGAGCTTCGCCATCCTGGAGGCGCGGGGCGCGTCCGGCGGCACCTGGGACCTGTTCCGCTATCCCGGCATCAGGTCCGATTCGGATCTGCACACCTTCGGGTACGAGTTCAAGCCCTGGCGGGACGAGGAGTCGATCGCGGACGCGCCGCGGATCCTGTCGTACCTGCGTGAGACCGCCACCGAGAACGGCCTCGACCAGCACATCCGTTACCACCACCGGGTCGTCGCCGCGTCCTGGTCGTCGACGCGGGCCCGGTGGACCGTCACCCTCGCCGACGGTGGCACGCTGACCTGCGGCTGGCTGTTCTCAGCGAGCGGCTACTACCGGTACGACGAGGGCTTCACCCCGCACTTTCCGGGCCGGGAGCGGTTCGGCGGGCCGATCGTGCACCCGCAGCACTGGCCGGAGGACCTCGACCACGCGGGCAAGCGGGTTCTGGTGATCGGCAGCGGCGCGACAGCTGTCACGCTGGTCCCGGCGATGGCACGGACGGCGGGGCACGTGACGATGCTGCAGCGGACGCCCACGTACATCCTGCCCGTCCCGAAGAAGGACGTGATCGCCAACGCGCTGAAGAAGCGGCTCGGCCCGGAGCGCGGCTACGCCTGGACCCGCCGCAAGAACATCGCCCAGCAGAAGGCGATCTGGTGGTTCTGCCAGCGGTTCCCCACCGCGGCCCGCAAGGTCATCCGCTGGGTCAACGTCAAGCAGCTGCCCGCCGGGTATCCGGTCGACGAGCACTTCAACCCGCCGTACGGGCCGTGGGACCAGCGGTTGTGCGCGGTTCCCGACGGCGACCTGTTCCGGGCGATCCGCTCCGGGCGGGCGTCGGTGGTCACCGACCGGATCGCCACGTTCACCGAGTCGGGCGTACGCCTGGAATCCGGCCGGGAGATCGACGCCGACGTCATCGTGACCGCCACCGGCCTGAACGTGCAGGCGTTCGGCGGGGTCCCGATCACCGTCGACGGCGTCCCGGTCGACCTGTCCGGCACCGTCGCCTACAAGGGCATGATGCTGTCCGGTGTGCCGAACCTGGCCTACGCCATCGGCTACACCAACTCGTCGTGGACGCTCAAGGTCGGCCTGCTCTGCGAGCACTTCTGCCGGCTGCTGGCCCACATGGACGCCCACGGGCACACCGTCTGCCGTCCCGAGGTCGCCGACCCGTCCATGCCGACCCGGCCGTTCCTGGACTTCGGCGCCGGCTACATCACGCGGGCCGTCGACCGGCTGCCCCGGCAGGGCGACCGGATGCCGTGGCGAACGTCCATGAACTATCAGTCCGACGTGAAGCTGCTGCGCGCGGACAGCGTCACCGATCCTGAGCTGCACTTCTCCTGAGACTCCTCTGGGGTTGCTCGGGGAGAACCCGCGGTTCTTCTGGGGTGTCTCCCGTATTGCTGCCAGCGTCCGGGGTCCTGAACCATTCAAGGTATGGCGGGGTTCACCCTTCTGAGAGGCGCCGGCGAAAAAGTGTCGTACCCCCGGCATAGCGTCAGCGATGAGAAGCCCATCCAGACGGCCACCCGGCCCGAATAGACAGCGTCGAGCACGTCCCGCGAAGGAGGAGCCATCATGAACGCCACGACCCCCGCACTGACCGCCGCCCGAGCGGAAGCCCTGTTCACCACCGGTCTGGCCACCGGGAGCCGGCCGACCTTCGAGGTCGTCGACGACGCGATCCGGGCCACCGTCCGCGCGCACGGCGGCGTCCGCGGATGTGCCGGCGACGTCGCCGCCGAATACGGCGACCATCCGGAGCTGGCCGTTCCCCGCATGCGCTGGGCCCTCGAGATCGTCGCCCTGCGCTACCCGCGCCGGTCCCGCGCCACCCGCCTGCACGGCTGGGCCCTGGTCGCTTGACGAGCCTGAGCCCGCCCGCGGTCAGTGGCGGAACTGGCCGACCAGCGCGGTGAGCTCGCCGGACAGGCGGGTCAGGTCGGCGGCGGCCTGCTGGGTGGTGTTCGCGCCCGCGGCGGTCGCGCCGGCCACCGCCGCGACACCGGAGACGGTGACGGCGACGTCACCGCTGTTGGCGGCGGTGTCAGCGACCGACCGGCTCATCTCGGCGGTGGTGGCGGTCTGCTCCTCGACGGCCGAGGCGATCGTCGTGGTGTAGTCGCTGATCTGCTGGATGACGCCGGTGATCTCGCCGATCGCCTCGGCCGCGCTGCCGCTGGACGCCTGGATCGCCTCGATCCGGCTGGTGATCTCGTCGGTGGCCTTGGCGGTCTGCTGGGCGAGTTCCTTGACCTCGCCGGCCACCACGGCGAAGCCCTTGCCGAGTTCCCCGGCGCGGGCCGCCTCGATGGTGGCGTTCAGGGCGAGCAGGTTGGTCTGCTCGGCGATGCTGGTGATCAGCTTGACCACGTCGCCGATCTCCGCGCTGGCCGCGCCGAGCTGGGCCACCTGGTCGGTGGTGCGGCGGGCGACGGCCATCGCCTGCTGGGCGACCTGCGCGGCCTGGCCGGCGCTGCTGGCGATCTCGGTGATCGACGCGCTCATCTGCTCGGCGCCGGCGGCGATCGACTGCACACCGGCGTTGACCTGCTCGGATCCGTGCGAGGCGGTGCCGGCCTTGGCGGCGGCGTCGGCCGCGCCGGCCTGGAGGTCGGCGCTGACGGTGGTGAGTTCGCGGGAGGCGCCGGCCAGTTCGACGGCGGAGCCGCCGATGGTGGTGACGGTCCGGCGCAGGCTGGCGATCGCGGTGTCCAGCGCGCGGCCCATCCGGCCGGGTTCGTCGCTGCTGGTCAGGCCGGTGGTGTGGGTGAGGTCGCCGGCGGCGAGGCTCTCGCAGACGCCGGTGACGCGGTGCAGCGAGCGGACGATGCCGCGGGCCATGAAGACGGCCAGCCCCAGCGCCAGCAGCAGGCCGAGCACCAGGATCACCAGGATCAGGATCCGGTTGCCGCTGTAGTCGTCGGCGGTGGCGGCCGCGGTGGCCGCGGCGTCAGCCGATTCGATGGCGGTCATGTCGGCGATGTCCTGCATCGCCTCGCTCATCAGCGGGGAGATCTCGGCGTCCCGGATCTTCTGCCAGCCGGTGACGTCGTCACGCTGGCTGGCCGGGATCAGCTTCTCCCGGGCGGTCTTCTCCAGTTGCATGAAGTCGGCGTACAGCTCGTCGATCGCGGCGGACTCGACGGCGGGGTCGCTGGCGCGGTAGGCCGCGAACGCCGCCTCCGCCTGCTCCTGGTCGCCGGCCAGCGCGGTCAGATACTTCGCCTGGGTGGCGTCGTCGCGGGACAGCGCGTGGTTGGTGATGGTCAGCCGGGTCTGCAGCACCGACGCCTTCAGGTCGCCGAGCGCGGCCACGCTGGCCAGGTTGCCGTTGTAGATCTTCCGGGCGCCGTCGTCGGCCCGGCTCAGCGCGGTCAGCCCGAGCACGCCGACAACCACCGCCACCAGCGCGGCCACCGCGACGGCGCTGAGGAATTTCACGTTGACGCTCAGGCCGGCGAACCAGCCACCGTTCCCCGACTCGGCGTTCACCTAAGAAAGATCGGCCGGGCGGCTCTGTCCCTGAGCGGCCAGCCAGCGCAATTGACGGCGTACGTGGTACGCCTCGCCGTGCTCGTGCCCGTTGAACCGGTACTCGTGCTTCACCCGCGGCGGCCGGGCCGGGGCGGCGGCGCCGTACTCCTCGTATGCGGTCCGGCCGGTGACCGGCGGGCAGACGGTGTCGCGCAGTCCTATCCCGAAGTGGCCGGGCGCGGTGGCCCGGCGCGCGAAGCTCACCCCGTCGACGTACGACAGCGTGCGCCGGACCGTGTCCTCCGCGTCCCGGTGCACGGCCAGGTAGGCGGCGATCTCGGAGTACGGCGGGCCGCCGGCGAGGTCGACGCCGCGCTCGATGTCGCACAGGAACGGCGCGGACACCAGCGCGGCAACCAGATCCGGGATCAGCCCGGCGGCGGCGAGCGCGAGGAGCCCGCCCTGGCTGTTGCCGACCACGGCGACCCGGGCCGGATCGGCGCCGGGCAGCTCACGGATCGCGGCGACGGCCCGGACGGCGTCGGTGATCAGGCGCCGGTAGTAGTAGTCGTCCGGCGAGAGGATCCCCCGGGTGACCGGGCCCGGACCGCCCAGCGCGACCCCGCCCGGATCCGGGGTGTCCCCGCCGGAACCGTATTGATCGCCCTGGCCACGGTTGTCCATGAGCAGGTGGGCGTACCCGGCGGCCGGCCAGGTCAGGCGCTCCTGCGGCAGGCCGCGGCCGCGGCCGTACCCGGCGTACTCCACGATCGCCGGCAGCGGCCCGGGGCACCCTGCGGGCCGGGTGTACCAGGCGCGGACCGGATGGCCGCCGAACCCCGCGAACGTGACGTCCCAGCAGTCCAGCAGGGCCAGGTCGTTCGGCACGGGCCGGACGTCGAGCAGCACCGGGCCGTCGGGCGCGGCGAGCGTGGCCGCCCAGAAGGCGTCGAAGTCAGCGGGTTCCATCGCGGGGCTCCCAGCGCGCGGTGCTCTCCCGGACGACGAGTTCGGTGACGAGATCGATCCGGGTCATCGGTACGGGCACCCCGCGCGCCAGATCCAGCAGCATCCGCGTGGCAGTGCCCGCCATGTCCTGGACGTGCTGGTCGACGGTGGTCAGCGGGGTCGCCGACCACTCGGCCATCTCCACGTTGTCGTACCCGACGACCGACAGATCGGCCGGCACCCGCAGCCCGAGTCTCCGGGCCGCCCGGATCACGCCCAGCGCCTGCATGTCCGAACCGGCGAAGACCGCCGTCGGCCGGTCCGGGCCGTCCAGCAGGTCGAGTCCGTGCTGGTAGCCGGTCTCGCCGGTGAAATGGCCGTAACGGATCAGGTCCGGCTCGGCCGGCAGGCCCGCCTCGTCGAGCGCCGACCGGTAACCGGCGACGCGGGCCCGGCTGCACAGCACGTCGGCCGGGCCGGAGATCACCGCGATCCGGCGGTGGCCGAGGTCGAGCAGGTGCCGGGTGGCGAGCAGGCCGCCGTTGAAGTTGTTGGAGCCGACGGTCGGCACCGAGGACTCGGTCGCGCTGTCGGTGTCGAGCACGACGAACGGGATCCGCTGCCGGTGCAGTTGCCGGCGCTGGGACTCGGTGGGATGGCAGAGCACCAGCAGCACACCGAGCGGGTTGCGGGCGAGCACGTCGTCGGCCCAGTGCCGGGGTGGCCGGTGGCTGCCGTCGAGCTGGGAGATGACCAGCTCGACCCGGGCCGGTGAGGTGACCGCCTCGACGCCGCGCAGCACCTCCATCGCCCAGGCCGCGTCGAACTCGTGGAACACCAGGTCGATGTGGCCGGTGACGGCGGGCGGCCGGCGGGAGCGGCGGCGGTAGCCGTGCTCGGCGAGGCTGGCCTCGACCCGGGCACGGGTCTGCGCGGCCACGTCGGAGCGGCCGTTGAGCACCTTGGAGACGGTCGTGACCGACACGCCGACCTCGGTGGCGATGAGCGCGATGGTGGCGGGGTTTCCGGGCCTGTCGGAAGTCATCGAAACATCACGCGCCCCTGTCGGTAGTTGCGACCGGCTTTTCGTTCGATCAGTTCCGGACCATACCGCCCGGACATCGATGCAGTCCACTGTCGATCATCATGAGCTGAGCGCGATGAGGAGCCTTGACATGGATTCGTAACAGACTTACGTTCGCCGCCAGAGATACCGGTCCATCGATGAAACTTTCGGAAACTGGACGGTCGAGACATTCATGTTTGTCACGTTGAGCACAGAGGTGAAGGACGCCCCGGCCTCCGCGCCGCCGTTGCGGCGGAAGCGACGGCCGCTGCGCCGGGACTGGCAGCTGTACTCGCTGGCCGTACTCCCGCTGCTGTTCTTCCTGATCTTCAGGTATCTGCCGATGCTGGGGAACGTCATCGCGTTCCGGCGCTACCAGCCCGGCGGTGATCTCTTCGGCGAGCAGTGGGTCGGCCTGCGGTACTTCAGGATGTTCCTGGCCGACCCCACGTTCTGGCAGGTGTTCACCAACACGGCGGTGCTCGGCGCGCTGACCCTGCTGTTCTGCTTCCCGCTGCCGATCATCCTCGCGCTGCTGCTCAACGAGGTGCGCACCCGCTGGCTCAAGGGGTTCGTGCAGACCGTCTCGTACCTTCCGCACTTCCTGTCGATCGTGGTCGTCGCCGGCCTGATCCTGCAGACCGTCGCGGTGGACGGCGTGATCAACCAGGGCCTGCAGGCGCTCGGGCGGGACCCGGTCGCGTTCATCCAGGAGCCGGGCTGGTTCCGCACCATCTACGTGTCGTCGGAGGTGTGGCAGACCGTCGGCTGGGGCACGATCCTCTACCTCGCGGCGCTCACCACGATCGACACCGACCTGTACGACCAGGCGAAGGTCGACGGCGCGAACCGCTGGCGGCAGACCTGGCACGTGACGCTGCCCGGCATCGCACCCACCATGATCACGCTGCTGATCCTGAACATCGGCACCTTCCTGGCCGTCGGCTTCGAGAAGGTGCTGCTGCTCTACAACCCGCTCACCTTCGAGACCGCCGACGTCGTCTCCACCTACCTGTACCGGGTCGGCGTCGTCTCCGGCAGCTTCAGCTACGCCGCCGCGATCGGCCTGTTCGAGGCGCTGATCGGCCTGTTCCTGGTGCTCGGCGCGAACACCCTGTCCCGCCGCACGGTCGGGACGAGCCTGTGGTGACCGAGACCCGGAGTTACCGGGCGTTCCAGGTGGTCAACGCGGCGGTGCTGGCCGGCGTGGTGCTGGTGACCCTGTTCCCGTTCGTGAACATCGTCGCCCGGTCGTTCAGCGGGGAGCACGAGATCCGCTCCGGCCAGGTCGTGCTGTGGCCGAAGGGGTTCAACCTCACCACGTACCAGAAAGTGATGTCCGATCCGGTCTTCTGGACCAACTATCGCAACACCGTCGTCTACACGGTGGCGGCGACCGTCATCGCCCTCGTGCTGACCACCTGCTACGCCTACGTGCTGTCGAAACGCGAGCTGCGCGGCCGCAACGTGCTGGTCGGCATCGCGGTGTTCACGATGTTCTTCAACGGCGGCCTGATCCCCAACTACGTGCTGGTCAGCTCGCTCGGCCTGCGCAACACCCTGTGGGCGATCGTGCTGCCGAACGCGATCAGCGTCTTCAACCTGCTCGTCATGAAGGCGTTCTTCGAGAGCCTGCCCCCGGAACTCGAGGAGGCGGCGGCGGTCGACGGGTCCGGCACGTACGGCACGCTGCTGCGGATCGTGCTGCCGCTGTCCAAGGCGGTGCTCGCCACGATGCTGCTGTTCTACGCGGTGGCGTTCTGGAACTCGTGGTTCGCCGGCTTCCTCTACATGGACCGGCAGGAGCTGTTCCCGGTCACCGTCTATCTGCGGAACCTGATCGCCGGCGCGACCGGCGGCACCGACAACACCGCGACCAGCGAGGCCGCGCTGCAGATCGCGGCGAACATCCAGGCCGTCACGATCGTCCTGATCATGCTGCCGATCATGCTCGTCTACCCCTTCATCCAGCGATTCTTCGTCTCCGGCGTCATGCTCGGCGCCGTCAAAGGCTAGGAGCGAATCCCCATGAAGCTGACCAGACGTCACCTGCTGACCGCCGCCGGCGCCGCTGCCGTGGCCGGGCTCGCCGGGTGTGGCGACGACGCCGAGAACGGCAAGGAGGGCCTGGACGACAAGCGGGCCGGAGCGATGGAGGGGTACAAGGCCGGCGATCAGTTCACGGCCACCGAGCCGCTGAGCTTCTCGATCCTCATGCTCAGCAACCAGAACTATCCGTTCAAGGCGGACTGGCCGTTCTTCACCGAGCTGGCCAAGCGCACCAACGTCACCCTGCAGGGGACGGCGGTGCCGGGCAGCGACTACAACCAGAAACGCAGCGTCATGGTCAGTGCCGGGGACGCGCCGTTCATCATCCCGAAGACGTATCACCCCGATGAGGAGGCGTTCATCGCCGGCGGGGCGATCCTGCCGGTCAGCGACTACGCCGACCTGATGCCGAACTACACCGAGAAGATCGCCCGGTGGAACCTGCAGGCCAACCTGAACGGGTACAAGGCCGAGGACGGCAAGTACTACCTGCTGCCGGGGCTGCACGAGAACGCCTGGCAGGACTACACACTCGGGGTCCGTACCGATGTGATGGAGAAGCTGAAGCTGCCGGCGCCGCAGACCTGGGACGACGTGGCGGACGTGCTGCGCGAGATGAAGAAGGCGCACCCCGACCTGTACCCGCTGTCGGACCGGTGGAGCACTCCCCCGCAGCCCGGCGCGAACAACCTGCTCAACCTGCTCGGCGCCGCGTACGGCACGCACGCCGGCTGGGGCTGGACGCCGACCCACTGGAACGCTTCGGCGAGCCGGTTCGAGTTCTCCGGGGCGCAGCCGGAGTACCGGGCGATGCTGGAGTTCGTGCACAAGCTGGTCGCCGAAGGCCTGGTCGACCCGGAGAGCTTCACCCAGACCGACGACGTCGCCCGGCAGAAGTTCGCCAACGGCAAGTCGTTCGTCATCGGGGTGAACGCGCAGACCCTGGTCAACGAGCTGCGCAAGGACGTCGCGAAGATCCCCGGCGCGAAGGTGTCGAAGCTGATCCTGCCGACCGGCCCGGCCGGCGCGGTTCTGCCCGGCACGAGCCGCCTGGAGAACGGCATCATGATCTCCACGAAGGCGCGGGAGTCGAAGAACTTCGTGGCGATGATGCAGTTCATCGACTGGCTCTGGTACTCCGACGCGGGCCTGATGTTCAGCAAGTGGGGCATCGAGGGGCAGACCTACACCGGCAAGGTCGACGACGGCTCGTTCAAGCTCGACCCGGGCATCAAATGGGCCGGCATCAACCCGGACGCGCCCAAGGATCTGCAGGTCGACTACGGATTCTCCAACGGCGTGTTCGCGTACGGCGGCAGCACCGCAATGCTCAACTCCCAGTTCACCGACGAGGAGAAGGCGTTCCAGGCGGAGATGAACAAGCGCCAGGTCAGCCCGGTCGCGCCGCCCGCCCCGCTGTCGGCGGAGGAACGCGAGCAGGTCACCCTCTGGGATTCCGCGCTCAAGGACCACGTCTTCCAGAACACCCTCAAGTTCGCGCTCGGGCAGCGGCCGCTCAGCGAATGGGACGCCTACGTGAAGGAACTCGACGGCAAGAACGCGAAGCAGTACATCGACATCGTGAACAAGGCCTACGAGCGGTACAAGAAGGAGCACGGGTGAAAGCCTGGCGCGCCTGTGTCGGCACCGGCCGGATGGATCTGGCGCTGCGCCGCGACTATCAGGACTCGCTCGCGCTGGTGCAACGCGAGATCGGTTTCCGGCACCTTCGCGGGCACGGGCTGTTCAGCGACGGCATGGGCATCTTCCAGCCGTATTCGCACGCCGGGCAGGAGCGGGTGCGGCACTCGTTCACGTACCTGGATCAGGTCGTCGACGCCTACCTCGAAACCGGGATCCGCCCGTTCCTGGAACTGGGCTTCATGCCGTCGGCTCTCGCCTCCGGCGATCAGACGGTGTTCTGGTGGAAAGCGAACGTCACGCCCCCGCGTTCGCATGCGCAATGGGCGGATCTGGTCCGGGCCACCGTCCGCCACCTGATCGCCAGGTACGGCATCGACGAGGTCCGGCAATGGCCGATCGAGGTGTGGAACGAACCGAACCTGACCGATTTCTGGAAGGACGCGGACGCCGACGCCTATCACCGGCTCTACCAGGTGACCGCCACGACGATCAAGGAGGTGGACGCGGAACTGCAGGTCGGCGGCCCGGCCATCTCCCCCGGCTCGGACAAGTGGCTGGAGACGTTCGCCGACTTCGTCATCGCGGGCGACGTGCCGATCGATTTCGTGAGCCGGCACGCGTACACCTCCGGACCCTCCGAACATGTGCCGTTCGGGGTGTTCCAATCGCTCGCGCCCGCGTCACATCTGCTGGAGCAGTTCGCCCTTCCGCGCCGGCAACTGGCCGGGACGCCGCTGGCCGGGCTACCGGTGCACATCACCGAATTCAACTCGTCCTACCGGCCGGACAACCCGATTCACGACACCGCTTTCCACGCCGCCTATCTGGCGCCGGTCGTCGCGTTCGGTGGCGACCACGCCGACTCGTTCTCCTACTGGACGTTCAGCGACATGTTCGAGGAGCAGGGTGTGCCCACCACGCTGTTCCACGGCGGTTTCGGTCTGCTGACCCATCGCCAGATCAAGAAGCCGACCTTCCATCTGTACGCCTTCGCCGCCCGCCTCGGCGATCAGGTGCTCGCCCGCGCCGACGATCACGTGATCACCACCACCGGCGCCGGCCGGGTCGCCGTGCTCGCCTGGGCGCCGGTCGACCACACCGGCGCCGAACCCGGCCCGCACACCCACAACCTGCGGCTGTCGATCCCGATGGCCGGCGACGCGGCGTTCCTGATGCGGTCCACCGTCGACGAGGACCACGGCAACGCGTGGACGGCGTGGCGGGAGATGGGCCGGCCCGCGTCGCCGCTGCCCCGTCAGCTCGACCTGCTGCGTGAGGCCGCCGAACCGGCCCGCACCCACCGCCGCCTGCCCGTCGTGGACGGCCACGTGGAGATCGAGATCGCGCTGACCCGGCACGAGGTGACGCTGCTGGAGATCAGCCCGGTGGTCGACGAGACGCCGCCGTGGTGGGACGACGCCCGGCTGCTCGGCGGGCAGCCGTGACGGCGGCGGTCGGCGAACGGTTCGGGACCGGGCTGCTGTCACAGGTCGCAGCGTTCGTCCACCACCTGCTCGTCGTCGAACTGCTGCTGGTGGTCACGACCGGGCCGGGACTGGCCGTGCTGACGCTGCTCGACCGGGATCCGTCGAACCTGCCGGTGGCCGTGGTGTGCCTGCTGCCGGTGGGGCCCGCCGTGTCGGCGGCGATCTACGCGCTGCGTCACCGGAAGCTCGACCTCACGGATCTGCGGCCGGCGGCGCTGTTCGCCCGGGGGCTGCGGCTCAACGCGCGGCAGGCGGCAGCGGTCTGGGCGATCTGGCTGGTGGTGGTCGCCGTCCAGGTCGGCGCCGGCGGGTCGGTGCTGGTGCTCGGCGGGATCGCGACACTGTGGGTGATGAACGCGCTGGTGATCACGTCGCTGTTCGCGTTCCGTACCCGGGACGTCGCGCGGCTGGCCGCGCACCTCCTGATCGCGAAACCCTCGGTGACCGTTGCGAACCTGTGCCTTCTCGTCGTCGCGGCAGGTGGTGTCTGGTTCTGGTCGGAGGCGGCGCTCGTGCTGGGCGGGTCGCTGCTGGCGCTGGGGCTGCTGAGCAACAGTCGCGCGCTGATCGCCCTGGTCCGTGAGGAGTTCACCCGGTGAAGATCCCGTTCGGTGGCGATTACAACCCGGAGCAGTGGCCGGCCGACGTATGGGACGACGACTACCGTCTGTTCGCCGCGGCACACATCGACACCCTTACCGTCGGTGTGTTCACGTGGGCCCAGACGCAGCCGTCATCGGACGTCTACGATTTCTCGGTTCTGGACGCCATCGTCTCGCGGGCGGCCGATGAAGGCCGGCAGATCTGTCTCGCGACCGGGACCGGGGCCCTTCCGCCGTGGCTCGCGAAAGCGCACCCCGAGGTGACGCGGACCGATTTCGAAGGGCGCAAGCACCGGTACGGCCAGCGGCACAACGCCTGCCCCAGTTCGCCGATGTTCCGGCGGCTCTCGGCGGCGATCGCCGGGAAGATCGCCGAGAGGTACGCGGGAGATCCGGCGATCGTCGCGTGGCACGTCGGGAACGAGTACGGCGGGGCCTGTTACTGCGAGTTGTGCGCGGCAGCCTTCCGGGAGTGGCTTCGCCGTCGTTACACCTCCCTGGAAAGGCTGAACGAGGCCTGGTACACCACCTTCTGGTCGCACACGTTCCGTGACTGGGAGGAGATCGAGCCGCCGAACGCGCTGACCGAGCACTGGCGCGGGCCCGACCACACCGCCTTCCAGGGCATCACCCTCGACTACCTGCGGTTCATGTCGGACGCGATGCTCGCCGGCTTCCGCGACGAGAAGGCAGCGATCCGCGCCGTCGACCCGCACACCCCGGTGACCACCAACTTCATGGGCCTGTACCGGCCGATCGACTACCATCGGTGGGCCGCCGACCTGGACTTCGTGTCCTGGGACAACTACCCGCCCGACGACCGGTCCGCGGCCCGGATGGCGCTCGCCCACGACCTGATGCGCGGGCTCAAGGACGGGCAGCCGTTCTGGCTCATGGAACAGACG
Organism: Actinoplanes sp. NPDC019969; assembly: GCF_055562375.1. NCBI lineage: Bacteria > Bacillati > Actinomycetota > Actinomycetes > Micromonosporales > Micromonosporaceae > Actinoplanes > Actinoplanes sp. NPDC019969. The sequence continues at coordinate 63,212 of NZ_JBVHFK010000021.1, read as the reverse complement.
CCGAGCGTGACCGCGTGCCGGGACGTCAACCCGCTGAAACGGCCCGGGGTGATGCGGCTGTGGAGCTGGCAGGCGGTCGCGCACGGCGCCGACGCGGTGCTGTTCTTCCAGATGCGGGCCGGTCGCGGGGCCAGCGAGAAGTACCACGGCGCGGTCATCGGGCACGCCGGCCGCTCCGACACGCGGGTCTTCCGGGAGGTGGCCGCGCTCGGCGCCGAACTCGACGCGATCGGTCCGGTGACGCTCGGTGGCCGTACCCCCGCAAGGGTCGCTCTGCTCTTCGACTGGGACAGCTGGTGGGCCCTGGAGATCTCCGACGGGCCGTCCCGGCTGGTCCGCTACCTCGACGTGGTGCGGGCCTACCATCAGGCGCTGTGGTCGCTCGGCGCCGACCTCGACGTGATCCCGGTGACCGCCCCGCTCGACGCCTACGACGTGGTGGTCGCGCCCGCCCTGCACATGATCAAGGATGATCTGGCGGACCGGCTCTCCGCGGTCGCGGCCCGGGGCGGCTCGGTGGTCACCACGTTCCTGTCCGGCCGGGTCGACGAGAACGACAACGCTTTCCTGACCGACGTGCCGGGACCTTTGAAAACCCTGCTGGGGGTACGGGTCGACGAATGGGACGCCCGGGAACCCGGCTTCGTCAACCCGGTCAAGCTCGGCAGCGCCTCGTACCCCGCGCGTCTGCTGTTCGAGCTGGTCATCCCGGAAGGCGCCGAGGTGATCGGCAGTTACGAGGTGGACTTCTACGCCGGGACCGCCGCCGTCACCCGCAACTCCTACGGCTCCGGCCACGCCTGGTACGTCGGGGCCGCCCTGAACCAGGTCGGCGTCACCCGGATCGTCCGCCAGGTCCTCGAACACCATGAGCTGCTCGGGCCGTACCCCGACATCGTCGACGTGGAGACCGCCACCCGGACCACCCCCGACGGCACCCGCCTGCTGTTCGTGCTCAACCACCGCGCCGAAGCGGTCGCCCTGCCCGCCCGGTGCACCGGCATCGACCTGCTCTCCGGCGATCTCCTCGAACCCGGCCGCACGATGACGCTGCCCCCGTACGGCGTGATGCTCGTCCGCCTCTCACCCCACACGCCCGACAGCGGCCCAGGCTGACGCCGTGACGTCGAACGGCTCCTCCCGCCGCAGCAGCGCCGCGCACCGGTCCCGCAGCTCGGCCCGGCGATCGGCGCCGAGCCCGCCGACGTACTTCCCGGCCGGGCCGACACCGAGCGTGAACGGCTCCCACCAGTCGCCGAACCCCGGGAACCGGGCCCCCACCGTCAGCAGCGACGACGTGATGTCCCGCAGCCCAGCGGCGGCGAAAAGCTCGGCGAGATGACCCTCGCGGGCGCCCGGCATCGCCGCCTCGCCCGGGGCATCCGGATCGAGCTCCCGCGCGGCCTGCCAGAAGACGGTCACCGGGCCACGGCCGCCGTGGTCCCACACGCAGGCCGCCACCACCCCGCCGGGCCGGGTGACCCGGGCCATCTCCCGCAGGCCCGCCACCGGATCGTCCATGAAGTGCACGACGAGCTGGGCCAGCGCGACGTCGAAGGAGTCATCCGGGAACGGCAGCGCCTCCGCCGGAGCCAACCGCACATCGACCGCCGGGAACCGCTCCCGCGCCGCCGCGACGAACGACCGCGACGTGTCCACCGCCGACACCGCCTCCGCGCCCAGCACCCGCGCCAGCGTCGCCGTCAACGCGCCCGGCCCGCAGCCGACATCCAGCGCGCGAGCGCCCGGCGCCACCCCGGCAAGGTCGGCGAAAGGGACGCCCAGCGGTTCGGACCAGCGGCCCATGAACCTGCCGTACGCCTCCGCCGACACCTCGAAACTCACTCGCCCAGCGTAGACCGGTTTCAATAGACTGCCGCCCGCAAACCGGAAGGAGTGGGGAATGCTTCTCACCATGGTCACGGTCGCTCACTCGTCCGAGGAGCAGGCCGCGTAACACGCCGCCCGGCCGGCTCCTCGCCAACTCTCGTCTTCCTGGCTCGAGGAGCTTCTTTTGCGTGCCCTTCTCTCCGCGCGAATCGGCGCGGACTTCAACCGTCTCTGGACCGCGTCCGCGATCTCGAACATCGGTGACGGTGTCACCATGGCCGCCGGTCCGCTGCTGGTCGCCTCGATCAGCGACAACCCGTCCCTGATCGCCGGAGCCGTCTTCGCCCAGCAACTGCCGTGCCTGCTGATCGGCCTGGTCAGTGGGGCGTGGGTGGACCGGCTCGACCGGCGTACCACGGTCGTGGTGGTCAACCTGCTGCGCGCCGCCGCCCTGGCCGGGCTGACCGCCACCATCGCCGCCGGCACCGTCACCATCCCGATCGTCTACCTGGTGCTGTTCCTGCTCGGGGCCGGCGAGACGCTCGCCGACAACGCGATGGGCGCGATGATCCCCGCAGTGGTCGCGCCCGAACATCTGGCCGGCGCCAACGCCCGGCTGGCCGCCACGTTCAGCATCGGCAACCAGCTCGCCGCGAAACCGCTCGGCACGTGGCTGTTCGTCGTCTCCGCTGCCGTGCCGTTCGGGCTGGACGCGCTCACCTTCGCCGCGTCCGCCGCGCTGATCGCCGGCATCCGCCCGATCCCACCGTCCGGTGCGCACGAACGCACCTCGCTGCGCCGGGAGATCGGCGACGGCATCCGCTGGTTGTGGAACCACCGTCTGCTGCGGACCACGGCGATCACCATGGGGATCGGCAACATCGCGTTCTGCGCGGCGTTCGCCGTGTTCGTCCTCTACTGCCGGGAGCGGCTCGGACTGCACGAAGCCGGGTACGGGGTCCTGCTCACCGCCTTCGCCGCCGGCGGCCTGGCCGGGGCGGGAGTCGCGACCCGCCTGAGCCGCCGGTTCGGCAACCCCGCCCTGCTGCGCGCCGGGCTGCTCATCGAGGTCGGGGTCCATCTCGCCCTGGCCGTGACCACGTCACCGTGGGTGGCGGCCGCCGTCCTCATCGTCTTCAGCGTCCACGCCACGGTGTGGGGCGTGATCACCGCGACGATCGGCCAGCGTGCCGTCCCCGATCAGTTCCGCGGCCGGGTCTCCAGCGTCTACTTCCTGCTGCAGACCGGCGGGGCGGCGCTCGGCTCGCTGCTCGGCGGCGTCCTCGCGGGCATGTGGTCGATCACCACACCGTTCTGGATCGCCGCCGTCGCCATGGCGCTGCTCACGGTCGGTGCGTGGCGTCCACTCGGCGAAGCCCTCCTGCCGGCGGGAGGTGGTGGTTGATCCGGAACAGGGCGGCCGGGTCGTACTCCGCCTTCACCGCGGACAACCGCTGGTAGGCGGCCTCGCTGTAGGCCCGCCGGACCCGCTCCGGAGTGGAGTCGTGGTCGAAGAGGAAACCGGGAAGCACGGCGCCGGTGTCCCACGGGGCGAGCCGGTCCAGCGTCTCGTCGGCGACCCGGCGGGCGGCCTCCGCCCGGCCGGGCGCCGCGGGGCTGCGCAGCCACAGGTGGAAGGCGGCGCCCCGGGTGCTGACCGCGTGTGGCCGGGGTGGCTCCCGGTCGAGCGCTCCGCCGAGGTGGCGGATCTCCAGGCCGAGGTACGAACCGGCGGCCGGGGACGGCTCGATCATGGCGATCAGGGTCTTCACGGCGTCGTCGTCGAGGTCGTGCAGGAGGGCGCTGCGCAGGTGGGTGCTGACGGGGCCGTCGGGGTCCTTGTAGACGCCGGTGATCTCCCGGTACGGCATGACGCCGCCGGACTCCGACTCCGGCCCGAGAGCACGTAGCGGCTCGGTCCGCCGCCGGCCCTCGTCCGGGGTGCCGGGCCGATGCCCGCCCTCGTTCAGGCCGCCGGGCCGCTGCCCGCCCTCGTTCAGGCCGCCGGGCCGCTGCCCGCTCTCGTGCGGGGCGCCGGTCCAGATCGCCCGCACGAAGATCAGCGAGCGGCCGCGGAACTGGGCGGGCAACTGCGGGGCGTTCGGCACGCGCATCAGCGTCACCGACGACGACATCCCCTCCGGCTGCTGTCGCGCCCACGCGAGATAGCCACCGAGGACGCGCGTGCCCTGGCCGAAGTCCTCGACGGCGTAGGTCAGCTCGGTGCCGTAGACGGTGTGCAGCGGGAACAGGTCGATCTCGGCGGCGGTCACGACACCGAAGTTGCTCTTGCCGCCGCGCACCGCCCAGAACAGATCGGGTGAACGGTCCGGGCCGATGGTCCGGATCCGCCCGTCGGCCGTGACGATGTCCATGGAGCGGACGTGACCGGCGGCGAACCCGTACGCCCGCGCGGTCAGCGGCAGCCCGCCACCGGTGAGATAGCCCATCACGCCGACGTGACCGGACGAGCCGTTGAGCGGGGCGAGCCCGTGCTCCGCCGTCGCCGCGAGCACGTCCGCCCAGCGCAGGCCCGCTCCGATCCGGGCAGTTCGGGCGTCAGGGTCCACCGACAGCTCACGGAGACCGCCGGTGTGGATGAACATCGCCCCGTCCGCCGGGATCGACTTGCCGTGCCCGGTCGACTGAACCGCCACCGGCAGCCCGGCCGCAGCCGCATGCCGGACGGCGGCCGCGACGTCCTCGGCCATCGCGGCCGGAACGATCATCGCGGGCCGGTGCTCGACCGTCGCCAGCCAGCCGGCGTGCAGCTCCGCGAAGCCGTCGTCACCGGGATGCAGGGTCCTCATGCCACTTCTCCCTTTTATTGGCCCAACCAACGTTGGTGCGGCCAACAATACCCAGAATCGTGGGTACGTCCAACAAGTTGTTAGATTGCGCTGGTGAACCCCACCGACGGCCCGCCGCCTCCGCGGTTGCGCATGCTGCCGAGCCGGCTGACCAACCAGGCCGCCCTCACCGCCAACCGCATCGTCGACCGGGCCCTCGCCCGGGCCGGGGCACGCCGCTACCAGTACGCGGTACTCGCCACCCTCGAGGACTCCGGCCCCGCCAGCCAGGCCGATCTGGGCCGCCGGACCGGCATCGACCGCAGTGACATGGTCGCCACCCTCAACGAGCTGGCCGATCAGGGGCACGTCTCCCGTACCCCCGACCCGTCCGATCGCCGCCGCAACATCGTCACCGTCACCGACACCGGCCGCGACCACCTGGACCGGCTCGACGCGCTGCTCGCTGAAGCCCAGGACGAGTTCCTCGCCCCACTCCCCGAGCCCGACCGCCGCCACCTGGTCGGCCTGCTCACCCGCCTCGCCGACCACCACGGCGACCGCGTCTTCCACACCGAGTCCTGACTTCCCCCGGCCAGTCGTCAGGCTCCTCCCCTGCCGACTCTCAGGTCCCTCGCCGACCGCCGCTCGCCAGGCTCCTCCCCGGCTGGTTGTCAGGGCGGTCTCCGGGCGATGGAGACAGCACCCACGACCGGCCGGGGTCCTCAGGCGGGGCTGGCGGATCCGGCCTTGATGGACTCGTAGAGGGCCGTCCAGCCGGCCTTTCCATGACCGGCGGCGATCGTACGGTCGTAGTGCGATCTCACCGCCCTCGGCAGCGTGGCGTCGATGCCCGCCGCCTCGCTGGCCCGCACGATGTGGTCGGCGGTCGCGCCCATCATCAGGGCCGTGCTGAGGTCGCCGGGGTGGTCGCCGTCGGTCAGCTGCCGGGCCAGCTCAGGACCGTTTTCGATCATCGCGGGGATGCCGGTGAGCATCTCCAGCGCGCCCGGCATGAAGTCGCCCGCCGGCACGCCGGAGGCCGTGACCAGGGCCGTGGCCTGCAGCAGAGCCGACAACCCGGTCAGGAACACGGTCAGGTGCCGGCCATCGCGCGGCCCATCGGGCCGAGACCGATCACGGTCAGGGGCTCGGGGGTACGGGTCATCGGCTGTTCCTCAGTTCCTCGAAGATGCGGGCGGTGCCGTGGTCGCCGAAACCGGCGCTGATCTGGCGGCGCACGAGCGCCTGGACCGGGGCGAGGACCTCGGTGGAGATCCGCTCGTCGGCGGCGGCCTCGATCAGGGCGGCCAGCGCGGTGCCGGTGAACCGCAGGCTCTGCTGGCCGGCGCCGAGGTAGTCGGTGGCGTCGATGGTGGCGGCGTAACCGGCGAGCTGGCCGCTCATGGCGGCCAGGAACGGGCCCTGACGCCGGGCGAACCCGGCCGCCGGAATGCCGGCGGTGGCGACCATGGCGGCGCCCTGGAGGAAACCGCCGAGCATCGTGTACATGCCGGTGAGCATGGCCATGTCCCACAGCGACGCCAGGCCGGGATCGGCGCCGGCGAACTCGCTGGCCCCCCATCGGTCCAGCAGCTCACGGTGCTTGCCGAAGACGAGCGCCGAGCCACTGTAGAAGATCGCCGCGCCGGGTTCGCCGATCATCTCGGGTACGGCCAGGATCGCGCCGTCGAGATAGGCGATGTCGTGGGCGGCGGCCCAGGCGGCCAGTTCCCGGGACTGGTTCGGGGTCGTGGTGGTCAGGTTGAGCACGGTGCGCCCGGCGAGATCACCGGCGAGGGGATCGAGCACCTTGTGCACCGAGCCGTGGTCGAACAGGCAGGTCACGATCACGTCGCCGGAGGTGACAGCGTCGCGGGGGTGTACTGCGGCTGTCACACCGGACATCCGGGTGAGGGCGTGCGCCCGCTCCGGGCTGCGGTTCCACACGACGGCGGATCCACCGTCACGGACGGTCGCGGCGATCAGGGCGCGGCCCATCGCCCCCGTACCGAGAAAGGTTGTCATGTCTTGTCCCTCGTGCTTTTCGAATGTGCCGCCGCCAATGCTTCGCGGATACAGTCATTCGGACAAGTACGCACTTATTCGTTCAGTACTTACCTTTTGGTGAGCATGACGACGGGAAGCCCGATGACGTCGAAAGCGCGATCCGGCCCGTACATCTGCGGTATCGACGCCGCAATGGACGTGGTTTCCGGCAAATGGAAGTCGCTGATCCTGTGGGAACTGCACGCCCACGGGCCCCGGCGTTTCGGCGAGCTGCGGCGGGGATTGCCCGGGGTCAGCGAGAAGATGCTGATCCAGCAGTTGCGCGAGATGGAACAGGACGGGCTGGTCGACCGGGAGATCTTCCGGGAGGTGCCGCCCCGCGTCGAGTACTCGCTGACCGAGCACGGCCGCACCCTCAACGAGGCGCTCCGCCCCCTGGGCGCCTGGGGCACCCAGCGCCGCGAGCGTCTCGCCCAGCTGCAACCCGCCGACCCCGCATAGCCGTTCCCCCAGCCAGCCGTCGCCCAAGCGCCCTACCGGACGCCGTTAGCCAGCCGGAACGACGGCCGACGGGCAACGCCGCCTGCCGGCCGTCGCCCACGCGCCCTACCGGGCGCGGATAGGCGGTCGGGCGACGGCAGGCGGACAGGGGTCAGTGGATGGGGCGGTGGTGGGCGTCGGGGATTCCGGATTTGCGGAAGAAGTAGGTGTTCAGCTGGTCGCGCCATTCCTCGGCGCTGCGGAGCTGTTCGTCGAGGAGGGCGGTGATCCGGGCGTACACCGCAGGGGTGAAGAGGTCTTCGGACTTCTGGAAGCGGTGGCGCATCCCGGCGACACGGGCGGCGCCGGCGAAATGGGTGTCGTAGATGTGCTGGATCACGGTGACGCCGCTGTGCAGGACGTGGGTGTAGGGGACGTGGTGGAAGAAGAGGAGCAGTTCGTCGGGGCAGGTGTCGCGGGACTCGTAGAGGTCGGCCAGAGGTGACGGGTATTGGGCGGTGAAGCCGGTTCCGGTGGCCCGGGTGCGGTCGACGCCGACGCCGTCGCGGTCGGCGAAGTGGTAGGTGCCCCAGGGGGTGTACTCGTAGCCGTCGACGTCGGGGCCGTAGTGATCGCCGGGGCGGACCATGAAACCGACGCCGAGGGGGGCGGTGTACTGCTCGTAGGTTCGCCAGGAGTCGTCCATCAGGTCGTGCAGGACGTCGCGGGCCCCGGGGAACGTCAGGGTGATCCACTCGTCGAGGACGGCGATCGGGTCGAGGGTGGGGTCCCAGGCGAGACGGCCGAGGGCGTAGAGGTTGGCCTGGGCCAGCGGGTGCCCGGTCCAGAAGGGGTCGTCGCCGGCGTTGGAGACGGCGGCCAGCGCCCGCACCCGCACGGATCGGAGGACCTCCGACCACATCGGGGGCAGGTAGCAGACGTGTTTCTGCTGGCCGGTGTACTCCTGGGTGACCTGCAACTCGACGGCCAGGCCGGTGTGGGGCATCGACAGCAGGACCGGGGAGATCGGCTCGCGGGTCTGGAAGTCGATCGGTCCGTGTTTGACCTGGAGAATGACGTTGTCGTGGAACGCGCCGTCGAGCGGGACGAAGTGGTCGTGGGCGGCGCGGGCCCGGTCGGTGGTGCGGTCGCGCCAGTCCTGGCGGTGGTTGTAGACGAAGGCGCGCCAGCGGACCACGGCGCCGAACGGGGCGAGGGCCTCGGCGAGCATGTTCGCGCCGTCGGCGTGGGTGCGGTGGTACGTGTGCGGGCCGGGCTGGCCTTCGGAGTCGGCTTTGACCAGGTAGCCGCCGAAGTCCGGGACGGTCTCGGCCATCCGGGCGGTGGTGTGCGACCACCAGGCGCGGACGCGATCGTCCAGGGGGTCGGCGGTGGGAAGGTCGCCGAGGATCACCGGGGCGGCGAAGTTGATCGAGAGGTGGACGCGGATGCCGTACCGCCGGAACTCGGCAGCGAGAGCGGCGACCTCGTGGCGCCGGTCGGTGAGCAGCCGGGTCTCCGTCGCGTGGACGTTGACGTTGTTGATCGTGACCGCGTTGACGCCGGTGGCGGCGAGCAGGCGCGCGTAGTCGCGGACGCGGGACAGATCGTCCCGCAACCGTCCGTCACCCCAGAAGAGGGATCCACCGGCATAGCCGCGTTCCACCTGGCCCATCACCGGGTGCACGTCGACGTTGTCCCAGTGGTCGAGGACCCGCAGCCGGAGCGCCGGGCCGTGACGGCCGGACGGGACGTCGCGGGCCAGCGCGAACCAGCCGTGGAGCAGCCCGGACGGGCCGTCGGCGCGAACGATCACGGTGTCGTCGTGGCGGTCCACCGAGAAGCCCTCGGACGGCGAGTCGCCGGCGGTGAGGACGAGATCGGCGGGGTCGCCCGGAGCGGTCACGATCCCGCCCGCGCGGGTGACCTCGTCACGGACGGTATCGACCAGGAGGCCGTCGCCCTCGACGGCGACGCGACGGCCGGCGATCGCGCGGAACGCCCCGGCGGGCAGCCAGGCGGAATGGACGGGCTGCTCGGTCAAGGTCGGCTCCACGGGGACGACGGCATCGAGAAAGAACGATATCGGAAGGTGGGCGCCCCGCCGGACAGGACGCGTCCGGCGGGGCGCGATTTCAGGCGGGAAGCAAGGCCGCGGTGTCGCGGACCGTGACGGCTGGGAGGGTGAAGGTGAACCGTGACCCGCCGCCGGGGTTGTCGGCGGCGCTGATCACCCCGCCGTGCCGTTCCACGATCCGCTTGCAGATGGCCAGGCCCAGGCCCGTCCCGGCGTACCCGGAGTCACGGTGGGCGCGGTGGAAGTTCCCGAAGATCGCATCGTGCTGACCGGCCGGGATGCCGATGCCGTTGTCGCTGAGCGTGACCTCGACGGCGCCGTCGCGGAGTTCGCCGGCGATCGTCAGGCGCGGGACCACGCCGGGGGCGGTGTACTTGACGGCGTTGGCGATCAGGTTGTCCAGCAGCTGGCGGGTGAGGACCCGGTCGGCGTGCACCTCGGCGAGCGCGCCCACGGTGAACTCGGGAACCGGCGTGCCGGCGGCGACCGCGGCGTCGCAGCGGGCGGTGATGATGTCGCCGACCATCTCGGCCAGGTCGACCGGCGCCGCGGCGATCCCGGCGTCCCGGCTGGTGGCGTAGGCGAGCAGATCGTTGATGAGGCCCCGCATCCGGGCGGCGGCCCGGGTGACCCGGCACAGCCCGTCGCGGGCCATGTCGATCCGCGGCGGCTCGGTCTCGAGGAGGTCGGCGACGGTGTCGGTCCAGCCCTCCACGGTGGTGAGCGGGTTGAGCAGGTCGTGGGCGACGACACCGGCGAATCCGGCGAGCTCGTCGCGGTGCCGGCGCTCGGCGGTGACGTCGTGGAAGACGATCACCGCGACGTTGCCGCCGGGCCGGACCACGCCGGTCGCGGTGACGCTGATGATCCGGCCGTCCGGGACGCCGGGGTTGCGGACGACGAGATCCATCTGCTCGATGTCCTCACCGGCCATCACCCGGGCGTACGGCAGCTCCTCGTCGGCGACCGGGCGGCCGTCGAGGTGGAACAGGCCGTAGTGGGCGGCGCCGGCGACCACGTCCCCGGGGCTGATCCGGCCGCCGAGCAGGTTCGCGGCGACCGGGTTGCGCAGCAGCACCCGCCCGTTCGCGTCGATCACCGACAGGCCGTCGCCCATCGCGTCGATGATCGTGGTCACCAGGTCGGCGTGCTGGGCGGCCTGCTCCTTCTCGGTCGCGAGCCGGGCCTTCTCGGCGGCGAGCTCGGCCAGCAGCGCGTCGCGTTCGTCGCGGCCGAGCGCCACGGCGAGCCCGATCACCGCCACCGTCACCACGAACAGCTGGCACACCAGCGCCCGGCTCACGTCGTCGGCGATGGCGGCGAACATGCCGTCGCCGTGCCGCGTGAACGCCACGGCGGCGACCCCGGTCACGATGGCGTGCGTGATCGCCCACGGGATCGGCATCCGGACGGCGGCCCACACGGTCACGGCGATGAGCGGGAACGCGACCGGCAGCACGGTGTCGGCGACGAAGCAGACGTGGAAGGCGACGAGCGTCCCGGCGACCAGTCCGGCGGCCTCGGCGAGCCGGGGGGTTCGCCAGCTGACCCCCCGGTCCCGGTAGGCGGCCAGGTAGCGGCCGGACACGCCGATCAGCAGGATGCTCGCGGTGTTGCAGGCGGCCCAGGCCACCGCCGACCACCACGAGTACGGGCCGGCGAGCAGGCCGGCGCCGGCCGGGCCGATCGCCGCGCCGACCGTGGTGGCGGCGAGGACCGCGCCCAGCATCCGCCACAACTGGCGCGGGCTCCGCAGGGTTCCGGCGCCCCGGGACAGCCGGAGCAGGACCGCGATCTGGGCCAGGTTCGCGGCGACGAGCACGGCGGCGAGCGGCGCGCTCGCCCCGGTCGCCAGGTCGACCAGGAACGTGAGGAGGGCGAACAGGGCCAGCTCGGCCTTGAGCGCCCGGGACCGGCGCCGGGTGAGGAACCACAGCGCGGCCACGCCGGCGGCCGGCCACACCACGGCGATCTCGGTTCCGTCCAGGACGGTGAGCCGGCCCAGGATCATCGCGGTCACGTACAGGACCGCGAACACCGCGGTCACGACCGGGCTCCCGACTCCAGCAGCCGTACCGCCTGGCCGAGCCCGGCCACCGTGAACGGTTTGGCCAGGTGGACCGCGCCGGCGTCGCGGATCCGGTTGAGGTCGGTGGGCAGCCACAGGGCGGTCAGGAACAGCACGTCCAGGCGTGGCCGCAGCAGGCGCAACTCCCGCAGCAGTTCCAGGCCGTCCATGCCGGGCATGGCCACGTCCAGCACGGCCAGCTCCGGCATGCCGTGCTGCCGGACCGCGGCCAGGGCGGTCAGGCCGCTGTCCACCGCCAGCACGTCGTGCCCGTCGCGCCGTAGGTAGCGCACGACCAGGTCGCGTACGTCCGGTTCATCTTCGACCACCAGGACTTTCGCCACGTCGCCCCCTCATGTTGTGGCCCGTTCGTCGGCAGGGCATCCGACCACTTGAGGATTCGGAGAGTTGTTGATTGACTACCCAGAGCTACCCCGCATTGCAGCGAAATCGAAGTCCATGATTAGCTGATGCGCATGTCCCCGATCTCCCGTGCGGAAATCGTCGCGCTGCGCGCGAAATACCAGGCCGAGAAGGACCGGCGGATCCGTCCGGACGGCGGCGGGCAGTACCGGGGTACGACCGGCGAGTTCGGTTACTGGGCGAAGGACCCGTACACGCCGGTCAAGGACCGCGCACCGGCACGTGACCGGGTCGAGGCGACGGTGGTGGGCGGCGGGTTCGGGGGCCTGCTGACCGCCGCCAAGCTGCGCGACGCCGGCCTCGAGGACATCCGGATGATCGACGAGGCCGGTGACTTCGGCGGCACCTGGTACTGGAACCGGTACCCCGGCATCCACTGCGACATCGAGGCCACCATCTACATGCCGCTGCTGGAGGAGATCGGCTACGTGCCGCGGTGGCGGTACGCGCCCGGCGAGGAGATCCGGCGGCACGCCATGGCGATCGCCGGGCACCACGGCCTCTACGACCAGGCCCTGTTCCACACCAAGGCGGTGGATCTGACCTGGGACGACGAGGACGCCGAGTGGACCGTGACGACGGACCGCGGCGACGTGTTCCGGTCCCGCTACGTCGTGGTGTCGTCGGGTGTGCTGACCCAGCCGAAACTGCCGAACATCCCCGGCATCACCGGGTACCGGGGGCACACCTTCCACACCAGCCGCTGGGACCACGGCTACGACCTGGCCGGCAAGCGGGTCGGCGTGGTCGGCACCGGCGCCACCGGTGTCCAGGTCGTCCCCGAGATCGCCGAGGTGGCCGGTCACCTCCACGTCTTCCAGCGCACCCCCTCGACGGTCGACGTCCGCGACAACCGGCCGCTCTCCCTGGAGAACATGCAGCCCGGGTGGCAGCGGGAACGGATGGACAACTTCCTGACCATCGTCACCGGCGGGCACGCCGACGTGGACCTGATCGACGACCGGTGGACGAGCACGGCGCGACTGCAGAGGACCTTCCTGAGCGGTACGCGTGACGACCTCACCGACGAGGAACGGGAACTCGCCGACTTCGCCACGATGAACGAGATCCGTGCCCGGGTCGACGAGGTCGTCACCGATCCGGCGGTCGCCGAGCTGCTCAAACCGTGGTACCGCTACATGTGCAAGCGGCCCACCTTCAGCGACCACTACCTGCAGACGTTCAACCGGCCGAACGTCACCCTGGTCGACACCGCCGACCACGGCGGCATCACCGCGATGACCCCGGCCGGCGTCGTCGTCGGCGACCGGGAGTACGAGCTCGACTGCGTCATCTTCGCCACCGGTTTCGAGGTGGGCATCTCCGGCGTGCTGTCCGGCACCCTGAGCGTCACCGGCCGCGGCGGGAAGAACATCTTCGAGCACTGGGCGAACGGGTTCCGTACCCTGCACGGTTTCTACAGCCACGGCTTCCCGAACCTGTTCCACCTCGGCCCGATCCACAACGCGCGGGCCGTCAACTTCGTGCACATCCTCCAGGAGCAGGCCGTCCACATCGGCGCGCTGATCGCCACGAAGGCCCGCCGGATCGAACCGACCCGCGAGGCCGAGGACGCCTGGGCCGCCACGATCGACGCGAACGCGCACAGCAGCTACCGGTTCCAGTCCGAGTGCACCCCCGGGTACTACAACAACGAGGGCAGTCCGCTGGAGGTCACCATCGCGTACGACCCCGGCCCGATCGCCTTCCACGAACTCCTGCGCACCTGGCGCACCGACGGCAGCATGGACGGAGTCCTGTGGAACGAGTGACCGCACCCACCCCGCTTCGCGGTTCCAACGGCATCACCTTCGGCCCGGGCGGACGCCTCTACGTCGCCGAGTTCCTGCCCGGCCGGATCAGTTCGGTCGACGTCGCCACCGGCGAGGTGCAGACCGTGATCGCGCCGGACGGGCCGTTGCAGGCGCCGGACGATCTGGCCTTCGGCGCGGACGGGTCGATGTACATCACCGACCTGTCGCCCGGCCAGGTGTGGCGGCTCGGCCTGGACGGCGACCTCACCGTGCTGGCCGGCGATCTGGCGAACCCGAACGGCATCGCGGTCCTCGGCGACCGGGTCTTCGTCAACGAGATGACCTTCGGCGGCCGGCTGCTGGAGGTCACCGGCGGGGAGACGCGGGTGCTGACCGAGGGCCTGACGCTGGGCAACGCGATGCAGTTCGGCCCGGACGGTTACCTGTACTACCCGCACATGTTCCCCGGCGAGGTCTACCGGATCGCGCCCGACGGCGGCGCCCCGGAACTCGTCGCCGCCGACGTGCCGCAGACCGTGGCGGTCCGCCTGGACCGCGACGGCGTCCTCCACGTGCTCCTGATCGACGAGGCCGGCACCATCGTCCGCATCGAGGGCGGCGCGCGCACCACCATCGTCACCGGCATCCCCGGCCTGGACAACGCCGCCTTCGACGCGGACAACCGGATGTTCGTCTCCAGCTTCGCCACCGGCGGCATCACCGAGATCCTGCCCGGCGGCGGCGTTCGCGAGGTGGTCCCGCGCGGGCTGACCGGCCCGTTCGACGTCACCGTGGACACGTCGGGCGCGGTGGTCGTCGCCGACCACTACCGGATCGACGGGGCGCTGCGGCCGTTCGCCCACGCCGTCGCCGCCGACGGCGACACCCTCCACTTCACCTCCCAATACGGGCAGGCGGGGACGTTCGACCGGGCGTCGCGGTCAGCCCGCAACCGGGCCGAGAACCTGAATCAACCCCGGGGCTTGGCGGTACGGGGTGACGGCGCCCTGATCGTCGCCGAGGCGGGCACCGGCCGCGTCCTGGCGATCAGCCCCGCCGACGAGGTGTCGGTGCTGGCCGAGGGCCTGGGCCGGCCGGCCGGGATCGCGATCGACGCCGACGGCCGGGTGCACGTCACCGACGAGGAGCACGGCGCTGTCCACCGCCTGGACGACGGCAAGCCGGTGGCGCTGGCCGAGGGCCTGGACACCCCGCAGGGCCTGGTGTTCCACGGCGGCCGCCTGTTCGCCGCCGAGGCGGGCCGCCGCCGGATCGTCGAGGTCACCACCCCGGTCCGGGTCGTCGCGGAGGACCTGCCGATCCCGCTCCCCCGGCCGATCACCCCGAACCTGTTCGGCCACGGCCTGCCGGGCGTCCCGCAGCCGTTCGCCGGCCTCGCCGCCGGCCCGGACGGCGCCCTCTATCTGGCCGCCGCCGCCGAGGGCACGGTGGTCCGCATTCCCGTGTGACGCCGGTCGCTACGGTGACCGGTGTGGACACGCTGACCGGTCTGCTGGACTCGCCGCGCGCCCGGGGCGCCTTCCTGCTGCGGTCGGTGTTCGATCCGCCGTTCGCGCTGCGGATCGAGGACCGGGCACCGCTGACCCTGCTCACCGTGGTGCGCGGGTCGGCGTGGCTGACCGGCGACGACGGCGAGCCGACCGCGTTGCGGCCCGGTGACGTGGCGGTGATCCGGGGGCCACAGCCGTACACGGTCGCCGACGACCCGGCGACGCCGTGGCAGACGATCATCCGGCCCGGGCAGGTGTGCGTCACGGTGGACGGCAGGGACCCCCTGGACACCCTGCACCTGGGGGTACGGACCTGGGGCGACCGGGTCGACGCGGCGACGGAGCTGCTCACCGGCACGTATCGGATGGACAGCGAGGTGAGCCGGCGGCTGCTCGGCGCGCTGCCGCGACTGCTGGTGCAGCCGGGGGCGGCGGCCGACCGTACCCTCGTGGGCCTTCTCGCCACCGAGATGTCCCGCACCGATCCGGGCCAGGAACTGGTCCTCGACCGGCTGCTCGACCTGCTGCTGGTGTCGGTGCTGCGGGCCTGGCTGGCCGCCCCGGAGGCCGGTGCTCCCGCCTGGCATCGGGCCCGGCGGGATCCGATCGCCGGGCCGGCGCTGCGGCTGCTGCACGAGGCTCCGGAGGCGCCGTGGACGGTGGCGACGCTGGCGGCCCGGATCGGGGTGTCCCGGTCGGCGCTGGCCCGGCGGTTCACCGAGCTGGTCGGCGAACCGCCGATGGCGTATCTGACCGGGTGGCGGCTCACGCTCGCCGCCGACCTGCTGCGCGAGCCGGGCGCCACGATCGGGTCGGTGGCTCGCCGGGTGGGGTACGGCAGCGCGTTCGCCCTGAGCACGGCGTTCAAACGGGAGCGCGGGATGAGCCCGCAGGAGTACCGCCGCCAGGTCACGACGGGACCGGAGCACCACCGGACCGCCCACGGTCCGAGCCGTGTCATCCTTCCGGCCGCCGCCGGCTGACCGGTGCGCCTACGCGGAATGAGTGCTTTCATGCATTAGGGTCCGTTTGTCCGTTTCCGGTCCCCCCGGATCCGCGCTAAAAGCACTCGTTCGGAGACTCTGATGTCGTACCCTGCTGCGATCTTCCGCCGCGTCGTTGCCGTCTGCGCGACCGTGGCGCTGACCGCGACGGCCTGGGCCGCCCCCGCCACCGCCGTCGCCGCGTCCGTCGCCCCCACGCCCCTGCAGTACGTGGCGCTCGGCGACTCCTACGCCGCCGGGTACGGCTCCGCGCCCACCCGCGACAACTGCGGACGGACCCCCGCCGCGTACCCGGCGCTGCTCGCCCGCAGCACCGACGGCGCGGTCGCCCTGCGCAACGCGGCCTGTGTCGACGCCACCGTCGCCGACGTCACCGGCCGGCAGCTGGCCGCCCTCGACCACCGGACCGCACTGGTCACCGTCACCGTCGGCGCCAACGACCTGGAGGTCAAGGAGGTGCTGCAGGCCTGCATGAGCCCGATGACCGCGCTGGCCTGCCGTACCGGCAACGCCCAGATCAACCGCAAGCTGGCCGTGACCCTGCCGCGCGAGATCTCCCGCATGATCCAGGCGATCCGGGCCGCCGCCCCGAACGCCCGCATCGTCGTCACCGGCTACCCGCTGCCGTTCGCGAAGACCCCCCGCTGCGCCGGCATGCCGATCCCGGCGAAGATGCGCGCCCGCGTCAACCAGGTCGCTGCCCGCCTCAACGCGGTGATCGCCGCGGCCGCCGACCGGGCCCGGATCCGGTTCGCCGACGTCGAGCAGGCGTTCGCCCGGCACGGCGTGTGCAGCCCCCGGCCGTGGCTGGTCGGCGCCGAGGGCATGCGGGACAACACCGCCCTGCACCCGACCGCCGCCGGGCACGAGCGCGGCTACCTGCCGGCGATCGCCGAGACCGGCTTCGCCGACCGTTTCTGATCCCCGCGGTGAGCGGCCCCGGGACTCCTCCCGGGGCCGCTCACGTCGCGCTCCGCAGCAGCAGGCCGCCGCCGTGGGCGAGGGCCGCGATCGTGCCGGTCGAACGTGATCGGCTCCAGGTTCCGGAGGAGCAGCTTCGCGGCCAGCGCGTGCCCGACCACGAGAACGAACTTCATGACGAACCACAGTGGCACGGCGAGCACCCAGGACAGCAGGGCCGCCGTCCACACCGGTCTCGGCATGCCACGGAAAATATCGGCTCCCGGCGATCGGGAAAGCACCCGGCGGCGGGTCAGCCAGCTCGAACTCGCGTCGCGGGCCGGCACCACCCAGCGGCACGTCACCTTCCTCGAGAGCGGCCGGTCGGCGCCCGGCCGGACCATGGTGATCCGGCTGGCCGAATCCCTCGACGTGCCGATCCGGCAACGCAACGAGCTGCTGCTCGCGGCCGGGTTCGCGCCCGCCCACCCGGAGTCCGGGCTGGACGGGCCGGGACTGGCGCCGGTCCGGGCGGCGCTCGACCGGATCCTGCACGGGCATCTGCCGTACCCCCGCAGTGGTGGTCTCCCGGCACGGCGGCCTGGTCGCCGCGAACGCCGCGTTCCACCGGCTCACCCGCGGCGCCGCCCCGGACCTGCTGGCCGCCCCGGTGAACGTGCCGCGCATCCTGCTGCATCCGCGCGGTCTCGCGCCCCGCATCGTCAACCTCGGTGAATGGGCGTGGCACGTCGTCGACCGGATCCGGGCGGAGAGCCTCGCAACCCGGACGCCCGGCTCGCGGACCTCGCCACCGAACTGACCGGGCTGGTGCCGCCCCGGCAGGTCCGGCCCGGTCATCTCGGGTTCGCGGTGCCCCTGCACCTGCGCACGGAGGACGGCCCCGACCTGCGGCTGATCACCACCCTGACGCATTTCGGCACCGCGACCGACGTGACCCTCGCCGAACCGCGGCTGGAGGCCTTCCTCCCCGCCGACGACGCGACCGCGGCCGCCCTGACCGCGTTCGCGGGCGCGCCGGGCCCGCCGCGTCACCCGGGGTGAGGCGCGAGGGCGCCGCGGTTCGGGTGACGGGCGGACAGAGTCCATGCACGGTCACCGACGAGGGCCAGCGCCGCGGGCAGCAGCACGCCGCGGACGACGGTGGCGTCGATGATCACGGCGACCGCCATCCCGACGCCGAGCATCTTGTACTCGATCGCCCCGAGCGTGATGAACACCGAGAAGACGCCGGCCATGATGACGGCGGCGCTGGAGACGACCCCGGCGCTCGTGCTGATGCCGCCGACGATCGCGTCACGGGCGGTCGCGCCGGCGGCCCACCGTTCGCGCACCCGGCTGAGGATGAAGATGTGGTAGTCCATGCTCAGGCCGAACAGGATGACGAACATGAACAGCGG
This sequence comes from Actinoplanes sp. NPDC019969, assembly GCF_055562375.1. Taxonomy (NCBI): domain Bacteria; kingdom Bacillati; phylum Actinomycetota; class Actinomycetes; order Micromonosporales; family Micromonosporaceae; genus Actinoplanes; species Actinoplanes sp. NPDC019969. The sequence continues at coordinate 44,948 of NZ_JBVHFK010000021.1, read as the reverse complement.
CTGCCAGCCGACCACCCCGCCGTACGGTGTGAAGCCGAACGCCCCGGCCAGGTGACCGTCCTGGAACACCCAGGTCACCACGCCGTACGCGGCACCGATCGACAGCAGGTTCAGCACGATCGACACCGCCGGGATCGCCACCGAACGAAACGCCACCAGCAGCAGGGCGAACGCCGTCACGAGAACCAGCGCGTAGACCAGCGGACCGCGCGCGCGTACCACCGCGGTGAAGTCGTGGGCGAACGCGGTCCGGCCGCCGACCGCGTACTCGACACCGGGCACCGTGCCCAGGGTGGCCGGCAGCGTCTTCTCGCGGAGCGTTCGCAGCGCGGCGTTCGAGGTGCCGTCGGTGCCGCCACCCGGCAGCGGCACCCGAACCACCAGGGCCCGTCCGACGTCGACCACAGCGGCGGGCCCGGCGACCAGCCGGGTCAGTTCGCCGATCGCCTGGCGTACCGCCGGGCTGTCGGCCTCGCCGCCGTCCGCACGCCAGATCACCACCCGGGACGGCGTGGCGGCGCCGGGGAACGCCTCCTGCATCCGCGACGCCGCGTCGACGGCAGGCACGCTGCGCGGCAGGCTGTCGGTCACGGCGGCGTCCTGCAGCCGCATCCCGAGCGCCGGCAGCGTCATGGCGAGGAGCGCCGCGGTCGCGATGCCACCCCAGAGCAGAGGGCGCCGGATGACCGCACGTGCCATGGCGGACCAGACGCGCGACGGTGCCGCCGTGGTCCGCCGCCGGCCCAGCCACGGGATCCGCCCACGGTCCACGCGCGGGCCGAGCAACGAGAGCAGCGCCGGCAGGACCGTCACCGAGCCGACCACCGCCAGGCCGACGACCAGCACGGCGCCGACGGCGAGGCCCTGGAGGTTGTCGAGCCCGGTGAACAGCAGCCCGCAGACACACATCATGACGGTGAGGCCGGAGACCACGACGGCATGCCCGGAGGTGCGCGCGGTCACCCGCAGCGCCTCGGCGACATCGCGGCCGGCGGCGCGTTCCTCCCGTACCCGGCGGATGTAGAACAGCGAGTAGTCGATCCCGACCGCCACCCCGATCAGCAGCACCATCGAGGAGGCCGCGCTGTTGATCGGCATCCAGTGGCCGATCGTCTGGAGGAGCCCGAACGTGCCCGCGACAGTGGTGGCGGCGAGCAGCAACGGAATGCCCGCCGCGACCACGGAGCCGAAAACGATCAGCAGGATGACCACGGTCAACGGCAGCGAGACGATCTCCGAGCGCCGGAGATCATCCTGGAGGGCCTGGTCGACGGCGATCGACAGGCTCCGGTCGCCGGCCTGCGCGACCCGCATGTCCGGGTGCCGGGCCGCCACCGTCTCGATCGCGGCGACCGCTGTCTCGTACGCCGTAACGGGCACCTGGAACGTGACCAGGCCCGACCGCCCGTCCGGGGAGAGCAGTGACTCCACGCCGGTCTCCCCTAACGCGGCCGCCAGATCCTCCATCGCGGCTCGGGGCGAACCGGTGGCCCGCGGCTGCACCAGAACGCTCTCGCGGATCGGTTCGCGCACCTGTTGCGAGCGCAGGGCCTGCTGGGCGCGGCCGGAGTCACCCGGGTCGACGGAACGCGCCTCCGGCCCTGTCATCAGCGCGCTCGACAGGACCGCGACGACGACCAGCGTGAGCCAGCCGAGCACCGCGAGAGCCCGATGGCGGACCGACCACCCCGCGACCCGTTCTGTCAACGGGCCACCGGATTTGCTTCCGAGCAGCATGAAGTGCTGTCCTTTCGGTGAAGGAACGTTCCGGAGAGAACTCGCCCGCGGGCGAGGCGGCGCTTCTTTCATCCGGGCCGTCGAGTTGGCGCTCGACGGCCCGAACCCCAACCGTCTACTCGACCTGCTTGAGGATCCGCTCGACCGAGCTGAGACGGGCGTGTGCCCGGTCCGCCTGCTCGTCGAGGGCGACCAGACGCTTCTCGATGGCCTCCTGGAGGAGGACCGTCCGCTCGGCCAGCTCGCGGTACTCGTCCTCGCGGGCGAGGGCCGCCTTCGCCCGGATCGTGGCCGCCACCTGCACGATGATCACCGTGATGACCGTGATGACGAACGCGAAGACGCCGATCACACCGGCCACCTCCGCCCAGTCGTCGCCGCTCATGACTCCTCCACCGGGCCGGGCGACGTCAGCGACCGCGCCGCGTCCGCGATGAACTGTGGCGTGAGTGTGTAGACGAACTCGTTGACCTCGTAGAACTTCATCGCTTTCCCGTCGTCGGAGAATTCCAGCTGGGCCGACACCAGACCGGCCGCCTCGAGTTTGCGCAGGTGGACCTGCAGCAGCGCACGGCTGAGGCCCAGCTCGCGGGCCAACCGGCTCACGTAGTTGCGCTCCCGCGCCAGTGCCGCCACGACCCGCAGGCGGTGCGGGCTGGCCAGTGCGGTCAGCACCCGCACCAGGTCGTCTCCAGCCGTCCCGGGAGCACTCATAGTGAAACCCTGCACATGCCAAGGAAAGTTAGCACATGCAATCAGCGACAACTATGCGCCGGGTCCACTGTGCTCACACGACGCCGTCCAGGACACGGAGGACGCCGCCCGCACCGTCCTCCCGGGCGAGGCCCGCGGCGACGTCCCGGGCACGCTCACGGAAGCGGGGATCGCTGGTGGCGCTGGTGAGGGCCGCGGCGAGCCGGCCGGCCGTGAGCCGCCGGAACGGGATCGCGTCCGGGGTGACGCCGAGCAGGGTCAGCCGCCGCGCCCAGAACGGCTGGTCCACCACGAACGGCACCGGCACCGCCGGCACCCCGGCACGCAGGCCGGCCGCGGTGGTGCCCGCCCCGGCGTGGTGGACGACCGCCGCCATCCGCGGGAACAGCCAGTCGTGCGGCAGATCGGGAACGGTCAGCACGTCGTCGCCGGCGCCGGTCAGGCCGGCCCAGCCGGTGTTCACCACGGCGCGCAGCCCGGCTTTCCGGACGGCGGCCAGGAGCAGGGCGGACACGGCGGTCCCGTCGGCGAACGGCATGCTGCCGAACCCGATGTAGACCGGCGGTGGGCCGGCGGCGAGGAAGTCCGCGACCTCCGGCGGAGGCGTGTACGCGGGGTCGGTGGCGGGCCACCAGTAGCCGACGGTGTGATTCCCGTCCGGCCAGTCGGCGGGCTGCGGCACCACGAGAGGGCTGTAGCCGTAGCAGATCGGCCAGCGCGACGCCCGCACCCGGGCCAGCCACGCGCCGGTGCCGATCGGCGGGAGGCCGAGGTCGTCACGGAGGGCGGCGACGGCGCTGCGGAACGGGCGCTGACCCAGATGGAGCAGCGCGGACGCGACCCGGTGATTGCCGCGGGCGCCGAGCGAGCGGGTGGTGACGGTGGCCGGCGGGAACTCCCCGGTCGGGGTCATCGGCTGCAGGTAGACGCCGGCGCTCGGCAGGCTCAGCGCCTCGGCGACGTGCGCGCCGATCCAGCCGGCCGGGGTGAGCAGCAGCAGGTCGGCCTTGCGGGCGGCGTCCAGGATCGCGGCGGCCATCGGCCGGGCGTGGGCGGCGAGGATCCGGCTGAACTCGACCGTCGTCCGCAACTGGCCGCGGGCGCCCTCGGCGGCGAGGCGTTCCGTCAATTCCTCGCGCGTGTCCAGCGGCAGTGGGTGGAAGTCGAGGTCGTTACCGCGTACCAAAGGCTCGAAAAGCTCGTGGGTGGCGACCGTGACCGCATGGCCTGCCGTGACCAGGCGCCGGCCCAGGCCGGTGAACGGCGCGACGTCGCCACGACTGCCGACCGCGATGATCAGGATCCGCATCGTTCCTCACCCCACATAGGCCATGGCGAACCCGGCGGTCGGAATCCCGAAGAGCAGGGACACCACCGCCAGCCGCGCGATCGATGGGCGGCGGGTCAGTGCCGCATACGCCATGAACAGCACCGGCGCCATCACCAGCTGCGGCGCCAGCGTCTCCCGCGGCACCAGCTGATCGAACACGGCGCAGACCAGGGAGACGACAAGAGCAAGACCCCAAAGACCGAGACCGATCCGGTACGCCGCCCGCGCCCCGTACTTCACGGAAAAGGTCTCGTCACCCGCCCCCGCATCCGCGGAAACGTCGATGACCGTGGTCGGCACGTAGAGCGCGGCCGCGAACAACACCCCGATCAGCGCCAGCTGCCACGGGAACTCCCACGGCTCCCGGGTGATCGCCCAGCCCGCCGCCGGCGACACCGCCCCGACGACCACCGCGTTGACCGCCACGTCCCACCCAGGCCGGGCCTTCAGGCGCAGGGGCGGAACGCTGTACGCCCAGCCGAGCGCCAGCACCCCCGCCACACCGACGACGAACAACGGCCCGACGAACCAGGCCGCCCCGATCGACGCCAGCGCCAGCATCCGGTACCAGGTTTGCAGCCGCCGCGCCGACACCGCCCCGGTGACCAGCGGCGATGTCGCCTTCCGCGGGTTGACCCGGTCGCTGGGCAGGTCGTGCAGATCGTTCTGGGCGAGCACGGCGCCCCAGATCAGCGGTCCGAGCACGAGCAGCGCCACGATCGCGCGCCCGGCGTCGGCCGGATCGGGGAGCCAGGCGTGCCCGGCGATCACCGTTCCGAGGTAGGCGGGCACCCAGGACACCGGCCAGAACCACGGCCGCGACACCGCGACCAGAACCGCCGCGGGACGTTGCGCCAACGTCGTCATGTCCGCATCGTCACCCCCCGCTCCTGTGTGGACCCTGAGATCCCGGGCCGGCGTTGAGGTAACGCAGCACCGCCAGGACCCGGCGGTGGTCGGCGCTGTCCTGCGGCAGGTCGAGTTTGGTGAAGATGGCGGTGACGTGTTTCTCCACGCTGCGCCCGGCGAGCCGCAGGTCCTCGGCGATCGCCTGGTTGGAGCGGCCCTGCGCGACCAGGCCGAGGATCTGCCGTTCCCGCGCGGTGAGGCTGGCCATGCCCCGGTCGACCGCCGGGTCGGAGAACAGCTGCCCGACCACCTCGGGATCGAGGGCGGTGCCGCCCGCCGCGACCCGGCGCAGCGCGTCGACGAAGTCGTCGGTCCGCACGATCCGGTCCTTGAGCAGGTATCCGGTCCCGCCCCGATGATCGGCGATCAGCTCCTTGGCGTACGACTTCTCGACCCACTGGGAGAAGACCAGCACCGCCACGCCGGGGTGGGCCCGCCGGATGGCCAGCGCGGCGCGCAGCCCTTCGTCGGTGTGGGTCGGTGGCATCCGCACGTCGGCGACGACGACGTCCGGCAGGTGCTCGGCGGCGGCCGCGATCAGGTCGTCGGCGTTGTCCACGGCGGCGACCACGTCGATGTCGTAGTCGGCGAGCAGCCGGACGAGCCCGTCCCGCAGCACCGGGTTGTCCTCGGCGATGACCGTCCGCAATGTCAGAATCCTCTCGAAGGCAGTGTCAGGGTGACTCTGGTGGGGCCGCCGGGCGGGCTGTCCACGGTGAACGATCCGTCCAGCGCGGTGGCCCGGCGGCTGAGCCCGGCCAGACCGGTTCCGCCGGTCCGCGGCTCGGCGCCGCCCTTGCCGTCGTCGCGCACGGTCAGCCGTACCGTGTCGCCGTCCCCGTGCACCTCGATCGCGGCGCGGGCCGCGCCGGCGTGCCGGACGACGTTGGCGAGCAGCTCGGCGGCGGTGAAGTAGAGCGCCGACGCGACCGCGTCCCCGGGCCGCCCGTCGAGCCGGACGTCCAGGTCGACCGGCAGCGGGCTGCGCGCGGCGAGGGTCTGCAGGGCGGTCGGCAGGCCGTCGTCGAGGGCCGGCGGGTGCACGGTGCGGATGATGTCGCGGAGTTCGGTGAGGGCGTCGGCGATGGTGTCCTGCGCGTCGCGGATCAGCGGGCGGACCTCCGGGCCGGTACGCCGTTCGATCCGGGACAGCGACACCGCGAGCGCGACGAGGCGGGCCTGGGTGCCGTCGTGCAGGTCGCGTTCGACCCGGCGCAGCACCGCCGCCGCGTCCGCCTGCAGGGCCGCCCGTCCCGCCTCGAGCTGGGCGATCCGGGCGTGCGCCGGGTCGGGTTCGATGAGCGCGCGGATCAGCAGCCGGTCCAGGCCGGCACAGAGCCGGATCAGCCACGGGCACAGCAGCACCACGACGGCGCCCGCCGCACCGACCAGCCAGGCGGACCGGGCGGAGCCGGCCTGCGCCACGCCGCCGAGCACGTCGCCGGCCGACGACCACCAGGCGGGGTAGGTCATCGCCACGGCGCCGGCCACGACGAAGTAGCCCAGGTAGGCGGTGATCAGCGTCAGCGGGAGCTTGACCAGGCAGTAGCCGAGCGCCCGCCAGGCGTTGACGTCGCGCAGGACGTCCCGGGCCCACCGGACCGGGCCCCGGCCCCGGACCGCGGGCGGCGGGACCGGCCACTCCCAGCCGAGGATCAGGCGGGCCGGCGCCGGAACGTAGCGGGCGGTGGCCCGGGCCAGGAACAGCGCCGCCACCAGGATCGGCAGGCCGATGGTGAGCAGCGACAGGACCGCCCCGATCAGGCCGAGCAGCCCGAGGAGGAACGCCGGGATCGCCGGGAAGAGACTGACCAGCGCGTATCCGACCGGCCGCCAGGTGTGGCCCTCGACCGGCGCCCGCAGGATCCGGAGGATCATCACGCGTCCACGCTAACGGCCTCGAGCGGCGGCCGGCGCAGCAGGGCCGCGGCGGGCGCCAGCATGCCGAGCGCCACGACGATGACCACAGCGGACACTCCGGCGAGGAGCCATCCGGCGGGCAGGAACGGCAGGGTGACGCCGAGGGTGGCGCGCAGCAACGGGATCAGCAGGGTCAGGGCCGCGGCTGCGGCGACGGCGAGGCCGGTCACCACCACCACGAACGCCTCGCAGGCGACGATCCGCAGGGTGTGCCCTCGCGTCGCGCCGGCCAGGCGGACCGTCGCGAACTCCTGCCGCCGTCCCATCGTGACCGTGACCAGGGTGGCCAGCGCCGCGACGGTGGCGAAGGCGGTGTAGACGGCGGTGCCGGAGTAGTCCAGCCACAGCACGTCGCGGGCCTCGTCGACGCCGGTCTCGTGGGCGACGGTGGTGTGCGAGGCCACTTTGACCGCGGCGAACGAGGTGGCCAGCGCCAGCGGCACCAGCGCCCCGGACAGCGACCGTGCCCGGACCGCCATGTTGGCCGCGGCGAGGGCCCCGGTCCGGCCGAAGATCCGGGCCAGCGGCGCTCCGGCGCGGAGCAGCGCCGGGCCGAGCAGGCCGGCGGCGGCACACATCGCCAGCATGATCACGAACGCCGCGCCGCCCGCCTTCTCGGCGTCCATCCTGGCGACCAGCTGGGCGGCGAACACCCCGCCACCGGCGCAGAGCAGACCCGCGACGGTCCGGACCGGACCGATGCGGCGGCGGGGCGCGGCGGTGTCGGCCATCGCGGCGGCCGGCCGGATGCGGGACAGCCGGATCGCGGCGATCAGGGCGCCGAGCAGCGAGGTGGGCAGGGTGACGGCGAGCGCGATCGGCAGCGCCGCCGGATGCGCGTGGAACGTCACCCCGGACGGTGTCACCCCGTTGGCGACCAGCCCGGCGACCCACAGCCGCCCGGCGAGCGCACCGAGCAGCGTGCCGGTCAGGGTGGCCGGGATCGCCACCACCGCGGCCTGCAGCGCGATCGCCCGGCGGACCTGCCCGGGGCCCGCGCCGATCGTCTTGACCAGCGCGATGTCGCGGGCCTGCCGGCTGATGGCCGAGCCCATCGTCACGCCCACGATGATCAGTGAGAGGTAGACCGAGATCGCCACGAACAGCGGCGCGACCACTGTCATCCCGATCTCGTCGAGCGCCGCCCGCTCCGCCGTGGACAGCGCGGCGCGGGACAGCGACTCGTGCAGACCGAGCGAGGCGGTGACGGTCGTGGCGGCGAGGGTCTGCGTGCACGCCGGGCCGACGAAGGTCCACGGGTGCCGGCGCAGCGCCTGCCGGACCAGCCCGCGGATCATGCGGTCACCCCGGCCAGCCGGGCGGCGACCGCGGGCGCGTCGGGCGTCCTGCCGTCGGCGGCGATCGCGCCGGACCGCAGCAGCACGAGGCGGTCGCTCCAGGCGGCGGCCACCGGATCGTGGGTGACCATCACGACCGTGACACCGGCGGTGTCGACCGCCTCGCGCAGCAGCCGCAGCACCTGCGCGCCGGTCGCCGGGTCGAGCGCGCCGGTCGGCTCGTCGGCGAAGATCACGGCCGGGCCGGTGGCGAGGGTCCGGGCCAGGGCGACCCGCTGCCGCTGCCCGCCGGACAGCTCACCGACCGGGCGTCTCCCGAGGCCGCCCAGCCCGACCGCGGTGAGCACCTCGTCGACGTCGCGGGCGCGGGGCGCGCCGAGCTGCCCGGGCAGTCGCACGTTCTGCGCGACGGTCAGCTCGGACAGCAGGTTGTAGGACTGGAAGACGAAACCGATCCGGTCGCGGCGCAGCCTGGTCAGCGCCCGCTCCCGCATCCGGGTGATGTCCCGCCCGGCCAGCCGCACGGTGCCGCCGGTCGGCCGGTCCAGCCCGGCGGCGCACTGCATCAGCGTGCTCTTGCCGGAGCCGGTCGCGCCCATCACCGCCACGAACGAACCGGCCGGCACAGCGAGCGAGACGTTGTCGAGGGCCAGAGGGCCGCGCTTGCCGTACCGGCGCGACACCCCGTCCAGTTCCACCGCGATTTCCATGCGGTCAACCCTCGCCGCTCCGGGCCCCCGGCACAGCCGGGCCAGCTCCCCCACCGGGGGTCGGTTAACCGCACCATCCGGTCAGGCGGTCAGCACGCGGTCGGCGGCCTCCGCGATGGTCTTGCGGTCGTCCGCGAAGAAGCCCCCTCGTGCAAGCGGTCCAGCAGCGTGACGTCACCGGTCTCCAGGAACCGGCAGATCCCGGCGACGATCTCACCCACCACCGGCGGCTGGCCGATCCGCTGGAAGAGGTGACCGCCGACACGCGCGATCACCACCAGGGCGAGGCTCAGCAGCACCTGAGCGAGGGCATGACTGGTCAACGGAACCCCCGGACGTCGTTTCGAAAGGCGGCATGGCAGCCCCCCGCAAACCAGTTCTGAACAGGCAGGATTCACAACCGTGAAGCACAGTGGACAGTTTGGTCAACACCATCGGGCAGCCGGTGGGCGGGCACGACACGATGCCGGTTCATTCGTACGATGCCTGGCATGACCTTGGCGGAGCGCTTGCGGTGGGCACGGGAACGAGCGTTCGTCGGCAGGACCGCTGAGCTGGCTCTCTTCCGGGCCGCGCTGCACGGCGGGCCGGACAGTCCGGCGCTGCTCCACGTGCACGGGCCCGGCGGGCTCGGCAAGTCGACGCTGCTGCGGCGCTTCGCCGACGAGGCCCGTGCCGCCGGACGACAGGTGTTCGAGGTCAACGGCAGGCTCATCGACCCGTCGCCGCAGGGGTTCACCGCCGAGATCAGCGAGACGATCCCGGCCGGATCGGTGCTGATCGTCGACGCGTTCGAGCACTGCCAGGGCCTGGAGGACTGGCTGCGGGAGAGTTTCCTGCCGGCGTTGCCCGCCGACGCGCTGACCGTCGTCGCCGGGCGGGAGGCGCCCAGTGCCGTCTGGCTCGGCGATCTGGCCTGGCAGGGCGCCATGACCGTACGCCGCCTCGGTGAACTGACCGCGCAGGAGGCCGGCGAACTGCTGGACTCCCGCGGCCTGTCACCGGAGGCCCGGGACCGTGTCCTCGGTTTCGCCGGAACCCATCCGCTCGCTCTGAGCCTCGCTGCCTCGGTCGCCGCCGGACCCGACTGGGAACCCCGCCCCGACATGCTCGCCGCCCTGCTCAGCCGCCTCGTCGGGGATGTTCCGGACGCCGGCCACCGGCTCGCGCTGGAGATCGCCGCGCACGCCATGACCACCACCGAGGGCCTGCTCCGCGCCGTCGCCGGACCCGAGCGTGCCGCCGAACTGTTCGACTGGCTCCGCCGGCTGCCGGTCGCCGACTGGGGACGGCAAGGCCTCTACCTGCACGAGCTGGTCAGCGACACGGTCGACGCCGATCTGCGCTGGCGCGACCCCGACGGGTACGCCGACATGCACGCCAAGGTCGGCCATCATCTGCTCGAACAGGCCCGCACCGCCTCCGACGCGGACGCCCTGGTGGCGATCCGCGAACTGAGCTATCTGAAGCGGTACGGGTCGATGGGCGAGTTCTTCCGGATGCGCCGGGAGGGCGACTTCCACGAGGACCGGCTGCGTCCCGGCGACGAGACCGTGCTCATCCGGTTCGCCGCCGACGCCGAGGGCCCCGAGTCGGCGGCGATCGTCGCGCACTGGCTGCGGCGGCAGCCCGACGCGTTCTGGGTGTACCGGGACTCGCGGACCGGCCGCCCCGCCGGATTCCTCTGCTCCCTGCGACTCACCGAACCGCCCTCCGGCGACGACCCGGTCGCCGAGGCCGCCTGGGAGTACGCCGAACGCACCGCCCCGCTGCGCCCCGGTGAGCACCTGCGGCTCGCCCGCTACTGCCTGTACCCGCCGGCGTATTACGAGATCTCCGCCTGCCTGCACCTGATGCAGCTGCGGATCTGCGCCGACTGGATCCGGCAGCCCGGCCTGGCCTGGTCGTTCATCATCAGCCCGTTCCCCGGCCGGTGGCAACCGCTGATGGAGCACCTCGGCCACTTCCGGACCGCCGACGTGCCGCCGTACTCCCTCTTCTCCTGCGACTGGCGCAGCACCCCGCTGTCGATCTGGTTCGACCGGACCCAGCCCGGCCCGCTCGGCGGCGCGGGTGGGTCCGGCGCCGAGCACACCCTCCACCGTGACGAGTTCGACCGGGCCGTCCGCGAGGCGCTGCGCGACGTGCACCGCCCCGACGCTCTCGCCGCGAACCCGCTCCGGCACGCCCGGATGGTCAACGGCGACCCCGTCGAGGCCCTGCCCGAGCTGATCACCGAGGCCGTCGACGCCCTCCGTGACGACCCGCGCGAGGCGAAACTGCATGCGGTCCTGGCCACCACCTACTTCCGTCGGGTGCCGACCCAGTCGGCGGCGGCGCAGCGGCTCGGCCTGCCGTTCAGCACGTACCGCCGGCACCTGGACCGCGGCCAGCAACGCGTCTGCGAACTCCTCTGGCTCCGGGAGACCAGCACCCGCTGAGCAGCATGTGGTCCACGTTCGAGGCACCAGCGTGGCGGGTGTGCGGATCATGGTGAAGGATGGGCCGCGTGAGCCCTGTGAGCCGAGGTCGCAAGAAGTCGAAGTCGCGCCGTGGCGGTGGTGAGCGGGTGCTGCGCACCGTCGCCCCGCCGCCGGAGGAGTGCGACTGTCCCGACTGCGCCGGCGGCGATCTCGACCCCGCGGCGCTCATCGACGACCTGCTCGCCGGCGGCGGCGTGCTGCTGGACTGCGAGGATCCGCTCGAGGCGGAGATGTTCGGCGCGAACTTCCTGTCTGCCGGAGACCTCGCCGGGGACGGCTTCGCCGAGGCACTGGCGTCCGGGATCGTGCCGGCCGTCGAGGAGGAGAAATCCCCGGAGGCGCTCGCGGTGCTGCTGGCCATCGCCGCCGTCGACGATGTCGGGGCGGCCGCGGACGCCGCCCGGCGGCTCGCCGGGGCCGGGGTGCCGGAACCGGGCTGGGCCGCCGGGCTGCGCGCCCCGCTGACCGCCGGCGCCCTGCTGCGGTTCGCCGACGGCGACGATCAGTTGTCCGTGCTGGTGTGCACGTTCGAGCGGGGCGGGACCGTGCACGGTTTCGCCGTCAACGTCGACCACGGCGACTGTTTCGCGGCGGCCGGGATCGTGCTCTTCCCCGGCGACCTGCTGGACCAGGTGACCAGCGCGATCCAGGGCAACCGGGACGCCCGCCACCTGCGGATCACCCGGGAGACCCTCGAACCGGGCGAGTTCCGGTGGCAGGTCGAGCGGGCCCTGGACGCCCGCGCCGACCACGACTTCGACCTGCAGGACCCGGAGGAGAACCTCGACGAGGACGGCCCCGGCTATCACCTGCTGGCCGCGTTGCTGCGGGCCCGCATGTGGACGCTGCCGGAGCCGCCCCGCCCACCGGCCGGTCACGGCCGGTCCGAGATCTCCGGCGGAATCCCCGCGAACGCCTTGCCGTCGCGGCGGCTGACCCCGGCGTCGATCTATCAGATCAAGGTGAGTCTGCGCGGCGCGAAACCGCCGATCTGGCGCCGGCTGGAGGTCCCGGCCGACACGAACCTCGCGGCGCTGCACGGCATCATCCAGATCGCTTTCGACTGGGACGACAGCCACCTGCACGTCTTCGAGACCCCGGCCGGCCGGTTCGGCGTCGCGGACCGGGAACTCGGCCACCGCGCGGAGGGCCCGGTGACGCTGGAGCAGGTGGCCCCGGCGGTCAACGACAGGATCACCTACACCTACGACTTCGGGGACTCCTGGGAACACGAGATCCTCGTGGAGAAAATCGGCGACCCGCAGCCGCTCGCCGCCTATCCGCGCTGCATCGGCGGCCGTCGCGCCGCTCCTCCGGACGACTGCGGCGGCATCGGCGGTTACCACGAGCTGATCGACGTCATCGCCGATCCCTCCCATCCCGACCACGCCGACCGCCTCGCCTGGCTGGGCCTGAACTCCGCCGCCGACTTCGACCCGGCCCGCTTCAAAGCCTTCGAGATCACCCTCGAACTCCTCGGCGACGACTGACCGGCCGCGGTCGGCCGGTGATCCGGTGACGTCCGCGGCGCGCTCATCGCCGCAGATCCCAGGTGAACACGCGGACCGCCGCCGCGATCGCCATGACCGCCACCAGGCCCAGCGAGACCGCCGCGGGGACCAGGCCGGTCGCGCCGGGGACCTGCCAGGCGATCCGGGCGAGCTGGGTCACGGCGCCCCCGGGCAGCGCCAGCATCGCCCAGGTCACCTCATCCGGCGGCGTCTGCGCGGTCCACAGCGCACCGCCCAGGAACGCCAGCCCGATCGGCGTGGTGGTCAGCTGCGCGAGCTCCGGCGCCGAGGTGAAGGCGGCGGTCAGCGCGGCGAGAGCGCACGCGGCCACGACGCCGGCCACCGTCGCGAGCACCAGCGGGGCAGCGTCCCCCGGCAGCGCGCCGCCGAGCGCCATGACCAGCCCGAGGAGGAGCCCCGCCTGGACCACGGTGAGCGCCGCGGTCGGAACGAGGCTGCCGGCCAGGATCGCGGTGTCCGAGGCGCCGCTGAGGCGCAGCCTGCGCAGCACCGACTGCTGCCGGCGGCCGGAGAGGATCGTGGTGCCGGAGACGTAGGCCGTCAGCGTGATCAGCGTGACCAGCACCAGTCCGGCGGCAGCGCCGGTGCCCGCCCGTCCGGTGTCGGCCTCGGCCCACACGATCAGCAGCCCGAGCGCGACCGGCAGGATCGCGCCCATCAGCAGGGTCAGCCGATGCCGGTACAGCAGCGTGAGCTCCGCGCCCGCGATCAACAGGGCCGGCCTCATCCGGGCCGCCGCTCGACGGCCTGGTGGAAGGACGCCGCCAGATCGGCCGGGCCGGTCTGCGTCACCCGCCCGCGATCCATGATGGCGATGCGGTCGGCGGTCTGCCCGGCCTCCTCGAGGTAGTGGGTGGTGAACACGATCGTCGTGCCCTCCCGGCGGCGGCCACGCAGCAGATCCCAGGTGCGCTCGCGGGCCTGCGGGTCGAGGCCGGACGTCGGCTCGTCGAGCAGCAGCAGGCGGGGCTCACCGCAGAGAGCGACGGCGAGGTCGAGACGACGGCGCTCGCCACCGGAGAGCTGGCGGACCCGCAGCCTCGCACGCTGCTCCAGGCCGGCGTCGGCGAGCAGCCCGGCGGCGGCCCGCTCCACCCGCTGCCGCCGGTGCAGGCGCAGCCAGAGCCGGACGGTCTCGGCCACGGTCAGGTCCGGCGCGCAGCCGCTCTCCTGCAGCACGACGCCGACCGCGGGGGCCAGCGCCCGCCGGTCCCGGAACGGATCACGGCCGAACAGCCGGACCGTCCCGCCTGCGGGCCGCCGGTGCCCCAGCAGCAGCTCCATGACCGTCGTCTTGCCGGCCCCGTTGGTCCCGAGCAGGGCGAACATCTCGCCCTCCCGGATCGTCAGATCCACTTCACACACCACAGCGGACGCGCCGTAGGCGAACCGCAACCCCGCACAGTCGACCGGATTCATGCCGTCGAGTCTCGGCCCGCCGGGCGCGGCGGCCCAGTGCCGTAACCACACCGGGCTTCATGACAGATGTCATCAATGTTCCCGATCATCGGCCGGCGGCCCGCATCATGGGGGCGTGAACGCAGCGAACGAATCAGCGAGCGGCCTCGCCGCGCTGCGCCGGCTCACCTGGTGGCTCATGATCGGGTGCCTGGCCGGTGTGGTGCTGCTGGTCGCCACCGAGTTGCCGGACGTGCCGGCCCGGGCCGTGGTGTTCGCCGTCCTGCTGCCGGTCTGCACGGTCGCCGGCTTCCTCTTCGCCGTCCCGCTGGCCGGCGGGCCCCCGCCGCCGGCCGCGGTGATCCTCGCGGCCGGTGGCGGCGCGACCGGCATCCTGGCTTACGGGCACGTGGCGGGCGCCGGCGGCTTCCCCTGGGTGCTGCCGCTGGCCGCGGTGCTCGCCGCGGCACACGCCGGCGCGCACCGGCCGGCCCACCTGGTCTGGCCGGCCGGCGCCGGGCTCGCCTTCGCCGCGGCATGGGCCGGCAGCGGGACCACGCTGCTGACGGCGGTGACCGACGCCGGCATGACCGTGCTGTGCGCGGCCTCGCTCTACGCGCAGATCTGGATCTGTGAGGTCGCCGAGCGGCTCGACCACGCCCGCCGGGCCGAGCGGACCGCCGCGGTCACCGGCGAGCGCCTGCGGTTCGCTGCCGAGCTGCACGACATCCAGGGCCACAATCTGCAGGTCATCGCCTTGAAGAGTGAGCTGGCGGAGCGGCTCGCCGCAACCGATCCGGCGCAGGCCGCGGCACAGATGCGCGAGGTTCAGGCGCTGGCCCGGCAGGCTTTGGGCGACACCCGCGACATCGTCCAGGGCTACCGCGCGGTGTCCCTGGGCACCGAGGTGACCAACGCGGCCCGGGTGCTCGCCGCGGCCGGTGTCACGCCGACGATCGCGCCGCCCGCCGGGTTGCCGGCCCTGCCGCCGGCTGTGGAGAAACTGCTCGGCCTGGTCGTGCGGGAGTGCACCACGAACGTGTTGCGGCACAGTTCGGCCACCCGGTGCGAGATCTCCCTGGCCGCCGGGCCCGGCGCCGTGGTGCTGCGGTTCGTCAACGACGCGCCGATCGCGGGCGCGCCCGGCCCGGCAGGCGGCCTGGCCGGGCTCTCCGAGTGCCTGGCCGCCGCCGGCGGAGGCTTGCGGACCGCCCCGTCGACGGACGCGTTCGAGGTCAGCGCCACCCTGCCCCTGACGGCCGCCGGCCGATGATCACGTTGCTGCTCGCCGACGACGAGGACCTGATCCGCGGAGCGCTCGCCGCCCTGCTCGGGCTGGAGGGCGACCTGACCGTCGTGGGCGAGGCCGCGGACAGTGCGGCCGCCGTCCGGACCGCTGTGCGCACCCGGCCCGACCTCGCCGTCCTGGATCTGGAGATGCCGCCGGGCGACGGGCTGCAGGCGGCTGCCGAGATCCGGACGCGCCTCGGGATCCCGATCGTCCTGGTGACCCGGCACGCCCGCCCGGCGGTCCTGCGGCGCGCCCTGGCCGCCGGGGTCGGCGGTTTCGTCCCCAAGACGACTCCGGCGGCCCGGCTCGCCGCGATCATCCGCTCGGTGCACGCCGGCCGGCGTTATGTCGATCCGGAGATCGCCGCCAGCGCCCTGAGCGAGAACGACTGCCCCCTCACCGCGCGCGAGCTGGAGATCCTGGCCGCGGTCCGGGGTGGCGCCCCGATCAACGAGGTCGCGGCTGCCGTGCATCTGGCGCCGGGCACGGTCCGCAACTACCTGTCCGCGGCGATGACGAAACTCGGCGCCGACACCCGCCACGCCGCCGCCCACCACGCCTGGCAGCAGGGGTGGATATGACCGGTCACGCGGGACCCCTAACGAGGAGACTGCGCGCACGGGTCCTCGAACGGCACGTCCGGCAGATAGCCGCTCCACACCTCGGGGGTCAGGACGCCCGCCGTGGTCCGGCAGATGCGGGTGGCTCCGGCTTCCGGGTCGAGGTTCCAGATCCGGGTGTACGCGTCGGCGACACTGATCAGGGATCTCCCGTCGCCGGTGAACAGCAGCCGCTTGATGTTGGCGGTGTGCCCGGTGAGCGGTTCGCCGATCGGGGACGCGTGGTCCGGGTCGGTGACGTTCCACAGGCGGATCGTGTTGTCGACCGCTCCGGTGGCCAGGGTCCTGCCGTCCGGGCTGAAGGCGATGGCGCTGACCGGCGCCCCGTGCCCGGCCAGCGGGACACCGAGTGGCCGCGACGTGGCGGCGTCCCACAGCGCGACGGTCTTGTCGAAGTTCCCGGCCGCGATCACCCTGCCGTCGGGACGGTAGGCGACCGTCACATACCCGGAGGCCTGCCCGGCCAGCGGCGCTTCGGCCCGGCCCGGGTGCCGCGGGTCGCTGACGTCCCACACCTGCACCTGCCTGCCGTCGCCGGAGAGCAGCCGCCGTCCGTCCGGGCTGAAGACGACGTTGGTGACGTTGTCCTGGTTCTCCGCGTTGACGAAACCGCCGATCGGGGCCGGGTGGGCGGGGTCGGCGAGGTTCCACAGCCGGATGCCGCTGCCGATGCCGTTGGTGGCGAGCAGTGGCCGGGTGGGGTGGAACGCCACCGAGTTGATCGCGGTGGCGTGGGCCTTGCCGATCACGCTCCGCCGGGTGGGGCGGGCCGGGTCGGAGAGGTCGGTGATCTCGATCCGGGCGGCGTTGTCGGCGGTGGCGAGCAGGCGGCCGTCGCTGCTGAGGGCGACCGCCCAGATCTCACTGCCGTGACCGGTCGGGACAGCCGTGGCGTGGGCGCCGTCCGGGTCCCAGACCCGGATCCGGGAGTCGTCGCCGGCGACGAGGAGACGGCCGTCGCGGGTCAGGGTGGCGTCGTTGTCGCTGATGCTGCCGCTGTCGAGCATGGTCGGCGGCAGGTTCCACAGGTGCGCCCGGGCGTCGTCGCCGGCGGTGACGAGGCTGCGGCTGTCGGGGCTGAAGGCGACGGTCCAGCCGGAGCCGGTCATGCCGGTCAGGTCGGCGACCGCGGCGGTGGGCCGGCCGGGGCCGCCGATCCGCCACACGCGGGTTCTGCCGTCTAGGCCGGGTGCGGCCATCTCGTGCCCGTCCGGGCTGAACGCGACCGACCCGAACCCGGAGTCCGGGCCGACGAGCGGATCGCCGAGGGGTTTCGCGGCGTCCGGCCGGGTGAGATCCCACAGGCGGACGGTCCCGTCGAAGGAGCTGCTGGCCAGCATCGGCGCGGCCGGGTGGAAGGCCAGTGCGGTGATCTCCGAGGTGTGCCCGGTCAACGGCCTGCCGACGGGTACGGGCCGGGCCGCGTCCGCCGCGTTCCACAGTCGCACCGGCCCGTCCCGTCCGCCGGTGGCGAGCAGCCGCCCGCCCGGCTGGAACCGGACGGCTTCGATCGGGGTCGCCGACACCTGTGGTTTCCCGAGGGCGGCCGGCCGGCCCGGCACGCTCACGTCCCAGAACCGCAACGTGTGGTCGCCGCCGCCGCTGGCCAGCACTTTGCCGTCGCCGCTGAACGAGATGCCCCACGCCGCCGCGTCGTGTGCCTTCCATCCGGGGCCGATCGGCGCCGCGTGCGCGGGGTCGCTGACGTCCCACAGCCGGATGTGCCCGTCGACGGTGGACCCGGCGAGGATCCGCCCGGTGGGGTCGAAGGTGACCGCGCGGACTTCGGCCTCGTACGTCAGAGGGGACCCGACGGGGGCCGCACCCTGCCAGAGCCGGATGGTCCGGTCGGCGCCGGCGGTGGCCAGCAGGCCGCCGCCGGGCCGGAAGGCCGCGGACCAGATGGTGCGGCTGTGGCCGCGCAGCGGCTGGGCGAGCACCGCGTTCTCCGCGCCGATCATCCGGCTGCCGGTGGCGGCGGTGGGCCGGCGCCGGTGCGCGAGCAGGTCGAGGCGGGCCGCCAGCGACGGGTTCCCGGCCCGGATCCGGTCCGCCTGCGCGCTGATCTGGCTGGTCACCGCGTCGTCGCGCTGGCGGACCGCCTCTCCGCGCGCCGCGTTGGCGAAGACGGCGCCGGTGGTGGCGGCGAGCGACAGCACGGCGAGGGCGGCGACGGCGGCGCGGCCCCGGCGGCGGGACCGGCGTTCCTGCCGTTCGGACGCGGCCAGGAAGGCGCGCATGTCGTCGTTGAGCTGGTGGCCGTGCAGCGCCGACCAGTCCCGCGCGGCTTGCAGGCGGCGTCCGCGCAGCAGCAGGGACGTGTCGGCGCCGGCGGTCTTCCAGCCGGTGGTGGCGTCGGCGACGGCCCGCCGGGTGCCTTCGTGGTCGGCGGTCAGCCAGGCGTCGAGCCGTTCCCACGACCGGATCAGCGCCTCGTGCACGATCCGCACCTCATCGGTGGGGGCGGGGCCGGCGGGCGTGAAGGACAGCGCGGAGGAGGAGAAGGAGAACGAGCCGGTGGACGCGAACGGCACGCCGGAGGAAGCGCCGACGGCGATGAGACGGGCGTCGGTCAGCGCGGTCAGGGCCCGCCGGGCGGCTTCCGGGTCGCGGCCGACACCGTGGGCTTCGGCGAGGGTGACGGGACGGCGGGTCCGCGTACCGTCCCGGTCGTCGATCATGGTGAGCAGCAGCAGGTGGACGGCACGCTGCGCCTCCGGGTCGAGGGCCTCGTACATCCGCTCCGCCGCCTGCCGGATCGCCCCGGCGACGCCGCCGGCGCCGGTGTATCCGGCGACCGTGAGCACCCGCCCGGTCCGTTCCCGCCAGGTCTGCATCAGGGCATAGGAGAGGTACGGCAGAACGTCCGCGTTGTTCACCGGCGACGATCCGGGCGCCGGGTCCACGCCCAGGTCGCGCAGCACCACCTCGTCGAGTCCCGCCTGCAGCGCCAGGTTCCGCAGCCGCGCCGGCCGGGTGATCGCCTCCCGCAGTTCCGCCGTGGTCATCGGCCCGACCACCACCTGGTCGTTGGCGAGCGCCGCCGCGAGCCGCGGGATCCGGGTGCACTGCCCGTGGAAGTCCGACCGGATGCCGAGCATGACCAGCGCGCCCGCCCCGGCCGCGGTGTCCAGCGCGTCGACGAACCGCTGCCGCGTCCCCGGGTCGTCGACCCTGGTGAACAGCTCCTCGAACTGGTCGACGACGAGCACGGTGCGCCGCCGGTCCCCGGTGAGGACGCCGGCGAGGGTGGCCAGCGGGTCCGGGCCGGGCGTCATCGACGTGCACCGCCAGGTCTCGCTGCCCGGGATGGCGCCCTTGCGCAGGGCCGGCAGCAGACCGGCGTGCAGCACCGACGACTTGCCGCAGCCGGACGGCCCGATGGTGACGCACAGCCCGCCGGTCCGGCCGGCCCGTTCCAGGCGTTCCACGAGCTGCCGGGTCAGATCGGCCCGCCCGAAGAAGACATCACCATCCTCTGCGGCGTACGAGTCCAGGCCCAGGTACGGCGATCGCTCGTCGAACCCGTCCACCGCCTCGACCGGATCCGGGTCGACGTCCCGGTAGGCCCGGTTCGCGGTGAACACCAGGTCGCCCAGGTCGTTCTCGGTGCGCAGATGCGGTACGGGGTGGCCGTGCCGTTTGAGTTCCCGCGCCAGGTGCTGGTGGACGACCCGCAGGGTGAGCTGCCGAGGGCTCGCCGGGTCGCCGGCCCGCAGCAACTCCAGGAACGCGCCGGTCATCACGGTGTACGTGGCGCCCGCCTCGACCAGCGCGTTCTCGTCCTTGCCTGCGGAGGCGAGCAGCCCGTCGAGGCCGGTGAGCACGGCGGCCCGCTTGGCATAGCAGCAGTCCAGCACGAACAGCACCCGCGCCGGGCTGGCCTTACGCAGGTCCCCGGCGACGTCCCGCAGCCGCAGCGCCTGATGCGGCATGCCGGAACCGCTGCCGTCCCCGGTCTTGCGGGTGGCCAGATACAACTCGCCGTCGTCCGGCACCACGCCGTGCCCGACGTACCAGACGATCAGCAGCGACCCGGCCTGCTTCGCCGCGTCGACGATCGCCGCGGCGAACTCCTCGGGCGTTCCCGGGTCGGTCAGGACCTGAGCGTTCTCCTCGGGGACGCCGCACCACTGCACGAACGCGTCGCGGACCGCCGTCGCCGACACCGCCGCCTGTGGCACGTCGGGCAGCACCGAGCCGGGCCGGTGGGTGGCGGTGCCGACCGCGAGGATCCGGATGTCACGCCCGGCCAGGTCGGCCATCGGCCCCGTCCCCCGGTTCGGCGCCCAGTTCCTCCAGCTGCCGCCGCGCCTCGGCGGTCAGTTTCGCCAGTTCGTCCGGGGCGAGACCGCGGAACCGCTGGGCTTCCAGGGTGATGCTGGCGCCGTCCGGCCGCTGCACCGTGATCGTGAGATCGGTACGCCGGTTCCGCAGCCACGTCACGACCAGCGTGGCGAGCGGCGCCGCCGTCGTGGTGAGCACCACGCTGAGCGCTTCCAGAGCCGGCCCGAGGTGGCCGGGCCGGACCGCCCCGTGCACCGTCTCGACCCGCCCCCGGAACTCGTCGTCGTCGATGAGCCAGTCCCGCAGCGCGCGTAGGTCGTCACCCGCACCCGCGGGCTCGTCCGCTGTGATGAGCATCAGCACCCGGCAAATTAGACGCTCGCGGTGCGAACCGGGCCATCACTCCACCGGGTGACCGCACGGGCAGGGTCGCCGGTCCGGCCGAATGTCGTACCCCGTCCGTACGCTCCCACCATGCCCGAACGAACCGGCCGCTACCTTCAGGACATGCCTGTCACGTTCCCGCCCGGCGAGACGATCCTGCTGCGGCACTGGCAACGCGATCATCTCGCCCTGGTGGTGCCGCTCCGTGTGATCGAGGACGACGGCGGCAGTGTCGTCCTGTGGGCGTCCGCCGGCAGCCGCGGCTGGCATTTCCGGATGCCGGACGGCCGCACCATGACCCAGCTCCCGCTGCCGGAGTGGTCGGCCGCGCGGAAGTCGCCGGCACCGCACACCATCGACGAGGGCGTGCTGTTCCGGCACTGGCGCGACCGGGACTATTCGATCCGCTGGATCTTCACCGCCGGCGGCCGGTTCACCCGGTGGTACGCGAACCTCGAAGCCCCGTCGGTCGCCTGGCGTGACGCCGGCCTGGCCGGTCTGGACACGTGCGACTGGGATCTGGACGTGGTGATCCGCCCGGACCGGTCCTGGGAGTGGAAGGACGAGGACGAGTTCGCCGAGCGGCTGACCATGCCGCAGGCGTATTGGGTGGACGACGAGGACCGGGTCCGCCAGGCCGGCAAGGACGTCATCGCGCTGGCCGAGGCCGGCACGTTCCCGTTCGACGGCTCGTGGTGCGACTTCCGCCCGGAGGCCGGCTGGCCACCGCTGCCGGTGGAGCTGCCCGGCGGCTGGGACCGGCCGAGGGCCGCCGGGTGAGCGGCGGGCCGGAGCTGGCCGCCTTCGCCGCCACGGCAGTGCCGGTGCTGGCCGAGCGGATCCCGGCGGCCCCGGCGCGATACCTCGGCCGGCTCGCCGCGCCCCCGGAGGCCGATCCGCGGACGCTGACCGGCAGCCGCCTGTTCCGGAAACCGGACAACGGCGAGCCGGAGTGCCTGGCGGCGCTGCGGTCGGTCGGCGAGCCGCTGGCGGAGCGCCTGCTCGGCGCGCTGGAACGCGCGGTCGCCCGGCTTCCGTGGAGCACCGCCCCGGATCTGGTGGCGGATCTGCCGCCGCCGTTCACCGGCCGCTTCGGCTGGGGGTCGGTGATGGGCGGCTATCAGGCCGAGGCGACGGAGGCGGCGCGGCTGCTGGACCGGCTGCGCCCGGGCCTGACCGAGCGTGCCATGACGCTGACCAGGGAACTCGCGGCCCACCCGGAGGCCGCGGCGCTCCTGACGGTGCCCGCGTCCGGGGACGAGGCGGAGATCGCCGCCGCGCACGGCCGGGCGTACCTCGCGCTCGCCGTCACGGTCGCCGGCACGGTGATCCACCGGGCCGGGCCGGTGCCGGTCGTCGATCCGGCGGCGGCCGCCGTGGGCCTGGGTGTCGGCATCGCCGCATTGCTGCTGCGGGAGGCGCCGCTGCCCGCCGGATACGAGGCGGCGCTGCTCACCAAGATCCGCGAGAACTATCGGATGCCCCGCCACTCGTCGGGCCACATCAGGATCATCGGGCACCGGTTCGGCCTCACCGAGGGTACGTTCCCCGAAATTTCGGATTTCTCACGGAACGGGCTGGTCACTGTCGGCGACGGCGGCCTGGTGATACGCACCGGAGTCGCCGACGGAAACGCTCGCGTCGACCTGCAGATCATCGAGCCTCCAGACGACGCGGCCCTCGGAGACCCGGTCCCGGAGCTGGATCCGGGTTGGGACGACGTCGTCGAGGTTAGCTGGCAGGCCGCCGCGGGCCGCGCCTCGGTGACCGCGCCGGACGGCGAGACCACCCCCGGCCTGCAGCGCGAGACGCCGCCATGGCCCGGCTGGTACCGGATCCGGGTGCACGCGCGCGGCCGGGACGAGGGCGTGGAGAGTTACCGGCTGACGATGTGGGCCGCCCCGGAGGCCCCCGAGATCGTGCTGCAGCGCACCGACCGGCTCGGTCACCGGCTGCGCGGCGAACCCGAACCGGACCTGCCGCCGCAGCACGCCTACCGCTGGGTGCAGAGCAGCCGGATCTCGGCGGCGGCCACCGTCACGGTCGTCACCGGGTCGGCGGCGCGGGCGGTGCTGGTGGCGTTCGGCGCCGACCCGGATCTTCCCGAGGAGGCCCGGGTGATCCGGCAGGAGCAGGCGCTGCGGCACTACTCCGAGCCGTGGATCAGGGTTCTGGAGACGGACGGCGCGATCCTGGTCGTGGAGGACAACGGCTACCGCGGCGCGGACCCGGACGTGCTCGCGGCGGCTTCGTCCGGTGGCCGGGCGGCGAGCATGTTCTGGAACGTCAACGCGCTCACCCGGCTCTCCTTCGCCGAGTCCGGCCGGCTGCTCGCGTCCCACGAGCCGTTCGGCAGCGAGATCTGGCCACCGGAGATCGAGCCCGCGGTCGCCGGCCTGGACTTCGGCGAGCCGGGGGACCGCATCGGCAAGGGCCTGGTCGCGGTCGAGCGCTTCACCGGCCGCGGCCTGACCCCCGCCGATCTCACCGCCCTGCGGAAGACCGGCCTCGGCTACCGCATCCGCCCATGAACCAGGCGTGTGGAGTTCGGGCGCGAATAGCGGCCGAACTCCACACGCCGAACCGCCGGATGGCTAACCGGCGGCGGGGAAGGTGATCACCATGGCGACGCCGGGATCGCGGGCCTCGGCGGAGGCCTGGCCGCCGTGGGCTGCCGCGAGCTGCCGGACGATCCACAGCCCGAGCCCGACCGACTCCGGCCCCTCCCCCGCGAACTGGCCGAACAGCCGCGGCCGCAGCGTCTCCGGGATCCCGGCGCCGTGATCGCGGACCTCCAGGCGGTCGACGGCGCCGTCCCGGCGGAGCGTCACGTGCACCGGCGGCCTGCCGTACCGCAACGCGTTGGTGACCAGGTTGAGCAGGATCTGCTCGAACCGCTGCTTGTCGACGTACACGGTCAGGTCCGGGTCGATGTCGGCGCGCACGTCGGCGTCCTCCCGCACGTACGACAGCGCGTCCTTGACCAGGTTCGCGGCGGGGTGCCGGGCCAGGTCGAGCTTCAGCTCGCCGGAGCTGTCGATGCGCTGCAGGTCGAGCAGCCCGTCGGCGAGCCGGGCGATCCGGGCGGTCTGCCGCATGGCGGCGTCGAGCATCCCGGCGGTCTGCCCGGTCGCGGTCTCCCGCAGATCTTCGAGGACCAGGCGTACGGTGCTGAGCGGCGCCCGGACGTCGTGCGCCAGCGAACTGATCATGGCGGCCCGCCACTGCTCGATGCGGGACAGCCGCATCCGGTCGTCGCGCAGGTGGCGGGCCTGCGACTCGATCAGGAACGCCACGGCCACGGCGGCCGGCAGGAACACGACGGCGCTGCTGACCACGATCGGCGACTGGTCGGTCAGGATCAGCGGCAGGACGTACGCGAGGGTGGCCGGCACCGTGAAGGCGGCGAGGATCCACCGGCGGAAATGCAGGGCCGACCACGCGTACAGCAGCACCAGGAAGGGCCCGGTGCCGGCCGCGACGCCGCCGAAGGACCAGGTGGAGAGGCCGAGGACGGCGAAGCCGGCCAGGCCGAGCAGCGCCGGCGAGTCCGGGCCGAGACGGTGCCACGGCAGGAACATCCCGGCGGCGGTCAGCACCAGGTCGCAGGCGGTGACGACGAGCAGCCGGCCGGCCAGGTCGGGCGTGTTGAGGATGCCGAGCAGGCCGAGCAGCCCGGCCACGGCGAAGAGCACGGCGGCTTGCCGGGCCGCTGCTCGCGGTCCGGTTCCCAGCACACGAAAGGGACCACTTCGCACTATTTCGTGAGCATAAACGGTCTGACGGCGATCAGTGGCCGGAGCGTGCGATGGGCCGGTCCGCACGGTATGTCCATGAGTGCGATTCGGTCCGAATCCACCCTGTCGTGATGCCACACTCGGCGCATGAACGTCCACATCCACGTCCACCCCTCCGCCCGCCGTCTCGTCAGCGAGATGGCGCACACCCCCGGTGAGCTGCTGGTCGTCGCCGGTTTGTGGCTCACGTCCGCCCCGCTCGTGCTCGACCACGCCAAGGCCGGTCTCGCGTACCCCGGCCTGAACGACGTGGCAGTGGGGCTGTCGATCGTCGCGCTCGCCCTGATCCGGGTGCTGCACATCCGGCACACCGCGGCGCTGGCCCTGATCAGCGCCGGTCTCGGGGCGTGGCTGCTGGCCGCGCCCTTCGTCCGCGGCTACCAGGAGCTGTCGCCGCTGGCCACCTGGAACGACGTCGCCATGGGCCTGATCGTGATCGCGCTGGCCGTCGCCAGCTGGCGCGGCCACGACAAGCACGCATAACCGGAGGGTTTCGTTCAGGTACCCGGGCCGCCTGCCGACAGAGCGTCGAGGGAGGCGGTGCATCATGACGGATCGGACCCGGCGCCGCGACGCCGCCACCCGGTGGACTCGCGGCGCCGTCGCCGGCGTCTACTTCGCCCTCGCCGTCACCAACTTCCTCGCCCTGACCGGCACGGCCCGCACGGTGATGACCGTGTTGAACCTCGCCACCGCCGCGCTGATGACGCTCGCCGCGCTGCGCCCGCGCCTGGCCGGTCCGGGTCGCAGCCGGGGCGAGTGGCTGGCGTTCCTGCCGGTCGCCGACAGTGTGGCGCAGGTGGCGGTGACCGGGCGGCTGCACTACAGCATCACGCTGATGCTGACGTTGCTGGCGATCGGCGCCGCGGTCACCTCCCGGCGGATCGCCGCGTCCGCCGCGCTGTCCGGCTGCGGCGGCTGGGTCGTCACGGTGGTCGCCCTCGACCGTCTGCAGGTTCCCGAGCTGGGCTACTACAGCGTGCAGATGGCGTTCGCGGCGACGCTGGGCGTGCTGTTGCACGAGGCGCTGCGCCGCCGCCAGCGTCAGTTGCGGGCCGTTCACGAGCAGGCCCGGACCGTGGCGAACCGGTTCGAGGAGCTGTTCAAGGCCTCGCCGGCCGGCGTCGCGATCGCCGACGGGAGCGGGCGTGTGGTGGCCGCCAATCCGGCGTTCTGCGAGCTGGTGGGACGGGACGACGTGCTCGGGGCGGACCTGAGCCGGTACCTGGCCGAGGACGGCGCCCGGGAGGTGATCCGGCCGGACGGGTCGGTGCGGTGGGCGTACCTGACGGTCGGCAACAGCGAGGTCGGCGGGCAGCCGTGGACGCTGGTGCAACTGCAGGACATCACCGACCGGCACCTGGCCGAGGAGGCGGTCCGGGACTCCGACCGGCTGCTGGCGGCGGTGGCCGCGGCGGCACGGCGGATCCGTACCGGTGAGGACGCCCGCACCACGATCGTCGCCGCGATCCAGGACCTGGCCGCCGCCGACAACGTCACGCTGCTGGAGCCGCCACCCGCCCCCGGACCGCCCCGGGAACTGGTCGCGACGATCGCCACCGGCGCCGACGTGCTCGGCACCCGGGTACCGCTGGACGGGCCGTCGATGATCGCGCACACCTACCGCAGCGCCGAGCCGGTCTTCATCGCCGACGCCGACCAGGACCCGCGTGTCTCGGCGGCGCTGCTGCGCCTGGTCGGCAGCAAGTCGATGCTGTGGCAGCCGGTGATCGTGGACGGCCGGGTGATCGCGGTGCTCGCCGCGGGCTGGAAGCGCCGGGTCGATGCGGTGGGCGATTACCGTACCCGGGCCGTGGGCCTGCTCGCCGACGAGACCGCGCTCGCCCTGGAGCACGAGAAGCTGCTGCGCCGGCTGGAGGCGATGGCCTTCACCGACACGCTGACCGCGCTGCCGAACCGGCGGGCGTGGCAGGAGGCCATGGACCGGATGATCGCCCAGGCCGGGCAGGACGGGGAGCGGCTGACCGTGGCCATCGCCGACCTGGACCATTTCAAGCGCTACAACGACACCCGGGGGCACGCCGAGGGTGACGAGCTGCTGCGGCGGGCCGCGGCGGCGTTCGCGGGCGAGCTTCGTCCCGGCGACTTCCTCGCGCGCTGGGGTGGTGAGGAGTTCGTCGTCGCGCTGCCGGCCACCGGCACGTCACCGGCGGTGGAGGTGCTGGACCGGGTGCGGGCCGCGACGCCGGACGGGCAGACCTGCAGCATCGGCGTGGCCACCTGGAACGGCACGGAGACCGCGCAGCAGTTGCTCCAGCGCGCCGACGAGGCGCTCTACACCGCGAAGAACGAGGGCCGGAACCGTATTCACGCGATTGCCGAAGCCCTCGCCACACGCAATTCCTAAGCGTTTGACAGCCGGTTCTCAGCTTCCATTCCCATTCACGGGCGCGGGAAGTGCCGGTGCAGATCCTCGTCCTCGCCGCAGTGCTCCTCGCGCGTCTCCGGCTCGTCCTCGAGATCGGGCCGCCGAAGCTCGGACATCACCTGAGCAGCGGTCCAGCGAGCGTGGGAGACGCGGGCCCCGAACGATTCGAGAGCCTGGCGGACGGCAGCAGACATGGACCTCTCCAAAAGACTTGACAGCCCACCGAGAAATGCATCGGGGAATCGATTTCCTGACATTAGAAAAGTCGCCGGAGCAGTGTCAAGAAATAGCGACGGCCCGCGCGGAACGCACACGCTGATCCTAGTTGACACACAGCTCACGGACAGTTGATCCGCCTGATCGAGAATCCTCGATCAACTGAGCCCCGTCACAGAACCGGGGCTTGCGTGAGCTGGGTTTTTAGGGAAACCTAACGAAGGTAAGGCTAAGCTACTGAGGACCGGGCGCTCGATGTTCGTATGCATTTGTCACCACGTTCGCGAGCGTGAAGTCCGCTCCATCATCCGCTCCGGCGCGCACACCGAAGAAGCCGTCGGCGACGCCTGCGGCGCCGGCACCGGCTGCGGAAGCTGCCTGGAGCGCATCTGCGACCTGATCCAGGAGGAGACCGCCGACACGCGCCTACCACTAGTCGCTTAGCGTCACCGAGCCGTTACGCTGAACCCCAGTTACGCCATAACTGGGGGTATTCGGCATGCAAGGCGACGCCCGTGTCATCGAGTTTCTGAACGATCAGCTCACCGCGGAACTCACCGCTATCAACCAGTACTTCCTGCACGCCAAGATGCAGGAGAACTGGGGTTACACCGTGCTGGCGAAACACACCAAGCACGAATCCATCGACGAGATGCGACACGCCGAGGTCCTCACCGACCGGATCCTGTTCCTCGAAGGCCTGCCCAATTACCAGAAGCTGTCCGTGCTGCGGATCGGCGAATCGGTCAAGGAGCAGTTCGAGTGCGACATGAAGATCGAGGTCGAGGCCGTCGACCGGCTGCGCCGCGGCCTGGAGCACATGCGTTCCGTCGGTGACGTCACGTCGGCCCGCATCTTCGAGGACATCCTGTCCGACGAGGAACACCACGTCGACTACCTGGAGACCCAGCTCGCCCTGATCGAGAAGCTGGGCGAGCCGCTCTACCTGCAGAACGTCACGGAGCACCCGGAGGCTTAGCCGGCGCGCCGCCGTCCATGGCCCGCAGCCGGTGGGCCAGCTCGGCCGCCACCGCCTTCCGGTGGAAGTCGGCGGTCACGGTGAGCTCCTCGATCCGGGTCAGAGCCGCCTCTCGTCTCGCGGCCAGCCCGGCGATCTTCTCCGCATGCGAGTGCCGGGCGTCGGCGACGATCGTCGACGCCCGCAACTCCGCGTCGCTGACCAGCTTGCCGGCTTCGGTGGTCGCCTTCCGCAGGTGGTCCGCCGCCGCACGGCGGGCCTCTTCCAGGTGCTCCTCAGCGGTACGCCGTGCGAGCCGCAGAAGCCCCGTGTCCCCACCCCCCGCCACGGGCGGCTCCCCGGCCCGCGCCTGCGCCAGGGCGGCGCGCAGTTGCTCAGCCCGCGCCTGCGCCTGCTCGCACTCACGCTGGAGTCGCTGCAGGTGCCCGCTCAGGTCCTCGTGCTGGAGGCGGAGCGCGAGCGCCTCGTTCTCGGCGGCGAGCCGGCGCATCTCCGCGGCCACACCCTCCAGGAACGTGTCGACCTCGGTCTCGTGGTAACCATGCGCGCCCGGCGCCGGCGGCCGGAACGCGATGCCGTCGACGTCAGCGGGAGTGATCGACACGGGCTGCTCCTCGTTCCATCGACGCAGCTCGAGACACATAGTGACCCGCGTCGTCACGAAGTGAACGCGACCTCAGTTCCGATGTCAACATCCGGTATCCGATAGGACTCCTCACAGTGATCATGGAGTCCGGAGAATGTCGTACCCGGCGGTCAGCCGGCCCATGCCGCACCCGCCCCACCGGTCCCGCGTCCCCAGGAGTCCCGATGAATCTCGGGGAGATCCTCATGGGTCGAGCCGGCGATGGACCTCGCCGCACACGTCGATGCAGCGCGCCAGCATGACGTCGGCGGTGAGGTCCTCCGTCACGACGCAGTCGAAGACATCCCGGTCGACCCGCTCGACGGACGTGATCTGATCAACCCTTGGCCGCGCGCTCCGCCTCGTCGCTGATCGCCTGGTCCAGGATCTCCAGGCCCAGGTCGAGTTCGGCGTGGGTCGAGGTCAGGGCCGGGGCGATCCGGAAGACGCCGCCCATCGCCGGGAGCTGGACCACGTTCATGTGCAGGCCCAGCTCCAGGCAGCGGCGGGTGACAGCGGTCCCCAGCTCGTTCGCCGGCTGCCGCGTCTCCCGGTCCCGCACCAGCTCCAGGCCGACGAGCAGGCCGCGGCCGCGCACGTCACCGATCGCCGGGTGCTTGTCGGCGAGCGAGAGCAGACCCTTGCGGAGGTACGCGCCGAGCTCCGCGGCCCGCTCGTCCAGCCGTTCGGCCTGCAGGACGTCGAGGACGGTGTTGCCGACCGCGGCGACGAGCGGGTCCGAGACGTGCGTGGTGAAGAACAGGAAACCCCGCTCGTGGGCGGTCTGCTCGATCTCGGCGCTGGTCACCACGGCCGCGAGGGGCAGCCCGGCGCCGAGGGTCTTGGAGAGGGTGAGGATGTCCGGGACGACGCCGTCGCGCTGGAACGCGTACCAGTCCCCGGTCCGGCACAACCCGGTCTGCGCCTCGTCCAGGATCAGCAGCCCGCCCCGCTCGTGCACCCGGTCCCGCAGCGCCGCGAGATAGCCGGGCGGCAGGTCGATCACCCCGCCGGAGCTGAGGATCGGCTCGACGATGCAGGCCGCGAGGCTGCCGACGGACTGGGCGTCGAACAGGTCGAACGCGAAGTCGAGGTGCCGCTGCCAGTCGAGTTCGCCGTCGGGGGTGGTGAAGTCCGGCCGGTACGCGTTGGGGGTGGGGATGGCGAAGTTGCCGGGCGCCGCCGGACCGTACCCCTTGCGCCCCGAACTGTAGGTGGCGCCCGCCGCCGCCTGCGTCATCCCGTGCCAGGACCGGGCGAACGAGATGATCTCGTGGCCGCCGGTGACGAGTTTCGCCATCCGGATCGCCGCCTCGTTCGACTCGGCGCCGGTGGTGAGCAGCTGCACCTTCTCCAGGGGGTCCGGCAGCGACCGGGCGAGCCGCCGGGCCAGGTCCACGACGGGCCGGCTGAGCATGCCGCTGAACAGGTGATCGAGGGTGGCGGCCTGCCGCTGGACCGTCTCGACGACGGCCGGATGGGAGTGGCCGAGGAGCGCGCTCATCTGCCCGGAGGTGAAGTCGAGCAGGCGGCGGCCCTCGGCGGTCCAGACGAAACTGCCCTCGGCACGTTCGATGATCTCCGGCACGAAACTGCCCGGGCCGGAGTAGCGGATCAGGTGACGGTCGGCGTCGGACCAGAACGAATCAGCCATGCCCCGACGCTAGAAGCTTGGTGCTGAACGGGTCCATCTCGCCTTTTCGCCGTCGCTGTTAAGCGGAGCCGTACAGTGCGGGCGTGACGCTGAATCCGTGGCGGTTGCGGCTGCTGGCCGACCTGGCGACGTACGGGACGGTCCGCGCCGTGGCCCAGCGCGGCAACCTCAGCCCGTCCGCGGTGTCCCAGCAGCTGGCGACGCTGGAGCGGGAGACGCGTACCGCCCTGCTGGAACGCACCGGCCGCCGGGTCCGGCTGACCGCCGCCGGGGTTCTGCTGGCCGGCCGGGCCCGGGAGATCCTGGCCGCGATGGACGCCGCCCAGGCGGAGCTGCGCGGGCTCGCCGACGAACCGGCCGGCACGGTCACCCTCGCCGCGTTCCAGAGCGCGGTCCACGCGCTCGCCGAACCGGCGGTCGCCGCGCTGGCCGGCCGGCATCCCGACGTGACGGTGGTGCTGCTGGAGCTGGAGCCGCACGACAGCATGCCGGCGCTGCGCCGCGGCGAGGTCGACGTGATCATCACGACCGCCGACTTCGCGGGCGCCGAACTCGACCCGGCCATCGACCTGGTCCCGATCGCCGCCGACGAGATCGTCCTGGTGCTGCCGGACGGGCATCCGCTGACCGGGCACGAGACGGTCGCCCTGCAGGCGTGCGCGGACCAGCGGTGGACCTTCGACGTGGCCGGGTCCTACATGTCGTCGCTGGCCACCCGCCTGTGCCGGGAGTCCGGGTTCGAGCCGGTGGTGATCTGCCGGTTCAACAACTACATGCTGGCGCTGCGGCACGTGGAGAAGGGCGCGTCGATCACACTGCTGCCGAGCCTCGCCGTCGACCCGCGGTACCAGGTCGCGACCCGGCCGCTCACCCCGCCGGTGACCCGCCGGATCGTCGCCGCGGTCCGCCGCTCCCCCACCCCGCGCCCGGAGATCAGCGCCGTCCTCACCGCCCTGCGCGCGTGAGGAACTCCCGCAACTCGGCGGCGACCTGCCCGGGCGCCTCCTCGGCCTGGTGGTGCCCGCTGTCGATCGTGCGGTGCCGCAGGGGCCGGGCCAGCCACGGCGCCCAGATCTTCGCCGGATCACCGTGGATGTCGATGTCGTCGTGCACCGATTCGAGCAGCATCGTGGGGCACCGCACCTGCCGTCCGGCGGCCCGGTCGGCCTCGTCGTGCTCGCGGTCGATGCCGAGGCCGGCCCGGTAGTCCTCGCACATGCCGTGCACCACGGCCGGGTCGCGCAGCGCCGCCAGGACGTCCGCGTGGTTGGCTTCGCCGATCACTTCCGGACCGGGGAGGCGGTACCAGCCGTCCGGGTCGGCGTTGATCAACGGCTCGGCCGGCTTCTCGGTCTGCCCGAGGAACCACCAGTGCCACCACGCCCGGGCGAACGTGGCGTCGGTGCGTTCCAGATGTTCGACGACCGGCAGGCCGTCCATGACGACCAGGTGCGTCACCGCCTGCGGATGATCCATCGCGGTGCGGAACGCGGCCAGGGCGCCCCGATCGTGCCCGACGACAGCGAACCGGTCGTGTCCCAGATGCGCCATCAGCCGGACGACGTCGCGGGCCATCTCCCGTTTGGACGACTGCGCGTGATCAGGCAGGTCGGGTGGGAGCGTGCTCCGCCCGTACCCCCGCAGATCGGGTGTGACCACGAAGTGGTCCGCCGCAAGCAGCGGCACGACCGCATGCCAGGTGGTGTGCGTGCGGGGATGCCCGTGCAGCAGAACGACGGGCGCGCCGGAGCCCTCCTGCCGGAACCGCAGCGACACGTCCCCCAGGTCGAGCCGGCTCATCGCTGTCCGTTCTCGGTCGCCCACTGACAGATCGCCGCAAGCGGCTCCTGCAACGTCTTCCCCAGCGCGGTCAGCGCGTACTCCACATGCTGCGGTGGATCCGCTTTCAGAACCCGGCGGTGTACGAGGCCGTCGCGCTCCATGTCACGCAGCGTCTCGGTCAGCACCTTCTGCGAGATGCCGGCCACTCGGCGGCGCAGATCGGCGTGCCGCTGCGGACCGGCCAGCAGCGCATAGATCACCAGGACCCGCCACTTCGACGCCAGCCGCTCGAGGGCCTGCCGGGTGCTGCAGCTCTCCTCGATCACGTCGGGAATCATCACGATGGGCACCTCCAGGTGCCTTCTGGCGCTGCTGGATCGCGCGGCCTACGGTCGGCCCCAACGATAGTCGTCGACGTACGGGGGCAGCATGTTCTTCCACTCTGACGGGATCAAGCTGGCCGGGGACCTGCGGGTCGCGGCCCCGGGCGCGCCCGCCGTGGTGCTGACCGGCCCGTTCACCGGGGTCAAGGAGCAGGTGACCGGGACGTACGCGGCCCGCCTGCACGAGCGCGGCATCACCACCCTGGCGTTCGACCACCGCGGGTTCGGGGAGAGCGGCGGCCGCCGGGCGCACGAGGACAGCCAGGGCAAACTCGCCGACCTGCGGGCCGCCGTGGACGTCCTGGCCGCCCTTCCCGAAGTGGACGCCGACCGGATCGGCGTCGTCGGGATCTGCCTCGGCGGCGGTTACGCGGTGCGAGCCGCCGCCACCGATCCCCGGCTGCGGGCGGTCGTCGGGATCGCCGGCGCGTACAACAGCCCGGCCCGGTTCGCCGCCGGGGACGCCGCCGGCTACCGGCGGTCGCTGGCGTCGTTCATCGAGCGTTACGACGAGGAGCTTCCGGCGGTCGCACCGGACGGCGGGCTCGCGGCGATGGGCGGGGACGAGCCGTACGCGTACTACGGCACCGCCCGGTCCGCCGCCGAACACTGGGAGAACCGGGTCACCTACGGCTCGCTGCACTCCCTGATGACACTGGACGCGCTCGGGGCGGCCCCGCTGCTCGGTGACACCCCGCTGCTGCTGGTGCACGGGCGGGCCGACGACTACTGCTCACCGGAGCTGGCCGAGGCCACGTACGACGCCGCGCCCGGCCCGAAGTCGATGGTGTGGCTCGACGCCACCCAGCACATCGACCTGTACGACGTCGAGCCCTACGTCACCCGGGCCGCCGACGCCGCCGCCGCGTTCCTGCATTCCTACCCGGCCTGATACGAGCATCCCTCGCCGGTCCGGTAGGTGGATCGGATCACCTCGTCGAGCCGGTCCCGGGTGCGGGTCAGCTCGGTGATCTGCGCGTCGATGCGGTCGCGCTCGGAGGCCAGCCGGGCCCGGGACTCCGGGGTGCTCACCCCGGCGTCCACGCAGGGCATCAGCTCGGCGATGGTCCGGCTGGTCAGGCCCGCCGCATACAGCGTCTGGATGAGCCGCACCCGCTCGACTGCCGGGTCGGCGTAATGCCGCTGCCCGCTCCCGCTGCGCTCCGGGTGCAGCAGATCCTGCTCCTCGTAATACCGCAGCGCGCGCACGCTGACGCCGGCCCGATCCGCCAGCTCGCCGATCCGCATGGTGACCTCCGTCGCACGACTTGCCTCTGACGTCAACGTCAGGTCCTAGCGTAGCCGCATGCAGATCAACGGAACGATCGCCCTGGTCACCGGCGCCAACCGCGGTCTCGGCCGGCACTTCACCCAGCAGTTGCTCGAGCGCGGCGCGACCAAGGTGTACGCCACCGCCCGCCGCCCCGAACTCATCGACATCCCGGGCGTGGAACCGCTGCGCCTGGACATCACCGACCCGGCCTCGATCGCGGCCGTCGCCGAGCGCGCCGCCGACGTCGGCCTGCTGGTCAACAACGCGGGCGTGTCCACGTACAGCAATCTCGTCACCGGCGACCTGGACAAGATCCGCCTGGAGATGGACACGCACTTCTGGGGGACGCTCGGCATGATCCGGGCGTTCGCGCCGCGGCTGGCCGGCGGCGCGATCCTCAACGTGCTGTCCGCACTGTCCTGGTTCAACACCGACGGCGCCACCGCCTACGGCGCCGCGAAGGCCGCCCAGTGGAACCTGACCAACGGCGTCCGCCTCGAACTCGCCGCCCAGAAAACCCTGGTCACCGGCCTGCACCTGGGCGCCGCCGACACCGACATGATGGCCGGCTTCGACATCGAGAAGGCCGATCCGGCAGACGTCGTACGGGCCGCCCTGGACGGCATCGAGCAGGGGAGGATCGAGGTGGTCTTCGACAAGTGGAGCGCCATGGTGAAGGCCTCCCTCGCCGACGACCCGAGCCGCTTCTACAACCTGTCCTGAGCCCGGCTCACCCTTGTGCGCCTCGGTCCGGTGTCTGTCCCGAGCCCGGCTCACCTCCTTCCTCGCCGCAATCGTGAGGACGCGTCCGTCCGGACGAGGAGCTGATCACGGCCGGGCTGCGCAAGCAGGCCCCGGTGACCGGCGACGTGCAGGGCTGTCCCCGGAGGACGCGCGGTGATCAAGGGCCGGCCGGCTCGACCATGGTGAAGGAGGCCTGCAGCAGGCCGGCCCGGGTCCGGACGTGGAAGCGGGTGCGGCCCTGCTTCACGATGGTCCCGGTGAGGCCGCCGTATTTTCCGGAGCCCTTCAGGCGCACCCGGTCGCCGACCCGGGGCAGCGGCGCGGTGGAGGGTGTGACCGACCGGAGACGGTTCAGCTCCGCGGTGTAGGCGGGGAGCATCGGGACGGGCTCGCCGCGGTGGGTCCACTCGTACACGGCGGCAGGGCTGAAACGCGGCGAGCACCTGCCGCACGAGCGGACCCGGGCCGGCCGGCGGTGGGCGGTGGTGCGGTGGCCGGCCGGGCAGGTGCCCTCCCAGTCGCCGTCGACGCGGGGGACGTCCTCGGGGACGCAGCGGGCGCCGGAGCACCCGATCCGCCGGGCGATGGCCCGCCACACGTCGTCGTGGCCGTGCCCCGGGCCGGCGAGGGCGTGGGCGATTTCATGGAGCACGGTCTCGGTGACCTGGTCAGGGGTGTAGAGGCGCAGCAGGGGACGGGACAGGCCGATCTCCTTGCGGGCGGGCCGGCACACCCCGGCCCTGGTCTTCGCGTCGTCGAAGATCAGTCGCCAGCCCGTGAGCCCGTGCCGGTCCATCAGGCCGGCGGCCAGGTCACGTGCCTCCGTCAACTTCACGCCGTGTGCCCCTTCGTGCGCTGCGTTACCGTGCGAGGATGCTCGTGTGGGTCGCTTCGTACCCCCGTCCGGTAACACTTTTCTCCGCATCCTGCTGCTCCGGCTGTACGGTATCCGCACCTCGACGGTCTATGACGTCGACGGCGTCGCCGCGCGGCTCGGCCCGGACCTGGTCGGGTACGAGGACCGGCCGGGCACCCCGGACGCGCTCCGGGCCGCACCGGGGTTCCACTTCGTCAGGACTCATCGGCAGCGTGACGGCGATGTCGACGAAACGGCCGGGACGCGCTGGTCTCGTGGGCGCGGCTGCAGAGCGAGAACGATCCTTCGCGGTACGAGGCCGAGCTGCGGGCCATGATCCTCCGGGATGATCCGGTCGGCACCGTGAGCTGGGGCGCCAACGTCCTGAGCCGGCTGCTCCCGGCGAGGACGCACCGGCAGCCACCGCGACGAGCTTCCCGGCGACCTGCACGAGCTGTTCTGGTCCCGGCCGGACAACCGGGAGGCGATGCTGGCCGTGCCCGGGATCGGCAGGATCACCGGCGACCGGGCGAGCAGCCACACCAGCGCCACCTGGGGAGCAGTGGCTCCCAGCTCAGCGGCCACCTCGGCGACCGCCTGCCGTTCCCCGGAACCGCCCGCCGCGACCGGGCGCCACGGCAGGAAGGCGATGCCGGCGCTCTCGCAGGCGTCGAGGACCGGCTCATGTTCCCGGTCGAGGAGGTTGTGGCGGTTCTGCACGCTGGCGATCTCCACGATCTCCCGTGCCCCGCCGAGCTGCCCGGCGGTCACCTCGGACAGGCCTCCGGGCGCCCGTCGAGCCGCCGCACGGGAGATCGCCGCCGATACGGTAGATGTCAGTCGATGTCATCGGCGTAACGCTGACCGACGGTCCGGACATGGATGTGACGTGAGTTCTGGGACCGAGCACGAGCAGCGATTCCGGCGCGTCTACGCGAGCAACTTCCCGGCACTGCTGGCGTACGCGGCACGCCGTGTCGACCAGCCCGAGGACGCGGCGGACATCGTCGCCGAGACGTTCCTCGTCGCCTGGCGGCGCAGCGGCGACCTGCCACCCGATGAGGAGATCAGACTCTGGCTGTACGGGGTGGCCCGCCGCGTCCTCGCCAATCATCACCGGGGTGGCACGCGCCGGGACCGGCTGGGCGACCGGCTGCGGCAGCGGCTGACGGCGGTGGTGTCCCGTGATCCGGCCAGTGAGGTGCCGCAACGGCTGGCGGTACGGGCCGCGCTGGCTCGCCTCGACGAACCGGACCGGGAACTGATCATGCTGACCACCTGGGAAGGCCTGGAGCCTCGGGAGGCGGCCGAGGTGCTCGGGATCGGTGCGGGCGCGGTCCGGACCCGGCTGTCCCGGGCTCGCGCGCGGCTCCGCGAACTGATCGGTGACGACCCGGAGGTGGCCGGACATGAACGTGACGTCCTGACCACCACCGCCCTGAAGGAGGAGCGATGAGCGAGGACGACCTGACCCGGCTGGTTCGGGACGCCGACCCGTACCGGACCGATCTCGCCGAGCGCCTCGGTGGGGCGGAGCAGACGCTCCTGGAGGAGATCATGTCCACGCCGGTGCTCGTACCCGTACTCAAGAAACGCTTCTTCGGGGCCCTCGCGGCGGCCGCCGTCGTCACCGGGGTCATCGGAGCCACCACCCTGCTCGGGGATCGGGGCCAGGAGGACCCGGCGCCACCGGCGGCACTGCCCGGCGCGGCGTCCGCCGACTACCGATTCGACCTGGTGGCGGCGGAGAAGCTGCCGCGGCTGCTGATCGGCGAGCCGGGGTGGAGGATCACGACGGTGTACGGGTTCGGCGCGCAGACCGGGACGATCCAGTTCGTGAACGGCACGCGCCAGATCGAGATGAACTGGAACACCGAGGACCAGTATCAGGCGTTCTACGACAAGCGCGCTCCGGAGGGAGAGCCGTCGGCGACGACGGTGGCCGGCACGCCCGCGCACATCCTCGCCTACGGGGAGAGCGTCTTCGCGGCGGCGGTGAAACCACGGGACGGCGTGTTCGTGGAGATCCGCGCGAACGAGGGCTGGACCCGGGCCGGCCTGGAGAAGCTGCTGACGAGCGTGCGCCGGGTCGACGCGGCGGCGTTCCTGGCCGCGATGCCGCCGGAGGTCGTCACGCCGAGCGAGGTCCGCGCGCAGGTGCGGAAGGCCCTCGCCGACGTGCCGATCCCGCCGGGCTTCGACGTCGCGGAACTGCGGGTCGAGGGGGCGAACGACGCGTACCAGTTCGGGGCCTCGGTCACCGGGCAGGTGACGTGCGCGTGGATCGCCGAGTGGAGACGCGCGGATCAGGCCGGTGACGCGGCGGCGACGGACACGGCGGTGACGGCGTTGCGCAGCAGCACGCGGTGGCAGGTGCTCAAGAACATGGAGGCCGAGGGCGACTGGCCGGAGGCGCTGCGGCAGACCGTCGGGGAGGTCCTGTCCGGCGGTGGGCCGAAGGGTGACCCGAACGGTTACCGGGGCGCCCTGGGCTGCGACGGCTAACCGGTGGGCTGGAGGGTCCCGCCGGCCCGGACGGTGACCTCGCGGGTCTGGGCGACCAGGTGGTGCAGCGGCTCCGGCAGGCTGCGGCGGAACTGGTCGGACAGCCGGGCCCGGTCACGGGGGTTGCAGGTGTCCAGGACGAACTCGTCGAGCCCGGTGGCCAGGATCAGGCCGGCCAGCATCAGGTCGGCGGTGTCCAGGGACTCGTTGTAGGACAGCGCGGTGCGGATCCGCGCGGCCGGCTCGCCCGGGCCGCGCGGATCGGCGAAGACCAGCGACGACGTGGTGCTGAGCAACCGGCGGCGGGTCTCCCGCCGCATCACGCCGGCGTCGGCGAGGCGCTGCTCGATCAGCGGGGTGAACCGGCCGTGGGTGAGCCAGCGGGTCAGGCTCTGCGGGCCCGGCACGGCGGCAAGCCGTTCCAGGACGGCGGTGCTGGCCCGGTCACCGGTCGGCTGGTTGTCGATCACGTGCAGGGTGTCGCCGGCCAGGTGCAGCCGCCGCCAGAACATCAGCTCGCCGATCAGGGCGGCGCTCAGTCCGACGGCGAGCACCTCCGGGGCGAGCAGGGCCCGGGCGCCGATGCCGTCGTGGGCGGCCAGGTAGAGGCCGTCGGCGGGAGGGCGCTTGATCGGCGACGTCATACGCGCTGCTCCGATGATCGACGATGGAGTCGCAGAACCCCGGCTGGTCGTCAGGGCTGTCTCGAGAACCAGCCAGCGAACGAACCCTAGCGGCAAAGGGTTGCCGTGAGGTTACGCACCGTCGAAAGGCAGCCGCTGCTCAGAGGAGACCGCGGCGGTGGGCGGCGGCGACCGCCGACGCCCGGTCCGGGACCTCCAGCTTGGCGTAGATGTGCAGCAGGTGCGTCTTGACCGTGGCCTCGCTGAGGAACAGCGCGGCGGCCGCCTCCCGGTTCGTGCGGCCCTCGGCGATCAGCGCCAGGACCTCGCGCTCCCGGGCGCTGAGCAGCGCCCGCGGCGTGGACCGCTGCGGGCGCACCCGGGCCAGCAGCAGCGCGGCCACCGACGGCGACAGCACCGTCTCGCCGCGGGCGGCGGCCCGGACCGCGCGGAACAGGTCCTCGCGCGGGGCGTCCTTGAGCAGGTAGCCGATCGCGCCCGCCTCGATCGCCGGCAGCACGTCGGAGTCGGTGTCGTGGGTGGTCAGCACCAGGATCCGGGTGTCCGGCACCCGCTCCAGCAGCAGCCGGATCAGGGTGCCGCCGCAGGGTTCGGGCATCCGCAGGTCGGTCAGGATCACGTCCGGGCGCAGCGCCCCGGCCACCGTCAGCGCCTCCACCCCGCCGGCGGCCTCACCGGCCACCTCGAAGTCGGGCTGGGTGCCGAGCATGCCGCGCAGCCCGTCCCGGACCACCGGATGATCGTCGACGACGAGCAGGCGCAGCGTCATCGGCCCGCCCCGATCAGCGGCACGGTGACACTGACCGTGGTTCCGGCGCCGGGCGTGGACTCGATCTCCACCGAGCCGCCGAGGGCGCCGACCCGCTGCCGCAGCGCGGTCAGCCCGAACCCGTGGGTGCCGGGCGGCGAGAAGCCGACGCCGTCGTCGTGGACGTCCAGCGCGATCACGTCCTCCATGTACGACAGGGTGACGTGCACCCGCTCCGCCGACGCGTGCCGGCCCACGTTCGACAGTGTCTCCTGGGCGGCGCGCAGCATCGTCACCTCGCACTCGGAGTGCAGCGGCGACGGGGTGCCGGTCACGGTGAACGCGGCGTTCACCCCGTACTGCTCGGTCCAGGTCTCGACGGTGTGGCCGATCGCATCGCCGAGCCGCGCGTCGCGCAGTGGCCCCGGCCGCAGCGCGTCGATGGACCGCCGCACCTCCTGCAGGCTGGTGCGGGCCAGCGCACGGGCGGTGTCGAGGCGCCGCCGGTCGGAGTCGGAGGGCGCCGCCTCCAGGGCTTCGAGCTGGGTGACGATGCCGGTCAGGCCCTGCGCGACGGTGTCGTGGATCTCCCGGGCCAGCCGGGCGCGTTCCCCGGCGACGCCCGCCTCCCGGGCCAGCCGGGCGTTCTCCGCTGTCATCGCGACCAGTTCGGCGTTGATCTCGCGCCGCCGGATCGCCTCCCGTTCCATGGTGCGGACCATGCCGCCGAACAGTGCCGCGAGCGGTGTCGCCACCCCGACGCTGATCAACAGCGAGGACGGATCCGGGCCGGTCACCAGAAGGGCCGGCAGGTTGGCGGCGAGCACGCCCGGGTAGGCCCACCAGCCGGGCAGCGCCAGGAACGCGATCAGGTAGCAGGCCGGGACGAAGATCTGGAACGCGTCGTCGCGCCGCATCAGGACCGCGGTGAGGGCGAGGACACCGGCGAAGTAGGCGGCGTTCCACCAGGACCGGCGCTCCCACCAGCCGGGATGCGCGACGATGAACCATCCGTGCAGGGCCGCGAGGCCTCCGGCGACGGCCAGGGTGACCGGGTCGGCGTCGCCGGAGACCAGGAAGACCAGGCAGGCGAGAGCGAGGAGACCGTACGGGGCCAGCGCCCACGCCCGGTTCCACCGCCGCTCCCGCTGCTCATCCACGGACGTCACTTCTCGTACGGTACGTGAGCCGGCGCAGCAGCACCTCCGCCGGACCGCGCCGCGTCAGGGGCGCCAGCAGCACCGACACCAGCCAGGTGAGCAGCGCGAACCCGGCGACCGCGGCGGTGCCCATGGTCTCGCCCCAGCCGAGGCTGTACGGCAGCGGTGTCAGCACCAGCACGAACACCACCGACTGGAACAGGTAGAGGCTGAGCGACCGCTGCCCCGCCGTCGCGAGCGCCCGCACGATCGGTCCGCGGCGCGAGCGGATCGCGAAGAGCCCGATCAGGGCCGCGTAGCCCAGGCCGCCGGCGACCCCGGTGACCGCGTGCAGCGCGTTGAGGGCCCAGGGCGCGCCCGGCTGCCAGAAGTGCCCGACCGCCAGCCCGGACGGCAGGCCACCGAGGACGGCGACGGTCAGGCCGATCACCGCGGTACGCACCAGCAGCGGCCGATGGGACGCGGGGTCGGCGAGGATGCCGCGCCGGGCCGCCCAGGTGCCGACCAGGACGGCGCTGCCGACACCCATGACGCCGATCGGGGTGATCACCCATTCGATCGGGCGCAGGATCAGCGCGGTCAGCGGGTCGGCGGTCTCGAACGACCAGAAGAACGAACGTTCGCCCGGGTCGGACGGCATCGAGTACGCCGCGCCCTGCAGCACCGCCACCACGACCAGCCACAACGCGGCGAGGACCAGCAGCGTACGGTCGCGGAGGCGGGTCGCGGCGAGCAGCAGGAAGCCGACCAGCCCGTACAGGCCGAGGATGTCGCCGGGGAACAGCAGCACGGCGTGCAGGAAGCCGAACCCGATCAGCCAGGCGCTGCGCCGCCTGATCACCGACCTGTCCTGGTGGCGCTGCAGGATCTGGAACACGCCGTACGCGTACAGGGCCGCGAACAGCGGATACGCCCGGGCGTCCACCAGGGTCACGGTGAGCACGCTGACGATCCGGTCCGGCAGGCCGTCCTCGACGATGTGCTGCCGGAAACCGTAGGGCCTGCCGTAGAGGTAGATGACCGAGTTGGCGAGGGCGATCAGGGCGAGCATCAGGCCGCGGGCGAGGTCGGGGGCGAGCGCCCGGTCCCGCAGGCTGATCGATCCGGTGTCTGTCATGACACCAGCCTGTTGCTCCGCGGGGCCCGGCGAATCGACCGCCACGGAGACCCCCATCCACCGATCAGTCGATGCGCGTCACCGGCGCCACCACCAGGTCGTGGATCCGCCAGTTGAAGTGCCGGGCGAAATCGGCCAGCTCCTCCAGGCGCTCGGGCAGCCGGTCGGTGTCCGGAACCGGCACGACCAGCAGTTCGCCGACGAACACGTGGCCCTCCTCGCGCAGCCGCAGCCACGCGTCGGCCACCCAGTCCCGGTCCAGCACGGCGGCCAGCAGCTCGCGGGGCAGCGGGTGCGGGCGGCTGCCGTCCACCACCGACGGGGACTCGTCCATCAGGTCGGCGACGGCGGCGCGGGTGGTGCGTACCCCGTCGCGGACGATGTCCCCGCCGATGATCAGGGCGGCGACCGCGTCCGCCCACCACAGCCCGGCGGCGATCCCGAGGATGCCGAGCACGGCGGCGCCGGCGGTGAGCCAGTCGGCCCGGTTCATCTCGGCGTCCGACAGCAGCACCTTGTCGTGCAGCTCCTGGGCCAGGCGCAGTTTCGCCCGGCCCAGCAGGATCGCCGGGACCATCGTCGCGAGCAGCACCACGATCATCAGCCAGCCCAGCCAGAACCGGTGCCCGAACAGTTCGATCATGCCGATCGGCGGGCGTTCCCGGGCCAGCAGCCGGACGAACGAGTCGTAGACGACGTAGCCGCCGAGCCCGAGCAGCGCCACCGAACCGGTGAGGAACGCGACGCTGACACTGCGGTGGTAGCCGTACGGGAAACGCTCCGTCGGCTTCCGGTTGCGATAGCGCGCCGCCACCAGGAACGCCACCGGCGGCACCAGGCCCAGCATGTCCTCGATCCAGGCCGCCTTCATCGCCTGCGACTGGCCCAGCGTCAGCGCCAGCAGCGTGATCGCGACGAGGAAGAAGACGATCGTCCACCACTCCAGGCGGACCGCGCGGGCGTGCAGGCGCGCCTTGTCCGGCGGCAGCTCGAACCGGTCGTAGACCTTCATGCCGCGCGCTCCGCCGCCACCAGCAGATCCACGACCCCGCTGTGCGACTGCTCCAGCAGGAACGTCTCCACCTCGGCCTGCCAGCCGTTCTCCCCCGGCGGCAGCGCCCAGACGTGATCGTGGGCGCCCAGGTCGTGACCGGACTCGGACAGGCCCAGCTCGGCCAGCCGCCACTCGCCGACCACCACCAGCAGCCCCTCCTCGCCGGTCACCTCCGCGACCGGCACGACCTCGGCCTTCTCGGCGGTCAGCGCGGCCATCTCGGCGGTGCCCGCCCGCACGGCGACCCGCGCGCCGGTCAGGTCCTCGGGGACCGGTACGCCCGGCGGGGCGGCGACCACCGTGCGCATGGTGACGAACGGCCGGGTCAGGGCCGCGTCGGCGGTCCACGGCGCCGCCGCGTCCAGGCCGCCGATCACCAGGTCCAGAACCCGGTCCTTCAGCGCGGCCATCAGCGTCGACTCGGAGCCGGGGTACCACTCGACGGTCGCGCCCAGCCGCGCGGCCAGCCGCTGGGTCAGCACCACCTCGGCGCCGGACGGCGGGCCGTCGCCGGGCACGTCGGTCCACGGTGGGTTCGCGGTCACGCCGACCCGCAGCACGCCCCCGCGAACGTCGTCCAGGGTGGTTCCGGCGTCCCGGGGCAGCCCGCAACCCGCGGCGACCAGAAGGACCGACATCAGGAGCAATCCGACACGATGCACGCAGGCCGCTTACCCCCCGGGGCCACGGCCTAACGTCA
Organism: Actinoplanes sp. NPDC019969; assembly: GCF_055562375.1. Classification (NCBI taxonomy): domain Bacteria; kingdom Bacillati; phylum Actinomycetota; class Actinomycetes; order Micromonosporales; family Micromonosporaceae; genus Actinoplanes; species Actinoplanes sp. NPDC019969. The sequence goes on along the minus strand of NZ_JBVHFK010000021.1, from coordinate 1,709 downwards.
GTGCCCGGCGTTGAGCCGCCCGGCCAGGTTGCCGTGGAAGTCGCTGCTCGCCTCGTTCAGCCCGACGATCTCCACGTGCTTGCCGCGGGCGGCGTACTTCGTGGTGATCGCGTCCAGGGCCGCCACCGAGGAGGCGTCCCAGATGTGCGCGCCGCTCATGTCGATCACCACGTGGTCCGGGTCGCCGGCGTAGTCGAACTGGTGAACCAGGTCGTTCGAGGAGGCGAAGAACAACTCACCGCGTACGGCGTAGGTGTTTCCGCTCCTGCGCACCTCGGTGAAGTGCGCGACCCGGCGCGCGAAGACGACCATGGCGGTGAGCACGCCGAGCACCACACCGACCGCCAGGTTGTGGGTGACCAGGGTGCCGGCGACGGTGACCAGCATGACCACGATCTCGCCGGCGGGCATCCGCTTCAGGGTGGCCGGGGCGATGCTGTGCCAGTCGAAGGTCGACACCGACACGATGATCATCACGGCGACCAGCACGGCCATCGGGATCTGCCCCACCACGTCACCCAGCGCGACCACCAGGACCAGCAGGAACGCCCCGGCGAGGAAGGTGGACAGCCGGGTCCGCGCGCCGGACGCCTTCACGTTGATCATCGTCTGGCCGATCATGGCGCAGCCGCCCATGCCGCCGAACAGCCCGGTGACGATGTTCGCCACCCCCTGCCCCCACGACTCACGGGTCTTGTCCGAGCGGGTGTCGGTCACGTCGTCGACCAGCTTGGCGGTCATCAGGGACTCCATCAGACCCACCAGAGCGATGCCGATGGCGTACGGATAAACGACCTTGATCGTCTCCCAGGTGAACGGGACACCCGGGATCCCGAACACCGGCAGGCTGTCCGGCAGCGTGCCCTCGTCACCGACGGTGGGCACGGTCAGGTGGGTGATCATCACGAACGCGGTGATCAGGACGATCGCCACCAGCGGCGCGGGGACGACGGTGGTGAACCGGGGCAGGAACACCATGATCAGGAGAGCGACCGCGACCATCGGGTAGACCAGCCACGGCACGCCGATCAGATGCGGCACCTGCGCCGTGAAGATCAGAATGGCGAGCGCGTTGACGAACCCGACCATGACACTGCGCGGGATGAACCGCATCAGCTTCGCCACCCCGGCCGCCGCCAGCAGGATCTGCAGCAGCCCGCCGAGGATCACCGCCGCGGTCAGGTAGCCGAGCCCGTGCTCCTTCGCCAGCGGCGCCACCACCAGGGCGATCGCCCCGGTCGCCGCGGAGATCATGGCCGGGCGCCCACCACAGATCGCGATCGTGACCGCCATCGTGAACGACGCGAACAGGCCGACCTTCGGATCCACGTTCGCCAGGATCGAGAACGAGATCGCCTCCGGAATCAGCGCGAGCGCCACGACGAGCCCGGCGAGCACTTCCGTACGCAACACCTTCGGCGAAGCGAGCCAGGTCGGCATCTCTCTCCCTTTATGCCTTATGTGCGACACAGGCGGTTCGTGCCCGGGCCGACCCTACTCTCGCGCAATCCCCCATCCCTGTCGTTCGCCGGTGGCGCGCCTCACCTCCCCTCCCATCCCTCCACCACTCCCCCCGTCCTCCTTCACCCCCGTCTTCCTTGATCGGCGGCTTCCGGCGTCGGGGGGGGGGGGGGGGGGGGGGGGGGGGGGGGCGGCGGGGGCGGGCCGGGGGGGGGGGGGGGGGGGGGGGGGGGCGGGGGCGGCGGGGA
>NZ_JBVHFK010000020.1:0-90351 GCF_055562375.1 Actinoplanes sp. NPDC019969 | reverse complement strand
TTCCGAACCCGGTAGCTAAGCCCTCCAGCGCCGATGGTACTGCACTCGGGAGGGTGTGGGAGAGTAGGACGCCGCCGGACTCAACGTGACAGAAAAGGCCCACCCGGGTATCCGGGTGGGCCTTTTCTGCGTTTGGTGTCTGGTTTACCTGTGGGGTCGGTTTTGCCGGCGGTGGTGCTCACTCAGGGCGGTCAGGCTTGATCCCTTCGTGGGCACCACCGCCGGCAAAACCTATGCACCATCGACTGCGCTTATCCCCACTCACGGCATTCCCTCGCCTCCAGCTGCCCTCAGCCCCGGGCCGGCCCATCCATCACCAGCCACCAGCTACGAGCCGGGCTACTAGCAGCGCGGCTACCCGCCAGACCGGATGAAAAATGGCTGGCCCTCCTGTGGAGGGCCAGCCTTTGCTGTTGGGGTTAGGAGGGTAGGTGGAGGGAGCGCCAGTCGACGAACTTGAAGTTGGTGCTGGTGCGGTCGTTGTTGGGGGTGTTCTCGCCGTCGTGGAGGACGAGGAGGCCCTTGGGGTAGCCGGGCAGCGGGGTCGATGTGACGGCGGCACCGTCGGAGTGCTGGTCGCCGTCGATCTTCTTGCCGTCATTGACCTGGAAGATGGTCACGGGCTTGTTGGTACGGCGGTCGTAGACGAAGAAGCGGCTGTCGCCCTGGCTGGAGACGATCAGGTAGCCGTCACGCTTGCCGGTCTTGTAGATGGTGGCGCCCTCCACGTCGGCGGTGATGCGGCCGCCGAAAGCGTTCGTGTAGGCGACGGTGCACTCCTCCGTCTCCGGGTCGTAGGTGGCGGGCTGACCGAACTCGCGGACGTGCTCGACGACGCGGGGAATGCTGCTGAACGTGCCGCCCTTCAGGCTGATGCGCCAGAGGGCCACGTCCTCCTGGGCGGCGTAGAGGATGCCGGCCTCGGCGTCGACGACCATTCCCTCAACCTGTGGGTCCTCGCCCGGCTCGCCGCAGGGGGTCCAGCCGGCACCGTTGGGGAGACGGAACTGCTTCGGCAGGTCCAGGGTGTCGGTGGTGCGGTAGGTGACCTTCCCGTTCCTCTCCTCGAGGCGGAAGATGCCGAGACGGGTGCTGTGGCGGCGGCTGACCACGGCGTACCGGTCATAGACGGCGACGCCGTAGGCGGTGGCCTGCTCCTCGACCTCCGCCTGGTTCTTGGAGAAGAGCAGCGGGGCGTCAGCCGACGTGATGTCGGTGAGGCCGCTCGCCTCGATCCGGTAGATCCGCAGCTTGTCGAGGCCGCGGTCGGTGACCACGGCGACGTCGACCTTCTTCTTGCCGAACGTGAAGCCGGTCATGATGTCGACGTTGTTGAAACGGCCACCCTCGGGCGTGGCGATCGACTGGATCTCGCGGCCCTTGAGGTCGTAGACGCGCAGGCCGCCGTTCTTGGCGGTGCCGATGACCAGGCTGCGGGCCTTGTCGGCCGCGTTGATCCAGATCGCGGGGTCGTCGGCGTCCGCGTCGCCGCCGGCCTCGTCGTCGAAGAGGGCGGAGGTCTCCACGGTCGCCGTGATCTCGCGGGGCGGGCGCTGCGCGGCGAAAGCCGGCGCGCCGGCGGCGAGCGTGGTCAGGGCGACGAGCGCGGCGATACCGGTAGTCCGTTGCATGGAAGACGACGATCCATGATCGACCTGACCGTTGGATGGATGGTTGCTGAACACCGCTGTGGCCGTTATCGATCCGTTACCGGTGCTCACGAACCAGGTCGCCGAGAGCCGCATCGCAGCATGTAATCGATCGAGGTACAGAAAGTTGAAGCACATGCGACGTACGATCCTGGTCCTGGCCGCGCTGTCCGGGGTGGCACTGACCGCTGCCTGCGGGGGCAACCCTCAGCATGTCGCCGGCGAGGCCAGGCCGGCCGGCGGCGTCACCGCGGCCCCCGCCACCGCTGCCGCCTCCACCCCCGCAGCGTCTCCGTCGGCGAGTTCCCGCCCGTCGGTGAGCTCATCGCCCACGCCGTCGCAGACCTCGGCCACACCGAAGACCGAGAAGCTCGTCTTCGGCCCCACCGGGGTCGGCAAGCTGCGGATCGGAATGAGCGTGCAGAGCGCGGCGGAGACCGGGGAACTCGTCTCGCCGGAGGTGGGCGACGGCTGCGGCGGCGCGGCGATCAGAGCCGCGAAGCCGGATGACGTTCAGGTCGTCTACTCCTCCGACCGGGGCCTCGTCTTCATCCCCGCATGGGGACGGGTCGCGACCCCGGAGGGCATTCGGATCGGTAGCACGTACGAGGAGGTGAAGAAGGCGTACCCCGGCCTGGTTTTTCGCGTCGTCACGGAGAACTTCGAGTTCAAGGGTGACGCGGAAGCCTACTCCGGGCGGAATGCCGGTGGCGACAAAGCCCACTACCGGTTCGGGTTCCGGGACTACAAGCTGGAGGACATGGCTCTCGAGCACGACGACCAGAACTGTTACGAGTGATCGATCCGCAGTGTGCGGAGCACCTCGTCGGTGAGGTCGTTGGCGCCGCTGTCCTGGCGGATCTGCAGGTACACCCCTTCGACGCCGCCGGTTCGGGTGAGCAGCACCTCGCTGTACGAGACCGTGCCACCGGAGCAGGCGATCCAGCGTTGCACCCGGCCGCTGCGATCCGCCGCGGTCACCGGGCGATCCGGCTGCCGTACGCACTCCGGGTGGGACGGGAGCCTGGCCGCCGAACCCGGAGCCAGCCAGCGACTGATCCCCGCGAACACCCCCGGCGAATTCGTGTCGCTCAGATCGGCGCCGATCTGCAAGCCCGCCTCGGTGCCGGACGGCATGCCCACCGACGCGGGATTCCAGCCCGAGTTCCGCAGCTGGCCGGCCCACGCGCCGGGCACCGCGAGCGACATCTTCGGCTCGGTGTCGGCGACCCGGACCCAGCCGTGCGGGATGGCGCCCGGCACTGTCGCGCCGGCGGTGAGAGCGAGCAGGGCCAGTGCCGCCAGGAAACCCATGCTGCGGCGCAGGAACCGCAGCACCCGGTTCGGGCCGGTGGTGGAGGCCCTCAGCGCCTCCGCGAAGGCGGCAGTCGACGGCCAGCGGCGGTCCCGGTCGGCGTCGAGGGCGCGCATCACCACCCGGTCCACCTGGCGGGGAACCCCGGGGCGGACCTTCGACGGCGCGGCCCGCCCCGGCTGTGGGGGCTGGCCGGTCAGCATCTGGTACGTCATCGCGCCGATGGCGTGCACGTCGGCGCGGACGTCCAGGCCGCCGCCGGGAAGGTGCTGTTCCGGGGCCATGTAGCCGGGGGTGCCGGCGACCACCGTGAAACCCGAGGCGTGCGCGATCTCCTTGGCCAGGCCGAGATCGGCGACGAGCACCCGTTCCGCGCCGCGGACCGTGTCGAAGAGGACGTTCGACGGCTTCAGGTCGCGGTGCAGGACCCCGGAGGCGTGCAGGACGCTCACGGCCTGGGCGATGTCCCCGGCGGTGCGCAGCGCGGTGCGGACCGGCATCGGGCCGAGTTCCAGACGGTCGGCGAGGGTGCCGCCGGCCGCGTACGTCATCACCTGGTACGGGCGCCCGTCCGGCAGCTCGCCGAAATCGTGCACCCGGACCAGTCGCTCCGAATCGGCCCGGCGCAGCACCTGGGCCTCCTGCTCGAACCGGGCCCGGACATCCGGGTGGTGCGCCCAGTTCTCGGCCAGGATCTTGATCGCCACCTGCGACTCCAGGACGTCGTCCTCCGCCAGCCAGACCGTGGCGAACGCGCCTGATCCGAGACGCTTGGTGATCCGGTATCGACCGATGATCGTTGGTACACGCACCTTCGTATTATCAGCTCTGTTGAATATTGAACGGGGGCGGCGTGCGGGACGATCAACAGGAAGAATTGGCCAGACTCGCGGCGGCGGGCGACAGGGCGGCGCTGGAGGCGTTGCTGGCCGGGATCCGGCCGCGGGTGCTGCGGCAGTGTTCGCGGTTCCTGCCCTGCTATCAGGACGCCGAGGAGGCCTGCCAGGACGTGCTCATGCAGGTGGCGCGCAACATCGGGAAGTTCGAGGGCCGGTCGAAGTTCACCACCTGGCTGCACGTGATCATCGCCAACGGGTCACGCCAGACGTACCGGACGCTGAAACGCCGTGCCGCCGAGCAGGGCTATGCGGAGATGCCGGTCGACGTGGCGGACGCGCGGACCACCAGCGTGATCGCCGGTTCCCGCCTCGACCTGCTGGACGCGCTGGAGCGGCTGGAGGCCTCCCGGGCCGACCTGGTGGCCCCGATGGTGCTGCGGGACATCTGCCAGCTCGACTACAAGGAGATCGCCACCCACCTGGGCATCCCGGAAGGCACCGTGAAGTCCCGGATCCACCAGGCCCGGGGCCAGGTCCGGGAGTATCTGCTCGCTGGTCTGTGAGGCGGTATCTCGAAGGCGCGACACCTAAGGCGGGTGCAATGATTGCGTGACGGAGCAGGGTGGGTAACCTTGCATCCGCGGGCTGCTAGCTCAATGGCAGAGCTGTGGACTTTTAAGCCCCATGACCGGTGACTTTTTGGCCGTCACGGAGCCGTCTGAGCTGCTTAAACGTGGCTGCTGCTGCGCCATAGTAGACGTATGTCGCTCCCGTGTGGATCGCGTGTCGCGGCGATGCTATGCGGCCGCTTGGAGCGACCGGCAAGGCTTACCTTCCCTGATGACAGCGCCTTTGCCCGGGACGTCTTTCCGATGCGGCGGTGAGGGCACGTGCCTGAGGAGCTGTTGCGGTCGAGTGCGCCGACGTGTGCTTGTCCGTTACTTGCCCAAAAAATCTTGGTCGAGCGTTGCACGATTTGGCCTCTCGCCGTCTCCTACGTACGAGAGCAGCAAATGTCCGTCACCGTGTTGGCGATTTTCGGTCGCTCGGTCATCGTCGACATGCCAGCAGGCCTGCCGTCAGTAGTTGTGACGGTTTGAATGCCCGTGCTAGCGGCGACGAGCCCGCCGGGCTGGGCATCTTGCTGCTCTTGCGAGATGAGTCTTCTGAGCCTGCCGGGCACGGAGTCTTCTCTCGGTCAGCCGGACCCGCCGTTCGCGCACCCGTGGCAAGGAAGCATAGGCGGCGGGCCGGCACACAACTTCACATCAAGACCCAGCCCTCGAAGGGGATGAGGTCGGCAATATTCACCACGGCCAAGCAGGGCGCTGGCCGTGGTCAAGCCTCCACGCCGACTCGTCACCCTCCGGAGTGGAAGCTGGGCCGTACCCCGGAGGATCCGTTGACCTGCCGCGGAGCCCTCCTATAGAGATGTTGGCACTCGCCGTCGTCATGCTTCCTGCCACGGGTGCGCGCGGCGGCGAGTCTCCTTACGCACCGCGTGAGGTGGTTTGCTGACCGAGAGGAGGCAGGCATGCCGAAGAGGCGGCCTGCGGGGAAAGCAGAGTGCGTCAGTACCAGCCGGCCTTTCTACCGGCGGTACAGGCCTACGTCGGTGGTTATCGTGATCACCGTCTTGGGGCAACGTGTTCAGGAGCTGCTGCCGGTACATGACGAGTTGAGCACTGCGTTCGATTTTGCGATCGCTGCTCTCGCCCTGCAGCTGTTGCTGGAGTTGGCCTCCGTTCTGCCCCTGTGGAGCAGGCGCATCGGCGGAAGTGCCCTACGTGTCGGTCGCGCGGTCATGGCCAAGGGGAGGCTTGTGGTCAGCACGACAGCTATGTGGTTCAGGCGTCACGTCAAGATTGGCGGACAAATCAAAGCAGGTCCGTTGCAGATCAAGTTGGGGGCCTCCCGCACGAGGCGGCCCAGGATGAGGACCACCTGAGTTCGACCAACGCCATGCGAGTGGGGAGTGAGCCAGCAGGTGCACCTTCGGGTGCGCCTACTGGCGCTTTCCCGCCCGAAGGTTTCGACTCCTTCTTCAGGAAGAACTTCCCCTTCCTCATCCGCTATCTGATGGCGGCGGGCGTCTCGATGGCCGACGCCGAAGACGCGGCCTCTGAAGCGATGATCGGGGCGCTGCGTCGGTGGGATTCGATCGACAATCCGGTTGCGTACGTCCGTACGGCCGCACTGCGCAGTGTGTTTCGTCGCAGTGATCGCAGTCAACGTGAGCATCTGTTGGCTAGGAAGTTCTGGATGAATCCAGTCGTGTCTGCTGACGATGACAGCATGGCTGGCCTGCAGTGGGTAAACCATATGTTGGCCCAGCTTCCTCCAGCGCAGCGCGCGGTCATCCAGCTAGCTGTGGATGGGTTCAAGACTGCTGAGATCGCGGAGCACCTAGGTGTGGCCGAGGCGACCGTTCGATCCCACCTGCGGTTCGCGCGCAAGCATCTCACTCGCCTCGTCAGCGAGCAACGAGTAGAGCACTTCCCTCAGTGATAGGTGTTGCCTGTGCCGGACCTATTTCTGCCGCCATCGGCACCGTAGTCCTGTGAGCTTCGGGAGGGTCCCTGTTGTGGCCGAGGGCAAGCTCGCCGCCGTGTTCGACGATGCCGCGAAGACTTGGTTGCACGGCCGGGACCGCATCTGCGCAGCACAACGATGATCTCTAGCGTTGCGTTGATAGATTTCACTGTATGGGTGTGAGTAGTGAGGTGAAGGTTGACCCGTCGGTCCTAGAAGCGGCGGCGCGTGCGTGCGCTGATCTGCAGGACCGGTTGCGGCAGGGCAGCCGTAACGTCGAGCCGGAGACCGAGACGGCGATGTCGGGCCTGCCGGGCTGGTCGACGCGGGAAGGGCTGGAGTCGTTGATGTGGGCGTGGAACGACGACGTCACCCGTTTCACCGACTACCTCGGCACCCTGGGCGACGGGCTGAACGGGTGCGCGCGGGACTACCGCACCACCGATCAGGCCAACGCTGATCACCTCTACGCCGCCGGAAACCGGTGAGCCGGGCGTGGTCGCCTACGCCGATCTCAACGAGGCCCGCATCGACCGGCTCGTCGCCGCGGCCGAGGAATGGCAGCGGATCGCCGATCTGTGCGAGGCGCTGGAGAACGATGCGGTCGCTGACCTGACCGGGCCGTTGCGGGCCTCGGGATGGGCCGGTGAGGCCGCTACCGCAGCCTTCATGCGCCTGGACACGCTGGACGACGAGTTCGAGGTCGCCGCGTTGCGCAGCCGTACGGCGGCGATCGTGTTGCGCCGCGCGGTGGAGGACTTCACCGATCTGCAGCAGCGGCTGCGCGGTGTCGCCAGCGGCGCCGCCGCGGCCGGGCTGAGCGTCGACCGTGAGGGGCGGATCTTCCCGCCCGACCTCGGGCCGGCGATGGCGAACGACCCGGACCGTGAGGTGATCCATCAGCGCAACGTGCAGAACGCCGGCATCTACGCCGACCTGATCGCCACGATCCTGGCCGAAGCCACCGACGCCGATCACCGGGTCGTCAACGCCCTGAAGGAGTTGCGGGCGCTGGCCTACGGCCAGTACGAGTGGGAGTACAACCAGGCCAGCGAGGGCGCGCAAAGCGCCGCGGCCGCGCTGGGATTGTCGAAGGACGCCATCCCCGCCGCCGGTACGAGTCCTGTCGACGTCAAACGGTGGTGGGACGGCCTGTCACCCGACGAACGCCAGATCTACCTGACCGCCTGGCCCGACCGGGTCGGTGGCCTCGACGGTCTGCCCGCCGCCGACCGGGACGCCGCCAACCAGCTGGCCCTGCGCACCTATCTCGGCGAGAACATCAACAAGGCCCAGACCGACGACAACCCCCAGCACGACCAGGCCCTGAAGCTGCTCAACCGGCTGGAGGACAACCAGCAGCAGGGCAAGACCCCGATGTACCTGCTCGGCTTCGACCCGCTCGGCGACGGCAAAGCGGTCGTCGCGATCGGCGATCCCGACACCGCTGCGCACACCGCCGTGGTGGTGCCCGGCGTCGGGACGGAACTCGACGAGTATCACAAGGAGATCCGCCGTGCGGAGAACCTTCACAATGAAGCGGAACGGCTGAGACCCGGCACCTCGGTGGCGGTCATCGCCTGGCTCGGCTACGACACTCCCGGTGACGATGCCAGTGGCGCTGACATCGTCACGGCCCCCTTCGGTGGCAAGAGCGAAGCCGGAGCTCAAGCACTGGACGGCTTCGTCAACGGACTGCGTGCCACTCACGACGGATCGCCGACACACATGACCTTGATCGGGCACAGCTACGGGTCCACGGTCGTCGGCGAGGCCGGCAGCAACGGCGACGGTGTCGCCGCCGACGACATCATCGTCGCGGGCAGTCCCGGCATGCGGGTGGACCATGCCAGTGATCTCAACACCGGGGGTAGCCACACCTGGGCGACCGCGGCCGCCGACGACAACTTCGTCGCGCGGCCGGAGAACAATGCCTGGTGGCAGGGCATCGGCGGCACGGAGATCCTCAAGGCGATCCACGGGCCCGCTCCTCACGACGCGGAGTTCGGTGCCAACGTGCTGCACGCTGACACCCGCGGCCACAGCGGTTACTGGGAGGAAGGCAGCAACATCCTCAAAGCGCAGGCATTCGTCATCACCGGTGACTACGACCGCGCGCAGTATCACGGAAGGGCTCCTGGGCAGTGAATCGCCGCAGTAAAGCGTCCCTGCTGCTCGGTGTGGCCAGCATGATCGCTCTGGCAGCCGGCTGTTCGACCGGCGACCCGACAGAAAAGGATGCCCCGTTGCAGACCGCACCCTTCGCGGAAGTCACCCGGAAAGTCGACGCCGACGCGAAGACCATCGCTGACGTCGTCGGCACCGAACTGACCGACTGGACAGCCAATGCCACACCCTGCATGGGCCGCAACGGGGAATTCGCCGACGACGACCGCTGGTACCTCGGCGCCGGCGGCAACCTGAAAGTCGCCGCGACCGATCAGCTCACCACGCTGCAACGCATCAAAACCACCCTGGAGCGGCAAGGCTGGGAGATCACCGACGACGCCACCTTCGCCGAGGGAACCCGCGGCAACCTGGACGCCCGCAATCCCACTACAGGCCACAGCGTCACCATCACCACAACGATTGACCTTCAGCATGTGTCGGTGTCCTTCAGCAGCCCCTGCTACATGCCGGCAGCCGGCGAGAACCCTCTCAAGGACTGAGGCGCCCGCCGTGAACGACCCCGGCCCTCAGGCACCGGCGTCCCTACCGAGTCGCCACCACGGTCGACCGCGGCGATCGATGGGGCGCGCGCATTCGGCAGCGCGCGGTGCACCTGTAGGAGCCGGGTGTCGCTGGGGCCGTCCCGAACGGCGACGAGAAGGCAGGGGGAGTTCTCACGTCACAAGATCCGTGAAGGCCGGCGTTCTGCCTTACTCGGCCACGATCTCCGTGCGCCGTGCCTGGATCCGCGACCCGTCACGCAGCACCACCTCTGCCAGGCCATCCGGCCCAGGCCGCCCGGCGGCGTGCACGAACGCCCCGCCCAACGCCTGAAGATCATCCGGACGTCCGGCCTCGGGACGAAAAACCCAGGCCAGGTCCCGCACCTTGCCACCCGCCATGGCAACACCTCCACCAACGACCGCACGACCACCCGCCAATATTCGTACACTAGTACGACACGACGGCTGGCCGCGATTCCCGTGTGACCACGGCGCGTCGTCGGGTAAGGCGCACGCCCGGCTCATCAGGGTGGCCTGCGCGACGCCCAAGGCGCCTTGGCGGTTCGGTCTCGATGACCCACGCCGGAAGGGCCGGCCCGGAGGCGGTGCCGGCCACCCTGAAGGCGGAGAGTCTCGTCAGGCTTCGTCGCCTTCGGCCTCGCTGCGGCGATGCGCCCGCATCCACACCTCGACGTCGTCGACAAGCCAGATCTTGCCCTGGGCCAGGTCGGCGACCGGCTTCGGGAAGTCCGCCCGGCTGGTGATCTGATAAGCCCGCTGGCGGCTCACCCCGCCGAGGCGGACCCGGATCTCGTGCGCGCCCATCAGGCGAATCTGCTGTACTGGCATACCCGCGACTATAGGGCAGAGACTAGTAGTCGTCGCGGGCTGATCATGCCCACTGCTGTCCAGCCCGTCGAACCTTGCGGTGTCCGGACTTACCTTGCGGGAATTCCTTGCAGCGTCCGGACCTACTTTGCGGAAGCTGCCGGGTGCACCCGATGGTTACGGTCACCGCGTGGAAAACGCCCCGCCGTCGCGGCTGCCCGCCCGGCTCCTCATCTTCGTCATGTGCCTGCTCGGCCTTTGCGCGCTGCCGTCCGCCGTGATGTTCCTGACGATGGGCATCGCCGGCGGCATGGCAGGCCTGTCGAACCTCACGACGGAACAGCTCGGCACCGTTCCGTTGCTGATAGCACCGGTGTTTACGTACCCCGTCGGGGTGTGGCTATGGCTGCGCGCTCGACGGCCCCGCAGCACCGGACGGGCATGGCTGCTCTCCGCACTCGGAGTAGCGCTGATCGCCGGCACCTCATTCGTCCCGGTCGCCATCATCGGCGCCGCGCTTACCGAAGAATGGCAGTAGGTCCAGCCCGGTGGGCGCGGCTACGTACCCCCAGTGTCAGGTGATTCAGGGCGTGGCGGCCGCCGTCACCGCCGATTCCGCGAACAGGGTCGGGACAGCCGAACCCCGAACCGGCCGGACCCCGCCTAACGGCTGCCGGTCAACGCGGTGACCGGCCGCAATCTTGGATCGAACGAGACAACTGCCGGGCAAAGCCGCGGCATCGCGGCAACCACGACGAGACGACATCCCTACAGCCGGGAGCATCTACGCTGTACCGGTGCCGGGTGGCGGCCCAGATTCGTGAGGTTCTCCCCAAGCGATGACGCTGCCCGGCACCCTCGCCGGTTACCTCGTGCCGTTCGGTTCGGCCTGCCGGTGCCCGTACTCGTCGGCCTCATGACCGGCAGGTCAGCGCGCCACCATGGCCGAATGGCGCGCGGTCCTCCGCGCCGATCAGCGGGCGCGGCCTCGCGAGATGGTCATCGAAACTCGACCGGATCCGGCCGGTCGGTCACCCGCCTATTCGAAAGGCGCTGCGGGAGGGTCTTAAGAGATCGTGTTGTGGCCGGCGCCGCCGTATGACGTGTCGCTGCCGTTGCCGCCGATGAGGCGGTCGTTGCCGGCGCCGCCGTACAGGGTGTCGTTGCCGTTGCCGCCGGAAAGGTAGTCGTTGCCGCCGTTGCCGTAGATCCGGTCCGCGCCGTCGTTGCCGTAGAGGACGTCGCCGAAGGAGTTACCGGTGATCGTGTCGTTGCCGATGCCGCCGTGGGCGATCAGCTTCATCCGGGTCCGGTTGAGGATGCTGTCGTTGCGGTCGTAGGTGGCGATCTCGATCCGCTCGGTCAGTTCGCCCACACCGCAGTTCACCTTGGTGCGGTCGCCCTTGATCGCTTTGCATCCGCGGCCCGCCTGGATCGGGGAGCTGTCGTCGATGGTGATGTAGTAGGCCGGGCCATTGGTAACGACGATTCGGTTCGCCTTGCCGGTTCCGGCTTTGAAGTGGACCGTGCTGCCACCGCCGACGTCGTGGGTGATGAAGGCGATTCCGGCGCTGACGGCCTGGGCCGGAGCGGCGAACAGGGTCGCCAGGGTGGTGCCGAGCAGGACAGCGGCGAGGGCACTCTTGCGCATCCGGAAATCCGTTTCTCGATCAGGTCGGTAGACATCACGTGCGATGCGCGGCCGGCGGAACGAGTTCTCGGACTTCGATCACGAAACGATAACGGCGACCGGGATCGCCCGCCTCAACCCCGCCGATCCGTCGCAGCCGACCCCCGCCTGCTCGACCCTGATGAGGCAGTCGCTGCCTGGAGGCCGCTGAGGACGTGATGGCTGGACCGGTGATAGCCAAACCGTCTCCATCCCGGCGGCCATAGGACGTGTTCGGGATGGCCGGCGTCCACCATCACCACGACACACTGACTCCCATCTATGCGGTGTCACTTCAGGGACACCCGCCGCCGATGGGAGCCGACCATGCGCCGTACCCCCTACCTGCTCGCCGCGGTCCTCACCGCCACCGTCGCCATGGGCCTGCCGACCGGTCCGGCCGCCGCCACCCCGCCCGGCATCCCCAGTAAGGCCACCGCCCAGAGCCAGCTCAACGGAATCACCGTCGCCGCCGAAGCCAACGCCGGCAGCTACGACCGGGACCTGTTCCCCCACTGGATCACCATCAGCGGCACCTGCAACACCCGCGAGACCGTCCTCAAGCGCGACGGCTCGAACGTGGTCACCAGCTCCGCCTGCACGGCCACCTCAGGCTCCTGGTACTCCCCGTACGACGGGGTTACCTGGACCGCCGCGGGCGACGTCGACATCGACCACGTGGTGCCGCTGGCCGAAGCCTGGCGCTCCGGCGCCAGCGCCTGGACCACCAGCAAACGACAGAGCTTCGCCAACGACCTCTCCCGCCCTCAGCTGATCGCCGTGACCGACAACGTCAACCAGGCCAAAGGCGACCAGGACCCCTCGACCTGGCAGCCACCGCGCACCGCCTACCGGTGCACCTACGCGAAGATGTGGATCGCGACGAAGTCCTACTGGGCGCTGAAGGCGCAGGCTACGGAGAAGACCGCCCTGCAGACCATGCTCAACACCTGCTCGTCCTGACAGCGGGCCAACGTCGCCGCGGAGCAGCCCGCTACCTCACCAGGATCACTACGACGGGCGGTCCCGGCAGAGGAAAAGGGCCGGCCGCCTCCCGGGCGGATCCGCGTACCTAGCGATGAAGTGGCCGGGTGCCGCGGTCGGCATCTCCTCAGGGCTTGTGTTGTGCCCACTTCATGCACTCTGCGCCGTACTTCGCTTCCCTGTCGCCACCATCGGGGTTGAAGTGCTGGTTGGCGAGCCATCGGCGCTCACCGTCACCGGTCTGCACCCTCTCCATGATGAAAGACTCCAGGTTCGCCCGGTTCTTCCGGGGCTTTGTCGTGTTCCAACTGGCCGGCGCCCACCAACCGATGTCGGTGCAGAACGTCACCCGGGATCTGTTCGGGTCGAGCTTGTCCGCGCCCAGGAACTTCACCCAGAGAGGACCAGTCGAGGGGTCACTGGCCCCCGAGGTCGTCGCGAAACCGCCGACGACCTGCTGATACCACGACTCGGTGTACAGCAGTCGGGCGACGGCCATGATTTGAGTCCAGTCGGTGGCTTGGTGCATCCAGTAGAAGTGGGCGATGTTCCGGCGGGCTGCGGCGACCTCGTCGATGTCTGCCGCCTCCGGTACGTCCCAGGAGATCTTCAGGTCGCCCACTCCGTTGATCGGCACCCGCTGGTACGCCTCCTCGAACGTCATGCCTGAGGCGCTGGAGGCCGAAGGCTTTACGTCCTTTGGTTCGTCTTTGCCGGTACAGCCGACTGCTACCAGGCACATCATCACGGCCACAACCGCCGCAGCGCGCCCTCTCACGCGCCATCACCACCCTTGTGCCGGTCCGGGATGATGGTTTGAGTCCTCGTCAGATATCAGGGTGCCGACGGTTCGTGTTGTGCCCATTTCGTGCACTCTGCGCCGTACTTCGCTTCCCGTTCGTCGTCAGCGGGGCTGAAGTGCTGGTTGACGAGCCAGTGTCGTTCGCCATCGCCCGTCTGCACGTTGTGCATGATCAGTGACTCCAGGTTCGCCCGATTCTTCCGGACCAGCTGGCCGCTCTCGCTGGTCCGGTGCCACCAGCCGATGTCGGTGCAGAACGTCACCCTAGTCTGGTCTGGCCCCAGCTTGTCGGTGCCCATGAACTTGATCCAGAGGGGACCGATGGACGGATTGCTGTTGATCGAGTTCGATTCGTGCTTGGCCAGGACCTGTTGGTACCACCACTCGGTGTGAAGGAATCGCGCGATGGGGACGATCGGATTCCAGTCGGTCGCCTGAGAGAGCCAGTAGTCGTAGGCGAGACTGCGCCTGGCCGCGAGGACGTCGTCGATGTCAGCCGCAGGAGGCACGTCCCAGGAGATCTTCAGGTCGCCCACACCATCGATGGGCACCCGCTGGTACGCCTCTTCGAACGTCATGAACGAGGTGCTGGCGCCCGGTGCGCTGGAGTCCGAGGGGTTCGCGTTCGTGGGCTCGTCATTGTCGGTGCACCCTGTGGCTACGAGGCCCACTACCAAGGCGACAATCGCTGCGGCGCAGCATCTCATTTTTTGTCACCACCTGTGTGCAGGTCCGGGATGATGGTCTTTTGTGCCTCGTCATAGCCGAGGTTGTAGGCGTTCTTCGCATCGTTGGCGGCGGTATTCACCGTGTCCATGCCATACGTGGCCTTGTACCGATCCCACGCTTTGGAGTCGTCTTCGGTCCAGGTCTGCATCGGCCTTAGCTCACCGGTGCTCTTGTCTATGAAGGTCTCCGGCATGTTCTCGAGTTTTCCGCTCTGGTACATGGAGCCTTCGACGATGTCGACGGCTGCGGTTCGGCCGTTGCTGAGGACCTCGCCGACCTGGTACCTGACCGCGCCGGTGCTGTCCTGCTTCTCTAGTTCCTCGAGCTTCTCCATGCCGGTGCCGAGGTATCCGTTGACCACGTCGCTGACGCCGGGGACCTTCCCGGTCAGCGCGCCGACGCCGCCCTCGACCAGGGGACCGATGACCTTGTACCGCGTTTCGATGCCACTGTTGTTTTTCTCGTCCTGGTCCTTGCCGTCCTGGATGGTCGCCTCGTTCGCTCCCATGTCGAGGGCGCCCATCACCGTGCCGTAGTTGCTCGAGATGACTTGCATCGCGTTGATGTTGTTGGGCATGCCGTCGTTCGGGTCCTGCTGGCCGGAGAGGATGTGCTGGTAGGCGGCGGCCCCGTACGCGGCCTCGGCCTTGGTCAGGGTGGCGTGTGCGCCCTCGTCCTTGCCGAGGTCGGCCAGCAGCCGCGTCAGCTGGTCCCGGTCGAAGTGGGCGTTGTGTTCGGTCGCGTAGGGGGTCGCGGCGATGTTGGCGTTCACGTCGACGATGTACGCGGACATGATGTTGGCCACCGAGTCGCGCATGCCCGGCTGGATCACGTTCACGTTCATGAACTCGTCCCTGGTCAACTTCTTCCCATCGGCGCCGATGTTCGACTCGTCGATGGCCGTCTCGTAGACGACCGCTTCGGTCAGGTGCCGGGCTGCCTCGCCGGGATGGTCGATGGTGGCGCGTTCGAGGGCGCTGCCGAGATCACCGAACACAGCGTTCTTGTAGTCGTCGCCGAGCCGGTGCGCCTCGTTCTCCCTGCAGCGTCACCTCGCTCATCGTCGCCCCTCGGTACCGGCCATCCGCAGTTCGTGAGCGCTGTTCTGGTCACTGGCGAGATAGCTCTTGCCCGCCGCGGTGAGATCCGCGGCGAACGTCTCGGTGTCCTGCTGCGCCCGGCGCAGCTCCGCCAGCCAGCCCTGTTCCGCGGCCCGTGCCGCCGCTGCCGCCGCCGAACCGGCCGGCGGCGCCAGCCCGGAACCGGCCGCCGATGCCGCCGTGCCCAGCGTGGCAGCGGCCGTGTCGACGCTCGTGGCAACGACGGCCAACAGCCTCACGTCCACGTCCAGTTCTGGTTGCATGACGTCCCCCTCGTCTGTACCGACACCGCGGCAGAAGACACTATCGGCCGGTGACCACTCCGGCTCTCCTGCTTCGTGGGCGCGACCACCAAGGCTCCACCGTGGACGTGCGTCGATTAGGGGTACACCGGGAAGGCGCCGGCGGTTCAGGCCGACCGGAAGACAGCAGCCACGCTCGGGGCAGTGGCCGATATCCGGGAGCACCCTGCGGCCGCTCCCCCGGGGTGCCCCGGTGCTTCGGTAATCTACCGGCTCCGATGGAGTCGGCTGGATGCCGCGGGGGACGGGGGCTTGATGACCGACGTGAAGGGCGAGGTGCCGGGTACGGGCGGGGGCATTCCCGCGATTCCGCCGCCGACGCCGGGGTACTGGCCGGGTATCGGTGACGAGACCCGGGCGGACCTCACCAGCATGGACGTCGCCGCGGGCCGGTTGAAGGCCGAGGTTCAGGAGCGGCTCGCGCCGGCGGCCGAGCGAGCGGCGGAGGCGATGTACATCCTGCCGCCCGCACCGCACGACGCCTTCGCCGAGCTGCTGGCTTTCCAGGAGTCGCAGTTCGCCGCCCAGGAGGTGGCGCTGCGCAACGTGCAGACCTATGTGCAGGGTGCGTGGGCGTTCGGGGTGGCGGTGGAGGAGATCAGCAAGCAGTACGCCGACGCCGACGCCTTCGCCACGGCCCGGCTGCGTGATGTCGAGTCCGCGTTCAACCGCCTCGGCGTGCAGGTCCAGTCGTACGACCCGAAGGTCCTTCTCTGATGCCGGGGACCGGAGGCGGCGGGACGGCATGGTCGTCGATGGCCGTCGAGCAGATCTGGCAGATGGTGCAGGGGCAGAACCGCGCCGGCTACGAGCAGTTGATCCAGGGCTGGCAGCAGGCCGCCGACGCCACGCAGCGCAACATCGACTATCTGGAGGACTACCGCTCCCGGCTCGCCGCGTCGTGGCCGCCGTCGGCCGGCCCTGCCGCCCGGGCGTGTCACGACCAGCTGGAAGCGATGATCGCGAACATGCGGGTGACCTGGAGCACGGCGCTGAGCAACAGGTCCACGCTGGAGACCGTGGCGGGAGCGCTGGACTCCGCGTACACGTCGATCGCGCGGATCTACGCCGACTACATGCGTAATCAGGCCAACCTCGCCCGGTACGAACAGAGCATCCTGCCGCCGGGCCAGCAACAGGCACTGACGCCGGAGTCGCTGGCCGCCCGGGGGCGGCAGGCCGTGCTGGAGGCCGAGGCGCGGGCGGTGATGTCCGCGCTGAGCACCGACCTGGCCGTCGGTAAATCCATGATCCGAACCCCCGACGAGTACCGCCTGACCTGGCAGAACGACAGTGAGAGCGCCGATGCCGGCGGTGATGGTGCCGCCGCTGGCGCCTTCGCCGGCGGCAGCAGCGCTCTGAGCCTGTTCACGCTCAGAGACCAGCAGGCCGCCACCCGGGTGGCGAGAGACGCGACGCCCCTGGTGCAGGACCGGCCCGTCACCGTCACGCCTGTCACCGTCACGCCCGTGCTCGGCGACACGGGAACCGGACCGACGCTCGTCGGCGCCCATCCGACCACTACCGGACCGGGCACGTCCCCGGCGACCACCCCGGGCCAGACCGGTCTGCCCGCGCACCACACGGTCAACCCGGTCCAGAATCTGCCCGGACCGAATAGGATGCCCACCACCAGCTGGGGCGATCCGGCCGGGCGGCCCTCCACCACCGTTCGCTCACCCGGTGCGATGAAGCCGATGGTCGGTGAAACGCTCGGTGCCCCATCCGGCCGTGGCCAGCAGGCCACCCACCCGAACCTGCTCGGCGGCTCCGGCACCGGCACGGGAAGACCTATGGGCGGACACCCGGGCGGACATGCCGGCGGCATGACGCGAGGGGTGCAGCGGGTCAACCCGGTCGGTGGCGTCATCGGTGAGACGGCCGCGCCCGGCCGGCCCGGCCCCGGGCTCCCCGGTACCCCGGGCGGCCGGGGGCGCCGCGACGGTGAGCCGGCGGACCGGACGGCCGGCCGCTCGTGGGATCCGGACAACCCGTGGGAGACCGACGACGGCGTCACACCGGTCCTGGACAGCGCACCACGAACGACCATCAACCCCGGACCAGCGATCGGCCTGACCTGACCATGATCCCCGCGATAGCGAACGCAGTCGTGGCCGCGCTCCTGACCGCCACCCCCGTGACAGCCCCCCTCCCCGCCCAGGCCGACAAGATCCGGCAACAGCAGTGGATGCTGGACTACCTGCAGATCGCCCGCGCCCACCAGATCAGCACCGGCGCGGGCGTCACCGTCGGGCTACCCGACACCGGCGTCGAAGCACACCCCGACGTGAGCGCGAACCTGCTGCCCGGAATCAACCTCGTCCAGCCCGGCGGCAGCGGGCGCATCGACCTGACCGGCCACGGCACCGGCATGGCCGGCGTCATCGCCGGCCGTGGCCACGGCGGCCAGTCCGGCATCCTGGGCGTCGCGCCCTCGGCGAAGATCCTCCCGATCGTCTCCGCCGGCAAGTACGGCGGCCTGCAGACCATCGCCGACGGCATCGAACTCGCGGTGAAACGCGGCGCCAAGGTCGTCAACGTGTCCAGCGGCGGACCGAAGAGCCTGTCATTGAGACGCGCCGTCCAAGCCGCCGAGCAGGCCGACGCTCTCATCGTCGCCTCGAACGGCAACACCACGAAGACCGTCATGGACGAGTACCCCGCCTCCATGCCCGGTGTCCTGGCCGTCGGCGCCATCGGACCGGACGGACAGTACGCGCCGGTCTCCTATCCCGGCGGCAACATCGGGATCTGCGCACCCGGCGTCAAGGTGATCACGACCGGGCAAGCCGGCAAATACCGCATCGTCACCGGCACCTCCGTCGCCACCGCCATCGTCTCCGGCGCCGCCGCGCTGGTCCGGTCCCGCTACCCGAACCTCTCCGCACCGGAGGTCATGCACCGGCTCACCGCCACCGCCGACGACATCGGCCCACCCGGACGAGACGACCAGTGCGGGTACGGCGTCCTCAACATCGTCAAAGCCCTGACCGCTGACGTACCCCCAATGACCGCCGCTGGCACACCGGCGAGCCCGGCCTCGCCCACACCGGCAGTCAGTAGTCCGGTCACGGCCTCGACATCCGTCTCCGTGCCGTCATCGGCCGCACCCCAGCCCGCCAATTCCCCTCTTCCGCTATATGCCGGCATCGGTGCCGTAGCGGTAGCCACCGCTGGTTCGATCCTGGCCTTGATCGTCATCCGTAGACGGCGCCGGGACGCAACAGATCACCATTCGCCCACTGGCTGACCGGAGCCGAACCGTGACTCCAGCGGGGACGGCAGCCCTCCGCGCGCCGCGTTCGAACAGCTCAGCCATGCGCCATGTCTGCCGGTGAGCCCCTGCGCGAAGACGGAGGAAGGACGTCATCCTCGTCAAAGACTCTGAACCTCGTCGTTGGCCGCCCGTTTGGCGAGCCGGTGCAGCACGGCGCGGCGGCGGCCGGTCACACCGGGCCAGTCCGGGTCGTTGAGCAGTGCCGTGTAGTGGTGTTCGGCTTGCCGGGTGTCGTGGGCGAACAGCATGCAAGCCTCGGCCAGGACAGTGCGTGCCGGCAGCCGCAGCGGCGTGTCGTCGCGGCCGCAGCGGCGCAGGTGCCCGGGCAGCCCGTCGTGGTGCACCGTCACCTGCCACCCCGGCCAGGAGGCCGGTTCCAGGCGGCCGCTGCAGGCCTGCCAGACGGCGATCGTCCGGCCGGCGGCGTCGAGAAGGCCGCCCTCGCCGACGTACAGCTCCCCCGGCACCGGAGCGGTCGGCAGGTCGTCCAGCATCGCCAGCAACCGCGGGCCGGTCGCCAGCATGTCCGTCAGCGACATCCCGCCGACGTAGTCGCGGACGGTCCCGCCGGCGTCGCGCACGCTGAGGACGGTCAGCCCGTACCCGCGCAGGTGCCCCAGGTGTTCGAACGGGTCGGCTGCCGCCACGTACTCGTCGAGGGTCAGCCGCTGGCCCAGGATGCGACTCGGCGCGTTCAGGCCGACCAGCATGCTGGCGGCGGTGACGGGCCGCGGCGGCGGGTCGGCCATCAGCAGGGCAGCTGTGTCGACCGGCAGGCCGTCGACCACGGCCGCGTACCCGCGGTCGGCGTGCTGGACCGTCCAGTCCGGCCAGCACTGCGCAAGCGGCGGCATCAGTGCCCGGCGCAGCCCGAGGCTGTCGTCGGTGACGCTGCGCCGGTTGTACCAGCGCAGCAGACGCCGATCGTAATCCAGCAGCACCCCACCGGAGGCCCACACCTTGTCGTACGGCTCGGCCGTGATCTGGCCGTGCCGGTCGCGCCACGCGTCCGGCCGTCGAAGAGCCTCTCGGGCAGGCTCAGCGCTCCGGACCGGTCGAGACGAAACTCGTGCCGTCCATCCCGGACGATGACGTACAGCGCTGGATCCGGCACGCCGCCTCCCGCCGCAGAGCCCCCGCGAAGTCCTGCCATCCCCGATGATCGCGGTACCGTCGGCCGCCCACAAAGCAATTGCCGGCTGGCCCGGGCGACGCGCGACGGCACTACTTTCGCACCTGCCGCAAAGGCCGGCCTCGAGGCAGCCGAGTCAGCGCTCACCGGTACGACGCCGAAGAATGCGGATGCCTACTGAGCCTGCCATTCGCTAGCCTCGATGCTCGCGAAGGGCTCGGGCATAGCCGCCGGCGCGGTGCTGGAGCGGCCGTTTATGGTCCGTCAGCCCGGAAGGAGCGTGTAGATGGCAAATCTGTTCACCGCGGACGATTCGATCGGGCCGCGCTATCTGGACCTCAGCAACGGCGGCACCGACGTGTTCTATGACGTGCTGACCCTGGCCGGCTGCGTGATGGCGCAGACGCCGTGGCAGCGCAACCTGGTGGTGCGCTTCGCCGACGGGCACCGCTTGGGCCGCGGATGCGACGGCTTCGACCTCGCCGAACTGCCGTGGACCAGCGACTGGCCGGCAGAGAAGGCGTTCCTCGACCAGGTGATCGCGTTGGCGCTGACTCGGCACGGGTGGGACCGGCTGAACTACGACCCGCCGTTCGCGATCCAGTACCTGACCCGGTTCCGCGAGATGCTCGCCGGATACACCCCGGTGCCGGAGCCCACGCCGAAGTGGGGCGACTGGCGGCTACCGCCCGCTGCGGCGCTGACCGCCGAGTGCGACATCCACAGCGTGTTCGTCGGTGAGTACGGCTGCCGCCTCTGCGATGAGTACATTCAGCCGCAGCCCTAACTACGAGCGCCCGCTCAACCGCATGATTATGTCCGCGAGAACGGGAGCCAGATGTTCGCCACTTTCGGCTCCACCCCGCTGCTCGGTCCCGCGCGAATGTTCGTGAGAACGAGCGCCACTTGTTGACCATGGCTGCAGCAGGATCAGTTGCCGTCTGGTCAGTCAGTAACTCTCTGCTGTTGTCCACTGAGGCAGGCGACAGCGGCAGGATGCGCGCTCATGCCGAAGAGCGGACGTCGCCAGCCGTTGGTCAGGTTGGCCATGGGAAGCAGCAGCCTCTGGGGCCCGCTCATGGACCGAATTCCGGAAGACTGGCCGATCACGACCTGGCTCTGTGGCTTACGGTCCCGGCGACCCCTGCTCCTGCTGGCCCTCTGTTCCACTCCCATGGAAGTTAAACACCTCCCAAAGGCGCGTCCTGCAGGATTACCACCCACGCCGCCACCTGCCGCCTCGATCCGCGAACCTGAGCCGGCGGCGCGATGCTGTCGCCGCGGCTGACCTCAACCATTCCGCTGGCGGGTGGCGTCTTATCTGATGAGGAGGTGGGGATGACCGAGACTTTCCACGAGTTCGTGGTGCACCGCTCTCCTGCGCTGTCCCGGACCGCCTACCTGCTCACCGGCGATCACCAGCTCGCCGAGGACCTGCTGCAGTCCGCACTGGCTCGGACATACCGGCACTGGCGGCGCATCCGCGGCGGCGACCCCGAGGCGTACGTGCGGCGGGTGATGTACCACCAGCAGGTCTCCTGGTGGCGGCGTCGCCGGCTCACCGAGCGGCTGGAGTCGCACCCCACCGACCGGCCCGGCGACGACCACTCCGAGTCGACCGCGCTGCGCCTAAGCCTGGCCGCCGTGCTGCGCCAGCTCACCGCCCGCCAGCGCGCCGTGATCGTGCTGCGGTTCTACGAGGATCTGACCGAGGCGCAGGTCGCCGAGGTGCTCGGCTGCTCGCTCGGCACGGTTAAACGGCACGGCCACGACGCCATCCACCGACTGCGCGCCATCGCCCCCGACCTGATCGACCGGGCGACGGAAAGGAGCCCGCTATGACCGCCCGACTCCGCGACGCCCTGCGCACCGCCGCCGCCGACGTGCCCCCCTACCGTGTGTACGAACGAGCCCTCGCCACCGCCCGTCGCTCCCGCCGCCGGGCCGCGATCGCAACCGTCGCGGCGCTGGTACTCGTCGCGCTGCCCGGGGCGATCCTGCCGCTCGCGCGTACCCCCGCCGTCGAGCCGGGGGCCAGCACGGACGCCGCGCTGCCCGATCGGATCGCTCTGCCACCGATCGGCACCCTGCACGCCACCGACCGACCCCACCTCGGCCCGGCATCGGTCATCTTCAGCGGTCAGGCACCACGCCTGCAGGGCTGGGACGAAGATGGCATCGTCGGCGTGGTCAGCGCCAACTCCGACCGTTACCGAATCCTGTCCATGGGCTACGAGGCACCCGTCGGAGAGGACGTGATCCTCTCTCCTGACGGTCGGTACATCGCCCGGCCGGCCGGGACTCCCGACCGCCCACGGATCGACATCATCGACCTGGTCGCCGGCGGCCACACCCGGCAGTTGGACAGCAAGGTTGCCGACAGCGTGGTGACTTCCCCGTTGGCTTGGTCACCCGACGGCAAGCAACTGGTGGTCGAAAACACCGTGCCGACCAGCCCGGAGCGTGCCAGCTACCGGCAGGTGCTGAGCATCGTCACGCTCGACGACGAACGCTGGACCTCGTTGACCGAGCACGCCCAACAGGCGATCTCCGGCTCGCCCGTCGCCTTCGCCCCAGACGGAAGCCGATTCGCCTACCAGGTCGGCCGGACCGTGGCAGTGGCGGACCCGGACGGCAGGAAGGAGTCCTCCTTCCAGCTGTCCCCTGAAAGCTGGCTCGCCGGCAAGGGGGCATGGACGACAGCCGGTGCGTTAACGCTCGTCACCCGGAAAGCCGGAACCAGCGACTGGAGCCTGCGCTCGGTCGACCCCACCACCGGCAGGGACATGGGACCGCTGTCTCTGCCCGGCGTCTCCGACGTGACCGCAATCCGACTGCTCGGCTGGAGCCCGGACGGGTCAGCGCTGGTGGTCGCGTACCAGCCCGAACCGTTCAGCCCTGCTCGGTTCGACCAGCCGCTGGAAATGGACCAGCGCACCGCGTACCCCAGCGTGCGCACCGTACGGGTGCTAGCGCTGACGCCCGACACCACCGCGCCGCGGACCGTGATGACCGCGCCAGAAAATGTTCTCGCCGTCGACGTCGCCGACAACGTGATCCACAGCGGCCGCGCCCGTGACGCAAGCCCGCCCGGCGGAGTGGGCGCCCGGTTCTGGTTCTGGACCATCCTCTTCACTGTCCTGGTAGCCGGTATCGCCGCGTACCGCACACGGGAACAGCTGGCGCTCTGGCTCGACGACCGACGCGTCAAGCGCGCGCGCCGACAGGAGACATGATCGCAAAGACTGGGAAATCCGAGTGGCTACTGGCGGATCTTTGAGGAGGAGTGCGGAGCCATTCCCTGACTGTGGAGCCGCGACCACTCGGGCCGGCTACGGACCACTACTGACCCTCAAGCGCTCGGGGCGGAAGGTATCCGCTTCTGCCGCAGATAACGCGCGTCCACCCCCCTTGGTGCCCGCCACTGTGCGTAAGCGTGGGCCCGGTCGCCCGCTGGCTCAGCTCGCCCACCCGGGGTGGTGCCCAAACTCGCGAACATCGAAAGCAGTGAGATCCTGCTGGTGCCGAGACTCGGCGACATCTGGCGCCGGAACTCGCGAACAAAACCAACCGCAGGAAAGTTCACCGATTTTGGCGACCGCGCCCTTGTCATGACCGGACGGCGCCGTAGGCAAGGTCTTGGCATGGCGCCCCAAGCTCAACCAGCCGATGGGCCGTACGAGAGCCGAGACCTGGAGTTGGCCTGCCATCCGGTGCTGGGCTGATACGCAACAGGCGCTATCGAAGTTGAGCCGGAGGGCCCCGTGGATACGCCATAGCTGGTGCGAACGCTCCGCATCAGTCGACGATGAAGATCCGAGCGCCCGAACTTGTGGACGACCGGTGCGGCTCGGCGCCGTCGGCAACCTGATAGCTGACGCCGGGAGTGAGTCGGAAGTGTCGGCCGTCGGCCAGCTCGGTGTCGAGCTCGCCCTCGAGGCAGAGCAGGATATGGCCCTTCGTGCACCAGTGATCTGCGAGATATCCCGGGCTGTACTTGACCATCCGCACCCGCATGTCGCCGAACCGGCGGGTACGCCACGACGCGGTGCCGGTGACGCCCGCATGCTCGCTCGACTCGACCGTGTTCCAGTCGGTGGTGCCGAACGGAAGGTCGGCGATGTTCATGCGTGACACCCGTCGCTGGCGACCTCGAGGCGGGCCGGCGACGAACGATAAACGGTCTCAAAGCCCATTACGCCATGATCAAATAGTCGGCCGGGCCGACTCAACAGCCACTTCCCCGACCGTGGCTCGCGCACCGGCGGCTGATTACGCTGGCGACAACGAACTCACCTACAGAACCAACGGCCTCCTGCTTGCCCGACTGGCGCCGGCTCGGCGCATCCCTGTCTCTATTCAGGTAGCCGGGCGATGTCGCCGTAAAACCTGCGGATCTTGTCGACGGCGGCTTCGAACGCCTCCAGGTCGATCGGCTTGGTGACATAGGCGTTGGCGTGATGGGTGTAGCTGTGCAGGATGTCCGGGCCGGCGTTGGACGTAGTCAGCACCACCACGGGGATACTTTTCAAGTCGTCGTGCCCCTTCACCTCCGCCAGCACCTCCTGTCCCCCGACCCGCGGCATGTTGAGGTCGAGCAGAATCAGATCGGGACGCGGGGCGTCACCGAACACACCACGACGATGCAGATAGTCCAAGGCCTCGGCCCCATCGGCGACCCGATGCACCGTCGGCGGCACCGGCGCGGCCAACAACGCCTCCTCGATCATCATCGTGTCGGCCTCATCGTCATCGACGATCAGCACATCCAGCGCCCGGGACAACCCCATCGCAGCATTCCCTTCACCGGTTCCCACGTGAGGTCCTCAGCTCACCATATTTGTCCCACAGCAAACATTGAGGCCGGTGATTTCGCCACCCTGGGAGGCGATCGTGCCCCGTACGGCCGACAGAAATGGCTTCGCGCCCGCACCAGCTCATACGCGCCGCCATCGTCGTCCTCCGCACCGTGCCAGTCGGCACCCTGCTGTCGGTGCCGGCCGTGTCTCCCGGGCCGTTCCACAGCCATGGAAGTGGAACGATGCCCGAATCGCTATGACGCCCTCGCTGGCGAGCACACGAGGCCGCACGCGGCGATCACGAGCCGGTCCGCCTCGATCAGATCGTCGCGGGCCGGGCCGGTGCCCCCGGCCCCGGTAGCTGACGCCCTGGTGGCGGCGGTGCCGCTCAGCGGCTTCCGATGAACCCGCGCCGCCCGGCCGAGGTGGGCGTTCTCACGCCCTGGGCGGAGCGGCGGCAGCGGGCACGGCACATTACGGTGTGCCGCATGAATCGATCTTGGGGGTTGTCGCTGCTGGTGGGCCTGGCCGTTCTGGCCGGCTGCTCCGGCGGTGAGCAGCCGCGTCCCGTGGCGGTGGCGCCGTCCGCTTCGCCACCGGCGGCGGTGGCACCGGTCTACACCGGGATCCGTGGCGAGTGTCCTGAACTGAGCTCGCCGGAGTCCGTCCGTTATACCGGTTCGCGGCCGCCCCGCTTGTATCCGCTGCCTCGGCAGCCCGACTCCGTGCTCTGGATTCACTGCGGCTGGCTTTCGCCGTCGTCGGGCAAGTTGCGGATGGAGGTGCGCATCGAGATCTTCCGGGACGGGTTCAAACCCGCCTTCACCGGCCACGGCAACGCGGCTGCCAGTCACCGCTGGAAAACGGACATAACCACCTCCGAGGTGCGCCGCAAGCCGGCCGGCTCGCTGCGGGTGAGCACCGTGACGACGGCTTACGGCGAGGCTCTCGTCCGGGCCGACGGCACGCATCACACGCTGGGGCAGACGACGCTCACCGGCAACGCGGTCCTCACCGTCATAGTGAAGGAGCCGGAGAACTCCGCCACCGACGTAACCACGCGTACCGGGGAGATGCTCGGGGACCCGGCTGCCGCCGCCGACGCGATCACCACCGAGGTCGCGAAGCAGCTACTACACCAGAGGTAGATGAGGGTCGACCGGTGCCACGTCGAGGCCAGGGATGGCGATCAGGGCGCCGATGGCCCCGCCATCCCACTTCCAGAAGCTGGACCGTTCCGCTTCCAAGGAAGCGGAACGAATGCTTAGCGGCGCCGACTGCCCCTAGGCCCGCCTACCCTGCAGCCGCGGCGGACGCTACCGGGGTACAACCAAGGCGAACGCAAAAGTGTCTCTCGCGGTCCAGCGACGACCCGCCCCCGGTTATCCTCGTTCGGAGGTCAGCCGCGCCACTGGCGGTAGGCAAAGTAGGCGCCGACCACGGCGACAAACACGCTGACGATCGTCCAGATCGTCTGCGTTCTGGTCCAATGAGACTCAGCCTCCGGGGGTGCTACCTCCGCCGTGCCGCTGGCGCCGGCCTGGGCTGTTGTCACGGTGACTTGGTTCCGTCTTCCCCCGTGCAGCACCACATTGATGGCCTGTGCTGCCTGCTCGGGAGTCGGCACAGATGTGTCGCTAGGCATGGACGCTCGGATCTCGCTTGTCAGACGGACGAGTGTCGTCCTGATGTGATCGAGGATGCCCTCCACCCGAGCGATGTGCACATCCCAATAGAGCCGGCTCACAAGAGCGCCCTGGCCCTGCCGCTCATAATTCATGATCTTCACCAGGTCAGCAGCTCCGGGCGGCGACAGCATGACGGAGGTCTTTCCGGCTTTAGCCGTGTTCCGGACGAGAGCCTCAAGGTCTCCGACACCCTGAGCGAAGGGAACCTCTTCGCTGACCTTGCCGTGCGCAACCTCGGGAAGGTCGGTAGCACTGATCTGTTCGCCTGATATCTGGAGGCGCATGTTCGCTCCGTCCACCGTCAACGGGGCATAGATGAGCCGGTACGGCGGAATGGAGCTGTCATCCTCCCTGTAGCCGTTCAGCTCTTGGCTTGCCCAGTCGCGAAGCTCGGCGTTCCGGGCTTGCGCGCCGAGTGCTATGCACTTACGCAGGATGGAGGCTAGAGGGACTCGGTCATCGAGCGCATCGCGCTCAATGTCTGCAAGCAAGCTGCCGTCACGTCGGGACACGGAGCCATTGTTCACGGATCTACGACGAACGGAAGCCCGCCGATCCGGTGTATCAACTGCGTCCGGACTCCGGCGTCACCGGTGGCGTAGGCGCGCTACGGCTTGGATCAGGCGGGGCGTACCACTGCCCTCGGCGTTTCACTTCTAAGGAACTGGAACGGCCCTGCTCAGCCTATACCTGGCCGGCCGACGGACCGACTCATGAAACCCCGAAACCTCTGGATGAGCGTGGTAGGGCTGGCCGCTTCACGAGCGACCACTTATGAAACAGCCCTGCCTGGCCGGCGCACGGGTTACGCCGACAGCGCCCCGGCTTCCGGAACCTTGGACTCGGCCTGGATGCGTACCACGCTGTCCAGCCGCGTTGCGGATCATGGCCACCCGTCAGCGACGCCTACCTTGACAGGGCACCGGGCGGCGATACAACCTTCGTGAGGTTCGCCCCAAGCGATGACGGGCCGCCCGGCGCCTCCACGACCGCTCGCAGGCACCCAGCACGCTTTATCAGCGGCATGTGAGCGAGTTTGTCTACGAAGCCGCGCTCCACCGAACATTCAGGCCGTACGTAAGTGCATTATGAAGCAGGAATGGCCCTTGAAGATCCAATTCTGCGTACGATCTGCGATGATAGAACTTGACGTACTCCTCCCCTGCGCCACTTTTACTGAAATTTGCTATAGCACCCGCCAGGTAGAGTTGCTGAAGAGCTCCATCCATGATCGTCTCAGTAATGTTCGAATCTCCCGAAAATAGTCCAATGAATTGGTCTCGGGTGAATCGGCGGGACGGCAGGCGTGTCATCGCGCCCAGGATGCGTTCAGCTATTGACGGGTCCGTCATCCCGACAAGCTCGTTGACGATCTCGTTGGCGAAGTAGTTCTTGCAGTAGGAGTTCACTCCAGCGCGTACCCGTTCCACGTTGAGCTCTTGTTCCGGATAGATCTCGCCCTGAATAAACTTCATCAGCATTACAATGTCGCGCGGCGTCGAGCGCGTCAGATCGAGCAAGTACTTCGCCATCCGGATATTCTGGGGCGCCGTTCGCTGACCTACAGTCATGTATTCGGGAAAGTATGTTTCAAGTAGATTTACCGTCTTTGCGCCGCGCACTGAAGCCTTCTTCTCAAGCATATCCCAAAGGGGCGAGTCTTCCGGCGTCTCAAGGCCGTACTCCCATTTAAGGTCTACGCCCCAAGATTGCCGAATCTTGTTCGAATCGGGAATAGGAATCTTGAGGAATACGTCGCTGCGACAGAGCAGGCAGACTCGCACGGTGGCCCGCGCACCCCTGATTCGCCTGTGAACCGTTGTGGCTGCCCTTAGAAGGGCACCGAGCTGCTTCCAGTATGAAGGGGTGCCGATCTCGGCGCTGTCCAGCCCATCAAGTGCTAGAACATGGGCGTTTGCAGTTTCGGCGCTGGTAACAATGTTTGCTAGGAGATCCCGGAGTTGACCGATGTTTACTCGATGGGCTCCGTCCGATTCAATACCGACTTCATAAATCTTCGGAATGGTGAATTTATGCCGCTTCTTGCGAACTTCCTGGATTACGGCCCGGTAGTCGCCCGTAGCTATCCCGGAATTTTTTAGATCCTCGTATAGCGCGAGAGTTTCAGAGTCTCCTTGGAGGGAGCAAGATTCGTCACCCATGAGACTATCGAACAGGCGGCACCAAATCCATGTGGACCAGGCTAATTCGTTCAGCTCGGCACCAGATTCAGAAAGGCTGAGATCGGCCTTGAGGGCGCCCCTTAGTTCGCCAAGGTCTTCTCGCTGCACGAATCTTTGGTAAGGGTTTTTAACGCTTAGATGCAAATACTCGGCGTAGCTGGATTTTCCTGCACCTTTAGGTCCAATAAGTAAAAAATGGTCACCAGAAAGTATGCCCGCGGTCACATCATTGGTGTCGAGGAAACCAGCCAGGAAAAGGTCGGGCCACTTTTCAGCTTCTGCCTCAGCGGAAGCCTCACCGAAGTACAAGCTTTTGAAGAACTTCCGCTGTGCTGGCATTCGAGCCCCTTACGGATAGTCGTCGGCGACTAAGGCGTGTCCATAATACTCATAGATCGCAAGCTTGGACCGCAAACGATCATTTGACTGGTCCGAGCGCACTCTCATCGGCACAAGACGTCGGCCAGCAGCCGTCGATCACCGGCCGTGACGGCGGCGCCGGCCGAGCGCGTAAGGCGGCAGAAGAGGCGTCCGATCGTTCCCGAACAGAGCGGCGCTTCACGCTCCCATAGATGGCGCCCTCCTTGATGCCCTTACCGGATCGGCCTGGCCGCCATCCAGTGCCTAGCTGTTCTGATCGGGGACAAGCTCCTGGGCTGACGCCACCAGGTGATCGAGGACCGCGAGGGTGAGATCGGCCAGCTGGAACCGGTCCACCCTCGTGACGTCCAGGGACAGCTGGGTCGCGAGCCGCCGGTTCCAGTCGTTACGGAACACCGGATGGAACCCGCTGAGGTCGCCGTTGCGAAACTCATCCAGCACGGCAGCGTCAGCGGGCCGGGCCAGGCCACCGTGCTCGT
Organism: Actinoplanes sp. NPDC019969; assembly: GCF_055562375.1. NCBI lineage: Bacteria > Bacillati > Actinomycetota > Actinomycetes > Micromonosporales > Micromonosporaceae > Actinoplanes > Actinoplanes sp. NPDC019969. The sequence continues at coordinate 60,991 of NZ_JBVHFK010000020.1, read as the reverse complement.
TCGCGGACAGCGCCTGGCCCAGCTCCGGTCGGCCCAGGTCGGTAAGCATCCGCTGGATCGCCGCCAGCACCATGGCCGGCAACAACGCCACGGCGAGGTCGTGAGCTTTCCTCCGGGCCTCGACCGCAGTCCCGTCGCCCAGCTCAACCTGCACACACGGCCGGAACAGCCATCGGGCCGCCGGAGTCATGCGGCCCTCTGAGCGCACGTCCACACCGATCCACGCGTTCGGGTCACCGTTCGGGTGCCGTCGCCAGGCCAGAAACATCGGGTTACCGGGGTTTGTACGCGTCGCCTCTGCCTCCCCATCCCGTTCCCGCAGCACCTTGTCGAGATCGAGAGCGACACGGCGGGTGACTAGATCGGGCACATACCAGCCCCGGGACTCGCCGATGACGCCCTCGGCCTGCTGGTCCCAGCTCGCGAACAGCCCGGCGATCTCCCCGCCGAGCCAGGCGACGTGCGGGTCGGTGCTGTCGCGCCACGCCCCGTAAAGCTCGACGAGCCCGACCACCCGCCACGGATCCGGTGGCACATCGCCACGGTCCAGGGTGCAGTAGAAGAGAGCCGCCGAGTATTTCGCCGCCCAGGCCTGATAGCGGCCGAGCTGATCCCCGTGCTCGGTCGACGCGCCCTTCAACTCCAGCACCGCCACCGGATGATTCTCCCGGTACACGACTAGATCGAACCGGCTCCGTGCGGCCTTGCCCTCACGCCGGACCCGGTACTCCCCGTCCGGTAGCCCCAGTACCCGGATCAGTGGCGCCGGATCCCGCTCGAACAGGAACGCCAGCAGGTCACTGGCACTGTTCTCGTTGGCGATCAGGCGGCCCAGCGCCTCGTTGGTCTCCGGCACCTAAAGATCATAAAACCTTTTCGATGGTACGACCTGTCCCAGCAAGCGGCCGAGCATTCATTGCGATATGGCTGCCCGCTGGACTACCTCTAGCAACTCAGGCCAGCCATCAGGCACATCGCGGCATGAGAGTGAGCTGCTTGGCAGCCGTCCAGCCGGGCCGCTTGATGACACATCCAGCCGCTGATCAAGCCCGGGTGGGATTCAACGGCAAAGCCAGACGCCGTCTCCCTCGTGTCGAGCCACCTCGCCGGCCGGCCGGCGAACGAAAAGCGATGACCCGACGATCCAAACATGTTCGCCGGGATGAAGGAGCAACGGTCGCGGGAGCTCAACCGCCCAATCACCGGCTTCCACGATGGTTACCAACGTCAGTCGCGCCACCGGCACGGGATCGGTTCGGACAACTCCGCTGGAGTCATTGCTCTGACCCAGCTGCATCTGCATGCAAGGAGGCTACCGGCGCCGCTGATTCGCCATGCAGAGAGCGAGGCCGTCCTGCACTCGCGGAAAGAGGCGCCGCAGCGCTCCATCTGCCAACTGGTCATTCAAACGCAGAACTGCACCGCACAAACCTGTCAGACGAGGATCGGCGTGACGCAAGAGGGCAGGGGAACGCTCCGGGTGATCACACTGACCGCCACCGATAAGCTGCATGCATGATGGGGTTCCGGAATCCTCCGCCGGGTTTGAGCAGACGTTCGCACCGCTTCGTCAGCGTTCATGGCGTTTGGCTTGATTCTTCGCCCATCACTCATCAGCGTAAACAATGGGAAGAGGCCGGTGTGCCCTCTGCCGTCGCCGATCGCGCCGAGGCATATGACGCTCGATGGGGTGGGCTTGTTCTGCCAGCCGCCCCTGGACTGCCTGAAGACGCCGCCGGTCCACGCATGCTCGGTGCTGATACCCCGAATCGGGAAGGCGGGTTCCCCGACCCGGGCTGGTATTTCGAGGCCGGCCCTCAACGCACCGCAGTGCCTTACGCGTTTCTGATCAGCCCGAACGGCGTTTTCGGTATCGCCGGCGGGGACGACGACATGTGGGTGCCATTGCACGGCAGCATCGAGGGCTGGGTTGAGTCTCTGGCCTTGGCGTACGCCGCTGTGGACGTCGCGGACACCGTCACTAAGCTGACTGGCCGTGCGGTCGACAGTCTCGACCTGTCCTCCATGCAACCGGTCGCGTCAGCCGAAGGAATAACGAATGGCTGGTGGTATCGGCCAGGATCATTAGTTGCCCTTTATTCGGGCGAGTCCGAGCTATTCGGCATACCTAATATTCGCACTGCCTTCATATACACCGGGAATATCGATATGCAATGGTTGTAGGTTGCGCCCGATAGGCTGCTGTTAGTAAACCGAACGCGCTCTCATCGGCACGACAAGACGCTAGCCAGTCACCGCCGCCTGCCAGCCGCGACGGCGCCGGCTGGCCACCGCGCGGATCGCGGCATGTGAGTCTACTGAAGCCCGTCCTTGCTATCAGCGTGAACGTGTGACTTCAGATCGACATCACGCAAGGAGGCTGGGGCCAGTGCAGTTTCAATTAGCCTTGGATGATGGCCGCTAGCTCATCCCAATCTAATTCAGGTTTACTAGACCCGCCGGATGTCGAAACATTCAGGATTTACTATCAGCTGCAGTATCAGAGGATCGCTCAGCATGAGAACGGTCGTCTGCAGGTCAGTAATTTCGTTGTTGCGGCGTCGGTCGTGGCGTTGGGGATCCTTGCCTTACCCAGGGAAAAAGTCGCACTCGCCGCATACGGCGTGCCGCTGTCCGTCGCGGTGATCAATATCCTTGCGGGCGTTTACGCTTCTAGATCTCGGACATGGGTGAAGTTCCATCAGAAGCGCGCGGGAAAAGTTCTCGAGAGATTGTCGCCTCGACTAAATGATCTGAAGATCGAATTTGACGTGACTGGCGGCAGGGTGGATAGCGACAATTCGCCTTGGCGGTCCCAGTTGTTACAGGAATGCATCCATGGCGTATTAGCTTTGATGGGGTTGTTTATCCTAGCTCAATGGGTTTTTTAATGGCTTGAAGGTGCTGGCTATATTTAGGGGAAGCGCGCTCTCATCGGCAGATCAGTGCGACCTTCAGCAAGCTGGGTTTGTCGGTGTCCGCAGAACTGGTCTGCGGCAGGGTGGTGGCGACTGCTGGAAGAGTTCTCGGCTACCGGTGTTGCGAGGGGTTTGGCGGTCGCTCGGTGGGCCCAGCCGAGGAACCGGTCATACAGGTCGGGCACCGCTCCGGCGCCGTGTTGATGGAGGTCGTCGATCGCTTCGGTCATCAGGTCAGCCAGGAACATTAGTAGGGTCATGCGGTCGCTGGGGTGGTCGGCGAGGAGTGTCGCCTGGCGCTGTGGGCATGGCCATGGTTGTCCGCAGTCTTCGCAGTTCCAACTGGGTCTGGCCGCTCGGTGCATCGGGGTTGTCGGTGGGCTATCCATGGCCGCTGCCTCCGATGCCCAGCGGAGGAGGTGCGGGGCGTCGGCGCTGGGGCGGTGTCGGGAGCGTGATCGCCGCGGGGCTGCCGCGGTAGCCGCATACCGCGGTGTGGGCGCCGAGGTCGGTGGTTCTTCGGCTGGAGGCGGCGTAGGACCGGAGCGTGTCGAGTGCGATGGAGTTCTCGGCGGGGGTGCTGTGTAGCGGCATCACGGACCAGTACGCGGTCTCTTCGTCCTGCCGGCCGCAGAGTCCCAGCAGTTGCAGGCAGCTGATCGCGATCGTCAGCGGGCCGCGGGGGTGCGTGACCGCCCGCCAGTCCCAGGCGTGCCGCAGAACGAGCACCGCGTCGTCGCAGGAGCCGAGTCGATGCAGGTTGGACGCCCAGTGCAGCCGGGCCTGGTGCGCGTTCTGCCATTGGTCTCGCTGCTGCATGCCTAGGGTGACGACTTCCCACGCTGCCGCGGCCTCGCGCTGGTTTCCCGCCTGTTCGCACCAGCGGCCCAGGTGGGCGCTGGCCTCACACGACAGCGGGGACAATGGGCTTACCAGCACGGTGGCGGTGCGCTGGGCGTATCGCAGCCACTCAAGGGCCTGTTGCGCCGGGCCTTTGCCGGCGGTTCCGAACAGCAGTACCGCAGCCTCGGCCAGTTCCAGGTTCCAGCTCATCACCGCCGGGTCGAGACGGTTCAGCACATTCGCCAGCGCCGCGACTCCCGCTCCGTCCAGCCCGCCCGACGGCGTCCCGCAGGCCATCACCCTGGCGTTGCGCAGCATCGTCAGGGCGTTGCCTTCCAACAGCATGCTGGTCATGCCGGACGCTCCGGCCACGACATCGCATCCGTCCCTCCACCGCGTCCTGGCGGCTCGACCCGGATGAGGCCGGCCCCGCTGCTTCGGCCGCGATCCGCGGGAATTGGAACCCGCCGCTGGCTGGTGTGCGGGTCGCGGACGATCACTGTCGTGGCGGACTCGTCTGCGCCGACAGGCCCGCCCACGGGCATCGCCGTCCCGGCCGTCTCGGCGGGAACCACATCGCCGGTGGCGGACGGCGGCCTTGGCTGCGTTCTGGCGGGTCGGAGGAGGGGTCTCGGGTTAGCCATGCCGGTCTCCTTGGCCGGTTCGCACGCAGAAGCAGTTCGCGCCGGTCGCCGGGTCGAGATCTGAGACGGGGATGTGGCAGGGCTGTGTCCCGGCGAACAGCGGCGCGTAGCCCCGTAGCCCGGCGTGCCAGACGGTGCGCCATTCCGTGGGCTGGAGCGGCGGTAACTGTGCCGGGCAGGCCGATTCGTCGCAGAGCCGGATCGGCTCCGGCTCGCCCTGCTCGTCGCACGGTTGGTCGTCCCATTCCGGTGACCGGCGTTGCAGGAACTGAGTCGCCCACTGCTGTGCTGTCATGGCCGCCCGGGGATCGGTGAGGTCCCGGTTGTCCTCGCCACCGCTGAGGTGATTGCCGGTGTCGTCGCGGAACATCAGGATCCAGCAGCCCTCGGCCCGGTCGAACACGAGCAGGCACATCAGCCAGCGCCGCAGCGCCCACACCAGGTCGGCGTGTGTGGCGAGGACGATTGCCTCCCGTGGGCTGCCGGCGGCCGGGCGGACCGCATACCGGGAGCGGCGGACCTGCGGTTCGTACGGGCAGCGTGTCGCGGCGAGGTCCTGTGCCTGCGCGTGTGTCAGGACTCCTTCGTCGTGGCCGGCCCGCCGTTCGCAGACGTCCCTCGGCGACCACGTTTGCCGGTCGCCGACCCAGACGATGCCGCACGAGTCACCCGCTGCAGCCCCGCCTTCTGCACGAAGATCCTGCGCCGCTCGACCGCTTCGTCCTTCGGGCCCAGCACATACCCGTCCAGCCAGACCCACCCGTGGTAGGTCGGCGCCGGATCGACCCGGATCACCCGGAACCTGAGCGCACGCTCGCCGGTGAACTGCACACTCGCCGCCCGGCCCACATACAGTTCGTCGCCCGGCGACAACATCGGAACTCACCATCGGCCTGCCACCACCACGGTCGGCACACCGACGCGCACCGCGACGGACGCGAGAGGGATGCCGCCGCTGGTCATCGCCTGGCCACCGGTGCGGGCAGTCGGCGGAGCACCGCTGCCGGGCGCCGGTCGACGGGCCCGATCAGGCGGTGCGGTCCGCGGGACCGGCCGTCGGGAGCTGTGCCGGTCGGCAGCCGTGGCCGGGCGGGACGGGTGAGACAGGTCGTGTGTCGCTGTGGGGGGCATGCCGGTGTCCTCCTTCGCACTGGCGGAGCGTGCTGGACGGCTCGGGGAACAGGTCGGAGGCGCCGGTGCGCCACGAGGGCGCCCGCCGCCATCGATCCAGGGCGAGTTTCTTGTGGGCAGACAGATCGCTGACGCGGATGACCCGCACCAGCGGAGGCGACGAAAACGGCACGCTCGCCGCCGTGGTCACGGAGGTGACGTCACCGGAGAAAGGAAGAGGCATGAGCGCTCGCCTCTACGGTTTGCGGGTGACGGCCGCGTACCGCAACGCGGTAGCCAGGTCAGCCGGGACGTCTCCGGGTTCGGGGCGCCAGAGGGTCGTGGCGGTCAGGCCGTGTTCGTCGAGGTCCAGGCCGTCGAGCAGGGCCAGGACTTCGCGTCGTGACCGGGCGTACCACGGGCCGCAGGAGATCTTCGCGAACACGTGCCGTTGCTCGGCGGGCAGCCCATCGGTGGTGAGGTGCGACAGGGCGGCGTAGCTGCCGGGCGGCAGGTGCGAGATCAGGTGCTGAACGGGTTGTACGGGCTCGTCGTCCGGGCAGTGGTGCAGCACGTCGAGCAGCAGCAACGCGATCGGCTTCGCCGGGTCAAAGGTCGTCGTCCAGGCCTGGCTGGTGAGGATGTCCTGCGGCCGGCGTAGGTCGGCCTGCAGGGAGTCCACGCCGTTGTCCCCGTCGCCCAGCAGGGCGTAGGCGTGCCGGGCCACGTACGGGTCGTTGTCGACGTACAGGACACGGCACGCCGGGTCCTGCTCGCGGGCGATCTCGTGCACATTGGACGGGGCCGGGTAGCCGCAGCCGATGTCCAGGAACTGCTGGATGCCGCAGTCACGAACCAGGTACGTGATGAGCCGCCGAAGGTACGCCCGGTGATGGGCCGCTGCCGCCACCAGCCGCGGCGCCCACTCACCGGCCAGTTCGACGGCCCTGCGGTCGGCGGCGAAGTTCTCCCTACCCTCGTGGATGAAGTCGGCGATGCGGGCCTGGCTCGGCCGGGTGTGATCGAACGTCATGGCCGCTCACCGGGCCCAGCGCTGTTCGACGGCAGCCACCCGGGTGATGTCCGGGTCCCCGGCGGTGGTGATCTGGCGGGCGCAGACCGGTTGGTGGCCGGTGAAGCCGGGGGAGCAGCTGGTCGGTGGGTGGATCAGCGAGGTCACCAGGATGCTCCATGCCGCGGTGATGCTCAGGGCTTCGGCGGCAATGCAGTGGGCGTCGGTGTCGCGGCCGCAGCCCATCAGCATGGCGAGGTAGCCGACGAGGATGCCGGTGCCGTGCGTGCGGCGCCGGTCGGGGGTGGCGCGCCAAGCCTGCCATGCGGTGTCGGCCTGCCGGATCGCCTCGCCGCAGCGGCCGCCGTGGTGCAGGCTGTCGGCCAGGTCCATCCGCGCTTTCAGGATCGGGTCGTCGCCGGCCGCGCCGGGTATCCGCTGCAGCAGGTCGGCGCGGACCGTGCTGGCCTGCCGGTAGCGGCCCTGGGCGTGCGTGATCAGCCCGAGCAGGGCGCCGGTGCGCAGCTGGCGGTGCAGGTCGGCGCATCGGCAGGCCGAGACGTAGGCGAACTCGGCGTCGTGGCGTTGCCGGTCCGGATCCGTGGCGCTGGTGTAGAGCATGCTGGTGTGCATCTGGACCGCGTCGATGAGCCCGAGGTCGCCGGTGTGCCCGCTCAGGTCGACGGTGCGCAGATGAGCGTCGAGCAGCTGCTGGGCCTGTTCCAGCCGGCCGGTGGCCAGCAGCCGGCGGGCCGTATGCACGACGATCGCCGACCGCTGTGCACACCCGCCGGCCGGGGAGCGTAGCCGCTCCTGCGGTACCCGGCCGACGCGCTGGCGCAGCCAGGCGACCTGTGCGGCCAGGCGCTGGAGCCGGTCGGCGGCGTCGCCGTTCATCGTGCACCCACCCCGCGCTCGGCGGCGATTACGGGGAAAGCACTCGGTGGGCGGGTCACGGTGGATTCCATGGACGGCACCTCCTATCGGATTGTGTTCCGCGTGGGGCCGGTGGTCGGCCCGTGAGGGAGTCGGGTGGCCGGGTGCGCACCGTCCCGGTGATACGCACCCGGCCTGTTCGGGGCCACCGCTGCGGGCGGGACGTGGCCCCGGCTCTGCGCCTGCCCCGCAAAAAGGGCAAGCAGGTCAGTCATCGGGTACGGGTCACCGTTGCGCCGTGGGGCTGGGCGGCAGAGCCGCCCGGTCGGCGTGGGCGGTGACCGCTGGTGGTACGTCGCCGGGCTGCCAGGTGACGGACACACACCCGGACGGGAACACCTCAGGGTCGGCCGGTGCGCCGTCGGTCGTGGCCTGCAGTGTTCGTGCCGATCCGGGGCGCCGCCACATCGGGTACAGCGGCGGGCTGTCGGGTGCGGCCGTGAACGACGGCAGCGGTTCGTAGCCGTGCCGCACATACAGCTCGCGGTTGCGCAGGCCGGTGGCTTCCAGATAGGCGGGCATCCCGACCGTGTCCAGGCGCTGGTGATGGTGGCGCAGCAAGCCGCTGCCCAGCCCCCGGCCCTGCGCGGCGGGCCGGACCGCGAGGAAGGCGAGGTAGTGATGTGGCCGGCCGGTCGGGTGGTGCTCGCACATCGCGGTGTCGAGCCACCGGAAGCGCGGCAGGTGTCCGCCGACCGCCCGGGCGAGCCGGGCGTCATAGTCGCGGACGTCCGGCGGCGGGTTCTGCTCGTAGGGCAGCCAGAACGCGGCCGCGTCCTCACCGGCCAGGTTGACCCGGCCATGCCGCACGATGTGGCCGACCAGGATGTCGAAGTAGCGCGGGTAGACCGCGGCCCGGGCCGGCCGGTCGGCGATCAGCCACGACGCCCAGTCGGCGTCCAGGAACGCGGCGGTCAGGATCGCGGTCAGCAGGGCCCGGTCCTGGATGGACGCCGGCCGGATGAGGCTCGCCTCGCGGGTCACGGCCGCACCACCGGCCGCGTGACCCAGGCCGGCTCGACACCGGCCACCTGAGGGCGGTTACCGCTGCCGATCCCCACGTACACCGCAGGCCGGACCCGGCGCAGCACGCTCGCCCACCCCACGCCGAGGACCGCGGCCGCCGCGAACCCGGCCGGGATCGCCCAACGCAGCGGATGGCCCGCGGCCACCCCGAGCAGCGTGTCGAACTGCAGCACCGTCAACGCCAACAACAAACTGAGCGCCGCCCCCGCCAACGCGGGCGCCACCAGCCCGGCCACGATCCCGACGCCGGCCTCCCGACGATGGCCGAGGAAATACGCCAGCACCGCCACCGAGGTCACCGCCATCAGCGCCAGCACCCCCAGCCCACCGGACACGCTCACCCAGAAGAACAGCCTGACCAGCGGGTCCCAGCCGAGGATCGCGTAGGTCACGATCACCACGAACGCGATCCCGGTCTGCGCCAGCGACCCGGTCAACGGCGCCCGCGTCCGCGCCCCGGTCCGCGCCAGCACACCCGGCAGCACACCCTCGCGGCCGAGCGCGAACAGGTACCGGCCGACCGTGGTGTGAAACGACAGCAGCGCCGCGAACAGGCTGGTGATGAACAGCAGATGCCCTACATCCAGCAGCCACCGGCTGACATACGGGCCCGCCAGATTGAAGATCAGCTCGGTGCTCTCGGCCTGCGACCGGACCACGATGTTCTCCGGCCCGGCGGCCTGCACCATCGCCCACGAACAGAACCCGTACAACACACCGATCAACCCGACCGCCAGATACGTGGCGGCCTTCACGGTCCGCTGCGGATTCTTGCTCTCCTCCGACAACACCGTGGTGGCCTCCACCCCCACGAACCCGGTGATCGCGATGACCGCCGCCGCCCCGAACCCACCGGCGAACAACTGCCCCAGGTCGAACGCGGCGAACGTGTGCGTGCCACCGGCCGGATGCGCCACATGCACCGCCGCCAGCACCGCGGCGACCACGATCTCCGCGACCAGCAGCACCGCCAGCACCCACCCGCTGACATCGATACGCAACAGCCCCAGCACCGCCACCAGCGCCCAGGCGATCAACGCCCAGGCCCACCAGGACCAGCCGATCCCGAACCAGCCCTCGAAAGCCGCGGCAGCCACCACACCGAGCCCGCCGTACAGGCCGACCTGCATCGCGTTGTAGGCCAGCACCGCCACGAACGCCGCCGCCACCCCCGGCGCCCGACCCAACCCGTGCGTCACATACACATAGAAAGCGCCCGCGTTGACGATCCGGCGGCTCATCGCCACATAACCCGCGGAGAACACCGCCAGAACCACCGCGACCACCACATACGCCAACGGAATGCTCAACAACCCGGTCGTCGCGAAACCGGTGGTCGCGCCACCGGCCACCACCGTCAACGGGGCGGCCGCCGCCATCACGAAGAACACCACACCCGGCACACCGAGCCGAGACGCCGCCAGCGACCGCGTCACCGTACCGACGGCCGGCTGCCCAGGTTGAAGGATCACCACAAAGAACTCCTGCCAAGAGACGAAAAGCGAGGGGAAGAAGAGAGGCCCAGCCGCGGCCAGGCCGGCTAGCGGCGGTGCAGGACCGCGTTCGTCACCGCGGCGTCGAGTTCTCCGATCAACTGCGCCAACGGCGCAGGCAAAGCCGTGACCAGTGACGGCAGCTGTCCGGCCGCGGCAGCGTGGTCCGCGGCGAACACCCGATGCTGCAGATTCACCGCGAAACAGATCCCGGTCAGAGCAGCCTCGAACTCGCTGACGGCCACACCCCGACGCAGACCGGTGGCCAGTCCAGCCGCCGGCCACGCGGCGATACTGGTGTCCGTCGGCGGATACACCACCTCACGCGACCACCAATGCCGCCGCTGTTCCCGCACATGCCCGGCCCACAACATCCGCTGCGCCACCAGCTCATACGCGCCCAACACCGTCGCCAGCCCACGCGCCAGGACCTCCAGCCACGACCGGACCCCGACAGCAGCCGGTTCCCGATCGACACAGTCCAGCACCGTGTGAGCCACCGCGTCCTGCGGCGCCCGCCGGTCCACCACCTGCACCACACCGAGCCCGACCGTCACCCGGCCGGCCATCACCAGCTCACCCAGCAACCCCGCCGACAACGCCAACGCGGCAGCACGCCCGTCGACCACCAGCGCCCCCGACCGGTCGTCGTGTAGCAACCGCCACACGTCATCAGCCAGCAACGGCCACCCCGCCGCCGACCAGGACCGCGACAGCGAACCACCACGCCGCGGCCTCGGCACCGTAGGCGCCATACCCGCGGAACGCCGCGGTCCAGCATGGCGGCCACTGCCGGCCCGGACACCGGACATCGCCGGCCCCAGACGCGCGTCGCCGAGATCGAGCCGATCCCTGTACTGCGGCGGCATTACAAAAACCCCCTACTCGCGAAAAGAATGTGAAAGTCGCATCCGTCGGCAAGCCGGATGAGGCAGGTGAATCCCGCCCAACTGGCCCGACTGTCATGAATGTGTGCGGTGAAACGCGTATCTTGATCAACGGCCTCGGGAATTGAGAGACCGATTCACCGCCGAGGTCGCCCATGCCGTGTTGCGGCAGCGAAAGGGCTGGCCGGGTGCCTCCAGCGCGGGAGGTGATCCGGCAGCGAACCGCCACCTCCGATGTTTAATGGCCAAGGCCGAAGCCGCCATGATGAATCGCGCATAGAGATCACATAGTCAGCATGCAAGGCTGGCATATCGATAGATCAGCAAAATGGTTTACTCGCATGAAGGCGCTTAGCGCAACAGGGCTGCTGTTCGCCAATCCGCTCACTCGGAAGGCCGGGGAGCCCTGACTTCGAGTGAAGTGCCGACGGCGTTCAACTGCGGGGAGAGGAGCCAGGCCGCTCGTCTTCTCCGGTACATGCTCCGAGCCGCGATGATCCCCGGCCGGCAGCTCGCGGGGACCGACGGCAGGCCGCGCCAGCCCGGTCATGCCTGGTCTCGGATTTCCGTTGTCTGGTCGAGGATGCGGCGGATCGCGGCGGAGTACTCGACGGCCTGCTGCCGTTCTGCCTCCTGCCAGTCGCGGACTGCCCGTAGCCGCCTGCGCCACAGCAGGTGTCGCTGCACCTTCGCCAGCATCTCGCCTCCCCAGCACCCGGGGCGGGCCGCGATCACGGGCGCGACCCGCCGATCTAAGGGCGACGGCTGGCGTCCCGTCTTGCGGTTCCGGGCCCGCCGCCGCTGTGAACGAAGCTAAGGGCGGGCAAGTAGAAGCAGGGGCACAGTTTGTGCCCGTGGCTTATGCAGCGAGCACGCCGATTTTCACGGCGAGCGCAGAGGCGCGCCGGCGACGGGCGGGGCTCTTGGACTCGGCCTCTTCGAGGACGATTCTCTTTGCGTAACCGTTGTACCGGATCGTCTCGGGCGCAGCCTCGTGCGCCTTCTCGAGGGTTGCCAGGGCGACGTCCGGCTGCCCGTCGAGCTGGTACCCGCGTGCCTCTTCGACCCGGTGCCGAGCCAGGCGCGGGCGAGACGGGATGACCACCGTGTCGGCGGCCACCGCCTGGCGGACGGACTCGCCGCCCTGACGCAGCTCCACGGCCACCGTCACCGCGTGGGCGCCCATGATGGCCCGGGAGAACGACGTGATCGGGTGGAAGTAGCCCGAGGGCAGCTCGGCGGCCATCGCGCGGGCAGTCTCCCAGTGCCGCCACGCCACCCCGGTAGCCCCGCGCCGGGCCGCCGTGTACCCGGCCTCGAATTCTAGGGCGCCAGCGATCGCCAGGACATCAGCCGACGCGTCCCCCAACAGAGGTTCCAGGTAGTCAAGGGTCTGCCGAGTCACCGCGTCGGCGGCGTCAAAGTGCGACGGCCCGGAGTCGCGGTGCGCCTGGGCGGTCAACCACGCGGCCACGCCGATCGCGTGCGGGTCCTCGGACTCCTGGGCGGCAACCAGGCCGCGTTCAGCCACCCGCCACAGCAGGGCGGCGTCCGGCTGGTAGGCCACGAAGAACTGGCTCAGCGAGTACACCTCGGACAGCACGGCCTGCGCGTCCCGGCGCTGCAGGCCGGTGTCGGCCTGCCGGACGGCCAGTTGCGCGTCCCGGATCAGGTCAGGCAGCAGCGCCCCGACCACCTCGCGGTGGTTCGGGGCGGAGTGCCGAGCCGACCATGCCCCGGCAAGCCGGGCCTGGATGTGCGCGATCGAGGACGCCTCCTGCCCGGTGACACGGGGGAAGGCATCGATGGCGGCCTTGACCGCGGCGAGCCTCGGGTGGCCGGGCCCGGCGAACAGGTCGACGTGGAGCGTCTGGTCGCCGGTAAGGTCGGACAGGTCGCGTACCCGCAGGGCCTCCGCCAGGGCGAGGGTCAGGTCCAACTTCGGCGTCTTCAAGCGCCCGGTCTCCACCCCCTTGACCCACGACCCGGACCGGCCGACCAGACCGCCGAGCTGGTCCCGGGTGAGACCGCGGCGCGTGCGGAGAAGTTGCAGCCGCTGGCCGAATGCCAGCGGGTCGGTGTACGGATCCATCGGGCGCTCCCTGGTAGAGGACAGGGGCGGCGGCCGGCCTCTACTCCGGCCGCCAACTCGACGGTATCAACGATCGACATCGCTCGGTGGGCGCGACGAAGCGCCCCACCCCACCAGGTGCCCACCAGCGGCGCTTGATCGTGTCTCTTTATGCCTTGGCGCGATTACGGGCTTAACGGATATCGCGTTTCGCCGTTGCTTCGCTGACGTCGACCCGGCCGATGCGCTTTACGCCGCAAAGGCCATGCTGCCGACGTCTCGGTCCGCCTCTGGTCTCGGCGCAGAGGTGCTCGACTGGGCAGATGGCCGAGCCTTCAGGACGGCCTGACATGGCTTCGTTGGGCACCTGGACCACGAACCCGCGGCTGCCCGCCTACAACGTGCGGTACGGGGCTCAGCACGTCCGAACGGTAGAGAGCCGGGTTTGGGGGGGGCATGTTTCCAGCGCCCGAGCCAGCCGTACCGCGACTATCTCAAGACAGAGGGCGAGTAGCCCTCGCGCCTCGGCCGCGTGTTGCTCCGTGGTCGCTCGCCTATGGCTATGCCTATCTTGCTCAGCGTGCGCGGGTTCGTTGCGCGGGACACCCTGAATGAGCCCATGAGCTGCAGGAATACGTGCTTTGGGGTATCCCGATAGGCGGCAAGGTCATACGCCGGTACTCTGTTTGCTGCGGGCTGCTAGCTCAATGGCAGAGCTGAGGACTTTTAATCCTTAGGTTCAGGGTTCGAGTCCCTGGCGGCCCACCGCGCTGAGCTGGGAAAACTTGAGATTCTGGATTAACCATCCTTCCTCTGGTCGCTCCTCGAAAACGGTTTCGGGAGCGACCGGAGGAAGTGGCTCAGCTTGCGGGGCGCATCGCGCGGGGCACCAGGGCGGCGGCGGCTTCGGCCTTGGCGCGTTCTGTCTCTAGCTCTTGGATCACTGACGTGTAGGTGTCCGAGGTGATCGTGATCGTCGAGTGGCCGAGCAACTCCTTGATGTCCTGCAGGTCGGCGCCGGAGGCTTTGAGGAATGTCGCGGCGCAGTGCCGCAGGTCGTGCAGCCGGATCGGCGGTAGGCCGGATCTCTCTACAAGGTCGTCGAAGCGTTTGGTGACGGTGTCGGGGTGCCATGCCGCGCCGTTCGGTTGGACGAACACCAGGCCGGTCTGGTGCCAGGCGGGTCCGCTGACCAGCCGCCATCTCGCGCGGCGGGCTAGATGGGTTCGGATGACGGCTGTCGTGACTTGGTCGAGGGCGATGGTCCGTTCGCCGGCCTCGGACTTGACCTTCTTGGTGACCGGCTCGTATCCGACGGTTGTTATCTGTTGGCTGATGACCGCTGTCCCGGTGGCGAGGTCGAGGTCGAGGTCGCGGAGACCGATCGCTTCGCCGCGTCGCAGGCCTCGGTACAGCATGAGGGCGTACAACGCGTACAGCACGATGTCGTGGGTTTCGGCGTAGTCCAGGAACCGTCCGGCTTGGTCGGGGGTCCACACCATGACCGCGCTGGGCCGTTTGCCGGTGATCTGCCAGTGTTTGACGGCCGCCGTGGTCCAGACGCGTGCTTTGGGCCGTTTTCCCGAGGGCAGTTCGACGTGGGTGGCCGGGTTGAACTCGATGAGCCGGTGGATGCGGATCGCGTCGTTGAGGGCCTTGCGCAGGGTGCCGCGGATGCGGTGCATGGTGGCGGGGCCGGTGATGCGCTGGCCTTTCACGGACGATTGGACGGTGGGGTCGTCGCTGCTGAGGGCGGTTTCGATGGCGACGTTGTGGTCGGTGATCGCGTTGAACATGGCTTGTATGTGACCGCCGCGTAGTTTCTCGATCGGGATGTGTCCGAGGTGGGGTTCGAGGTGGTTACGGATGTGACTGTCGTAGGAGCGTTTCGTGCTCGCCTCGATACGGCGGCCGGTGTGCCATTCGCGGAGGTAGTCGCCGAGGAGGACGGCAGTGGTGGCGGGGATGCCGGCTTTGACCCGGCGGGCGATCATGTTGCGGTCGGGCAGGGGATCGGTCGGTTTGAGCTGGTGGAGCAGGTCGCCGATCTCGATGGCGAGGTCAGTGTTATTTCCCGCGAGCGCGAGCAGGCTGAGGGCGTCGTCGCGTTCCTTGGCCGCGCTGTCACGGTTGTCGAACCGGTAGCGGCGTAGCTGGCGCCGGCTTCCTTGTGCCGACTTGGGTAGCTCGAGTTGATACGCCCACCGGCCGTGGCTGGAGTGCCAGGCGCCGCTGGGGCGGCGCAGCCGCGGGCAGCTGGTGCCGAGTCGTCTCCCGTCGTCGTCTTTGCAGGTGCAGTGTTTGAAGACGGAACCTTCCGCCATACCGGGGTCCTCCTGAAAAGGTCAGCCGGGCCGCAGCCCGGGCATAGCCGGGCTGCGGATTTCCTAGAGTTGATCCACGCTCGGCGAGCCGCGTCGATCAAGTCGGTGGGTGAGGTTGTTCGCCGCCGGTGTCGGGAGGTAGGTGCAGGGCGGTGAGAATCGCTGCGACGGGCACTCGGTACCGGGCACCGAACCGCAGGACGGTCACCGGGAACTTGCCGAGTTGGATCAGTTCGTAGGCGGCGGACCGGCCGATACCGAAGATGGATGCGGCGGTGGGTACGTCGGTGACCGCTCCGAGCGCGCGGATACGCGCCGGGGTCCATGCGGCGGCAGCGGCCAAGGCCGTGCGCACAGCGGTAGCAGGGTGGTCGGACTGGGTCATGGCTTGCGGAGCCTCCCTATGGGCGGTGCACCTTGCCCTGTAAAGGGCTGTAGAGAGTGATTGCGGTGGGTGATGCGGGTGACTATTCGTGCGGTACTGGGAGGGCCGCGCCGGGCCCGGCCTGCGACGAGGACGGACGGCAGGATGTCGCGTCCCGCGACGGCGGACGGGGGACGTCGTCCTCCGTTGGCCTCACTGAAACAGGCAGTCTTTGGCCTGGCCGACGAGGGCTGCGGCAGCCAACTTGATCTATGGGCTGTCGCGTGGGTTCATGGTGTCGCACCGGGCGAATCCCGGTGCTGGCGGCGCGTTTCGACTGCCCCGGCGCGCCGCCATCCGAACCTTGTCACCGACGACCCCACGCCGCGGGTGACGCCTCTGACGGAGACGGCCCTCACCGACGCCGAGCGTCGGCGCTTCGTCAGAGCCAGGGCTCATCCCGACAGCTACCTGGCGGGATGAGCCCTGGCATATACGCCGCCTTCGCGCCGAAGGGGTAGTGCCACGATGCTGGCTAGATGCCGGTGTACGCACACAAAGAGCAGGCCATCCGAGGAGGCGCGTGGTTCACGGCGTGTGGTGACCCGGCTGCGAGCAGAGCAGGACGTGCAGGGCGGTGGCCGCCTGCGCCCACACCACCCCGTTGCCGAGGACCCGCAGAGCGGCGGTGCGGGGTAAGCCGAGATCGGTGACCCAGCCGGCGGGCAACCCCATCAGCCACTCGACGAACAACGGCGCCAGCACCGGCCTGCCGTGCCGGCCAGGCTGCGTGGGATCAGGTGCTGGGCGGCCGAGGAGTACCTCCCAGCGGCCTACCGCCTCGGCGTATCCACCCCACAGCTGCCGGTCGAACTCGCCGGGTGCCGCGTGGACGCCGACTGCCGCCTGCCGATGGTCGTCCAACAGCGCCGTTGGCGTGTCCGCAGATGGCAGGACCTGGACGGCTGCTGACGGCAACGTGAGATCACCGTGGCTGCCGCGTTGCCCAGGACATCCTTTCGTGCCGTCGGTAGCCCGGGGTGTCGGCAGCAGCACCTGCGACAGCGGCGGCCGGAAGCCCGGCCCGGCCCGGCGGCCGCCGGTGCCGGTGTCGCTGGCACGCGGGGTGGGCAGCAGCCGGGCGGCGTCGGTCAGGGTGCACCTGGCGTGGGCTGCCGTCGGGTTGCCGCGCCCGGCGGTGGCGTTGGCCGAGTTGCGGCTGTCGGCTGCGGTCGGGGTCGGCAGCAGCCGACCGACCTGGTACAGGCTGGGTCGGCGGGCCGCGCCCGCCGACATCGACCGGTTCGACCCGTACGCCGACGCGGTCGGCGTGGGCAGCAGCCCGTTCCACGGCGTGTTCGGCTCGAGCAACGTGGGCAGGCTGCTGGTCTGATGGCCGCGGCCCTTGCCGTCACGGGCGCATGGTGTCGGCAACGTCGGGGGACCGCCTCCCGCCGTGGTCTGCTGCAGTAGCCAGCAGGAACAGCCGGTCCCTGCGGTGGGCGGCACCGATATCGGATGCGCGTAAGCAAACCCACCGCGTGTCGTACCCGATCGTGGCCAGGTCACCGAGGACGACGTCGAGGCCGCGGCTGCGGAGGGCGGCCACGTTCTCCACGAAGACCAGCGGCGGTAGAAGCGCGCGAATGGCTTGAGCGATCGATTCCCACAGGCTGGAGTTCTTGCCCGTGATGCCGGCCCGCCGCCCGGCATTGGAGATGTCTTGGCAGGGGAACCCGGCGGTGATGATGTCGACTGGGTCGACGCTGGCCCAGTCGACGGTGCGGATGTCGCCGAGGTTGGCGACGTCCGGCCACCTGGTGGCGAGGACTTTCCTCGCGTGAGAGTCGGTTTCGGCGTACCAGGCGAGGTGGCCGCCGAGGACTGCTTCGACGGCGAGGTCAAGGCCCCCGAAGCCGGTACAGAGGGACCCGATCCGGAACCGGTCGGGCTGGTGCGCGCGCGGCTCACTCACGCCACCTCCCGCAGCCGGACCATGCCGTCGATGCCTGATGGGGTGTCGTGGAACTCCTCGTGCTGCGGCTCTACCGGGTGCGGGCAGCTCCACGGCCCGCACCCCGGCGTCTCGTCCTGGCCGCTGGGGCGGGGCCGTAGCACCACCTGGTCGAGTGGCACGCGCTGACGATGCAGGAAGAACCGTCCACGCAGCGGATGGCCATCCGCGGTCGCCCGCGCCGAGCCGGTGCGGATCGCGGCGTCGAACGCGACCGCGTCCGCCCACCCCTCGGGGTTCTGCTCGCGCAGCCGAACCCATTCGAGATCGGTGTGGAACGGGCAGCCGAGGCACGCCGAACGCGGGGTGTCGGCGAGTCCGTGCTCGGACAGAAAGACTGAGCAGTCGCCGCGCCGCCACCGAAGATCGAGAAGCGGGAAGACGTTGCGCATATAGGCGACGTCGGCGTCGCGCGCCCGGTGTACTTCGTCGACGGAGATACCGATCGCCATCTCGGCGTAGGTGCCGGTGGGCACACGGGCCGGATGTGGGTAGCCGAGCCGCCGCCGTACCTCGGCCTTGATCGGCCGGATCTTGTATTCGCTGGTGCACTGACGCCTCGCCATACCCCGCTCGCCGTTGGGGCCGAGCGTGAACAGCGGCATGGACGCGAAGCGGTGAGCGGGGTCGAGGGCGTCGTCGCGGATGTTGCCGGCCGAGACCCGCACGACCGGGATCCCGGCCGTGGCGGCGAGCTGTTCCAGCCGCGACAGGTGCGTATAGACCCCGGCCGGCTCCCAGCCGGTGTCGGAGAAGATCGCGGCGTCGAACGGCGGAATCCGGCCGTGGACCGCCAGGAGCAGCAGCGCCGAACTCTGGATCCCGGCGCCGAGGGAGAGGAACCGGAGGGCGGGTCTATTCATGCCGCCACCCCGCTGTCGGCCAGTGGTCCGCGGCGCTGGAGCACGATGACGTCCTCGTGGGCGATCAGGTGCATCGGTGTGCCGGCCCGGCGGGCCTTACGCACCGCCTGGAGCTGGAAGAAGCTGGGCCGGGCCACCAGCGCGTCGTCGCGGACCGCGGCCAGTAGGGCGACGCACCGGTCCACCGGGGTGAGCCCGGCCCGCAGGCCGGCGCCGATAACCGCGGACGGCAGGTCGACGAGCTGGCCGTGTTTGCGCCACGGCCGGGCGGTCACCACCACCACGCCGCCAGGACGCAGCAGCGTCGCGCAGCCGGTAAGGATCTGTGCGAACCCGTCGGCCAGGCCGGTCAGGTCGCGGTAGGCGAGATTGCCCCGGTCGGTGCCGTCGTTGTAGGTGTTATCGGACTTGCGGACGCCACCGTCGCCGGGTTCGACCAGGCCGTGCACGGTCGGCCCGTACGGCGGTGAGGTGACCACCAGCGCCACCTGCCCAGTCAGGACGGCCGGGACCAGCGACAGCAGACCGGTAGCGTCGCCACGGATCACCGCCGCCCGGCCGGTCGCGCCTTGGGCGTGGGCGTGCCGGATGTTGGCGTCGGCGATGTCAGACCACGCCGATTCGTACTCGACGCCGAACGCGTCGCGGCCGGCGTGCACGGCCTCGACCAGGGTGGTGCCGATCCCGCACATCGGGTCCAGCACCAGGTCCCCGGCCCGGGTGTAGTGCCTGATGGCATGCGCGGCGATCGCCGGCAGCATCCGCGCCGGATGCTTCACCGACTCGGCCACGTAGCGGCCTCTGCGCTGAACCGGCCCGGTCGCCTGGGCGGTCGCCCACACCGACAGGCCGTCCGGACCGACGTGACGGTCGTCGGCGCGGTGCCGTCCACCAGCTACCGGCCCACTACCGGCGGCGGTGTCGGGACGCGTCGCCGGAACTGGCGTAGAACGGTATTCAGCCACGGCGACCACCGCCCCGGCGTGTGCCCGTGCCAGCCGACGGCCCCGGGGAGACCGTCTGGCTGAACACCAGCAGGTCGGCGTGCACGCGCAGGTGTTCGGCCTGCCACTGCCCGGTGCCGCCGGCCAAGGTGAGCAGCTCCTCGTCGGTGACGTGGTAGATGAACACGTCACCGGCGGTGTCGGAGACGACGGCGACGATGTGCTGCAGGTAGCCCAGCCGTGCCCCGGCGGCGGCCTGCACCACCGGAGTGAAGTCCTCCGGAACCGTCGGGGTCCCGGCCGGGATGGCGACCACGAGGATGAGGCATCCGCCGGGACGCAGCAGCTGCGCGCAGGCGCTCACCAGCCCGGCGAGCCGGGTCCGGTGGGCGGCGTCGTCGGCCTCGTCGAGCGGCCAGAGAGTGACCACCAGGCTGGTCCGGCCCTGCAGGGAGGTATCGGCCGGCGGGCTGCTGTCCGCCGCGACGGCCGGAGGCAGGGCGGGGTCGGTGAGATCGTTGCCGAACCACACGCCCAGCTCCGGCGGATCCTCGTCGCCGGTGGCGGCCTCCGTGTCGGTTCCGGCGCGGGGCGCCGGGCTGGCCGGCCCGATGACGAGGCGGGAGGCGTCGGTGAACCGGGCCGGGTGGTGCCGACGGCCACCGTCGCTGCAGGCCTGGGCGAGGTGATAACCGTCGGTCAGGTCGACGACGGTCTCGCCGGGACGTGAGTAGGCGGCGATCAGCCGGGCCGCGAGGCGAACGCCGATGCTACGGCCGGTGTCGGCCTCGGTCCGGGCGGTACGCCAGACGGTGATCGGCACCGGCGGGTCACCGGCGATCAGGTCGGTCGGAGCCGCGTCGATCGCGGCAGAGTCGATGGCGATGGGCGGGGCGTGATGCTGCGGCGTGTGCTCGCTCATAACGTGGTGGGCTCCACGCCGCGCCGTGATGCGCTGACTCCCTCAAACCGGATTCTGTGCGCTGTGGCGAACACCCGCCGCACTGTCACCCCTCTGACACCGGTCCGACAACAGACACCCGGTGGCAACCACGCGACGAAAGTCAGAGCGGCCCGCGCCCCGGGCTAGCCTCTCCGGCGCCCGCCGACCCGCACCGCCCTGCCGTCAGACGCCCGACAGACGTTCGTCGGAAAGCGGTGCGTCGTCCGTGCCCACCGGCTGACCGCAACCTCACAGGCGCTACCGGTCGCAGCGCTGCTCTCGCAGGGCCGGTGAGCCGCGCACCACAGCCCCGCCCGCCCCAGAAACCGTCACGCGGCGGCCTCTACCGGGCGTGGCCTGCCTTGTCGGCATCGCGTCAGCCGGTCGTGGCGTAATCAGCCCTTCCGGACGGCCGGAACCCCGTTCGTGAAGGCCTACGCCGCCGTGCGGAGCCGGCCCGATCTCACTCTGGAGTTGCCTGTATGACCGCCACCGCCTGGCCCGAGTCTCCGCTGGACGCCGTCGACGCGGCGTTCATCGTGCTGACCACCGGCCCGCAACCGCTGCTGCTCGACCTGGACCCATTGCGGGAGGGCACCGACCTCCCCGCCGGCCAGCCCGACCTACCGACGTTGCGGCGCTGGCTGCTCCAGCACCCCCGCTCGTACCAGGCTCGAGACGCGGTATGGCAGGAACTGATCCGCCGCGCCCGCCTCGACGGGCCCGCCTGGGTCATCGCCGCGACTGCACTCGCCCTGCCGGCACTGCGCCGCTACGCCGGGCAACTACGCCGCGGCTGGGGCGGCGACGCCCACGACCTGGACGCTGAGATCCTCACCGGCTTCCTGACTGCCCTGCGCGACCGGGTCGACCTCACCCGGCCGGCACCGTACGCGTCACTGTGCCGCGCGGCCTGGCGCGCCGGCCACGAACTGCAACAGCGCGACGGCGCCGAAGCGATCCCGCTGCCCGAGGACATCCTCGAACACGCCATCGGACCACGAACCCCCAAACGCCCGTGGGGACACCCCGACCTGCTGGTGCGCCGCGCCGTCGAACTCGGCATCGTCGACGCCGACGACGAACAGCCCTACATCGACCTGCGGCTCGGCCACCGCGCGATCGAACCAATCGCCGCCCGCCTCGGCCTACCGGTGGACACCCTGCGCCGCCGCATCGAACGCCTCGACGCCCGCATCGCCGAAGCAGTCAACGACGGCACGCTCACCGACATCATCTCCCCGCAGACCCGCCAGACATGGGCGCGTAAAGCCGAGCAACGCCGCCGGATCCGAGCCGGACGCGGCACCGCCGCGTTGCAGCCACAGGCTGCCTAACCCCAAAAGGCTGCAACCAGGACCGAGTCAACCGCCCGGCCCCAGCGACGAATCACTCTCCGGGCCGGGCGAACAGACCCGATGACGTGTCACAGTCATCGCTCGGAAGACTTGGCTGTCCCCTTCGCCATAGCATGACCCGGTGTCGGCGTACGCCTTGGCCTGCAGAGCCGGTACGCCACCAAGTGCACAGCAGCCATCGACTCGGCGCGTCGGGACTGTGCCAGGAGCGGTGTTTCCGGCCCGACACGCCGGGTCGAAGACCTGGCGGGATGGGCACTGTGAGTGATGACATCGAACGTTGTGAGTCCACGGAGAAAGACCGAGGGTGACGGGCGGCAGCTGTCGCCGGAGCAGGCCGCCGCGGCGGCGATGGTGGCCGAGGCCAAGGCGCGCGGGCTGGAACTGACCGGCCCGAACGGCTTGTTGAAGCTGTTCACCAAGAATGTCCTGGAAACGGCGCTGAACGAGGAGATGACCGAGCACCTCGGTCATGAGAAGAACCAGGCCGAGCCGGGACGTGAGTCGACGAATGTGCGCAACGGTAGCCGCGGGAAGACGGTGATCTCGGATGCGGCCGGCGAAGTCCGGATTGATGTACCCCGAGATCGGGAGGGCACGTTCGAGCCGCAGATCGTCAAGAAGCGGCAGCGCCGGTTGACCGAGGTCGACGAGATTGTTCTGTCGTTGTACGCGAAAGGAATGACAACCGGGGAGATCTCCGCGCATTTCGCGGAAATCTACGGGGCGTCGGTGTCGAAGGAAACGATCTCGCGGATCACCGACAAGGTCGTGGCCGAGATGAACGAATGGTCGACACGGCCACTCGACAGCGTGTACGTGGCGGTGTTCATCGACGCCATCATGGTCAAGGTGCGTGAGGGTCAAGTCGCCAACCGGCCGATTTATGCGGCCATCGGGGTCACCGTGGACGGCCGCAAGGACGTGCTGGGCCTCTGGGCCGGTTCCGGCGGCGAGGGCGCCAAGTTCTGGATGAGCGTCCTGATCGACTTGAAGAACCGGGGCGTGCGGGACGTTTTCTTCGTCGTCTGCGACGGCTTGAAAGGCCTGCCGGACACCGTCGAGGCGGTGTGGCCGGAAGCGATTGTCCAAACCTGCATCATTCACCTCATCCGGAACACCTTCCGTCTGACGTCACGGGCGGATGCCGACGCGATCAAACGAGACATTAAGCCGATCTACACGGCGGTGAACGCTGACGCCGCGCTCGCCGCTCTGGACGACCTCGACGAGAAATGGGGAAGCAAATATCGGGCGATGATCCGGTTGTGGCGAAACGCGTGGAACGAGTTCATTCCGTTCCTCGATTACGACGTCGAAATCAGAAGGGTGATCTGCTCGACGAACGCGATCGAATCATTGAATGCCCGCTACCGGCGTGCCGTCCGCGCACGCGGGCACTTCCCAAGCGAGCAGGCCGCGCTGAAATGCCTGTACCTTGTGACCCGCAGCCTGGACCCGACCGGGGCCGGCCGCACCCGGTGGACGATGCGCTGGAAGCCCGTGCTGAACGCCTTCGCCATCACCTTCGGTGACCGCTGGCCGGCCGCCGAAACCTACTGACCGAAGAGCCGGAAACACCGATCACGGTACGGACCCGGCGCGTCTGCGCAGGCTAATCGCGAGGAGCTTGTCGAAACGCAGAGGCACCGCGTTGGCGTAGTGGATGACCGGATCTGCCGAGTTGAGTGCGCATGAACTGCACGCATGGACCTCGACAGGCTCAGTTTGGGTTCGGCTGCACGCTGCTGGGCCCCAGCTACTGCTTCCCGTCCCAGGCGCGGGCCGCGACACTGTCGCGTAGGACATCACAACCATTATCAAGCGGAGTGGTGAGATAGGCGTGAGCGAAGGTGGCAAAACTACAACTTTGTGGCATCCTGCTGGGACTCGCGAAATTGACTACATTCGCGCGTCCGGATGGCGGCAGTGGCCGCCGGTACCGCGCGGGCGCTTGTACTTTTATCCGATCCTCCATGAAGACTTCGCTATATCTCAGGCTCAGCATTGGAACTCCTTAGGCACGGGGAACAGATACGTCCTTCGCCTATACACCGAGACCGACTTCATTAGGCGCTACTCGACGCGGTCGTTCGGTGGCTCCGCCGCTCCTATGTTGTGGGTGCCAGCAGAGGGCATGCACGAGTTCAACACGTATTTAGTCGGGCCTATCGAGGTCGCGCACGAAATCCGGTGACCCCGCAGCATTGCCATCCCGTAGAGTGGCCGGTCGTTGAGTAACCGGCAAGTCGTCGTCAGTGAACGTTCCGGCGGCAGCCACACGGCACCGGGCAGCTGTGCGACGTCCTCAACTGCCGATGTGAGTGCTTCTCTAAATTCCCGTAGGCTGCTGAAATGCTCCGCCGGTAAGGAGATATCTGAATGTCGCCGCAGATGCCATCGCGGAGAAATCGTGAAAGTCGTCGTTTTTCGACGAATCGGCGAAATCGGATATTGACTTAATAATCGTCACTCGGCTTCCCATGCGCTCTGCCGCTCGCGCAACTCCGTACGATTCCATATCGAGGGCAATAGTCTTTCGATGAGCTGAACAGATCTTGTCACGAAACTCTTGTGACGCTACGACTTTATCACCACTGGCAATCACTGCATCCGCGTGAATCTTGACACGATTTCGCTTTCCCTCCAAGCCCCCAAGATTGGAGATTATAGATGCGGCAACTCTAACGGGATCATGCGTGTGTCGCCAAGAAGGAGCGTTCTCCTCGGACTCTTCGGTCAGCTTCTGTGACTCATAGTAGAGAATCTGTTCGGGAACAACCACATCACCAAGATCTACTCGTCCGGGCACCCCAGCTGCAATCCCTAGTAGCACCACGTGAGACGCTTTCGTTCGGATGAGCGCTTCCTGCGTGACTAACGCGGCGGGCACCGACCCCATGGATCCAATGAGTACGATCTCGATTTTCCATATGTAGCCAAACCTGTCAGTGATCTTCGAACGTGTGACGGCTCCCCCAAGAGGAGGGCGGCTACCGAGCGCCCGCGTAGCAGCTCTGAACTCCTCGGGCAGTGCCGTAACCACAAGCAAGTCGGCTCTTATATCGGGAGGAGCTAGACGGAGCTCAAGGTAATTATCCAACACCGTTTTAGCCGGATTGAAATCGGCTTGAACCTCTTGAATCCTGTGTACATCCGCTTCAGTCTGCCAGGTTCCGTTGAGAAATAAAGGGACCGCATCTAGGGTGGCAAGTAAGTCCTCCTGTGTCGGCCGAGACAAAGCGGAGTCGTTGATGACACTTCGTACCGATCCATCTTCCCCGCAGAATATATCCAGGTATGGCTCAAGTTCCCTTATCCGTCGAACCCGGTCTGGGGTGGCGTCAACGCTTCCGAATAGCAGTATATCGATATCCGAAATCGGGTTCGATGCGCGGCGTCGGCGCGATCCGAAAATGTATGCGTCGAACGCGGCTAGGTTAAGGATCTCTTTCAAATCGAGAAGAACCTCAGCCAAATCGACTACGCGTATCGTGTGCGCATCACCATCGTCGGGAAGCATCGCACCAGACTATTCGCAGCGAGCGGTGATCTTGAGTTTTTCGCTAAAACTCGAAAGCTGGGAACGCACTCCTACCGACCAATCGCATCAGTAGACAAGGTACGCCACAGAAGCACTTCTGATACTGCGCTCACATGCCGCTGATCGGTTGCGTCGGCTCGTTGCGGTGGTCGGCTGTAAGCCCGCCCCACCACCGAAGTTTTGACTTCTTCCGTGGTGGCGACCCACTTGGCGTATCACTCCCGGCCCGTGAGCGTTTGACTCCGCAGCCAATCTGCTTTGCTCATATCGCTGTCCGGGCACCATCCGGCCGGTACTCTCCGGTGGTGAATATCGAGGGAGTCGTGGCGTCAGCCGAGGAGCTTCTCTCGCGCCCCTTTATCCGCGAGGCGCCTGAGGTCAGCGACTGGCTAGAAGGCGAATGCCAGAGCGGAACAGAAGCACACTTTGCCCCAATCGCGGTTTTCCAGAGTCTGCACGAGACACCCGCTGACTACGACCTCACTGCTTCGCAGCTATACAACGACGCATACAACCGCTTCGACCAGCAGCGGCAAGAAATCGTTGGCGCGCTGACGGCTCGATGGGGGCCACCCCAGCAGTACTCCTTCCAAGCGGAGTACGACCGGGTCACAGCCGACGACGAGAGCGTCTCACTGCTCGAATACGACCTTGCCATGTTCACCGGTGATAACCAGGTTCCGGCCTGGCTTCACGAACATCGCGTCGTTACTCTGCTCCTCGGTCAGATGGACAAGGAGTTTCCGATCGTGCTGACCATCGCCGTCATCAAAGCGGGAATCGGTGGACGAGCTGCAACGCACTGATCTGCCGCGATCCGCGCGGTGGCCAGCCGGCGCCGTCGCTGCTGGCAGGCGGCGGTGACTGGCCAGCGTCTTTTCGTGCCGATGAGAGGACGTCGATACCGTCGGCTTGGCCTACCCTCGCGGGCGTGGACGATCGCATATGGCACCAGAACTCCGACGTTTCTCTAGTTATCCGCACTGACTTCACTCATCCACAGGAATGGGATGAGATTCAGGTGGCAATCGCTGAACCGCAGACGGAGGAAGGGTTTATGGCGTTCGTTGCGTTCGTGGATAACCGCGCGTACGAGAAGATCACGCCGTCACAACTGGTGGAAATGGTGCCTGAAGACGTGGATCACGCCGTCGCCTTCCTCGTCGACGCGAAGACGCTGACCCACCCGGACCGCCCGCTCCTGGTGGTCAACCTCTACGACTACGTGGAAGGTCTGGAGGATCAGGGCAAGGGGCCTCAGTACGGTGCCACGTTCCGAGTCGTGCCGTCAGAGATGTGGTCGGTTCAGAACAACCTCACGATTTCGAACATGGATTGGGAGGAGTTCGCCGAGAATGTAGACAGCGACGGCATCTTCCGCGGCTTCGAGTAACGCTGGGCTTGACCCGTTTCGACGGACGGGGTCGATGAGTTGATCTTCAGGCTATCTTGAGGGCGGGTAGCGGGTTGATGTCGGTGCCGGTCTCGTAGGCGGCGGGGCTGAGGTAGCCGAGGCTGGAGTGCCGGCGGCGGGTGTTGTACCAGCCTTCGATGTACTCGAATGCGGCCTGGTGAGCGGCCTTGCGGGTGGGCCAGGACTGGCGGTGGATCAGCTCGGTCTTGATCGTGGCGAAGAACGATTCGGCGACCGCGTTGTCCCAGCACTGTCCCCGCCGGCCGACGCTGAGCCGGACGCCGTGCCGCTGTGCGAGGCGGGCATGCTGAGCACTGGTGTATTGACAGCCGCGGTCGGAGTGGAAGATCAACCCGTCGGGGGGTCGGCGCCGGGCGATGGCGTCGTTCAGGGCGGCGTCGACCAGGTCGGTGCGGAGGTGGTCGGCGGTGGCCCAGCCGACCACGCGGCGGGAGGCGAGGTCGATGACGGTGGCCAGGTAGAGCCACCCTTCCCAGGTGTTGATGTAGGTGATGTCGCCGCACCAGCGGGTGTCGACCGCCGCAGGGTCGACGGTGAAGTCGCGGTCGACCAGGTCCGGCCGGGTCCCGGTATTCGGATCCGGAACCGTGGTGGTCTTCCAGCGGCGCGGGCTCTTGCCACGAATCCCGGCCTGGCGCATCCGGCGGGCGACCCGTTTACGCCCATGCCGCAGCCCGGCCGCAGCGAGTTCGGCATGGATACGCGGCGCCCCGTAAGTGCCGTTCGACGCGGCGTGCACCGCGATCACCTGCTCGGTGAGCTGGGCGTCGACCCGAGCATGGGTGGACTGCTCGCCGCGGGCGTGCTGGTAGTAGGCGGACCGGGAGACCTCGAGCAGTTCGCAGGCACGCTTGACGTTGTGCTTGCCGGCCTGCTCCGCGGCGATGAACGGATACACGTTCACCGGGTCTCCCTCACGAAGAAAGCCGTCGCCCGTTTGAGGATGTCGACGTCCTGCTGCAGGCGGCGGTTCTCCGCCCGTAGCCGGGCCAGCTCGGACCGCTCGTCGGAGGTGAGCCCGTCCGTGCGGGTGCCGGCGTCGACGTCGGCCTGCTTGACCCAGGCCCGCACCGCGGTCTCGGTCAGGTCGAAGTCCTTCGCTACCTGCCCGACGGTGCGGTCACCGCGCTGACACAACTCGACGATCTCGGCCTTGAACTCGGGCGTGAACGCCCGCCGCGGCCGCGATCGCTTCTTTCCCACGTTCTCCATGATGCTGGACATCCTCCCGGAGACCCCAGGTCCCCTGATCTTGGATGTCCGTCAAAACGGGGCAGGCCCACGCCCAGTCTGGTGCGTTCATCTGCCGCTGATCGCGCTCCGGACCGATTGCTGCGGGCGCGGCCGGTTGGTGAGCTGTGACGGCTTGACGTCGTATCCCGCCGATGAGGCTCGGCTAGAGAGTCGACCGAGATGCGCCGGAAACCGACAATGGCCTGCGATCACGGTTCGGGCTGTGATCATTCGGCTGATCCGAGGACGAGCCAGGCTGCGGATACTTCCCCGATGGCCACCGTTGATCTCATCCCCGCCCCAGCCGGCGACGCGGTGACATTCCGTCTGCGCCGGCCCCGGCTGTGGCTGCGGATGGCACTGATCTTGATTCCCGTGTTTCTGCTGGTCCGCGGGATCGCGATCGGTCTTTCGCTAGAGGAGTGGGACTTCACTGAAACGGTGATCTGGGTGCTGCTGACGGCGATCGCCGCAGCAACCGGAGCCGTCCTCAGCGCCGGTCGCAATCTCGGCTGGATACGCGCCTCGGCCGCCGGCTTGGAGTTCGCGGCCACCCGCCGCCAACCGGTGTTCTTGCCGTGGTCGGCGGTTCAGTCGGCCGGGCTGCGCTACACCGGCCCGTTGACCGAGCTGCTGATAACTCCCACGAGCCTGAACGCCGCTACCGTCGCCGCCGTTCCGGCGTGGGCACCACGGGTACGTCGACGCTCGGGCAGCCCCGTGTTCATCGTCGACGTCGGCCTGATGACGCCCGGACCGTCGGCGCTGCTCGCCGAGCTGAACCGGCGGCTTGTCGCCCATCGTTGAGGCAGGCCACCCTGGCGTGAGATTTCCCGTGCTTCCCGCTAGGCGGCCGCCCTCTTCTGCCGCTGTTGGTGCTCGGGCTGTCACCGTCGTATCAACCGGTGGCCGGCTGCGGCGGTCCGGGGTCTCGTGACGCCTGGAGGGATGTATTCGCATAGGCGTCGATCCGCCCGGGCTGTTCACCGGGCCTGCCGAGGTCCCTGCTGGCTGCCTATCATGGGCCGGGTGCTGCGCCTGCAACGATATTGGTCGACGGTCCTGCAACACGACTTCACCCCGCACGGGATCTGCAACGACGAAACGTATGGCCGTCTACCGCAACTTCCGGAACAGCTGTTCACCGGTGATCTCGACTGGCTCACCGCCGACGCGGCGGGACCGGACGCCCGGTACATGAAGCCCTGCGCAGTCCCGAGACTAGCGATGTACGAGCTAGACCACCGGCTGGCACGCTGCGGCCTGTACCTGCCAGCCTCATTCGTTACGTTCATGAGCAGTACCGCGCTACAGCAGATGGTTCCTTCGCCCTTCGACAAGTGGCGGATGTCCGGGCCTGCCCTCAGCCCAGCCGAACAGCACGGCTGGCTGCTGGGATTCATGGTCGACGCGCACGGTGCCGACTGGCAGGCATACCTCTACCTCGCCGCTGACGGCACCTGTCCTGTACTCGGTAGCTTTGGGCCGCTCACTCCGGATCGCGACGAGGAGCCCGAAGAATCACCCTCGTGCACGCCGACAGAGTTCGCGGACGCCGCATACTGGATCGCGCCGAGCTTCGAGCACTTCCTGTACCGCTACTGGGTAGAAAACGTCATCTGGTCCCACATCGTCGACCAGCAACGCCCCGCGGCCAAGCTACCTTCCCTGGCCCGGAGCTACTTCACGCTTCTTCAGGACCTGGACCGCCCTCCGCTCGATGTCCGGCCGTCGCCATTGGCCTGGTTGATAAAAGATCCTGACCAGCTCGAACTGTGGTAAGGCGCGTGATCGATATCGCGGCTTCCTTCATCAGTTACCCGCGCTGATCACTTACTCAACTGCCGCCGGTCGTGAGGTCACTCAGGGGCGCTGCGGTGTTGGAGTTCCTTCAGCCAGGGGCGCGGCCGAGCATCGTAATGCAGGAAGCGCCCATCGGGGCCCGGCAGCAGGTGGATGCCGTGGAGAAGGTCCAGCGCCAGCCCGACAATGCCGTCCTCGCCAGCCTGCCCGCGGTTCGCCGAATCCTCGGCCAGCCGGATCGTCAGTGACACTGCCAGAGGAAACGTCCCTCTGCGCCGTCGGCTGAGACGAAGATGTAGGCGACTCCTCCATCTCCGAAGTTGTGCCCGAGGCGATCGCTCAGCTGACCGACCAGCTGCCAGTCCGAGCCGGGCGGATCCGGGCTTTGAAGCCATACGGGATCCCCGCCCAGGAACTCCAACGGCATGTCTCCCGTGCCGGACGCCACGTCCACGGGCAGGTGGTCCTCCGTAAACGCGGACCCGGCGCGTTCGCCTTGCACGACGACAAATGACGGGACGCGCCCACCCGGCTGGATGATGACGGCATTCTCACCTCCCTCCGGCTCGAAGGTGTCGTCGATCGCGTGGGCGTCCTCGTCCCATTCCTCGGGTCCGTCACCGGCGGCGGCCTCCTCGTCCTCCATGTCGAAGAGGAAGGGGTCTGCCATGAACACGTACGCCAAACGAATTTCACCATTGCCGTCATCAAGGCGAAACTGCCCGATGAACGGCATCGGCCGGTCACATGACCGGGACATCGGCCATTGCGGTTCCTGCAGCCAGGTCGGCTTACCGCCCAGCTTGGTAACCGGCGCGTCGACCGCACCAGCGGCCGGCTCGTATCGCACCACACGACGCATGGTTCCCCCGGAGTGTTCGACTGGTGAGGTTGAAGTGTGGCGCATCCCTGCAGCGCTCGAATCGGCGGACCAGCAACCATGCCCGACCTCCGGACATACTCTCTTGCCGCGATGTGCCTGGTGGCTGGCCTCCTCCGTCACAGCTTCCGGTGGTGGTGACTGGCCGGCATCTTGTCGGGCCGAGACGAGCACGCGGTTAGGCTCCACACTTGTAGACGTTGCGGGTCAGTGGCCGCTCAGATCAGTTCACGGCTGTATCAGTTGTCGATCTGAGCCGCCTTCAGTCGCGTTGCAAGGCCGTCGATTCCGGCTGGAAGATCTTTGTGCCATCCGATTGGCATATCCTCGACCTTCTCATAGGCGCCCACGATGGTCGGGCCTTCGGCAGTTGTGCTCTCGAAGAGCAGGCCCTGGGGAGTCGGCTGGAGGAGACGGGTGCCGGCCGGTCGGCCGGCCTGGTTGTTGACGAACCGTCCGCCGGCAGGCGCCACCTCTGTGGCGTCCTCTCCGAAAACCATGAGCTTCGCGCCGGCGGGGACAGCCTTGTTGAAGTCGGCAACGGTTGAACACGGGACGTCGCCGGCGCAGATCGGCTGCGCCATTTCGACGTACGCGAAGCCTCCATCGCCATCCGGCCCCTTGATGGCCTTACTTACCGCGACTTTCATGACGACGTGCTGTTGTTCTGATCCAGCACCGGACAGCGTACGTCCCTGAGTAAAGCCCACGACCTGCCCGGCGAATACCGCCGTGACGTTCTTGTCCGCCGCCAGAGCCTCCGGGCTGCCGAACACCATGTGATCGGAGCGATCGGAGCCGGCCTCTCCGAATACGGACGTGTCCACCGCGCGCGCCGCGGTGGCGCCGGGCACGAAGGTCGCCGGTGCCGAATCCGGAACCGGAGCGGTCCGCGACCCACCTCCCGGCCAGAGGCCCACGATGAAAGGCCCGACCAGAACCGCCGCGACGGCTGCTACCAGCCCTGGCAGCAGCCACCAGGACCGGGTCGTGCCTCCCGGCGACCGCGGCTGGCGCATCCATCCGGCAAGGGCGCGGCGGCGCGGCAGCGTGCCGTCGGCCACGAACTCCGCCATGACCCGGGAGCGCAACGCCGCGGGCGGACTGTCCGGCGGATCGAGCTGGGTGCCGAGCCGGTCGAGCAGGTGCAGTTCGTCGGTCATGAGTCCTCCGTCATGCGGGTCGGGTCAGTACTGCCCAACGCCTCACGGATCTGGCGGCGAGCACGGTTCAGCCGGGAGCGCACCGTCCCGATCGCGATGCCGAGGGCGGTTGCGGTTTCGTCGTAGCTCAGATCGCTCCACGCGATCAGCAGCAGCACGTCGCGGTCGCGGCCCTTCAGCTCAGCCAAGGCCGCCGCCAGCACACCACCGGCGGCGCCCGCGCTGACCACCTCCACTACCCGGTCGGCCAGGCCCTCGTCGTCCCGCGGAGCCCTCACCGCGGCGGCCGCGCGCAATCGCGCGTCCTCGATACGGTGGTACCGGCTGATCTCCTTGACCAGGATCCCGAACAGCCAGGGCCGGGCGTCGGCGCGGTCGATGTCGTAACTGGCCCGCCGCCGGAATGCCGCCAGAAAAGTCTCCGCCACCACGTCCTCGGCCGCCTCCGGACCAAGGCGCCGGAAGGCAAACCGGTACAGCATCGCCGCGTACCGATCGTAGATGAGCCCGAACATCTCCGGGTCGCGGCCCGACGCCTCTATTACGGCAGAGTCGGATTCGCGTTGACCCATGTCCAGCATCACCGGCGACGCCGTCTCGTTGAAGCCATACTCGGTCCTCCAGTCACCTGAGCAGTGTGGTGATGTCTCGCCATCTCGACGCTGACCGGTTCACGCCGCTCGGCCGACAACGGCGACGGCCACCAGGAAGGTCAGAGACGGCCCGGTCCGGCGTCTGCCACCGGACTCGTCGATCCCTTGAGGGGGCCTCGGCGCAGCAATGCGTCGGGGCTACCCGACTGCGTTGAAACGAGCGGGCACGCGAAGGCGGGCTAATCGCCGCGACCCGGCGATAGGGCTTGACCTAATCTCTCCGTTGGTGGCAGATGACGAGCACTCCACTGCGCCGGCCGCGGACTGCAGACAACGGGCTTACCTCTACTTCGAGAAGGATGTCGATGCGGGCGAGCCGCCGTACGACATCGAAGATCTTGATCTCATGGCGTTCGAGCCAGACGATGTCACCCGCTTGGTCGGCCTGCAACCGACCGAAGCGTGGCGACGAGGCGATATGCGAGCCGGACGTCCCGAGCCGCAGCGATTCAGTAGCTGGACGTACGAGTCACCCGAGATTCGAACGTATCTCACCGAGGAAGTAGTCACCGGGCTCCTGGACGAGATCGAGCCTCACGCCGCGGGCATCGTCGAGGCCTGCGCCGCCCTGGGGATGCGTGTCGGGATCAACGTGGTCATCGAGATGAGCGGGGACCGCCATACCGAGGATGGGGGGATCCACGTCTCCACCGCCGCTATCACGTACACAGCAGATACCTTGAAGCGACTGGCTCGACTCAACGTGATGATTGATCATGACCAGTACGTCGACTTGCCTGATTGATGCTCACGGCCTTTCCCGGGTACCGTACTCAACTACCGCTGTTCGCGCTCGGCTGGCGCCGTAGTCACGGGCGGCGGTCGACAGCTGAGGACCAGGGTCTTGTCATGCCAAGATGAGTGGGATTCTCAGGACGTTCGAAGGCACTTAAGAAGGACTACTGCGTAGCGGAGTCGGCTGATCCGAGCGGACGGAGTTGATACTCGTGAGTTCCCGGATGATCGAGGGGCCAGGCGCAGAATACGTCATCCTTTCCGAGCGCCTCCAGAGGACATAGTGCGACTTCCTCGATGCGTCGTTCCGCAAGGCCACCCCAAAACAGCCAGGCGCTTCTCTCGATATCAGATGCCTTCTCCGCGCCGTAGGGGACGGCAACTAACGCCGCATGCTGTCCAATATGTCCTACTTCATATTCGCATCGGCCCGGATGCCAGAAATCAAATTCCTGATCCTCCCGATCGTTGATTCAAATCAACTCGTCGGCAGACAGAGCTACTGATTCAGTGCAAGTGGGAAATGCCTTCGAGGTCCCGGTCATGGTGAGGATGATGTGGCATCGGATGCTGTTCATGCAACAATTTGTCCGCCCCGGACAAACAATGGTCGGATGATCGCGAACGATCTCCTCCTAGCCCTCGGCGTCCGTGTAGCGCGTCTCCGCTGTTCACTCACATGCCGCCGTCCGTTACTTTGCGAGTTCGGAACGGAGCCGGCGCGATGGCGTAGGCGCCGACATGAGGGAGCGTGAACCCGGAGTCGGGAAGACCCGCCCAAGCCTCAGCCGCTGGGCTCAATCTCCGGGGCGTCCTTCGGCCAGCCGTCACTCGTGTTGATCGGACCCTGTAAGACGAGCAGTGACCAGCGCTGGGTTCCATCGGGCTCGACCGTGACGGTTACGGTTCCGGCTGACGCCCCGACCGGTTCGCCGCTGAGAAGCCTGGGGACACCATCGCAGCTGCTCTTGGCCTCGACCGTTTCGGCCCCACCCGAGGTACCGACTGTGATCTTCCCGCCGCCAGTGCATCGGTATCGGACCGTGAGAGTGCCCTGCTCACCTGGCTTGCCAAACGACGCCTGCCACTGGCCGGTGCGTCCCATAAGACGAGCCAAGATCCCTGCGGTAGTCGGTCCATCGCTGACCTGCACCGGAGGAGATGGCGAGGTCACAGCCGGCACGTTCACCGGCGCATCCTCATCGCTACACCCGGAGAGCGAGATGACGGCTACAACGGCAAGCGCCGCCAATCCCCTCGGAGTCACGCTCTCATTCCTACCCTGACCTGCACCGTAGCGTCTCCACTTCCACGTACGGCCCCATGCTGGCAGACGTGAACAGGGCGAGAAGTCTCCCAGGAATTACTGATCTGCCGCCGATCGTGCGCGGTGCCACCACGATGTGCATATGGGTTACTCTTCGGCCGCCAAACCGGGATTTCGGTCCTGAGGCCGGATCCATCGCCGAGTGAGCGGCTTCGCCTCCTTGGGTTCCGTCTCGACGAGGCCCATTGCGAAGGGGAGGAACCGCATCTCGTACCGGCGGCCGTCGTGCTGCTCCGTGGCGGCGAGTCCCTCGAGAATTTCCAGGAGCCGGCTTCGCTGTTGGTCGGGCATCTCTGTGATGAGGTAGGCGGTGCCCTCCTGGAGATTTCCGACTACCCACTCGTCGACATCCTCGTCCGGGCAGGTGTCGAGCCACCAGGCGATGTCAACGAGCAGGCTGATTACGCGCTTGAGCGTCTCGCTGCCAGATTTGTTGGCGAGCTGTGGTGCGTGAGGGCAGTCAGGAAGCTGGCCGGCGGTCCAGTCGATGTCTCGCTTGACGGATGCCACAGCATTCAGGTCAACCTGGCCCTTCGGGTAGTGACTCAACCACGTGAAGAGATCGGTGACGTGGCGGTGAAGCAGGAGGGCGAGGTCGGCATCACCATGGTCGGTCATGACTGTGACGCTAATTCCTTTGCATGCGCCGAAACATCCGGATCTGCCGCGATCCGCTCCAGGACTGGGCCGCCGCCGTCACGGCCGGTGGACAACCATGACGGGCTGGCGTCCTATCGTGACGAGCACCCCACGATCGCGTGTTCCAAGTGGGCTGTGCGGGTATGGCCGGAGTCTTCTATCGGCCTGTCAGCAGCGGACTCGGCCTCAGGAGGAAGGTCCTTGGCGGCGCCTGTCCGCGTCGGCGATGGCGTGCCGAACCGCCAACCGGATCAACCAATACATGATCGCAAGACCGGCGGCGTAGATGAGTATGACAACCAGGTAATAAGGGTGGAACTCGGTCATGACTGGATTATGTTCCACGCCAAACCCTCGCCGTTGAAGTTCTAAAGAGCACCGTCTGGTTGCTCGTGAAGACGCGTGGGGCCACTGGCATGCCATGCCTCACCGGGGGTCCAAATCCCCTCC
Organism: Actinoplanes sp. NPDC019969; assembly: GCF_055562375.1. NCBI lineage: Bacteria > Bacillati > Actinomycetota > Actinomycetes > Micromonosporales > Micromonosporaceae > Actinoplanes > Actinoplanes sp. NPDC019969. The sequence goes on along the minus strand of NZ_JBVHFK010000020.1, from coordinate 25,379 downwards.
GTCCCGCAACGCACTGTCATGCCGCATATCGCGTGGTTGCGGCAGGGGGCGTTCGCGATGACGGTAGGTTGGGGGAGTTCGTGTCACAGGGCATGCTGCGGCGGTTGCTCAAGATCGAATAACCTCTTCTGCCGCGATCCGGGCGTCGGCTGACACCCGTCGATTGCTCCTTGTGAGCGGTGGTGGGGGTGCCAAACTTCTGGCCCTGCAGCGCTTCGCGTCGCAAATCTCTCCACTGGAATCCGTACGCCGACACCGGGCTGCGGCATGAGGGGTCAACGAGCGACAGCAGCCTCGACGCTGGCCGATATGATCGGCCAGCTTCAATCGATCGGGGGATGCGGATGGATGACGGCGCGGATAGCCAGGCGCGGAGCACCGTAGCCGCATCGGGTGCGGTCGGGCCCGAGGAGCCGGTGTTCTCGAACCGCCTGTGGGTGCTCCTGGCTGTTGGTCTCTCCGTCCTACTGGTAGTAGGCGCCGCCATCGTGGTGACCAGCAGGAAAGATCAGCCGAAGCCCGGACCTGCGAGTTCCACCGAGATGTCCCTGTCGTGGGAGCAGGCCAACGAGCGCAAGATCAAGGCGGGCGTGGAGATCGCCGCCCGGCGCAGTGCTGCGATGATGGCCGGCGACGAGGCGGGCTGGCTGGCCGACATCGATCCCACCGCGACCGCGGCCGTGGAGTTCGAGCGGATGCGGTTTCGCAACCTCCGATTGCTGAACCCCGCTCACTTCCGGCTCGTCTTCGTCCCCACGACCGTCCCGAGCGACACCTCCACCTACCTCGTCAGGCAAGCTGTGCGCCTGCCGTCGGATGTGGCGAACTCGGGCAGCTACCACCAGTGGAAGATCGACATCCGCGGGGACCGGCCGATGATCACCGCGTCTGCGGGGCACGTGATGGGCGACCAGCAGGACCGGACGTTCAACACCCCCTGGGACGATGTGCCGCTGCGGGTAGCGCGGGGCAACGGTGTGACCGTGGTGGCCGCGCAGGACAGCCTCTGGGATCCGGGCGCCTACCTGGCGGCGGTGACCCGGGCCCGGCAACTGGTCGTCTCGGTGTGGGGCAACCGCAAGGGCGCCACGGACTTCACCCTCTTCCTCGGCGACGAGCGGCAGTTCCGGCGCTGGTTCGGTGTCAACAGTGTCGAGCACGCCATCGGAGTGGCCACGTTCCCCGGACTGGCCGACGAAAACGGGGAGCATCGCCGGGCCGTACGCGACCGGGGCCGGTCCCTCGACGACCCGGCGAAGCCGCGCCACCTGGAGCTCACCGCCGGGGCCAGGATCACGCTGGACATGACGAAGATCGGGGCGCGAGAGATCGAGAAGGTCGCAGCGCACGAGATGGCCCACGCGCTCGGCCCCCATCTGCTCTACAACCTGCAGCTCACCAGCGACCCCAAAGTTCCGGGCAACGATCAGGCGAGCTGGGTGATCGAGGGTTTCGCCCGCTGGGTCGAGCACCTGGCCGAGCCGGGCTCGGCGCAGGCCGGTGCCGCCTATGTGCGCCGCAACATGACGAGGTTCCGGCCGGCCACACTCTTTCCTACCAACGCCGGTTTCCACACCGGCGGCAACGAGCGGACGAACTTCAACTATGAGCTGGGCGCCGCCTACTTCCTGGCCGCCGAGAAGGTCGGCGGCCGGCAGAAAGCCGCGGACCTGTACGTGACGCTGTGCAACAGCACGGAGCGAGAGCTGGTGGACGGCCCCCTCAACGTGACACTGAAGGGCGCCGGTCTGGACCCGTCACGGCTGACGGCCACCTACCGCGACCTGGTGGGCTGACCGATGACCGCCGCCGGGTCCCTGCGCCGGCGGCGATCACCGGGCGGCGGAACGCGCGTCTCACGGAAGAGCCGGCTACCGGAGGCTGACGAATCGGGCTCCTGACCGGGGCCGCGTCGGCCGTGGCCCAAGTGGGTGAGCCGGCGCGCTCGGGCTCGCCGATGACTCCGGGGCTTCCGCCTGTGAAGGACCCGTCTGTCCCTGGGCGCTACATTGCCGATACCTGCCAGTGGACCAGGCCGAGCGGTGAACGGGTGGAAGCCGGTGAGCTTGCATTACGAGTGGACACTCTCGCTGCGTCTGCGCCCGGACGTGCCCGCATCATTGCTGGAGGAGCTCCGTTTCCACCTCGGTCTGGCTGAGCAGCTGCCTGAAGAGGCTGAGCTGGAGATCGACCGGCCTTGCCTGTTCACGGAGCCGGACGATGCTCTGCCCGGCGGCAGCGTGCGATCGTTGATTGCTCAGCAGCCGTATGTGAACCGGCCCGGCTCGTGGGGGCTGTTCGTGCGGACGTTCGTTCTCGACGATGTTATGTATGAGCTGATGTCGGTGGTGCCGGCCTGGCTGGCGCGGTGGTCGCTGACGCAGGGGTGGATCGGTCAGGCGCGGGAGGAGCTGTCGCTGCACCCCTGGCTGAACTTCTACGTGCAGGACGGTCATGCCTATGCGGCAGAGCCCGGCGGCAGCGTGGAGCCGATGGATGACACCGCGCCGCCTTTCACGCTCCGCCGCACCTTCGATCATGCATAGCTCAGTGGCGGTCTGACCGGGGTCTGTTGCTGGCTTCGGGGGCCAACTCGATCGGGTGCATTCCTCCTTGTCGCTTGACGTCACCCGCCCTTCAGCGCGTCCCACGCTCACGCCGATGATCTGACCCTGCGAAGTCACCCTGCGCGGTCCCGGAGCGGATTCCGGGCCGCACTGACAGGCTTGTCAGGATTGGGTCAGATCCGTGTCAGGTGGGCGAGTGTTCGCGGGAGCCGACAAGCCCCGGTTTGAGGGTGCGGATCCGTCGCGGCACCGACTCATGGCGCCGGTGAGGGAGACGCCCGCCGCCTGGTCCCGGAACCTGTCGGGTGCGGTCGGTGTGAGCCGGTGACGATCTCGGGTGCCGCGTCTGTGATGCGCTGACACTCATCATCGCGAACCCGACAAGGGAGGACGAGCTCCTCCCGAGATACCGGCTCACGTCGCGACCGCTGCCTCGTCTCGGGGCCCGGGCGGCGGTCTTCTCGCCGTTCGAGCAACGCCGCGGCCCTCTCCTGTAGGACGGGCCGCGGCGGGAGGTGACCCACTCATGTACCGCACACCGCGGGCACGCCGGCGTGCCCTGATCATCCCTGTCCTGACCCTGGCCCGTCGAGTCGCCGGTATCGCCGCGCCCGCCGTGGTGGCCGCGTTGATCCTTCTTGCTCCGGTTGCCGCCTCTGCCGATCCCGGCACGGTGACGGTGGCCGCGTACAGCCTGCCGCAGGTCGTGACGAACCTGCAGATGTGGATCATGGGCATTCTCGCCGGTGTCGCCACGCTGTTTCTGATCCTGGCGGGGGTGTACTGGGCCACTGCCGGCGGCGATCCGGCCCAGGTCGACAAATCCAAGAACGCGTTGAAGAACGCGCTGGTCGGCTACGGCCTGGCGGTGCTGGCCCCGGTCCTGCTGCAGGTCGTCCGCGGCATCGTCGGGGGCTGACCGATGGGCTGGCTCGACCCGATGGGCTGGCTCGACGGCATCCTGGACGGTTTCGCCAGGCTGCTGCTGGACAGCCTCACCACGATGATCGGGCTGATCACGGACTTCCTGCTGGTTACCCCGAACGTCACCGGCCTGCCGCAGGTGCAGGCGCTGACCGGACGTTCCCTCTGGATCGTCGACACGACGTTCGTGCTGGTGTTCCTGGCCGCCGGTGTGCTGACCATGACCGATCAAGGGGACGAGAGGTCCCGCTACACGGTCAAGGAACTGGTGCCGCGCTGTGTCGTTGCGTTCATCACCGCCCACTTCTCGCAGCTCATCGCCGGCCGGATGATCGATCTGGTCAATGCGGTCACCGCCGCGTTGACCGACCGGGACCTCGACCGGGACGGCGCGTTCCAGGCGATGCGCCGGCACATCACCACCGCGGGCGAGAGCGGCGGCCTGCTGATGCTGATCTGCCTGGCGATCATCCTGTTTCTGACGGCCGCGACGTTCTGCTCGGCGATCGTGCGGATCACGGTCGCGTTGGTGCTGACCGCTGCCGCGCCGATCGCCCTGGCCTGCCACGCGCTACCGCAGACCGACCCGATCGCCCGGCTGTGGTGGCGCTCGTTCGCCGGGGTTCTGGCCGTCCCGCTGCTGCAGGGATTCGTGCTGTTCGCCGCCCAGTGGATGCTGCTGGACCCGGCGGCTCTGCTGCCCCAGCTGGGCCTGCCGGTCGAGCCCGGCAGCGTGCTGAACCTGTTCATCGTCATGGTCCTGCTGTGGCTCTGCGTGCGGGTGCCGGGCCTGGTCGGCCGGTACGCCGCCGACGGTGGCCGCGCCAACGGGTTCCTCGGCGCGGTGGTGCGGGTCGTGGTCGTGCAGCAGCTGACCCGGGCCCTGCCGATCATCCGGAGGCGCCGATGAGCGAGCCTCGTGATCCTGACGTGGTGCGGGCCCGGATGCCGGCCGACGTGGATGCTCCCGACAAGGTCGCCTACGGGCTGACCTTCCGTCAGCTGGCGATCCTGGCCGTCGCCGCGGTCTGCGGCTACGGCGCCTGGGGGCTGTTGCGGGATCTCGTCGCGGTGCCGGTGCTGCTCGCCGGCGGCGTCGTGGTCGCCGCGCTGGCGTTTGGGCTCGCCGTCGGCCGCCGGGACGGCCTGCCCCTGGACGGGTGGCTGCTCGCGGCGATCCGGTACAGCCGGGCGCCGCGGGCGCTGTCGACCACCGACACCACCGCGAAGGTTCCCGACTGGGTCCAGCCGCCGGCGGGGAAGGTCCTGTTGCCGGCGCCGTTGCGGCTGCCCGCCGACGCGATCACCGGCGACGGCGAGATCGTCCTCGGCGGCAGCCGGGCGGCGATGGTCGCCGTCACCAGCGTGAACCTCGCGCTGCGCACCGGCGACGAGCAGGCCGCCCTGGTCGGGGTGTTCGGCCGGTGGCTCAACAGCCTGTCCACGGCCACGCAGATCGTGGTGTCGGCGCAGCCGGTCGACCTGCCCACCCACGCCCGCACCCTCGCCGCGGCCGCCGACACGATGCCCCATCCGGCGCTGGCCGCCGCGGCGGCCGACCACGCCCGGTTCCTGCACGATCTCGCCGAACGCCGTGACCCGTTGCGGCGGCAGGTCCTGATCGTCACCCGCGCCGGCACCGGCGAACGCGGGGAGCACGCCGCCCGTCGCCGCGCCGACGGCACCGTGCGGGCGCTGTCCGGGCTGGGTGTCACCACCCGCGCCCTGGACGGATCCGCCGCCACCGCCGCCCTGGCCGCGGCGGCCGACCCCTACCGGCCGCCGCGGCCCGGCGGGCTGGCCGCGCCCGACGCCGTCATCACCGGCCCCACACCGGCCCCATCGAGGAGACGATCGTGAAGACATTCATCCGCCGAGGACACACGCCGCCGCCCGGCGGCGGGATCTCGTCGCTGGCGGCCACTGCCGCCCCCGCCGCCGTCGAGGTGACCCCCCGCTGCCTGCGCGTCGGGGACGGGTACGTCGCGACTCTGGTGGTCACCGGCTACCCGGCCGAGGTCGGCCCGGCCTGGCTCGAACCTTTGCTGTCCTGGCCGGGCCGGCTGGACCTGGCCCTGTACATCGACCCGATCCCCGCCCCCACCGCCGCGGCGCGGCTGCGGACCCAGCGGGCCCGGTTCGAGTCGTCCCGGCGCGCCGACGCGGCCACGGGCAAGCTGACCGACCCGTACGTCGAGGCCGCCGCCGACGACGCCGCCGACCTCGCCGAACGCCTGGCCCGCGGGGTGTCGAAGCTGTTCCGTGTCGGCCTGTACCTGACCGTGCACGCCCGCACCGAGACCGCACTGCTGCAGGCGTGCGACCAGGTGAAAGCCGCCGCCGCGTCCACGCTGATCGAAGTGCAGCCGGCGACCTGGCGGCAGCTGCCCGGCTGGACCACGACCCTGCCGCTGGCCACCGACAGTCTGCAGATGCGCCGCACCATGGACACCCAGGCCCTCGCTGCCGCGTTCCCGCTGGCGTCGGCGGACCTGCCGGCGCCGCTGCCCGGCGACCCCGCGACCGACGGCGGGGTGCTCTACGGCGTCAACCCGGACTCCCAGGGCATCGTCTGGTGGGATCGGTGGAGCCAGGAGAACTACAACAGCATCGTGCTGGCACGCTCCGGCGCCGGGAAGTCGTACCTGGCCAAGCTGGACGTGCTGCGCCAGCTCTACCAGCGGGTACGGGTCGCCGTCGTCGACCCCGAGGACGAGTACCTGCGCCTGGCCGACGCCGTCGGCGGCGCCGTCGTGCGGCTCGGCGCCCCCGGCGTGAAGATCAATCCTCTTGATCTGCCGGTCCGGGACAGCCGGCCCGATGTCCTCACCCGCCGCGGCCTGTTCCTGCACACCCTGATCGCGGTGCTGCTGGCCGAGGTGCCGCCGCCGGCCGAACGGGCCGCCCTGGACCGGGCCATCCTCGCGGTGTACCGGCAGGCCGGGATCACCGCGGACCCGGCCACCCACCACCGCTCGGCGCCGCTGCTGGCCGATCTCGCCGCGGTCCTGGCCGCCGATCCCGATCCGGCCGCCGCCCAGCTCGCCGCCCGGCTCGCTCCGTGGGTGCACGGCAGCTTCTCGCAGCTGTTCAACGGCGCGACCACCACCCGCCCGGACGGGCACCTGGTGGTGTGGTCGTTGCGGCAGCTGCCCGACGAACTGCGCACCGTCGGCACGCTGCTGGCACTCGACGCGATCTGGCGCGGCGTCGACGCCCCCGGCCCGGCCGGTCTCGGCGTGCGGCGCCTGGTCGTCGTGGAGGAGGCGTGGCTGCTGATGCGCGACGGCGAGGGCGCCAAGTTCCTGTTCAAGATGAGCAAGGCGGCCCGCAAACGCAACGCCGGCCTGTCCGTGGTCACCCAGGACGCCGCCGACGTGCTGGGCACCGGCCTGGGCCAGGCCGTGGTGAGCAACGCCGCCACGCAGGTGCTGCTCAAGCAGGCGCCGCAGGCCATCGACGCGGTGGCCGAGGCGTTCGGGCTCACCGCCGGCGAGCGGCGCATGCTGCTGTCCGCCCGGATCGGCCACGGACTGTTGATCTCCGGGCCGCAGCGGACCGCGTTCGAGGCGATCGCGTCGCGGGCCGAACACGCGCTGGCCACGACGAAGCCCTCCGACCTGGCAGGCCTCGACGACGAGGAGACCGGCCTGTGAACCCGCTGTCGGTAACACCGGCCGCGCCCGGTATCGCGCCGCCGAGCGTGTCCACGCAGTGGATTCTCGACGCCGCCTCCTGGACCATCCAGCGGCCCTGGCTGCTCGGCATCGCCGCCGGCCTGCTCGTGACCTCTGCGGCGGGCCGGAACCTCCTCGCCGGGTGGCGGCACCGCCACCATGCCGGCGGCGCCCGCCTGGTCACGATCGCGCCGCCACCGCAGGTCGATGCGTCCAGCGCCGCGGCGCTGTGGGCGAACCTGCACGGCACCCTGACCCCCTCCACCCGCCGGCGATGGTGCTACGGCAGCCCGCACGTGGTCTGGCAATACCGCTGGACCGGCCGGCAGCTGCTCATCAGCGTGTGGGTGCCCGGCACCGTGCCGCACGGCGCGGTCGAGGCCGCGATCCGCGCCGCCTGGCCCGGCGCGGCCTGCACCACCGGCCAGAGCGCGCCGCCGATTCCGCTCGGCGTGCCGCAGGCCACCGGCGGGCACCTGCTGCCGCAGGCCGCGGAGTGGCTGCCGTGGAACACCGACCACGACAACGACCCGCTGCGGCCGTTGATGTCGGCCGGCTCCCAACTGAAGAACGACGAGTATGCCTGCGTGCAGGTCCTTGCTCGCCCGGCCCCGCCCCGGCGGGCGGCCCGGGCGCGGCGGGCCGCCGGCCGGCTGCGCGACGGCACGTCCGCGATCCCGGCGATCAACCCGGCGGCGCCGCTGCTGTGGTTGTTGGAGATCTTCCTGCCCGGCCGCGGCACACCAGCTCGCAGCAGTGCCCCGGCGGTTCGCCGGGATCCGGGCGTGGAACGCGACGTGCGCGCGGTCCTGGACAAGACCGTCCACAGCCTGTGGACAGTCGGCATCCGCTACGTCGTGGCCAAGGACAACGAACGCGGCGGCACCCACGCCCGCGACCGGTTGCGGGGCATCGCCGACACGATCGCCTCCGCGTACGCGGTCTACGCCGGCCGTAACCGGCTGGCGCATCGCACCCGCATGAGCCGGCCGGTGGCCGTGGCCGCCGCCCGGCGCCTCGGCGCCGGGTTCCTCGCCTCCACCCCCGAACTGGCGGTGCTGGCCGCGCTCCCGCGGGACCTGGCCGTGCCCGGCCTGGACCGGGCCCGCGCCAAGTCGATGCCCGCGCCGGTGGCGGTTCCTACCGGCGGCCGCGCGGCGAAGGTGATCGGCGACGCCGAGATCGGCGCCCACCCGGTCGCCCTCGCGGTGGCGGACGCCCGCTACCAGCTGCATGTGGTTGGCTCGACCGGCTCCGGCAAGACGACGCTGCTGGTGAACATGGCCGTCGACGACATCAAGGCCGGCCGCGGCACCGTGGTGATCGACCCGCACGGCGACCTCGTCCTGGACATCCTCGACCGGCTCCCGGCGAGCGTCGCGGATCGGGTGGTGCTGTTCGACCCCGACCAGCCCAACCCGCCCACCATCAACCCGCTCGAAGGCGACGACCCGGATCTGGTGGTCGACAACATCGTGAGCATCTTCGGCAACATCTTCGCCAAGGCGTGGGGGCCGCGGATGGACGACGTCATGCGCGTCGCCTGCCTGACCCTGCTGCGGCATGCCAACGTCACCCTGCAGCACATCCCGCCGCTGCTCAACAGCGCCCAGTTCCGGTCGGCGATGACCGTCGGACTCGACGACCCGGCCGGGCTGTCCGGATTCTGGCAGTGGTACGACTCGCTGAACCCGGCGCTGCGCTCCCAGGTGATCGGGCCCGTGCTGGCCCGGCTGCGGTCGTTCCTGCTGCGCGACTTCGTCAAACGCACCATGCGGTACCCGCGCAGCAGCTTCGACATGGGCAAGATCCTCGACGGCGGCGCGCTGCTGGTGCGGATCCCGAAAGGCCAGCTGGGGGAGGACACCAGCAAACTGCTCGGCAGCCTGATCCTGGCCCAGGTGTGGCAGGCCGCTACCGCCCGCGCCAGCGTCGCGCCACAACGGCGCCGCGACGCCACGCTGATCATCGACGAGGCGCAGAACTTCCTCACCCTCGCCTCGTCGCTGGACACGATGCTCGCCGAAGCCCGCAAGTACCGGCTCGCCATGGTCCTCGCGCACCAGGACCTGGCCCAGTTCCCGAAAGACCTCCTCGCGGCGGCTTCCGCCAACGCCCGCAACAAGATCTTCTTCTCGGTGGCGCCCGAAGACGCCCGCGTCCTGGCCCGGCACACGATGCCCGAACTCGACGAGCACGATCTGGCGCACCTGGACGCCTACACCGCCGCCGCCCGGCTCATCGTCGACGGCCGGCAGACCCCAGCCTTCACCTTCAAGACCCGCCCACCGAAACCGGTCGTCGGAGAGGCGACCGCGATCCGGCAGGCCGCCGCCGCACGCGTGTCGGCACAGGACACCAGCGCCATCGACGAACTCGTGGAGAAGTATTCGGCCCCGTCCGACGACGGCCGCCGCCGGCGCGGAGCCAACAGCGAGAACCCGCGAACCTGACCCCGGGCGAACCGTCAGCGGCCACACCCCGCCCTGCCCAGCGGCCCCGGTCTGTCAACACCGGCTGGGCAGTCCCCATCGGGGCCTATCGATCACCGGCCGGGTTTCCGTCGTGGCTTCACCCGCCCTTCACCACCGGTCGCCGATGCCGCCGACAGAACCGGCGGCTCGCGCCGTGTTCGCCCAGCACCCGCCGCCGAGCCCGCCGCCCGGCGTCGCCGCGCGAACTCCGACACCCCTCCACCGGAGGGACAACCCTTTCCGCCTGAAGGAGCACCCTCGTGTCCGCTTCCAACGTCTCCCCTCCGGCGTCGTCTGCCGCGTCGCGCCTGCCCGCCTCCGTCCGTCCCGTGCGGGCCTCGGCGCGGCTGGAGCGCCTGGACCGGCTGCGCCGCCTGACCGGCCGCGACCATCTCCTGCTGGCCTGGCTCGCCGAGCACTACGTGCTCAGCACCGCCCAGATCACGGCCGCGCTGTTCCCGTCCCCGCGCGCGGCGCGGCTGCGGCTGGCGGTGCTGCACACCCTGCAGGCGGTGACCCGATTCGTCGACGTCACCACCGGCGACCGTCAGTACCTCTACACCCTCGGCCCGCTCGGCACGGTGGTCTACCCGACCCAGTACAACGATCCGCTGCGTGCCGACGGCCGGGAACCACGGTCCGCCGTCGAACGCACCGAACGCATCATCGGCAGCCGCCGCCTGCCCCATCTGCTCGGCACCAACCAGCTGTTCATCGACCTACACTCCTACACCCGCACCGACCCGCACGCCCAGCTGCGGCGGTGGTGGTCGGAACAGCACGCCACCAACGTGTACGTCCGCGCCGGGATCCGCCCCGACGGCCACGGCGTCTGGGACAGCGGCGGCCGGCAGGTCGGGTTCTTCCTCGAACACGACAACGGCACCGAGACCATCGGCACCGTGCTGCGCAAGCTGCGCGCCTACGAGCAACTCGCCGCCTACGGCCCGCGGTACCCGGTACTGCTGCGCGTCCCCGGCCGCCGCCGCGAACAACACCTGCTCGACGTGCTGGCCGGAGTGCGCCTGGCGATGCCGGTCGCCACCGGGATCCACGCCGAACACCCCGCCGGGCCCGCCTGGACGCTGACCCACGAGCCCACGGCGCGCCGGTGGCTGCACGAACTGCCGTCCGACCACGGCCCCGACAGCCCGGCCACGAACCCGCACCGCTACACCGGCGCCACCCCGCTGTAGCCGCCAGGGCCCGGTCCCGCGGCGCAAGCCCTCCGGGCGACCCCGGGCGGGCCCGCGATGTCTGACAGAACCCGCACACCGGCCTGCCACCCGCACCACCGCAGTCCGACAGCACAGGTCAGAGCACATTCCGGCGATCATGGGCGCGGCCGGTCCTGACAGAGACGGCCGCTACCGTTTCCGGCAACACCTCACCTCACATATCGCTCCACCCGGTCCGGTCCCGCCCTGGGGAACCACCGCCGCATCCACACCGGTGCCCGCACCCACCGCCCTCCCCTGCGAGGCCGGTCGGCGCCCGCGCCGCGCGGCGACCCGCAGGTCGCACCGCACCACAGCACCAGCAGCACCGAATCCCTCAACCCCCTGTGAACCGACCCACGCACCCGGTGGGCCGGTCACTTCCGCGTGCCCGCAGCACGCCACACCCCGGGAGGAACCCATGCGCACTAACACCGCGGCCCGCAACGGCCGGCGCGTGCCCAACCCGCCGGCACCGGCTGCCGCCAACGAACAACCGTCGGTCCGGCCGGCCGCGACCATCACCACGATGATCGTGTCCCTGCCCGACGAGCTGTCCCGAGAGCCGCTGACGGCTCACCACCTCGACCGGCACTTCGGTGTCTCCGGCACCCTGCGGCCGCGGTACTGGGCCAACCCCCACCTGCACCTGTGGCAGCTGCGCCACCTGATCGGCCGCGCCAAGGCCGTCAGGAACCAGCCCCTCTGGTGCGCGGGCGGACCGGCTCGGCTGCTCGATCTCACCGGCCTGCGGCACGCCGCCGGCGTCGGTGCGGGCATCCGCCACCAGCTGTGGCAGCAGGCCGTACAGGGCACCCGCCCCGCACAGCCGTGGGTCACCTTCCACACCCGGCACCTGAGCGAGCCGGGCAAGTACAGCTACGAGCAGGCCGCCGCCGACTTCTGGCAGCAGGCCCGCATCAGCGCGATGCGCGCGCACAACGCGGCCACCGTCGGCACGCCACTGGCGATCGACGAACTGGAGATGCTGCAAGCCGGACCCGCGGCCTACCAGCACTACAGCGCCATGACCGCGATCTGCGGCGACGCGCTGCTCACCGCCGAGGGCGCCCACCTGGCACCCGCCAGCGACACCTTCGCCGACCGGATGACCTACCTCGAGCAAGCCGTCCGATACCTGGCCGGCATCGACAACACCGGCCAGCGGCTCGTCGCGGTCACCCTCTGAAACACCCCGCGGACCGGTCCGGTAGCTGCCCTCACACCCCCGCACCCCAGGGACACGGCAGCCCGGACCGGCTCCACCTCGAACCGGCGCTCGCTCCGCCACCTGACGCGGAATCCGGCCAGCCGGTGACCACCTGACCGAACGCCCGCGCCGCCGTTCACCGGCCGCCAACCCCGGCGCCCACACAGCGGCACCTTGGCGATGGGCAGACGACCCCGCGCCGGCCGGTAGCGGCGAACACCAGCCCACTGCCCTGCCACCGTCCCGGCTCGTGAACAGCAGGCCAGTGGCCCGGGCCGGGGCGCTTCCTCCAGCCGCGGCCGGCGACACAGCCGCCTATCCCTCTTCCCCCCACCCATCACCTCCCACGGGCGCCAGCCGGCCCCGTGCTGCGGCGACCCGCCGCCACCTCCCCCGGAAAGCCGGGCCTCTCAAGCCACCGTCTGCCCGGTTCCCGTCCTCCGGCAGACGCCACGAGCAGGCCGGAACCACCGGGCAAACCAGAAAGGAACCCACACCATGTTCCAGCCCTCCACGCCGATCGCGGACCTGCTGGCCGCCGTCGCGTCCACCCCCGCCGACGGTCCGCGCCTGATCAACGACCGCGCCGCCGACTTCCCGCACCCGACCGCCGCCCAGCTGACCGGGATCGCCCTCGACCCGGCCAGCCGCGAGATCGCCGACCGGTTCCTGGACACCTACTGGGCCAGCGAACCCCGCCAGCGCGACACCCTCGACGCCACCGAAGCGCGCGAGGTGATCATCGGTAGCGGATACCACGCCGCCGTCTATGCCGCCACCCGCGTGCTCGCTGGCCACCCGCGACCGCTGGTCCTCGAACGCGGCCCGCGCGTCGGCGGCACCTTCGCGATGACCCACCGGCCGGTGTTCTGGCTCAACTCCCGCAACCGCCCCGGCGGCCCCGGACTGGCCGGCGATCAGACCGCCAGCCCCAACCACCTGCCGGGCGCGCCGATCCAGGCAGCGAACGTGTCCGCCACCGAGTACCAGACGAACACCGACATGGCCTTCGTCATCCGGCTGGCCCTGGCCCAGTTCGCCGACGTCGTACCGAACGCCGCCGTCACCGCCGTCACCGACGACTACGGCGCCCGCCTGCAACTCGACCTCGACGGACGTCCCACCGTGCAGGCCACCCGCGTCCTGGACGCCCGCGGCCTCGGCGACCCGGCCGACGGCCCCCTCACCAACGGCACCACCATCCTCCACTTCGGCCAGTTTCTGCAGCGCATGGCCGGACCCTGGCCTCTGCGAGGACTACGCCGCGTTGCCGTCGTCGGCGGCGGCGACTCCGGCAAATGCGCCGTCGAATCCCTGCTGGGCATCGCCCCGCAACCGTTCATGGCCGCCGCCGCCCTCGACTGGGTCCAGCGCATCGACTGGTACGCCGAAGACCTGCCGACCAGCTGCCCGCAGTGGCAGCAGGACATCCGCGGCCGATACCAGGCGATCGGCCCGCACCTGCGTTCCGACCGCTACGGCACCCGCCGGCTGAGCGTGGTGCCGCGCCGCGCCAGCGTCGTCAACCTTCCCGGCAGAGCCCTCATCGACGGCATCGGCTACGACCTGGCCGTGCTCTGCACCGGCGCCAAGGAACCGTTCATCCAGGGCCTGGGCGGCCCCGACGGCTGCGACCTGTACACGGTCGCCGGTGCCGGCCCTGTCGCCCGCAAGTACCGCGACCTGCCGGTCTTCCGGATCGGCCCGCACGGCCAACTGCCGTTCACCACCCAGGAGCGGGCCATGGGGATCGCCGATCAGCCCGGCAACGCGGTGGCGATGTTCCGGCTCGGCGCCAAGACCGCCGCTCTCGCCGCGACGCTGCCGCCGCTGGATCAGTGATCACCCGACCGGATCGTCCCCGAAGCCGGACGGCCGTCTCCCGGCAGCCGCCCCCATCACCGGCCCGAGAACCCGGCGCTACGCCGACGCGCGGGCGCCAGCCAGCGCACAACGAGAAAGAAGAAATCCGTGACCGCATCCCCGCCTTCGCCCGAGCAGGCCGAGCAGACCGCCGACGATGCAGCACCGCGCGACGGTGTCACCGAACCACCGGCCGCCGATCTGCCACCGCTGCCGCCCGGCGCGCAGCTGCTCACCGCCGACGAGGCGATCGCGATAGTCGCCACCGGCCGTCATCCCGGCAGTGACGCCGGCGGCCTGCCCTTCGACCTCGCCCTCATCGACGCCCTCCACGCCGGTGTCCTGGTGGCCTGCCGCCTGCCGGACGGCGGGCTCGCGTTCACCCCGTCCCACCGGCCGACATGACCCGCCCCGTAACGCGGGTTCAGGCCCTCCCCGGGGCGAACCCGGTCCCGCCCTCGCTCACCTCATCCCGCTACCAGCACTGGAGGACTCGATCCTTATGCCGCATCGACTGTGGTTCCGGTCCCACGACGTGGTGCCCCTGGCCGAACACGCCCTGCACTGCGCCGACCATGAACCCGCCACTGGCATCCCCGTCGTCGGCGCCGGCCTCGCCGGGCCCGCGCTGATCTGGACCAGCACCGCCTCGCTCGACCTGCTCACCTCCACCGGCCTGCCGGCCTGGTACGCCAGCAACGGCACCCCCCTGGCCGCCATCGCCCGAGGATGGCGCGACCCGCACGGCGGCTACCACACCGCAGGCCGCGACGGCTACACCACCGCCTACCTTCCACTGACCGACGGCGGCGGCAACACCGGCCCGATCATCGACCTGCTGCGCTCCGGGCAGGGCCGCGGCAAAGGCTGGCTCACCGTGGACATCGACCCCGCCGACCGGCATCTGATCGACGCCTCCCGGGTGCACCTGGTGTCGAATCGCGACGAACTCGTCCCTGCCGACGCCGGCTGGTATCCCGGCCAGGTCACCTGCCCGCAGGTCGGCGGCCGCGCCTACGGGGGCTGGATCGCCGACGGCTACACCAGCGACGACGGCAGCCTGCTGGTTCGTTTCACCCCCGACACCGTCGAGAAGATCACCGACGACCTGCACACCCGGCCCGGCCGCCGGGCCTCGGCCGAGGCATCGGCGGCCGGTCGCGCCCACGTGGGGCTGGGCTGGGACGGCGACCTGCTGATCGTGTACCGGCTCGACCCCGGCCACGTGCAGCCGCGCCGCACCACCGACCACCTCACCCCCGACCGCGACGGCCGCTACCCGCTTGGCGCCTACGAGTGGCCGTGGCGGCACGCCACCGACCCCACGGCGACGAACGCCGCCCGCCTCATCCGATGAAGGAGAGACCCGTCATGCAGCCTGCACCGCTTCACCTGCCGCACAGCGGCCTCACCGTCCCCCACGCCGGATACACGGTGACCTCCTACCAGCAGCGCCGCACCCACGACGGTGTCGCCTTCACCGCCACGCTGCGCCTGAACCGCACGACCATCGGCACCATCGAGAACGACGGCAGAGGCGGCCCCGACACCTTCCACCCCAACAGGGCAGACGGGCACCACACCCAGGTACCCGCCCTCCAGGCGTTCGCCGCCCGCTGCACCATCGCACACGGCATCACACCCGACCTGGAATGGCTGCTCGGCGACCTCGTCACCGAGTACCAGACCGGCCGTGACATCGCCCGGGCCGCCAAGCGCGGCCACACCCTGCTGCGCCTGCTGGAGGACCACGACCTGGGCGGACCGATGGGCTGGGCTACCGAAGCCGCCACCACCGAGGTCACACCCGCGTGGGCCGCCGACCGGGACCGGCTACGCGCCCACCTGCTCGGCGATCCGCAACTCGCCCCGCACGAACTCGCGTGGTGGCAACTCTGGGACACCGCCACAGACGCCGGGCGCTGGATCGACGTCACCGAGCGTCCCGCCCACCTGACCGCTGATCGCCACTGACCGCACCGATCCCGCCCTACCGGGCGAGACCGTATCCGCGGGTACTGGTCTGGGGCACCGACGCGACAGCGCTGCCCAGCCGGCGACCTGACCGCACCACCGTGGACCCCTGACCCTCGCAGACACCGGCCGTTGCCCGGCCACCTGGCGCGACCCGCGCACCCCGGGCACGGCCGACTGGCGGTGCCCGGATTCCACCCGCTCTCATCGAGAGGATTCCGTCATGGCCGCACCTCGTTCCGGCTCCGCACCCGGGCCGTTCGCCATCCGCGACGGCGACGACCGGCTCGCCCTCGCCGCGATCACCGCCCTCACCCCCTGCGGTGACCCCGCCACACGCGACCTGATCCGCCGGCACGGGCCCGTCGACGCGTACCGGCACCTCATCACCGCGAAACGGGAGATCCTCGACCACCTCGAATTCCCGCTGGCCCGGGCCCTCCACGCCGCTCGCCGAGGCCAGCCACGCCTGGTCATCCCCGCCGACCCGGACTGGCCGGCCCACCTCGACACGCCGGCCACCGACGAGGACTGGCAGCCGCCGCTGGCGCTGTGGGCCCGCGGCGACACGGACCTCGCCGCGGCCCTGCAGCGCAGTGTGACGATCGTCGGCGCCCACGCCGCCACCGGCTACGGGGTCCACGTGGCCACCGAGATCGCCGCTGGCTGCGCCGGCGTCGGCTGGACCGTCGTGGCCGGGGGAAGTTTCGGCTGTGACGCCGCCGCCCACCGCGGCGTCCTCGCCCGCGACGGTGTCACCGTGGCGGTTCTCGGCGGCGGCGTGGACCGGCCGTACCCCGCCGGGCACACCGCCCTCTTCGACCGGATCACCGAGCGGGGCCTGCTGGTCAGCCCGTACCCGCCCGGCAGCACCCCCACCGCCGAACGGCATCACGTCCGAACCCGCCTCATGGGTGCGCTGACCTGCGGCAGCGTCCTGGTCGAAGCCGCCATCGGCAGCACTGTGAAAGTCGCCCTCACGACCGCGGCGTCGCTGCACAGACCCGCGATGGCCGTTCCCGGGCCGGTCACCTCGCACCTGTCCGCCGGCTGCCACCAGTTGCTGCGCCGACCCGAATACCGGCTGGTCACCGGCGCCGACGATGTCCTGTCCCACCTGAAGCCGTTCTGACCAGACCAGCCACCCCACGGCTGCTTCAGTCCGATCAACCCGTAAAAGGAGAGACACATGGCCACCCGCGTCAGTCACGTCCTGGTCGACGACCTCGACGGCACCCCCACCAACGTCGCCACCCACCGGCTCGCCCTCGACGGCATCGACTACGAGATCGACCTCGCCGACCACAACTTCGACACCCTCGTCGCCGCGTTACGCCCCTACCTCGCGGCGGCACGCCGGCTACCGAAGAACAGATCCGCCACGCCCGCCGCTCGAAGCCCGATAGCCCGCACCATCCGCGGCTGGTGGGCCGCCAACGAGCAATCCCACGACCTGCCGGTATTCAAGGAGCACGGCAACATCCCCCGCCAGGTGAAAGACGCCTTCCATGCCGCCCAGCAGCCTTAAACGGCCGCACCGGCAGAGCCGCCAGCCCCACTGGTCACACCGGTGCGCCGGGCGCCTGCCGGCGGGTGCCACCGTCCCGCGTCAGCGACGTGGGTTCGGTATGACGCAGCACCTCTCCTAGATCCCCTGTGCGGCCGACGCCCGGCCCCGACGCGTTCCGCGCGTCCCCCCTTTCGCAGTCTCCGGGCGCGGCCGTGATCGGCCGTGCCCGGACTCCCTTCTCACCGCAAGGAGTCCACGCCATGACCCTGCCCACCACACCCCGCCCGCAGCCGCCCGCCGACGCTGAGAGGCGGCTTTGGTTCCACCTCGACGACGTCGTACCGCTGGCGATGCACGCCGTCGGCACACCACAGCTGGCGATCACCGAGGCCCAGCTGACCACGTTCGCTCCGCTCGCCCCGGCGTTGACCTGGCAATCGGGACCCGGCGGCGACACGCTGACCTCCAACGGCGTGCCCGGCTGGCACAACGAGAACGGTCAGCCGCACGTCGCCCGAGCCCACACCTGGCGGGCCCGTGCCACCGGCAGCGGCATCGACTCCGGCCGGGGCGGCTACCTTCCGCTGCTCGGCCCGGACTGCGACACCGTCCTCGTCTACGGGCTGCTCGCAGCATCGCGGGACAAGCACTGGCTCAGCCTCGACACCACCGGCCGCAGCCGCGTGATCAGCCTCGCCCGCCTCGATCTGCACGAGCAGCACGGCGGCCGCTACCCCGACGACGTGACCTGGGTCGAGACGACCGTGGCGTGCGTACCGCACACCGGCAGCGGCAGATACCCGGCGCTGGTCGCCGACGGCTACCACAACCGGCATCACGGTGTGCTCGCCCGCTTCGACACCGCCACCGTCACCCAGATGATCGCCGACCTCGACAAGGTCCGTCACGCCGCCGGCTACCAGCCCGGCACCAAAGCCCTGCTGCGGTGGGCCGGTGACCGCGTCGAGGTGTACGGCGAGCAGATCGGCGGCGGCCTCACGAGCGCGCGCCGCTACGACGTGATCGGCCCGGACCCCGACGGCCGGTATGCCCTCGGCGCTCACCTCTGGACCTGGTTCCGCCTGGACAACCGGTGACCGCGGCACCAATCCCGAGCCCCGGCCCCGCATCCGACTTGATCGATCGCCTGGTCGAAGGGTGGATCAGTGCATCCCTCGACCACCGCCGCACCAGGGAAGGAACACCGATGACCGACGACTCCTCTGCCGGCGTACCCGCCGACGACCCTCCGGCGAACACCAACCTCGCTGTCCTGGCCGCGATCGCCGATCTCGGCCAGGCCACCCCCGCCACCATCGCTCAGCGCGTCGGGATCGGCTACTCCACCGTCAACCCGAAACTGCGCGCCTGGGAAGCCGCCGGACTGGCCGAGCGGGTCCGGCACAACGGGCAGACCATGTGGCGGCTGACCGCCGCCGGCCGCGCCAGCACCGCGACCCCCTCCCAGTTCACCGCCGACCAGCCGGCCACCGCCGCGGCCACGCCCGCCACCGCCGACACCGGGCCCGCAGCCGACACACCGGCAACAGGCCCGGACTCGCCGCCCGCACCCGCACCGGCCGGCAACGACGCCAGCGAGGTGCCGCAACCACCCGACGCCATCGCGGCCGACAGCGGCACGATCGCCTCACCGCAGGCGACAACAGACCCCCACGACACGGCCGGTGAATCCCGCAAGGACGAGACGACCAGGCATCCCACTCCCGCGGCCGGGAGCCCCGCTGGCGCACCGGCCAAGATCAGGCGCCCAAAAGGGGCGCTGAAAAGGCGAGCGCTGGACATCCTTCAGGCGGCCCCGGCCAGCGAGTACACCGTCGATCAACTGAAGAAGGCGATCGACCACGCCGACGCTGGCACCGGCTACCCGGCCGCCAGTCACGGCGCCGTCGCCAACGCCCTCGACAACCTCGCCGCCGCCGGCACCGCCGTGCGGATCGACGACCGCAAGGCCGCAACCTTCCGGATCGCCGACGACGGCTGAACCCGGATACATCTGACAGCCCGGAGCGGGCGTCAGTCGTGCAGGACCCGCCCGCTCCGGTGCTCCTTACTGGTGAAGGAGCCACGCCATTGTCATCCACCTGGACTCTTATCCTCACCGCCCTCGGCGGCGTCCTGGCCGGCTTCGCCGTCACCGCCGCGACGCTGTACCGGTTCCTCGCCCAGCTCGACACCGCGCGGCACCGGATCACTGCCGCTGAGCATCGCGCCACGACGGCTGAACGGCTGGCCCGCCGCGACGCCACCACCGGCCTGCCCAACCGGCTCGCCTTCCTCGAGCACCTTCAGCAGGCACTGCGCTCCGGTGAACCGGCCGGGGTGGTGATGATCGATCTCGACGGCTTCAAAACGGTCAACGACACTTTCAGTCACGAGACCGGCAACGACCTGCTCGCCGCCGTCGGCATGCGCCTGGCCGACCTGCGCGCACCCGTCCAGCTCGCCGCCCACCTCTCCGGCGACGAGTTCGCCCTGATCGTCGACGGCGACGCCGAACAGACGGCCGCCTGCGCCCGCGCCGCTTGGCGGGCGATCACCGGCCGCCCGATCCTCATTGACGACCGCACCGCATGGCCGGTCGCCGCCAGCGTCGGCTACGCCACCGACGGCGCTACGCCACGCGACCTGTTGCGCCGTGCCGACATCGCGATGTACCAGGCCAAACAAGCCGGCGGCGGGGTCTGCGACCGGTCGGCGGCCACCGACCCGCCCACCATGCCGCGTCACCGCCGGTGCCGCGACGCCCGGCCCACCTGACCTCACATGCCTACCGGCCCGGGACGCGCCTCCGGAATCCATGGACGCGAAGCCCTCGGCCCGGCGCGCCCCGCAAGCCGCCGACTTGACCTTCATTCACAGGCAAGCGTCGATCAGATCGCGGTCGCAGCTCGGTGCCCTGGCCAGGAAAGACGTCTCGCCGGCCAGATACCAGGCAGTGGCCGTCACCCTGCCCGACGCCTGCCGACGGAGGTCACCGCCCATGGCATCACCGCACCACCACCCGCACACGGACCCGTCACGTCCCTTCCACAGCCCGGGATCAGACCACATCCACGACCGCAGGCTGTCGGCGCTCGCCACAGCCGTCGCCGCAGCCCACCAGGCCGGACCCGACGGCCTCTGCACGAATCTGCAATGCCCCGGCCAGCGGGCACCCTGCGGTCCCGCCCGCACCGCACACGCCGCCGCCCAAGAGGCCCGCCGCATCCCGGCTGGCCCGGTACCGCCGCCGACGGATCGGCATCCGGCGCGAGGGCGCGCCGCCGTGCCCGGTGGACCGAGCGGTCTCGCCTCGCTCATCGAGGCGCCTGAGCCCACCACCGCAGTGGACGCCACAACTCACCCGACGGTGTTCGCCCCGTTCCGGCGGCCCACCGCCACCCCATGACAACAGGAGAACCAGCCATGAACCTCGTGCCCCATGACACTCTCGCCGGATACGCCCGCACCGCCGTTGACCTGCGCGCTCGCACGCAGGTCCGGGCGCCGCGACCGGTCACCGTCGCCGCGCTACCCGCGACCGTTGACGTGGACGCCCCACGGATCCACCGGCTCGGCCCCGGCGAGGACACCGTCACCGTGCGTGCCATCGGTGCCTGCATCGTCCGCACCGTGCCACTCGCGTCATGAGCCGCCGCCTCGTGGTCGGCCCGCACCCGGATCGGCCACGAGGCGGGCCGCTCACGACGGGTGGACCTGCCGCCGCCCAGCCGGGCAAAGGAACCGCCAGGAGTGGTGACCGATGGTGATCTCCCGGGCGATCGCGGGAATCGTGGTCACGGTCATCGTCGTGCTGCTGGGCTGCTCCGGCCTGCTGGCCGGCATGCTCGGCGGTGGCGCGCCGGCGAACTGCCCGCCCGCTGGTGGATCACCGACCGGTTCTAGCGCATCCGGCAGCGGCGGCACACGTATGTCGCCCACACCGATCGGAGCGTGGAGCACCGAGCAGATCACGAACGCGGCGGTCATCGTCGCGGTCGGCCAGCGGATGCAGATCCCGCTGCGTGGTCGCGTGATCGCGGTGGCCACCGCCATGCAGGAATCCTCGCTGAACAACCTGCCCGGCGGAGACCGCGATTCGATCGGGCTGTTCCAGCAGCGCCCGAGCCAAGGCTGGGGCACACCCGCCCAGCTGCAGGATCCGCAGTACGCGGCAACCCTGTTCTACACCAGACTGCTGGCCGTTGCCGGCTGGCAGACGATGCCCCTGACCCGGGCAGCGCAGACGGTGCAGATCAGCGCCTACCCGGACGCCTACGCTAAATGGGAGCCGCAGGCCATCCAGGTCGTTGCCGCGATCACCGGCACCGACATCGTCTGCACCGGGAACGGGACAGCCGTCCCCGCCCCGCGTAACCCCGACGGCTCCTGGCCGCACGAACGATGCGCCATCCGACCGGATCCGACCACCGGCGCAGGCTGCCTGACCCCGCGCACGCTGCACCTGGTCCGCCAGGCCACCGCCGCCGGGTTCCCGGATCCCCGCTGCTTCCGCGTCGATGACCACGGCGAACACCCGCAGGGCCGCGCCTGCGACTGGATGGTGACCGCCGGCGAGCAAGCCACCGGCAGCCAGAAGGCGATGGGCGACGCGATGGCCGCCTGGGCGGTCGCCAACGCCGACGCGCTCGGCATCCGGTACGTCATCTGGTTCCGCATGATCTGGACTGCCAACGGCCGGGGCTGGCACGCCTACGACAACCCCTTCGGCGGCGACGACGCCAGCGGCTGGCACACCAATCATGTCCACATCTCGATGAACTAGCCCGCCCCGACCGCTCGCGCGGCAACGCCGACCCGCGCCGCACGGCGGTCACTGAGCCACCTCGCCGGCACCCGCGTTGCTCTCCACCGGCCTGCCAGCCGCCAATGCCCGAGAACACGGGGACACCGCGCCGACGTACTACCGGCGCGGTTCGCTCAGATCCGCGAAGGAGAACCCCATGGTGAACCGAACCCCACCGAATCCCCTCGAACCACCTGGAGCGGGCGGCACGAGACCAGCCGACAGTGATGCCGTCGCTTACATCGCCGAACTGCCGCCGTGCGCCTTCCACCGTCCCAGCCGCGACACGGCGGCTCCCGCCGCCAGCTACGACGGCGCGACACGGCAGGGCCCCTGGGCCTACATGTGCGACGACTGCTTCAGAACCCACGGCGTCGGACTCGGTCTCGGCCGTGGCCAGCGGCTGATCCTGCGCCGTCACACCGACGGCAGCGCTGCGCCCTGAGCCCCACCGGCGCTTGCGCTGCCATCGGCGCAGCACGTCGTGCCGCCCCGGCGCCGGAGACCGGCCGCTCGCCATCACCAGACCACAGCCCAACAGCGACGGCCACCAGCACTGGCCGCACATCGGCGGCCACCTGGGCAGCCACCTCTGCGTACCGGCAACGACAGCGCCGAACGCACCCTCCACCACGTGATGGGAGAACCACAGTGAAACCCTTCGCTTCGGGACAACGCGTCGCCGCCGTGATCGAGGGCGACATCGCCAGCACCTTCGGGCACGGCCCGCAGGGCACCGTCCACAGCTTCGACCCGCAGCAGCAGACCCTCGTCGTCGACTTCGACGACGGCAACCGGCAAACCCTGTCCGCCACGACGCGGCTCATCCGGCTGACCTCCAGCTGGGTACCCGCCGCCGGCACCGGCCTGTCCTGGCAGCAGGCCCTCGACGCGGTCCGCGCCGCCGGCGAGCGAGCCGGGCGGGAAGCCGCTGACTGGTGGTGCCGCCACCACATCGGCGCGAACGCCCTGCGCAATCCGAAGGCGGCCGCCCGTAACGCACTCCTCGACGTCGCAGAGGACTGCCCCGACATGATCGACGAGCTGCCGATGTCCACCGCCCGCGACGAACCCTTCACCGAGCATCCGACCGGCCTGGACCTGCTCACCCTGCGCCACGGCATGCCCGTGCCCCCGGAGGTAACGGTCACCCCGCAGCAGCACGAGCAGGCCCTCGACGCCTACATCAAGGCGTACGACACCGCCCTGCTCGAGCACGTCGCCGAGCAGTGCCGGCTGGTGGTGAGCCCGACCGGCGACGGCCGCGACCTGTCCCGCCTGCACCCGAACGTCATGCGGGTCGGCAGGTACGGGGTGTTCTCCGGCGAGTGGTACCTCACCGACGACGACGGGCCGGTCCGTTACCGGGTCGGCTTCGTCGGCGTCCTCGAGAGCTTCTGGAACGGGTGGGTGGTGTTCGCCTGCGACCGGCCGGTCGCCGAACAGATCCTCGCGGACCGGGCCGCCGACCGCGAAGCCGACCGTGACAGCGGGCTCACCCCGGCCGAGCAGGAACGGGAACTGGACCTGCGCTGGGGCCGGATGTACTTCGACGGCGACACGCTTGTCGTCGACCAGCGGAGCAGGCAGGGCGATCCGCAAGCGATCGAACGCAGCACCGCCCGCGCCGACGGCCGGTGGTCGGTGCGGTCCATGAACCTGTGCTGGGACGCGGTCGACCCCGCCACCTGCGATCGCCTCGTCGGTGAGCTGCCGGCCGCTGGCCAGGAACAGGCGTGGTGACGCCGCGCCGCACTCCCGGCACCCGGCACCCCAGCACCGCCCAACCACGCCAAGAGAGGAATCCTCGATGACCACGATCGCTTCCATCGTCGCGGTGCTCGTCCCGGCGAGCGCCACCATCGACACGATCAGCGCGCATCTCGCCGCACCCTTGCACTTCCTGCCCGCCAACAGCTACCGGCTCGGCGGTGAATTCACCGGCGCCTGGGACCCCGGCTACGACCCGCGCAGCGACCCGGCCAACTGGCGCGACTGCCCGGACTGCACGGGCACCGGCCGGGCCGCCGACAACTGCTTGAGGTGCGGCGACGCCGAACTCGCCGGCCGTAGCCGCGGCACCGTCCTCGCCCCGACCGGCCAGTGGGCGCCGCATCCCGGCGACCTGATCCCGCTGCCCCGGCTGCTCGACCCACACTTCCGGTTCCCGGCCGGCGACCACCTCACCCCCGTACGCGAGACGACCAGCCCGGACCTGTACGCCGACGGCCTCTACGGACTTCGAGCACTCGACAAGACGACATCCGGCGAGGTCTCCACCGGCCTGCGCACCGTTGTACAAGCGGCATTGACCGCATACGGGCACCGCGGCCCGACCGGCGCACCAGCCGACCCCGCCGACTGGCAGATAGCGCTCGTCGCCGCCCACATCACCGACCGGCAAGAGCGAGCGGCGTTGCCGGGCCTGGGCTCCCTGGTGCACATCATCGACCCCGAGCACCGGGACGAGACTCCGGACCAGCTGTACGTCGTCCGCGACGACCTGCACGCCCCCTACCAGTACGACCTGGTGGCTCTCGGCGACATCGGACCCACCGTCCCCGGCTACGCGATCACCGAGATCGACCCGGCCCGCGTCCGATTGGAACCGGCCCCGCAGGACGCGCTGCCGTATCCGCCGCGCTGCGCCGACCCCGGCACCCGCGCCGACTGACCGCGTACGACCAGCCCTACACCGCCCCGCAGAGCCACGGCCATCCGGCCGTGGCTCTCTGTATGTCACCGCGAAAGGAACGGATCGTGCTCGAGAACTACGACTTGCGGCCGGTGCCGCAGTCGGCCACCATCGATCAAGTCCTCACCGACCTCACCGAACATGCCGGCTACACCATCACCGACAACGGCGACCTCGACCAGACCTTCGCCGAACACCCGCAACTGGTCCTCGCCTGGATCGCGGCGGCGGCACGCTACACCGCAGCGGAGTTCCAGCTGCGGCTGCTGCACCACCCCATCGACTGGATGCGGTCGGAACTCGCCCCGGACAGCGATCAGGAGATCGAGAACCTCGACATCTTCACGAGCAATCTGCACCGCCTGCGGGACTGTGCCACGAACGGTGTTTCTGGCCCGATTCGCCGGACTTCGATCCGGCGGGATGGGCACTGTGAGTGATGACCGCAGAGATCGTGGACC
>NZ_JBVHFK010000019.1:0-135770 GCF_055562375.1 Actinoplanes sp. NPDC019969 | reverse complement strand
CTCTCCTACTTTATAAAAACCCGGCCGGCCCCCGGGGGGGGGCGGTTTTTGGGGTGGGTTGTTTTGGGGGGGCCCCCTCCGGCCCAAACCGCCACACCCACGTCTTCACACCCCGCCGCGGCCCAGCGTCCGGCCCGCACCGGCGATCACCGTGGTGGCCAGGACCCAGCCGGCCGCCATCACCGCCAGCATCACCGCCTTGTCCCCACCCGCCGGATCGAACGCCTTGTCATGCCCCAGATCCACCAACGGCACCAGCACATCGACGGTGTACAGGAACGGATCCCAGGCCGGCGCCTCATCCGGTTTCACCGCCCGCAACGGCCCCGCCCACGCGAACCAGCCGGTACCGGCCGCCACCACCAGCAGCAGCCACACCAGCGCCCGGCCCGGCCGGTACCCGAACCCGATCCCGGCGTCCTGCACCGCACCCCACACCGCGCCCGCCCAGCCCATCGCCCGATGCCGGCGCCGTTCCCGCACCACCCGCACCTGCCGGGCCTCCTGCTCCCGCCCGTCCCGGGTCAAGGCAGCCGCCAACTGGTCGTACGGGCCCGGCGCGAACCCCTCGCAATAGCGGGCCATCCACGCCAGCCGCTGCCGCGCCGACCACTGCACCGGATCCTCCGACCGGCGCGACAACCGCTCATAGGTCAGCCCGTCCAGCTCCACCCGGCAGCCCGGCGGCCACCCGACCGGATCATCGACCAGCCGCCCCACCCGCGCGTCCCGCAGACTCACCGGCCCCCGCGACGCCGCCGCCGGCCGCAGCGTCAGCAACTGCGCCCGCGCCTCGATCAGCAGCAGCGCATGCCCGTCACCGCGCTGCCGGACCACCGTGTCCTGCAGGCTGATCGCCCCGTTCACCTGCGTCCCGATCAGATTCACCGACCCGTCCGCGTCCAGGCCACTGAGCGTCAGAGAACCACCGACGGTCAGCCCCACCGCCCGGACCGCCGTCCGGGTGCCCTCCTGCGCACCGGCCCGCGCCCGCAACAACGTCACACTGCCACCGACCCGCGCATCCGACATCCGCACCCCGTGCGTCACCACCGCATCCGTCACGTGCACGCCGCCGCCGACCTCGGCCCGCTCCAGGAAGACGGTGCCGTCGATGGTGCTGCGATCCAGCTCGACCGTGCCGCCCAACCGCACCGGCTGCAACCACACGCTTCCGGTGATGATCGCGTCGCGGGCCGACAGATCCCCGGTCATCCGCATCCCGTCGCACTCGAGCCCCGGCATCGTGCAGCCGTCGAGATTCACCGACGCCAGCTCGGCGTGATCCAGCCGCGGCGGCGCCGTGAACACGCACCGCCGCACATGGACCGGCGACTCCACCCGCGCCCCGCTCAGATCGAGCTCCCCGGTGATCCTCGCACCGGTCAGCGTCAGCCGGCCCGCCGTGCCGTCCCGCAACAGTTGCGCCAGGAACTCGCCGTCGACGGCCTCCCCGCCCAGGTCCAGCTCGACGCCGTCCCGGAACGCCCGCCGCACCCGCCGCCTCGTCCCCACCCGCATCGCCATCCGTGGATCAAACCACGGACCCCTTTCCGGGTACGGACCACGCAGACCGGCCGTGGCCATCCCCCACCGCCGCCCGACAACCGGCCTGGCCGAAGGCCGGCGACCTCGGCCGTCGCCCAGGCCGG
This sequence comes from Actinoplanes sp. NPDC019969, assembly GCF_055562375.1. Taxonomy (NCBI): domain Bacteria; kingdom Bacillati; phylum Actinomycetota; class Actinomycetes; order Micromonosporales; family Micromonosporaceae; genus Actinoplanes; species Actinoplanes sp. NPDC019969. The sequence goes on along the minus strand of NZ_JBVHFK010000019.1, from coordinate 134,118 downwards.
TCACGGCCGCCCGGAAGGCGGCCTGGGCGACGGCCGGCGACCTCGGCCGTCGCTCAGGCCGGTCACGGCCGGGAGGTAGGCGGGCTGGGCGACGGCCGGCGGGCTCGGCCGTCACTGAGGCCGGTCACGGGCGGGCGGTAGGCGGGCTGGGCGACGGCCGGGCGGGGTCAGGGGTTGACGAGGGTGAAGATGGTGTCGAGGGCCTTCAGGCGGGCCGGGCCCGTGCCGAGCAGGCCGTCCGGGATGATCAGCTCGTCCAGGCCGATCTCCCGGTACGCCTCGACGGTGGCCTTGACCAGGTCGGGACTGCCGCCGTACGCCGGGGCACGAGGACTGTCCGGCAGGGGCGTGTCGACGGACACCAGGGCCTGCGCGGTCCGCAGGATCGCACCGGGGTCACGGCCGACGGCCGCGCAGTGCCCGTCGAGGACCGCCGACTTGTGGGCGATCACCTCCGGCAGGCCCCAGGTGTTCCACTGGTCGGCGTACTCGGCGACCATCCGCAGCATCCGCTTCTCGCCCTTGGCCCCGATCATGATCGGCATCGGGTCCTGGACCGGTTTGGGTTCACAGACGGCACCGGTGAGCTGGTAGTACGTACCCTGGAAATCGGTCACCGGGGTGCGCAGCAGCCCGTGCCACACCCGCAGCGCCTCCTCGAACCGGTCGAGCAGTTGTTTCACCGGCGGCAGCTCGATGCCGTACTGCTCGTGCTCGTTGACCTGCCAGCCCGCCCCGACCCCGAGGGTGAACCGGCCGCCGGTGAGCTGGTCGACGGTGGCGGCCATGTTCGCCACGACCGCCGGATGCCGGTAGGTGTTGCCGTACACCAGGGTGCCGATCCGCACCCGCGGCAGCACCGCGCCGAGCGCGGCCACCAGGGAACCGGCTTCCAGGACGGGATGGTCCGGGCGTACGCCGGGTGCGGCGTTCGGCATGAAATGGTCGGCGATCCACACGCCGTCCCATCCGGTGTCGGCGGCGTGCCGGGCCACTTCCAGGATGTCGGCGTACGGCTGGGCCGCACCGGGCCAGATCGAGAGTCGCATGGCCGCCACCCTGCCAGACCGGCCGCAGACGCCGATGCGGTGTTCACCTAGGATGCCCGCCATGCAGGCGTTCCGGGAGACGGGCATCGTTCCGCTGCGGGCGATGACCGCGGGCGAGACCCTGGACGCGGCGGTGGCCCTGCTGCGCCGCCGCGCCGCGCCGCTGCTCGGGTTGTCGCTGGTGTTCGCCGCGGGCGAGCAGGCCGTCCTGGCGGTGCTGCGCGACGCCGCCGGCATGATCCCGCCCTACTACTATCTGCCGCCGGACGTGACCGCCCCCGGCTGGTGGCCGGTGTTCGCGACCGGGTTCGCCACCGAGGCGTTCATCATCGCGCTGCTCGCCGGGTACGCGGGCGCCGCCGCCGGCCCGGCCCTGCTCGGCCAGGATCCCGCCGACCGGACGTTGTGGCGCCGCAGCCGCCCGCTCGCCGTGCTGCCGGTGGCGTTCCTGGTGGCGCTGCTGTCGGGCACGGCGGCGCTGGCCGGGTTCGTGCTGTGGCCGCTGATCTACGGGCTGACCGGGCTGGCCACCGCGACCCTCACCGTCGACCGGGTCCGCAACCCGTTCACCGCGGTCGGCCGGGCGATGGGCCGTGCCACCCGCGGCGGCATGCGCGGCATCGGCGTGCAGATCCTCGGCTACCTGACCTGGCTGGTCGTCCGGTTGGCGCTGGGCAGCGGCTGGATCGTGATCGCCGAGTGGCTGACCCCGTTCTCCGGGACCGGCTGGCTGGGCTGGGCGGTGCCGGTGGCGTGGACCCTGGCGAACGGGGTCGCCTACGCGGCGCTGGCCTGCCTGGCGGCGGTGCTGCTGCTGGAGATCCGGATCCGCACCGAGGGCCTGGACATCGCGGTGAGCCGGGCCCGCAGCCGGGGCGCCGACGCGGCCGCGGCCCTGGTGGTGACCCGGTGAGGGGGTACGAGGAGTTCATCGGCGCCGTGACCGGGATCGTGTCGCCGGGAACGCTGCTGCTGATCCTGGTGGCGGTGACCGCGTTGTGGGCGGCCGGCTGGTACTGGTATCCGGCGTGGATCCCGCGGCGGCTGCCACGCTTCAACGTCCGGTTCCGGCTGCCGCGGTTCAAACGGCGGACCAAGAAAGCGAAGCACAGCCGAACGGACAAACCACGCGAGGCGATCAAGCGCGGCAGAACGCCCACCGCGGAGAAAGCCCCGGCTGATCTCGCCGACCGGCTCGCCGCCGAGGGCCGCTACGACGAGGCGATCCGGCAACGCCTGCGCGACACCGTCACCGACCTGACCCGCGCCGGCGTCGTCACCCCCGAACCCGGCACCACCGCCGCCGAGATCACCGCCGAGGCCACCACCGGCCGGCCCGCCGTCGCCGCCGCCCTCACCGGCGCGACCGGGCTGTTCTCCCGCGTCTGGTACGGCCACCAGCCAGCCGGGGCCTCCGACGACGAGCAGATGCGCCACCTCACCACCGAGGTCCGTGACGCCCTCAACCCCGGAGAGCGCCGATGAAGCGCTGGCTGAAGGCCGCCATCCCGTTCGCGCTCCTGGCCACCGCGGTGACCGGCACCCTGATCGTGCACGCGATCGAGACGCCGGACACCGACGACCCGCAGTTCCTGTCGCCCCGGCAGGAACAGGAGATCACCGGGTTCACCCTGGCCGCCCGGCTGCGGGCCGGCGGCATCACCGTGCACCGGGCCGAGACCACCGCCGAAGCCGTCGCCACCATGCGGCGCGGCAGCCCGGCCACCCTGTTCGTCACCACCCCGGACCTGGCCGACCTGAGCCGGATCGGCCGGCTGCCGGGCGGCAGCCGGGTCGTCGTGGTCAACCCGTCGGCCGGCACCCTGCGCCGCAGCAGCTGGCCGGTGCAGGCCACCGGCAGCCACTGGACCACGAAGGTCGCCGACCCGGGCTGCGCCGACCCGATCGCGGCCGCCGCCGGGCCCGCCGCGGTCCGGCTCACCGAGTATCAGACGCAGCCCGGCGCCACCGTCTGCTACCAGGGTGCCCTGGTCACCGTCCGGGTCGACGGCTACTACTGGCTGACCGTGGTCGGCTCACCGGACCCGTTCCGCGACGACCGGATCGCCGAACACGGCAACGCCGCCCTGGCCGTCGGGCTGCTGTCGCAGAACAGCCGGGTGGTGTGGCTGGACGTGCACGAACGCGACCGGCCCACCCCGACACCGAGAGTGACGCGGACCGGCGAGCCGGGGCAGCCGTTCAGCCCGCAGCCCACGTACACGTCCGGGGGAGGCCGGGGCGACGGCGGTCAGGGCAACGGCGACGGATCCGGTGAGGGGAACGACTCCGGTGACGGCGGCGATCCGCGGTCGGGCGGGCAGCAGCAGAACGACCCGCTGTTCGAGGCGCTGCCGCCGGCCCTCTGGGCGACACTGCTGCTCCTGCTGCTGATCATGCTGGCGCTGGCGGCCGCGTACGCCCGCAGGCTCGGCGCCCCCGTCGCCGAACCCCTGCCGTCGCGGGTGCCTGCCAACGAGACCATGCTCGGCCACGCCCGGCTCTACGAACGCGGCCGCGCCCGCGCGGCCTCCCTGAACATCCTGAAAGCCGCCGCCCGCCGACGGCTCACCACCCACCTGGCCCTGCCCGCCGGCGCGAGCGTCGAGGACATCGCCGCCCACGCCGGCCTGCCCGTCCGGTACGTGCGTGACATCCTCGACGGCGACCCGCCGGAGTCCAACGCCGACCTGGTCGAGGCCGCGAAACTGCTGCAGCACCTGGTGCACGACGTCACCGCACCCCGTCATGAAGGAGAGCAGCCGTGAACACCGAATCCCACCAGGCCCGGGAGGCCCTGGGCCGGCTGCGCGCCGAGGTCGGCAAAGCCGTCGTCGGCCAGGACGGGGTCGTCGGCGGGGTCCTGGTCGCGCTGCTGTGCGGCGGCCACGTGCTGCTCGAAGGCGTCCCCGGCGTCGCCAAGACACTGCTGATCCGGGCCCTGTCCACCGCCCTGGACCTGGACACCAAACGGGTCCAGTTCACCCCCGACCTGATGCCCGGCGACGTCACCGGCTCGCTGATCTACGACGCGCACACCGGCGCGTTCAACTTCCGGGCCGGGCCGGTGTTCACCAACCTGCTGCTCGCCGACGAGATCAACCGGACCCCGCCGAAGACCCAGGCCGCGCTGCTGGAGGCGATGGAGGAACGGCAGGTCACCGTCGACGGCACGCCACGCCCGCTGCCCCGGCCGTTCCTGGTCGCCGCCACCCAGAACCCGATCGAGTACGAGGGCACCTACCCGCTGCCGGAAGCCCAGCTCGACCGGTTCCTGCTGAAACTGTCGGTGCCGCTGCCGCAACGCGACGAGGAACTCAACATCCTGCGCGCCCACCACCGCGGGTTCGACCCCCGCGACCTGAAAGCCGCCGGGGTGCAACCGGTCGCCGGGCCCGCCGACCTGATCGCCGGACGGTACGCCGTCCAGCGTGTCGACGTCGCCGACAGCGTCCTCGCCTACATCGTCGACCTGTGCCGGGCCACCCGGGTCGCGCCCGCCCTGGAACTCGGGGCGTCCCCGCGTGGCGCGACCGCCCTGCTGGCCGTGTCGAAGGCGAACGCCTGGCTCAACGGCCGCGAGTACGTGCTGCCCGACGACGTGAAGGCGTACACCGTGCCGACGCTGCGGCACCGGGTGCGGCTGCGCGCCGACGCCGAACTCGACGGCGCCACCGTCGAAGGCGTGCTCGCCTCGGTGCTGGCGGCCGTGCCGGCGCCGCGCTGATGGTCACCGCGCGGTTCGCGCTGCTGCTGGCCCTCGGCGTGCCGTTCGTGGCGATCGCCCCGTGGCCGGTGGCCGGTGGCGTCGCCGGCCTGGCGATCCTGCTCGCCCTGCTGGACGCGGCGATGGCCGGGCCGCTGACCGGGCTGCGGCTGCGCCGCGACGGCGACCGGACGGTGTGGCTCGGCGGCACCGCCCGGGTGCTGCTGACCGTCGCCAACACCTCCGGCCGCACCGTACGGCTGCGGCTGCGCGACGCCTGGGTGCCGTCGGCCGGCGCCGGGCCGCTGTTCCACCGGATCACCCTGCACGCCGGGCGGGAACAACCGGTCACCACCGAACTCACCCCGACCCGGCACGGCGACCGCCCGGCTGTCCGGGTCACGCTGCGGTCGATGGGGCCGCTCGGGCTGGCCTACCGGCAGCGGCGGCAACGCTGGAACACCGTACACACCCCGCCCTGGAATTTGCGGGTCCTGCCGCGGTTCCCGTCCCGGCGGATCCTGCCGGAGAAACTGGCCCGGCTCCGCGTCGTCGACGGGTCCGTGGTGACCCGCGGGCGCGGGCACGGCACCGAATTCGACAACCTGCGCGAATACGTGATCGGCGACGACGTCCGGTCGATCGACTGGCGCGCCACCGCCCGCGCCAACGACGTGGTGGTGCGCACCTGGCGACCGGAACGCGACCGGCGGGTGTTCTGCGTCCTGGACACCGGCCGCACCTCGTCGGTGCTGATCGGCGACGCGCCCCGGCTGGACGCCTCGATCGACGCGGCGCTGCTGCTGGCCGTGCTCGCCACCCGCGCCGACGACCGGGTCGACCTGCTCGCCCTCGACGGCGTCGTCCGGACCCGGGTGGAAGGCGGCGGCCAGCGCACCAAACTGTCCCGGCTCATCGACGGCATGGCCTCGCTGGAACCGGTGCTGGCCGAGACCGACTTCACCGTCCTCGGCCAGGAGATGCTGCGCCGCGACCGCAAACGCGCCCTCCTGGTGATCTTCACGGCGCTGGACACCGCCCCGATGATCGCCGGGCTGCTGCCGCTGCTGCCGAAACTCACCGCCCGGCACAAGGTGATCGTCGCCGGGGTCCGCGACCCCCTGGTCAGCCGCCTCGCCACGCTGCCGGACAACCCGGACGCCGGCGACGTGCACCGGGCCGCCGCAGCCCAGCGGGTCCTCGCCGAACGCGACCGGGTCCGCGACGTGCTGTCCCACGCCGGCGCCACCGTCGTGGACGCCGACGCGGACACGTTCGCCGGGCAGGTCGCCGACGTCTACCTGCTGCTCAAGGCCTCCGGCCGGCTCTGAGCCGCCCGCCCCCACACCAGCGCGTAGACCAGGAACGCCAGCCACAGCCCGCCGCCGATGCCGATCCGCACGAACGGCGGCAACGGCGACGGCGTCACCCACGCCTCCAGGATCCCGGACACCAGCAGCACCAGCACCAGCCCGACCGCCACCACCATGCCCTCGCGCGCCCACCGCACCAGCGACTCCCGGCGCGTCAGCAGCGGACCCGGCGCGATCCACGCCCAGCCCAGCCGCAACCCCACCCCGCCACCGATGAAGATCGCCGTCAGCTCCAGGAACCCGTGCGGAGCGATGTAGGTCAGGTACACGTCGCCGGCGCCGGCGTCGAACATCGCCGCGCCCATCATCCCGATCGCGATCAGATTCGACCCGAGCAGGTAGAACACCGGCACGATCAGCACCCCGGACGCCAGGCACTGCGCGGCCAGCATCGCGTTGTTCACCCACACCCGGCTGAAGAACGTCCCGGCCCGGTACTCGCTGTAATAGTTGACGAAATCGTCGATCAGCTGCGCGTCGTCGATGTTCTGCGAGTAGTACGTGGTCAGCACATCCGGATGATCGAGGGAGTAGGCGATCAGCGCCCACGCCGCCCCGACCATCACCACCATCACCGTCAGCCACCACAGCCGGGTCGCGTACAGCGCGGCGGGCAGCCGGTACGCCAGGAAACGCCCCACCGGCCGCCACGACATCCGGCCGCCCCGGTCGATCGCCGCCCGCCCGGACAGCACCAGCCGCGACAGATCCGCCAGCACCACCGCGTCCGGGGTGCGGCTGCGCACGATCGACAGATGCGTCGCGGCCCGCTGGTACAGCAGCACCATCTCGTCGGCTTCGTCCGGTTTCAGCTTACGTCTGCTGATCAGCGCCTCCAGCCGGCGCCACTCACCGCCGTGCTCGGCAACGTACGCATCCAGATCCACGCTCGCATGCTAGTGCGCAGGTGGTGTTGACTGTGCGGGTGCTGACCACCGCCGAAGCCGTCGAGATCGATGTGCGCCCCGCCCGACTCGGGTCGCGGGCCCTGGCGCTGATGTTCGACATCGTCTGCCAGGTGATGGTGGCCGGTTTCCTGTTCCTGCTGTACCTGATCCTCACCCAGTGGCTGCCGTACCCGTACAGCGACTATCTGCTCCCCGACACCGTCTGGCTGATCATCATCGCGCTCGTCGCCGTCGGCTACCCCACCGTCGTGGAGACCAGCAGCAACGGCCGCAGCCCCGGCAAGGTCGTGATGGGGTTGCGGGTGATCCGCGAGGACGGCGGCCCGATCCGCGCCCGGCACGCCTTCACCCGCGCCCTGATCGGCCTGGCCGTCGAATGGCCCGGCCTGCTCATGCCGTTCGTGACCTGGGCCGGCAGCCTCACCACCATGCTCGCCTCGCGCCGCGGCCGCCGCCTGGGCGACCTCGCCGCCGGCACCCTGGTCGTGCACGAACGCCGTCCCGTCCCGTGGAACCTGGTTCCCGGCATGCCACCCGGCCTGGCCCTGTGGGCGTCCACGGCCGACCTGTCCGCCGTCGACGACGACCTGGCCGAGGCGATCCGCCAGTTCGCCGCCCGGTCCCATCAGTTCGCCGAGCCGTACCGCACGATCCTCGGCAAAGGCCTGCACACCGAGGTCGCCGCCAAGGTGTCCCCGGCCCCGCCGCCCGGCACCGCGCCCTGGCTGTTCCTGGTCGCCGTGCTGGCCGAACGCCGCCGCCGCTCCGCCATGCAACTGGCCGGCACGCGCGCCGTCACCCAGCGGGTTCTGCCCGGTTTTGGGAAAACCCCCACCACCAAAGCTTCTCTTGTACGGTCGTCGCGCCCCACCTCGCCGTAAGAGGCACCCGAACCGCCCCTGCTCTCACCCCGAAGGCGCCGATGACACCCGCGCTGTGGATCTTCGCGATCACCGACCTGATCCACACCCTGCTGGTGGTCGGCCGTTCCGAGTCCCGGATCACCGTCGTCACCCACGGCAGCGCCGATCTGAGCGCGGCCGCCTTCGCCTACGACCTGTACTCCTATCTGATGCGCGCCGCCGGCCTCGGCCCCTGGCGCGACGAGGCCGACGACCTGGTCTGGGCCGTGGCCCTGCTGCTGGCCGCCGCCGCGCTCGCCCGATGGATGGTTCGATCGCGGAGTGTCCTGCCTCTGGACCGTGCCACCGTCGCCTGGCTCGCCGCCGCCGTCGTCCTGCGCCTGCTGGCCACCGGTCACGCCACCCTGATCACCGACGGCCCGCTGGACCGCCGCCTGATCGCCTACCCGCTGTGGACCGCCGCCACCGTCGCCTTGGTCGCCGCGATCGTCTTCGTGATCCGCGACGTCAGGTTCGCGTCCCCAGCAGCCCGTCCGTACAGCTCAGCCCCACCGGCCCGGCAGGCCTGAACCGCGCCGCCGCGCCGTCACGAAGTTGACCACCACTTCGGGGCCCGCGTCATAACGCATCAAAGTGACCCACGCCCCGGCCGGAACCTCACCCTCCGGTTTCCGGCGGTCCGTTTCGTTGGCTGTCTCCGCGACGGCCCGCAGACGGCCCGCCAGGTCCTCGAACTCCCGCTGCCGTACCCGCCGCGGCAACCCGGGCCTCCGCCGCCCGGTACTCCCGCGCGACCTGCTCCAGCGCCAGCTCCGGGGGCTCCGGCCGGGCCGGCCCGGCCTGCTCGATCATCCACGCCCCCAGGTCCGCCATCCACCGCAGACACCCCGCACCTACAACGGCCGCACCCGCGCCATCCCGAACAGCGGAGACGTGTTGTTGTCCCAGACGTCGGCGATCCGCGCGACCTCCATCCGGTCGAACCACCGCGGCTGCTCAGCGATCTCCGCGATCCGCCGCACCGACTGATCCATCAGCCCGGCGAACATCGACACCGCGCTATCCCCGTTCATGGCCCGGTAGCGTAGCCGCCGTGTTCCCGGACCTCATCCACCGCTACGTCGTCACCGACGAGCACCCCGCCCGCTACCTGCGGCTGCGCCACGGCGCACCGGCCGGGGACCCCGTCTTCCTGGCCGCCCTTCGCCACGACGCCACCCACATCCCCGACGACGCCCTCGGCACCCTGCTGACCTCAGGGAACTGGCGCAACAGCCTGGTCGCCGCGTTCCTGGCCGGCGCCGGCCGGCGTACCCGCTGGCACCCCATGATCGCCGCGATGCTGTCGGCCGACCGGAGCCCGTACGGTGGCGCCGGCTACTGTTTCGCCCTGGCCGCTTTCGCCGACGCCGCCACCCTGACCGGCTACCTCGACCGCAACCTGGCCCACTCCGGCCACGGCCGCGACGAGGGCTGGGCTCTCGGCGCCCTGCTGCACCTGGATCCCGCCCGCGCAGCGTCCTACCTGGTCCCGGACGGCCCCTGGCAGCAGTGGCTGACCCGTACCCGCCACCGCCCGCTACCCGACCCGCACGCCGACCACATCGTCCTCACCGCCGCCCTGACCCACCTCTTGAACACTCCCGCGACCTGATCGCCTCCTTCTGCGTGTGGAGTTCGGGCGCACATGACGGCCGAACTCCACACGCTCGAACCAGCAAGGAGGACGCACGTCATGAGTGAAGCGTTCTACTCCCACGCGAGGCTGTACGACCTGATGTTCCCCGGCGGCGGGCCCGCAGTCGGCTTCTACCGGGCCGCCGCCGGCCGGCAGGGCGGGCGCGTGCTGGAGCTCGCGTGCGGCACCGGGCACAAGCTGATCCCCATCGCGTCCGACGGGCATCCGTGCGTCGGCCTGGACCTCTCGTCGGACATGCTGGCGGAGGCCCGGCGCAAGGCGAACGAGCGCGGGGTGACGGTGGAATGGGTGCGGGGCGACATGCGCGCCTTCGATCTGGGCCGCACCTTCGACCTGGTGTTCATCACCGCCAACTCCCTGCTGCACCTGCACGAGGCCGAGGACCTGGTGAGCTGTTTCCGGTCGGTGCGAAGACACCTGGCGCCGGGCGCACGGTTCGTCTTCGATGTGTTCAACCCGAGCGTGCGTCTCCTCGCCGAAGCCGATGGCGTACGGCGTACCCGGGAGCCGTTCACCGATCCGGACCGTGGCGACGTCAGCGTCGATGTCGCGGAGACCTACGACGCGGCCGCGCAGGTCACCCGCGGGAGGTGGCACCTCTCGACGGACTCCGAACCCGACTTCGTCGTCGCGCCGCTCGAGATCAGGAGCATCTTCCCGCAGGAGCTGCCGCTGCTTCTCACGCTCGGCGGTCTGCGGCTCGTCGAGCGCTTCGGCGACTGGTCCGGCCTGCCGTTCACCGGGGACGCACCGCTTCAGCTCTGCGTCTGCGAGTCCGGGACTGCCCGTCGTGCACGCACCTCAACCTGATCAAGGACGACGACTGGACATGCGCGCTGTGCGAGTCACCGCTGCCGGCTCACCGCGCGCGGATCACCGACCTGGCGGATGATGATCGGATGAGTCAGCCCGATCTGAACCCCGACGAGTACCCGCCCATCGACCCGCGCGAGCCGGTGCCCGACGACCCGGGCGAACTGCTGCCGGACACCCCGGATTCGCTGCCGGAGGCGCCCGTCGAACCGATGCCGGAGGACGGCGACGGCAGCGGCGGCGTCCGGGAACCCGCTTAAGCCGGCTCCACCAGGATCCGCCGGGTCCACTCGAGATGCCGGGTGACGACATAGGAGCCCACGTGCCCGATCGGCGGCGGCTCGCCGTCGTAGCCGATCGGGGCGTGGAAGTCCGCGAACCGCACCACGTACTCGCGGTCGACCACGTTGACGGTGCTCCACCGTGCCGGTGACCACGCCACCCAGCGGGTATCGGCCGGTGATCTCCGCCCAGCGCGGACCGGACCAGTCGCCGCGCCGGTAGCTGCGGGACTGCATGCCGGCGTCCAGGGGGTACAGCCGAACCTGGCCCGGCCGGTGCAGCAGCACCTCGAACAGCGCGTCCCGCCCGGTCTCCGGCCACTGTCCCGGGTCGTCCGGCAGGTGCAGCACGTCGACGAACCCCTGCTGCGGCTCGTCCAGATCCACGAACAGCCCGGTGCGTCCCGGCGGCCACGGGGTCACCCCGATCCGCCCGCGGACCCGGTCCCCGACCGGGAACCGCCGCCTCGCCTGGGAGAGCTCATCCACCGGCCCCACTGTAGTTTCCGTCGCGGCGGGCTCTGACCTACGCTGCCCTGCATGGTGACAGCTCAGCGACCCGACACCATCGGCCGCTACGTCACCGTCCTCGCCGGTGAGCCGCCATGCCCGCGCTACATGAACCTGCCGAACGGGATCCTCGAACCCGACCCGGCCTTCCGTGACGCCCTCCGGCGTGACGCGGCCTGTCCAAGATCGTCGAACGGCTGCACGCCGCGATCACCATGGGTCGTTGACGAGGTCGGTCAGGTTGGTGAGGCGTTCGGTGAGCAGCGGCCGGCGGGCCGGCAGGTCGGCCAGCGCGAGCCGGACGTCGGCGGCCAGGTAGGCGACGTGCCGGGCCTCGCACTCGGCGCGCAGCACGTCCGCGGCGACACCGGTCTCGCGGGAGACCACGTCCAGCACCGCCGCCCGGTGCGGGCCGCTGCCGGAGATCAGGAAGAACCAGTCGTCGAGCGGGTCGCCGAAGCGGGCCCATTCGAAGTCCAGCAGGGCGGTGACCGTACCGTCGCAGGCCAGCCAGTTGCCCCAATGGCAGTCGGCGTGCACCGGCACGGCCGTGGTGACCCGCGGTGGCGCGGTCTCCGCGATGGCCCGGACCCCGGCGGCGACCGCGGGCGGCAGGACCTCGGCGATGGCGTCGAGTTCGGCGGTCAGGGCGGCCCGGCCGGCGAACCCGCCGTGGTCGAGGGGCTCCCGCAGCACCTGAGCGGCCGGGCCGGCGGGTGTCCAGGCGTGCAGTGACTGCAGCCGCCGGACGGCCTGGACGGCCATCGCGCAGGCGGTGTCCGCGTCGATGCCGGGTAGGCCCATGCCGGGGGCGGCGCCCGGCGCCCGGCGGTAGATCGCATAGCGGACCGGGTGGACGCCGCTGTCGAGCAGCGGGGCGGTGAGGCCGTCGGGCAGGTACGGCGCGAGGGCGATCTCCCGGGCCAGCCGGGTGTGCTCGTCCGCGCCGATGATCTTCACGACCACGTCGGCGTCGAGGAACACCTGGTGGGAGAGGCTGCCGATCGCTGTCAGAGTGCCGGGATCGTGGCCCAGGGCGGTACGGGCGAGTCCCCGGGCGGTCCGCTGGTAGTCCATGCCGCCGACAGTAACGACGATCACCAAGCTGGGAACTGTACCGTCTGGTCGGTACAGTAACTGCCATGCTGATCACCGCCACCCCGGTCCGGCGCTGGGCCGCCCTCGGCGTGCTCGCCGCCGCGGTCCTGCTGCTGTCGATCGACGGCACCGTCCTCGCCCTGGCGGTGCCGTCACTGACCGCGCACCTGCGGCCCACCGCCGAGCAGATCCTGTGGATCGGCGACATCTACTCCCTGGCCCTGGCCGGCCTGCTGCCGCTGATGGGCAACCTCGCCGACCGGTTCGGCCGCAAGCGGATCCTGATCACCGGCTCGATCGCGTTCGGGCTGATCTCCCTGCTCGCCGCGTTCGCCACCACCGCCGAGCAGCTGATCGCCGCCCGCCTGCTGCTCGGCGTCGCCGGCGCGACCCTGCTGCCGTCCACCCTGTCGCTGATCCGCAACATCTTCACCGAGCCCGCCGAACGCACCCGCGCCATCGCCGTCTGGTCGGCCGCGTTCGGCGCCGGTTCCGCGGCCGGCCCGATGATCGGCGGTTTCCTGCTCGAGCACTTCTGGTGGGGCTCGGTCTTCCTGATCAACGTGCCGGTGATGGTCGCCGTGGTGATCTCCGGGGTGCTGCTGCTGCCCGCGTCCCGCGACCCCCACCCGGGCCGCTTCGACATCGTCTCGGCGGTGTTGTCGCTGCTCACCATCGCCCCGATCGTCTACGCGATCACCCACCTGGCCTCCGGCGGGCTCAGCCCGATGCTCGCGGTCGGCGTCATCGCCGGCATCCTCTTCGTCCGCCGCCAGCGCCGCCTGGCCGACCCGATGCTCGACGTCGACCTGTTCCGCAGCCCCGCCTTCTCCGGCGCCGTCCTGGCCAACCTGATCTCCATCTTCGCGCTGGTCGGCCTGCTGTTCTTCTTCTCCCAGTACCTGCAGTTCGCCCGCGGTTTCACCCCGCTGCAGGCCGGCCTGGCCGAGCTGCCCGCCACCCTCGCCTCCATCGTCGTGGTGAGCCTGGTCGGCGCGGCGATCCGGTTCGGGCGGGGCCGCGCGATCGCCGTCTCGCTCGCGGTGGCTGCCGCGGGCCTGGCGCTGGTGGCCCCGGCGGCAGACCTTTCGTCGTACGCGGGGATAGCGCTGTGCCTCATCCCGGTCGGCCTCGGTGTCGGCCTGGCGATGACGCTCGCCGGCGACGCCGTCATCTCCGCCGCCCCGCCGCACAAGGCCGGTTCGGTCTCGGCGGTCACCGAGACCGCCAACGAGCTGGGCGTGGTCCTCGGCATCGCGGTGCTCGGATCGCTGCTGACCGCCCTCTACCGGGACGGGCTGACCCTGCCGCCGGGCCTGCCCGACGACGTGCGCGCCGCCGCCACCGACTCGCTCGGCACCGCCCTGCAGGTCCTCGACCCGGCCCTGACCGGCGCCGCCAAGGACGCGTTCGTCGCCGCCATGCAGACCACGTCCCTGGTCGCGGCCGGGTTCACCGCGGTCGCCGCGCTGGTGGCGTGGCGGCTGATCCCGAACCGCTGACTCACACCGGCCGCAGCCACGGCGCCGCGACGATCCCGCCGGCCCGGATCGCGGTCAGCTTCTCGTGCAACGCCGGGGTCAGCATCGTCATCTCCACGGTGACGTCGTCCTCGGCGCTGGAGGCGTAGACCCCGTTCGCCGCGTCTTCCATGATGGGCGTCAGTTCCGGCTCCACCGAAGCCCAGAGGGCGTTCTGCCCGGCCAGGCTCATCGCGCCGGGCCGGGCGACCACGCACAGGTTCCCCGCGTACAGCGCGGTCAGCTCGCCACGGGCCTGCTCGACGTCCCCGCCGACCACCTCGATCACCATCACCTCGGTGGCGGTCGCCATCTGGGTCTCGTCGCGGGGCGTGCCGTCCGGATAGACCACCGACGGCCGCCGGAACCGGTCCGGGTGCTGATCCTGCACATACTCGGTCAGCTTGTTGGTGTCGCCGAGCGGCTTGCGCTGCCAGCCACCGTCCGGCGCCGGGCACGGGCTGGGCCTCTCCGGCTCCATCGTGGCGGCAGCGGCCGGCGGCCCCTGCTCGGTGACCCGTAACGTGCCGGACCGCCACTCGCCCCGCAGCCGCGCCTGCCCCCACCGGGTCTTCTGATACGTGTCCGCCTGCGCCAGCCGGGCCAGGTCCACCCCGGTCACCGGCACCCCGAACGTACAACTCGGGACCGGGCTCCCCCCGCCGATCGCCGGCACGGGCGCGGGCGCGCAGAACCGCACCGGTTTCCCCGGCTCGGCCACCACCGTGCCGCTGGCCTGCACCTGATCCCCGTCCCGCAGGACCAGCGCGGCCATGTCGGCGGCCGGGGCCCCGCTCGGGGCCGCCGCCTCCTCGGGCGCCGTGCCCTGCCGGGCGCAGCCGGTCACGGTGAGCACGACAGCGGCAGCCAGCGGAACCCACCGGCGGGAGGTTTTCATGGGCGCACTCTAGAGCGTCCCCGCAACCGGCCACCCCCTGGAGGCGGGACTGCCCCGGGCGTACGAAAAGATGGGTCCGAATGCGGCGTGTGGAATTCGGCCGTCATACGCACCCGAACCCCACACACTCGGCGAGCCGGAAGGACAGCGCGCATGGGACGCACGGCCGGGCGGACACCCGCGGACACCCGGCGGGCGCTGCTGGACGCGGCCGGCGACGTCATCCGCAGCCGGGGCGTCACCGCCTCCCTCGACGACATCGCCCGGCACGCCGGCGTGTCCAAAGGCGGCCTGCTGTACCACTTCGCCAGCAAGGACGAACTGATCCTGGAGCTGGTGCGCAGCCTCCTGGAGGCGTTCCGCGCCGACATCGACAGCCGCCTCGACCCGGACGACACCGCGCCCGGGCGGCTGACCCGCGCCTACATCCGGGCGCTGCTCGCCCCACCGGCCGACGAGATCGCCGCCCGCCGGGCGATCGGCCTGATCGGCCAGCTCACCACGATTCCCGCGGTCGCCGACCTGGTCGCCGAGGACACCGAACGGCTCAACACCGAGCTGTACGCCGACGGCCTGCCCCGCGACGTGATGACCCTGGTGATCGCGGCCGCCGACGGGGTCAGCAGCACTCCGCTGTGGGGCGCCTCGGCACGCGGCCCGGAGTTCCGCGAGCTGGAGCAGCGACTGATCCAGCTGACCCACCGCCCGCAGCTGTGGCAGTCGATCCCCTGGTCCTGACTCATGACCTCACCGTTCGGGTGAATCGGGCCTGTCCGCGCCCGCGAAGTGATGCGACTATAGTCGCGTGGCGGGCGACGGCAAGGCTCCCTTGCGGCCCCGTCAGCAGCTGGCCGCCCTGCTCGGCTTCCCGGAGCCCGAGATCACCGAAGAGGACCGGCGGATCGTCTGGGAGAAGATGCGCAAGGCCGACGAGGAACTGGAGGCGATGATCGCCCGGCGTGAGCGGCGTACCGCGTGAAGCCTCCGTTCCGCCCACGAGTGCTGGACGCTTCCGCTGTCGTGGATCTCATGCCGGGCAACCCGGCGATGCTCTCGCTCCGCACCATCTGAACGACGACGGTAGAACGCGAACGGCCCGGTCACCACCGCTGAAGCGGAGATGGCCGGGCCGTTCGGCGTCGGGTCAGGGTTTCGGCGGGGTGGGGTCCGGGTCGGACGTCGGGGCCGCGGACGAGGGCTCGGTCACCGTGACCGGGGCGGGCTCACCCGTACCGGAAGCGGTTTCGGTCTTGGGCTTGTCGTCGTGGGCCTTCTTGCGGTGGAAGGTCAGCGACATGAACAGCACGATCAGAGCGCCCACGGCCAGGCCGATGATCGCGCTGGCCACCGTGTTGGTCAGCCAGCCGACCACGCCACCGAGCGCGCCGGTCGCGTCGTGGGCGGCCACCTCCAGGTGGTGCACGAAGTCGTAGATCGGCTCGAAGCCCAGGTCGCGGGTACCGACCAGCAGGATGTGGCCACCGACCCAGAGCATCGCGGCGGTGCCGATCACGCTCAGCCCGGTCAGCACCTTCGGCATCGCCTTGACCAGGCCACGGCCGAACGCGGCGGTCGCCTTGCTGTCCCGCTGCGACAGCTTCAGGCCGGCGTCGTCCATCTTCACGATCAGGCCGACGACCCCGTACACCAGGGCGGTCATCAGCACGGCGACCACCGACAGGATGATCAGCCGCTTCACGAACGTCTCGCTGGCGACCTCGTTCAGCGAGATCACCATGATCTCGGCGGACAGGATCAGGTCGGTCCGGATCGCGCCGGCGACCAGAACCTTCTCGTCCTTGCGCTCCTCAATGTCGGCGTGCGAGTCGTGGTGGGCGATGCGTTCCCAGATCTTCTCCGCGCCCTCGTAGCACAGGTACGCGCCACCGATCATCAGCAGCGGCGTCAGCAGCACCGGCAGGAACTGGCTGAGCAGCAGGATCACCGGCAGAATGATCAGGAACTTGTTCCGCAGCGAGCCCCAGGCGATCCGCTTGACGATCGGGATCTCCCGTTCGGCCGCCAATCCGTGCACGTACTGCGGGGTCACGGCCGTGTCGTCGATGACCACCCCGGCGGCTTTGGCCCCGGCCTTGGCGGCCGCCGCCCCGACATCGTCGATCGATGCGGCTGCCGCGCGCGCCAGGACCGCGATGTCATCCAGCAGGGCTGCGAGTCCAGCGCTCAAGGAGAAGTCCTCTCAAGTTCGGTATGCGTTCGTGCAGACTCATTCTCGTTCAGGCCTGCCATCCGCGCATGACCCCCCTCCTATACCCAGGACGGCGCAACAATCGTCAGGCGTGCTTTCGACCCGTCTGTCCCGTACCTTCCAGGACATCGATCGATACGACGGGGGTTCATGGATGCGTGTACTGCGTGTGATTCTGGCGGGTTTCCTGGCGCTGCTGCTGCTTCCGCTGGCCGCCGGCCCGGCACGGGCGGAGACCACCGCCACCTACCGGATGATGGTCTGGAACGTGGGCGGCTGGAAATGGAACGACAACTCCACCACCAACGGCATGCCGAAAGCGGTCGCCACCGCGGCGGTCACCACGAACGCCGACGTGATCGGCGTCAACGAGCTGTGCTTCGACCAGATGCACGCCATCCAGGCCGAGCTGAAGGCCAAGAACTGGCCGCAGGACCCGGCGAACTTCTCCCGGTTCGAGGCCACCAACCAGGGCGGTGACGGCAGCTGCGACGGTGAGGCGGGCGGCATCGCCCTGTTCTCCCGGTTCCCGCTCGGCAACGCCAGCCGGTTCACGCTGCCCGACGACGGCCGCATGGAGCAGCGCAAACTGCTGTGCGCCCCGCCGGCGGACCAGCCGAAGGTCAAGTTCTGCACGACCCACATCACCCACCTGAACACCGGGGAGAACGGGGTCGTGGGCATCAACAGCATCCAGCTGCAGTACGTGCTCGACAGGGTCGAGGAGTTCGAGGCGGCCGGCCACACCGTGATCATCGGCGGGGACTTCAACGCCCAGCCGAACTACGGCAGGATGGACCGCTGGTACTCCAGCACCCTGAACCACGCCAACAACCCGAACAACCGCGGCCGCTACCGGGAACTCGACGACACCACCTCGCACTGCCCGGGCTACGGCGAGACGACCAGTCCCGCCGGCAACGTCGAAGGCCCGTGCGGGACCGGCAAGAAGCTCGATCTGATCTTCGTGCGGGACAACCGGTACCGGGGCGCCTACGACGCCGACAGTGTCGCCATCCCCACCTGCGCGAACAGCAGGCCCTGCTCGGACCACCGGATGGTGTACGGCGTGGTCACCGTCGCCGTCGGCTGACCCGCCGGTACGTCAGCGGTCGTTCTTCAGCAGGTACCGGTTCGAGATCACCTTGAAGGAGCCCAGGTCGGTGCCGCCGGTGACCCACACCAGGCCTTCGGCGGGCCGGCCCGGGGCGATCCGTGACGGCAGGGCGTCCACCTGCGCGAGCGCCTGCTCGACCGACGCCGGGAACGGCAGGTCGTGCACCGGCACCGACCACGCGGTCAGCCAGGCCGGCCACTGCCGGCGGGGCACGACCGCGCCGTCGGCCAGCAGGGTGAACGCGGAGAACCGGGTGTCGCTCAGGCGCAGCGGGTTCACCGGGCTGCCGAGCCCGTACAGCTCGCCCTGCACCGCCGCCCGCCGGCCGGGGAACTCGGCACGCAGCAGATCGTGGACGCCGAGCGCCGCCGCGACCTGCCACACCCGGCTGGACCGTTCCTCCAGCAGGTCGATGTTGCGGGTGCAGGCGCCGTGGTCGTCGCCGTCCACCCAGTACGTCGTGGATGTGCCGTCGATCTTCTCGGTGGCGATCCAGTCCTGGTCCCGGTGGTCGAGCAGGTCGGGCTGGTTCTGCAGGCGGACCTGGCTGGTCGACGGGATCCACGACGGTCGGTAGCCGCGGATCTTCCCGAACAGTTCCGTCGGGATCGGCGGATCCCACCGGACCACCCCGAGCGCGGCGCTGACGTCCTGGCCGGGCCGGAGGTCGCGCAGCTCCGGGAACAGCGTCACCGGCAGGGCGAGGCCCTGCGAGTACTGCCCGCGCAGCCGGGCGGTCTTGAGCACGTGCCCGGTCCGGCCGTTGCCGTCGGTGCGTACGCCCCGCGGCGCGAGGAACGCGAACCGGTCGTCGCCGGTGTCCAGCAGCGTGTCCACCTCGAAGTAGACGCACAGGTCGGCGGGCCGGAACTCGCCGGCCTTCACCACCACGTCCCAGCCGCGCACCCGCGCCCGGACGATCGCGTCCGCCCCCGGGATCGGCGCGAGTTCGGTGATCGTCTCGATGGTCGCCATCGCCCTGCCGTCATTCATGATCCGGAATGTAGCCGTCCCCGCCCGGCGGCCCCACCGAAATACCGGCATGGTGGAGCCCATGACCGATGAGATCACCAGCCAGGCCCGTACGATCCTGGACGCCAACCGGTACGCGGTGATCGGCACCGCCACCCCCGGCGGGCAACCGTGGGTGACCCCGCTGTACGCCGTCGTCCTGGACCTGCACACCGTCCTGTGGCTGTCCCGGCCGGGGTCACGGCACTCGGAGCTGATCGCCGCCAACGACCGGATCGCGGTGACCGTGTTCGACTCCGGCGTGCCGATGGGCGGCGCCACCGCCTTCTACGCCCTCGCCACCGCCGGCCTGTGCCCCGACGGCGACCTGCCGGGCCTGCTGGCGGCGTTCTCCGGCCGGTCCGCCGCGCACGGTTTCCCCACCTGGCAGCCCGGTCAGGTGACCGGCGACGCGCCGCTGCGCCTGTACCGGGCCACGATCACCGAGGCGTGGCTGCTGCCCGCCGAGGACGGCCCGGAACGCCGGATCCCCCTCCCGCTGTGACACGGCACGGGGGATCCGGCGGTCCCGGTCAGCGTCCGGCGAGCTGCTCGCGCAGCCAGTGGTAACTGGCTTTCGGGGTACGAACACCGGTCGCGTAGTCGACGTGCGCCAGCCCGAACCGGGGGCCGTACCCGCGCGCCCACTCGAAGTTGTCGATCAGCGACCAGTAGAAGTAGCCGCGCAGGTCCAGGCGGTCGTCGTCGGCCGCGGCCCGGGCCACCGCGTCCAGGTGCTCGGCCACGAACGCGATCCGTTCCGGGTCCGGCGCGGCCGGGTCCTCCCGCAGTTCCGCGCAGCCGTTCTCGGTGACGTAGATCGGCGGCAGGCCCGGGTAACGGTCGGCCAGCCCGGTCAGCGTGTCGTACATGCCGTCCGGCTCGACCGGCCAGCCCAGGTCGGTGGCCCGGACCCCGGCGGGAGCGGGCAGCTGCCGTACCCCGATGTCGTAGGCGCTGCGCAGCGCCGGGTCGCTCTGCTTCACCGGGGCGTCGGCGACGTGCACCCGGTAGTAGTAGTTGACGCCGAGGAAGTCCAGCGGCGCGGAGATCAGCGACAGGTCCCCGTCGCGGCGGAACGACAGGTCGCTGACACCGGCGTACAGCTCCTCGAAACCGCGCGGGTACCGCCCGGCCAGCACCGGGTCGGTGAACTGCAGGTTCAGCATCAGGTTCTGCCGGTGCGCGGCGGCCTGGTCGGCCGGGCTCTGCGACGCCGCGACCGCCGGCGACAGGTTCAGGGTGATCCCGACCCGGGACCGCGGGGCGGCGGCCCGGATCGCGGCGGTCGCCAGGCCGTGCCCGACCAGCAGGTGATGCGCGGCCGCGAGCGCGCCGTGCCCTTCGGTGACGCCGGGGGCGTGCCGGCCCTCGGCGTACCCGACGATCGAGGAGCAGTACGGCTCGTTCAGGGTGATCCAGTCCTGCACCCGGTCACCGAGCGCCCCGGCGACCTCGGCCGCGTACTCCGCGAACGCCTCCGCGGTGCCGCGGACCCGCCAGCCGCCGCGATCTTCCAGGGCCTGCGGCAGATCCCAGTGGTAAAGGGTGACGAACGGCCGGATGCCCCGCTCGCACAGACCGTCCACCAGCCGGTCGTAGTAGTCCAGCCCGGCCCGGTTGACCGGCCCCGTCCCGCCCGGCACGATCCGCGGCCAGGCCACCGAGAACCGGTACGCGTCCACGCCCAGCCCGGCCAGCAGGTCCACGTCGTCGCGCCACCGGTGGTAGCTGTCGCACGCGACCGCGCCCGACGACCCGTCGGCGACGGCGCCGGGACGCCGGCAGAAGACGTCCCAGATCGACTCGCCGCGGCCGTCCTCGCCGGCCCCGCCCTCGATCTGGTACGCCGCGGTGGCCGCCCCCCAGAGGAAACCGGCCGGCAGGTCGGGCAGCGCCGGCGCCGCGGTGGGGTCGGCCGAAATCGATGTCATCCTTTTACTGCTCCTTGCATGATGCCGCCGACGATCTGCCGGCCGAGAACCATGAACACGATGAGGATCGGCACCGTGGCGAGCAGGGTGCCGGTCAGCGTCAGCGTGTAGTCGGTGGTGTAGCCGCTGGCCAGTGCCGACAGCGCGACCTGGACGGTCGCGTTGTCCTGCAGCACCACCAGGGGCCAGAAGAAATCGTTCCATGCCTGCATGAAGGTGAACAGTCCCAGCACGGCCGCGGCCGGCCGCGCCGCCGGCAGGACCACGTGCCAGTACAACCCGAAGGTGCTGCAGCCGTCGACCCGGCCGGCTTCCAGGAGTTCGTCGGGGACCGCCCGGCCCAGGTACTGGGTCATGAAGAACACCCCGAACGCGGTGACCAGCCCGGGCACGATCACGGCGGTGAGCCGGCCGGTCCAGCCGAACTCGGCCATCATGATGTACAGCGGGATGATGCCGAGCTGGTGCGGCACCATCGACGTGGCGATGGCCAGCACCAGCAGCGGCCCTCGGCCACGGAACCGCAGTTTCGCGAAGGCGAACCCGGCCAGGGTGGAGAAGAACACCACCGACACGGTGATGGAGCCGCTGACGGCGAACGAGTTCAGCAGCGCCTGCGCGAAGTCGGTGGTGGCGAACACCCGGGCGATGTTGTCGAACAGGTGCCCGCCGGGAACCAGGGCCGGCGGCACCTGGGTGACCGCGTCGCTGGTCTGCGACGACACCACCAGCGACCAGTACAGCGGGAACACCGACCCGGCGACGACGGCGAGCAGCGCGGCGTACGTCCAGACGGAGGCCTTGCGCGGGTAGCCGAAGCCACGCCGCCGGCGGGGACGCCCCGGCGCCGGGGCCTCGGGGGCGGTGCCGGTCGCGGGCGGTTGCACGAGAGTGGTCATGACGGCCTCCTCAGTCCTCGTCGTTCGCGATACGCCGGGTGATCAGGAAGTTCACG
This sequence comes from Actinoplanes sp. NPDC019969, assembly GCF_055562375.1. NCBI lineage: Bacteria > Bacillati > Actinomycetota > Actinomycetes > Micromonosporales > Micromonosporaceae > Actinoplanes > Actinoplanes sp. NPDC019969. The sequence goes on along the minus strand of NZ_JBVHFK010000019.1, from coordinate 112,174 downwards.
ATCGCGAACACGACGATGACCAGGCACAGGGTCCAGGCGATCGCGGAGGCGTACCCGAACCGGAACTCCCGGAAGCCCTGCTCGTACATGAACAGCGCCACCGTCTGGAACTGGCGGTCGGAGCCGCCGGTCGGGGTCTGCGAGCTGGCGAACAGCAGCGGCTCCGCCATGATCTGCAGGCCGCCGATGGTGGAGATCACGGTGGTGAAGATGATGGTCGGGCGCAGCATCGGTACGGTGATCTTCCAGAACTGCTGGCGCTGCGAGGCGCCGTCGAGTTCCGCGGCCTCGTACAGGTCGTGCGGGATCGCCTGCATCGACGCCAGGTAGATCAGCGCGTTGTAGCCGACCCACCGCCACGCCACGATGAACGAGATCGCCAGGTGCGAGCTCCAGGTGCCGGCCTGCCAGTCGATCGGGCCGACCCCGACCACCCCGAGCAGCCAGTTGATCATGCCGAAGTCACGGCCGAACAGCTGGGTGAACACGATCGTCACCGCCACGATGGAGGTGACGTTGGGCAGCAGCACCCCCATCCGCAGCGCGGTCCGCGCCCGCAGCCGGTGGTTGAGCAGGTGCGCGATCCACAGCGCGGCGAGCAGCTGCGGGATCGTGGACAACAGCCAGATGCTCAGGGTGTTGCCGAGGGCGTTCCAGAAGTACGCGTCCCGCAGCAGCTCGGCGTAGTTGGCGAACCCGATCCAGGAGTGCGAGCCGGCGTCGAGCAGGTCCCATTCGTTGAACGAGACGTACGCCGTGTAGAGCAGCGGGAACAGCCCGAACACGCCGAAGAGCAGGAAGAACGGGGCGATGTAGAGGTACGGCGAACCCTTGGTGTCCAGGCGGCTCAGGCCGGCCCGGCGGGCTTGCTGAAGATTGGTGGCCATCAACGATCCTTCGGTCGGCCGGGTGCCGCCGGCGCGCGGGTCGCCGGCGGCACCACCACGGTCACTTCGCGAGACGGTCGACGTCCTGGACCATCTGCTGCCACGACTCGTCCGGGCTCTGCTTGCCCTGTTCGACACGGACCAGGGCGTCGCGGATGGTGGTCTGGATGTCACCGGCGCGCGGGCCCTGGTGCTGCGGCTTCAGCTCCTTGGCCGCGGTGGTGAACAGCTGCCCGACCGGGGCGTTGTTGAAGAAGTCGCTCGTGAACCCGGCGATCTCCGGCTTGTCGTACAGGGCGGGGATCGACGGCAGGTTGCCCATCTTGGTGAAGACGTGCGCCTGCTGGTCGGGCGCACTGAGCCAGGCGGCCAGCTTCTTGGCCTCCTCGACGTTCTTGCCCTGCTTGGGCACCGTCAGGTACGAGCCGCCCCAGTTGCCGCCGCCGCCGGGAACCGCCGCGACGTCCCACTTGCCGGCGGCGTGCTTCGCCTGGTCCTTGATCTTGGTCATCATCCAGGCCGGGCAGGCGATGGTGGCGAACTGGTCCTTGGCGAAGCCGTTGTTCCACTCCTGCGAGCTGCCGATCAGCTTGGCCGACAGGTTGCTCTGGATGGCCTGCACGCTCAGGTTCCAGGCGTTGCGGACCTCCGGGTTGGAGCCGACGACGATCGTGTCGCTCTCGTCGTAGTAGCCGACCGGGGCCTGGCCGATGATGGCGTTGAACAGCTGGCCGCCGCCGTCGAAGAACGCGCTGCCGGCCGGGGCCTTCGTCGCGTACGTCTTGCCGAACTCGATGTACTTGTCCCAGCCGCCGGCCCAGGCCTTCGACACCTGGTCGCGTTCGGACGGCACGCCGGCCTGCTCGAACAGGTCCTTGCGGTAGCAGATGGCCAGGCCGCCGACGTCGGTGCCGTACCCGATCTGCTTGCCGTCCTTGGTCAGCGACGCCTGCCACTTCCACGGCAGGTATTCCGACTGCCGGTCGGTGCCCAGGTCGGCGAAGAGGTTGCCGCGCTCGCGCATCTGGGCGATGAACCCGGTGTCGACGCCCTCGATGTCGCCGGCGCCGGAGTTGGTGGCCAGGTGGGTGGCCAGTTCCCGGTGGTGGTCGTTGTAGGCGGCGGTGTTCTCCTTGATCACGATGTTCGGGTGGTCCTTCTGATACTGCTCGTAGAGCTCCTTGTACCCGAAGTTGCCGAACAGGTTGACGGTCAAGGTGATCTTGCCGTCGCTGCCGGCGCCGCCGTCGTTGCCGCCGCAGGCGGTCAGCAGCAGTCCGGCGGCCACAGCGGCCGCGGTCATCCGAAACAGTCGGTGGCGCATGTCTATCCGGATCCTTTCGCGCGGCTCGATGTAACCGGTTACATTATGCTGATGAAACCGGTTACATCAACCGCGTAGCAGTGAGCGGTGGACGGTGCGGGGTTCACTCGATCTACGGCCGCGAATGGGCCGCCTTGGATGCAGAGTGTGGTCGCATCGACGGGGGTCATGTCAAGTAACGAAAACGTAACAGGCGTTGCGGCGTTGACCGGCCGGCAACGGCGGTGTTACGGTCATGAAACCGGTTACAAAAAGGGTGCGAATGGCGACAATCCGGGAACTTGCCCGCTACTGCGACGTCTCCGTCGCCACCGTGTCCCGCGTCTTCAACAGCCCCGAGATCGTCAGCCCGGAAACCCGGCAGCGCATCTTCGACGCCGCCGCCGCGATCGGCTACCTGCCCAACGAGTCCGCCCGGACCCTGGCCACCAAGAAATCCAACATGGTCGGCCTCATCTGGGACACCGACCACCGCCGCGCCGGCTGGCGCCACCCGTTCCTGCAGGAAATCCTCGTCACCCTCAAGACCGCCCTCAGCGCCCACGGCCTGCACCTGCTGATGCTGTCCCAGCGCGAGCCGTACCTGCAGGCCGCCCGCCGGCACAACCTCGACGGCGTCGTCATCATCGACAACGGCTCCCAGGACCCCGCCGTGCTGGCTCTGGCCGACGCGGAGATCCCGTGCGTCGCCCTCGACCTGCGCCGCACCGGGCCCACCTGCACCTACGTCACCTCCGACAACACCGCCGGCGCCGCACTCGCCGTGCGGCACCTGGCCGACCGCGGCCACCACCGGATCGCCACGATCACCGGCCCGCTGCGCACCGCGCCCGCCGCCGAACGGCTCACCGGCTTCCGCGCCGCACTCACCGAGGCCGGCCTGCCCCTGGCCGACGGCCACGTGGTGGAGAGCGACTTCTACCTCGACGGCGGTTACACCGCGATGCAGCGGCTGCTGGCCACCTCCCCGCGCCCGACAGCGGTGTTCGCCGCCGGCGACGAGATGGCCATCGGCGCCATGCGCGCCGCCCGGGAAGCCGGACTGCGCATCCCCGGCGACATCGCGATCGTCGGCTTCGACGACATCGAACTGGCCGCCCTGGTCCCACCCGGACTGACCACGGTCGCCCAGGACCGGGCCGGTTTCGGCACGGCAGCCGCCGAAGCCCTCGTCACCATGCTGCAGAACGCCGGCACACCACCCGCCCCCACCGTCCTGCCCACCGCCCTGATCGTGCGCGGCTCCACCTAAGGCATCGCCTCCAGATAGTCCGCACCGGCACGCAGGATCTCCGGGCGGTCCCGCGCGAAGCCGACCATCGGGTTGCAGTTGTTGCACAGCAGACCCCGGACTCGCCGGCTGCGGTGACAGTGGTCCACCACGAGCCGGGACCGCCTCCGCCGTGGGCCGCCCGGTCCGCGGCGCCTCGATGTCGTCCTCGTGCGTCCCGCAGATCGCGCACCGGTACTGCTGTACGGCGCGCAGCGCGTCGTACTCCGCCATGCTGATGCCGTACTTGGCACGCAGGTGGGCCGCGCGGACGCCGGCGGACCCGATCCGTTCGCGGGCGGCGCGCATATTGCGTCGGGCTGTGGCCAGACAGTCCTGACAGCGGCTCGTCAGCCGTCCACTCGGATGCTGGTACCGCTCCTCAGGCAGCTGTTTCCGGCATCCCTGACACTCTCGCCACGACGCTTCCGCTTCCCGCATGCCGCGACAGTAGCCCCGGGGTACGACTGTCCTGGCTACGTTCATCGGGCAAATGACCAAGGCTCCAAGCTGGGAGTTGACAGATACAGCGAGCTGGCTCTGGGCGGGTTGGCTTCGTCTATCTGTCATATGCAGAAATGCTGAATGTCGCTCTCACTCTATCCAGGGTGGGTGCCGGAACGTTGTCATGGCCGCTGAGGGGCGTAAACGCGTTGTCGTGGGGGTGGAGCTGCGTGATTTCATGATCGGGTGTCAGCGAAACCACCGTTCGAGCTGGACCCGCAGCACCCTCTGTTCTCTATCGCCGCCGTCAAGCATGTTCCGGGTACCGGTCAGGTCGAGATCACCCTTGCCGACGGTCGAACGGTGCAGGAGAACATCGGGCCGACTGCGGGGTATGACTCCATTGGTGAGTCCGTGTTCGTTCCTCGCTCGTCATCGCTGAGGATTGAGCTGGTCAGCGGGACGACCGTCACGATGGAGGTCGGAACGGTGCTGACCACGGTGGACCGGCCGGTGGTCTACCTCGACCAGAACCACTGGATTGACCTCGCCCGGTTCTGTATCGGGTCTGCTCAGATTTCCGAGGATCGCGCTCGGGTCTGCCGCCGGGTCACCGAGCTGGCGGAGGCGGGAAAGATCATCATGCCGGTGTCCGGTGCCCACCTGGTCGAGATCGCCAAGAAGGCTGACCGGCAGCGTCGGGAGGTCGCCGAGGTGATGGTGAAGTATTCCCGGGGGTGGCAGATGATCAGCCCGTTGCGGGCGCGCGCCCACGAGCTGCTGCACCTGTTCGGTGCCGCGCCTGCTGGTCTCGGCAGGTCCCAGGTCTTCACCCTCGATCCCCATGCCCTGTGGGCCGACGACAGGACCCGCCGCCGGTCCGCGGACCGGCGGGATGGTGCGTTGCCCCCGGAGATGCAGGGTTTGATCGACCGGATCACGTGGGCCGAGGCTCTGCTGGAGATCTTCGTCGAGCCGGAGCCGACGGTGTCGGACATCGGCGCGGAAATGGCGCAGCAGTGGGCAGCTTCTTTCCAGGAGCTCGCGATCCACGTGCGGAACACCCCACAGGCCCGTCGGTACTTGCGCGATGTCACCAGGGTTCGGGCGATGAGCGACTTCGACCAGGACGTTACGCGGGCGGCTCTCGCTGCCGGCTTGAGCGTGCAGGAGTTCGAGCAGTGGTTGGCTCTTCAGGCCGAGACCGATCTCTCTGCTCTTCCCATGCTCGGGCGATTCCGGGAACTGGTGCACGTGCGGGTGTCCAACGCCGACGACAAGTGGCACCGTAACGATCTCAACGACATCCTTTTCTTGTGCACGGCAGGTGCGTATGCCGACATCGTCGTCGGTGAGAAGAAGATGACCAGCTACCTGTTGAGGGTGCAGGGCGAGGTGCCGGGCGGTGCCCGGTTGTTCCGTCGGTTGGAGGATGCGCTGCCCGCCATCGAGGCGGCAGCGGCCTGAGCTGTCCCAGGCTGAAGTCTGCGAAGCGCGACCTTGCGGGTGTATGCCCGACCGGCCTATGAGACACGTACGGGGTACCCGGCCTGAAAAAGGCGGAGGCCGGGATCCCGGCCTACCGGTAGCGTCCTCGTGCGCCGGCATGAACGTGCCGCGCTACATGGGGAGCGGAGAGAACATACGATGACCGACGAGCCGCGGGACGAGGCCCGCAGCGATGAGGAGCAGCCGACCAGCGGGCCCACCCTGGGAGAGGCACCGGACGTGGCGTGGACGTCGGCCATCCCGCGCGAGGTGGCGGAACAGCTTTCCGAGACCATGCGGGCGTCCATGCCCAACTTCGGCCAGATGGTTCGGGACCAGCTCAAGAACCTCACACCGAGCTTTGGTCCCTCGGTTCAGTCTCAGCTGGCTCAAGTGGCCCAGGCAGCGAAGATCAGCGGGGAATTCCAGCGGTCCCTCACGAAGATCGCAGCCGCGATGCAGCCCAGCCTGACGAGCCGCATCCAGCTGATCGATTTCAGCGCGATCACGAAGCCCCTCTTCGCCGACATGTCGGCGCTCATGCCGAAGATCGTCATGCCGGACTTCAGCAAGGGTCTCGGTGATCTGCTCCAGCAGATCAAGGACAAGACACCGCCCAACTGGCCCGACCGAGCGGACTACGACCTGGTGTTCAAGGTCATCCAGGAGGAAGGCATCCCCCTGGTCTGGGTACCTCGCGCCGAGATCGTTGCCGAACTGCTGGACGCCGCGGACCGCGAAGGGCGCATCAAAGTGCTGACCAGCCGTTCCACTGAAGTCACGGAGGACTGCAGGGAGGCACTCGCCCAGATCACTATTCCGGACCTCGATCCTCAAATGCCCCTTGCGTTCAACGCTCTGGATGCGTACGCGGCTGGCCACTTCGAGTCCGCGCAGGCGCTGGCCGTCGTGGTGGTGGAAACCGCCGTCACCCGTCTGATCGGCGAGTACGGCGACGCGAAGAGGGCTGTGAAGATCGACAACCCGATGAAGCTGGCGCTGGTGGAACTGCGGTTCCGGGCGGCTCTGGCGCCCATCGGCTCGTTCTACGTCGGCTGGAAGCCCAGCTGGAACAAGCCAATGCCCGAAAACTTGAGCCGTCACGTCACCGTCCACCAGGCTGTGCCGGCGCACTACACCCACGGCAACGCCACCATCGCGATCATGCTGCTCGTTTCGGTGTTCCGAGGCCTCCAGGAGTTCCTCGACCTCACCAAGCCAGCGCCTGGACAGCCGTAGAAGCTGCGCCGGCCGTAGCAGGACCTGATCGCCGTCGCGGACGATGTCGTCGATGGTCAGCCGGGTCCTGCTCCGGCTCGGTGATCCGTGATCACAGGCGCCCGGGCCGACGGCCTTACTGATGCTCGAATACCTCGGCGACGAGTGGTGTGGTCCCGTCAGTCAGCCACGCAGAGTTTTCTCCAAGACTTCTGCAGTTGAACGGCGGGACCACCAATCTCCACGGCGGATCATTCGGTGCTACCGCTCGGCGCCCGGGAAGCACCGCACCGGCACGGGAGCAGGTGTGCGTCGTGGTTGTCCAGTTGATCGCAGTGTCGGTCGTAGCGCCGGGTGGGTTGGCCTGACCGACGAGCCTCTCGGCCTAGCGTGGGAACCGTCGCCTTCATGCGGATTTGTTGCTCGCGGGGATCTCTGGGTTCTCCGCGGCGTGGTCGAGTAGTTGCTCGTCGAGGATATCGCGGGTGATGCGTTCCTTCTCGCTGAGGATCGCGTCGATGGCTGCGCCGCGGATGAGGGTCGACAGGCTGCCGATGCGTCCGTTGGTGCGGGTGAACAGGTATTCGCTGTGGCGTGCCAGGGCGCCGGGCAGGTGTCGCCGGAGGCAGAGTGCTGCCTCGAAGGACGCGACCATGGTGTCCCACTCCTGGCGCTGCCCCGCAGTGCCGTAGGCGAAGGCTCGGGTGGGTATCAGGGCGAATCTGCTGGCCAGTTGCTGTCCGCGGGGTCCGGTGAACAGGGTGTCGCGGACGTTGATGCCGGCGTAGACGAAGGTGGCGGGGATGCGTTCGGAGAAGTATTTGAGCTGGTCGGAGACCTCGCCGCCGTGGGTGGTGTTGATGTTGAAGTTGTGAATCTCGTCGACGATGACGAGGTCGCAGCGGGCGTCGATGAGGGTCCGGCACACCGCTTCGGTGATGTCGGGCATGTTCGCGCGGGGCCGGACGGGCAGGGCGAGGAAGTGGGCGAACTCGACGGCGACCATCCGGGCGGTGGCGGGGGCGGGCACGGTGATGTAGACGACGGGGATCCGGTCGTGGCCGGGGTGGCGCAGGTCGATGCTCAGGTGGTGGGTGCGGCCGAGTTCGGTGACCGAGGTGCTCTTGCCGGTGCCGCCGAGGCCTTCGAGAATCAGGCCGCGGCGTGCTGAGGTGGCGTGCCGGTTGAGGATCAGCAGCCGGCGTACAGCGGTCATGACGGTGCGGATCGTCGGGGTTTCGAGCACGAACGGTTTGCCGAGGTAGTCGAGGCGTGCGGTGTCGTAGCGCTCGTTGGCGGCGGGGGTGTTGCGAGCGGGTGGCCGGGGTTTCAGGAGTTGGTGGTGGGCCCAGTGGAACCAGCCTTCCCAGGTGGTCGGGATCGACCTTTCGGCGGCCAGGTCCGGTTGTGTCATGGCAGCCAACGTCGAGCGTGGTCGGCGGCGTCGAACGTGGCGAACGGCGCGTCGGGCTGGGCATCGGGGCTGGTGTCGTCGTGCTGATCGTCAGCAGCTTCGTCCGGAGTCAGGTCGTCGAGGTGGGGGCGGTGTGCGGCGGCCCCTGCCCGGGTGCGGCCGATGATGCGCCGCTCGGCGGGGGTGAGGGCCGCGCCGGGTGGTTGCGCCTGGTCGGGTGGTCCGGTGCCGGCGCGGCGCAGTAGGTCGTTGAGGACCCGGGCGATGCGGGTTTCCAGGGGTTCGGTGCTGTCCGTGGCCATGGCTTTGCGGCGGGCGTGGCGCCAGGTGAAGTCAGCCAGCGGGGCGTTGACCATGGCGCGGTGGGTCCAGTCGAGGGCGAACCAGCCGGTGCCGTGGTGGTTGCGGACCCAGATCCGGGTGATGTCGTATTCGTCGTAGGCGACCTGCCACTTGTTCTTGCGGGCGGTGACCCCGGACTGCTGGCGCCGTGGCAGGCCGCGGGTGTTGTAGATCCGGCCGTTCCAGCGCACGCCGTAGTCGTTGATGGTGGCCCAGAAGGTGGGGAGCAGTTCGAGGTAGTCGTCGCCGCGCAGCATGACCGGCACGTATCCGGCGGCAGCCACCAGGATCGCGTACATCTCGTTGGGTGACAGCCGGCGGCCGGTGTCCGGGCTGGCCAGCTCGTCGTGCGGGCGTGACTGCCAGCCGGCGATAACCCATTCGTCGAACAGGTCCTGCAGTTGGGCGAGGCTCCAGAGTGGCTTGTCGGCGATCCGGGCGCCGCGGCGGGTGGTGTCGCGGCCGACGTAGCCGATCACGTACTGGCAGAACAGGGTGTTGATCGATCCGAAGGTGCGTTCGACGACGCCTTTGTAGGTGGGCGTTGCGGGCGGGGCGGGCTGCAGGGAGATGCCGAGCCTTTGGCAGGCATGCATGAACGTGGCCGACACGTACACCTTGCCCTGGTCGTAGACGATCGTCTCGGGGTAGATCGCCGGTTTCGCGGCGGCCAGCCGCATCCGGTCGTCGATGGTGACCAGCCGCTCGTACGGCAGACACGAGTGCGCCATCCGCAGCGCGTCGTCCCAGCCCGGGCGCATCGGATCGGGCACCAGCATCCGGGGCAGCAGCAGGGCCGCGTCGACGGCCTTGGTCCCCTGGGGCCGCAGCACGCCCGCGCACAGCGTCCGGGTCGCCACGTCGATCGCGGCGGTCAGCTCGCCGCGCTCGGCGACACCGTCACCGAGGTGGGTGAGCACGTCGATTCTGGTGGTGTCGATCTGCACGACCTGCCCGGGGCGGGCGAAGGTCAACGTGGTGAAGCCCCCGGCGGGGCGGTTGTTCATGTTCCGGCGGGTGACCGCGGTGTCGAAGATGTAGGTGCCGGCGGTCATCGTGCGCAGCAGCTTGTTGAAGGTGCTTTTCGCGGGGACCGTGGGCGGGTCGTCGGGGTAACGGTCGGTGATGATCTGCTGCACCCGCCACCGGAAGCGGTCTCTGGTGCCGGTGGAATCGGGTATCTCGGCCTGCAAAGCCTGCCGGATCACCTCGACGACGCGGGGGTCGGTGCGGCCGGTCCTGGAGGTCGGCCGTCGTGCCCGGCCGTCGGTCAGGGCGCGCGGGTCGCCGGTGGTGCGCAGCCGTCGGCGCATCCGGGCGATGGTGCGAGGGCTGGCCTGCCAGCCCAGCGCGGTCAGCTCTCGGGCTTTGGCCTGGCAACGTTGGGTCAGGGTGGTGGTGGCTGGGTCGTATTCGGGACGGGGCCGGTCGTCGGGTCCGGCACCCAGCGGCAGGCCGGTCTCCACTTCGGCGATGTGTTGTTCCCACTGGCGGGCGAGGTCGGCGGTGGTGGGGTCCAGGTCGTCGAGCCGGGAGTGGATCACGGCCGGGGCGGGCGCGGCGTCGAGCAGGGCGAAGCCGTCGGAGCTGAGCAGGTGGGTCAGCAGCACCGCGATCGTGGTGTCGTCGGCTGCGGCCAGGCGCAGGTGGGTGCCGGTGAGTGCGACGACCCGGTACTCGCGGTCGGCGTAACGGACCTGGTCGCCGAGGTGCAGCACCTGCCTCACCGGGGCACGCTCACGATCGACACGCTGTCGAGGCGGACCGTGAGGTCGGCGTGCAGCCGCCGGTTCCAGAGCAGGTGATACAGCACCGGCAGCACAGCGAGCGGGTCACCGACGGTGGCGGCTGTCGACAACAGCGGGCTGGGCTCGCCGAACGCGGCGAGCAAGCTGCCCGCGACGCTGTCGTGGTGGTGGCGGGGATGGCGGTATCCGGCCAGCCACCGCAGGTTCTCGATCCAGACGGGATCGTGGCCGGTGATCAGCAGGTAGTCCCAGCCGGCGTGTGCGCAGCCGTCGCGCAGCGCGGTGACCGCTTGCGGGTGGGCGGGCCGCCGGGAGTGGCAGTCGACGACGATGCCGGTGCCGTCGGCGCGGCGGGCGAAGTAGGCGGGGCGATGGGTGTCCGGCCGCGGGCCGGTCTTGATCAGCTCGAAGGGGCGGCTGGCGAACGCCTGCACCGTGTCGTCGTGGTCGAGCATCATGGCCGTGTCGCGTTCGAGCCAGTTCCGGTAGCCGACGTGATCGCTGAGCCGCGCCGACCAGTAGTGGCCCGCAGAGCTGCGTTGCCCGCGGTAGGAGCGCAGCGGCGTGACCGGTTCGGCATGCTCGAACCGCTGGGTCATCGCGGCCGCCAGCGGCGTGTGGGTGTCACCGCCGGCCGGATCGCGGTAGTGCACGACCCAGGTGTGGATGCTGGCAGGCCGGTGTTGCGGTGCCTGGTCAGACGTGGAGCTCGTGGCTGCCATGTCAGCCCCGTCTCCTGCGGTGGTGAGGAGGCCGTCTGCTGCGGGCCGGACCGTGGTCACGGTGCGGCCGGCGTTCGTGCGGCGGCGCGGGCCGCGAGCTGTTCACACCAGCGATGCAGCGGCTCGACCGCTATCCCGTCGGCGGCGTCGTAGCCGGTGCGGCGGCGGGCCTCGGCGTAGAAGTGTCGTGTCACGGCGCTGTCCGACAGCCCGCGCATCGGTTGGGCGCCGAGAATGCCGGTCCAGTGGTGGGACACGAACAGGCTGGCAAGGCCGACGGCTTCCGGGTAGTACATCAGCGCGACGATCGGATCCTGATCGTGCGGCGTGCCGGTCGCGACGCCGGTGAGAAGGTGGCGGCGGTGCAGCGCGCCGTCGCTCCAGCAGCCGTGCTGCGCCCACCAGGCCGTGACCCCCACGGCCTGGTGGTAGGCGGGCTGTACCGCGGGCCGGCCGTGCCGGCGAACAAGGTTGGTGTGGTGGCGCTGAGCGGCCAGCAACTGTGGGACGTCGCGCAGATCCCACTGGCCACCGGCGTCCCGCCCGCCGATCCAGAGTCGGTGACGCAGGCAGACCTGAACATCGCTGAGCGCCCACACCGACACCTGCCCGGTGGCGCCGCGCATGGCGGCACATCGGCGGCATGCCCGCTCTGACCAGCATGGATCGGCCAGAGCGGGCATGCTGCGGTGTCGGCGGGTGCGGCCAGCGGCCGTCCGGCGGAAGCTCGACGCCGTGCGGGATCGCGCGTAGCTCCGGCAGCGCCATCAGCAGGGTGCGGGGCGCCCTGCCGGTGAGGGCGCCGAGAGCCTCGACGTCGAGCACACCCGAGCTGCGGGCGGCTGCTCGCAGCTCGGCCACGGACAGGTGGTTCCCGGCGGCCAGACGGGATTCGTAGGACCGCAGCGTCTCGTCAGGAAAGGGTGCCACGGCGCGGGGCAGACGCCGGACCGCCGGGAGTACCGGAGCCGGTAGCCGGGCAGCCAGCCCCGCACGGCCGCCGATACTCCGCGATGGGCGCGATCGCGGCGCGCCGACGGCGGGTATCTGCGCGGGTGTCGACCGCATGATCGGCAAGGGCGGTCGTGCCTGGGCCACGCGGGCGGGTCGGTTCTGCTCGGCTGGCCTTACTCCGAACAGCATCGCGGGGTCGTTCTCGAGAGGGTCGATCACCCAGCGGCGCAGATATCGGGCGCGCACGCCATCGCCGGTCTCCTCCGGCAGTGGTTCCCGGTGCGGCGGGCCGGGCGGCTGACGGCGGGCGTGGCGCAACAGTGACGGCGACACGTGGGCCGGGTCGTCGAGGCCCGCCGCGGCAGCAAGACGACGGATCATCGCCGCCGGTGCGCCGGTGCCGAGCCGCCTGCTGGTGACGCCGTGGCCGGTGACCAACAGCGGCCCGGTCAACTCCTGCACACCGCCGGCGTCGGCGTGCACCCGGGCCACCAGGTAGACGTGGATCGCTGTGGCCGCCTCGTCGGGAAGCCGGTGCCGGCAGCGGCCGCGGCTACCGGCACCGGGAAGCCAGAGCACGGCCCGCCGGCCGTCGTCGTCGAAGTCGGCGACGTCCAGCCCGACGAGAGGGCCCGGGCCGAAATCCGCCCCGATGAGAACACGCAGGACCACGGACCGGCACAACGCCGACAGGTGTTCACGGACCCCTTCGGCGGCGGCGATGTCGGCGTCGGCCTGGGCCCGAAGCCGGTCCAGCTCCGTGGCCAACAGCTGCCGCCGTTCCCGGCCGTACCACGCCCGGCCGGGCCGACCGAGCTGATCGAGTGGGCTGGCCGGTATGCGCCCGATATCGACGAGGTGGCGATACCAGCTCGCGAGGGCAGCCACCCGCCGCGCGACGGTGGCCGGCCCGAAGGTCGCTACCTGCATGTTGGTGAATGCTTCAATGTCACCCGGGCCGGCTGTCAGCGGGTCGTGGCCCTGCGTGAGGCACCAGGTCGTGAACACTTCCAGGTCGGTGCGGTACGCGTCGCGGGTATTGGCGGCCCGGCCGGTCAGCCAGCCGGTCACGAGTTCCGCGGCCTTCGCCGGGGTGAGTGACTCCTGATGGGCCTGCGCGTTCGCGGCGGGTCCCGCATCGACGGTGCCGATGCTTGCCAAGGGCCGCGACGCTGGACGGGCCATGCATCAACGCTATCGATGGCGCTGGCGGAAGTCCCGATGAGCCACCCGAACGGGTGATTCATATGCGGACCGCCCACGTTCAGCGATAGGAGTCGAAGTTGAAGTCGTCCAAGGGAACTGGGGTGGTGCAGTCAGCGGTTGGCGAGAGCCTGCTGCGGGGCTGCAGCGGATTCGGCATTGCCCGGTCCGCGCTGGGTGCGAGAGGTGCGGGCGATGAGGGCGACGACCAGCACGAGGGCGAGGATCAGCATGGCGGTGCTGCCGGTGAGGGCGGCGCCGACGCGGTCGGCCAGGGCGGTTCGTTCGCTGCTGCCGACAGGGACGGCTGCGACGGCGACGGTGGTGAGGATGCCGAGTCCGAGCGCGCTGCCGATCTGGTGGAAGGTGTTGATCAGGCCGGAGGCGGCTCCCGCGTCGTTGCCGTCGACGCCGTTGAGGCCGGCGGAGGTCATGGGCGCGAAGGCCAGGCCTTGGCCGGTCCCGATGACGACCATCGGCAGGGCGACGGCGAGCAGGTAGCTGCTGTCGAGGCCGGCACGGCTGAGCCAGGCCATTCCGGCCAGCGTGAGGGTGACGCCGGTGATCAGGGTCGGGGTGGCACCGAAGCGGGTCACGAGGCGGGTGACGATCAGGGCGACGACGAAGTTGACCGCTGACATGGGCAGGAACGCGATGCCGGCCTGCAGTGCGGTGAAGCCCAGGACGCCTTGTAGGTATTGGGTGGTGAAGAAGAACCCGATCATCGCGCCCATGTACAGCATGCGGACCAGGTAGGAGCCGGTGCGCTGCCGGTCGGCGAACAGGCGCAGCAGCATGATCGGCTGCTCGGCGCGGGCTTCGTTAACGACGAGGGCGGCCAGCAGCACCACGCCCAGGACGAAGGCGCCGATGGTGGTCGGGGCGGCCCAGCCGGCTTCGGCGGCGTCGACGATCCCGAACACCAGAGCGGTCATGCCCAGGGTGGCGCAGAGCGCCCTGATGAGGTCGAAGGGGCCGCGGCGGCGTTCGGTCTCACCGATGACCCGTACCGCGAGGACGATCATGGCGGCGGCGATCGGCACGTTGAGGAAGAAACCGGCCCGCCAGGACACCAGGTCGGCCAAGACGCCGCCGACGACGAGGCCGGCGCTGGCGCCGATGCCGGCGACGGCGCTGTAGGCGGCGACGGCCTTGGCGCGCTGAGGGCCTTCGGAGAAGCTGGCGGTCAGCAGCGACAGCGACGATGGTGCGAGGATGGCGGCGCCGATGCCCTGCAGGGCGCGGGCGGCGATCATCCACCAGGCGGCCGGGGCGACGCCGACCAGGAACGAGGCGAGGCCGAACAGGATCAGGCCAATCTCCGGACCTATTTAATGATCTTGTCGGCAAACGATCGTTTGCCGGCAGACGGGTACCGCTCTCTGCTGTCGCTCGCTAGCACACACCGCCGGTTCGCGCTGGCGTCTTCGCCGAACTGGGGGCGGTGCTGCCTAGGACAAATCCTTCCCATTGTTGGCAAGTACGCCAGGAGGGAGTCTCGTGTTGTGGCAGTCAGCCGCCCTGCAAGCGGGAAAAGTTCTCGGTGAGTGCAGGGGTCAGCATGGGAGAAAACATGAAGCGCAAGGTCAGTTTCCAGCGTGACGGTCTCACCCTGGTGGGCAACCTGTTCACTCCTGAGAACTTCGACGAGAACGGCCGCTACGAGGCGGTGCTCGTTCAGGGGTCGTTCACCTCGGTCAAGGAGCAGATGGCCGGCGCCTACGCCGAGAGGTTCGCTGCGCAGGGCTTCGTCGCGCTGTCGTTCGACTACGCCCACTACGGCGAGTCCGAGGGCACGCCCCGGCAGTTCGAGGACCCGGCGGAGAAGCTGGCCGACCTGCAGGCCGCGGTGACCTATCTGCTCGACCTGCCGTATGTGAGCGCGGTGGGCGCGGTGGGCGTGTGTACCTCTGCCAGCAACGTCACCTACCTGGCCGCGCACGATGACCGGGTGAAGGCCATCGCGACGATCGCCGGGTTCGTCATCACCGAGGACGTCTTCACCACCTTCTACGGTGCCGACGGCATCGCCCAGCGCCGGGAGCAGGCCGCCGCGGCGAAGAAGGTCTACGCCGAGACGGGCGAGACGACGGTCATCCCGTCGTACAGCGAGACCGAGCCGAACTCGGTGAACTACTTCCCGACGCCCGGAGCCTTCGACTACTACACCAACCCCGCCCGTGGTGGTGTGCCCGAGTACACCAACGGCACCGACGTGCAGTCGTGGGACGGGTTCCTCTCGCTGGACCCGCTGAGCCAGGCCCCCAAGGTCACGACCCCGACGATGGTCGTGCACTCCGACGAGAGCACCTTCCCGCAGAACGCGAAGGCCCTCTACGAAGCCGTGCAGGGCGAGAAGGAGCTCGTGTGGTCCGACGGGAACCACTACGACTACTACGACTCGCCGAAGCAGATGGACAACGCGGTCGCGAACGTGTCCCGGTTCTTCCGCGCCCACCTGGCCGCCTGACCGCCCGTGAGCCGCGGCGCCGACGGCCGACGTCTGCGCCGCGGCGGCCCACCCTCAGTGAAAGCAGCGAGATGTGACCGCGAAGAACCCGCACCTGGAAGAGCTGGGACAGTTCCTGAAGGCACGCCGCAGCGAACTGAGCCCTACCGACATTGGGCTGCCCCCGAGCGATCCGGGAACCCGGCGGGTCTCCGGGCTGCGCCGCGAGGAGGTCGCTGCGGCCGTGGCGATCAGCCACGACTACTACACCCGCATCGAGCAGGGCCGACTCGCACCGTCCGAGCCGGTCCTCGAAGCCATCGCCCACGCCCTGCGCCTCAGCCCGGACCAGCGCACCTACGTCGAGGGTCTCGCCCAGCAGGCCGACCGACGCACATCGCCGCCGCGCCGCTCGAGCCCGGTGCGGCCGCAGATCCAGCGGCTGCTCGACCAGCTGACGGACACACCCGCGTTCGTGGTCGGCAAGTACCTGGACATCCTGGCCTGGAACCCGCTCGCCGCAGCGCTGATGATCGATGTCGACAAGATGGCCCCGCACGAGCGCAACTACGTGCGGATGATGTTCACCGACCCGCGGATGAAGGACTTCTACCCCGACTGGGAGAGCATGGCCCGCACCGGCGTGGCCCTGCTGCGGATGCAGGCCGTCGACAACCCCACCGACCCGCGGCTGGCCGCCCTGGTCGGTGAGCTGTCGGTCGCGCACCCGCAGTTTCGCCGCTGGTGGGCGGCCCGCAACGTCGCCCGGCAGGAGTTCGGGTCCAAGACCATCCGCCACCCCGAGCTCGGCGACCTGGTCCTGGACTGGGACGGCTTCAGCTGGGCCGGCGACCCCACCCAGCAGCTGATCGTCTGGTCCGCCGAGCCCGGCTCACCCACGCACGAGAAGTTCCGGATCCTCGCCTCCTGGATCGCGGACCCCGCCACCGCCACCCGGCCCGCGGCCGCCGAAAGGACCGACCCGTGACCTGGCCTGCCAGGGACCTGAGACGCTTCGGCTGGTCTTACCTGATCAGGGTCAACCCGCAGCGCGGCGACGGAACGCCGAGCCGTGACGTGCCGGTCGGGTTCGTCGTCGTCGACGGCGACATCTACGTGCGGTCGATGACCGCCTCCGGGCTCTGGTACCGGCGTGCCCTGGCCAACCGCGTCGGCACCATCACCGCCGGACGACTCGTGCGCACGGTCCGCCAGGTCACCTTCCATGACGGCGCCGACGCGCCCCACGAGCAGGTCGACGCCGCCTACGCCAAGAAATACCGCCTCGCCGGCCGCCGCATGATCGAGTCGATCACCAACGACGCGATGCACCCGCTCACCATCCGCATCACCCCCGCTGATCAGCGATGAGTAGAAGATCAACCAACACGGTGTGGGCGGTGGCCGGCTCGGTGCTGGTGGCCGGTGCGATCACTGTCGGCGTCGTGACCCGTGATCCCCGAGGCTCTCAAGAGCCCGCCGTACCGGCAGTCACCGGTCCCGCCCGCGACGCCGCGGGCACAACGGTGCAGATCAGTGCCGGCACCAAGAAGCTCCTCGCCACGCTGAACGATTCGCCGACCGCGCAGGACTTCCTGTCGATGCTGCCGACGACCATCGACATGACCGACTACTCCAGCTCGGCCAAGATCGGCTACCCCGACCGCAAACTCACCGCAGGACCACCCTCCGGGACCGGCCCCTCAGCAGGCGACTTCACCTACTACGCCCCCTACGGCGACATCGCGATCTTCTACGAGAACTTCCCCGGTGAAGACAACCTCATCGTCCTGGGCGAGATCACCGCCGGCCTGGACCTGCTCGATGACCTGGAAGGAGAGGTTTCCTTCACGGCCGCACCGGAAGCCAGCTCTTCCGCTCCGCTCATGACGACGCCGGCGTAGAAAGACCACCAGGATGACGACACCATCAGACAACCACGATGACGCCCTTGCATCAGATAGAGCTGCCGGGGCCTCTGCCGGCGAACCGCCCTCCGTGGCATTACGACAATGGCGCCGGTCCCGTCGGGCGGTGGCCGTCCTGGCCGTGCTGGTGGTGCTTGCGGTGGCCGGCGGTCTGGTCTACGTGCGCACCACCCCGTTCGGCGCGTCACCGTCCGGCGACCGGCTGGCCCGCAACGAGCAGTCACCGCAGTGGCGCGACGGCGAGTTCACCGAACCCCACCCGCTGTGGGTCTCCCTGTGGGATGCGGTCACCGAGTCGACCTTCAACGCCAGCGACACCAGCAGCCCGAACCCGCCACTG
Source organism: Actinoplanes sp. NPDC019969 (assembly GCF_055562375.1). NCBI lineage: Bacteria > Bacillati > Actinomycetota > Actinomycetes > Micromonosporales > Micromonosporaceae > Actinoplanes > Actinoplanes sp. NPDC019969. The sequence goes on along the minus strand of NZ_JBVHFK010000019.1, from coordinate 94,443 downwards.
ACCATCACCGCGACCGACACCGCGGTGTTCGATGTCGCACCGCGGCAGGGCCTACGCCTCACCTGGTTCGGGCACTCCTCGACGCTGGTGGAGATCGACGGTCTGCGCGTGCTGATCGACCCCTTCTGGGGCAAGCAGTCCGGGCCGTCCGACCTGTTCGGCACCAAGCCGTTCTACCCGGCCCCGGCCGCGCTGTCCGAGCTCGGCCGCATCGATGCCGTGCTCATCTCCCACGACCACTGGGACCACCTAGACCAGCCGACGATCAGCGCCATGGCCGGCTGGACCACCACCACGTTCGTCGTCCCACTCGGAATTGGGGCGCACCTGCAACGCTGGGGCATCCCCGCCGAGCGGATCCGCGAGCTCGACTGGTGGCAGAACACCACCATCGGCTCCGTGGAACTGGTGGCCACCCCGGCCCGGCACAACTCCGGCCGCGACCCGCTGCGCAGCAACCAGACCCTTTGGTCCGGATGGGCGATCCGCGGCCCGCAGCACCGGGCCTGGTACTCCGGCGACTCCGGCTACTTCCCCGACCTCGCCCAGATCGGCCAGCGCCTCGGACCGTTCGACGTGACCCTGATCGAGTCCGGGCAGTACGACACCACCTGGCCCGACAACCACCTCGGACCCGAACTAGCCGTCCACGCCAACACCCTCGTCGGCGGGAAACTGATGATCCCGGTGCACTGGGCCCTGTTCAACCTCGCCCCGCACACCTGGACCGAACCTGTCGAACGCGTCCGCGCCGAAGCACAATGCCGCAACCAGAGCTACCTGGTGCTCACCCCCGGCGTCCCGACCGAACCGACCGAGCAGGCCGTCGCCGCCCAGCAGCAGTGGTGGCCGAAACTACCGTGGCGCACCGCCGCCCAAGCACCCGTCAACCCCACCACCGGCGGCGACCCCGACCAGCGCACCGACATCACCCCCTGCGTGACCAACGGCCGATAGGACGACCCCGGAGAGGCGCGCAAGCAGCGGAACCCGAGGCCCCACCTGCCGCCCGGTAGGCATCACGAGCAACCAGTAGCGCCTCTACCAGCACAAGGAGGCTCGTGCCTAGGAACGATCCTTCCCATTGTTGGCCGATACGCGAGCAGGGACCCTCGAAATGTGGCCCTCAGCCGCACCCCACGAGCAAGGAGTAAGCGCCGTGAAGGTAGTGATCTTCGGTGGTAGTGGTGTCATCGGCGACGGCTTCATCCAGGAGAGCCTGGCCGCCGCCGACGTCACCGAGGTCGTCAGCGTCGGCCGGTCGCCGCTCGACGTGACGCACCCGAAACTGCGTCACGTCGTGCACAGCGACTTCAGTGACTTCACGCCGATCAGCGCCGACCTCGCCGGCGCCGACGCCTGCTTCTGGGCCCTCGGCGTCTCCGTCGTCGGGATCAGCCCGCAGGACTACGAACGCATCACCTACGACTACACGATGGCCGCCGCCCGCGCCCTCGCCGCCGTCAACCCGGCCCTGTCCTTCGTGTACGTCTCCGGCGCCGGCACCGACAGCACCGAACAAGGCCGCAGCCGCTGGGCCCGCGTCAAAGGCCGCACCGAGAACGCCGTCATCGCCACATTCACCAACGGCTACGCACTGCGCCCCGGCTTCGTCCGCCCGGTGCACGGCAAACAACAGACCAGCACCGCGCTCTACCGGCTCTTGACCCCGACCATCCCCGTGATCGCCGGCCTGCTGCGGCTGCTGCGCCTCGCGCCAGCGATGATGACCAGCACCGCGGAGATGGGCCAGGCCGCCCTGCACCTCGCCCGGCACGGCTACACCGCCCGCGTGCTGGAGAACCGCGACATCGTCGCCGCCGCAACAACCCAGCGGCCGTAAGGACAGGTCATCCGCAGGACCGTACAGGCCCGGTGCGGTCGCGACCCGATCTGAGACCAGATCGCGTGCATCATCGCCAGGTGCCCGTGATCTCGCGGCAGCGGCTTACGCCGGTCGGTCCAGGCAGCACGCATCCGGTCCATGCCGATCGTCGTGCCCAGCATGCCGCCGATCTGCTCGTCGCCGATCGCCGGATCCAGCACGACCGTCAGGATGTCGTCCAGCAGCGACTGCTGGTTTTCCCCGCCCTTCGCCCGCTCTGCGAGGGCCTCGTTGACCTTCTGCTTCGCCGCGGACTCGCGGCCGGTGACCGCCTGGTCGAACAGCAGCAACGTCTCGTCGAGCACGTCGACGGCCGACTGCGCCACCAGCGTGAGCAGGATCGGGTACCGCCGTTGCGGCTCGCGCCGCTGCAGCGCCTGCGCGGTCAGCCGCCGGCCGACCCCGGCCAAGAACCGGCGCCGCTCCGCGGGCAGCATCGACAGGTCCAGGGTGTGCGCGTCCAGCCGGCGCAGATAAGCCAGCTTCTCCAGCTCCGCCTTCACCGCAGCCGGGCTCGACGACGTCGGCCCCGCGCCGAGCCACGCCAGCGGCGTCCGCCCGAGATAGGCATCCGAGACCAACAGCAGATCCAAATCCTGCCGGCGCCGCTGCGTCAGAAGGTGTTGCACCCGAGCCCAGGTCTCGGTGCGGGCCCGCGCCCTCGCCGCGGCCACATGCTCCAGCAGGTGCACCACCCCGGGCCGGACCACCCTAGACGACAGCAGAAACTCACAAGCCAGCCGGAACAGCAGCTTCGGCCCGTCATGCTCCATCGCCCGGGCGAACAGGAACTCGTCCAACTGGGTTCCACTCGGCCCCGTCCAGCGTCCGCCAGCCGCAGAACGCGACAACCTCCCGCAGATGATCGGTGCGGGTCTGCTCCCGCTCGCCGTAACCGCGCAACTCACCCATCGGCACGCCGAGCCGCTGCGACAGCCGCCCCACCGCGGCCGCCGGCGCCGACGTCACGTCGTCCGGCACGAACCCCAACCAGGGCAGCGTGCACAACTGCACCGCCGCGCCGAGCATGTTGCGGCCGCTCCGAAACTTGCGCAGGAACGCCTCGTCCGCGCCGGCGAGCGTGAAGTGGAGGATCAGCTCCCGGCGCCCGATCTCGGGGAAGCCTCGCAACCGGACCAGCTCTTCCTCGGAAGAGACGTCCCGAGTCGCCACGCACCCACCGCCCCGCATCGACGACCACGAACGGACGCGACCCTACGGCGGGAAAACCACAGCGCTCAATGCCCCGGAAGCGTGGTTCTGCACGCTTCCGATCCGCAGGTCCCTCGCGTTGTCTTTTCACTGGAAGCTACCGGCGGCCCTATATCGCATCAGAAGCCCGTCGTGCCGGCCTTCGGCAGGTTGCTTGCCTATCGACGATCTGGTTCAGAGTCCGACCCCGGCGAGGGGGTTGGCCTGCCACCGGTCGACGTCGTCGATGTAGCCGAGCAGGGTCGCGGAGCCGTCCTTCCAGCCACCGGCGCGGGCGATGCGCAGCGGGTCGGCGCCGGTGCGGTAGGTCTCGGTGGCGAACCCGCGCCGCAGTGAATGCCCGGACCAGGCGGCCTTCGGATCGAGGCCTGCGGCGGTGGCGGTACGGGCCACGATCAGCGCGACGGCCTGCCCGGTGAGCCGGCCGTCGGCGCTGCCCCGACCGGTCGGGGCGCGGCCGAGTCCACCATGCCGGTCGATGCGCACGAACATCGGACCCGACATCCGGCCGTGGTCGGCGAGCGCCGCCAGCCACGCCTGGGCGGTGCGGACCGGGCAGGTCACCGAGTGCGCGCCGTACGGCAGGGCGGCGGTGCGCCCGTGGGAATCCCGGTCAGTCTTGGAGGTGCGGATCTCGACCTGCACGCCTTCGGCGGTGAAGGTCAGGTCGGCGATGTCGAGGCCGGCCAGCTCGCTGCGCCGGGCGCCGAGGGCGAACCCGAGTACCAGCAGCGCGGTGTCGCGAATCCCGACCAGGGAGTTGCGGTTGAGGACGTCGGTCATGGCGCGCAGCGCGGCAATGGTGACCGGGGCGGCCTTGCGGACCCGCACGCCGGTGCCGGCGGTGGCCCGGTCGCGGCGGTAGCTGCGCAGCACTCGCCGCGGCCCGTCGGTCCGCAACATTCCGGCGCCGCTGGCCCGGTGGGCGGCGGCGACCGCGGCGAGGGCCCGCTCGATGGTCGCCGGGGAGCGGCTGGCGTCGGCTAGGGAGCTGACGTATTCGGTGACGATCATGTGCAGGTCGCCGTGCCGCTCGAGCAGGAGCCGAAGCGCGTCCGCGAGCCGATCGTCGTCAGCGGTGCCCGTCCCGGCGGGAAGCAACTGCTTTTCGGCGCACCAGGTGACGAAGCGCCGGAGGTCGCCGGTATAGGCACGGCGGGTGTTCTCGGGCATCGCCCGGCGCAGCCGGTCCCGGGTACGCGCCGACAACTCCACCGCCGTGGCGGGCGAGGCCTCCGCAAGCGCCGAAATGTGCGGGGCGTTCGCGTCTTCATCGTCCGGGTTCTCTATCACGGTAAGCAACGTTATCGGGAATCAGCGGGACGACCGCCCCACCACACCCGCTGCGGGGCCGACTTGCCAGATACGCGGAGCCTCGCCACGTTCACCGAGCCGCTCGCCAGTTCGACGGAGCCTTCGCCACATAGGCGGAGCCAGGACAACAACGACAATCCTTCAATCTCTACCCCGACAGTAGGATTGCACCATAGCGGACATTATGATGCAACCGCAGTTATGCCCATTTTGTCCGCTTCACTGGATTATCGGATTATCGTTAATGCCAATCCAATAATCAGGGCGGCGAGCCGGCCGCACAGAGTCCCGGGAATTCTCGATAGTGGGCTCGCACGCCGACGAACCGGAAGGAGGTCAGAACACCATGTCCGTTGCTCTGGGCCCCTCCCGCGTCCCGGCGTCCTCGCGGGTCTGACCGATCTGGTCATCCGCCCGCTCGCCGCGGGTGAGGAAAGCCTGTCCGAGGTCCCGGAAGTCGACTACCGCCACGGTGTCGCCGGTGCGGACCCGGATCACCTTCGCGCCCGCGGGATGCCCCCTCAACGGCGGATTCGAGGGTCGCACCTTGCCGAGGGACGGCAGCGGCCGGCGCTGTCGAGTGCACGGTGCGGCGAAAGCGACAAACGGCGGGGCTGCGCGCACCCAACGCCATCGATTACGGTCGATCCCGCGGTTCATCGGGCCGCAACGGGGTTCTTGTCCACTTCTCTCTGATCCCGCCCGGATACGGATCCGGCGGTGACGATGTTCCTGCCCCATGCTCCAGCCGCCCGGACATACCTGTCCGGACGGCACCGGTGGGCATATCCCGACCCCTGCCGAGGGCCCGCGCCAGCGGGCCGCAGACATGGCGCGCGCCGGACGCGCGCCATCCGGAAAGGGCACATCGACGATGGCACGAATTCGAGGAAGACACCGATCACCCGGCGCCGTGCTGACCGCCGCGGCGGCGACCCTGCTGGCGGTGACCTTCGCTCCCCCGCCGGCGGCCGCGGCGCCGCCGGCCGCGCCGGTCACCTGCACTCTCTCTCCGTCCGGCACGGCCCGGACCAGCGGCGGCTGGAGCAGTTGCGTCCAGGTGACCGCCACGCTCGACCGGGCGCCCCGGGTCGGCGAGACGGCCCGGCTCACGGTCGCGGTGCTCGGCGAACGGGACAGCGCCGACGTGCCCGTTCAGGTGGACCTGCCCACGGGATGGCGCTGGGCGCAGTCGCTGGCGGGCCTCTCGGTCGCCGCGGCCGGCACGGCCCGGGAACCGGTGTCGCGGGCGAGCGGCAGCCTCGATCTGGCTGCCGGCAAGACCCGTACCCTGACCGGCACGGTGGTGGCGGACCGGGCCGGGTTCGCCGACATCCGGGCTCGCGCCGGGCTGTCCGGGCAGGACCGGGGCGCTGACACGGTGCACGTCACGGTCGGCGCTGCCGCCTCGTCGTTCGGCTACCACAACCCGGCGGCGGAGGCGACGGTGCCCGTTCCCGCCGGCACCGTGATCGCGCCGCCGAAGGGCTCGCTGCCGTTCCGGCCGCTGGCCAAGAGCAAGCTCGCCGCGCCGCACAGCGACGACACCAGGTCACGGGCGGCTGCCGCGCTCTCCTGCGCGACCGGCCGGTGGACGTATCTGGACGGTGCCGCCCAGCGCCCGTCGCGCAATCTGCAGGTCCAGGCGTGGGACGCCGACAATGTCGGCGACGACCTGCTCGGGACGACGCTGACCGACGGGGACGGCCGGTACCGGATCTGCTTCGACAACGACGACGGCGCGTTCGGGGGCGGCCAGGACGTCTACATCCGTTTCGTCGCCGAGAACGGGCAGTGGAACGTCGAACGTGACGAGGACGAGCCGTGGGTGTTCCGCAGCACCACCGTCAACAACCTGGGCAACGGCAGGACGTCGGACTTCGGCACGCTGCAGCCGGGCGATGCCAACCTGAACCGGGGACTGCACGCGTTCGACGAGGCCAACGAGGCGAGCACCTGGACGCCGGGTGACTGCTGGGACGCCCGGGACACCGAATGCCGGTTGCTGCACATCCGGTGGGCGCCGGACTCGCAGACGGGCACGTTCTACTGCTACAACGACGATCTGCGGGGCTGCGACGACGCCGACAACACGGTACGGCTGCTGGCCGACGACCCGAACGACCCGGTCGTCGTGGTGCACGAGATCGGCCACGGGGTGATGGACGACGTCTACGAGGAGCAGTTCCCCGTCCCCACCAACTGCAATCCGCACGGCGTCTTCCAGGCGACGTCGCAGACCTGCGCCTGGGTGGAGGGTTTCGCCGACTGGTACGGGGTCACGGTCAACAACGCCGACGTGATCGTGGGCGCGAACCTGGAGACCCAGCGCTGGGGTGACGGCGCGCCCACCGGGGACAGTGTGGAGGGCCGGGTGGCCGGGGCGATGCGTGACATCGCTGATGCCGGCAACGCGGCGCCGGGCAACGACGAGACGTGGGACCGTTACACCGAGGGCGCGCCCGGCAAGTTGTGGGAGACGTTCCTCGATCACCGTTCGACCACGTTCCGTCAGTTCTGGGACCAGCGGGTCGCCGACGGTTTCGACGCGGCGCCGCAGCGGGCGCTGGGCTGCCTGTTCCAGAACACCATCGACTACCTGTTCCGGGATCCGCTGGCCGACGGGACCGCCGTGAACCGGCCGCAGGCGTTCACCGCGCACAACTACCGGGTGGACACCGACCGGGTGTTCTGGTCGGTGGTCGCGGTGCGCCCGGCGGGCGCCGAGTACGATCTGGCGCTCTACGACGACAGCGCGCAGACCCAGCACCTGGTGACCAGCGCGGCCCCGGGTGATGCCGTCGATTTCGTCGCCGTCGACTCCAATGCCGGGCACCGGCCGCTCGGCGACTACTATCCGCGGGTCACGCTGGCCGGCGGGACCGGTGGCTATGCGATCCAGTACGCCCAGGGCACGCTCATCGGCGCCAGCGACTCGATCACCATGCCGGCCGGCGACGTGGTGGCGGTTCGTGACGCCCAGCTGACCGCGGGTACGCCGGTCACGGTCAGTGTGACGCCGTCGAACGCGACCCAGGACCCGGAGTTGTTCGTCCTGGCGTCCACGGGCGCCTCGGACACCTGGATCCAGCAGCGGGCGGGCGCGGCGGCGTCGGCCACCGGCGCCGGTGCGGGCGCGGCCGAGCAGGTCACGTTCACGCCGGCGGTCTCCGGGTTCCACGCGATCGTGGTGGTCAACCGGGCGGGCGCGGGCACGTACACGGTGCAGGTGGGTTGAGGTCCTCGCCCCTGACGGAGGTCCGGCCGGGCCGCGGTCCGGCCGGACCTCCGGAACCCGGGTGGGATGCCGCGCGTCGGATGTCCATGCGAAACCTGATGGCTGCGGCGATCGTCATGCTGGTGTTGCTGGCCGCGTGCGGGCCGGCCGGGCAGGACACGCGCCCGCCCGGCCCGCCGGCCGGGTCGGCGTGTGCGCTGCCGGCCGACGCGGACGCGCCGCTCAGCGAGTGGGCCGCGTGTGCCCGTGTCGCGGTGGCCCTGTCCCGGCCGCCGGCGCGGGGTGAGACGGTCCCGCTGAGCGTGGAGGTGACCGCCGCCGTCGACACGGCCGCCCGGCTCGAGATCGACCTGCCGGGCGGCTTCGTCTGGGTGGGCGCGCCGGCCGGCCTGACCGTGACGGACGTTGCGGGAGCGGACCCGGCCGGCGGGGGCTGCGTGCACCGGGCGGCCGGTCCGGTCACGCTCGGCGCCGGCCGGAGCGTACGGGTCACCGGCACGGTCACCGCGGTGGCCACCGGTTTCGCGACGCTGCGGGCGCGGGCGACCCTGCCCGGTGGCGGCGACGGGGCGGGCAGCGTGTTCGTCACGGTGGGGGAAACGCCGCAGGAGTCCACGTTCGGCTACCGGCCGGGGAGCGGGGACGCCCGTGCCGTACCCCCGCCGGATGGTCCGTCCGCCGGCTGCTGACCCCGTACACATCGGTCTGCATCAGAATGACGGCATGACTGAACCGGACACGATCACGTTGTGGCGCGCTGTCGGACAGCACGAGTTCGACCTGCTGGCGTCGTCGCGGTGGAGCGCCTGGCCGCACCTGCCGGACCGAACGTTCTCCCCCGCTGTCCCGGAACGCCGGCACGCCGAGCGGATCTGCCGGGAACGGATCGTGCCCGCCGAGGGCGTGGGTTACCTGGTCCGGTTCGACGTCGCCCGCCGTTTCCTGGACCGGTTCGACGAGTCCTGCGCCGTGGCGGACCTCAACCCCCACATCGTCGGCGCGATCATCGAGGAGGCCGACTACCGCGGACCGGTCGGCGACGCCGAGTTCGCCGAGGCGGAGAAGGCGCTGGGCCGTCCGCTGCCGCGTGCCTGGCGCGATTACCTGCAGGGCGGTTCCTGGTTCCGGCGGGGCTGGATGACCACTGAGGCGTACGTGTGGCTGAATCCGCCCGGCGAGATGCTGGAGTTGCACGAGGCCTGGGAGGAGGCCACCGGCCTTCATCCCGGGATCGCGATCATCGGCGGTAACGGTTCGCGGGAGCAGTTGGCGCTGGATCTGCGGGAGGATCCCGCCCCGGTGCTGATGGTCGACACCACCAGCACCGGGTGGGACACCGGCATACCGCAGGCCGAGAATGTCAGCGAGCTGATCGACCGTATCGAACGCGGTGTGTTCGAGTTCAGTTTCGGGGACTGAGGAATCCTTCGGCGCGCAGCCAGGCTTCGCGGGCGCGGGCCCACTGGGCGGTGGGCGCCGATGTCGAGGCCGTGGTCGCCGTTGCGGATCCCCGCGAGGGCGGCCGGCAGGTTCGATGGGTGCGGTGTTGGCCCAGCCGGGGCGCGCCGCCACTCCACCCCGCCCGGCCCGGTTCTGTCAGAAGCGTTCTCCTGAGATTTCGCACCGGCGCGCTGTTTGCCCGCGCCGGTTTTCCGCGGCTGACAGCGCCGGTACTCGGTGATACCGTATAGCGGTATCCGGTGCTACCAGGTACCGGCGGGTGGGGAGGACACCATGGACGATCTGACCGAGATGCTCAAAGGCACCCTCGAAGGCTGCGTCCTGCAGATCATCAGCGACGAGCAGACGTACGGGTACGCCATCACCCGCCGCCTCAACGACCTGGGTTTCACCGACGTCATCGACGGCACCGTCTACACGATCCTGCTGCGCCTGGAACGCAACGGCCTGGTCGGCGTGCAGAAACGGCCGTCCGGGGTGGGCCCGCCCCGCAAGTTCTACGCCCTCAACGACGCCGGCCGTGCCGAGCTGGCCACGTTCTGGGCGAAATGGGAGTACGTCTCCGCCCGTATCGACAGGCTCAGGAAGGACGCGCGATGAGTTTCTGGGAGACCGTCACCGGCAGCGATCTGACCCGGCAGTGGCAGGCGTTAGAGACCCGCGCGCACGCCCTGCCGGACGGCCACCGGGCCGCGTGGGAGCAGATCAGCGGCAACCTTCTGGCGTACGGGGATTTCACCGGCCGCAACCTCACCCCGATCGCCGACAGCGCCCTGGTCCTGCTGGAGGAGGCCGCCGCCGAGGGACAGAGTGCCGCGGAGGCCCTCGGCGACGACATTCCCGCCTTCTGCGCGGCGCTGGCCGGCGGTGCGGGCGCCCGGACCTACCGGGACCGCTGGCGTGCCCAGTTGAACAGCACCGTCGCCCGTAGACTCGCCCGGCTGGGAGGCTGACCGTGAGCATCCGCGACATCGTCGACGGCAAGAGGCAGTGGCGCGCGCACGTGGCGCGGGTGAAGGCGCTGCCGCCGGACTACCGGATCGTCTACACCGAGATCCAGAAGTACCTGTTCAAGGTCGGCCCGGTCACCCTCGCCGGCGACCAGCTGCTGCCGGGCCTGGTTGACTTCTTCACCGAGGGCGCCGCGTCCGGCAGGACCGTCACCGAGCTGATCGGCACGGACGTCGCCGCGTTCGCCGACGGTCTGCTCGAACCCTAAACTCGGTGGGGGCCGCGCCGGGGCAGCAGGAGCGGGGTGGTCAGGATCAGCAGGCCGGCGGCCGCGATCGCGGTGCGGGGGCCGGTGACGGTGGCCAGCAGACCCCACAGTGCGGTCAGGGCCGCGATGGTGGCGTTGCTGGTGACCGACCACGCGGACAGCGTACGCACGACGCGGGTCGCCGGTGTCTGGTCGAGCCGGTACGTGGCGAACACCGGGTTGAACACTCCCATGCAGGTGACCAGCCCGAACTGGACGGCGATGACGAGCGTCAGCCCGGTGGCGCCGGGACCGGCGAACGTGAGCCCGAGCGGCCAGCAGGCGCGCAGAGCGCCGGAGACGAGCAGGATCCTGGGTTGCCCGTACCGGGTGGCGAGCGGCAGGGCCAGCCGGGAGCCGATCAGTCCGCCGATGCACGGCAGGCCGAAGGCGAGGCCGTACTGCCAGGGCGCGAACCCGAGCGGGCCGAGCATGAGGACGGCGAGCAACGGCGCGGTCGCCATGATCAGGCCGTTGACCAGGACCGTGTTGAGCAACAGGGGGCGCAGCATCGGGTGGGCCAGGATGTAGCGCCATCCGTCGAGCAGGTCCCCGGCTCGCCGCCGCCGGCCGCCGGTGCGGTGAGGACGTGGTTCCCTTCCTCTGATCGCCCGGAGGCTCAGCGCCGACAGCAGGTAGCTGACCGCATCGACCGCCACGGTCACCACCGGGCCGAACAGCCCGACGGCGGCGTTGCCGAGCGGCGGTCCCACCACGGTGGCGGTCCAGCCGGTGGCTTCGAACCTGCCGTTCGCGGCGAGCAGATCCGCCCGCGGGATCAGGACCTTCAGGTAGGCGCCGCCGGCGGCCTTGAAGGTGATGTCGGACGCCGCGGCGACGATCGCCACGAGGACGAGCTGAGGGAAGGTCAGCCGGCCGAGCACGTACGCGGCGGGGACGCTCGTCAGGGCGGCGAACCGGATCAGGTCCATCGCCATCATCACCTGGCGTTTGCGGCGCAACTCCACCCACGGGCCGAGCGGCACCGCGACGACCGCGCCGATGGCCGGTCCGGCAGCGGCCAGCAGGGACACCTCGATCGGGCCGGCGTGCAGCACCAGGATCGCGATCAGGGGAAACGCGCCGAACCCGAGCCAGGTGCCGAAGGTGCTCACCGTGTACGCCGTCCAGAGCCACCGGAACCGCCGCCCCATCCGCCCTCACCATCTCGATCGCACAACCACCGGTTGACGGCTGAGATCCCATCAGGCGCAGCACCTGCGAAGCAAACAACCGCCACGCCGTATCCGAACAACCAGCGGTTGTGGGGGTAGGGTCTGCCGGCATGGACTTCGACGCCGTACGCACCTTCGTCGCCGTCGCCGGGGCCGGCCAGTTCCAGGAGGCCGCCGCCGAACTGGCGATCACCCAGCAGGCCGTCTCCAAACGCATCGGCGCGCTGGAACGCCACCTCGGGGTACGGCTGTTCACCCGCACCCCGCGCGGCGCCGAACTCACCATCGACGGGCAGGCCCTTCTGCCGCATGCCCGCGAACTGCTCCGCGCCGCCGAACGCGCGGCCGCGGCGGTCCGCCCCGGAAGCCGTCCGCTGCGCGTCGACGTGATCGCCTCACGCCTGGCCACGACCGGCCTGATCCGCGCCTTCCACCAGGCGCACCCCGCGATCGAGCTGGACGTCATGAAGCTGTTCGACGTCGAGACGGCTGTCACCGCCCTGCAGTCGGGGGCGATCGACGCGTCGTTCCGGGCGGTCGCCATGCCCGGCCGGCCGCTTCCCGACGGCATCGACAGCGCCCGGGTGCTCGACGAGCCGCTCCACCTGCTCACCGGCCCGGACCACGCGCTGGCGCCGGCCCGGTCGGTGACCGTCGGCCGGCTCGCGGGGCACCGGATCTGGATGCCCGGTATCGCCCCCGGCACCGAATGGGCCGCCTACTACGACGACCTGGTGGCCGCGTTCGGTCTCACCATCGAGGCGACCGGCCCCAACCTCGGCGCGGACGCGCTGCTGGACACCGTCGCCGACACCCCGGCGCTGGCCACGTTCATCGGTGCGCACACCCGGCTCGTCTGGCCCGACGGCCACGGCCTGCGCCGCATCCCGGTGACGCATCCCACCCCGGTCTATCCGCACTCGCTGCTGTGGCATCGCGACAATCCCCACCCGGCGCTGGCCGTCCTCCGCGACCACCTCGCTGCCACGGCGCCCCGCCACGACCGCCCGGGAACCTGGACGCCGAGCTGGGTGGCCCGGACCTGACGGGCGCGGCGGCGCCGGGCGGACCCCGTACACCCGCAAGGATTTTTCCGGGGTTATCGTGGGCGGTCATGGTGGTCAGTGCCGGCGATGTGGACGTGTTCGAGCAGTCGCGGGGCCGGCTGGAAGCGATCGCCTACCGGCTGCTGGGCTCCGCCGGGGACGCCGAGGACGCCGTGCAGGACACGTTCCTGCGCTGGCAGGCCGCCGACCGGGAGCTGATCGCGTCGCCGGTGGCGTGGCTGACCACGGTGCTGACCAACCTGTGCCGCAACCAGCTGACGTCGGCGCGGTCGCGCCGGGAGACGTACGTGGGACAGTGGCTGCCGGAGCCGGTGCCGGCCGGGGACCGGATGCTGGGCCCGGCCGAGACCGCCGAGCAGCGCGACGCCGTGTCGATGGCGGTGCTGACGGTGATGGAGCGGCTGTCGCCGAACGAGCGGGTGGTGTTCGTGCTGCGGGAGGCGTTCGGGTACCGGCACGCCGAGATCGCCGCGATGCTGGAGCTGTCGGAGGCCAACTGTCAGCAGATCTACCGGCGGGCCCGCGAGCACGTGTCGGCGGCCGGCCGGGCGCGGCAGTTCCCGGATGCGGCGGCGGCCCGGCGGGTGGCCGAGGAGTTCCTGGCGGCGACGCTGAGCGGGCAGGTGGAGCCGCTGGTGCGGCTGCTGGCGGCGGACGCGGTGAACATCGCCGACGGCGGCGGTCACTTCCCGGCCCGCCGCACCCCGATGGTCGGCGCGCTGATGATCGCCCGGTTCCTGCGGAGTCTGGTGCAGCCGGGGGTGGCCGAGCGGTTCCTGCCGCCAAACGCGACGATGGGCATGGCGGCGGCGGTCGTCAACGGCGGACCCGCCATCGTGGTCACCGCCGGCGACCGGATCGCCGGGGTGGTGTGCCTGAGTGTCGCCGGCGACGGCCGGATCGCGGCGCTGCACGTGCAGGCGAACCCGGAGAAGCTGGAACGCCTCAACCAGCAGTGGCCCACGTCATAGCCGTGGCCTGTCAGGGTTCGGGTGGCTGCCCGGTTCAGGAGGTGTCGCACTTCCGCACCCCGATGAGGAGCCACCCATGTCCCACCGCATCGTCGTTCTCGGCGCCGGGTATGCCGGCGCGCACGCCGCCGGCCGCCTGGCCCGCCGGCTGCACCCGTCCGACACGGCCATCACCGTGGTCAGTGCCGAGCCCGATTTCGTTCAGCGGGTGCGGTTGCATCAGGTCGCCGCGGGGCAGGCGGTGGGTCGCCGTGCGCTGCGCGACGTCTTCGCGGCCACGCAGGTCTCGGTACGCACCGAGCACGTCACCGCCGTCGACCCGGACCGCCGCACCGTCACCCTGACCAGCGGCGACATCCCGTACGACACGCTGGTGTACGCGCTCGGCAGCACCACCACGGTGACCGGCGACGCCCATCACGTCGCTTCCGAGCCGGCCGCGCTGCGGCTGCGGGACCGGCTGCGGGCCCTGCCGGCCGGCGGCACGGTACGGATCGTCGGCGGTGGCCTGACCGGAATCGAGGCGGCCACCGAGATCGCCGAGTCCCGCCCCGACCTGGCCGTGTCGATCGCGGTGCGCGGCGAGTACGGCGCCTGGCTCGGCGACCGGGCCCGCGCCCACCTGCACGCGGTCACCGCCCGGCTCGGCATCACCGTCGTCGCCCCGGACACCGCCGCGCCGGCCGACGTGACGGTGTGGGCGACCGGTTTCGGGGTCCACCCGATCGCCGCCGCCAGCACCCTGACCGTCGCCGGCGGAGGCCGGATCGTGGTGGACGCGACGATGCGGTCGGTGTCGCATCCGGACGTGTACGCCGTCGGGGACGCGGCCATCGCCGACGGCCCCGGCGGGAAGCCGCTGCGGATGTCGTGCGCGACCGGCATCCCGATGGCGTGGCAGGCCGCCGACGCGATCACCGCCCGGCTGACCGGCGGCGCCCTGCCGAAGAACACGATCCGCTACTTCACGCAGTGCGTCAGCCTGGGCCGCCGTGACGGCATCATCCAGTTCGTCACCGCCGGCGACGAGGCCCTGCCGGCCGCGGTGACCGGCCGGACCGCGGCCCGGATGAAGGAGATGGTGTGCGCGGGCGCGGCGTGGAGCATCGGCCACCCGACGATGCTGCTGCCCGCGGTCCGCCGCAAGGTCGCCGCTGCCGGCACGAGCGGGGCCCTGCCAGAATTCCGGGCATGACGATCAAGGACGCTTGCGGGGTACGCCGCCGCAGCAGCACCGCCGCCGTGCTGGCCGCCCTGGTCGCCGCCGTCGCCGGCCTGTCCGGTGCGACCGCGGCGGCCGGGGCCGGCTGATCGTTCGTGCCACCGGCGCCGGCCGGCGGGCAGGCCGGCAAGCGAGCCCGGCCTGCGGTCGCGGCGGTGGATGCGCCATGATGTCCGGCCATGACGCGAACAGACGACACCGGCCCGGCCGGTGGCGGGTTGGACCCGGACCTGCGTGCGCTCATCGAGGACCTGCGCGCCGACCTGGAGGCGGACCAGCCGGCCAGCCTGGTGTGGGCGCGGATCGCCGACGGTGCCGCGGCCGCGGAGATACCGCCCGTAATTCCGGAGCCGGTCCGGGACCTGCTGCTGGTCGCCGACGGCATCGACGCGGGCGACTTCTGGGTAGCCGGCACCGGGGACGTCGACCACCGGCAGGCCATGCTCGCCGGCATGCCCGCCTTCACCGAGGTGGCGGACGAGCCCGGCCGGTGGTTCCATCTCGGCACGCTGAACCAGGAGCCGCTGCTGCTGCGGCGCGACACCGGCGCGGTCTGGTGGTTCCCCGCGACCAGCACCGACCCGTACTACGTCCGTGAGGAATTCCAGGAGGCGATGCCGAACCTGGAGTACTTCCTCGCCTACTACGTTTTCGGGCCGGGGTACGCCGACGCCGGATCCGATCATGATCGGTGGTGGGAGTTCCTCGGCGGGCACGGTCTGACGACGTGACGGCCTGCCGCACGGCTCAGGCACGGCGGGGCCGCTTCCGGATCGCGCCGCATCTCGACGCCGGCGGCATCGTCGCGTTCGAGGTACGTGCCGATGGTGAGATCCCCCGGATCCGGCTCACGCCCACGGGACCGTGACCGCACAGCCCGGCACCGGGGAACGGGACCGCGGGGGCGGCGGTGACGCGCCCCTGCGGTGACCGGTCAGAGGGTGCGGTAGTAGGTGGCGGTGGGCAGGGCCGTGCAGCCGAGCGCCTCGTACAGGCCACGGGCGGGGGCGTGGAAGTCGTCGCCGCCGGTGCCGATGGTGACGACGTCGGCGCCGGCGGCGCGCATGGCGGTGAACGCGTGCTCGCACAGGGCGGCGCCGGCGCCGTGGCGGCGGTGGGCGGCGCGGACGGCGAGGATCGTCACGTCGGCGGTACGGCGGGCCGTGTCGACCGTCCACGCGACGTATCCGGCGATGTCGCCGCCGGGGCCGTCGACCGCGACGGCGACGTGCCGGTGCTGGCCGGGGGCGTGCAGCCCGGCGACCATGGTGACGTAGTCGTCGCGCCAGCTGCCGTGCTGGTTGGTGAAGACGGTGTCGCCGACGAGCGGACGGAACGACTCCTCGTAGAACGAGCCGAACGTGTCGATGGTCAGGGCGGTGAGCGCGGGAAGATCGTGGGTGGTGAACGGGCGGATACGCATGACGGTGTGCCTTTCGAGCTGAGTTCTGAGATCCGGCGATGCGGGTGTCAGACGGTCAGCTCGCGACCGGGGCGCGGCGGCGAGCCGACCCTCAGCGGCGGGTCCGCCACGCGGCGAAGTGACTCATGGCCGAAATCCTACGGGCGGCCCGCAACCGGTTTCCGTGACGAGGAGGCCGGCAGGTGCCGCAACACGATCGCGAACCCCAGCACACCGGGCAGCACGAGCAGCAGCAGTGCCGGCGGCAGCGCGTCCGCGGCGTCGTCCACGGCGACGGTCACTTCGCCGGCCAGCCCCAGAATCACCGCCAGCGCCGCCGCCACCCCGGCGACCCTGAACGGCGCGGCGCCCCGGTAACGGGGCAGGGGCGGCGGAAACGCCAACCGGCCCGACAGATACACCGCCTGCATGCCGGTACACAGCAACGACAGCTCGGGCACCTGCCGCCATCCGTATGCCGAGGCCCGCAGCAGCCCGAAGCCGGCGAGCCAGACCAGCCCGACACCCAGCGTCATGAGCAGCAGGGCGCCGTAGGCGTGGCTTCTGCCGTGCCGGGCGGCGGCCGTGCCGGCGATGCCGTTGGCGACGATCAGCACCAGCCCCAGGGTTTGCACTGCGATCACCGCGGCATGATAGTTGTCAGCCCATGGCGCGGCAGATCGGGCTGTGGTCGGCCTGGGCCGGGCCGGGCAGATAGGAAGCGCCGCGCGGTGTCCGGAATCGGAGGCATCCACCGGTGGCGGCGGCGTCGTGAATGATGCCGCGCACCTTCTCGTCGTCGAATTCCAGGGCTTTGCACGCCATCGCGCCGATGCGGCCGAACCGTAGACAGAACGCCTTCTGCGAGGAGGATTCGCCGGCGCCGCGCAGATGGCCGTCGAGGGCGGCGGTGGCCGCCGGTGAATAGTGGACGGTGCACGTCCAGCCGCCGCAGACGCGGGTGGTGAACGGGTCGGCGGCGTACGGGGGCGTGCCCGACGTGGTGACGGACACGACCGTGATCGCGGTGACGACGGCCCGGTGCAGAATGCGCATGGTCTCCCCTGCCGGTTCGTTTCGCTGGACCGCACCGACTATCCGCGTCGTTTCCCGCCGGGCAGAAGAGCGGCCACACGTCCGGATTACCACGGTGGAGAGGAAAAGGGCCGAACGCCCGTACCGAAACTCCGCATCGGGATTTCGGGCCGGGCGTTCGGCGTACCCCGCAAGGTTTTTATGCCACCGCGGTGGCTTCCAATTCGACCAGCTGACCGGGAATGGCCAGGCGGGTCACGCCGAGCATGGTGGTGGCCGGCGCCACCCCGGCCCCCGCGAGCCGCCCGGCGAGGATGCCGTAGTGACCGAACAGGGCGTCCACGTCGGTGGTGTAGACGGTGAGCCGCACGACGTGGGCCAGGGTCATGCCGGCGCCGGCGAGGACCGCTTCGACGTTGTCCAGGGCCAGGGCCAGCTGGGCGGCGAGGTCCCCGTCGTGGTCGGGTTTGCCGTCGGCGGTCATCGCGGTCTGCCCGGACACGTACAGGGTGCGGGTGTGCCCGGTGACCAGCTCGCCCTGATTGAAGCCGAGTACGGCCGACCACGGCCACGGGTTGACTGCCGTTCGTTGCGCTGTTGCCACGGTGCTCCCTCTCGAAAAGGTGATGCGGCCAGCCTCACGGCAATACACGACATCTCCTGTCATGTTTTCCGGTTAAAGTCGCCCGTATGCGCGCCGACCGGCTGGTGTCCCTGGTGCTGCTGCTGCGCCAGCGGGGCCGGATGACCGCCGACGCCCTCGCCGCCGAGCTGGAGGTGTCGACACGGACGGTGCTACGTGACATCGAGGCGCTGTCCGCGGCCGGGGTGCCGGTGTGGGCCGAACGCGGCCGCCACGGCGGATTCGCGTTGCTGCCGGGGTTCCGCACCGAACTGACCGGCCTCAACCACGACGAGGCCCTCGCCCTGCTGGCCACCGGCGGCGGCCTGGGCCTCGGGGCGGCACTCGCGTCGGCACGCCGCAAGGTCGCCGACGCGCTGCCGGAAAGCCACCGCGCCACCGCCCGGCGGGTCCTCGTGGACCCGGAGACCGACCTGCTGTCGCGGCGCGCCGCCGCCGAGGAGGTGCCGGAGCCGGTGATGGCGCAGGTACGGCAGGCGGTACTGGCCGGGCGCAGGCTGCGGCTGCGCTACGCGCCCACCGGCCGGGACCCGCAGTGGCGCACCGTCGACCCGATCGGCCTGGTCACCGTCCGCGGCCGCGCCTACCTGCTGGCCCTGCGCGACGGCGCCGACCGCACCTACCGCCTGTCGCGGGTGCACGCCGCCGAACAACTACCCGAGCCCGCACAACGCCCCGGCGACGTCGACCTGGACCAGGCATGGCGCGACCGCAGCGCCCGGTTCCTCGCCGACGGCCACCTCACCGTCCTGGTCCGGGTCGCCCCGGACCGCCGCGACGACCTGCTCGACATGGCCGTGGCCGTACGCACCGACACCGGCGACCACATCGAGGTGACCTTTCAGGATCTGTGGCACGCCGAGTGGGCGCTGTGGCAGCTCGGCCTGGCCGCCGAAGCCCTCACCCCACCGGAGTTACGGGCCCGGCTGCGGGAACGCGCAGCGAAGGTGGCAGCCCGCTACCGGTAACTGACACCTTCTTCCGACATCAGGGGTACGGGCCACGCCCGCCCGAAGCCCCGGAAAAGGCGCCGGCGCGCGGCCCGTACCCCAGCGACGGTCTCGCACCCCGCTGAGCAGCACGAACGTCCCGATCCGGGACAACCGGCCCGGCCGCGCCACCACCCCGGTGAACCCGGCATCGGTCAGGAACCGCGGCGACAGATCCCCGGAACGGGTGTGGCCGGTGACATCGGCGATGTGCAACCGCTCACCCGGCCGCACCGCCGCGCCCCGGCCCGTCACGCCCGCGAAGGATCCGTCACCAGCAGCGGATCGTCGTCGATATCCGCGTCACCGTTCGCCTCCGCCGCCGTCACCCCCACCAACTGCAGGAACCGGTCGCCCAACTGCGGGTCGGCGGCCAGGATCAACACGGTCAGGCCGGTGTCACCGCCGTCGGAATGCGGGAACCCGGTGATCGGGCCACGCAGATCCATCCACTGACCCTCTTCGAGGCGCTCCGGCAGGCTGTTGGCATAGTTCGCAACCCGGTTCAACAGCACGAACGGCCACTGCGGCGGCTGCGCCTCCACGCCCCGGCGCAACCGGAACGTCAACTCCACACCCCAGCGCGGGCCCAAACCGTACGACACGTAATGCCAATGCCCGTCCGCCGGATACACCGACCCCGCCCGCAGATCCGGGCTCTCCGCCGGAAACGACACATGCCAGGGCTGCGACTGCGGGTAGAGCCGGCCCAGCGCCTCGGTGACAGCGTCCCACATCATCCCGGCATTCGATCATGCCCGTGGGAGTCGGCAGCCGGGTGCCACCCACGACGCCGGCCCCGCGCCATCACCACCGCCACCACACCGGCCAACACCGCCACCACACCACCCCCGGCAGCGAACCACCCCGCCCGCTCCCACTCCGGAGCCGGCGCCGCCGCCACCACCGGACCCGACGACACCGGCACCAGACCCGCCACCACCGGACCCGAATCCTCCGTCAGCGCCCGGTACGGGTTCAGCAGGCCCCGCCCGTACCCCGCACTCCTCGCACCACCCGGCGCCGGATCCGCCGTCCGCAACATCCGCTCGGTGATCTGCGCCGCCCCCTCCCGCGGGAACCGCTGCTTCAGCAACGCCGCCGTCGCCGACACGAACGGCGTCGCGAAACTCGTCCCCTGCAACACCGTGTGACCCGCCCCCGGCGCCAGCACCGTCACCCCCGCCCCGTACGCCGAGATGTCCACATGCCGCCCCGGCTGCGAGAAATTCGCCAGCTTGCCGTCCGGGCCCACCGCCGCCACCCCGATCACCCCGGGAAAGTCCGCCGGATACGTCACCCCCGCCTTCGGCCCGTCGTTACCGGCCGCCGCCACCACGATCACCCCGGCCTCCACCGCCTCCGAGATCGCCGCCTTGACCCGCGGATCCTCACCCACCATCACCAGCGAGATGTTGATCACGTCAGCCTTGCCGGTCCGCACCGCCCACCGGATCCCATCCGCGAACGCCCGCACACTCGTCTGCGAATCCTGCTCCGACACCTCGTCCATGTCGGAGTTCTCACTCACCCGCACCGGCAGGATCGTCACCCCCGGCGCCAGACCCTGCACCTCCGTACCCGCCATCGGCGCCCCCGCAATGATCCCCGCCACCGCCGTACCGTGCCCGATACAGTCCGTACGCCCGTTCGCCGTCTTGCGCAACGGATCCTCACCCGGCTCCACCCGGCCCCTCAACTGCGGATTCCGGCCATCGACCCCCGAGTCGACCACCGCCACCCGCACCCCGGCGCCCGTCGCCAGACCCGCCAGCCGCGCCGGCCCGTACACCCGCAACTCCACCGGCTGCGCCGCCACCACCGGCTGCGGACCCGCACACCGCGGCGCCGCCACCACCGGTTGCCGAACAGGCACCACCACACCAGCCAGAAGACCCGCCAGAACCGCCGCACCCCACCGCACGAACCCACCCCCGCACCACAAAGACCGGCGTGGATGGTACCCGGTGCCCGGTTGTGCCCCGCCCACCACGGCCGATAGGTTGAGCACAGCCAAACTCTGCGGCGCGCGAGGGAAACCGGTGCAACTCCGGTGCGGTCGCGCCACTGTGAACCACCCGGCCACGGGTGGTGAGTCAGGACGCTCACGCGCCGCAGGCCCCAACGACCGGGACGCGTCATCCCGCAGGAGGTTAGACACCCCCATGCCCAAGGCACACACCACTCTCGCCGCCCCCGCCATCTCGGCGAAACTCCTCGCCACCGCGGCCGGCTTCACCGCCATCATGCTGCTCCTCGCCTACCTCGTCGCCTTCGACCAGGGCGCCATCAGCCAGAGCGGCATGTACCTGCACGAGCTCATGCACGACGGCCGCCACCTGCTCGGTGTCCCGTGCCACTGACCCACGGCACCCCCCGCTACATCCAGCTCCTGCTCCGCGGCCTGCTCGCCGGCCTCATCGCCGGCGTGCTCGCCGGCGCCTTCGCCTACTTCGCCGGCGAACCACACGTCAACGCGGCCATCGCCATCGAAGAAGCCGCCACCCCCGCCACCCCCGGCGAGGACCCCCTGGTCGAACGCGACATCCAGTCCACCATCGGACTCCTGCTCGCCACCAGCCTCTACGGCGCCGCCCTCGGCGGCATCCTCGCCACCGCCTACACCGTCCTCCGGCGCCGCCTGCGCACCGGCAGCGACACCAACGCCGCCCTCGGCCTCGCCGCCGCAGCCCTGATCGGCATCGTCCTGGTGCCCTACCTCAAATACCCACCCAACCCGCCGGCCGTCGGCAACCCCGACACCATCGACCAGCGCACCGCCGCCTACCTCGCAGTCCTGGTCCTCGGCCTCGTCGCCGTCTGGGCCGGCGTCCTCGCCGCCCGCACCCAAACCCACCAATGGCGACGCGCCACCGCCGGAACCGCCGGCTTCCTCGTCGTCGTCACCATCGCCTACACCCTCCTGCCCACCTTCCACGAAGTACCCGACGACTTCCCCGCCACCCTGCTGTGGAACTTCCGGATCTCGTCACTCGGCACCCAAGCAGTCCTCTGGACCGCCCTCGGCCTCACCTTCGCCGCCCTGCTCAACCAGCTCGCAGCGAAAACCGGCCAACCGGAGCCCGCCGTCACCACCCCGTGACCAGCCTCCACCTCATCGCCGCCGGACACACCCCCGCACTACGCCGAGCCGTGTTCGGCGGCGACCCCGACCTCGACGAGGGCGGCCTCTCCGCCGCCCTCGCCCGGCGTCACCCCCTCCGCGGCACCTGCGTCACCGCACCCAGCCGCGCGGCCCGGCAGACCGCCGCCGCCCTCTTCACCCTCCCGGCCGGCCCCGCCGCTTTCTCTCCTGGCCCCGGCCCCGGCGGTTCCCCTCCCGGCCCCGGCTCTGTCGCCACCGAGCATCCGGCCGGCCACGCCGCCAGCCACCCGGCCGCCGTCTCCGCCAGCGACCCGGCCGCCGTCTCCGCCAGCGACCCGGCCGTCGTCGAAGAACCCGCGCTCGCCGACCCCGACTACGGCACCTGGACCGGCCGCACCCTCGACCAGATCGACCCCGCCGACCTGCACACCTGGCTCACCGACCCCGCCGCCGACCCCCACGGCGGCGAATCCCTCGCCGACGTAGCCGCCCGCACCAGCACCTGGCTCCACCAGCAGACCGGCCGCACCCTCACCGCCATCGCCCACCCCATGATCATCCGAAGCCTCCTCACCGCCGCCCTGGACCTGCCCGCCACCCACATCCGCCGCCTCGACGTAGCACCCCTCGCCACCATCCGCCTCACCCACCACACCCACTGGCACCTCCACCTCCGCCCCACCTGACCAGCCGCGCCCGCTGCCCTCCCGATCCCCGCGGCACCTGGGCTGGTCGCCCTGAAAACCCCGGCTGGTTGTGGTGGCTGTCTTGAGCGGCCGGAGACAGCCACCACAACCAGCCGGGGGTGACCGTGAGGGCATGCATGAGCCGCACCCGGCGACGATCCGAAGGCAACGCCTACCGCAGCACGGGAAGCCACGGGACGCCGCTGGCCCGTACCAAAAAGTCCTCCGACCACCGTCACCGCGCAAGCCGGACGCGCCAGCCGTCGCCCAGACACCTCTCCGACACCGCCGAACCAGGCTGAACGACGGCAGGCACAATGATCAGCACCAGCTCACCACCGGAGCGCCGATGACCCTGCGGATCGACATCGACGACCTCACCGGAACCGCGATCGCCGCCCTGCTCCAGGAACACGTCGACGACATGCGCGCCATCAGCCCACCCGAGAGCAAACACGCCCTCGACCTCGACGGCCTGCGCCGGCCCGGCATCACACTCTGGACCGTCTACGACAGCGGGCACCTGGTCGGCTGCGGCGCCCTCAAGGAACTCGACCCCACCACCGCCGAAATCAAATCCATGCGCACCGCCACCACCGCCCGCGGCCGCGGCATCGCCTCAGCCCTGCTCACCCACCTGATCACCGAGGCCCGCCGGCGCGGCTACACCCGCCTCTACCTGGAAACCGGCACCCACGACTACTTCCGGCCCGCCCGTGCCCTCTACGAGCGGTTCGGTTTCCAGGTCTGCGCACCGTTCGCCGACTACCGGCCCGACCCGCACAGCACCCACTTCACTCGAGCCCTCTGACCTCCGGCACCGGGACGAGCAGCCACCGCGCGAAGCAGCCCTCCACGTCATCGAACCGCGTGAACCAGCGGACCCTTCAATCGGTACGCCGTCACCCCACCCGTACCGATCAACAGCCCCGCACCGGCATCCGGCGTCGGCCACCCGTGCTCCACCGGCGTCGACCCCGTCCCCGTCCGCCGCCGACGTGCAGACCGCGAGCTCACCACTCTCGACGGCGATCACCGGACCCTCCTGGTCGCCGTCGTCCGGACAGTCGAGTGCCGCCAGTCACCGAGCCCGGCACTGTCGATGGCCAGGAACTGCTCACCGTTGGTCCACAGCCGTCCAACATGAATCGACCCATCCCGCATGCAGCGAGTATTCCGGCGGACCCGAATTCCTGTCCGTTGGGTCGGCGAAGCCGTCCTTAGTGTTTTTAGGTGCGGCGTGCCGCACTACTCCTAAGGCGTCCTAGGATTCTAGTCTGAAGGCGGTCCGTACGGCCCAGATCAAGCGGAGGGTGCTCGGCTGCGACCCGGTGGAGGAGACGGGATTCGCGTGTTTGCCGATCACCCGCCTACTGCCGCCCTGAGGTGAGGACGGGCACCCGGCAGCCCGAGGATCGCCTGTGGCCGGTCGGCCCACGTTCGTCCGGCCGCCAACGACGTTTCCACGGAATCGATCATTGTTCTCGCGCTGGCAACCACAGTCAGGCCAGAGGCATTCGAGCAGGCGACTCACGACCGAACCTGCTCGTTGTCGAGTTGTCTCGGCACCGGCGGGCTGCCGTACCTACCCACTGCCCATCGACCCCGGTTCCCTTTCAGGCTGGACGAAGTCGATAGATGGTCGCGTTGGCACCGCAGTCTGCCGCTTTGCTTGTCGGCGAAGCCGTCCTTTCCGACGCGGCGTGCCGCACTGCCTCTAGGGCGTCCTAGGACACTAGTGGGAACGAAGTCACCTCATGGGATCGACGGGCGAGGCGGTGACGAGGCCGGTCTCGTAGGCGATGACGACCAGCTGGGCACGGTCGCGAGCGTTGAGTTTGGCCAGCAGCCTGCCGATGTGGGACTTGACGGTGGGAAGGCTGAGCGTCAGGTGCTCGACGATGTCGGTGTTGGACAGGCCCCGGGCGATCAGGACGAGGATCTCGCGTTCGCGGTCGGTGACTCCTTCCAGCCGGCGGTGGAACGTCTGGGCGGGACGGGGCTGCGTCCCGAACGCGGCGATGAGCCGCCGGGTGACGCTCGGGGCGAGCAGGGCCTCCCCCGCGGCGACCACCCGGATGGCGGTGACGAGATCGGCCGCGGTGGTGTCCTTGAGCAGGAATCCGCTGGCACCCGCCCGCAACGCCCCATACACGTATTCGTCCAGGTCGAACGTGGTGAGAACCAGCACCCGGATGTCGCCGCCCGTCCGGCAGATCTCCTCGGTGGCTTCGATGCCGGTCATGTCGGGCATGCTGATGTCCATCAGCACCACATCGGGCCGGTGGTCGAGCGCCAGCCGGACGGCGTCCCGGCCGGTGCCGGCCTCCCCGACCACGGTGAACCCCGGTGTGCTGTCGAGCAGGACCCGGAAACTGTCCCGCAGCAGCGTCTGATCGTCGGCGATGAGCACCCGGATCGGATCGGTCACGGCTGTCCGCCCCGGGGCTCCGCACGGTACGGAATGTGCGCCGTCACCGCGAACCCGCCACCGGCCTGTGGCCCGGCCAGCAGCGTGCCACCGTAGGCGGAGACCCGCTCCCCCATGCCGCGCAGCCCGTGCCCCCCGACATCCGTGGCCACCTGCCCGGCGCCGTTGTCGGCGACCCGGACCGTCACGGATTCCGTCCCGGCCTCGACGCTGACGGTGCAGCTGGCGGCCCGCGCGTGCCGGACCACATTGGTCAGCGCCTCCTGCACGATCCGGAACACCACGAGCCGGACCCCGGGTGGTGGCTGCGCCGAACCGGTGAGCGTCATGGCCACCGGGACGCCGGCCTGCTCGGTGCGGTCGGCCAGCGCCCGCAGGTCCTCGTCGCCGCCCGGCGGGACGGCCGGCTCCTGGTCGGCGCGGAGCAGGCCGACCGTGCGGCGCATCTCGACGAGCGCTTCGCGGCTGGCCGTCTCGATGACCTCGAGGGCGTTCTGGCTCTCCTCCGGGCGGACCCCGGCGACGTGCCGGGCGACGCTGGCCTTCATCGCGATCATGCTGAGGCTGTGTGCCACGGTGTCGTGCATGTCGCGGGCGATCCGCAGCCGCTCCTCGGTGACGGCGCGGGCCGTCCGTTCCCGGAAGACCTCCTCGGCGAGGTCGCGTCGATGCCGCACGAGCCGCCCGCCCAGCCACGGAACCGCCACGGCCGCGAGGGCCACCGGCCCGAACACGGCGGCGCCGGCGAGCCCGGCGACGAGTTCCGGCACGGCACGTGACGCCGGAAGCTGGGCCGCCACGGGGAACTGGGTCAGCGCCACGGCGGCGACCAGACCGGGAGCGGCGAACGGCGGGATGACCCCGGTGGCCAGCACCACCGCGGACGCGGCGAGGGTGAGCACCGCGGACGGCAGCGGCCAGCGGCGGCGAACCGCGACCGGCGCGGCAACCGCACCGAGCAGCAGCGTCTGCCACCAGCCCGTCCGCCCGGCCTCCAGCGCCGCATAACCGCACAACGCCAGCACGGCGACGGCCGCTGCCGCATCGACGGTCATCCCTCGTGTTCTGGTCATGCGGCCAGGCTATCGAGCGGTGCCGCCGTCGCCATCGGACCCAGGTCTTACATACCGTGGTATCAGCGGGCGGGCCGAATCTCCGACCGTGGTCCGATGCGGCAGGCGCCGCGGCACCGGCACAGTTGCCGCCATGACCACGACGACGAACAACCCGCCGGCCACCATCGCCCCGACCTTCACCTTCCCCGGCCCATGGCTGGCCGGGGTGTCGCTCGTCGCCGGGCCACTGCTGTTGCTGTCCGGCACGATCCTGCGGCTGGGCGTCCCGTTCTTCTTCCCCGACCAGCTCACCGCCTATCAGCAGAACCCCACCCTCATCGGTACGGCATACGCCCTCTTCCTCGCCGGCATCCTCGCCCTGTGGCCGGGCGTGGTCGCGGTCGCCGCACGGGTCGGCGCCACCCACCCGCGCTGGGCCGTGTGGGGCGGCAGCCTGGTGGTGTTCGGCCTGTTCGCCCGCGCCTTCCACTACGGCGTCAACACGTTCGCCCTCACCCTGTCCGGCAGTCACGGCCCCGACCTCGCCACCGAGGCCGTCGGCGCCTACTACCGACATCCCGAGTGGGCCGCCGCCAGCCTCAGCCTCGCGGTCACGCTCGGCTGGCTCGTCCTCGCCGCCGGCTGCTATCTGTCGCGCACCCTGCGCCTGCTGCCCGCGCTGGCCCTGGCGCTGATGTCCGCCCTGATGATCGGCGTCCTCAAGGGAAGCACCTGGGCCTCGGCCGTGCAGGTCGCCGGTCTGGCCGTGGCGTTCGTCCCGCTCGGGGTCACGTTCCTGCGCGAGGCCGCCCGGCCGTCATGGCGCACCGTCGCGCTGGTCGTCGTGTTCCTCGCCGCCTCGGTCGTCCTCGGGCAGCTCGGATGACAGGACGGCGGGACCGGCGGGCCGCCCGGCAGGCCGCCGGTCCCGGGGTCTCATGCGCCGTCGAGGACCGGGATCAGCACCTGCTCCTCATAGTCGAGATGCTTCGCCAGGTCACCGGTGAGGGCGTCGACCTCACGGATCAGGGCTTCGCGGCTCAGGCCGGGGTCGGCGAGCGCGGCCCGCAGGCGTTCCAGGAGCGCGGCGACCGTCTCGTGCTCGGCGCGCAGACGGGCGATGGCCGGGGCGAGGCCCGGGTCGGCGTGTTCCAGGGCGGGGAACATGCCTTGGTCCTCGCGGACGTGGTGACCGTGCAGGCCGGAGCACAGGCTCAGGCAGTTGATCCGCAACTGGGCGCCGAGCGCCGGACCGGACGCGGCGACCTCGGCCCGGATCAGCGCCAGTTCCCGGCGGAACGCATCGTGGACGACCCGCAGCATGTCGCCCGGCGAGGTCCCGTTGAACCGGGGCGGCCCGGGGATCGGGGTGAGCGCCACGATCGGCAGGGTCCGGCCGGAGCGGCGCTGGTAACCGTCCCAGCCGTCGGAGGTCTCGTTGGCGCGGGCCCAGGCGTCGTCGCGTTCCGCGCCGGTCAGCACGGTGGCCGTCGCCTCGTAGAAGAAGGCGCCGTCCTCGACGGTGACGACCGGATGGGCGAGGAGGTTGTGGAACCAGGCGGGGTGGCGGGGCGCGCCGCCGGCGGAGGCGATGACCAGCACCCGGTCGTCGCGGTCGCGCAGATAGCCGAGCGGCACGGTGTGCGGCCGGCCGGACCGGGCGCCGGTGGTGGTGAGCAGGATCAGGCGGGCGCCGTCGAACATCCCGGAGACGCGGCCCTGGTTGGCACGGAACTCCTCGATGACGGGCGTGTTGAAGTCGGCAGACATGGATCACTTTCGGTCGTGTGGGCAGAGCATCCGGACAAGGGGATGAGGACACACGAACGAGAGGTGGGCCACGGGCAGCAGGCGACCGGGGCGGTCGCCCGGCGGTCACGCGCTAGCCGGGTGCCCCACTCGGTAATGGCACGAGGCCGACCCGGCAGTCACGGGCGCCACCCTACCCCACACGTCGTCCGGGTGTCCGCCCGTCAACCGGTGTGGGTATCGTCTGCCGCCGGGGTGAGATCACTACGGAGGTCACTCGTGCCACGACACACCAGCCGGATCCTGGCCGGCGCGCTGATGGTGCTCGCCACCGGCGCCTGCATCCCCGGCCAGAAGGCGGACCCGGCGCCCACCCCGGCCGCGACGGCCACCGACACCGGGCCGGGAGCGGCCACCGGCAGCCCGCTGATCAGCGAGGCCGAGGTGGACACGCTGGTTCGTGAGTTCACCGCGTGGAACAACCGGACCAACCTGGCGGTGAACGCGGGCGCGGTCGGCGAGTTCGAGAGCGAGGCGGCCCGCGAGATGGATGAGGCGGCGCTGAACTCGCGGCCCGCCGGCGACATCCCCAAGCCGTTCACCTACCAGCGGGTCGGCTCGCAGGTCCCCGGCAAGACCAGTGGCGCCGACTGGTTCGTGGTGGAGACCATGACGTCGCTGAGCAGCACCAACTTCCCGTTGATCATGGTGCGGGACGGATCCCGGTGGAAGCTGGCGCACTACGGCGAGGTCAACGCCGCGCTGCCGGAGACGCGCAAGGACCTGACCGGCAACGTGGAGATCGTCGACGCGGCAGACAGCGGTGGCACGCTGGTGGCCGCTCCGGAGAAGGTCGCCGCCGCCCACGCGAAGACGATCGCGTTCGAGGCGCCCGCCGACCCGCTGTTCGGCGGCGACACCACCACCAAGCAGGTGCTCAACCCGATCTCCTACCTGTACACGACCCTGTTCCAGTCCACCAAGCAGCCGATCGCGGCGACCCGCCTGACCTACCGCACCGAGGTCGCGCCGTACCCCGTCCGGTCGCTGCGCACGGCCGAGGGCGGCGCGGTGATCGCGTACACCACCGTCACCGAGATCGTCGGCACCTATCCGGGCCTGATGCCCTACGTGAAACCGCAATACCGCAAGATCACCAAAGGCGCGGTACGGGGGAGGAACACCATCCACGTGATCGCCCAGTGGTGGGCGCAGGTCCCGCCGAAGGGCAGCAACTTCCCGGTCGCGATCCTCGGCGGAACCACCGGCATCACCCGGTTCAGCTGAGGCCAGGCGAAAGGAAGCCGAGGCCGGGCGAGGGCTAAAACCGGGCGAGGCTAAGCCCGGGCGGGCGCGCCGCGGGAGACCTCCCGGCGGAACCGCTGCCGCAAGCTGCTCAGCCAGCCCGTGGCGGTCAGCCACAGCACCCGCAGCAGGCCACCGCCGGTCAGCACCGTCTCCCCGGCGATCGCGGCGGCCCGGTCCATCACCGTGCACGCCCGCGCGTAGTCCTCCTCGTCGTCCTGCAGCTCCCACAGCCGCTCGGCGCGCTCCCAGGCCAGCGCCCGGGTGGTGTAGACCAGGATGCTCTGGCTCCAGTCGTCGAGATCGCCGACGCACCGGTCGATCTGCATCTGCCAGGCGGTGGCGAACCGGCGGCGCAGCGGCGGGATCTTCTTGTAGAAGATCTTGTTCACAACCAGGTAGTCGGGGTGCTGCGGCCCGTCACCGGGATACCCGAGGCGTTTCCACGTCGCGATCAGCGCCAGCGACAGGTCGTGGTTGATGTGCGCGTTGACGCCCAGGATCGACGCTTCCAGTGCGGTGACGTCACCGTCGTGGGCGCGGCGGAACAGCACCTCCCACGCGTCCGGGGTGTCCGTGTCGGCGCCACCCCAGGCGGCCAGGGCGGTGAAGTACAGCCGGGCGAACTCGACATCGAGGACCTCCAGCCATTTCGGGTCGGTCACCGACGGGCTGCGCAGATGCGCCTCGACCTGCTCGGTGATCGTCAGGTACAGCGCGTTGAACGCCGCGACCCGGTTGTTGCCCGGCGTCGGTGGCAACGAGTCGAGGATCGTCTGCAGCAGCCTGAGCCGCGCGACGACGCCGGCGATGTCCTCCGGCGGGTTCTCCAGCACCGCTTCCATCTCCCGCTGCGCGGGCGCCCACCCCCGCGTCACCTCGACGGGCGGCTGGATCTGACGCCGGCAGTCACGCATCTGCTGCGCGCTCTGTGTGGCCCGCCCCCGGTCGAACTCCACCACGATGGTCCCCTCCCCCATAGGCCGAAGGTCCCATCCTGGAACGTGAGTCCAGTTCGGTCCGTCGGGGATCATGCCACCCGGCAGTCGGATCAGCGACTCATTTCGGCCGAGGCGGCGACCACCTCCAGGTTCGGGGCGCGGCCGGTGAACATCGCAGCCCTGCCACGACGGCCCGACGACACCGCGACCAGCATGCGCGGAGCCGGCCAGAAGTACTTCGCCGCGCCGGTCGCCATGCTGGAGGCGGCGAGATTCATCGGCCGGCCGTCGGGCGGCAGCGCACCCCGCCGGTGATCTCGTTGGCCGTCGCATGTGCCGGTAGCTCAGCCACGTCCCGCACGGTGCCGGACCGCGACCACGTTCACGGCCACCACGACCAGGATCCCGAGCCACTCGTGCAGGGCGAGCACCTGTCCGAGAAGGATCAGCCCGGCGAGGGCCGCGAAGACCGGGTGCACGCTCATCACCACGCCGAAGTACCGGGCCGGCACCCGCCGCAGCGCCACCAGATCGGCCGCGTACGGGATCACCGACGCGAGAATCCCCGCCGCCACCGCGTACAGCAGCGCTGGCCCGGTCATCCGCCCCTGCACGATCAGCAGCACCACGACCGGCAGCGTCAGCAGCGCCGCGACGCTGGTCGCCGCCGCAGGGGCCTGCAGACCCGGCAGGCGCTGCCCGAGCAACCGGTTGAGCAGGATGTACGACGCCCAGCAGCACGCCGCCAGCACCCCGCACCCGATACCCACCCAGTCGCTGCTGCCCGACGGCAGGACCAGCACGTACACCCCCGCACCCGCGCCGGCCGCGCAGAGCAGGTCGCGACGGCTGCGCGAACCGGCGAGCGCCACCGCGAGCGGGCCGAGGAACTCGAGGGTCACCGCCAGGCCCAGCCCGATCCGGTCGATCGCGGTGTACAGGCCCAGGTTCATGGTCACGAACACGATCCCGAGCAGGATCGTCGGCCACCACTGCGCCCACGTGAACCGGCGCGGATCCGGCCGGGCGACCGGCAGCAGCACCGCCGCCGCGACGAGTTGCCGTACCGCCACCACCCCGGACGGCCCGATCAGGTCGAACGCGTGCGCCCCGACCGCCGCGCCCGTCTGGTTGCTGGCCGCGGCGCCCATCATGATCGCGAGCCCGCCGACCGGCGCCGTCCTGGTCGTCACCACTGTCATGGGCAGCAGTCTGGTCCGCGACGGGCCGCGCGGAGAAATACGCCGCCCGCCCCATCTATACGCTGAGCGCATGGATCCGCAGCTGCGTCACCTCCGCGCGCTGGCCGCCGTGGTCGACGCCGGCACGTTCACCGACGCCGCCACCGAACTCGGCGTCTCGCAGGCGGCGGTGTCGCGGTCCGTCGCGGCGCTGGAGAGCGCGCTCGGCGTACGCCTGCTGCAACGCACCACCCGTCACGTCGCGCTGACCGCAACCGGACGCCAGGTCCTGGCCGGCGCCCGCCGCATCCTCGACGAGGTCACCCACCTGCAACGGCTCGCCGAACGCCAGCGCAGCGAACTGCGCGTCGGCTACGCCTGGGCCGCCCTCGGCAGGCACACCCGCCGCCTGCAACGCGCGTGGGCCGCCGATCATCCCGGCACTCCCCTGGTCTTCGTGCACATCAACACGCCCAGCGCCGGCCTGAGCGACGGCACCGCCGACGTCGCCGTGATCCGCCGCGCCGTCGACGACCCCCGCTTCGACGCGGCGCTGATCGGCACCGAGGCCCGCTGCGCCGCCGTCGCCACCGACAACCCGCTCGCCCGGCGCCGCAGCCTGCACCTGCGCGATCTCACCCGCTACCCGGTCGCCATCGACGCCCGCACCGGCACCACCACCCTCGACCTGTGGCAGCCCGGCCCGCCGCCGGAGACGATCCGCTCCACCCACGGCGTCGATGAGTGGCTGACGCTGATCGCCGCGAACCAGGCCGTCGGCATCACCTCCGAGGCCACCGCCAACCAGAACCCCCGCCCCGGCGTCGCCTACCGCACGCTGCGCGAGGCGCCCCGCATCGACGTCTGGCTCGCCTGGTGGCGCGATGATCCCCCGGTGCGGTTGGACGATCTGGTGCGGCTCGGTCAAAAGGCCTACCACCCCTGATCTCGTACGGGCCACGCCAGGTCCCGTGGCACTCCACGCGAGGAGGCTGCCCGCTCACTGCCGTTGCGCGGCCGCCGGGCCGAGGCGTTCGGTCGCGGTTTCGTGCCGTACCGCTTTCTCGGGTTCCGGGCTGTCCCGCCGCCACCCGAACGCGCTGGCTGCTCCGTCTCGCCGCCGCCGGACCCGCGCCGGCGACGGCGACGGGCGCTCAGGAGATCTCGCTGATCTTGCCGATGTGCAGCGTGCCGCCGGCGAGCCGCGACGCGTACGCCTGCAACGCCCCCGCGTCCGCGTCCGCGCGCACCGGCGCCGGCCACGAGCTCCCGCTCCACGTCTGGTTCCACAGCCCCAGTCCCGAGCGAACCGTGACCAGGCTCAACTGCGACGCCGGCCAGCCCGCCGCCGACAGCGCCCGCACCTGCCCGGTCGCCGGGCTCTCCCCGCCGCCGGGCACCACCGACGCCGACCCCGACCAGGCCGTGTCGGTCCCGGTCCGGTGATAGACGGTGCCCCACCCGGTGATCGTGAACAGGTGCAGGCTCCCGTTCGGCAGCGCGGCGATCGACACGTCGGCGATACCGGTGTTGGTGTCGACCGGCGTGGCAGCGCCCGCGACCAGGTCCCGGACGCCACCGGTTCCGGACAGCACCAGGTGCAGCCGCTTGCTGACCGGGTGGTAGGCCGCCGCGATCGAGGTGAGATCGGCACTGTCGTCGACCTGGGCCGAGGCGCCGGCCCAGTCCCCGCCCGCCGGACGGACCCGGTGCCAGACGCCCGAACCCGGGATCATCGTGAACGCGTGCAGGTTCCCGGACGGATCCGCCGTGACCGCCACATCGGTGATCCTCGCGTTCGTGTCGAGCCGGGTCGCCGCGCTCTCCCACACACCGTCCGCGTCCCGGGTACGCGACCACACCCCGCTTCCCGGGATCAGCGTCAGCACGTGCAGCCGCCCGCCGAGGTCAGCGGTCGCGGCGATCCGGCCGATCGAGGCGTTCCCGTCGATCCGGGTGGCCGTCCCGGCGACCGAGTCGAACACCCGGCCACGCTGCGCGGTGTCCTCGACGCCGTAGTGCGGGCCGGCCACCCGCGCCTTATAGAACTGCGCCCCCGGCCTGGTCACCGAGCCGCCCGGGCCGAAGAAGTCGAGCGTCGCCGTACACCATCTGTTGACCGCGCCGCACGCGCCCGCCGGCGACTTGTAGTAGTCCGCCCGCGTCTGCACGATCCGCCCGGACGGCTGCACACTGATCGACTTCACCGCGTTCCGGTCCACGCCGGTGCCCGCGCCGGTGAGCTGCCGGGTGCTCTTGTCGTAGGCGTACACCCGGTTGTTGGTGGTGATCCACAACCGGTCCGGGTCGGTGTGGTCCGCCGCCACGTCGTGCACGGCGTCGGTGCCCGTACTGATCACCTGGGTCCGCGCCGTGTCCTCCCGCAAGCCGGGCGCCGACGCCGGGCCGGTCACCTCGAGCGCCTTGAGCACCTGGAATTCGCCGGCCGTCCGGTAGCCCGGTGACCCCGCCACCCACAACCGCTGAATCGACGGATCCCAGAGCGCCGCGTGCGCCTGCTCCAGTGCGAACGACGCCGACGCGCTCGTCGCCGTCGCGTACACCCGGACATACCCGCCGGTCGACGCCGCGACCGCCACGTTGCCGTCCGGCAGCAGATCGATCGAGTGCCGGTTGTCGGCGGCGGCCGCCTTGTTCGCCCACACCCGCTCCCCGCCCGGATAGGTCGCCACCGCCGCGAGCCCCGAGCCGTCCGCCACGACGAGGCGTTGCCCCGCCGGCGTGTTCCGGACCCGGAAGTCGTTCCCGCCGTTGAACCCGGCGATCTCCGGGCCGGAGAACCCGAGAGCCGTGGTCGGCGCCCAGCTCCAGCTGTCCCAGGCCGACGTGGCCGCGTTCAGCCGGTAGATCTTGTCGGTGTTCTGGTCCCCCGCCAGAACCGCGTAGTCCGCCGTGGCCGCAACCGCCGCCGACGGCGCCACCGCCCATGACAACCCACTTACCAGCGCCACGATCCCGGCACCGAAACCCCGCATGGTCATCGAGGGATCATAGTGATCGTTCTCCATCTCCATGTTCGACAGACCACCAGGCCCTCCCTCCGAACCGGTCACCCCGCCTACGTCGTCCTAGGAAGATAGGCTGAAGCCTGGTCGCGTTGTGAATCTTGACCGGGGGGCACCAGCAGATCAACATTGCCGGATGTACGACATGCCGCCGACATCACCGTGGTTCGTCACGCCGTCCGGGGCCGAGGTCACCGGCTTCCAGGCCGTCGGTGACGACGCTCTGCGCTGGTGGCGGCGGCTCCGGCGGGCCTACCCCGAGACCGGCCTGTGGCCCCTGCTGATGGAGTCGGACACCCCCGAGTACCTGGCGGACTCCTACACCCACGCCACCGTCGCCGCATCCCTCGCCGACGCCCGGGCCCTCGACGGCGCGGCGCTCCTGGCCGGCGAGGGCGAGCGCAGCCTGGCCGCATGCTCCCCCGAGTACGCCGCGGTGCTCCGCGCCGAACTGGCCGGCCACGGAGAATGGCCGGACCAGCCGGAACAGCCCGGTTTCGGCCTGCCCTACGGCTGGGACGGCAGGCCGGAGGAGGTGACCGTCGCTCTCGTGCCGGTCACCGCGCCGTGGCTGGTGCCGGTGACCCTGCACTACGGCGGCTGGAACAAGTACCCCGCGCCGGGCGCGCACGCCGCGATCATCCGGCACTGGAACGACCGCTACGGCGCCGAACCGGTCGCCTGGACCGGAACAACCGTCGAGTACGCGGTCGCCCGCCCACCGGCCACCCGGGCCGACGCCATCGCCTTCGCCTGGGAGTACCGCCTCTACAACGACGGCGAGTACGACCTGTACCGCGCGGAGACCCTCACCGACCTGGCCGGCGGCCTCCTGAACGCCCCGGTGTGGCGCATGTGGTGGGACTGACCAGGCCCGGGATGCTAGCGGCGCCCGCTGACAACGATTCCCGCCCAGAACCGCCGGAGGCTCATCCGCCGTTCCAGAACCGGCAACGCCCGTTCGTCCCCGGTCATCGCCAGCGCGGCCGCCGCCGAGAAGGCCGTGGTGTCGTCGTCCCGCCCCGTCGCGGCGGCCAGCGCCCCGGCGTGATCAGCGGCCGGCCGCCCCGCCGGCACGAACAGCTCCGCGGCCCGGAACCGGACGTCGTGCGACTCGTCGCCCAGCGCTTCGGCGATCGCCGCCCACAGGCGCGGCATGGGCAGCCGCCACCGGTCGAGCACCTCGGTCGCCACCGACAGCCCGACCCACCGCGACGCCGCATCGCCGCCGAGAACCTCCAGCGCCAGCCGCTCCCCCTCCTCCGGATGCCCCGCGATCCGCTGAGCCAGCCATCCGCGGGTGACCGGTGGCCCACGGCGCCGGCGGCCGCCATCCGCACCTCCGGGCACGGGTGATCCAGCCAGGAGGCGAACCAGGCGGAGGCCGTCTCCCCGTCCGCCGCGCCGAGTGCCCGGATCTGCCCGGCCAGGGCGAGATCGTCGGTCTCCCGCCCGGCCTGCTCGCGGATCAGCTCGGCCGGCACCGCGCTCCCTCGCCCGGACCGATCCGGGCCGTGATCCGCCGGATCCGGCCGCCGGGTGGTGACGGCGACGGCGTGGGCGCGGACCACGGTGGCTCGTCCGGCGTCGCGGTCGGCGATCAAACACATGAGGTACGGCGTCACGCGCCGGACCAGCGGATCCGGATCGGCCACGAAGCCGGTGAGTGACGGCAGCCCGGCCAGCAGCTCGCGCTCCACGGGCAGCCGGTCGGGTGGCCACTCGTACCAGCAGGTCACGGCGGCCTCCCCGATCAGCCGGAGGATCCGTTCCCGGTTGCCGTTGCCGGGCGCGTGCGCGAGCTGGAACAGCCGCCGGACCAGGGCCGGGCCGTCCGGTGATCGCAGCACCGACCGCAGTGTGCCCGACCCGCCGGACAGCGTGGCGAACGCCGCCCGGCCGTCACCGCCCGGGCCGAGCGAGGCCAGCACATCACCGTGCGCCGAGACGCTCATGCGAGCCGAACCGAGGCGTCGACCGGCGCCATGGTTACGCTGTGTTCGGCAGGAAGCCGTGACCTGGTTTCTCCGGGTGTTGTAACAGGTTGTCCGGGATCCGACCGTGCCGACCGGCGGAGGGCCGTGTAACACTGCACCGGCTCCCTTGATCGAAAGGCCGGTCCGTGTCCTCGTTCGATGACCTGTTCGCCCACCATGTCGCCACCGGCATGGCCCGCCAGCTGGCGCTCGCCGACCTGCTCGGCGATCGTGGCTGGCAGCTCGACCTGAACGCGGGCATCGTGACGTTCGGCAATGACCTCCGTTACCCGATCCAGCTGCTGGGCACGGAGAGTCACGGGGACGGCACCTGGCTGTGGGCGTGGGCGAACACCGGCAGCAACCTCGACCCGTCGCTGCTGCAACTGGCCGGCTGGCTGCGCGAACACGGCCGCCTCGAGGGCGTGCGCGAACTCTCCGAGCCGTCGCTGCGGCTGGACCGGGTCGACGGGCACCGGCTGGCGCTGGTCGCGTCGGGGCTGACCGGGCGACCGTATTACCGTGGCACCTACAACGGGGGTGCGATCTTCTTCCACCTGGAGAATCTGCCGTCGCGGGTGCAGGGCGCGGTCCCGCCGGAGAAGGTCTTCACCGTGCTCGGCCAGGTGCTGCAGGCCTTCACCGTCGATCATCGGACCGTGGTCGTGTCGTTCCTGCGGCAGCAGGGCTGGCGGGTCGAGGACGGGCCGGCCGATGTGCTCGGGCGGCACCCGGACGGCTCGCAGGTGCGTGTCACCTTCGACCAGCTGGGGCGCATCAGCGACCTCACCGGTCAGGTCCAGCCACGTTGATCGGCTGACCGGAGCCGGCGATCTCGGCCCAGGGCTTGAGGACGGCGTCGACGGCCACCTCCACGGCGCGCTGAACGGCGGCCGGGTCCTCCGCGTCCGTGTCATTGAGCAGCACCTGCAGGGCCCCGGTGACCGCTCCGATGAAACCGCCGGTCAGCGCGGCCGCGCGAAGCTCGTCGAGCTGCTCCGGGAAGGCCTCGGCCAGGTGGCGGGCGATCTCGCGTTGCGCGTCGAGCTGGATCTGGAAGGAGCGGCTCCGGACGGCCGGGATCGTGCGGATCAGCCGCAGCCGTAGCGCCGCGAGCCGGCCGCTGAGATCGTCGCTGTCGTCACCGGCGCGGCGCAGCGCACGCAGCAGCACCTCGGCCGGCCCCTCGGAGTCCGCCCGCCCGTGAATGGCGTCGACCGCGTATTGCACCCGCAGCCCGGCCTCGGGGAAGAGCACGTCCTCCTTGCTGGCGAAGTAGCTGAAGAAGGTGCGGGTGCCGATCTCCGCGGTCGCGGCGATCTGCGCGACCGTCGTCTCGTCATAGCCCTGCCTCTCGAACAGCTCGGCGGCGGCCTCGATGAGGGCCTGCCGGGTGCGGGCTCGTTTGCGGTCTCGGAGTGACACGCGGCAAGTGTATGGCACGCATGGCAAATCTGCACTCGTTGCAATTCTGCATTGAGTGCGAGTACGGTCGCCGGCATGAAGGCACTCGTCTCCGGGGCCGGAATCGCCGGCCCGACACTCGCGTTCTTCCTGATCCGCCAGGGCTGGGATGTCACCGTCGTCGAGCGCTCCGGCGCTCCACGCTCCGGCGGCAACCCGGTCGACGTCGCCGGATCCGCCCTGCCCGTCGCCGAGCGGATGGGCGTCCTGCCCGAGATCCGCGCGGCGGCCACCCACGCCACCGCCCTGCGCGTGATCGACCCGGGCGGCCGCCCGATCGCCCGCCTCCCCGCGCCCGGCCCCGCCGCCTCGGTGGAGATTCCCCGCAGCGATCTGGCGGCGATCCTGACCGGCGCCGTCCGCGACGACGCCGAGTTCCTGTTCGACGACACCATCACGGCGGTGCGGCAGGACCCGGCGGGGGCGGACGTCACCTTCGAGCGGGCCGCCCCACGCCGGTTCGACCTGGTCGTCGGGGCCGACGGGCTGCACTCGGCGGTCCGGCGGCTGGCGTTCGGGCCGTCGTCGCGGTTCCAGCGTCACCTCGGGCTGCACGTCGCCACGATGCCCCTCGGGGCGCCCGCCGACGTTCCGGGCGAGGTGCTGCTGTTCAACGCGCCCGGCCGTCTCGTGGCGGTCCATCCGTCGCGCGGCGCGGCGCAGGTCGCGTTCATCTTCCGGCACGGCGAGATCGCCCGCGACGGCTATCGCGAGCGGATCCTGGCCACCTATGCGGCCGACGGCTGGCGGGTCCCCGGGCTGCTCGACCGCCTTCGTTCCACCACCGGCCTGTGGGCCGACACGGTCAGCCGCGTCGACCTGCCACGCTGGAGTTCCGGCCGGGTCACGCTGCTCGGTGACGCGGCCTCCTGCGTCTCCCTCCTCGGCGGCGGCACCAGCCTGGCGATGACCGGCGCCCACACCCTCGCCACCGCGCTCGCCGGGAGGCCACACGACCTGCCCGCGGCCCTCCGGCACTACGAGACCGTCCACCGCCGGCTCGTCATGCCGAGACAGCGCCGCGCCGGCCGGGCCGCCGCCCTGCTGGTCCCCGCCTCCCCGGCCGGTCTCACCACCCGCAACCTGGTCGCCCGCACGCTGAGCCGCGCCGCCTGAGACCCGATCCACCGCACCCGGTGACACGAGGCGGCTATTCGCCGCCCTGGACGCTGTAGTCACGGTCGCCGCCGGGCTGACGGATCTCGTGCACCGGCGAGGGCCCGGCGAGGCGCACACCGTCGCCGACGGTCGCGGGCCGGCCGGCGGCGATGGCGTCGGTGACGGAGAAGGCGCCCCAGCCGCAGGCCAGACCGATCGCGATCAGGGCCGCCAGCCAGCCGGCGCCGAGGGTTCGGCCCTGCCCGACCACGGTGACGAAAGCAGCCACGCCACCCACGACCACGACCATCCGGAGGATCTGGAGCGATGTCTGCGACCGACGGGCCGCAGCCCGGGCGAGATCACGGGCGGCGACACTGCTCACGACGCACGCGACGGACTCGCCACAGGTTCCGCACACGACCGGGGCCGTGATCTCGCCGTGGGCCGGCCGGTCCACCGGCACCGGATGCAACGCGAACCACTGCTCGACCGTCTGCGCCGGCTCGGCCACCCCCTCGGGCCGCTGCGGGATCCGGTGCCCGAGCTGCCAGGACGGTCTGGCGTCCACGCTGTTCACCGCGACTCCATGGACGGATGTTAATACCGGTAATGACGCGACGGTGACCCGTCGCGAAGACGGGATAAGGTGCCGGATGTGATCGGAGAGCCGTTGATCTTCCTGGATGTCGACGGGCCGCTGATCCCGTTCCGGGAGCGGGCGGACGCGCCGCCCGGGCCGCCCGCGCCGGATCCCTCGGGGCATCCGCTCATCCACCGGCTCGATCCGGAGGACAGCCGCCGGCTGCTGGCGCTGGGCTGCCCGCTGGTGTGGGCCACGACCTGGATGGACACCGCGAACGAGCTCGTCGCGCCCCGGCTCGGGCTGCCGGAGCTACCGGTCGTGCCGT
The DNA here is from genome assembly GCF_055562375.1 of Actinoplanes sp. NPDC019969. Taxonomy (NCBI): domain Bacteria; kingdom Bacillati; phylum Actinomycetota; class Actinomycetes; order Micromonosporales; family Micromonosporaceae; genus Actinoplanes; species Actinoplanes sp. NPDC019969. Next base: position 54,642 of record NZ_JBVHFK010000019.1, on the reverse strand, counting down.
TCCCCGACGACGATGACCCCCTGACCGGCAACGGTCTGCACTGGAAGACGGTGACCCTCACCCGGTGGGCCGCCGGCCGGCCGTTCGTCTGGCTCGACGACGAACTGACCGGCGCCGACCGGCGATGGGTCGGCGACCACCACCCGGGGGCCGCCCTGCTCCACCGCGTCGACCCGTTCACCGGGCTCACCGGCGCCGACCTCACCCTGGTCGGCGACTGGCTGGCACAGGTCACCGCCGGTTCACGGCCGTGAACCGGGGGACGGCCGCGGACGGGATCGGGAAGATGTCACATTCCGCGTAGCGGCGGTGCTTCAGTGATGTGAGCGTCAAGTTACTGGTACCCGAGCGGGAGGACGCCGTGCCGGCCTCCGTGCGATCCGACCTGGAACACATATTCCGGGCGGCCTACCCCAAAGTGGTCGGGGTGGCCGCCCGGGTCCTCGGCTCCCGGGACGAGGCCGAGGACGTGGCGCAGGAGACCTTCCTCGCGTTCAGCCGCACCGGCGTTCCCGCCGGCGAGGCGATCGGCTGGCTCTGTGTGGCGGCGGCGCACACCGCGCTCAACCACCTGCGCTCCGGGCGGCGCCGGGCCTCCCGCGAGGAGGCGGCACGGGATCCGCGGGTCGCGGTCGCCCCGGACGTCGCGGATGCGGTGGTCGCCCGGGACGAGCACCGGCGGGTCCGGGCGGCCCTGTCCCGCCTGCCCCGCAAGCAGGCCGTGGCCCTGGTGCTGCGGCACAGCGGGCTGAGCTACGCCGAGGTGGCGGCCGCTCTCGACCTCTCCCCCGGCAGCGTCGGCACCACCGTCCGGCGCGCCGAGACCGCTCTTCGTGAGGAGTTGAACCGTCATGCGTCATCCCGCTGACGGCACGCTGCGCCGGCTGCTGGACGAGCCGGACGGTGTCGCCGACGTCGACCGCGACCACGCCGACGCCTGCCCCGAATGCCGGTCGCGGATGTCCGCGGCCTCCGAGGACGCCCTGTTCGCCGGGTCGGCGCTGGCCTTCGACGTCCCGGACCTGGACGTGGACGAGGGCTGGCGGAAGCTGTCCGGGAGCCTGACCGAGGCGCCGACGCCCCCGCCGACGAGAAAGCGGATCGGCCTGCGCAGCCCGGTCGTCGCCGCGGTCGGTGTGGTGGCGCTGCTCGGTGGGGCGTCCGCTGCCGCCGCCGGGGACTGGTTCCCGATCTTCAAGACCGAGAAGGTCGCGCCGATCACGGTTCCGCAGGCGGACCTGGTGCAACTGCCGGAGCTGGAGGACTTCGGCACGATGACCCGGGACGCGCGGCCGAACGTCCGGACCGTCGACGAGGCCCGGGACGCCCGGGAGATCACCGGCCTGGCCAGCCCGCGGATCAACAACCTGCCGGACGGGGTGACCGGTCAGCCCCGGTTCCTGGTCGGGGACAAGCTGACCGGGACGTTCACCTTCGATCGGGCACGGACGGAGAAGACGCTCGGACAACCGGTTCCGCAGCCACCGGCCGGGATGGAGACGAGCCAGTTCCGGATGACGGCGGGGCCGGGGCTGGCCGCCGTGTGGCCCGGGGCGAGCGGCGCGCCCGCGCTGGTGATCGGCCGGGTGGTGGCGCCGAAGGCGTTCTCGAGCGGGGTGCCGTTCGAGACGGCCCGCGACTACCTGCTGTCGCTGCCGGGGCTGCCGGCGTCGGTGGCCGGGCAGTTGAAGACGTTCACCAAGGACGGCGGGACGCTGCCGCTGATCGTGAAGGCGGGCAGCGAGACCAGCTTCACCACGACCGTCAACGGGAAACCGGCGACCGTGCTGACCACCGAGGGCGGCGCGATCTCCGCCGTGGTCTGGGTCGACGGCGGGTTCATCAACGGGGTCGGCGGCTCGCTGAGCGCCGCCGAGGTGCTGCGGGTGGCGGCGGAGACACAGTGGGCCAAGTGACGTCATCTCCGGCGGTGTGGGTGTCCCACCTGCGGAAACGGTACAAGAAGCGGACCGCGGTCGACGGTGTCTCGCTCACCGTCGGCCGGGGTGAGGTGGTCGGGCTGCTCGGGCCCAACGGCGCCGGCAAGACCAGCGTGATCAAGATGATGCTGGGGCTGGTGCGCCCGGACGCCGGCGAGGTGATGCTGCTCGGGCAGCCGAACACCGACCCGCGGTCACGGCAGCGGATCGGGTACCTTCCCGAGCTGTTCCGCTACCAGCCCTGGCTCACCGCCGACGAGGTGCTCGCTCTCCACGTACGGCTGACGGGGTTGAGGATCTCTGACCGCGACCGGCGGGAGAACCTCGCCCTCGTCGGTCTCGCCGACCGGTCGCAGGACCGCGTCGGCGGGTTCTCCAAAGGCATGCAGCAGCGGCTCGGGCTGGCCGTCGCCCTGGTGGCGCGGCCCGAACTGGTCGTTCTGGACGAGCCGACGAGCGCGCTGGATCCGCTCGGGCGTGCCGACGTACGGGATCTGCTGCTGTCGTTGAAGGATCAGGGTGTCGCCGTGCTGCTCAACTCGCACCTGATCGGTGAGGTGGAACGGGTCTGCGATCGGGTGGTGATCCTGGACCGGGGCCGGGTCGCCGCCGCCGGAACCCTGCCCGAGCTGCTCGGCCGCCGGACCCTGCGGCTGCGCCTGACCGAGGTCGCTCCGGCGGCGCTCGATCATCTTCAGCCCGCCGAGCGCGATGGTGACCTCTACACCGTCGCCATGCCCGACGACGTGCCCGCGCTCGTCGCCGACCTGGTCAAACTCGGCGTCCGCGTGCACGCCGTCGAACCCGCGCGGGTCAGCCTCGAGGAACGGCTGCTCGACATCCTGCGTACGCACCCCGGGGAGCACCAGTGAACACCGTCGCCACCATCGCCGCCCTCACCCTGCAGGAGGCGTCCCGCCGCCGGGTGCTGCGCTCGCTCGCCGTGCTGACGTGCGTGCTGCTCGCGCTCAGCGCCTGGGGGTTCGCCCGCCTGGACGCCGAGTTCGGTGGCCTGACCAGCGGCGAGGCCAAGATCGCCGGGTCGACGGTGCTGAACCTGGTGATGTTCGGGTTCAGCCTGATCGCCGCGCTCGGCACCGCGTTCCTGGCCGGCCCGACGCTGTCCGGCGAGGTCGAGTCCGGCATCGCCCTGGCGATGATGACCAGGCCGATCCGGCGGGCCGGGGTGCTCGCCGGCAAGTGGCTCGGCCTGGTCGTGTTCGGCGCCGGGTTCGTCACCGTCGCCGGGCTCGCCCAGTTCGTCATCGTGCACCTGACCGTCGGGTACTGGCCACCGCACCCGGTCACCGGCCTGGCCCTGCTCGCCGGGCAGACCGCGGCGCTGCTCACCCTGGGCCTGCTGTTCTCCACCCTGATCTCACCGATGGCGTCCGGAATCGTGGCGGTCGGCCTGTTCGGCGCCACCTGGATCGCCGGGGTCGTCGGGTCGGTCGGCGACGCGCTGGGCAACCCGAGCGTCGCCATGGTGGGGACGGTGTCGCGGATGCTGCTGCCGACCGACGGGCTGTGGCGGGGCGCGATGAACGCCTTTCAGGATCCGGCGCTGCTCGCGCAGGTGGGGTCCGGCGCGGAGGAGTCGCCGTTCCTGAGCATGGCGCCGCTGACCGGGGCGTACCTGGCCTGGGCGGCGATCTGGACGGTCCTGGTGCTGGCCCTGGCCGCGCTCTCCTTCCAGCGGCGTGACCTGTGAGCTTCGGCGTGCCGTTCGCCGTTCGCCTTCCCGATGGGGCAGGATCTTGGGGTGCTACCCGAGGAATACGACACGTCCGTCCTGCCCGAGCGCCTGCGGCGCATCCTCACGGTGATCCGGGACGCGGCGGTGAAGTACGGGTACGCGCCCTCCACCCGCGAGATCGCCGACGCCCTCGGGATGTCCACCTCCTCGGTCAGCCGCCATCTGCGCACCCTCGAGGAGCACGGTTTCCTGCGCCGCGGCCGGGGTGTGGCCCGGCCCGTCGACATCCGGATGTTCCTGGAACCCGCCGCCTCGCAGGCTCCCCCGGCGGACACCGTCGGGGTCCCGCTGGTCGGCACGATCGCCGCCGGCACGCCGATCCTCGCCGAGGAGGCCCACGATACGACCCTGAACCTGCCCCGGGATCTGGTCGGTCGCGGCACCCTGTTCAGCCTGCGGGTCCAGGGCGACTCGATGATCGACGCCGCGATCTGTGACGGCGACATCGTGGTGGTCCGCCAGCAGTCGGACGCCTGGAACGGCGACATCGTCGCCGCCATGATCGACGAGGAGGCGACGGTGAAGGTGTTCCGCCGCCGTTCCGGCCACGTGTACCTGGAGCCTCGCAACCCCGCCTACGAGCCGATCCCCGGCGACGACGCGGTCATCCTCGGCAAGGTCGTCTCGGTCCTGCGCCGCGTCTGACCCCTGTCCCGGTTCGTCAGCCGTCGCCCACGCGCGTCATCCGGCCGCTGAAACCCGCCTGAGCGACGGCCGACGAACACCAGCCGTCGCCCAGGCTTGCCAACCGGACCCAGAACGCGCCTGAGCGACGGCAGGCGAACGCCCGCAACCGCAACCCCCGCCAGCCGTCGCCCACGCGCGCGAACCGGGCGCCGTAAGGCGTCTGAGCGACGGCCGGCGACCTATCGGGCTCCGGCGGTCAGCGGGGACCGGACGGTCACGCGGGCGAGCACCCCGACGGCGATCGCCGGCGCGGCCGTGAGCGCGAAACACCACGGCAGGGGCAGCCGGTCCAGGAGCAGGCCGATCGAGGCCGCGCCGAGCGCGTTCGCCAGGTTGAACGCCGTGTTCACCCACGCGCCGGCCCGGACCCGGGCGCCGGGTTCGGCGGTGTCGTCGGCCAGCAGGTAGGCGGTCGTCAGCGCCGGCGACACGAACACCCCGGTGACGCCGGCGAGAACGACCAGCATGATCAGCCCCGTGGAGAGCCCGGCGAGCGCCAGCGCGATCCCGGCGGCCGCGGCGAGCAGCGGAAGCCGTACGCCCGCGGGCAACCGCCACCGGATCGCACCGTACGCCAGGCCGCCTGCCACGCTGCCGACGGCGAGCGCCGCCTCCACCCACGCCACCGCCGCGAGATCGTGTCCCCGGCTGACGAAGGCGACCGCGAGCAGGCTCAGCGCCCCGAGCCCGAGACCCATCGCCGCCGCCACGAGAGCCGGCCGGAACAGGGCCGCCGGCACCGGCCGGTGATCATCCGGGGGAGCCGCCGCGGTGCGGGACGGGACGACGGGTGAGGTCACCAGGAGCAGGCTGCCGACGAGGATCAGCCCGGAGCTCACCGCGACACCGAGGGCCGGGTTCGCCACGGCGAGCAGGCCGGCCAGCAGGGGGCCGGTCACGTACAGCAGCTCCTCACACACCGTGTCCAGGGAGAACGCCCGCCGGCGCAGCTCCTCGGCCGGCGCGATCCCGGTCCACAGGGCGCGCATGATCGGCCCGAGCGGCGGGGTGAGCGCGCCCGCCGCCACCGCGAGACCGCACAACAGCAGGGGGGACGTGCCGGGTTGCCAGGTGACGGCGGCGATCACGGCGAGCATGATCGCGTAGGCGGTGGCCATCGGCGTGAGCGCCCGGCGCAGCCCGAGCCGGTCGATCAGCCGGGCGCGCAGCGGGGACAGCAGCGAGCTGGTCAGCCCGTACAGGGCGGTGAAGGTCCCGGCGACGGTGAGTGAGCCGGTGGCGTAAGTGACGGCGAGGACGAACGACAGGAAGACGACACCGTAGGAGAGGCGGCCCACGAGGGCGGCGCCGAAAGTGCGTGCGGCGTACGGCGCCCGCAGCACAGCGTAATAGGAAGGCATGACGAAGTTCCTCTGCGGAGGTGGAAAGGAGGCAAGGCGGCAGTGGCACCGCGGGCCTACGCACAGAGGAACGACATGCGACTACCTTAACCGCTCCCGTACGGGGTCCGGATAGAGCTGCCGCAGGGCGGTGATGGCCCGGCTCGCCCGGCTCTTGACCGTCCCGGTGGAGCAGCCGAGCTGCGCGGCGATCTCCTGTTCGGACAGGCCCGCCCAGTAGCGCAGCACCAGCACCACCCGCTGCCCGGCGGGCAGGGCGCGCAACGCCGCCAGCACCGCCTCGGAGGTGTCCCGCCGGTCGAAGGCGTCACCGTCGGCGGGGCGGTCGGGCGGGGCGGCGGCGGGGATCTCACCACGCCACAGGCGGCGCCCGGAACGCCAGGCGGCACGGACCATGACCTGCCGGGTGTACGCCTCCGGGTTGCCGTCCGGATGCAGTCGCCGCCATGCGCGGTACGTCTTGACCAGGGCCTCCTGGGTGAGGTCCTCCCCGTGGCCGCGGTCGCCGGTGAGCAGCGCGCCGTACTTGACCAGCGCCGGGTAGCGGGCGGTGACGAACTCGGCGAAGCCGTCGGGTGCGGCGCTCACGCGATACCGATCCCGAACAGCGACTTCAGCTCGCGGACGGTGTCGTCGCTGAGCCGTACCCGGCCGCCGTCGGTGGACAGCGCCTCCTGGCACCTGTCGCCGAGCGTGATGATCACCGAGGTGGCGCCGATGTCGAGCCGGGCCGCGCGCTGGGTGTCGTTCGCGCACGCCTCCGCGTTGCCGACCACGTCGTCCTGGTCGCGCATCAGGTCCAGGACCTTCGCGACGGTGTCCGGGTCGGTGGTGCCGGCGTGCCCGGCGACGTCGACGTGGCCCTTGGTGTCGGGAAGGGTGAACGACGCGGTGCCGGCGGTCTCCGGCAGGGCGAGCGTGCCGGCGGCGGTCGGCGTGGTCCGGGCGGACCCGAGGAGGGTGTGCACCTTCACTTCACGGGCCTGGATCCAGATGGAGAGCTTCGACCAGGGCAGGGTGACCCGGGCGACGTCGAGTTCGAACCCGGTGCCGAGGAAACGCCGCGACACCAGCGCCGGTTCACCGCCGGGCAGGGTCACCACGACGGGTGGATGGACGATCAACGGCCGGACCGTGTTGACCTTCGTCTGGCCGGTCTCGGGAAGCGGATCGCCGGTGGGCCGGATCTGGATCCCCGCCACCCCGCAACCCTGCTGATCCGCCCGGTCGATCGCGACCAGCCGGGCGTCGAAGCGACACTCGACAGCACTCCCCTCGGACCAGACCTGCCAGCCGGCGGGGATCGGCAGGGTCAGCGCGCCGGCGACCACGTTCCCGTCGGCGACGGCCGGTTCCGGCAGCATGGTGGCTGCCGCTCCGGCCGGGGGACGCGGCCGGTCCACCGGCACCCGGCCGCTCACCACTGTCACGCCGGCGGCCAGGCCGGCACAGAGGACGGCGGCGGTGACGGCGGTCCGGCGGCGCGCGGCCCGGCTGCGGCGGACCACCGCGGCGACCGGGTCCGGGTGCGCCGGTTCCAGGCCGGCGACCGCCTCGTCCAGCAGTGCGCTGATGCGCTGAGTCATACCCTTCCCCAAGGCATCAGGAGGCCGGCGGGTTCCCTCGGATCGTGCGCATCAGGAAACCCGGGATCGGCCCGGCCGTCGCCGTCACCTCGATCTCGGTGATCTCGGTGCCGGTCCAGGCCGGCGCGGCGAACCCGGTGCGCAGATAGTCCTCGGTCAGGCCCCACGCGGAGATCGCCAGCACGAAGACGGTCGCGCCGGGCGCGGTCAGACGCGGCAGCAGGTCGAGGTACCGGTCGGCGCCGCCGTGCCGGTGCAGGTTGTGCAGGAGCCCGGAATCGAACACCGCGTCGAACCGGCCGCCGGGAAGCGCGAGGGCGTCGCCGGCCCGGAAGTCGGCGGTCAGCCCGGCCGCGGCCGCCTTGGCCCTGGCCCGGCCGATCGCCACCGCCGACAGGTCCACGCCGGTAACCTGGAAACCGCGCCGCGCGAGGGCGAGGGCCAGCTCCCCGGTGCCGCACCCGAGGTCGAGGACGGCCGGGCCGCGTACCCCGCCGCTGTCGATGATCTCGGCAAGCGCCGGCTGCGGGCCGCCGATCTCCCACGGCGCGGCCCCGTTCCGGTAGATCTCGTCGTAGTCCATTCCCGATCACGCCCTTCGATCGTTACCACGGCACCAGCGTCACCCTTGACACCTTAGGAAGGCGACAGTGAGCGGCAACCGGCCTCCAGCGAACGGCACCGGGACGGTCTTCGTGACCGGCTACCGGGACGGCACCTACAAGGCGATCTGGCAGGGCGGCGACGGTGATCGCGGCGCCTACGCCGACACGGAGGGCACCGAGGAGGAGGTCATGCGCTGGGCGTTGAGCCGCGAGGCCGCGCATTACCTGGTCTGGGACGCCGAGACCGGGTCACACGTGCCCCTCGGCGGCTGACGGCCGGTCCCGCTGGAGCGCCTCCACCCCGTCGAGGAGGCGCTCCAGCCCGAAACGGAACGAGCGGGCCGGGTCGCCGACGGCGTTGTACTCCTGACCGGCTGCCGTGCCGACCCGCCCGGACAGCGGGTAGGCGCCCGGAGTCATCACCCGCTCCAGCACCGGCGCGGTGGCCTCCCACCATTCCGCGTCGGAGATGCCGGAGTCCTCGGCGGCACGCCGGGCCAGGATCGAGGTGCGCGCCGAACCGGCGGTGAAGTCGCCGACCAGCGTGGTGACCTGGTCCATCTCGAGGTCGGTCAGGCCGGTGGCCTCGACGGCGGAGAGCTGCCACTCGTAGCGCTCGGACACGTTCGGGCCGAGCCACGGGCGGCCCGTCTCGGCCTGCAGCAGCCACGGGTGCCGGTGGAACTCGTCCCACAGGTGCCGCGCGACCACGGTCAGCCGCTCCCGCAGCGTCCCGGTCAGGGCGGGGTGCGGGACCTCGCCGATCACCTCGTCGATCATCAGGCCGATCAATTCGGAACGGCCCGGGACGTACGTGTAGATCGACATCAGTTTGAGCCCGAGCCGGTCGGCGACCTTGCGCATGGAGAACGCCGGCAGCCCCTCGGCGTCGGCCACCGCGATCCCGGCCCGGATCACCTCGTCGACGCTGACCCGCTGTTTCGGCCCGCGACTGCCCTGGGGTGTGCCCAGGGTGCGGCGCCACAGCAGGTTCATCGTCCGGTCCAGGTCCGCTTTCTCCATCTGGCAAATCTACAACGTGCGGTGTACGGTGTTCGGCGCGACGTTTTTCCGTACGCCATACGGAGTTTAAGGAGCGGCACCCGTGCACACCCTGATCGCCCAAGGACTGCGCAAGAGGTACGGCGACCTGCACGCCCTCGACGGATTCGACCTGCAGGCCGGCCCCGGCGTCATCCACGGGCTGCTCGGCCCGAACGGCGCCGGCAAGACCACCGCGGTGAAGGCCCTGGCCACCCTGATCGACCTCGACGGCGGCACCGCCCGGGTCGCCGGGTTCGACGTGCGCACCCAGGCCCGGCAGGTGCGCCGCAGCATCGGCTTGATCGGCCAGAACGCGGCGGTCGACGAGGTCCTCGGCGGCCGGCAGAACCTGGTGATGTTCGGCCGGTTGTACGGGCTGAGCAAGGCGGACGCCCGTACCCGCGCCGAGGAGCTCCTGACCACTTTCGGCCTGGCCGATGCCGCGGACCGCGCGGTGTCGTCCTACAGCGGCGGGATGCGCCGCCGCCTGGACATCGCCGCCGGCCTGATCCTCACCCCTGCCGTGCTGTTCCTCGACGAGCCGACCACCGGGCTCGACCCGCGCGGGCGCAACGAGGTGTGGAACACCGTCCGGGAGATCGCCGGCCGCGGCACCACCGTGCTGCTCACCACGCAGTACCTGGACGAGGCCGACCAGCTCGCCTCCCGGATCTCGGTGGTGGACCACGGGCGGGTGATCGCCGAGGGCTCCCCCGACGAGCTGAAACGGCGGATCGGCGGGGACCGGGTGACGTTCACCGTGCGGGAGAACGCCGCGGAGATCGCCCGGCGGCTCGGCGCGGAGGCCGACGAGGACTCCCGGATCACCGTCGAGGTGACCACCGACCTGATCGACGTCGTCCGCACCCTGGACGGCCTGGGCGCCCGCCCCGCCGACCTGCAGCTGCGGCGGCCCACCCTGGACGAGGTCTTCCTGCACCTGACCGCGAAGGAGAGCGTGCGATGAACGCCTGGATCCTCACCCGGCGCGAGCTGGCGCACTGGGTCCGCCAGCCGTGGGGGCCGATCTTCGGCCTGCTGTTCGCGGTGATGCTGCTGCTGGTCTTCGGGTTCCTGTTCGGCGGGGCGATCACCGTGCCGGGCGGCGGCGACTACCTGGACTACCTGCTGCCCGGCATGCTGGCGCTCACCATGATGTTCGGCGTCGAGGCGACCGCCATGAAGATGGCCGACGACGCGAAGAAGGGCATCACCGACCGGTTCCGGTCGATGCCGATCGGCAGCACGGCGGTGGCGTTCGGGCGGGTCGGCGCGGACCTGGCGAACTCGGCGGTCGAGCTGTTCGTGCTGATCCTGGGCGGTCTGGCGATCGGCTGGCGGATCACCTCGGATCCGGCCTCGGCTGCGGCGGCCGTACTCCTCCTGCTGCTCCTGAGATTCTCCATGCTGTGGATCGGGATCTTCGTCGGCCTGACGTTCCGCGGCGACGGCGCGACCATGGCCGTACAGGTGCTGGTCTGGCCGATCGGCTTCCTGTCGACGGCGATCGTGTCGCCGGAGACGATGCCGCCGTGGCTCGGCACGCTCGCCGCCGGGAACCCGCTGTCGGCGACCGCGACGGCGGCCCGCGAGTTGTTCGGGAGCCCGACCGGGATCACCGGCGGCGTCCTCGCCGACCACGCCGTCTGGCTGGCGCTGGGCTGGCCGCTGCTGCTCACCGCGATCTTCGTGCCGCTGTCCGCCCGCGCCTACCGCCGGCTGCGCGCCTGACCCTCGCCGTCACCCCATCACGCGGCGCTTCAAGCCGCGTTTGACCCGGCCGGCCCGGTTCTGCAGCTTGGTCAGCACCCCGGGGACCTCCTCCGGCAACTGCTGCTGGAGGTGGTCCGCGTGGCCGATCATCCCGACGATGGTCTCGATCGCCGCGTCCAGGATCTGGCGTTCGGTCAGCTCGTCCGGGCTGCGGCTGTCGGTCATCGCGACCGGCCGCAGGTCACTCAGCTCGCCGACGATCTGGCAGGGATAGTCCTGGAGTTCCTTGATCTGCTGCTCGGCGAGTTCGGTGACCCACTCGGCCCGGTCCAGCCCGACACCGAACCGCACGTCGTTGGCCCGCGCCTGGAGCACCGCCTTGATCAGATGGTGCTGGACGACCCGCTGGTACGGCATCCGGTGCGGGTACCGCTCACCGAGCGCCCCGTTGACCCGGCGCAGCACCTCGATCTCGGCAGCGCCCAGCGACGGGTTGGCGACCGGCGCCGCCTCCTCGCACACGCCGTCGGGGATGCCGACGACGCGTGCGAACCGCCGCCACAGCAGGTCGTGCGGCGCTCCCGGCGGCGGGACGGTGATCAGGTGCCGCTGCGCCGGCGGCACCAGGTCGCCCCAGCGGAAGAACATCCGGTTCGCGGTGTAGTGCTCCCAGAAACCCTCGTACCTGCCGTTCTCGACCAGTCCGAGGAACTCCTCGAAACTCCAGGTGCTGCGGGCCCGGATGCTCTGCTGCCACATCGACGGGAACGTGCGCCACAGGTCGCGGGCCGCCACGATGACGTGCACCTCGGCCGGCTGCAGGCTCTCCACCGCACGCCGGGCCTGCGTGGCGGTGGCCGCGCCGAACCCCTCGCTGGTGAGGATCACGTCGCCGGGGCACTGCACGACCTTCTCGAGCATCCGCTCCCAGGTCCAGTACAGCTTCGGGTCGCGCCAGGGCACCTCGCGCAGGTCGGTCATCGCCTGGTCCTGCGCCGCGAACGACACCGGCAGGTGGATGCCGATCCGTGCCAGCCGCTCGGCGTTGCCGAACAGCATGTTCTGCACATAGGTGCTTCCGGTCTTGGGTGCCCCGATGTGCACGAACACTCGCCGCGGCATGCCGCCTCCTGGTGGACCCTTGTTCAATGGGTGTTAAATGATCAACACAGTAGGTTAACTTACGGTGAAGTCCAAGGGTTCATCACGTTAACGCGCCGTCATAGCATGCTGTGCATGCAAGCCCCGTCACCAGCGGTGATGCACCCACTGACAGCAACGATCCAGGTGCTGATCGGCCACGCGGGCGCCTGTTAACAAGTTGTTGACTCACCATTCCCGCAGCGCGCGCCACGACAGCGGAATCTGACCCATCAGCCGATGTCGAAATCGCCGAACTGTTGCCAGATTGCTGCCAGACGGGTGACCGATGATGCTCGTCGATTCCGACGCGACGGGGGCGAGAATGGCGTTCGAGGACGACGAGGCGACACCCGTACCGGCCAACGTGACGGCGCTCGCCACCGGCCACGATCTGGGCGAGCTGATCGGCCGCCGCGACGACGACGGCGTGCTGCGCGCCGTGGTGTACGCGTTCGCCTGCACCCTCGTCTGCCTGGCCGCCTCGTTCGGCCTGTTCCACCTGGCCGGGACGGTGCTGCCGGCGCTGATCTGGCTGGCCGTCCCGGCGCTGCTGCTCAGCCTGGCCCTGCTCGGCTGGACGGTGCTGGTGGCGCTCCGCGGCAGCCATTCCGCCTACGCCTACGAACGCGGCCTGGTGCACGTGCGCAACGGCAGGGCCAGGGCCGCGCTGTGGATGGAGATGGAACGCCTGGAGATCCACGTGCTGCGCGAGGACGGGCAGAACTCCGTCTATCTGCTGTGCCCCTCCGGCCAGGCGGTGATGCGGGTCGCCCCGCTGCTGGAGAGCCGCCCCGACGGCACCCGCCACGACGCCTTCGGCACGATCCTGACCCGCCGGGTCGCCGACGCCGGACGGCCGGTCGTCCACACGCTGGTCAGCGGGTAGCTGTCACATTCCGGCGGCCTCGATCGTCCCCCTGGCGACCATCCACAGGAGGCTCCATGTCCGCCGCGTACGTCACCGTCACCCTCGTCACCGCCTTCCTCACCGGCAGCGCCGCCGTCTTCTACCTGATCGGCCACGAGTACCCGAAGTCCCAGGCCGACATGAAAGGCATCCCCCGCGGGTACGTCCCGGTGCTCGGCGGTCTGCTGGCCGCCGGCACCATCGGCCTGCTGACCGGCTTCGCCGTCCCCGCCGTCGGCGCCGCCGCCGCGGTCGGCCTGGTCCTGTACTTCACCGGCGCCCTCGTCGCCCACCTGCGCGTCGGCTCCCGCAACCTGATCGGCTGGGCCGTCTTCTTCACCACCGTCCTCACCGACCTGGTCATCACCGTGATCCACCTTCACTGACCCCCGGCCGGCTCTACCCGGGAAGCGGGAGAAGCTCCCAGCCACGCGCCTGCCACGGCCCGTCCCCGCAGCGGAGGGCCTCGGCCAGTTCCTCAGCCGTACCCCTGGCGAGTCGCGCGTCCTCCACCGTCATCCACCCCGCCCGGCGCGCCTCGTCGTACTCGTCCCAGTCCTCGATCTCCACCCGGGACCCGTTCTCATGACGGATCGGGTCGAGTTCCAGGTCGATGAAGCGCCAGCCGTGCGGCGTCTGCTCCGGCGGCAGGCACACGTCGATCTCGAGCCGCGGATCGGCCGGGTCCGCGACCCACCACGCCACCCACGGCCGCCCCGCCGCCAGCAGCACCACGATCGGCACCGGCAGAACCCCGCTGTCGTGCGGCGCGCCCCACGGCGACCCGATCGGCCCCCGCAGCCAGACCCCGTCATCGTCGCTCCGGATCGTCTCCAGGTCGAACCAGTAGAGCCCACCGGGCCGTTTGATCTTCTCCAGCCGCATGCGCCGCCTCCCCCAAGGTCCGAGCAGTTCGGCCGGCTCCAGCGTGTCACGGCCGACATCCGTCCGGCCACGAGCCCTCGAACCGCCGGACCGGATCCGACGCGATCCCCTCCTTCGATCCGGCAGAGCCGTTCGGTCAGGTCAGGTCGAGGCCGGCGATCCCCGCGGCGATAGGCTCGGCCGATGGCAGTGATCGCGCAGATCTCTCTCGGGGTGCAGGACGCGGAACGGGCGGGGGCCTTCTGGACCGGGGCGCTCGGCTACGTGCGGCGGCCACCCCGCTGGGACGGCGACGACTGGATCGTGATCCAGCCGCCGCCGGGTGCGGCCGGTGCGCCGATCGCGATGGACTGCAGTGAGACCCCGGTTCAGGACCTCCCCCGGATCCACTTCGACCTGGATGCCGGCGACGTCGACCTGGACGCCGAGGTGGCCCGGCTGGTCGGGCTCGGCGCGCGGCACGTGGACTGGCCGTTCTACCCGAAGCCGGGCGAGGCGCATCCCGCCGAACCGGCCTACGTCGTCCTGGCCGATCCGGAAGGCAACCGCTTCTGTGTCAGCGGCAGCCGTCAGAGCGGCTGAAAGTCCCCGGGCGCGGCGGCGTGCCGGGCGGCGAGGGCCGCGGTGAGCCGTTCGCTGTCCGGCATGAGCCGGTGGTACTCCCCGGACAGCCGGTCGTCGGCGTCATCGTCGTCGGCAGCGGTGGGCAGCGCGTCGATCACCGCGGCCACGTCGTCGAGCCCGAAGTAGCGGGCGGCAGCGGCGGCGGCGGCTATCTCGCCGGGTTCGCAGCTGTTCGCGGCGTGGTGCGGGCCACCGTTCTGGACCATGCCGTCGACCAGCAGCAGCGCGCCGAGGTGCTGATCGCCCACTCCGGCGCCGTCGCCGGTGCAGGCCCGGTTCCAGATGTCCCTCAGCAGATCCTCGTCCGTCACCCCCACAGTGTGGCGTGATCGGCCGGAGCGGGGACGGCGAGGCCCGGCCCTGGCCCGGGCGGGCCAAGCCAGGAGCGAGGCGAGGTGAACCGGCCACGGCGCGAGGTGGCTCGAGGGCGGAAAGGGGACCACAGGATCCCGGCCGAGCCGGTAGGTTCTCCGCCATGCCATCGATCGACATCTCGGACGTGATGGATTTCCTGGTGGACCGCCGGGCCGCGAGTCTGCCCCCGGAGGGGCTCGCGGAGATCGTCACCTCGATGGCGTGGTCGCTGGACGAGCAGGCGAACGTCCTCCCGGTGGCGCGCGGCTGGCTGGCCGGTGACGACGAATACCGCGCGGCGGTCGCATTGTGGATCGACGATTTCTTTCCGGCTGATTCCCGGGCCGGTCTGATGGCGATCGCCGAGGACATGGCGAAACGTTTTCCGGCACTGGCGGAACGCGCCCAGGAATGGATTCGGCGGTGGGACGCGGCGCACGCGGCGGCGTCGCGCTAGGGTCGGTTCATGGACCCCATTCTCGTACTCGGTGGCACCGGAACGGTCGGCAGCCGGGTCGTGACATTGTTGCGCGATTCCGGAGAGGACGTGCGGGTGGCGGCACGCCACTCCGGACAACGATTCGACTGGGCCGATCCAGGAACGTGGGCGGGCGCATTGTCCGGCGCACCGAAAATGTTTCTCCTTTTACCGGATCACACCGGATTACCACCGGAATTCCTCGGCGAGGCACGGCGGGCGGGGGTACGGCGGGTCGTTCTGCATTCGGATCGCGGCCTCGAGGTGATGGGCAACGACAATCTGCAGAACGCCGAGCAGGACGTCCGCGACAGCGGCCTGGACTGGACCATTGTCCGCCCCGACTGGTTCCACCAGGATTTCGAGACGTTCTTCCGGCCCGCCGTTCTGGCGGGGCGGCTGGCGGTGCCGGTGCCGACCGCGCGGCAGGGATTCATCGACGCCGTCGACATCGCGGCCGTCGAGGTCGCGGCGCTGACCGGTGACGATCTGGTCGGTGAGCTGGTCGAGATCACCGGCCCGCGGGCGCTGTCGTTCGGTGAGGCGGCCGGCGAGATCTCCCGGGTCACCGGTCGCGAGATCGTCTTCGACGGCGACCCTGAGGCGTACCGGTCGGCGATGCGCGACGGCGGCCTGCCGGACGAGGTCGTCGACATGCTGGTGGCCGGTTTCACGGCACTGGAGGCACGCGGCGACACCGTCCCGACCGGCGTGGTGGAGAAGGTCCTGGGCCGGCCGGGCGTGGACTTCTCCGCGTACGCCGCCGTTGCCGCCGCCCGCGGCGTGTGGAACCCCTGAGGATCAGTTGGACCAGGTGTAACCGGCGAGGGCCGCTCCCGGCCCGGTGAGCACGGCGGCGATGGTGGCGAGCAGGAATGTCACGACGGTCAGGATCACGGTTCGCGGGCGCATCTCGGTCTCCTCACATGCGGCGGGCGTGCCTGCCGTGCACGATATCGACTGTTGTCACGTTGCGGCAGGCGCCCACCATGGAGGGTATGGCCGAACTGTATGAGTACCGCGTGGTGGAGATCCGGGAGAAGATGATCGGCGGCAAGATGTCCGGCGACAAACTGGAACGGGTGCTCAACGAGCACGCCGACCAGGGCTGGCGGCTCAAGGCGATCACCTCCGCTGATGTGAAGGGCCGGGTCGGGCCCGGCGGGGTCGAGGGTCTGCTGGTCACGTTCGAGCGACCGCGCCGCTGAGCGGGACGCCGTCACCGGGGTGACGTGACGAGGGTCAGGTCACGGATCACCTCGGACGCGGCGACCGCGCCGAGGGCCGTGAACGCCTGCGTGCCGCCCTGCCCGTGGACGTAGATGGCGTCCAGTGTCTGGTCGCCGAGCTCCTCGGGCAGGCCCACGGCGATGCCCGGGTCGAGTTCGACGACGACGGTGAAGTCGCCGGTGATCCGCTCGATGCGGTTCTGCACGCCGGCGTCCTCCGGGGTGGTCCGCCGCCAGCCGCGCCGTTCCAGCCCGAGCAGCCGGCCGGCTGGCGTCACCGCGCCGACGAGCCGTTTCAGGTCGACGTCGGCGGTGGGGTAGGTCTCGCGGGCCAGCTGCGGGAACGGCTGGAGGATCTCGTAGTCGGCGAAGATCCCGCTCCAGCCGGGAAGATCGCCGGCCAGGTCGAGCGGGTGGGCGACACCCACCGTGACGTCGCCGGGCAGGGTGTACGGCTCGTCGGTGACGCCGGCGTAGCTGCGGTCCTCGGCGACCCGGAACGAGCCCCCGTCCGACACGGTCCAGACGAGCCGTCGCACGATGTGCCACAGGAGCGGATGGCCGGTGAAGTAGCGGGCGAACTCGCCGGGGGTCCAGCGCCGTCCGGTGGCCATGGCGTGTTCCAGGCGTTTGACCTGGTCGGCGGCGACGGCGCGGACGTCCTTCTTCAGCGCGGCGAACACCTTCCGGGACTGCTCGGCGACCGGCGTGGACGGTTTCGGCAGGTCCTTGAGGCGTTTCCCGGCGGCGTCCGACACGTACGGCTTGAGCTGCTCGTCGAACCCCACCCGGAACTCCCGGGTCCCGTAGTCGAGGGTCATGCTGCCATCGGCGGCGAGCCCGAAGTCGGGGACGAGGCGATCGCCGAGCTGCTCGGCGGTGAGCCCGAGCCCGTCGGCGACCTCGGTGATCTTCTCCTCGGCGGCCGTCTTCAAACCCTTGAACCTGGCGCGCTGGGCGATCCCGTACAGCCGCATCAGGGCCGCGTCGCTGCCGATCGCCGCCAGCGCCCGGACCCCGGTGACCGCCTTCGCGTGCCCGCCGTCGCCCGGCCACGCCAGGATCAGCGGGGTGAGCCGCTGGACCGTCGTGTCGTCGCCGAACAGCGCCAGGGCGTCGAGCGCCCATCCCTGCTTGGGGTCCGCCCCGGCCCGCTGCCACGCCTCGAACAGCTCCCACGCGAACTCGGCGAGGTCGCCGGGCTCGCAGGCGGCGGCGACGTGAGCGACACCGGCGTACGGCTCCTCCATCGTGGCGATCGCCAGCATGGTGATCAGGGCCTCGACCGCCGGCGGCGGCAGCGCGCCCGACCCGTCGCGCAGCCGCACCGGCGGCAGGGTGGCCGGCACCGCCCACGGCGGGTTCGCCGGGAGCCGGGCGGGCAGCAGCATCAGCGGGTCACGGTCGAGCAGGGTGGCGATCGCCGCGGAGGCGGCCGGACCGTACCCGGTGGCGGCCGCCCGGACGGTCTCGGCGGGCAGGGCCAGCAGCGCCGCCTCGGCCTGCCGCCGGGCCGGGCCCATCCGGCCGAGCGCGGGCGGGATCAGCGCGCGGGCCGCGACGCCGGCGTGCCGCAGCAACCAGGTGAGCGCGGCCGGGCGGGCGCTCTTCATGCGCGCGTACCGGTCGGCCATGAACACGGCGACCGACGGCGACGAATAGGGCATCAGCACGTCGGCCATGGCGGGCAGTCCCTCGGCCGCACCGCGCAGGAGCGGCAGCGCGTCGAGCCCGAACCGCGCGGCCGCGACCCGCAGCCAGGGGCCGAACTGACGTGCCCGGGCCGGCTGCCAGGTCGCGAGCAGCGGCCGCACGATCTCGTCGGGGCCACCGGTGAACAGCGTCGCCGCGTGCGACTCGTTGTAGCCCGACGACACCAGGTCGGCGATCTTCTCCCAGGGGAACCAGGGATCGCCCCAGTCGCCCGGGGTGTTCAGCCACCGGTCGCGCTCACCGGGACGCCAGGCGACCGTCTCCGGGTCGTCGCAGCGCAGGCCCGCGACGACGACGGGTTTCGGCGGTGTGACGCGGCGCAGCCACGGCGGGCTGGTCAGGACCGCGGGCACGGCGGCGAGCGGCGCGAAGGTGACGCCGGCGGCGGCGGAGGCCAGGTCACGCAGCCGGCCGGCCGCCTCGGGGCCGACCGTGGGCAGCACCTCGCCGACGAGTTCCGGGTGGGCGAGGACGTGGGCCCGCAGCAGCGGCGACCCGGTCTCGGCGAACAGCCGCATCGCCCGGGCCGGGAACCGCGCCGCCGCGTCGAGCACCGCCCCCGGCACGTATTTCCGGTCGATCCGGGCGAGCAGGGCCTCGAACACGGCGTCGCCGTCCAGCTCGGTGAGCACCGCCAGGATCCGCTGCTGGGTCCCGGCGCGGTGGTACGGCTCGTCGAACCAGGTCAGCAGGGCGCCGGCCGCGGCCGGGCCGAGACCGTCGGCGATGGTGGCGAGAAGCCGCAGCATCGGCACCTGCCACCAGGAGGTGACCCTCGGGGCGAGGATCTCGGCCTGCTCCGCCGTGCCCGCCGCGGTCAGCAGGAGCACCGCCAGGTCCTGGTGGTTCGGGGCGGCCGTCCGCACGGCCTGCTCGACCCCGTCCGCCTCGCCGGGCAGCAGGACGGCGGTGGCGACGGCACTCCGGTGCCGGTACTCGCGGAGCGCGGCGACCACCTGCGCGTACTCACTGTCGGGGGCCACGGCGACGGCGGCCCGGACCCGGAGCAGGATGTCGCGTTGCGGGCCCCGGTAGGCGCTCTCGTCCAGCATGGCCTCGGCCAGGTGGAACGGGGCGCGGCGCATCGGGTCGCTCCGTTCGCGTTCGCGGCAGACCAGGCCGGCGAACTCGACCGCGGCGCGGGCGGCGAACAGCAGGCCGTGCCGGGCGATCCAGACGTCGGCGAACGGGGTGAGCAGGGCGACGGGATCCTCCGGGTGGTGCACGCGGGTGCTCAGCGCCGCGAGGACCGCCGCCGCGCCCGCCGCCGTGACGTCCGGTCCGCCGTCGAGCCAGGCCCGGCCGGCCTCGGCCAGTGGCTGTGGCGTCCCCGGCTCGTCGAGGACCGCCAGGACGGCGGCGCGCTCGGCCGCCAGTCGCTCCCCGGCCGCCGCCGCGCCCGACGTGTCGACCACGAACGGCGGCGCGCCCACACTGCCGCGTCGCACGTACCGGTGCCGTTTCACGATCGCCGGAACCTCGCCCACCCGGAACCACCCCTCCCCCATGAGAACTGCCGCGAAGGCTACCGAGGCGGTACGACATTCTCGTGCTTCACTTGCTGCCGTGACTGCCTACGTGCTTGAGCCGGACCCCACCTGGGACTGGTCGGAGGAACGGGACGGTGTTCTCGTCGTGGAGCTGTCCTGGCGGCCGGACGCGCTGGCGGGCCGCCTGGAGGACCTGGTGATCAGCCCGGAGCTGGCCGCCGAGCTGGAGACGCGCGGGGTGGGCGGATTCCGTACCGGAGCGGCCCGGGGTGTGTTCCATGAGGACGCGTTCGGGGTCGAGCCCGGGGATCAGCCACCACCGCTGCTGCGGCTGATCCCCGGCGACGACCCGGCGCAGGAGATCGCCTTCCTGCCGGGGACCGGTCTGGTCGTCAGCGAGCGGGTCCTCGGGGTGCTGCGGGAGCACTGCACGAACCTGCAGTCCACCGCGCTGCCGCCGGAATGAGCAGGCGGCGGTACGTGGCACGCGGCGTCCCGGGCGGCTACCGGATCTGGGACAGCAAGGCCCGCCGCTGGTGGGGCGACCACTACGAGCTGTGCCCCGACGACCTGCTGGACGAGCTGAACGGCCCGGCCGACCCGGCGCGCGTCACCGCCCTGCTGCGCCGGTACCGCGCCCAGCGAAGATAGGACCTGTGGCCCTGACCGGCGGATCGGCGGATCGTCAGGATGCTGACGGAGACAGCCGGTCACAATGGGGGCGGACGGTGGGAGAGGTTTTGGTCGCACGGCGGCAGCGCGACGGGCACGGGGCGGACACACCGGGCGGATCTACTCGGCCGGTGCAGATGTCGTGGGCCGAGGCCTATGCGACCGCGCGGGACAGCGCGAAACCGCTGCCCGGCGAGCTGACGCCGGTGGGCGCGGCGGCCGGGCGCGTGCTGGCGTCGGCGGTGCGGTGCGAGCGGGCGGTCCCGGCGTTCGACAACGCGGCCATGGACGGGTACGCGATCGCCGGCCCCGGGCCGTGGACGATCCGGGGACGGGTGCTGGCCGGCGCGGCGGCGAGCGCTCCGGTGGTGACGCCGGGGTCCGCGGTGGAGATCGCGACGGGCGCGCCGGTGCCGGTGGGCACCGAGGCGGTGATCCCGTACGAGCAGTGTGCCGTCGACGGCACGACGGTGCTCGCCGAGCGCCCGGAGCGCGCCCACATCCGCCGGGCCGGGGACAGCCTGGCCGTCGGCGCGCTGGTGGTCCCGGCCGGGCGGACCGTGACGGCGACCGTGGTGGCGGCCGTCGAGCAGGCCGGGGTGGACCGGGTGCCGGTGCACCGGGCGCCCGCGGTGACGCTGCTGGTCACCGGGGACGAGGTGATCGCCGAGGGGGCGCCGGGGCCGGGACAGGTCCGGGACACGTTCACCGGCCTGGTCACCGCGGTCACCGCGCGCGCCGGCGGGGTGCTGCGCGGGCGGCGGCTGCTGCCGGACCGGCGGGACCTGCTCGGCGAGGCCCTGCGCGACGCGGACACCGACGTGATCGTGGTGAGCGGGTCGTCGTCGGCGGGCGCCGCGGACCACCTGCACGACCTGCTCGGCGCGGGCGGAGCGACGTGGCTGGTGCGGGGTGTCGCCTGCCGGCCCGGGCACCCGCAGGCCCTGGCGGTGCTGCCGGACGGGCGCTGGGTGGTCAGTCTGCCCGGGAACCCGTACGCCGGCCTGGTCGCCGCCCTGACCCTCCTGGAACCGCTCCTGACCGCCCTGGCCGGGCGCCCCGCCGCCGTTCTGCCGTGCGCCCCGGTCACCGGTGACCCGAAACTGATGCCGGGCGGTGTCCGGATCGTCCCGGCCGAGGCGGACGGCACCCTGATCGGCGCCGGTTCGGTCGGCCTGCACGCGGCCGCGAACGCCGACTTCCTCGCCGTCCTGCCCGCCGACTGGAGGCCCGGCTCGCCCGCCCCGCTGCTGCGCGTCCCTTGAGCCGCCCACCGGCACGGAATCGATAGCGATACATTCCCTCGGTGATCACCCGCACCGATCTGACCATGCTCGTCGCGCTGGACGCGCTGCTGGACACCGGCAGTGTCACCGCCGCCGCGGAACGCCTGCACACCTCGGCGCCCGCGATGAGCCGGACCCTCGGCCGATTACGCCGCCACTTCGGCGATCCGCTGCTGGTCCGGGCCGGCCGCCGGCTGGTGCCGACCGAGCGGGCCGTGCGGCTGCGGCCGCGGGTGCGGGCGCTGCTGGAGAGCGCCGGCGCGGTGCTCGCCGACGACTCCTGCACCGACCCGGCGTCGTGGCGGCACACGGTGACCGTGCAGATGAGCGACATGCTGACCGCCGGGCTGGTGCCCGGCCTCCTCACGGTGATGCGCGCGGAGGCGCCGGGGGTACGCCTCCGGCTCGCCGCCGACCACGCCGAAGGCGCCGCGGCGCTGCGCGACGGCCTGATCGATCTGGAGGTCGGCGCGATCGACCACACCGACCCGGAGACCCTGACCGAGACGCTCGGGACGCTCACCCCGGCGCTCGCGGTCCACCCGGATCATCCGCTGACCCGGGGCGAGCTGACAGCGGACCGGATCGCTGCGGCCGGGCACGTCAGCGTCTCCCCCCGGGGCCTGGTGGCGGGGCCGTTCGACGAGCATCTGGCCGGGCTGGGGTTGCGCCGCGACGTGGTGGTGGTCGTTCCGGCACACGCCCCGGCGCTGCTGCTGGCGGCGTCCACGGACCTGGTCTGCCTGGTCCCGGACCGGCAGCGCGACGCCGCCGGGCGGGCCGGGCTGCGGGTGCTGCCGCTGCCGTTCGCGCTGCCGGCCACGACGATCGGGATGGCGTGGCATCCGCGGACCGACACCGATCCGGTACGGCGGTGGTTGCGCGGCCATGTGCGTACGGCGTCGCGGGCGCTGCTGTGAGCCTCGCGGATCTCAGTGGGGCGGCCCTCCGCCCACCGCCACGTCGTACAGTTCGGCGAACCGGGCCTGCCGCTCCGCGTAGTACCCGGCGTACGCGGCCCGCGGCTCGTACGTCACCCCGGTCGCCCGGGCCGCCCGCGGCACGTCCGGCGCCAGCACCCCGAGCGCGTGCAGCGCCGTCCCGCGCTGGGTGGCGCGCCGCCGGGTGACGTGGGTGACCGGCCGCCCGAGCACGTCGGCCAGCACCTGCAGCCACTCCGGCTGGTCGTTGCTGACCCGGCCCGCCGCCGCGACCTCGAGGACCTGCGGGGCGGCCGGGTGCAGTTCGCCGGCGACCCGGGCGTACGTCATCGCCACCCCTTCGACGATCCCGCGGAACAGCGCGTCGCCGTCGGTGGCCACCGACACACCGCCGAACAGGGCGCGGACCCCGCCGGCCCAGCCGGGCGCGCGTTCGCCGGTCAGGTACGGCAGCACCAGCGGGGTGGCCGTGGTGGGCGGCGCGGTGAGCACCGGCGACAGGTCCGGGCTCAGCCGCAGCGTGGCCTGCGCCCAGCTGACCGCCCGGCCGACGTCGTTGATCGCCCCGCCGAGCAGGGTGCGCCCGCCGTCGACCCGGTAGTTCCACAGACCGAACGGCAGCGGGTCGGCCGGCCCGTCGAGCAGCACCCGCAACGCGCCGCTGGTGGCGGTCGCCGCGGTGAGGACCGTCGCGTCGGTCGCCCCGGATCCGAGGTTGCTGGCCAGCCCGTCGGTGATCACCGGGAACCAGACGGCCCGGGCCAGCGCGGGCCAGCGGGCCGGGGCCGCCGCGGGCGCCGGGGCGGTCACGTCGAGCGGCGGGGACAGCCGGGCGGCGTCGAGGCCGGCGGCGTCGAGCAGCTCGGTGTCGAACGCCCCGGTACGCCGGTCGAGCAGGCCGGTCCACGCCACCGTGGACGTCCCGGCGAGCGGCTGCCCGATCAGGCGGGCCCCGACGTACTCCCCGAGCGACCACCAGGACGCCGTCCGCGCCACCAGCTGCGGCTCGGCTGACGTCAGCCAGCGCAGGCGCGGGGCGTGGTAGCTGGTGTGCAGCCGGGTGCCGGTGCGCTGCTGCACGGCGGCCTCGTCCAGCTCGGACCGCAGCGCGGTGACGGCGGCGGCGCTGCGCGAGTCGGCGTACGTCAGGCAGGGGGTCAGCGCGCGCCCGGACGCGTCGACGGCGATCAGCGAGGCGGCGAAGGTGTCCATCGCCACACCGGCGATCCGGGTGCCCAGCCGGCGGTCGGTGGTCACCGCGCCGAGGACCCGTTCCACCTCGGCGACGACCTGGTCGGGGTCGATGACCGAGGTGCCGTCGGGCGCGACGGTGAACGCGTGCGCCACCTTGTGCTGCAGGCCGCGGACCCGCCGGCCGGACGCGTCGTGCACGCCGCCGCGGGTCGCGGTGGAGCCGATGTCCAGGGCCAGGACCAGCGGATCCCGTGCCGCTTCGAGGGTGACGTCGTCGTCGGTGCGGGTCATCGGGTCCTCGTCGTCCTCGTCGCCGGCGGTCGCCATCGACCCTAACGGAGCCGTCCCGCGCCCGCCCGGGACGCGCCACCCCGAGAGCGTGTGGAATTCGGCCGCCATACCCGCCCCAATTCCACACGCCCCCCGATGTGTGGAGTTCGGCCGTCATGCGCACCGCAATTCCACACGCTCTCGGGGTGACGCTGTGAGATCGCTGGCAAGACGAGGGACGAGATGCCGGAAACCGGTCAGCGGCCTTGAACGATGCCACCCGCCCGGCGAGGATACGGACCGTCGACGACGACGGCGGAGGGCGACGGCATGGCTTCGACCCGGCAGGCGGCGACGCCCGCCCGTGCCACCGCCCACGGCATGCTCGGCCTCGCGCTGGCCGGCTACCTGCTCACCTCCTGGGCGTGGACGCTGCTCGGCCCGCTCGCGCCGCTGCTGCGGGACCGGCTCGGGCTGGACGCGATGGCCCAGGCTTTGGTGGTCGCGGTGCCGGTGGTGGCCGGGGCGCTGGCCCGGGTGCCGGCCGGGGCGCTCACCGACCGGATCGGCGGCCGCCGGGTGCAGCTGCTGGTCGTCGCCGCGACCGTGCTCGCGCTGGTGGAGCTGGCGGTGGCCGGGCACCGGTCGGTGCCGGGGCTGATGGCCGGGGCGGTGCTGCTGGGGGCGGCGGGCGCGATGTTCGCCGCGAGCGTGCCGTTCGTCGGTGGCTGGTTCCCGGCCGGGCGGCGCGGCCTGGCCCTCGGCGTGCTGGGGCTGGGCCTGTGCGGGGGCGCGCTCGGCGGGGCCGGCGCGGTCCGGCTCGCGACGGCGTACGGGCCGGCGGCGCCGTTCCTGGCGACAGCGGTGGTGGTCGGCGCGTACGGGATCGTCGCCCTCGTGGCGCTGCGCGACCCCTACCCCTCGGCGGGTGATCATAATCGGTCGCCTGTCGCTGTCCGGGCGGTGCTGCAGCTGCCGCTGACCCGATGGTCCACGACCTGGTACACGGTGTGCTTCGCCGCGTTCGTCACGTTCACGTCGTACCTGCCGGTGTACCTCGGCAACGCCTACGGGCTGACCCCGGAGCGGGCCGGCGACGTGATGGCCGCGTTCATGGTGGTCGCGGTGCTGATGCGGCCGGCCGGCGGCTGGCTCGCCGACCGGCTCTCCCCGGCCCGCCCGCTGGTCGCGGCCCTGGCCGTGCTGGCCGCCACCGTCGCGGTCCAGGCCCTCGGCCCGCCGCTGCCGGTGGTCCTGACGGTCACCCTGCCGCTGCTGGCGGTCAGTCTCGGGGTGGCCGGCACCGCCGTGCTGACCCAGATCGGCAAGGCCGCGCCGCCCGGCACGGCCGGCCTGATCACCGGGGTGGCGAGCGCGTCCGGCGGGCTGGCCGGCTTCCTGTCCCCCCTGCTGATGGCGTACGCCTGGCAGAACCTGGGCGGCTACCGCCCGGCGCTGGCTGTGCTGGCCGTCACGGCGGCCGCCGCAGCCGCGCATGCGATGATCCGGATCGGACGATCCACCAAGGAGTCCGGTGACGGGGCGGGGGCGGTATGACGATGGGCGCGGGTCTGCCCGGCGCCGCGCTGCTGCCGGTCAAGACGGCCCGGCCCCGCCTGGCCCGCGCCGGCGTGCTCCGGCAGCGCCTGTGCGACCTGCTCGACACCGCCATGGACACCCCGGTCACGCTGGTCACCGCGGGCGCCGGCTGGGGCAAGACCATGCTGGTCTCCGCCTGGGCGCA
Organism: Actinoplanes sp. NPDC019969; assembly: GCF_055562375.1. Classification (NCBI taxonomy): domain Bacteria; kingdom Bacillati; phylum Actinomycetota; class Actinomycetes; order Micromonosporales; family Micromonosporaceae; genus Actinoplanes; species Actinoplanes sp. NPDC019969. The sequence continues at coordinate 29,020 of NZ_JBVHFK010000019.1, read as the reverse complement.
GAGCGCCCGGCCCACGGTCGCGTGGCTCAGCCTGGACCGGCACGACAACGACCCACGGATCTTCTGGGCGTACGTGGTGGCCGCCCTGCGCACCGCCGGCCTGCTGCCCGACGGCAACCCGCTCGGCACGGCCGCCGCCGTCCCGGCCGGGGAACGGGAGCGGGTCCGCTGGCTCGCCGACGGCCTGAGCCGCCTGCCGGACCGGTCGGTGCTGGTCGTCGACGACTTCCACGAGATCGACGACCCGCAGGTGCTGACCGAGATCAACGACCTGCTGCGCCATCCGCCGGCGCCGTTGCGGCTGCTGCTGATCAGCCGGTCCCGGCCGGCGCTCGCCCTGCACCGGCTGCGCGGCACCGGGCAGGTCACCGAGATCCGGGCCGCCGAGCTGGCGTTCACCGACGACGAGGCGGCCGGTCTGGTCCGCGGCCACGGGCTGGCGCTGGGCGCCGCCGATCTGAGCGCCCTGGTCCGCCGTACCGAGGGCTGGGCGGTCGGCCTGCACCTGGGCGCCGGGTTCCTGGCCGGGCACGACACCCGGTCGGTCGCCGACTTCGCCGGCGACGGCCGCGGCGTCGACGAGTATCTCACCGACGAGGTGCTGGCCGGGCGGACCCGGCGGCAGCGGCGTTTCCTGTTGCAGACCAGCATCTGTGAGCGGGTCTGCGCCGACCTGGCCAACTCGATCACCACCGGCCAGGACGCCCAGCGGATGCTGGAGGAGTTCGAGAACGACAACGACTTCGTGGTACGGCTGGGCGACCGGCCGCTCTGGTTCCGGTACCACCATCTGCTGCGTGACGCGCTCGGCCACCGGCTGCGGGTGGAGGCGCCCGCCGCGGTCGCCGAACTGCACCGCCGGGCGGCCCGCTGGCACGCCGCCAACGACCTGGTGATGGAGGCGCTCACGCACGCCGTGGCGGCGCGCGACTGGGCGTACATCGGGCGGCTGGTCACCGGCCAGGCGGCGCCGCTGGTGCTGTCGGCGCACCGGCCCGCGCTGGTCCGGATCCTGCGGCAGGTGCCGGCCGACCGGCTCGGCTCCACCGCCGAGCTGATGATCGCCGCCGCGGTGCTGCTGTTCCACGACGGCGACTACGAGGCCATCCCGGCACGCCTGGACCACGCCCGCCGGCTGTTGCGCCGCCGGCCCGTCGCCGAACGCCGGCCGGTCGAGATCATGCTGCTCACCCTGCAACTGGCCGCCGACCGGGCGATCGGCGACATGCCCGCCGTGCACGCCGGCTGCACCGAGATCCTGGCCCTGCTCGCGGCCGACGGCGGCGCCGCCGGGCCGGCCGTCACCCAGCAACGGGCGATCGCCCTCAACAACCGGGGCGTCGCCGGGCTGTGGGCAGGCGACGCCGAGAACACCGCCCGGGACCTGTGGGCGGCGTCGAGCGCCGCCCACGCCGCCGGCCTGGAACTCGCCGAGATCAACGCCACCGGGCATCTGGCCGTCCTGGAGGCCACCCGCGGGTCGGTCGCCGAGGCCGCCCGGCTCGCCGCGGGCGCCCGGTCCCGTGCCGAACAGGGCGGCTGGCGGCACACCGTCCAGGCGGTCGCCGCGTACGTCGCCCTGGTCCTGGTGCACGTGCAGCGCGGCGAGTTCGCCGACGCCGAGGAGACCCTGGACGCCGCGATCCGCGCGCACCGCAGCGAACCGGAGGCCGCCCAGCGCATCGTCCTGGCCGCCGCACAGGCCTGGCTGGCGGTGACCCGCGGCGAACCGGGGCGGGCCCGGATGTTCCTGGAGTCGGCCCATGCCGGGCGCAGCCCCCGGACCCGGGTGCCGTGGCTGGACCGCTGGCTCACCACCGTCGCGATCGAGGCGGACCTGGCCGCCGGCCGGCCCGGACCGGAGCCGTCCGCTCCCCCGGCCCCCGGCGACGACCTGGCGCACCGGGTCGTCCTGGCCCGCGCCGCCCTGGCCCAGAAGGATCTACGGGCCGCCGCGCTGCTGCTCGACCCGCGGCCGGTCGCCCTGCCGTACACCGCCGCGACGGTGGAGGCGGGCCTGCTCAGCGCCCTGATCGCGGACACCCGCGGGCACGCCGCGCAGGCGGTGGAGCTGCTCAGCGGAACCCTGCACCTGGCCGCGCGCGAGCAGATCCGCCGGCCGTTCCTGGTCCACGCCGGCAGCCGCCTCGACGACCTGCTGCACCGGCTGCCGCTGCTGCTGCCCGGCGAGGGGCACGGCGCCTTCCTGGAGGAGCTGCGTTCCGGGAGCCGCGGCGCCCGCCGGACACCGGCCGGCGAGGTGCTCAGCGAACGCGAGGCCGAGGTGCTGCGCTTCCTGCCGACCATGCTCAGCGCCGCCGAGATCGCCGCCGATCTCGGCATCTCGGTGAACACGGTCAAGGCGCACATGCGCGCGATCTACCGCAAGCTGGCGGTGTCACGCCGCAGCGAGGCCGTCAACCACGCCCGCGAGACCGGCCTGCTCTGATCGGCCTCAGGGCGGGTCCTGGGCGGAGCGGCGGGCGCGTTCCTCGTACACCTCCCGCGCCGCCGGATCCACCCGGTTGAGCAGCTGGCCCGCGTCGGACAGCCGGTCGAGCACCGCCGCCACCCGCCGTGGCAGCGCCTGGGTGACCTTCGTCGGGCCCTGCACCCACCGCGGCACCCACAGCTCCGGCTGCGGCTTGCGCAGCGCGGACTCGATCACCTGCGCCACCTCGTCCGGGCTGACCGTGGTGACGCCGCGGCCGGTGGGCACGCCCGCGGACAGTTCGGTGCGGACCACGGTCGGCAGGATGACGGTGACGTCGACGCCGGCGGGGGCGAGCTCGGCCCGCATCGCCTCGCTGAAGCCGACGACGGCGAACTTGGACGCCGAGTAGCTGGCCGCGTTCGGGACGGCGAGCCGGCCGACCGCCGAGGCGACGTTGACGATGTGGCCGCGGCCGCGGTCGACCATGCCGGGGGCGACCGCCTTCGTACCGTTGATCGCCCCGAAGACGTTGACCTCGAAGATCGTCCGGGTGAGCTGGTCGGGTTCCTTGAGCAGCGACCCGAGCGGCATGATCCCGGCGTTGTTGATCAGCGCGTCCCACGGCCCGAGCCGGCCGGTCTCGGTGAGGAAGTCGGCCCAGGAGGCGGGGTCGGTGACGTCGAGGCGGGCGGCGACGACCCGGTCGCCGAACGGCGCGGCGACGGTGGCGGCCAGATCGGCGTCGAGGTCTCCGATGGCGACCGAGGCGCCGAGCCGGGCCAGGCGTTCGGCGGTGGCCCGGCCGATGCCGCGCGCGCCGCCCGTGACGATCACGGCCATCCCGGCGATCTTACGAGTCATCGCCGTCTCCCGGGTTCACGAGGTCGCGTACCGCACGGCGGTTGATCTTGCCGACGCTGGTCAGCGGCACCGCGTCGAGGACCTTGATGTCGCGCGGGTACTTGTACTTCGCCAGCCGGGCCTTGGCGAACTCGATCAGCTCCGCGCTGTCCACCCGCTGCCCCGGCACGAGCTGCACCACCGCGACCACCTCCTCGCCGTGTTCGGTGTCGGGCCGGCCGACGCAGGCGGCGATCTGCACGGCGGGGTGTTCCAGCAGGGCGTCCTCGACGTCGCGCGGGTAGACGTTGAACCCGCCCCGGATGATCAGGTCCTTCATCCGGTCGACCACGTACAGGTAGCCGTCGTCGTCGAGGTGGCCGACGTCGCCGGTGTGCAGCCATCCGTCCCGGACGGTCCGGGCGGTCAGGTCCGGGTCGTTCCAGTAGCCGAGCATCACGTTCGGGCCGCGTACGCAGATCTCGCCGTCCTCCCCGGCCGGCAGCTCCTTGCCGGACAGGTCGACGATGGCCACCTCGGCGTGCGGCAACGGCTTGCCGACGCTGCCGGCCCGGTGCTCGGTGAGGGTCTCCGCGGAGATCACCGCGCTGCTCTCGGTGCAGCCGTAGCCCTGCAGCACGGTGACGCCGAACGCCTTCTCGGCGGCGGCCCGGATCGCCGGGGGCAGGGTCGCGCCGCCGGAGCCGAACGACCGCAGCGTCGACAGATCATGCTCGGCGTACGGCTGGGCGAGCAGCATCTGCAGCATGGTCGGCACGACCGGGCTGGTCTCCAGGCGGTGTTCGGCGACCAGCCGCAGCCAGCCCGCCGGGTCGAACCAGCGTTGCAGCACCGAGACGAGCCGCCGGTCCGAGTGCAGGCCGCTGATCACCACGATCAGGCCGTAGGCGTGCGACAGCGGCAGCGGCAGCAGCGACCGGGTGGTGTCGACGGTCCGGGCGGCCTGCTGCAGGCCGTGGCCGGACTCCCACAGGCCGCGGTGGCTGAGCATGACGCCCTTGGCCCGGCCGGTGGTGCCGCCGGTGTAGAGCAGGGCGGCCAGGTCGTCGTCGGCGCGCGGGACGATCCCGGCCGGTTCGGCGGCCTCCAGGTCGGCGTAGTTCCCGCCGATGACGAACGTGGCGATGTCCAGGTCATGGGAAGCGGCCCGGAACAGGCCGGCCAGCTCGGGGCTGATGATCGCCGCGGTGGCGCCGGAGTCGGTGAGGATGTGCCGCAGCTCCGGCTCGCTCTGCAGGAAGATCACCGGGGTGACCACGGCGCCGGCCCGCCAGATGGTCCGGTACGCGATGAACACCTCGGGCGTGTTCATCGTCATCACCACCACCCGGTCGCCGGGCCGGACCCCGTGCGCGCGCAGCCCCGCCCCGGCCCGCACGGACCGTTCGTGGATCTCGGTCGAGGTCAGCCAGGCGCCCTCGAAGAACAGCGACTCGTAGTCGCCGAGCCGCTCGTACGCCTGCTCGGCCAGGACCGCCAGGTGGAAGCTCATGCCGCCGCTCCCGTCGCGAGCCGGGCGACCTCGTCGAAGGCCGCGATGTCGTCGCCGAGCAGGAACCGGTCCACCTTGGCCCGCCGCCAGTACAGGTGCGCGTCGTGCTCCCAGGTGAACCCGACCCCGCCGTGCACCTGGATCACCGTCTCGGCAGCCAGTTCCAGGGTGGTCGCGGCGGCGGCCTTCGCGGCGGCGGCGGCCAGCGGCAGTTCCCCGGGGGCGTGGTCGGCGGCCCAGGCGGCCCACCAGACCAGCGACCGCAGTTCTTCCACGGCGACGTAGACGTCCACGAGCATGTGCTTGACGGCCTGGTAGGAGCCGATGGGCCGGCCGAACGCGTGCCGCTGTTTCGCGTACGCCACACCCATGTCGAGCAGGGCGGCGGCGGCACCGAGGCCTTCCGCGGCCAGGATGGTACGGCCGACCCGCTCGCCCCGTTCCCACAGCGCTGCCGCGTCGCGTACCAGAACCGTGGTCTGCCCCAGGACGACGTCGCCGAGCCCGCGGGTCGCGTCGATCGGCTCCCGCACGGTGACCTCGCCCGGCCCGCAGACCAGCGCGCCGTCCCGCAACGCCAGGAAGGTGGTCGCCCCGGCGGCGTCGAGGACCGGCCCGTCGTCGTCGACAACCGCCACGGCGAGGCTGCCGTCGGCGATCCCGGCCAGCCGTTCGGTGTCCCCGTCGAGCAGCACCGCCGCCCGCGCGAAGGTGACCAGCGACGGCCCGGCCAGGACCCGCCCGGCCTGCTCGGCGACCACGGCGAGGTGCAGGACGCTGCCGCCGTTGTCCGGCCAGGTGATCGTGGCGAAACCGCTCTTGAGCAGCTCCTCCCGGCCGGGCCGGACCGGGCCGCCGCCGTCGAGGGCGTCCCGGGCCGCCGCCGGGGACGCGGCGGCGGACAGGAGGTCACGGGCCGCAGCCGCGAGATCGAGGTGTTCGGTGTCCAGGTCGAAGTTCATCGGATGCTCTCCCGGAAGGTGACGCCCTTGTCCGCTCGGGGTTCGGCGGGCAGCCCGAGGACCCGCTCGCCGATGATGTTGCGCAGCACCTGGTCGCTGCCGCCGGCGATGGCCATCCCGGGCAGCACGGCCTGGGCGTTCGGCCAGATGCCGCCGCCGGTGCGGGCGTCGCCGCCGAGCACCCGGACGGCCAGGTCGGTCAGGTCGCGGGCGGATCGCGTACCGCTCAGCTTGCCCGCCGACGCCTCCGGGCCGGGCAGCTCGCCGCGGCTGAGCTTGGACAGCTGCCGGTAGCCGGTGTAGCGGGCGCCGAGCGCGGCCACGTACGCCCGCCCGAGCTGCTGGCGGGCCAGCGCCTGCCGGTCCGTGGGCAGCGCGCCGAGGTGGTCCGCGACGTGCCGGGCCACCGCCTCGGGTTTCGGGCCGATGCCGGTGCCGCCGCCGCCGAGCGACAGCCGCTCGCTCATCAGCGTGGTCAGCGCGACCCGCCAGCCGTCGCCGGGGTCGCCGAGCCGTTCGCTGTCCGGGATCGCCACGTCGTCGAAGAACACCTCGTTGAAGTGGGCCTCGCCGTTCATCTGCCGCAACGGCCGTACGGTGACGCCTGGCGCCTTCAGGTCGACGACGAACATGGTCAGACCGCGATGCTTGGGGACATCGGGATCGGTACGGGTGAGCAGGATCCCGTAATCGGCCAGATGCGCGAGGGTCGTCCACACCTTCTGCCCACTGATCCGCCACCCGCCGTCGCCGTCGCGGACCGCCCGGGTCCGCAGCGCGGCCAGGTCGCTGCCGGCCTCCGGCTCGCTGAACAGCTGGCACCACAGGTCGTCCGCGCGCAGCAGCCGTTTCAGGTACCGGCTCTTCTGGTCCTCGCTGCCGTGCATGATCACGGTCGGCCCGCACATCCCGATGCCGATCAGGTTGATCAGCGCGGGCAGCCCGAGCCGGGCCGTCTCCTGGTCGACGATCGCCTGCTGCATGAGGGTGCCGCCGCGCCCGCCCGCCGCCTCCGGCCAGGCCACCCCGACGAAGCCGGCCTCGTACAGGGTGGCCTGCCAGCCCCGCGGATCGTCCGGGTCGGGTCGTCGCTGTTCGAGGAACGCGCGGACCCGGGCCCGCCAGGCCGCCTCGTCGGGGGTGTCGTCGAAATCCACACTGATCCCTTCTGGTCGCCGGAAGCTGAGGGTGGCTGTCCGGACGGTGCCGGGACAGCCGGGCTCACCGGATGCCGAGCCGCCGCAGCAGCCGCAACTGTCGATTGCCGAGGTTCACGAACGACTCCGCCGGACGGCCCGGCGGTGGGCCCAGCGGCCCCATCCGGGACACCGCCACCGTCTGCGCGTCGGTGAACCGGCGGATGCCCTCCGCGCCGTGCCGCCGGCCCAGCCCGCTCTCCCCGCGGCCACCCATCGGCGCCTCCACCGTGCCGATCGCCAGCCCGGCCCCGTCGTTGATGTTGACCGCCCCGGCCCGGATCCGGCGCGCCATCGCCTCGGCCGCGACGGTGTCCCGGCTGAAGATCCCGGCGGACAGCCCCTGCCGGCCCCGGTTGGCGGCGGCGATCGCGGCGTCGTCGCCGGTGACCCGGTGCAGCGCCAGGACCGGCCCGAACGTCTCGCCCAGGCACAGGTCCATGTCGTCGGTGACGTCGGCGAGAACGGTGGGCTGGTAGGCGTACGGGCTGATGTCGGGGCGGGCCCGGCCACCGGCCAGCACCGTCGCGCCCTTGGCGACCGCGTCGGCGACGTGCGCGCTGACCTTGTCGAGCTGGGCGCGGGTGGCGAGCGGGCCGACGTCGTAGCCGTAGCCGAGACCCTGGCCGAGCCGCTGCGCGCTGGTGGCGGCCAGCAGCGCGGCGGTGAACGCGTCGTACACGGACGCGTCCACGATCACCCGCTCGATGTGGATGCACATCTGGCCGCTGTTGGCGAACGCCGCCTCGACGGTGCCACGGGCGGCCAGGTCCAGGTCCGCGTCGGCCCGGATGATCAGCGGGTTCTTGCCGCCGAGTTCCAGGGAGACGCCGATCAGGCGGCGGGCGGCACGTTCGGCGACGACCCGGCCGGTGGCGGTGGAGCCGGTGAAGCACAGGTGGTCGGCGACATCGACGACGGCGGAGCCGATGGCCGGCCCGTCCCCGGTGACGACCTGCCACACGTGCTCCGGCAGGCCCGCTTCGGCCATCAGGGCGCGGGCCCACAGCACGGTCAGCGGCGTCTGGCCGTCCGCCTTGCCGACGACGGCGTTGCCGGCCAGCAGCGCCGGGATCAGGTCGCCGACGCCGAGGTAGAGCGGGTAGTTCCAGGGGGCGATGATCCCGACGAGACCCTTGGGGATACGCAGTTCGCGCGCCCGGGTGAGCACCGGGACGGCCGGGCGCACGGTGCGGTCGGCCAGATAGGAGCCGCCGTGCCGGGCGTAGTGCCGGGCCACCGTGCCCAGCAGCAGCACCTCCTGCCAGGCGTGCAGGCGGGCCTTGCCGGTCTCCCACTGGATCAGGTCGAGCACCTCGTCCTGGCGGCCGACGAGAAGATCATGGAAGCGGAGTACGACCTCCGCGCGCGCGGAGTAGGACAGTCCGGCCCAGTGTTCCTGCGCGGTCCGGGCCCGGTCGGCGGCCACCTCGACGTCCTCGACGGTGCACACCGGCACGGCAACGGCGGGAAGGGCGTCGTACGGCGCCATCGCGGTCTGCATGGTCCTGCCGCCGGAGGCGGGCACCGCGACCCAGCGGCGCAGCGAGGCGAGCCGGGCGTCGGTCAGCCAGGCGGGCCGATGGGCGCTGACCGGTCCGTTGTCCACGGCCGACCCCTCTCAGTTCCGGACCAGGACGATGGGCTGGCCGTCCTTCGGGAACGGCAGCGAGTGCTGGTCCATCGGCGGCACGTAGCCGGGGTCGACGTCCCAGTGGTGGCCGCGCAGCAGCCGGTGCATGATCGCCTTCACCTCCAGGCCCGCGAAGTGCAGGCCGATGCACTTGTGCACGCCGCCGCCGAACGGCTCCCACGCGAACCGGTGCGAACGGTCCTCGCGGCGGCCGGGCGCGAACCGCTCCGGGTCGAAGACCATCGGGTTCGTCCAGTACTCCTCCATCAGCTGGGTGAACTGGATGCCGACCGAGCAGAACGTGTCCGCCGGGATCCGCACGCCCTCGACCACGGTGTCCTTGACCGTGTAGCGGACCAGCACCGGCACCGGCGCGCGCAGCCGCAGCGCCTCCCGCATCACCAGGTCCAGCGAGGTGAGGGACTCCAGACCGGCCCGGTCCGGCGCGGGACCGAGCGCCCGCGACTCCGCCCGGCAGCGGTCCTGCCACTCCGGATGCTGGCCCAGGTACTGCAGGATCGCGGTGGTGGTGATCGTGGACGTGTCGTGCGCCGCCATCATCAGGAAGATCATGTGGTTGATCACGTCGTCGTCGGAGAACCTGGCGCCGTCCTCGGTCTCGATGTGGCACAGCACCGAGAAGATGTCGTCGCCGGTGGTGGCCCGCTTGGCCGGCAGGTAGTGCCGCAGGAACCTCTCCAGGACCTGCCGGGCCCGGTACGCGCGGCCCCACCGGGTGAACGGCACGTCCGCCCGGATCATCCCGCCGGCCGCCTGCACGCACGCGATGAACGCCCGGTTGACCCGGGCCATCTCGGCCGCGCTGGTCTCCCCCGCCCCGCCCATGAACAGGTCGGCGGCGATGTCCAGGGTGAGCTGCTTGAGATGCCGGTACGCCGGGAACCGCTGACCCGTCTCCCAGCCCGCGACACCCCGCTCGATCGCCGGGTGCAGCCGCCGGGTGTACCCGTCCAGGCGCTGCGGGGTGAACGCCTCCTGCATGATCCGCCGGTGCCCGTGGTGATCCTCGAGATCGAGCAGCATCAGGCCGCGCGTGAAGAACGGGCCGACCAGCTCCGACCAGGCGGGACCGTTGGCGAACGCCTTGTCCCGGTTCTGCAGCGCCGCGCCGCAGGCGTCCGGGCCGAGCAGCATCACCGTGGTCCGGCCGATCATGTACGACGGGGCGACCGGGCCGTAGTGCTCCCACTGCCGCCGGTAGTAGGCGACCGGATCCTTCTGATAGACGAACAGGTTGCCGACCCAGGGCAGGCCACGATCCTCGCGGCGCAGGCCGGGCAGTGATCTCGGGTTCCGCGTCTCAGCCGTCATGGGCTCACCTCGCGCTGGCGTCCTCGTACCGGCCAGCCTGAATCTGGAAGAGAGCCCTGTCAATGTTTCCGGACTGTTGTGGCATGGTTGCGGACATGGCGGTCTACCGTGGCGTCAGCGCCGTCGACCGGGTGGCCCGGCGCCGCGCCCGGCTGCTCGCCGCCGCCCTCACCGTCTGGGCCGACCCGCGGACCCGCACCACGATGACCGCCGTCTGCGCCGAGGCCGGGCTCAGCGAGCGGTACCTCTACGAGAGCTTCACCGGCCTCGACGAGCTGCTCGAAGCGGTGATGGACGGGATCGCGGCCGAGATCGAGGAGTGCAGCCGGGCCGCCGCCGAGGCCGCCGGCGCCGACCCGGCCGACCGGGTCCGGGCGGCGGTGCGGGCGTTCATGGAGCTGCTGGTCGCCGACCCGCGCAAGGGGCGGGTCGCGATCGTGGAGTCGGTGGGCGTGCCCGCGTTACGCCAGCGCCGGACCGCCCTGCTGCGGCATCTCGCCCATCAGTCGGCGCTGGAGTCCCGCAAGGTCCTCGGTGATCCCGGGCGCAGCGCCGCGCAGGACGAGATCGGCGGGATGCTGTTCATCGGCGGCATGGCCGAGCTGATCACCGCCTGGCTGGACGGCGCCCTGGAGGCGTCCACCGACGAGATCGTCGAGGCCGCCTCCCGGGCTCTCCTGGGCATCTACCGCTGACCCCGACGGCGTGTGACTTTCGGGCGCGCATGACGGCCGAACTCAACACACCCAGCGGCGTGTGGAATCGGGGCGCGTATGACGGCCGAACTCAACACACCCGACGGCGTGTGGATTACGGGCGCACATGACGGCCGAACTCAACACACCCAGCGGCGTGTGGATTACGGGCGCACATGACGGCCGAACTCAACACGCTGGAATCAGGCCTGGCGGGACGCCAGCTGCACGATCGTGACGTCGGACGGGGCGCCGACCCGGACCGGCGGCCCCCACGCGCCCGCGCCACGGCTGACGTACAGCTGCGTGTCGCCGTACTGCTCCAACCCGGCCAGCGTCGGGTTCGCCGCGTCGGCGATCATGGTGGCCGGCCACATCTGACCGCCGTGGGTGTGGCCGGACAGTTGCAGGTCCACGCCGTAGCGGACCGCCTCGTCGATGAGCACCGGCTGATGGGCCAGCAGCACCGACGCCCGCGCCGGATCCCGGTCGCCGAGCGCCTTGCCGAAGTCCGGCCCCGCCCCCGAGTCCTCCCCGGCGACGTCGTTGACCCCGGCCAGGTCGAACCCGGGCATCGCGGTCCGCGCGTTCTCCAGCGGCTGCCAGCCCAGCTCGCGCACCTTGTCGATCCACTCGTCGGCGCCGGAGAAGTACTCGTGGTTGCCGGTGACGAAGAACGTTCCGTGCCGCGATCGCAGCCCCCGCAACGGCTCCACCGACCCGGCGAGCTCGTCGACGTCGCCGTCGACCAGGTCACCGACGACGGCGATCAGGTCCGGCTGGGTGGCGTTGATGGTGTCGGTGACCCGCTGCGCGAACCCGCGCCCGAGCACCGCGCTGAGATGGACGTCGCTGACCACGGCGATCCGGAACCCGTGCGCGCTGCGCGGCAGCTTCGCCAGCGGCACGGTGATCCGCTTGACGCCGGGGCCGTTGAGCACGCTCCAGGTGCCGAGCCCGACGGTTCCGGCGGCGGCCACGACGGCGCCCGCGCCGACCACCCGGGAGACGAATATGCGGCGGTTGATCTGCGGCGGCCCGGTCACGGTCTCCGGTTCGGCGTCAGATGTACGGGTGTCACCCGCCGCCCCGACGAGCACCGGCGCGGCGTCCCGGCTGTGCAGCCAGCGGGTCAGCAGTGGCCGTACCAGCTCCCCCGCAAGCACCGCGAGCAGCAGATACAGGAAGATCGCCAGCCACATGTACCCCGGCCAGGCGAGGATGCTCTTGACCACCAGCGGGACCGGCAGCGACTCGCCGGCCATCGCCGCCACCGCCAGGATGGGCGCGGCGGTGAACAGCACCGTCCCGGCTCGCCGCCACCGGCTTCCCGGCGTGGTGGTCGCCGCGACCAGGCGCCGCCACAGGTACCAATGCAGCGCGCCGAACACGCCGACGACGGCAACCGCCGCCAGCACAGCTAAAACGATCATGAATTGGTGCGTCCTCCGGCTCGACCGAACGGCTCGGTCGACGGCGAAAGCTACCAGCGTTCCGCTGTCAAAACCCTGAGAGCGCCCGTAGGTTGGGCCCGTGACCCATCACGTGTATCGGCTGACCGAGGTCGTCGGCAGCAGCCCCACGAGCGTCGACGACGCCATCCGCACCGCGGTCAGGAAGGCCGCGGAGACGGTGCGCAACATCGAGTGGTTCGAGGCCAAGGAGATCCGTGGCCAGGTGGTGGACGGGGAGGTGGCCCACTACCAGGTGCTGGTGAAACTCGGGTTCCGCGTCGACGACTAGGCCACGGGGTACGGGTCGGGGACGTCAGCGGTGCGCCGCCTGTCGTACCCCGGCTCCAGCGTGCCGAGGAGCCGATCCCACACGGTGGTGTAGAAGCCGAGGTTGTAGCGGGGGTCGGCGTGATGCCCGACGTGCATGGCGGGCGTGGCGACCCAGCGGAAGACCACATTGCGGCGTACGGCGGGCGGCAACGGCTCCACCCCGAGGTGCCCCAGGATCCCGAAGATCAGGTTCACTGCGGTGTACGCGGCCAGCGCCCCCACCGTGAACGGGTACACGGCGAGGACCACCAGCCACATCGCCCCGAACCCGATCGCCTCGAGGGGATGCAGCGCGAACAGCGTGATCGGCCGCGCGTCCGCGAACACGTGGTGCAGCCGGTGCACCCACGGGAACAGCGCCCGCAGGTGCACCGTGGCGTGCCCGGCGTACATCAGCACGTCCATCACCATGATCAGAACCAGCAGCTCAGCGAGCGCCCCGAACCCGAACCCGCCCCGCAACTCGATCACGCCGTGCTTCCACAGCCACCACCCCGCCACGGTGACCGCCGTGTTCAGCAGTGTCGTGCTCGCGACCAGCCCGAGTTCCAGGCGGCTCACCGGCCCGGGCTCGGGGGTGAGCCGCCGCGCGCCGGGCAGCCGCAGCGCGACGTGCCCGAGCAGCGCGCCCACCCCGGCCAGCAGGATGTTCTCCACCAGCGCCAGCAGCGCAAACCACCCGGGGTGCAGCGCCTCGAGGAAGTCCAGCATGCCCGCCATCCTGCCGCCGGGCGTCAACCCGCGGCTCTGTCAGAAGCCGATGCCGGGCTGCGGGCCGGAGCCGGCCCGGACCAGGGCGGGCACGTCGGCCGCCGGATCGAGGGTGTACGGATAGAAGTCGCCCGGGTTGAACGCCGGCCCCGACGTGGTCGCCTTGCCGGTGCAGCTCACCAGGATGCTGCCGCTCTGCAGATTGCCGGCGCTGGGGTCGCGCTGGCCGGTGTGGTCGATCCACACGTGGTCGGCGGTGTCCATCTGGATGCCGTCGTAGTCGAAGTCCTTGTCGTCCGGGTCATCGGCGGCCATCGCGGTGTCGCCGATGGTCAGGTTCCGGATGATGACGTTCCTGACGCCGGCGCCGAGGAAGAACCCGGCCAGTGCGTCAGGTGGTCACGGCCTTGCGGCGGATGCGGTAGTGCAACGTCAGGAACGGCAGGCCGTAGAGCGCGAACGCGTGCGCCGCCCGGAGCTCGCCGTCGGCGACGAAGACGTCGAGCCGCTCGGTGAAACCGTGCACGGCCAGCGTGGTCAGTTCCCGGGTCTCCGGGTCGACGTAGCTCAGATAGTGGCCGGGGTGGGGCAGCGCGCTGCTGCTGGTGAGCACGAGCCCGCCACCTGGCCGGGGCAGCGGCAGCAGCGTGGCCGTGAAGTTGCTCTGCGGCACCGGGAAACCGACGCTGACATACCCCCGGCCGTCGTGCCGGTAGGTGGTGTAGATGCCGACGTAGATCGGCTCGTCGGTGTCGGCGAACGAGCGGATCCACCCGCGTACGCCGATCACGCCGGTGCCGTCGGGGGTGATCGTGTCGATGCGGCTGCGGACGCCGCGGACCGTCTCGCGCTGGTTCATCGGCACGTTCGCCTGGCCCAGCGGCCGGGCCACCAGAGTGCGGTACAGCAGGTAGCCGGGCCGCACCCAGGGCCGCCACTCGGGCACGATGTCCAGGGTGAACCGGGTGGTCCGCTCGTAGAACTCACGTACCAGCGGGTGCACACCGGCGGGGTCGAAGTCCGGCCCGGCGAGGTCGTCGAGCGAGGCGACGATCCCGGCATCCGCCGCGTCCGCGCGGTAACTGCCACCCAGCACGCCGGCCAGCTCACGCACATACCCGGTGCCGACGTAGCCGGCGCGGGCCTCCAGCGGCACCACGAACGGCAGGTCCTCGGCCCGCGCGCGCTCGGCCAGCAGACTCACCTGCGGGTCGCGGAACAGCAGCGCGGCCAGCGCCCGGTAGCCGACCACCGCGCTCGCCGCGACCACGGCAGGCGGCGTGCCGCGGCCGCCCGCCAGGCGCCAGGCGAGCCCGGCGGCGGCCCCGGCGACCGGGCCGAGGACCACCTTCTGCGGGCGCAACCCGAGCGCGCCGGCGACGGCGCCTGCGGCCACCCCCACCGTGACCGGCCCGGCGCCGGTGAGCCGCCCGGCAAGCCATCCCGCCGGCGCCGCGAATGCGCCGCTCATCACCACGCGTGACCACCACGCCGGGATCTCGCCGGGCCGCTGGCGGGCACGGGCGACCGCCTCGACCGCGGTGAGCATCGCCGCGCCGGCCAGCCCGCCGGCCGCCGCCCGGGAGCCGCGCCGGCCGGTGAGTGCGGCGCCGGCGAGCGCGCCCACGGCTGCGGCGACGGCGAGGCCGGCCACCTTGGAGGAACCTCCGGGTCCGTGTGTCATGCGCGCACGGTAGCAACGCCTCCGGTCAGCGGGCCGCGCGCTCCTCGACGCCCGCTGACCACGGCTGACAGCACCGGAAAGGCGTTGTTCAGCCTGGTGACGCTGATCAGCGTCACCGGCGGCGGCGCCGGCCGGTCAGTGGAGCGCGGCGGCGATCGCCTCGGCCGGGGTGACGGTCGGCCGTTCGATGAGTCGCCGCAGGTCGCCGGAATCGGTGCGGAACTCGTCGCGGCTCATGGCGCGTCAGATGCGGCGCCACTTCTGGTTGGCGCCGCCCACGCAGGTCCACAGGTGCAGGGGTGCGGCGTTGTCCGGGTTCCAGGCCGCGATGTCCACGCACTTGCCGGACATCGGGTTCACCAGGTCGCCGGCCGCGGTGAGGACGAACTGCTGAGCCGCGTGGCCGTTGCAGGTGGCCAGTTGGATGGGTGTGCCGTCGGCGGTGCCGGCCCCGGCGACGTCCATGCAGGTGTTGTTCTGCGCGCGCAGCGTGCCGCCGGTGAACTCGAACCTCTGGTTGACCGTGTCGGCGCAGTCCCAGACCTGCAGGCGCTGGCCCGGGTTGAAGTTGCCGTTGGACACGTCGACGCACTTGTTGTTCCAGTTGCTGGCGATCCGCGTACCGGTCGGCTGCGGGTTGCCCGTCGAGCCGGGCGTGCAGTCGTTGTCGCCGGTGACGGTGTCGGTGTGGGTGGCGCCGTTCGCCCGGAAGGCGTTCGCCTGCGCGGTCGCCTGGGCCGGCGTGAGCACCTGCTTCTTGGCGTGCAGCACGTAGTCGATGTGCTGGTGCCAGACGCTGGTGCCGCCGGAGTGGCCGGTCAGGTCGATGAACCACTGGTTGAAGTCGAGGGACATGTTCTGCCGGGGGTAGTACTTGCCGCCGTGAGCGCCGACGAGCCGGCCGTCGATGTAGTACTTGATCTCGCCGTTCGCCACCGTGGCCATGACGTCGCGCCACCCGGCGATGCTGGCGTTCTGCTTGCTGTACTGGCGGTCCTGCACCCACGGGTCGGGCTGGTAGGTGTACCAGGTGGTCTGGAAGTTCGTCGGGCCGCTCTCGCCCCACCCGCCGTTGGGCAGGTACTCGGAGAAGTCGAGCTCGCTGTAGATCGGGTCGAACGCGTACCGCAGCGGGCTGATCGTGTAGAAGGTCTGGTTCACGATGTCGCCGTCCGGGCCGGTGGCGGGGGTGTCGGAGAACTTGATCCGGGCCAGGTAGGTGCCCTCGAAGAACCGCCGGCCGGACAGCGAGAACTCGGCGTGGCTGGTGCCGCCCGCGGTGCCGTCGGTGGAGGCCTGCAGACGAGCCACCTTCTGACCGTCCACGGTGGGGAACGAGACGTTGCCGGCGGACCAGGTCGCTCCCGGCACACCGGGACCGCCCTGATTGGTGCGTACGTGCCAGCCGCGCCGGCCGAGCGCCGGGTCGGCGCTGGAGCCGTAGTCGAAGTCGTCGAAGAGGACACCGCAGGCCACGGCGGCGCTCGCCGGCGCGGCGGTGGTGAGTCCGACGGCTGTCACCGCCGCGGCGACGGCCACCGTCACGGCTGTCACCAGGATGCGGCGGACGAGAGATCTGGTCACGAGATAGCTCCTTGGAGGGGGTGAGCCGAGCCGTATCGTCGTCGACTTCCGTCAATGAGAAGGCAAAAACCTTTACGATTGCAACGCATTCTGAGCAATAAGAATTTTCATCCAGTGCTCGCGGACCCGCGCCTCCGCGCGCGGCGTAGACGCCCTCGAACCGGCCCGCCACTCCCGCGTGCGCCGTCAGCTCAGCTCATCCCTACCGCAATGCCTATGGGGTGAAGCCGGCGTCACGGTCGGCGGCGGCGATCTGGTCACGGAAGCGCTGGTGCACCCAGCAGCGCGCGCCAAGGAGGTTCAGCGGCGTCCACACACCGGAGGCCGGGCCGAGCCGGGTCTGCCGTGGCATCTTCCCGAGCAGACGTTCCGGCCGTGCGCCGGCGGACCCGTTCCAGCGGGTGATGCCGAGCGCGTACGTGAGCAGGAAGTAGACGAAGTCTGGCGCGGTCGAACTCTCGGCGTAGCGGACCGTGTCAGGTACTGATCCGGCGGTAACGGCGAAGCCGCCGGAGCCCGGCGGTGTCCGGCTCGTTCGCCGGTGTGCTCGCCAGGGCGTCCAGGCGCCGCTGTGCGGCCGCCTGGTCCAGGTGCATGCCGATCGCGACGAGCTCACCGGCCGGCGGCGGTTCGGGCAGCGGCATGATGTGGATCCGGGTGCCGACGACGTTGACGACGAAGCCCTGTTCGGCCCGGGACCCGTGCACCCGTACCCGGCCCTTGAGCCGGTAGGCGCCGGTGGGCGGGTTCTCCAGCAGGTCGATCAGCAGGCTCGGCGAGACCGGCCGGGTCAGTGGTGTGGAGGCCGCCCGGGCATGCTCGTGGTCGTCACGCTCACGGTTCTGCTCGCGGACGAGCCGGGCCAGCGGCAGTTCGTCGACCGGGTCCTCGTCGGCGGCGGTGTCGAACACGAGCGCCGGGTCGATCCTGCCGTGCCGGGCGGTGACGATCTGCACGTGCGGCTGACGTAGCCGGACCCGTTCCCGGATCCGGTCGAGCACCTGGTCGCGGTCCCCGGCCGGCAACAGGTCCACCTTGTTGATGACGACGAGCGTCGCCGCCGCATAGCGCAGGGGCGGCTCCGGCCAGAGGTCCACGGTCCGGAAGTGTTCGACGGCGTCGATCACCTCGACGAGGCCGCCGGACCGGATGCCGCTGACGCTGCTCAGGCCGATGAGACGGGCGAGCGCGACCGGCTCGGCCACGCCGCTGGACTCCACCAGGATCGCGTCCAGCCGCAGCCGGGGCCGGGACAGACGCTGCAGCGCGTCGTCCAGGCCGCCGGCGTCCTCGAGGCAGCACACGCAGCCGCCGGAGATCGCCGCGGCCTCGTCGACCTGCCCGGTGACCAGCGCCGCGTCGACGTTCAGCGTCCCGAAGTCGTTGACCACGACGCCCAGGCGTGCGCCGGGCCGGCGCAGCAGATGATTGAGCAGGCTCGTCTTGCCGGCGCCGAGGTGGCCGGTGAGCGCGATGACCGGCACCCGCCCCACGGCACGGCGCCGGACCGTCACGTCGTTATCCATCACCGCGAGCATACTGACGCCGCGGATGCGGGTGACCCGGCGATCAGCCGATCAGCTGCACCGAGCTGACCAGGAACGGTGTGCCCTGCTGGCACGTCGTGACCAGGTCGGGGATCACCCGGCCGGTGACCGCGACGTTCGCCCCGGCACGTATCACCGCACGATCCCCACCCACGAGCTGATAGTCGCCGATCAGCAGGCATTGATGCTCGACGCCGGCCGTGACGATCCCGGACAGGGTGCGCAGACGCGATTCCATACCGCCATCATCACCCCGCGCTAGGACCGATCCGTGATCTTCCGCCGGTAGATGCTTCTCAATATGCTCCGGGATCAATGTGAGCGTTTCTACCCGGAGGACGCCTGTGCCAACGAGACACACCGCCCGCACGGCCTTAGCCGTAGCGATGTCCGCCGCCCTGGTCATCGGTGGCGCCGACGTGGCCCGAGGGGCGCCGGAACAGGCCGCGAGCCTCTACATCGTGCAGTTGGCGGCGCCGCCGGTCGCCGCGTACACCGGCGGGGTCTCCGGGATCCCCGCGACCCGGCCCGGCTCGGGCGAGAAGATCGACCTGAGCACGAGCGCCGCCAAGGCGTACCGGGCGCATCTGAAGTCCGAACGGCAGCGGACCCAGCGGCTGGCGGGTGTGTCGGCGGGCGAGACCCTTTACGAGTACGACGTGGCCTTCAGCGGATACGCCGCCCGCCTGTCCACCACCGAGGCGGACGTGCTGCGCCGCAGCCCCGGTGTGCTGGCCGTGTCGAAGAACACCGTCCACAAGGCCGACACCGTCTCCACCCCGCAGTTGCTCGGGCTGACCGGCCGCGGCGGCGTGTGGCAGCGCCAGTTCGGCGGCTCGGCCAGGGCCGGGCTCGGCGTCATCGTCGGCGTGATCGACACCGGCATCTGGCCGGAGAACCCGGCGTTCGCCGCCCTTCCCGGCCCGCGCCCGGACCAGCGGATCATCGACGCCAAGTGGCGCGGGGTCTGCCAGCAGGGCGAGGAGACGGACCCGGCCCGCAACGTCACCTGCAACAACAAGCTGATCGGCGCCCGCTACTTCACCGAGGGCTCGCTCGACGAGACGAATCCCGCCGAGTTCCGGTCGCCGCGTGACTTCAACGGCCACGGCTCGCACACCGCCGGCACCGCCGTCGGCAACCACGGCGTCGACGCGGTCATCGACGGCAAGGTCGTCGGGGACGCGTCCGGCATGGCCCCGGCCGCCCGTCTCGCCGTCTACAAGGCCCTGTGGGATCAGGGCGGCGGCGGCAGCGGCACGACAGTCGACCTGGTCGCGGCCATCAACGCGGCGGTCACCGACGGTGTCGACGTCATCAACTACTCGATCTCCGGTTCCACGTCGTCGTTCGTCGACCCGGTGGAGCTGGCGTTCCTCAACGCCGCCAACGCGGGCGTGTTCGTCGCCGCGTCCGCCGGCAACAGCGGGCCCACCGCCAGCACTGTCGCGCACAACTCGCCGTGGGTCACCACGGTGGCGGCCAGCACCCATGACCGCGGGTCCAACAAGTCGGTGACGCTGGGCAACGGCGCCACCTACGCAGGTGCGGGGCAGGGCTCGGCCGTGCCGTCGGCGCCGCTGATCGACTCCGAGGTGGCCGGCCTGCCCGGCACCCCGGTCGCCGACGCGCGGCTGTGCTACTCCGGCAAGCTCGACCCGGCCACGGTAACCGGCAAGATCGTGCTGTGCCTGCGGGGCGGCAACTCCCGTCCGGACAAGAGCCTGGCGGTCAAGCAGGCCGGTGGCGTCGGGATGATCCTCTACAACAACCCCGACAACTCGGTCAACGCCGACTACCACTTCGTGCCGACAGTGCACGTCAACAGCGCGGCAGGGCTTGCGATCAAGGCGTACGCGGCCTCCGCCGGCGCCACCGCGAGCCTGTCGGCGGGTGTCGCGGTCAAGGTCCGTGCCCCGGAGATGGCCTCCTTCTCGTCGCGCGGCCCGGCCCTGGCCGGCAATGGTGACCTGCTCAAGCCCGACATCACCGCGCCGGGCGTCGACGTGGTGGCGCCGGTCGCCCCGCCGGCGAACAACGGCCGCACGTGGGACGCGTACTCCGGCACCTCGATGTCCAGCCCGCACATCGCCGGCCTGGCCGCCCTCATGATCAGCGAGAATCCCCGCTGGTCCCCGATCTGGGTCAAGTCGGCGATGATGACCACCGCGGGCCAGACCGACGCCACCGGCCGGCCGATCCAGCGGGCCGGGACCGCCGCGACGCCGCTCGACTACGGCTCCGGGCACGTTCGTCCCGGCCAGTCGTACCGGCCGGGTCTGGTCTTCGACTCCACCTACCCGGACTGGATCCGGTTCGCGTGCGGCAGCGGCGCGACCGGGGCCGCCTGCGCCCAGTACGGCGCGATCGACCCGACGGACCTCAACTACCCGTCGATCTCGATCGGTGACCTGGCCGGCAAGCAGACGACCACCCGTACCGTGACGAACGTCAGCAGGTTCCCGGGCATCTACGAAGCCAAGATCCAGGCGCCCGCGGGTACGACGGTGACCGTCACGCCGAAGCGGTTCGTCGTCGCGCCCGGCAAGTCCGCGTCGTACAAGGTGACCGTCACCCGCACCGACGCCGCGATCGGCCAGTGGAGTTTCGGCTCCCTGACCTGGGTCAACCGGGCCGACCCGAAGCGCCTGGTCTCGTCCGACGTGCGCAGCCCGATCGCGATCCGGCCGGTCGCGATCGCCGCCCCGGTGCAGGCCACCGGGACCGGGGTCAGTGGCTCGACGGACCTGACCGTCATTCCGGGCTTCGCCGGCACCCTGAGCGCCACCCCGGCCGGGCTGGTCCCGTCCGTGGTGGACCGGCTGCACCTGGCCGGCTCGGAGACCGACTTCGACTCGGCGGCCCCGGCGGCCGGCCCGTCCGTCGGCAAGGTGACGCTGACCGTTCCGGCCGGCACCCGCCTGGCCCGGGCGGCGACCTTCGACGCCGACGTGCCGGCGGGCACCGACCTGGACCTGTTCGCCTACCGCGCCGGCACCAGCACCCTGGTGGCGTCGAGCGCGGGCTCGACGGCCGAGGAGAAGGTCACCCTGGCGGCCGGCGCGTACGACGTCTACGTGGTCCAGTTCGCCACCGCGCCCGGGGTGGAGGAGCTCGACGTCGCGCACCACTCGTGGATCGTCGGTGAGACCGCCGCGGGCAACCTGACGGCCACCCCGGCCGCTCAGGCCGTCACCCTCGGCACCCCGGCCAAGGTCACCGCGGCGTGGACCGGCCTGACCGCCGGAAGCCGCTACCTCGGCCTGATCGCCTACAGCGACGGCACCACCCGGATCGGCCAGACCGTGCTGTCCGTCGGCGCCTGACAGCTCGTGGGGACACCGCCACACGGCGGTGTCCCCTGCTCTCAGCTGGTCAGTTCCCGGCCCGCACCGCGTCCGGGACGGCACGCACCTGGTCCGGCTGCCCGACCGGCAGCTGAGCGCACGTGAGGGACGCCAGGCCGACGACGCTACTCCGCCGAAAACTACCGGCGCCCCTGATACCGCAACCGCGGTACACCGGATCACCGCAGCGGGTTGACGATTCGCGGCCTCGGCAAAGCGACGCTGCCCAGGCTTTGCCGCCATACCTACTAGTATGTATGGTGAGCGAGCCGGTGCGGCATTCGCTCGGCGCTCGCCCGGAGAGGCAGGGGTTGCACCGTGACAGGCAAAGACGCTCGTACGCGCCTGGTCGAAGGCATGGCGGATCTGTTGTGGGAACGCGGCTACGTGGGCACCAGCCCCTCGGCCGTGCTGGAACGCGCCGCGGTCGGGCAGGGCAGCCTCTACCACCACTTCGCCGGCAAGCAGGACCTCGCGGTGGCCGCGATCCGGCACAACGCCGAAACCCTCACGCGGGCCGCCCGGGAGGCTCTCGACTCCCCCGGCACCGCTTACGAGCGGCTCGAGCGGTTCCTGCTGCGCGACCGGGACGTGCTCCGCGGCTGCCGCATCGGCCGCATGACGCAGGACCCGGAGGTGTTCGCTGCCGACCACCTGCGGCAGCCGGTGGCGGACGCCCTGGCCTGGGTGCGCGGGGCGCTCGCAGCGGTGATCGAGGACGGACAGGCCCGCGGCGAGCTGGCCCCCGGCATCGCGCCCGGCGACCTCGCGGCGACGATCCTGTCCACACTGCAGGGTGGGTACGTGCTCGCCCGCGCCGACCTCGACGAGGAGCGGTTCACCGCCGCCGTCTGGGGCCTTCTCGGCCTGCTCAAGGGACTGGCGACCGCGCCGTGATCGCCGTCGCCTCCCACGCCGACGACTATCCGAGGGACTGAGAGAACACATGCTTGCGATGCAGTACGAGATGACGCTGCCCGCCGACTACGACATGCGGATCATCCGCGACCGGGTCGCCGCCTCCGGTCACCTGCTCGACTCGTACCCCGGTCTGGGGTTGAAAGCATTCCTGATCCGCGAACGCGGCATCGACGGCTCCACCGCCAACCAGTACGCCCCGTTCTACCTCTGGGCCGACACGGCGGGTGCGTCGTCCTTCCTCTGGTCGGGCGCCGGCTTCACCGCGATCCTGCGTGACTTCGGCCGGCCGGTGGTGCAGACCTGGATCGGCGGCACCGCCCACCAGGCCGCGGACTGGCGGACCCCTCCGGCGTACGCGATCCGGCAGCGGACCGCCCTGACCGCGGATGCCGACATCGTGGCCGTCACCCGCACAACGGACACCCGGCTCGCCGAGGCCACCGAGAAGGGCGAGATCCGACTGGGGGCGTACGGGGTCGACCCGCGCACCTGGGAACTCGTCACGTTCACCCTGCACGAGCGGCGTCCCGATCACGTTCCGGACGCCGCCGAGCTGTTCCAGGTGCTGCACACCTCGGCTCCGGAACGCCGGCGGCTGCCCGACCGGGTCGAGAACCGTCTGACAGCCGCGCGATGACACCCCGGAGAAGGACACGGAGGCCCCGTGCTGCCCGCCGATGGGACAGCAGCGCATCGACGCGACCACCGCCGTGAACCTGTCCGCGGCCTTCGAAGCGCTCGGCGGCCCGGTCCGCCTGCAGCTGATGTCGATGATCGCCTCGGCCCCGGGCCGCGAGATCTGCGTCCGCGGTGTCCGGCCCGACGATCTCCCATCACCTGAAGACCCTGCGTGAAGCCCGCCTGGTCGACGCCGAGCGCCGGGCGAGCTGGGTCTACTACCGCCCCCGGCAGGACATGATCCGGAGACTGTCGGCGCTGCTCGGCTGACGTTCACTTGCCACGACGGAATTTCTCAGCGACTATTGAGTCAATGACTGCTGAACCTTCATCGCTGGCGGCGCGGGCCCGTGTGCACGCCGCCCTCGGCGACCCCGCCCGCCTCGCCATCGTCGACGCGCTCGTCCTCGGCGACGCCTCCCCCGGCGAGATCGCCACCGACCTCGGCATGCCCAGCAACCTCGTCGCCCACCACGTCAAGGTCCTGCACGAGGCCGGCCTGCTCGTGCGGACACGGTCCGAAGGCGACCGCCGCCGCACCTACCTGCGCCTCGTCCCGGGCGTGCTGTCCTCGCTCACCACCCCGCGGTGGGACAGCGCGGATCGGGTGGTATTCGTCTGCACCCACAATTCCGCCCGGTCGCAGCTGGCCGCCGCCCTGTGGCGCGACCGTGTCGGCGGCCCGGTCGCCTCGGCCGGCACCGCGCCCGCCCAGCGGGTCCACCCCCGCGCCGTCCGGGTCGCCCATGAGCACGGCCTCGCCCTCGACCCGGCCGGCACCCACCACGTCGACGACGTCGTGCACGACGGCGACCTGATCATCGCGGTCTGCGACAACGCCCACGAGGATCTCACCGGCCCGGTCCGGCCCCGGCTGCACTGGTCGGTGCCCGATCCCGCCCGGGTGGACACCGACGAGGCGTTCGAGGCCGCGTACACCGACCTCGCCGACCGCGTCGACCGGCTCGCCCTCGCGGCCGGCGGACCGTCATGACCCCGATCATCCTGTGGCGGCGGCTGCTCGCCGAGTTCCTCGGCACCGCGCTGCTGGTCACCGCCGTCGTCGGCTCCGGCATCATGGCGGTCGAACTGTCGCCGGACGACGTCGGCCTGCAGTTGCTGGAGAACTCGGTCGCCACCGCGTTCGCCCTCGGCGCGCTCATCCTCACCTTCGGCCCGATCTCCGGCGCCCACTTCAACCCGGTCGTGTCGGCCGCCGACTGGTTCCTCGGCCGCCGCACCGGCACCGGCCTGACCATCAAAGACCTCGCGGGGTACGCCGTAGCGCAGACCCTGGGAGCCATCGCCGGCTCGATCCTGGCGAACCTGATGTTCGACCTGGCCCCGGTCACGATGTCGGCGAAGGAACGGGCCGCCGGCAACCTGTGGCTGGGTGAGGTGGTCGCCGTCGCCGGCCTGCTCCTGCTGATCTTCGCGCTCGGCCGGTCCGGCAGAGCTGCGGCCGCCCCGGCCGCCGTCGGCGCGTACATCGGCGCCGCCTACTGGTTCACCAGCAGCACCAGCTTCGCCAACCCGGCCGTCACCATCGGCCGCGCCTTCACCGACACCTTCGCCGGCATCGCCCCCGCCTCGGTCCCCGGCTTCGTCCTCGCCCAGTTCGCCGGCCTGCTCATCGGGGTGGGCCTGGTGGTGGCGCTCTATCCGCACGCCGGTGACCACGCCGTCGTGGTCCCGCACAACGACGCCGGCCCGGCCCGCGCATGAGCACCGTGGGGGTGATCGCGATGACAGCCGAGCACGCGGCATCGGTGCCGGCGATCTACGCCGCCGGTATCGCCACCGGCAACGCCACCTTCGAGACCGCCGCACCCACCTGGGACGCCTTCGACGCCGCCCGGCCGGCCGGGCACCGCCATGTCGCCGCCGACACCGACGGTACTGTCATCGGCTGGATCGCCTGCTCAGCGGTGTCCACCCGGGCCGCGTACGCCGGCGTCGCCGAACACTCCGTCTCCGTCCACCCCGACCGCAGCGGCCAGGGAATAGGCCGTGCCCTGCACACCCGACGCGGCTTCCGCACCATCGGCACCCGCGAACGCATCGCCCGCCATCACGGCCACTGGCGTGACGTCATCCTGCTCGAACGCCGCAGCCCCACCGTCAACTGACACCCCGTGCCGTACGAAAGCGAGTTCCGGCCATGAGCGACACCAAGCCCACCGTCCTGTTCGTCTGCGTCCACAACGCCGGCCGCTCCCAGATGGCCGCCGGCTGGCTGCGCCACCTCGCCGGCGACACCGTCGAGGTCCGCTCCGCCGGCTCCGCTCCCGCCGAGACGATCAATCCGGCCGCGGTGGAGGCGATGAAGGAGGTCGGCATCGACATCACCGACCAGATCCCGACCAAGCTGACCTGGGACGCCGCCCGGGAATCCGACGTCATCATCACCATGGGCTGCGGCGACGCCTGCCCCGTCTTCCCCGGCAAGCGCTACGAGGACTGGAAACTCGAGGACCCGGCCGGCAAGGGTGTCGAATCCGTCCGCCCGATCCGTGACGAGATCAAGGCCCGCATCGAGGTCCTGCTCGCCGGCCTGGAACCACTGATGGGCCGCCGCTCCACACCTCAGCCATCGGTGGATCCGGCTGAGTGAACAGGGTGGCGTAGCGGGCCAGATAGAGCGGCCATCCCTGGTCGTGGGCGGCACCGTCGCGCACGGATTCCCAGCCGGGACCGTGCCGGTCGAGGTGGCGGTGTTCGACGGCAGGTGGCTGCGGTGCGACCACGCGGCGGTGATGGAGTACTACCTCGAGGACGCCACCTGCATCATGACCTTCCCGGGCACCGAGCCACCGATGCTGACCGGCCCGCCCGCGGCAGTCCACGCCGTCCTCTTCGCCTACCTGCGCGGCGGCCCGGCATCAGCCGTCGCCAACGAAGAAGCGCAGTCAGAGGGTGGGGACGATCGGGCGGATGGTGCCGTCGGTGGTGAACTCCAGGCGGTCGACGGCGGTCTCCCGGTTGGTGCCGTCGCCGGCCGGCACGGCGAACCGGTGGTAGGCGATGTACCAGGTGTCGGTGCCGGGGACCTGCACCACCGAGTGGTGACCGGTGCCCTTGATGCCGAGATCAAGAGCTTTCCTGAGTACGACACCCCGGTTCGTCCACGGGCCCAGCGGTGAGCTGCTCGTCGCGTACGCCACCTGGTAGTTCTCGCTCCGGGTGTCGTTCTCCGACCACATCAGGTAATACGTTCCGTTGCGTTTGAGCACGAACGGCGCCTCGTTGTACCCGCTCGGCGTGATCGTGCGCACCTGGCCCGGGTCGAACGAGGTCATGTCGGCGTTGAGCGGCACGACCCGGCACACGCCCTGCCCCCAGTAGAGGTACGAGCGCCCGTCGGTGTCGGTGAACACCATCGGGTCGATGGCCTGCCCGCCGGAGAACTGGCCGCTGGTCACCAGCGGCCGGCCGAGAGCGTCGCGGAACGGCCCGGTCGGCGAGTCCGATACCGCCACACCGAGCTGCTTGGCGGTGTTGCCGCTGGCCAGGCCACCGGAGAAGTACAGGTAGTACCTGCCGTTGGCGGCGGCGGCCGCGGGCGCCCACGCGGAGTTGTCGGCCCAGGACACGTCCGGCCCGTGATCCAGGATCACCCCATGGTCGGTCCAGTTCACCAGGTCGGCCGAGGAGAACGCCTTGTAATAGGTGCCGGCCCAGCCCGCGTACCCGTCGGTGGTGGGATAGAGGTAGTAGCGGCCGTTGAAGTTCGTGATGTGCGGGTCGGCGAACAGGCCGGGCAGCACCGGGTTCTTCGCGGTCTTCGGCGCCCAGGCGGTGGTGAGCCGGAACGAGCTGTCGGCCCGGAACGCCGCCGTGTCCTGATAGGTGTCCAGCCACAGCGCGTAGTCGCGGTGCCGGATCCGCCGGGACGGATAGTTGTACGAGGCCAGCGCGACCGACCCGGCCACCGAGCCGTCGACCGCGCAGAATGTCGCGTCACCCCGGAACGTCGCGTCGCCGGTGTTGGTGTCCAGCCGCAGCCGGTAGTCGCGGTGCCGCAGGAACTGGCCGTTCTTGGCCTGGAACGAGTAGCACGACGGCGCGGCGAGCCCGTTGACCACCGTGAACGTGGCGTCGGCCTTGGCCTGGGCGGTGCTGCTGGAGGTGACCGGGTCGATCCGGGCGAGACCGTCGAGGTGGCGCACGTACCGCCCGGGGTAGTTGACCGGCTCCAGGGAGCGCGCGCCCGTGGGCAGGGTGGCGGCCTGGGCGGCGGCGTCGAGGAACGCGATGGCACATCCGGTGATCACGGTCGTGGTGGCCAGCAGGGCGCCGGCTCGCCGGGCGGTCATAGCGCCTCCGAGCACGTTACGGTCATGTCAACCGTCAATGTTAGCGATAACAGCGAACGAGGGCCAGAAGGCGGTGAGCCGTATTCCTGTTGTCTCGCCGTGTCGGCGACATCCAGACCGATGCTCATCGCACTGGCCGGCGACTCGACGATGATCGACGCGGACGGCCGGGGGCCCGGGTTCCGTCGGGACAGTGGCATGGGGATTCTGCCTTTCCGGGGCGCGGAGGGACACCCGCCCCGGCCGGGGTGGCCGGGGCGGGCGCGGGAAGGACGGTTACTCGCCGGAGGGTGCGGTGAGGGTGACGCCGAGACGTGCCGGGGCGCCGAAGTTCGGGGTGCCGTCGGCGTTCCAGGTGAACTTCTGGGCGCGGGTGGACCGGTTCATGTCGCAGCCGCCGCCGGCGGAGTCGTTGGCGTGGTAGACGATCCAGTCCTCGGTGCCGTCGGGGCTCTTGAAGAACCCGTTGTGGCCGGGGGCGAAGACGCTGTTGGCGTCGTTGCGCTGGAATACCGGGTTCGGGCTCTTGGTCCAGTGGTTGATGTTCATCGGATCGGTGCCGGTGAGAGTGAGCATGCCCAGTTTGTAGTCCGGTCCCCAGCAGGCCGAGGCGGAGAAGACGACCATGACGCGACCGTTGCGGTACAGCGGTTCCGGGCCTTCGTTGACCGGATGGGTCTGCCGCTCCCAGGACAGCGTGGGCGAGCTGAGCCGGGCCTTGGAGCCGGTGAGCGTCCAGGGGTTGGACAGCCGTTGGATGAAGTTGGACTGCCCGTAGGAGCCGCCGGCGTTGTAGGTGCCCATCAGGTACAGGCTGCTGCCGACGCGCAGCACGCTGGCGTCGAGCGCCCACTCGTTGCCCAGGTCGGCCTTGAACGTGTACGGGCCCATCGGGTCGCTGCCGGCCGACTCGGCGACGTGCAGCCGCTGGGTGGGGTTGAAGTCGGACACGTTCTGCCCGGCGGTGTAGTAGAGGTACCAGCGCCCGTTGATCAGGTGGAACTCCGGCGCCCACATGGTGCAGCAGCCGTTCGGCCGTCCGGCCAGGTTGAGGACGACCTGATCCGGGGCGCCGGCCAGACCGGCCAGGGTGGCCGAACGGCGCATCGTGATGGTCGAGTTCCAGGTGGTGGTGGCCAGGTAGTAGTAGCCGTTGTGGTGTTGCAGCCACGGGTCCGGGCCGCCCCGTTTGATCGGGTTGATGAACGTCCGTGCCGCGGTGGACAGCGCGACGAGCTGCCACTGCTGGTTGTTGCCGTCGACGTCCTGGTACTGCGACACCTTGGCCCCGTCGGCGGTGGACCACTCCCACACTTCCAGCGCCTTACCGCTGTTGCGGTTGATCAGCCGGACATGACCACCGGCCGAGTCGGCCAGCCGGAACTGCTGCCGGGCGTCGTTCCGGTCGGTGTTCTGCACGAGTTGCACGCCGTTGTCGGCCGTGGGCAGGTCGAGGACCTTGCCGCTGTGCACCGACTGCAGCCGGTACCAGCCGCCGCCGGAGTCCAGGAACCTCCACTGCTGCCAGGCCCCGTCGTTGCGGGTGTGCTGGTTGATCGCCGCGCCGTCGCCGGTGGCCAGGTTGTAGAC
Organism: Actinoplanes sp. NPDC019969; assembly: GCF_055562375.1. Classification (NCBI taxonomy): domain Bacteria; kingdom Bacillati; phylum Actinomycetota; class Actinomycetes; order Micromonosporales; family Micromonosporaceae; genus Actinoplanes; species Actinoplanes sp. NPDC019969. Next base: position 253 of record NZ_JBVHFK010000019.1, on the reverse strand, counting down.
GTCGAGGGCCTTGCCGCTGTTGCGGTTGACCAGCACGTACGGCACACCGGTCGACACGGTGGCGGCGTCGGCCGACGTCGTCACGGCGACCGCGCCCACGGCCGCGGTGAGGAGCGCGGCGGCCGCTGTCAGGATGCGTCTCATCATCGTCCCCGCTTCTAGTAGGCGAAGGGCCAGCCGGCCGTGTCGTAGCCGAGCAGGTTGATGCCGAGCCGGGACGCGCCGTTGTTCGCGTAGTAGTGGTAGACGAGCA
>NZ_JBVHFK010000018.1:0-137636 GCF_055562375.1 Actinoplanes sp. NPDC019969 | reverse complement strand
CGCAACTTCATGGCCACGCTGCTGCTGAGCCAGGGCGTCCCGATGATCGCCCACGGCGACGAGCTGGGCCGCACCCAGCGCGGCAACAACAACGTGTACGCCCAGGACAACGAACTGAGCTGGGTCGACTGGAAGAACGCCGCCGAGTACCACGTCCTGACCGGGTTCGCCGGGCGGCTGACCCGGCTGCGGGCCGACCACCCGATCTTCCGGCGGCGGCGGTTCTTCACCGGCGACCCGGCCGGCGAGTCGAAGCTGCCGGACATCGCCTGGCTGCGCCGCGACGGCGACGTCATGACCGATCACGACTGGGGCGCGGACGCCGCCCGTACCCTCGCCGTCTTCCTCAACGGCGAAGCCATCGAGGAACCGGACGCGCTCGGCGAGCAGATCACCGACGACTCGTTCCTGATCGTCTTCAACGCCTCGCCGGACCCGGTCGGGTTCGTCCTGCCGTCACCGGAGTACGCGCAGGCCTGGGAGGTGGTCGCCGACACCGCCGACCCGCTGCTGGCCACCCACGCCGGCGCGGACGCCGTACACAAGGCGCAGGAGACACTGCCCACGCAGTCGCGCTCGATGCTGGTGCTGCGCCGCCGCTACTGAGTAGGCCCGGCGTGTAGAGTTCGGCCGCTATGCGCGCCCCAACTCCACACGCGGGAACGGCATGATTGAAGCGGTGTTCTTCGATGTCGGCGGGACCATTCTCGACGAGTCCCGGGAGTTCGCGACCTGGGCGGACTGGCTCGGCGTGCCGCGGCACACGTTCTCCGCGGTCTTCGGCGCCGGCATCGCCCGCGGCCTGGACTGGCAGTCGGCATTCCGGGTGTTCCGCCCCGGATTCGACTTTCGAGCCGAGCTCGAACAGCGCACCGCCGCCGGATACCCGGACGCCATGACCGAGGAGGACCTCTACCCCGACGCCCGCGTCTGCCTGACCGACCTGAAAGCGCAGGGCCTCCGCGTCGGCCTGGCCGGCAACCAGCCCGCCGAGGCGGAGGCCATGCTGCACGCCCTGAACCTGCCGGTCGACGTCATCGGCGTCTCGGGCGCCTGGGGCGTGCACAAACCCTCCCCCGGCTTCTTCGACCGGGTGATCCGGGAGAGCGGCGGCAAGCCGGACACCGTCCTGTACGTGGGCGACCGCCCCGACAACGACGCCGCCCCGGCCCTGGAGGCCGGCCTCCAGGTGTGCCTGATCCGCCGCGGCCCGTGGGGTTTCATCCTCGACACCCCGCCGCCGGTCGCCGACCGCTGCCTGTTCCGTGTCGACGCGCTGACCGATCTGCCCGCCCTGGTCGCCGCCCACAACGCCGCCGCGGCCTGACCCTCCGGCAGGGGGCACACTGTCGGCATGGTGATCGACTCAGCGGCTCTGCGCTCGCACTTCCCCGCCCTCGGCACGGGCGTCGCGTACTTCGACGGCCCCGGCGGCACCCAGACGCCGCGCCCGGTGGCCGAGGCCATCGCGGCGACGATGCTGCGGCCGCTGTCCATCCGCGGGACGAGCACGGAGTCGGAACGCAACGCCGAACGCGTCGTCGGGGAGTTCCGTCACGCCTTCGCCGACCTGCTCAACGTGCCGGCGGCGGGCGTGGTCCACGGGCGCAGCGCCACCCAGTTGACGTACGACTTCTCCCGGCACCTGGCCCGGACCTGGAACCCCGGCGACGAGATCGTGCTGAGCCGCCTCGACCACGACGCCAACGTCCGGCCGTGGATCCAGGCGGCCGAGCGCGCCGGGGTGACCGTCCGCTGGATCGAGCTGGACGGCCCCGAGCTCGACCTCGGCTCGTACCAGCGTGTCCTGTCGGAGCGCACCCGGCTGGTCGCGGTCACCGCCGCCTCGAACGTGCTGGGCACCGTCCCGCCGGTCCGCCGGATCGCCGACCTGGCGCACGAGGTGGGCGCGCTGCTCTACGTCGACGGGGTGCACTACGCCGCGCACCGGCTGGTGGACGTGCCGGCGCTGGGCGCCGACTACTTCGTCTGCTCGCCGTACAAGTTCTTCGGCCCGCACTGCGGGGTCCTCGCCGCCGCGCCGGAGCTGCTGGAGACGCTGGCGCCGGACAAGCTGCTGCCGTCCACGAACGCGGTTCCGGAGCGGTTCGAGTTCGGCACCCTGCCGTACGCGATGCTGGCCGGGGCGACGGCGGCGGTCGACTTCCTGGCCGCGATCGCGCCGGAGGGCGGCGTGACCCGCCGGGAGCGGCTGGAACGTTCGTTCTCCGCGGTGCACGAGCACGAGCGTGGCCTGCTCGCCCGCCTGGAGGAAGGGCTGACCGCGCTGGGTGACGTGGTGACGGTGCACTCGCGCGCCGCCGACCGGACACCGACGACGCTGATCAGCCTGACCGGGCACGACGTGCGCGCGGCGCAACTCCATCTCGCTGCCCGGGACATTCTCGCGCCGGCGGGGTCGTTCTACGCGTACGAGCCGTTCACCGCGCTGAAGCTTCCCGACCCCGCGCTGCGGGTCGGTCTCGCGCCGTACAACACCCCGGACGAGGTGGACCGTTTCCTCGCCGGGCTGGCGGACTTCATGCGGTAGGGATCCAGAAGCGGTACTTGCCGCCGTGGCGGTTCTCCAGGACGCCGCCGTTGCGTTCGATCACCCGGCGGGAGAACTCGTTGTCCACGTCGCAGGTCAGCAGCGCCCGGGTGATGCCGAGCCGGCGGGCGGCGACGAGGCCGTCCCGCAGCATCCGGGTGGCGTGACCGCGGCGGCGGGCCGACGGGCGTACGTCGTAGCCGATGTGCCCGCCGGCCAGCAGCAAGTTCTCGGTGAGGCGGTGCCGGATCGCGAGCCGGCCCAGGTACTCGTCGCCGTCGGTCAGCCACAGGTTCGTCGCCGGCACGTGGCCGTCGGGGCGCGGGGAGTCCTCGCGGGCCTGGTCGAGCAGCCATTGCACGTACGCCGCAAAGCCTTCGGGTGTGATCCACGACGCGGCGAAGGCGCGGATCTCGCGGCCCGTCTCGGTCGTGTCCGTGGCGGCGCCGCGGCCCTCGGCACGGAACTCATCCATCGCGGTGAGGAAGGACGCGTGGACCCGGGTCGCCGGAGCATCGAGCATCACATCGATATCATTCTCGGCCGGGGAAGCGGGGGTCAATGCGCGGTCTGTTCGGGACGATTCCGGGTGTCGTGGTGCTCACGGTGCTGGCGCTGCCGGTGGCCGTGCCGGCCGTCTGGCTGCTGGCGCGGCGGCGGGGCGAGGTGCGGAGATCGCTCGCCGAGGTCGCCGTCGTCTACGGGACGGTGCCGTGGGTGTGGATGATCCTGCTGCCGAACGGCGGAGACACCGACCGCGACCCCCGCGTCAACCTGGTCCCTCTGCGCGATCTGGCCGACGTCGCCACCGCCGGCCCGGTCACCGCGACCGTGCAGATCGTCGCGAACCTGCTGGTCTTCGCCTCGCTCGGGTTCTTCGGCCCGATCCGGTTCCCGGCCCTGGCCTCGGTCCCGCGGATGCTGGCGCTCGGGGCGGCCGCCTCGATCCTGGTCGAGACCCTGCAGTACGCGCTGCGCCTGGACCGGGTCTCCTCCATCGACGACGTGCTGCTCAACGCGGCCGGCGCGGGGCTGGCGGCGCTGGCGTCCCGGCGCTGGTGGGCGCAGCGGCAGGGAACTCCCCACGAGGTCACCACGTCATAGCCTCATGCTCAGAAGATTCGCGGGTACGGTCCTCGCGCTGCTGACCCTCACCGGCTGCTCCACCCCAGCAGCGCCCAGCCCTTCCGCTCCGGGCCCTTCGGCTCCCAGCTCTGCGGCTCCCCGCCCTTCGCCGACGATCAAGGACTGCGGCACGTTCACCCTGTCGCAGGGTGATGATCTGTCCGCCCCCGCCGCCCGGTGCCTGATCCAGTCCGCGATGGCCGGAAACCCGGCCCGCCTGCAGGTCACCTCCCCCACCGTCGAGGGCGACCCGATCCCCGTCACCTACACCGTCACCGGCAAGAACCAGGTGGAGGTGATCACCGACACCCGGCAGGACGGCTTCGGCCCGAAGACCATCACCCACCGGACCTGCACCGGCCCCTCCTTCCGGGCGGGCGGCCTGGACTTCACCCACTGCTCCGAACCGTCCTGACCTCGAGAACAGCAGAATGGCCCGGTGCGCCGAATCACCGCGGAACCGCTGGGCCCCCGTACCGCCAAGGTTGGATCTCAACCGCGACCTCGCGCCGTCGATCATCGGACCGGGCCCCCGCTACCGCCTCGCCGGCGACACGGTCATCGCCCTCGACGAGCGCCTGCAGCCGGTCCGGCAGCGGACTGCCGAGGGCGTGGAAGGAGCCCGGCTGCTCTGTGACCGCGATCTCCACCCGATCGGCTGGATCGACCTGCCGCCCGTGCCGTCCGGGACGGCGATGGAGGGACCGGTCTACGGTCTCGGCGCGGGAATCCTCGCCGGTTCCCGCTCCTCCGGCGATGACGAGCGATACGACGGGCTGTGGCGGTCAGCCCACTGACTCCCGGGCCACGCGGAAGCCTGGCGTGTGGCCGGGAGAGATCGACGCCTGGACGATCAGGGCGGCGGCGCCGATCGCGGCGGCGTTGCGGGGCTGGGCGGACAGCTCGACCAGGATCTCGTGGCGATGCCGGGCGTGCGCGGTCCGGGCCAGGTGGGCGCGCAACCGGCGGGCGTAGATCGAACCGGCCACCGCCACCCCCGGACCCGTCAGCACGATCCGGCCCAGGTCCAGCAGATTCACCATCGAGGTCACGGCCACGCTCAAGTGCCCGGCCGCCTGGTCGATCACGGCGAAGGCCTCGGTGTCGCCGCTGACCGCGGCACGGGCGATGGTGTCGTACGCCGATGCGACGGTCCCGTCCAGCCGCAGCCGGGCCGCCAGATCCGGGTAGGCCCGGCCGGCTTCCACGGTGGCGGTCATCGACGCGTACCGTTCCACGCAGCCCTGGTTGCCGCACGGGCACGGCCTGCCGTCGTACTGGATCGACAGATGCCCCAGCTCCCCCGCGTCGAACCCGGCGCCGCGGAACAGCGCCCCACCGAACACCAGCCCCGCCCCGATCCCGGTGGACAGGTACACCGCGCCGAACGACTGCTCCCGCGACACCCGCCGGGACCAGAACTCACCCAGCGCCGCGGCCGCCGCGTCGTTCTCCACCAGCACCGGGATCTTCAGCCGCTCGGCCAGGTCGTCCCGGAGCGCGCCGAACGTGTCCGGTTCGCCGGGGCTCGCCGACGGCGCCACCACGGCCAGGCCCTCCACCCGCTCCCGGGGCAGGTCGAGCCCTTCGGTGAAGTCGTCGAACCGGGCCGCCAGCTGGCCCGGCAGGTCGGAGCCGTCCAGCGGCACCACCTCCCGGCCCACCACGCCGCCGGTCAGGTCGATCGCGACACAGGTCACCGACTCCGGCCCCAGCTGGAACCCGACCCCGAACAGGTTCGCCGGGTTGATCGCGAGCAGTTTGCGCGGTTTGCCGCGGTCCGAGGCGACGGCGCCCGTCTCGTGGATCACCCCGTCGGCGATCAGGTCACGCACGATGTTCGAGATCGACGGCTGGGTCAGCCCGGTCAGCTCCGCCACCTCGACCCGGCTGATCGACTCGGCGGAGCGGATCACGTCCACCACCAGCGCGCGGCTGCCCGGACCGGCTGCGGGCGCTTCTCTACGTGCCATGGCGGTACGGTATCGCGTGGCTGGTGAGTACCTTCGCACGTGATCGACAGGAACCCGGGAGGCGGACCGTGACGCAGGCGCAACGGCGGGTCGGCATGGTGCTGGCGCGGGCGTCCCGGGTGCTCGGCGAGGAGCCGTACTATCACGAGTTCCTCGAGGGCCTCGAACGCGTGCTCACCCCCGCCGGCGTGTCGGTGCTGGTCAAGGTGGTGACCGACCGGGCCGCGGAGAACGAGACGTACCAGCGCTGGGCCGCCGAGGGCCACGTCGACGGCGTCGTGCTGGTCGACCTCGCCCCCGACGACGACCGGGTCGGCCTGGTGAACGAGCTGTCCCTGCCGGCCGTGGTGCTGGGCGCACCGTCGACCGCGTCCGGCCTGCCGACGGTGTGGACCGACGACGCCGGTTTCGCCCGCGAAGCGATCCGGTTCCTGGCGTCCCGCGGCCACGAGTCGATCGGCCACATCACCGGCCCGGAGACGTTCGCGCACACCCAACTGCGCCGGGCGGGCGCCGAGGAGGAGGCGGAGGCGCGCGGGGTGCGGCTGGCGCATGCGGTGGGCGATTACTCGTACGACTCCGGCCGCGCCGCCACCACCGAACTGCTCGCCGCCTCCCCCACCGCCATCATCTGCGACAACGACATCATGGCCCTGGCCGCCCTGGAGACCCTGCGCGACCGCGGCCTGTCCGTCCCCACCGACATCGCGGTCGTCGCCTGGGACGACTCCGCCCAGTGCCAGCTCGCCGTCCCGGCCCTGTCGGCGATGAGCCACGACGTCGGCCGCATCGGCGAACTGGCCGCCGGCGCCCTCCTCGACGCCATGTCCGGCGCGTCCCCCACGGTCTACGAGGCGCCCGCCGCCCACATCGTCGTCCGCGCCAGCACCCGCTGACCCCGCGGTCCACGAAGCCATCCCCCGGTGCACAGTCCCGCGCCTCCCGGCCATCCCTCGGTGCGGCTCATGCATGCCGTCGCGGTCACCACCAGCCGTGACCCTAAAAATCGTCAGCCGTCGCTCACGCCTCTCCCGGAGACCGGTTGACCTGTCTGAGCGACGGCCGACCTTGCCAGCCGTCGCCCACACAGGCCAACCACCGCCCATGACAGGCCTGAGCGACGGCCAGACCTGCCAGCCGTCGCCCACACAGGCCAACCACCGCCCGTGGCGGGCCTGAACGACGGCCGGACCTGCCAGCCGTCGCCCACACAGGCCAACCACCGCCCGTGGCGGGCCTGAGCGACGGCTGGGCTTGCCAGCCGTCGCTCAGGAATGTCGAACGATGCTCGTGGCAGGTCTGGGCGACGGCTGGTGATCTGGCCGCGGGCTGTCGGGGCGATGTCCATGGACCTGAGGTGCTCGCCATGCGGGCGGTCCCGTTCGGTGCCCGTAGCGCGCCGAGACGGCGGGTGCGGTGGAAATCTTCGTCAGATGCTGAGTGGCGGAAGGGAATTACCATAGATGGGAGTCGATCATGAGGTGAGGGATCGGCCCTTCCGGTGATCGACGGACAAGTCATGGGGGAAAGGCAATGCGCAACTCGAGGACGTTCGCCGTGTTCGGCATCGCGCTCGTCACCGGCCTCGCCGGCGCCGCGATCACACCGGCCGTGGCGGTGGCCGCGCCCGCGCCGACCGTCACCACTCTTCCGTTCAACGACCCGTCCGATGTCGTCAGCACCGGGGACCGGGTCTTCGTCAGCGGTGGCAGCGATGCGAAACAGATCGCCGTGACCGACGCGGCGGGCCGGGTCACTGCCACCGTCGACGGACTGGACGGACCGAGCCGGCTGCAGCTCAGCAACGACCACCGGACCCTTTACGTGACCCAGCGATCAGCCGGCGAGATCGTCGCGATCGACACCCGCTCGCTGGCCCGCACCGCCACCTTCGACATCGGCGACGGCACCTGCCCGTCGTCGCTGGCCTACACCGGCCGGTACCTCTGGTTCGGTTACGGGTGCGATGCCTGGACCGGAGACATCGGCCGGATCGACCTCGGGTACCAGCCGACCGTGCCGGTCGTCGAAGGGCTCGCCGACACCAGGTTCTACGGCCCGCCGCTGCTCGCGTCGGCCGGGAGCAACACCAGGGTGCTGCTCGCGGGCGAGGCGGAACTGAGCCCGTCGGTCAGCATCGCGTACGCGGTCGGCGCGGACGGCAGGCTGACCCGGATCAGCGCCACCACCGACAATTCCGGCAGCTTCGGGCAGGACCTGGCGCTCGACCCGTCCGGGACCATCGCGTTCTCGGCCAGCGGGGCGCCGTACCAGGTGCAGTCGTTCCCGGTCGAGGACATGCGCAAGACCGGGACGGTGTACGAGACCGGGCCGTACCCGAACGCCGTCACGGTGTCCCGCGACGGCACCCGGGTCGCGGGCGGGGCGGACGCCTCCTACGAATCCGACGTCTTCGTGTTCACCCGGAACGGGGCCGAGGTCACGCGGTTCGAGCTGGGCGGCACCGACCACATCCTGGTGCCGGGCGCGCTGGCGTGGGCGCCGAACGGCCGCCGGTTGTACGCGGTGAGCAACGACGGATACCCGCGCACCACGCCGGCCCAACTGCACGTGCTGCCGATCCCGGCCGGCTGAGCGACACCAGTTTCACGCGCCGCCGTTCCCGCACGCCGGGAACGGCGGCTTTGCCGGCCGGAAAGACGTGCACCGCCCGGGCGGCAGCGATCCCGGTGGCCGGCGTACCGGGATCGGTCCCGGGTAGCCCACACTCCAACCGTCCCCGGCAATGAACATCGGCCCGGCCTCGTATCTCCTCCGCCGAGTCGCCGCCCGCCGCCGACCCCTGAGGACCGCTGAGGTCGGGCGGGGGACGCCCGACTGGCCGGGGATGGAGGGTGCCGGTGGAGACGGCATGAAGTTCGCCGGGGTTGGCGACGTTGGTGGACCTCGGAACGGCCGGTGGCCGACCTGGCCGAACGTGCCGGACGCGCCGGTGACCAGGACCCGCATCCCGCGGGCGTCGCGGCGGCTCATGATCGGGCTCCCCGGGCTCGGCGGAGGTCGGGAACGTACTGATCGACGTCGATGCGCATGTGTGGCCGGGCGTGCGGGCCCCACCGGTCGACGGCGGCACGCAGCGCACGGTCGACGGCTTTGCGCTGCTCGGCGGCGGGCGGCAGGGCGCAGGCGCCGGAGAAGTACGCGGCGGCGAGCTTGGCCTGCGCCTCCACCACCGGGAACGCCGACCCGGTCGACTGCATCAAGCCGACGAACGCGAGGCTCGGATCGTCGAGATGGAAGACCCGGCGGTAGAGCGGCAGGCTCTCCGCTTGCGGTCCGAGCCACCGCGGGGACAGGAACGGGATGTGTACGCGGTAACCCGTCGCCCACACGATCACGTCGACCTGGTCGGCGCCGCCGTCGGTGAACACCACCTTCGCCCCGTCGAGACGTTCGATGCCGGGGCGCGGGGCCACCTCGCCGTGGGTGATCCGGTGCAGGATCGTGTCGCTGACGGTCGGATGGTTCTGGAAGAGGCCGCCGGACGGGGCGGGGAGCCCGTACCGCTGCGGGGTCCCGACCGCCACCCGCAACAGCGTCTCGGCGACCCGCTGCCGCAACCGCCACGGCAGCACGGCCAGGGCGCCGCCGGTCGCGTCGGACGGCCGTCCGAACAGGTACTTCGGCACGATGTGCACCCCGTGCCGGGCGGAGAGCAGCACCGGCCCGGCGGCCACGTGCGACGCGTCGACGGCGATGTCCATGTAAGCGCCGGCAGACGGACGAGACATGGCGCCGACCACCCGATTCCGGCCGCTGGTTGTGGGCCACCACAATGACGGCATGAACGCTCCGGACGGCTGGGCCGCCGTGGTCGACATGATCGAACGGGTCATGGGCGACGAGGATCTGCTGCCGTCGGTGCTGGCCGGAGTCCGGTCCACGGTGCCGGAGGTGGCGGTGCTCGCCCCGTCCGACATGGCCGGGCACACCCGGGCGCTGCTCACCGCCGCGACCCGGGCGCTCGCCGAGCGGCGCGGGCCGACCGAGGCGGAACTGTCGTTCATGGCGGAACTCGGGGTCACCCGGGCCCGGCAGGGCGTGCCGATCGAGGCGGTGCTCGGGGCCATCCACGTCGCCGAGCGGGCGATCTGGGCGCGGGCCCGCGACGTGGCCCGGGCCGAGGCGGTGAGCGCGGACCGGCTGCTCGATGCCCGGGAGCTGTACGACGACTGGGCCGACGCCGTCCGCAACCGGCTGATCGCCGCGCACCGGGCCACCCGGGCGGTCGCCGATCCCCGGCCGGGCGGGCGGGACACGGCCATTCTGCGGCGGCTGCTGCAGGGCGGGTCGGCGGCCGCGCTCGCCGCCGCCGAGGCGGGACTGCCGGTCAGTGGCGGGCTGTGGGTGCTGGTCGCCCGGCCCGGGTACGACGAGAAGGCGCTGCGGGAGCATCCGCCGGTGGTGTGCGCGATCGTCGGCGACCTGCTCGTGGCGGTGCTCGGGCGGCAGCCGTCCGGCGGGCCGGTGGCCGGGCTCGCCGGGCCGGCCGAACCCGACCGGCTCGCGCCCGTACGCCGGCTGGCCGCCGCGGCGCTGACCGTCGCCGAGACGTCCGGGCGTGACGGGCCGGTGCACATCGCGGACGTGGCGTGGCTGGCGGCGCTGACCGACCGTACCGACCTGGCCGGGGTGCTGCTCGACCGGCACCGGCGGGCCTGGGCCGCGCTCGGGCCGAACGCCGGGCCGGTCGCGCACGCGGTGCTCGCCTGGCTGGACGCCGACCGGGACGTCACGGTCGCGGGCGAGCGGCTGTTCGTGCACCCGAACACGGTGCGCAACCGGGTCCGCCGGTTCGCCGAGGTGACCGGCATCGATCCGGCCGGCACGTCCGGCGCGGTGAACGCGTGGTGGCTGTGTCACACGTGGCTGCGCGAAGGGTCCTGAGATCGCGGCACGCAGGTGAAGACGTTGCGTCCGCGGTCGGCACGCTGGCCGCGGTGGCCCGGCCGTGGGAGGCGGCACAGCCGGCGCCCGCGGCGGCTGTGCCGGCCGGCGCCGCACCGGTCGGCCTGACTCTGCTCGACCAGGGCGACAAGGTCGTCCTGCGCTGGAACGGGGCCGCCACCAGCGGTTTCGAGCCGCTCATCCTCGGCGGACGGGACCAGCAGCAGCTCCGGCCGATGGGACAGGTGGCGCCCGGCGTGGACACCCATACCGTGGCCGGGCTGAACCCGGACATCGACTACTGTTTCGCGGTCGGTCCGGACACCACGGGACCGTTCACGGCGGTCTGCACGCAACGCCCCTGAAGACAGTCAGCGTGGACCGGTATTGTCGCCGGCATGACGATGACGCCGGCGGCTGCCGCCGACTCCGGGCCCGCGCGGGGCCGACCGCGGGCCGACCGGACCCGGGAGTCCCGGGCCCGGATCCTCGACGCGGCCGTCACCTGCCTGCTGCGTGACGGGTACGCCCGGACCAGCACCATCTCCATCCAGGCCGAGGCCGGGGTGTCGCGCGGGCGGATGCTGCACCAGTTCCCGTCCAAGGAGGAACTGCTGGTCGCGGCGGCGCACCACATCTTCGCCGCGCAGCTGGAGCAGCCGGTGCCCGTACCCGTCAATGATCAGATCGCCGAGGCACGCGGCCCCGGTGAGCGGATCGCCGTGGTGGTGGACGTGCTGTGGGCGACCTTCCAGGAGCCCAGTTTCTGGGCGGCCACCGAGCTGTGGGTGGCCTCCCGCACCGAGCCCGCCCTGGCCGAGGCGATCCGGCCGGCCGAGCGGCGGCTGGGCCGGGCGATCTGGGCGCGAATGGATCACCTGTTCGGATCCGAGCTGGTGGCGCGCCCGCTCTACCTGCCGATCCGCCCGGTGATCTTCACGAGCATGCGGGGTACGGCGCTGAGCTACGCCTTCGACGCGAGGGATCCACGGTCCGAGCCGTTGCTCGAGCACTGGAAGGAGATCGCCCGGCACGCGCTGCTCGCCTGAACATCCATTAACAGACAGCCTTGACTGTTTCTGGGTTGCGGGGTGAGACTCAGCACGCGCGGACCCGCCTTATCGACGGTCCGGCCGGACTGCGAAGGGGATCTCCGTGAGACTGACCCAGCACGACGTCGCACTCGTCACCGGTGGCGCCTCCGGCCTCGGTCTCGCCACCGTGCGGGCCCTCGCCGCCGCCGGCGCCAGGGTGGTGATCGTCGACCTGCCCTCCTCCGACGGCAAGGACGTGGCCGAGCGGATCGGCGACCCCGCCCGGTTCAGTCCCGCCGACGTGACCAGCGAGGAGTCGGTGACCGCCGCCCTCGACGTGGCGGCCGGACTGGGGCAGCTGCGCGTGGTGGTGAACTGTGCGGGCATCGGGAGCGCGCACCGGGTGGCCGGCAAGAAGGGCGTGTTCCCGCTCGAGCTGTTCCGCCGTACCGTCGAAGTGAACCTGATCGGCACTTTCAACGTGATCCGCCTGGCCACCGAGCGCATCGCCCGGGGCGAACCGGCCGACGGCGAACGCGGCGTCATCATCAACACCGCGTCGGTCGCGGCGTTCGACGGGCAGATCGGCCAGGCGGCGTACTCGGCGTCCAAGGGCGGCGTCGCCGCGCTCACCCTGCCGGTCGCCCGCGAACTCGCCTCCTCGCTGATCCGGGTGGTCACCATCGCGCCCGGCCTGTTCGAGACGCCGATGCTGGCGGGGCTGCCGGACGAGGCGCGGGCGTCGCTCGGCGCGCAGGTGCCGCATCCGGCCCGCTTGGGGAAACCCGAGGAGTACGCGGACCTCGCGCTGAGCATCGTGCGCAACCCGATGCTCAACGGCGAGACGATCCGGCTCGACGGCGCGATCCGGATGGCGGCGCGATGAGCGCGGTTCTCACCACGCGGTTCACCGAGGCGTTCGGCGTACGGCATCCCATCGTGCAGGGCGGCATGCAGTGGGTCGGCCGCGCCGAGCTGGCCGCCGCCGTCTCCTCCGCCGGCGGTCTCGGCATGATCACCGCGCTGACCCAGCCCACCCCGAAGGACCTGGCCGCCGAGATCGAACGCTGCCGGGAACTCACCGACCAGCCGTTCGGCGTGAACCTGACGATCCTTCCGGCGATCACCCCGCCGCCCTACGACGAGTTCCGGCGGGTCATCGTCGACTCGGGCGTGACGATCGTGGAGACGGCGGGCTCCAACCCGGAACCGCACATGGCGATGTTCCGGTCCCACGGCGTCAAGATCATTCACAAATGTACGAGTGTCCGCCACGCCCTCAAAGCCGAGAAGGTCGGCGTGGACGCGGTCAGCATCGACGGCTTCGAGTGCGCGGGCCATCCCGGCGAGGACGACGTGCCCGGTCTCGTGCTGATCCCGGCCGCCACCGCCCGGCTGCGCATCCCGGTGCTCGCCTCCGGCGGGTTCGCCGACGCCCGCGGCCTGGTCGCGGCGCTGGCCCTCGGCGCCGACGGGATCAACATGGGCAGCCGGTTCATGTGCACCGCCGAGTCCCCGATCCACGACAAGGTCAAGCAGGCCATCGTGGACGGCGACGAACGCGGCACCCAGCTGATCTTCCGGCAGCTGCGCAACACCGCCCGGGTCGCCGGCAACGCGGTCAGCCGCGAGGTCGTCGAGATCCTGCGGGACGGCGGCACGTTCCCCGACATCGCCCCACTGGTCGCCGGGTCCCGGGGCCGCACCGTCTTCGAGAACGGCGACCTGGACGCCGGCATCTGGACCGTCGGCATGGTGCAGGGCCTGATCGACGACATCCCCACCTGCGCGGAGCTGATCGACCGGATCGTCACCGAGGCCGTCACGCTCATCCAGAACCGGCTGCACGCGGCGGTGGCCGCGTGAGCAGCGACGACATCACGGTGCACCGCGACGGGCCGGTCCTGCGGATCACCCTCGACCGGCCGCACGTGCTCAACGCGGTCACCGAGACCGTCCTCGACGATCTGGCGGACCTCGTCACCGAGACGGGAGCGGACCCGGACGTACGCGTCCTCGTGCTCTCCGGCGCCGGACGCGCCTTCAGCGCCGGCGCCGACCTCACCAGCGGCTCCTCCTCGTCTCCGGAAGAAACGGTGCAGGCCGCGAACCGGCTGATCCGGGCCCTGCTCACCATCCCGCGCCCGGTCGTCGCCGCCGTCCACGGCCCCGCCGCCGGGGTCGGCTGCTCCATCGCCCTCGCCTGCGACCTGGTCCTCGCCTCCACCGACGCGTTCTTCCAGCTCGCCTTCGTCAACGTCGGCCTGATGCCGGACGGCGGCGCCACCCTGCTCGTCCCGGCCGGCGTCGGCCGCGCCCGGGCGATGGCCCTGTCCCTGCTCGGCGACCGGCTGCCCGCCACCACCGCCGCCGCGTGGGGACTCATCCACCGCGTGGTGGAACCCGGGGAACTCGCCGAAGCCCTCGACACCCTCGTCACCCGGCTGGCAGCGGCCGCGCCGCTCGCCCTCACCGCCACGAAAGAGGCAGTGAACGCCGCCACCCTCGGCGGCCTCGAGGACGCCCTGGACCGGGAGCTGACCGGTCAGTCGACGCTGCTGACCAGCGCCGACTTCCGGACCGCCGCCGTCGCGTTCCTGGAGAAGAGGAGGCCGCAGTTCATCGGCCGGTGAACCGTGTCCCACCCTGTCGTTATGCTGCAGCCGTAACGGAAGACGCTGCTAGATGGGGATGTCACGATGAATGACGGCCGGTTACGGTTCGAGATCCTCGGCCGGGTCCGCGCCTATCGTGGCGATGAGGAACTCGATCTCGGACATGTCCGGCAACAGGCGATCCTCGCCCTTCTGCTGCTGCACGCCGGCCAGCCGGTCCCGCTGGCGCAGATCGTCCACACCCTCTGGAACGGCGACCCGCCGGAGAACGGCGACGACATCGTGCTGCGCTACATCGGCACGCTGCGCCGCATCCTCGACCCGCAGCGCACCGCCCTGCTGGCCCTCACCGACGGCGGCTACGTGCTGCGCGCCGGCGACAACGCCGTCGACACGGGCGTGTTCCGGGCCGCGCTGGACCGGGCCCGCGACGAACAGCGGACCGGCACCCTCGGCGACGGGACCCAGGAGGTACGGGCGGCGCTCGACCGCTGGCAGGAGGAGCCACTGTCCGGCCTGACCGGGCCGTACTTCGACTCGGCCCGCGCCCGCCTCAAGGAGGAACGCGCCACCGCCTCCCAACTGCTCGCCAAACCGATCCTGGCCACGCCCGTGCCGGCAGCCACTTCGGCCCCCGCCCACACCGAGCCGGTCGACCCGTGGGCCGGCCACGATCTGTTCCCGCCCGACTGGAGCACCCTGCCCTGACCCTTACTTCTTGACCTGGAGCGCGCTCCAGGTGGAAGCGTCGTCGTCATCAGCTCACCAGGGGGATGAACAACGATGACGGAACGCGGAATGATTCTCGGGACGATGTACTTCGGCACCCGCCTCGACGAGGCCTCGTCCATGGCGTTGCTGGACCGCTTCGTGGACCAGGGCGGCACCTGGATCGACACCGCCAACAACTACGCGTTCTGGGCGGATCCCAGCGGTGTCGGCGGCCAGAGCGAGGCGGTCATCGGACGGTGGCTGGCATCCCGGCCCGGAATGCGTGACCGGGTACGGATCAGCTCGAAGGTGCGCTACCAGCCGACCGTCCCCGGCCGGTGGCCGGAATCCGCCGAAGGCCTGTCCGGGCCGGTCATCCACTCGGCGGTACGGGACAGCCTGAAGCGGCTGAACACCGACCGGCTCGACCTGTACTGGGCACACGGCGAGGATCGGACGGTCCCACTGGAAGAGACCGTCGCCGCGTTCGGCGAGCTGGTGCGGGACGGGCTGGTGGCCCGGCTCGGCGCGTCCAACCACGCGGTCTGGCGTGTCGAGCGGGCACGGCGGCTGGCCTCGGAGCAGGGGGTCGAGGGATACACGGCACTGCAACTGCGGTGGTCGTACGTGGAACCCCGCCCCGGCGCCGAACTCCCCGACCAGGGCCACCGGCTCCTGACGCCGGAGGCCCTGGACTTCGCCCGGTCCGAACCCGGCCTCGCGATGTGGGCGTACACGCCACTGATCAACGGCGCGTACACCCGCGCGGACCGGCCGCTGCCCGAGGCGTACGACCATCCGGGAACGGACCGTCGCCTCGCCGTACTGGCGCAGGTGGCCGACGAGCTGGGCGCGAGCCGCAACCAGGTCGTGCTGGCCTGGATGGCGACCGGCGACCCGGCAGTCACCCCGATCGTCGGGGTGAGCACTCCGGCACAGCTGGACGAGGCACTGCAGGCGGACCGGCTGATCCTCAGCAGCGATCAGCGCGGGCGTCTCGACAAGGCCGCCTGACCAGCCGCCGACGATCAGGCAGCCGCCGGACCGTATGGGTGCCGCACCGGCGGTGATGCGCCCGCGCCCGAGTCGTCGCCACGCCCACGCCGGGCCCGGTGCCAGCGCCGGGCTCATGCCGGTGCCACGCCACGCCCGCGCCGGTGCCCATGCCGTGCCCGGCATCGTGCCGTGGCGATGATCGCCGTTGAGGGCGGTCGCCGGTCGGACGACGGCCATCGCCGCGCCAGGCAGTTCCGTGGCGGGAAAGATCTCCGTAGCCGCGAGCCTCACCACGGTGCGGTGAGACCGATTTCCCTCCATCACCTTGGACAGCCGTGCGTGCCCAGCTCTGTCGCCGGTCCGATAGCAGTTGATCTGGCCCCCCTACCGTCTACCCAATTATTTCGGCCGGATCGTCTGCTCGGTCGGATGCGGCAATCGATTTGGCATGATCGACTTCTTACCGTTCTTGTCCGGGATCGGGGACAATATTGACATGGGGCAGATTTCATTGTTCAGCCGGGCGCAGACTGCGACGATGCGGGATCCGACAAAGGCACGGAATTATGATCCGGATCGAGACGAGTTTCGGCGGCAGCACAAGATACGTCGCGATCGGGGTCTACGGCAGAGACATGCTGAGAAGCTCAGGCGGCTACGGGAGAGCGGTGTCGTTTCACCACTGGCGGCAACCGTTGCGGCCGCCCAGGAACGATTGAAGGCTCGCGCCTCACCGCCGACGAGCACGGCGTCGGCACCGTGGCCGAAGTCAGCTTCGCAGCCGGCATGCTCACCGGTGTCGCCTCGAGGATCACAGCCGCCTCCAACGGTGTCATCGGTGGTGGAGACGTCCCGGGAGGAGACCCGGCCGCCGACGTCGAACAGGCTCACCGCGGCTGAACCAAGAGTGACCGTAGGCATCGGAACAGCGGAAACGTCGCCACAGTCCACGGCCGCGACAAGATCCGTGGCGCGGACGGCGGAACTGCCGAAGTCAGGAACGGCAGATCCGGAGGGGCCTCGGGCGGCAGATCCGGCAGAACCACAGGTGACAGATCCAGTGGAGCACAGAGCGGCAGATCCGATGGGGCCAGGGGTGACAGGGCCGGCAGGGCGAGAGGCGGCGGATCCGGCTCAGCCAAGGGCGACAGGTCCGGTGGAGCGCAGGCCAGCAGATCCGACTCGGCCGAGCGTGACACGTCCGGCGGGGTCAGGGGTCCCGCAAGTCAGGCGGCCGAAGGGGCGACTGCCGTCGGCGGCTCAGCGGTCCGTGATCGTCGGGCCGCGGGCGACGGGTGCTGCACCGACACAGTTGAGGATGAAGGCTGCCTCACACCGGAGAATACGGCAGTGGATGCGTTTTCGGTGGTCGATATCTTGGCGGCTCGCGGCGGCTCACGGTTGGAATTTATTGGATGAGGGTGGTCGTTGCAGGATTGTGGTTGCGGCGGCTCTTAGGGCTACACGGAATGGCCGAGTTCGTGAGGGTCGCCGTGCGGTGGTGACGGGAATTCCGGTCGAGGTGTGTTCTGAGCCTTTCGCCAAATCATGGCATCGGTGGGCGCGAAGCATTGGCAGCCTGGTTCTTGGGCCGCCGGGTCGGTTTTGCCGTCGCATCAGGGAAGCGGATCGGCCTATCAACTCGGCGAACTGTTGCGTCGGGATGGCGGCCAGGTGATGGCTGGTGATGCGTTGGCGATCAGAAAAGCTTCCACCAAGGGCGGCGCTTCGCCGGAGGCTCGGTGGCCGGCGGCGGAGGCGGCAACGGCGCAGCAGGCCACGGACGCGGAACCGGCGCGGCAGACGGCGACACCGGTATGGCAGGCGCGGCGGGGACGGCGGGCGGCGAAATCGGCGCGGTGGATGGCGTGGGCGGCGGAATCGGTGCGGGCGGCGGTGGCGGGGGCGGCATCGACGCGGGTGGCGGTGGCGGCATCGGCGATGCGGGTGGCTCGGGGCGGACCTTCACCACCGTATGTATTTCGGCGTTCGGGTCGGGGGACGGCATGCCGGGCTGAAGAGGGGAATGCCGGCTGCAGTACCAGACCGTGCCGGGTGGGTGGCCGACCCAGCCGTCGGGCATCTCGTGCGGGCCGCCGTATTCGACGAGGATGAATGCGTCGATGTCCGGGTCATGCCGGAGGAAGGTGGCGCCGCACTGAGCGCAGTGAGGTGGTATCACGCGAAAGATTCTGTCATCGATACGGCGCCGCGACGGAGATGTGTCCTCTGGCGGAACACTGTTTCCATCGGTAGGGTTCCGCCCATGGCGATCGTGGAGTCCGAGCAGGTCAGGGAAGTGACGGCCTACCCGGGGCGGCCGCCTGTCACGGTGAAGAGAGGGTCGGGGGCGCCGTTCGGGTGGTGGCCGGCGGTCTGTGTGGCGCTGGTCGCGGCGATCGATCGGGTGGAGTACAACCTGCTCGCGGGGGCGCTGCCGACGATTCAGAAAGAGTTCGGGTTCAGCGATGCCCAGGGTGGGGCGATCGCCACGGCGGGGGCGATCGCGGCGATCGTGCTGCTGTTGCCGGCGGGGAAGCTCGCGGACACCGGGAAACGTACGTGGACGGTGTCGGCGATCGTCGCGGTGTGGGCGCTGCTCACCGTCGGGACCGGGCTCGCCGGGTCGTACGCGGCGCTGTTCGCGGTGCGGGTGCTGCTCGGGGCGGCCGGCCAGCTCTACAACCCGCCGTCGTCCAGTCTGCTCGGTGACCTCTATCCGGGGCCGGGACGAGCGCGGGCGTACGGCTACGAGCGGATGGCGTACTTCGCCGGCCTGCCGATCGGGGTGATCGCCGGCGGCGCGCTGGCCCAGACCGTCGGCTGGCGGACCGGGTTCTTCCTGGTCGCGATCCCCGGCGTGCTCATCGCGCTGCTGGTGCTGACGGTCCGGGAGCCGGTCCGTGGGCTCGGTGACAACCTGTCCCGCTGGTACGCCGACACGAACGCGCAGGAACGCGAAGCTCCCGATCAGGCCGGGCAGAAGATGTCGGACCAGCTGACGGAGCTGTGGCGGATCCGCACCCTCCGCTCGGTGATCATCGGGTTGAGCATCCTGTTCTTCGGGCTGGGCGGCCTGTTCTTCTGGATGCCGTCGTTCTACGGCCGCGAGTTCGGCCTGCCCGAGGCGTCGGCGGCCGCGGTCGGTGGTGGCGCCGGGCTGGTCGGCATCGTCGCCGGCATTCTGGCCGGCAGCCGGCTCGGCGACCGGCGGCACCGGCAGCGGGTGGCGATCGGCGGATGGTCGCTGCTGTTCGGCACGGTCTTCCTGGCCGGGGCGGTCAGTGTGCCGGTCCTCGTGCCGCAGGCGGTCTGTTTCACGCTCGCCAACGTGGGGTTCGCGGCGGCGATCGCGAATCTGACCGCGGCCAACGCCGATGTGGTCGCCGCACATCGGCGCGGTCTCGGGTTCGCGGTGCTGCAGATGCTGGTGACGCTCGGCGGCGCGCTGGGCCCGTGGCTGATCGGGGTGGCGTCCGACGCGACCGGGTCGCTGCGGTGGGCGTACACAGTCGTGTTGTTGCCCTTGATCGTCGGCAGTCTGATCGTCCTCCGTGGCCAGCGCACCTACCGCGAGGACGCCTCCGCCGCCCTGGGTCAGTAACCGGAGAAGCTGCCGGAGATCGCCGAGATCAGGTAGCAGAACTGCAGCACCGTGCCGACGCCGCCGAGCCCGATCGCCCACGTCGACGCGGACTGGTAGGCGGTACGGCGGGCCCGGACCCCGAAGTAGACGGCGGCCGGCCCGGTCAGGAACCCGAGGAACGGCACGCAGCAGGCCAGGATGCCGCAGACCACACCGACCGGGACGCTGATCTGGTCGATCTTGGCCCGGTTCTCCGCGACGGCCTGCTGTTCGGCGGCGATGCGGCGGCGTTCGGCCTCGGCACGCTGGTTCATCGTCTGCTGCGCGGCGACGGGGGCGGCCATCATCAGTACGGCGTGGTGGGCGGCCTGGTACTGCGGGACGATCTGCTCGCCGGCCAGGTTCCGGAACCACTGCTGGTGCAGGGCCTCCGGGTTCTGCGCGGCCTGGCGGGCGGCTTCGGCGTACTGATGGCCCTGCCCCTCGTAGGCGGTGACCAGCAACTGCATGCGCAGCGACTGGACGTGGTCGGCCTGCACGGCGACGTTCTCCTGCTGCAGGCGGCCCACCGCGGTGTCGACCGACCGGTGCCAGCGGTCGTCGAGCATGGCGTAGCCCGTACAGCCGGGAGCCTCGTCGCAGATGGTCAGGATGCCGTCCTCGTAGACCTGGTCGAGCACCTGCCGGGCCGCGGGCTGACCGCCGACCGCGTCGCGGAGCAGGGCGTGCAGGTGTTCGCCGTCGAGGCGGCGGCCGTTGAACTCCGGCGGCACGTTCGGGTCGAGGGCCATGATGACCTGCATCAGGCCGCGTTCCGGGCGTTCGTCGACACCGTTGTCGAGAGCCTGCACCGCCTCGGTGCGCTGATGCTTGGTCATCCAGTCCTTGAGCGCCAGGTACTGCGGGGTCTTGAGCTTGCGGCCGGCGAGCAGGCGGCGGCCCTCACCCCAGTCGGCGCGCAGGGCGGCGGCGAGCTGAACCGGGTCGTTGAAGCCGCGGCCGCCGAACACGTACGTGGCGTTGCTGCCCCGGGTGGTCGGCCCGGCGCCGGTGGCCGTGGCCGGTTCCGGGTCGGCGACCGGCGGTTTGCCGCCGTTGCGCCACATCGCGGTCTGCTGCGGGCCCCACCGCTTGTCCGGGGCGCGGGTCAGCAGGCCGCGCAGCAGCAGCCGCCAGTGCTCGTCGGCCACCTCGGACACGTCGATCTCGCGGCTGATCAGCTCGTTGGTGATGAACCTGTCGTCCATCCAGGTGCCGTCGGTGCGCTGGAACGGGCTGCGGCCGACCAGCAGTTCCAGCAGCACCATGCCCAGCGACCACCAGTCACTGGACCGCGACACGCCGCCGCCGATGGCTTCCGGCGGGGCATAGGCGGAGGTACGGGAGTTCGTGCCGATGTGGTGGGTCGCGGCGATGAACTTGGTGAGCCCGAAGTCGGCGAGCACCATGTCCAGGGGGTTGATCGACCGGATCAGCACGTTGCCGGGTTTGATGTCGCGGTGCACCATGCCGAGCGAGTTGGCGTACGCGATCGCCGGCGCCAGCTGATCGAAGACGGACAGCACCTGCGGGGCGGGCCACGGGGCCGGAGTGCGGCGCAGCAGCTCCTCCAGGGAGCCCTCACTGGCGAACTCCAGGATCTCCCACACGTAACCGTCGCCGCGGCCGTAGTCGAGCAGGGCGATCAGGTGCTGCCGGTCGGCGAGCAGCAGCCGCCGCAGCTTGTCGTCGTCCAGCGGCAGGTCCTGGCGGCGGTACAGCCGGACCACCCGCTGTTCGCCGGTCTCCCGGTCGTTGGCCAGCAGCACGTCGGCCTCGCCGCCGGCGCCCAGCTCCCGGTCGACGATGTACTTCTGCTGCAGGGTCGGCGGCAGGTTGACCCGGACGAACCGCTCCCCCGAGGTACGCGGCCCCGGCGCGACCCCGTCCCGGGTGGTCCCGGGAGCCTGATCACGGGTCGTCCCGGGAGCGGCGGTGTCCCGGGTCGTTCCCGGCGCGGCGGTGTCCCGAGTCGTGCCGGGCGCGGTGTCGCGGGTCGTTCCCGGCGCCGGGTAGGCGTTCTCGGTCACGGGATGTTTCCTTCCTGAGCGGTACCGGTCTGCTCGGCCGGTTCGGGAACGGTGACCAGGACGATCGACACGTTGTCGCGGGCGCCCGCGTCCAGGGCGGCCCGCAGCAGCGCCGCCACCGCCGCCCGCGGGTCGGAGGCTTTGACCAGCTCCTCCTCGATGCGCTCGGCGTCCAGTTCGTCGGTGAGGCCGTCGCTGCACAGCAGGAACCGGTCCCCGGGCCCGACCTCGGTCTCCAGCACGTGCGGGGTCACCGGGGTGGGCCGCGGGTTGCCGCCGAGCGCCTGGGTGACCACCGTCGCGATGGTCTCCTCCCCGGCCCGGGTCACCGAGTCGTCCTGGGAGAGCTGCACCAGGTGCGCGTCCCGCAGCAGGAAGCAGCGGCTGTCGCCGACGTTGGCGCAGATCGCCCGGTCGCCGGCGAGCACCAGCAGGACCACCGTGGAGCCCATCCCGGACCAGGCCGGAATGTGCGCCATCTCGGCGTACACCGCGTCGTTGGCCTGCTGGACGGCCCGCACCACGGCGTCCTGGTCGTGCAGGAACGGCGCCGCGTCGGTGATCGTCGCGGCGGCGACCCGGCTGGCCCGGGCGCCCTCGGCCAGGCCGCCGAGACCGTCGGCGACCAGGCAGGTCACCGGCCGGACCGGGTCGATGGCGAACCGGACCGGCTGCCCTTCCAGGACGCCGGACTGGAAACCGGCGACGGCGACGGTGTCCTGGTTGTGGTCGCGCTGCCGGCCGCGGTGGGTCACGGCGACCACGTCGATGTTCGTCACGCTGGCTCCCCTGTCACGGTGGCTTCCACATCGGCGGCGAACCGGACCCGGTCCCCGGCCCGCAACGGGGTGGCCCGCCGTGGCTCCAGGCGGTGGCCGTTGACGAAGGTCCCGTTCGTGGAGTCGAGGTCCTCGACGGTCAGCGCGTCGCCGGTGGTCCGGAACTCGGCGTGCTTGCGCGAGATGTTGGAGTGGTTCTGCAGCCGCCCGGCGATCGGGGAGTTCTCCCGCCCGACGAGGAGCGGCGCGCCGGCGGGCACCGGGATCGTGCCCCACGCGAACCGCAACGTCGTCGCTCCACCGACGGCGGACGAAGAAGCGGCGGACGGAGAAGCGGCCAGGCCGCAGGCACGGCAACCGGCAGCGGGCGCCCGGCCACCGTGCGGGCAGTCCGGATCGCCGCAGGTGGGCCCCTGAGCGGCCGGAGCCGGCGCCGGCTCCTGGAGCGGCGCGGTGGCCTCGTCCGCCGACGGTTTCGGGACCGGGGTGACGAAACAGAGGTTCCGGCAGTACTGCTCGCCCGGCGCGATGTCGCTCTTGCAGCTGGGGCACATCATCAACTGCGCCATGACGCCTCCTCGTACGCGAGCCCGCGCCGGGCCATCGCCGCTTCGAGGGCTTCGAGGTCGCCCGGCGCGGGCACGCCGATGTGGTAGATCCGGTCGCCGTCGGTGCCGACCTGGATGCGGGTCGTCCCGGCCGGCCGGTCCACCTCGGCGTCGTAGCGTTCGTGCCCGAGCGGACTGAGCGGCACCAGATCCTGGTTGGCCGACCCGCGCCAGCGCAGGCCCGGCGCCTGATCGGCGAGGAACCGGCCCGGGATCACCGCGTCCAGCAGGGCCAGTTGCGCTTCGAACCGCGCCCGCAGCACGGTGAGGCTCCGCCCGCTGTAGGCGAGCAGGTCCACCGGGCGGGAACGGCCGGCACGCCACACGTGCAGGGCTTCCAGCAGGACGAGCAGCGCCTCCGGCTGGTCGAACGGCTCGCCGCCGCTGATCGTGATCCCGTCCACGTCACCGGGCAGGCCGGCGCACCAGTCCGCGACCGCCGTGACGTCGACCTCGGTGGCCGGGTCGGGGGCCCAGGTGTCCCGGGACACGCAGCCCGTACACCCGATGCCGCAGCCCTGGGTCCAGATCCCGGCGCGTCTGCCGTGACCCAGCACGACCACCGGATAGTGCACCCGGTTGATCCTGATCCTCATGCCAGGCTCACCTGCCAGATGCCGTCGGCGTGCCGCAGCTCGCTGACGGTGACCGTCCGCCCGGCCAGGTCCTCGCGCCGGAACAGCTCCCGGGCGAGGGGGTTGACCAGGGCGCTCTCCAGGTGCGAGCCGATGCCGCGGCCGCCCATGCCCAGGTTGGCGGTGGCGCCGTCGAGCAACTGACGGCGGACGTCGTCGCTGAGCTTCAGATCGACGCCGTGTTCGGCGCGCAGCCGCTCGCGGACGTGGGTGACCAGCACGTCGAAGATCTCGGTGGCGGTGCCGGCGTCGATGAAGTTGAACACCACGATGTTGTCGCCGAGCCGGTTCAGCAGCTCGGGCCGGTTGAGGACGGTCTCGAAGTGGTGCTTGACCGCCTCGGTGACCCGTTTCTCCAGCTCCTCGCGGGTGAACGGGGCGTGCAGCGGATCCGCCTGCTTCTGGATCTTGTACTCCTCGGCGGTCACGCCCAGGTTGGAGGTGAAGACCAGGACGGTCTCGGAGAAGTACACGGTGGAGCCGCTGGCGTCGGTGAGCCTGCCGTCGTCGAGGATCTGCAGGAACTTGTCCAGGATCCGCGGGTTCGCCTTCTCGATCTCGTCGAACAGCAGCAGGCTGAACGGCCGCTGCCGGACCGCGTTGGTCAGCTCGCCGCCCGCGTCGTGGCCGACGTAACCGGGCGGGGCGCCGATCAGCCGGTCCGCGGAGTGCTCGGCGGAGAACTCGCTCATGTCGAACCGGGTGTAGGCGCGGGCGTCGCCGAAGATCTGCTGGGTCAGCTCCTTCGCCAGCTCGGTCTTGCCGACACCGGTCGGGCCGGCGAAGAACAGCACGCCGCGCGGGCGGGACACGTTCCCGCCGGCGTGCGCCCCGGACAGCCCGAGCACCGCACGGACCAGGATGTCCACCGACCGCTGGATGGCCTCCCGCTGGCCCTTGACCCGCGAGGAGATCAGCTCGGCCGCGGTCTGCATGCGACCGCGCAGGTGGGAGGCCCGCCACGGGTTGTCGTGCACCCCGACCCGGTAGCAGCGGACCGCCTCGTCGATGTCGGCGATCGGGGTACGCATCCGGGCGGCGAGCCGGGCGATCGCCATCATGCTGCGCAACGTCATACCTTGCGTCTGCTCGGCCAGCCGCCGTTCCAGGGACCGCTGCTCCTCCTCGTTCGCCTCCCGGTACCCGGCGAGGGCGTTGGCGAGCCAGCGGGCGGCGGTCTCCCGTACCCCGAACTCGGGCAGCGGCACCGCGATCTTGCGGATGTCGTCGTTGCCGGCGGTCAGCCAGATCGGCAGGTCCCGCTCGTTGTTAACCGCCCAGATCACCGGGTTGTAGAGCGGGCGGAAATCGCCTCCGGCGGGCTTGGGGTACGCGACGCGCGACAACCGGTCACACCGGGCGAAGAACGCGTGCTCCGCCGGATCGAGGCGCCCCGGGTCGAGGATCAGCCGGGACGCGAAGTCGATCAGCACGGCGCTGCGCTCGTTGTCCGCCCCGGTGACCCGCTCGATCACCTCCGACAGCGGCCCGAGCGGCCCCTCCTTGTCCTTCCACGGCCCCCACGCCGGTTTGTTGTCGCGCTGCACCACCTCGGCGGCGGCCTTCGCGGTCACCGGGTCCGGCGGCAGCACCCCGAGCCCGGCCACCGCGTCGGCGACCACCAGATGCGGGTAGCCCTCGTCGGCGAGCACCCGGTGCAGCCCGGTCTGCAGGTCGCAGGGCTCCCAGCCGTGCGCGGCGGGCAGCAGGAACACGTCACGGACGTTGCCGTACAGCACCACCTGCGAATTGATCGACAGCGCGGTGCGCACCTCCCGCAACCACGCCGGGTATCCGTCGCTCATCGGGGCAGCTCCCTCTCCCGGCGCCGGTCCTGGTCACGGCGGCGGTCGTCACGGCGACCGCGGTCGAACGGGAACCGGGCCGGATCGACGTTCTGCACCTGCGGGTCGCCCTCCTCGCTGCGATGGGTGGTGGTCACCTGCAGGCCGTGCGCCTCCAGCGCCGGCAGCAGCTTGTCGACCGCCGAACACCACTGGTGCTCGATCGCGGCGACGTCGTCGGCGACCGCGCCGGCCGGGGCGACCATGTTGAAGTAGTAGGCGTTCTCCTCGCCGCGGCTACGGACCCGTACCGCCAGGTCCTCCCAGCCCTCCCGGCGCAGGTGGGCGAGGCCGTTACGGCCCAGCGCGGTGTCGAAGTCCTCCTCGACCGTGCAGCCGATCTCCTCCAGGGACTCGCGCAGCGCCTGCCGGGTGTAGTCGCGCACCATCGGCGCCAGCGTCGCCGCGACCGCGGCGTCGACCAGCAGCGACAGCGCGGGCAGGTCCGGATCCGGGTCGGCGCCGGCGGCGCTGATCGCGGCGAGCGCGGTGTCCACGGCCGGCCCGGTGTACCCGGCCAGCCGTGCCGCCAGCTCCCGCAGCGCCGACTGCCGGCGGCGGACCTGCTCGTTGGCCTGGTCCACCGAGTACCGCAGGTCGTCCAGGAGCCGCAGCCGGGCCGCCTCGGACGCGGCGGTCAGCGCGTCCGCGGCCCGTTTCTGCAGGATCCTCGCCTGGCCTGGCGGCACTCCCCCGTCCATCCGGCCGAGCACCCGCTGCAGCGACTCGGCGACCCGGGCGCTCGGCGCCGGAACCGCGGCGGCGGCCTGCGGACGTCCCGGCACCGGCGCGGGCTTCGGCAGCCGGTCCAGCGCGGCGGCCACCTCGTCCATCACCCAGCGGGTCCGGGCGGCGGCCATCTCGGTGCGGAACCGGCTCTCGGCGGCGGCCAGCATCGCCTCCGCCCGCTCCGCCCACTGCTCGCCCCTGCCGAGGTCGAGGGCGGCGCCGGGCACCTCGCCGAGCGGCGGCCCGGCCGAGATCATGGCGCCGAACTGGGCCTGTCCGCGCTGGATCTGGTCGTGCAGCAGCCGGTGGTCGGCGACGATCCGGGCCACCCGGTCGGCGACCGCCCAGCCGCGGGTCTGCCGGGCCGCGAGCCGGTCACCCGCCGCGCCGGCCAGCATCCCGACACCCCGGGCGGCGAGGAAACCGGCGCCGGCCACCAGGCCCACGCCGACGATCGCCGGCGCGAGGAACACGACTCCTACTTCTCCGCTCAATGTGCACACACCCGGGGACGGTGGACAGGGACGCGCGTATCTGACGGACAGCTGTGAGCGCGCTGAAGGGCTGATCGACGATCATCCGGCCGAGGACTGTCTGAAAGTACGAAATGGACGTCCGAACCGGTGCAACCGCGAGTGGCGGCGGACGCACCCGGCGTGGTTGGGCCATGCTGTCCGGGGTGACCGGCCGTCGCGATGGACGGGCCGGTCACATCGCTTCCGGCAGAGAAGGAGCGCAGGTGGGCGTCGCGAACAGGCCGTCCCAGCGACTGGCCGCAGCACCGGTTCGGGGCCGGCAGAGCACTCCCAACGGCCCGCCCGCGGGTGGCGGCAGCCGGCTCAACGCCGCGCCCCTGCTCCCGGCTCCGCCCCGGCAACGGCAGCGGCCCGACCGGGTGCAGCGGCTCCGGGAGCTTGCCGGCAACGGCACGCTGGCCGCGACGGCAGCCGCCGCGAGCCCCGCCGAACGCGCCGAGCTGACCGGCGCGGCGTACGACGTGGTGTGGCCCCTGGTGTACGCGCGGATCACCCGCCGTTTCGAGCAGCTGCGCGGGCACACCACCTGCGCGTCCGGGGTGTCGCACCTGACCGACGAATGCCTGGACCGGTTCCACGACGACGTCGAGTCGGTCGTCGGCGATCTCCTCGCGCACGCCCGCCAGCCCGTGCACCAGCTCGAGGCGTGGATCACCCGGCGGCTCGTCGCCGCCACCGTGGACGGGCACCGGCGCCGCCGCGGGGCGCGCGGGGCGCTGCAACGGCCCCGGCTGCCCGGCTGGGTCGCCGCCGGGCTCGGCAACGACAGCTGGCTGACCGCGCTGGCTCTGGAGATCCTCACCTGGGTCGGCGTCCGTGTCACCGCGGGCGCCGGGGTGTGGCCGCTGGAGGTGTGGTCCCAGCACCGGGCCACCGCCACCGGCGACTGGTCCGGCAGCACCCCGGCGGTGACCGCCCGTGACGTCGACACCGTGCTGGCGGTGATGCGCCGCCGCCCCGAGTGGTACGAGGCCTATGTGGAACGGCCTCTCGGCGCCAAGCAGCCACCGGTCGCGAGGGCGCCGCTGGACGCCGGGGAGACCGTCACCCCGCTGGCGCTCAGCGACGCCGGCGACCGGGCCGAGACCGAGCTGCTGCGTCTCGCCGCCGACGCGGTGGAGGCCATCGAGGCCCGCCTGAGCCGTGGCGAGCGGGCGGAGACGATCGTCGCCGACGTGATCCGTACGGTGTTCGGCGGCGCTGTCGCCCCCACCCTCGACCAGGCGCCGCACTCGGTGGCCGACCCGCTCGGCGAGGTGGCGGGCGCCCTGACCGACATGACCACCATGAACCGCATCGTCGCCACGGTCCTGTCGATCGTCGGCAACCGCCCCTGACTCAGCCATCGCAGCAGCGTGCGGCGCTGCCGGGGGCGGGATTCCGATCTACGCCGGGAAGCCGGTGTCACCTTTCGGCAGGCCGTCGGCGGTGAGCGCCGCCCGCCGCGCGGCGAGCTCCTCGGCGGCCGGCGCTTCGGCAGTGGTCTCCCGGTCGGCGAGGGCGGCGCGCAACTCGGCGGTGAGCAGGCGGTGCAGGTCCTGGCGTTGCCGGTCGGTCAGCGTCATCGTCGTGGCCGGTCACCGCGGGAGATGATCATCGGGACAGTCTGCCTCATCCGGCACCACGGTGCGCAGTTCCAGCCGCTGGACCGTCCAGTCGCTCCCGGGCGCCGGTGGGCCCGCCGCGTCCATGTCACGCACCTCGCGGGA
The DNA here is from genome assembly GCF_055562375.1 of Actinoplanes sp. NPDC019969. Lineage (NCBI taxonomy): Bacteria > Bacillati > Actinomycetota > Actinomycetes > Micromonosporales > Micromonosporaceae > Actinoplanes > Actinoplanes sp. NPDC019969. The sequence goes on along the minus strand of NZ_JBVHFK010000018.1, from coordinate 109,228 downwards.
GGCGACGCCCAGCCGGGGCAGCAGGTACGGGTCGGCGGCGAACTGCCGTTCCGACGCCACCACCAGCAGCCAGTCGCCGGCCGACTGGCCGGGCTCGATCGGCTGGCCGGCCGGCAGCGAGACCCGGATGCGCCGGCCCCGCATCGCCGCGACCGTACGGCCCGCCCCGATCGGGGCCGGCGGGAACAGTCTCGCGTGCACGGCGAAGCTGGGGGCGAGATCCAGCACCGCGACGTACAGTTGCCGCCCGGCGGTGTTGTGCAGGTTCATCAGGATCTCCGGAGCGGTCCAGCCGGTGCCGTCCCGGGTGTATTCGATCTGGTACGAGCCGCCGCCCGCCGTCGTGACCGACTGGCCCGGGGAGGCCGGCAGGATCTCGACCCGGATCGGCTCGCCCAGCCGTGAGCCGTCGTTGTCGAGATGGTCGCGCAGCCACAGCCACCGGGCCATGTGTTCCAGCGTCGCCGTCATCTGTCCGGGTGCGGCGTCCACCTCGACGGTGCGGCCCTGCCGGTCGGTGACGTGGGCACGACCGGGTCCGGCGGCGGTGACCGTCAAAGTGACCGGTTCGCCCGCCTCAGCCGCCCGCAGCAGGGGTGACCCGGAGACGTCGGCGCCGGCGACCGTGGCCATCGGTCCCGGCCGGGCCGTGATCACCATCGGGTACTGCCGATCCGGGTCCGGTTGCCAGCCGGGAAGGGGCGTCACCAGGCTCCGTTCCGGCTCCACCTCGTCGATCCGGACCTCCCATCCGGTGCCGAGGACGCCGTACCGCAGCCCGTCCGGATCGGGCGGCAGCCCGTGGGCCCGGCCCGCGTCGATCTGCCAGCCGTGGCTCTCGCACGACATCACGACGCCGGTGCCCGCCGTGCCGGCCTCACCCCGCAGGAACCGCATGCCGGCCAGCTCGGACGTCGCCGGGTAGAGCTGCGGCACCTGCCGGAACGCTCCCTGCCGGGCCACGTCGCTGCGGGCCGCGGCGAGCAGTTCGGCATAGGTCGCCGAGGGGCCGAGGCGGCGCAGCGCCCGCAGCAGGGTCCAGGTGAAAAGGCCGTGATGGGTGCCGTCGAAGTCCCGTTCCTCGGCCTTCTGGTCGCGGCGGCACGCGGCCAGCGCCACGTGCTCGGGCGCCGCCGGGGCAGCGGCGGACAGGGTCCGGGTGGCGCGGTCCGGGCCGGGCGGCACCGCGCGTGCCCGGGAGCCGATCACCCGGGTTCCGCTGTCGGAGTGGCACGAGTCCAGCACGACCGCGACGTGCCCGGCACGGGCGGCCACGATGTCCAGCAGCACCGACAGCTCCTTGTCCCACAGATCGGGGACGCCCGCCACACGGCTGTCGTGGCACACCAGGGTCTGGACCATCCCGGTGCCCTCCACCACCCACGCGTCGTCCGGCGCCTTCGCCTGCGACCCGTGCCCGCTGAACCAGAACAGAGCGGTGTCGTCCGGCCCGGCCTGGGCCAGGTGGGTACGCAACCCGGCCACCACCCTCGACAGTGTCGCCTGCTCGTCGCGCAGCACCAGCGGATCCAGGACGGTGCCCGGCCGGACCGTGGCCCGCAGCATGGCGAGCACACCGGTCACGTCGTTGCCGCAGCCACGCAGGTCGGGCACCAGCGTGTTCGGGGCCGCGTACCGGTCCACCCCCACCAGCAGGGCGTACACGGCGCTCACCGGCCGGCCTCCGGATCGATCATGGTTCCTCCCTGGTCGCTGTTCCTCTCTGACGGACGGTCCGTCAGTAAGGGACGAGGGATGCGACGTACGGATGGAGGACCGGTGAGCGACCAGGACGACGTGATCGCGAACGCGGTGGCCGGCCACGGGGACCTCGACGCGGCGCTCGGCGCCTTCACCCGGCTCCCGGAGTCCGCGCCCGGCCGGGCCCGGCTCGCCGCCGGCCTGGTGGAGCGGATCTTCCGGGCCGGGACGATGCCGGGAGCCCACCGGGCGCGGGCGCTTCCGGCCCTGCTCGCGGCGGCCGACACCGATCCGCCGGACACTCCCGCGTGGCGGCGGACCCGTACCGCCGCGGAGGTCCTGCTGCTGGTTCAGGACCCCGCCGATCCGCGCGCGAACCTGGAGATCCTGGAGAAGCTGGCCGCGGAGAACGCCGCCGACCCCGGCCTGCTGCCGCTGTTCGCCTCCGGGCGGATGGCGCTGCGGTTCGCCACCGCGGTGCAGGACGGCGACCCCGGCGCGATGGCCCGGATGCCCACCGAGGTCGCCGGGTTCCTGTCGGAGTTGCCGCCGGAGGTCGCCGGGCTCCCCGAGGCCGAGGTGATCACCCGGATGACCGGGATGCTCGCCGACCACGACTACGACCCGGGCACCATCCGGGAGACCCTCGCCAAGCTGCCGCAGGACGGGCCGGTGCGGGCGGCGTTCGACGAGGTCTCCCCCTCCCTGGACGCCTTCGCCGGCCTGCTTCGGGACGATGCGCCCCGGCCGACCGACGAGCAGCTCGACGCGTTCGCCGTCCACGCCGGGCGGCCCGGCCTCGCCGACGCCGACCGGGCGCTGCTGCACAGCCAGGCCGGTATGGCCGCGCTGCGGGCCGGCCGGGAGGACGACCCCGGCCGCATCGCGCTCGGCATCGATCACATGCGGCAGGCCCTGGCGTTCGCCGGGCCGGACCATCCGCAGCGGGTCTTCTTCCTGGGCGTGCTGGCCACCGCGCTGCTGCGCCGCCACGAGAACGCGGGCACCGGCGAGGATCTGCGGGAGGCGGAGACACTCCTCGACGAGGCCCGGACGCGGGCCGGCGGGCCGCAGCACCCGCAGTGGCAGATCATCAACGAGATGCACGGGCAGATCGGGCGGCTCATCGGCGAGCGTCCGGACGCCCACCTCGCCGCCCTCGACGGTCTGCGCGGCACGGTCTGGCAGGTGCTCGTCCAGCCGGACCTGGCGTCCGCGACCGCCGCTGTCCGCACCGCCGGGGACGAGGCCATCGACGTGGCCCGGCAGTGCCTGGCCGCCGGCGACCCGGCCGCCGCGATCACGGCGCTGGACTCCGGCCGGGGACTGGCCCTGTTCGCGGCCACGGTGACCGGGTCGCTGACCGAGCGGCTGATCGAGGCGGGCGCGGCCGGACCGGCCGAACGCTGGCGGGTGGCGGCGGCCGGTGGCGACCCGGCGGCGCTCTCGGCCGGCCTGCGCCGGGACGTCATGAACGTGCTGTCCGAGCACGGCACGACGGCCGCGCTGCTGGACCCGCCCGGCTTCGCGGAGATCCAGCAGGCGCTGACCTACCTGGACGCGGATGCGCTGGTGTACCTCGTACCGGGAGAGAAGGTCCGCCCCGGCCACGCCGTCATCGCCCCGGCGTCCGGGCCACCGAGCTTCCTCGCGTTGACGGGTCTCACCCTGGGCGACGTGCCGAACGTCGGCGAGTACCTGACCGCGCTGGAGAAGCGGGACATGGACGCCGCCGAGGAGGAGGAGCCGGCCACCGCGGCGGAGCTCACGGCGCGCCTGGCGGAGGTCGGCCGGTGGGCCTGGGACTCCGCGATGCGGCCGCTCGTCGAGACGTATCTGCCGCGGCTGACCGTCCCGGACGGCAGGCCGCCGCGGATCGTGCTGATCCCGATGGGCGAGCTGTCGCGCATTCCGTGGCAGGCCGCCCGCCGGGCCGACGGCAGGTACGCCGTCGAGCTGATCGCCGTCTCGCAGGCCGCCTCGGCGCGGATGCTGGTGCGATCGGCCACGCTGCCCGCGGTGCCGCACACCGCGACCGGGCTGATCGTCGGCGACCCGGACACCCCCGGCTCCTCGGCGCGGGCCCTGCCGGCGGCACGGATCGAGGCGTACGCGATCCGGCAGATGTTCTATCCCGGCGCCCGCTACCTGGGCCGCCGGCCGGACGGTTCGCCGAGCCGGTCCGGCCGGGGCACCACCGGCGAGGTCCGCGCCTGGCTGACCACGCCCGCCCCGGCCGCCGGCGGGGTGCTGCACCTGGCCTGCCACGGTCTGGTGCGGTCCGGCGGTGACCGGCCCACCGCCTATCTGCAGCTCGCCGCCGGCCACGACGACGACGGCAGGCTGACCGCGGACGAGCTGGTCGCGCTGCTCGGCGCGGCGCCGGGCCGGCACGTGGGCCTGGTGGTGCTGGCCGCCTGCCGGACCGGGTTGTCGCTCAGCGGGTTCGACGAGGCGTACAGCCTCGGCACCGCGTTCCTGGCCGGCGGCGCGCGCACCGTGCTGTCGAGCCAGTGGAACGTGCCGGACAGCGCCACCTCGGCGCTGATGTTCATGGTGCACCGCGGTCTGCGGGTGGCGGGCCGCCCGGCGTGGGCGGCGCTGCGGGACGCGCAACTGTGGATGCTGAACCCGGACCGGGAGATCCCACCGGACATGCCGGACGCCCTGCGCGACCGGCTGGCCGGGGCCGGTCTCGGCGAGGTGGCGGCGTGGGCCGCGTTCATCCACGGCGGACAGTGAGGGGAGATCGCATCATGCCGGAGAACGAGGACCTGCGGTCGATGGTCGAGCGGGGCGCCGATCTCACCAACCGTTACCTGCGGGCCGGGCCGGGTTCGGCGGGCGCGCGGCCGCACCTGGATCAGGCGATCACCGTGCTGGAGCAGGCGTACCAGCGCATCGAGCCCGGGGAGGCGCTGCGCGGGCACGTCGCCGGGCAGCTCGGCTGGCTGTACGGGATCCGGCACCTGGCGCACGGCGGGACCGCGCAGGACCGGACCACCGGGATGCACCTGCTCGACGAGTCGCTGCGGTTCCCCCATCAGGCGCCGGTGCAGGCCGGCGGCTCGAAACTGGTCCTGGGGCAGCTGCTCCTGGCCGGGCTGACCGCCGGGATGAAGTCGCCGGACGCGATGATGCGGATGATGACCGGCGGGGGTCAGCCGGCCGACGTGCGGGACGCGGATCGGGCGATCGCGCTGTTCCGGCAGGTCGCGGACGGCCCGCGGGTCAGTGCGGAGCTGACGGCGTCGGCGCGGACGCTGGCCACCGTCGGTGAGGCGTTGCGGGGCATGCTCGGCGGGCCGGGCGGCATGGACTTCAGCAAGCTGGGCCAGGCCCTCGCGGCGGCGCAGTCGTTCCAGCAGCAGATGGGCGGCAGTGGCATGCCCCCACCGCCGATGCCGGACATGTCAGCGTTCTCCGGTTTCGCGGAACGGGCCGAACCGGACGTGGCCTACGATCCCGGGCGGGTGGCGGTGGTCGACGGACCCGTGCCCGAGAATGGCCCGCTCCCCCGCCGACGGCCCGTGCCGATCCCGGCGACGCCCGCCGCCGAACTCCGCGCCCTGCTCGGCGCCGACCTGGACACCCTGCTCACGGCCCGGGACCCGGCGGCCGTCGACGACCATGTCGCCCTCACCGCCGCGATCGCCGACGCCCCCGGCGCGCTCCCCACCGACCATCTGGCCCTGGCCGCCGCCCTGATCGCCCGCCACCAGGCGGAGGACGACGCCTGGCCGGACGTCCCGGACGATCTCCAGGTCGCGGCGCGATCCTTCGACCGGGCTGCGCCCGGTCTTCCGAGCTTGACCCCCGATGGCGTACGGGCAGCCGTCCGCATCGCCGCCGAACTCCCCCGCCCGCCCCGTCTCGAGCCGATGTTCGCCGAGGTCACGGCCGCGATGCGGGATGCCGGGATCGGCGCTCTCGCCTTCGGTCCGCTGGCACTGGACGCCGCCACCGGCCGCCTGGAGCCGGTGCCCGACGGCACCCGCTGGACCGGCCGGGTCGCCGCGACCGTCCCGATCGGCGGGGACGCCACCGTGTCGTACGTCAGCACCGCCGCCGAACTGCTCACCCTGATCCGCCGGGGCCGCCGCCCGATCACCGAGGCCGCCGTGTTCGTCGCGAACCCGCGCGGGGACCGCGACGCCGCCACGATGGACGCGCTGCGCCTGCGCCGCGCCTTCTATCCCAAGTCCACCGGTCTCGGCCGGACGATCGAACTGAACGACGGCGACGGCACCCCGGCCGAGGTCGAGGCCCACCTGGACGCCTCGATGCTGCACCTGGGTTGCGGTGTCACCGCTGACGGCGCCCTGGAACTGGCCGGCCCCGAGATCCTCACCCTCGCCGGAACCGCCGCGGTGACGGGTGGCGTCGCGATCCTGCCGCCCGGACCGAACGCCGTGAACGCGCTGGCCGGCGTGTTGCTGACCCGCGGGTTCACGGCGGTGATCGGGTTCACCGAGGCCGTCCCCGATCGGGTGGCCTCACTTCTCTACTGGATGCTGCACACCGCGCTGGTCGACGACGGCCTCGCCCCGGCGGAGGCGGTGGCGGCGGTCCGCGCCTGGCTACGTGATCCGAAGCGCGAACCGCCGGAACTACTGGCTGCCGAATATCCGGGCATCACCGCGGCGTTCGATCTGGACGATCCGGTGTACGCCCGCGCCCTGATCTGTCACGGCTATTGATAGACCCGGACGTAGTCGACGAGCATCCGGCTGGGGAACGGGGTGGTGGCGTCGATCGGGCCGGGGAAGTCGCCGCCGACGGCCAGGTTGAGGATCAGATAGAACTTGTGGTCGAAGATCCACGGGCCGCGGGTGTTCTCCACCGTCTCCTTGGCGGCGTCGAAGACCTGCCTGCCGTCGAGGAAGAAGCGGATGCCCCGGCTGTCCCATTCGGCGGCGTACACGTGGAAGTCCTGGGACAGGTCCGGGGTGGTGTACTTCTGGCCGTACCCGCCGGCGCCGTTGTAGGCCGGGGCGTGCAGCGTCGAGTACGCCTCGCCGGTGTTGCGGCCGAGGACCTCCATGATGTCGATCTCGCCGTTGTACGGCCAGGGCCGCCCCTGCAGGAAGTCCTCGCCCATCATCCAGAACGCCGGCCACAGCCCGTTGCCCTTCGGCACCTTGATCCGGGCCTCGATCCGGCCGTACTGGACGTGGAACTTGCCGCTGGTGTTCATCCGGTGCGAGGTGTACTGCCGGCCCTGGTAGTCCTGCCGGCGGGCCTCGATCACGAGCTGCCCGGCGCCGTTGAGGGACGCGTTCTCACTGTTCGGGGTGTAGTACTGGATCTCGCCGTTCTGCGGCACGCCCGGGTCCATCGTCCACTTGGCGGCGTCCGGCTTGCCGCCGGACGGGCCGTCGAACTCGTCGGCGAAGACCAGGCGGGTGGCCGGGAAACTCGGATCGGCGGGCCGGTTCGGTGGGGTCACGGGGTTTCCTCCGGTTCCGTAGACACTGAACTCCCACAACGAGTATCCGTAGGGGCCGCTGCGCGCGGTGCCGTACAGCCGCACGTACCGGCCGGAGCCGGTGACGTTCAGGACGTCCTTGAGACCGTCGCCGCTGGTGGTGCTGTAGACGGTCGTCCAGTTCGCGTTGTCCGGCGACACCTGGATCTGGTACGCGCGGGCGTACGCCGGATCCCACTGCAGCACCACCTGGCTGATCTGCGCGGTCGCGCCCAGGTCCACCGAGATCCAGCCCGGGTCCACCCAGCCGGTCGTGGAGCTGGTCGCCCAGCGGCTCGCCGGGTCGCTGTCGAACGCCTTGTCCGGGCTGCACGGGTTGCAGTTCACGTCGTTCTGCCAGCTGGAGGCCTGGGCCGGCTTGCCGTAGGACAGCAGCCCCGACGCCGGCGCCGCGCCACCGGAGTAGACCCGGAACTCCCAGAACGAGTAGCCGTACGCCTCGAGCGCCCGCTGGGTCAGGTTGATCCGCACGTGACGGGCCGTCCCGGAGACGGCGATGCTCTGCTGCCCGCCGGTGCCGGTGGTGGTGGCGTAGGCCTGGCTCCAGGCGCTGCCGTCGGTGGAGAACTGGATGGTGAAGGCGCGGGCGTACGCCGCCTCCCAGTCGATCGCGATCCGGCTGACCACGGTCGGGGCGCCGAGGTCGACCTGGAACCACTGGCTCGCGGCGTACGCGCTGGCCCAGCGGGTGCCGCCGTTGCCGTCGACGGCCTCCCGGGCCTGGTAGGCGCCGGCCGCCTCGGTGGACGACGCGGTCGCGGTTCTCCCTTGCGAGACGAGCACTTCGGCGGCGGCTGCCGGGCCGGCGAGGAAGCCTGCCATCAAGCCGGCGAGCGCCACGGTCAGAGCGAGCTTGGGGGTACGTTTCTGTTTTCGGGCAGGGTTCAGCACGGACGGACTCCTCAGGGGATGTGTCGAGTCTGTTTCCCAGCGGGGAACAACCTGTGAAACCGCTCTCTGCTCGCCACCGTGGCACCGCCGTCAACGCGAGTCAATGCCAGCCGGAACCGGTTTCGGTACCGGTTCCACATTCGCCCAGCTCAGCCCTCGGTCCCCGCCGAGGTTCCGGAACCCCGGCTGGTTCTCGGGGCTGTCTCGCGGGCCGGGAGACAGCCCCGAGAACCAGCCGGATGATCGACGATCGGCTGAACGGATCATCCTGGGACGGGAGTCCACTATCGACGGCGATCGACAGGTAGCCTTCGCGAGGCCCCGCATCCCCCGGAAGGTTCCGCTCGCCTGTGCGCACGTTCCTCGTGACTGTCGTCGCTGTGTTCATCGCTTTTCTGGCCAGCCCGCTCGTGCGCGCCGACACGACATGCGCGGCCGGACCCGTACCCCCGCAAGGTCTGGAGAAATGGAACGCCGAGCAGATCGCGAACGCCCGGCTCATCGTCACCATCGGCAGTCAACGGCGGATGCCGGACGAGGCGCTGGTGATCGCGGTGGCGACCGCGATGCAGGAGTCGAGCCTGCGCAACCTGCGCGGCGGCGACCGCGACTCGATCGGCCTGTTCCAGCAGCGGCCCAGCCAGGGGTGGGGCACGCCGAAGCAGCTGTCCGATCCGGCCTACCAGACCAACAAGTTCTACGACAAGCTGCTGAAGGTCAAGGGCTGGCAGAAGATGCGGCTCACCCAGGCGGCGCAGGCGGTGCAGATCTCCGCCTTCCCGGAGGCGTACGCCAAACACACCGCCTCCGCCACCCGTCTCGTCACCACCCTGAACCCGACGGTCCCCTGCCCCTGACGATCATCCTGCGGTCAGCGGCAGCAGCATGGTGTCGGAGCCACCGTTACGGCCCACGACCGTGAAGCCGCAGCGTTCATACAGCTTGCGGGCGGTGTTGCCGTCCTCGACGCTGAGGCTCAGCCCGGGTGCGCCCCGGTCCCGGGCGAGATCGATCACGGCCGTCATCAGGGTCCCCGCGACACCCCGGCGGCGGGCATCGGGCAGGACGCCGAGTGTCAGTTCCGGGACGTCCGCGGCCACGAAGCCGTAGCCGGCGCGGTCGGCGGAAAGCGCCCGCCCCCAGACCGCCCCGGCCGGCGCGCCGTCGATCAAGGCGATCAGCCCCACGTCGCCGGGGCCGGGAAAGCCGTCGAGGTAGCGGCGTGCCATCCGGTCCGTCCGGATCCAGCCGAGAGTGAAGCGTTCCTCCGACCAGTTGTACGCCGCCAGGAGAACCCGCTCGAGGAAGGGCAGGTCCTGGATATCCGCTTCCCGTGTCCGCATCGAACCAACATAGCCAGCCGGGGACACGACCGGCTTGGGACCGAACGCCATCACGGTCGCGACCACGAGGATTCGTCCCGAAATCGCCATGTGAATCCGCCAGCCCGAACTGAGAGATCGATATGACCTAAAGTCCGATACACCTACTGAGGACAGATGAAGGTGGCCGTGCCGGCTTATCATGACTTCAGTGAACAATTCAGACACTTTTTCCTGCCCGATGAATCCGAGATCAGGGACGCACTGCTCTCCGGGCTCATCGTATTCGACACGAACGTTCTGCTCGACACTTACCGATTCGCCGAGCAGGCACGCGAACAACTGCTCGGAATCATGTCGAAGATCTCCAGCCGGTCGTTCATACCTCATCAGGTGGCGTTAGAATTCCACAGAAACAGAATTGAAGTTCTGCGTGGCCACAAGACGAGCTACGCCAACGTGATCCAAGCCGTGGAGAAAGAGCAGGACAGCCTGAACGCGGCTGTCGCCGACCTCATCAGACAGCTCGCCAACCGGGCATCACTGACAGATCACCAGCGAGACTCCGCCCTTACCCTCCTTTCCGAATCACTAGGCCCCTTGCGGCAGTATTTGGAAGGACTCAAGGAGAAACACAACTTGGCGACAACGGACGCGGATCCCGTATTGGAACGATTGCAGACCATCTTCGCGGGAAGGGTCGGTTCCCCCTTCGACCCGGCACGAGAGGACAAAGAAGGAAAAGAATTCACCAAGCGGGCGGCTCAGAAGACCCCCCCGGGCTACAAGGACGCACCGCGACACGGCGACTATTTCGCATGGAAACAAGCGCTGGAAGAAGCGAAGAAACAGGGAACGCAAACACTTCTCATCATCACGAGCGACCAGAAAGAAGACTGGTACCTTCGAATTCAAGGCAAACCCTCAGGGGCTCGCCCGGAGCTTATCGAGGAGGCCTTCACCGAGTGCGGGGCCCGGCTCATCTTGATGCCGACCAAGAATCTGTTGCGCAAAGCGGCCGAATTCCTGGACGCCACAGTCAGCGACGACACGATTCGGCAAGCAGAGGAACTCGGCGAACAAAGACAGGCAGGCGATGACGCCGCCTCGATGGCAATCAACTCCCGCGAGAAATACCAGTACCTCGAACGGCTGAAGTACGAACTCGACGAGATGTTCGCCGACAAACCCGGCTACGCGGTCACGGACACAGGCTTCGACACCACCAGCGACATCTCCATCTCGACCCCACGCGGAGAGGTCGTGATCATAGTCAAGTATTCCTTCGGATCACCTCTGGAACCGAGAAGGTTCCGCGATGTCCTTCATTCGGCGAGCCGTGCGGGCCTGGAAAATTTCGTGTGCGTGACCAACGTCGAACTCCCCAAGGCCGCCGAGCTCTACAATCATCAGGGAAAAGCGGAATTCGTACAATGGAGGAATGCGGCCGACAACAATCTCCTCCACAGAGCGATCCTGAGGAACATCAACCCTCACTGATACTCGCGGGTCACTGAGGAATGGGCCGGGTCGCTGGCGCGATCATGCCGCCGGACGCGCCCGGCGATGGAACTGGCCGGCGCCGGAAACCGACGCCGGTCAGCACGCACCTCAGGGAGCGATCAGAGGGTCAGGGTCCAGGAGTTGATGTAGCCGACGTCGTTGGAGGCGGCGTCCTGGACGCGCAGGCGCCACGTGCCGTTGGCGGCCTCGGTGGACAGGTTCGCCGTGTAGGTGGTGTCGATGTTGTCGGCGCTGCCGCCGGAACGGTTGCGCAGCGTGTAGGCGCTGCCGTCCGGGGCGACCAGGGCGACGACCAGGTCACCGACGTACGTGTGCACGATGTGGATCTCGACCTTGCTGGTGGACGAGGCGTTCCGGGCACAGCCGCTGATGGTGACGGCCGAGGTGACGGTGGTGTTGTCCGTAATCGCCACGTCGGTGGCGTTGGTGCCGGTGCAGCTGCCGCCGCCGGAACCGTTCACGGTGAGGGTGAAGGCGGCGGTGCGGGTGGCGGACGTGCCGGCGCCGTTGACGGTGACCGTGTAGGTGCCGGCCGGGGTGGCCGCCGTGGTGGCGATCGTCAGCGTGGAGGCGCCGCCGGCGGTGACCGAGGCCGGGCTGAACGAGGCGGTCGCGCCGCTCGGCAGGCCGGTCGCGGTGAGGGCCACGGTCTGGGCGCTGCCGCTGGTGACGGCGGTGCTGACGGTGGCGGTGACCGACGAGCCCGGGTTGACCGAGGCGGCGGCCGGGTTGAGCGACACCGAGAAGTCGTTGCCGGTCGAGCAGGTGGCGTCGTTGCCGGCCACGTTGACCGCGGTCCAGGCGGCCTGGACGGTCTTGTACTCGGTGGAGCACGAGCCGTACAGGTCGGTGGCGGCGCGCAGGGTGTAGGCGCGGGCCGTGTTGGACGGGGTCGACGAGTTCACGTAGCGGGTGTTGGAGGTGAAGTACGCGTCCAGCGCCCGGTACCAGATGGCGGCGGCCTTGGTCCGGCCGATGCCGGTGACGGCGGGCGCGGAACCACAGACCGGCGAGGTGCCGAACGAGGTGGCGCCGGTGCCCTCGGCCAGGTTGAAGAAGAAGTGGTTGCCGACGCCGGACGAGTAGTGCACGTCGACGGAGTTGGTGCTGGACGACCAGCAGCCGTGGCCCTTGCCGTCGAGGGTCGGGTTGTACATGTAGCGCAGCGGCGTACCGTTGCCATTGATGTTGATCTTCTCGCCGACCTGGTAGTCACCCGGGTCCGCGGGGGCGTTGGCGTAGAACTCGACCATCGTGCCGAAGATGTCGCTGGAGGCCTCGTTGAGACCGCCGGACTCGCCGGAGTAGGTCAGGCCGCCGGAGACCACGTTCTCGGTGACGCCGTGCGACATCTCGTGGCCGGCCACGTCCAGGGAGACCAGCGGGCGGGAGTTGCCGGTGCCGTCACCGTAGGTCATCTGGGAGCCGTCCCAGAACGCGTTGACGTACGCGTTGCCGTAGTGCACCCGGGACGGGACGCCCGCGCCGGTGCCGAAGATGCCGTTGCGGCCGTGCACGTTCTTGAAGTAGTCGAACGTCTTCGCGGCGCCGAAGTGGGCGTCGACGGCGGCGGACTGCCGGTTGGCGTTCGCGCCGGTGCCCCACGCGTTGTCCGCGTCGGTGAACGTGGTGCAGGTGCTGGTGCCGTTGTTCATGTCGCAGGTGCGGCCGTTGCCGTGCGACGGGTCGATCATGCTGTAGGTGGAGCCGGACAGCGTGGTGTCGACCGTGACACTGCCGGAGTAGATGCTCGCGCCGGTGCCGGCGACCGTCTCGATCTCGTCGAACTCGCCGACGAACGCGCCGGTCTGCGCGTCGCTGATGACGTGCAGCTTCGACGGGGTCTGGCCGTCCTCGGCCCACCCCTCCACGACGGTCTCCCAGGCCAGCCGGCCGGTGCCGGTGCTCGCGTCGACGAACAGCTCGGGCGCGCCCGCGGTGCTGATCCGGCCCTCGAACCGGGCCTTCGCCGCCTTCGCCGCGGCCGCCGCGGTGATCTTCGGGGTGGCGCTGAGCGACAGCGGGTCGTGCAGGCCGACCGAGGTGCCGTTGAAGGCGCCGCCCGGCTTGGTGTGCACGACGAAGTCACCGCCGTAGACGCGCAGGCCCCGGTACTCGCGGGTGTAGCGGACGTGGGCGGCGCCGTCGGCGTCCACCTTGGCGCGGTAGGCGGAGTAGGTCTCGCCGGGCGCGGCCTCGACGACGGCCGGGGCGGCTTCGACGATGTCGTCCGCCCGCTCGACGGCCTGGGCCTGCGACGGCGGTGTGACCGGAGGCGTGGGCGGCGCCGCTGACGTGCTCGTGGCGGTGGCCACGAGGACACTGCCGGCCAGCAGGGTGACGCCGGCCAGCGCGATGGGTTTCTTCACTCGGTTCCTCCCCGAACCTGATATGCACGTTTGACAACGTGTCGAGTCAGTATGGAGAAACACGAGCGAAGAACATCTATATCTAGATGGTCATACCGTGGCCGTGACGAGGCCATATAAGGTTCAGTCGATTAACAGTTCCCCCAGCTGAGCGGTGGCGGCATCAAGCGCCCGCCGGGCCACGGCACGGTCCGCCAGGTCGTCGCGCAGCGGCCACAGCCGCAGGGCCTGATCCCAGGCGTGAACGGTGAACACGTCGGCGAACACCCGGCGGGTCCAGCCGTCCAGCGGCTGGAAACGCGCCTCGTGTTGCCGGTGATTGACCCGTGCCGAGATCTTGAGCAGCGCCGGGACCTCGTTCTTCACGATCCGCCGGAACAGCAGGTAGTCCCGGCCGGGCTCCGCGTCATCCGGCGCGCCGAACTCCTCCCAGTTCCGGAGCAGGGCGAGCGGCAGGTCGAAGTTCAAGGCGACGTTCATCCCGGCGACCGCGGCGTCGTGCTGGCTCAGGGTCATGTCCACCGCCCGGCGCAGGAAGGCCTGCCAAGCGACCGACACGTCCTCGTCGGTACCGGCCGCCTCCAGCAGAGCGAAGCGGTAGCGGCGGCTCCAGTCGACGGCGAGCGCCTCGAACCAGGCGGGATCGGACGCCGCGGTGTGCAGCGCGTCATTCAACCGGGAAACGACGATCTGGCGCACCGCGTGGTGCCTCCGCAGCGGCGGCAGTTTCTCGAAGACGACAGCGACCCTGCGGAGAGCGTCCTGGACTTCTTTCAAAGACCTGGGTGGGTACGCCAGCACCTCCATCATCTGGCCGAGCATGCCGGGGCTGATCCGCGGCAGCGGATGGTCCCGGGGCGGGCGCAACAGAGCGGCCCCCGCCTGTGCGGACGCCCGGCCGAAGGCGGCCGCGGGCGGCCCGGAGACCTCGCTCCAGGCCTGGTCGCGGGCGGCCCGGATATCGAGGCTGAACTCGGGAGGGCTGTCCGGCGGCAACCGGTCGAGGAAATCGTCGAACACCTCGGCCTTGGCCAGGGCCCCGGCAGTCCTCGCGGTGACCGCCCGGGCGATGAGTGTCCGGCGTGGCGTGTAGACGACAGGCATCGTCCAAGCCGCGCCGTTGCGGTCCCGTTGCGCGAGCGCCCGCCGGACCGGTGTGACCAGGGCCGCCAAGTCGACGGCAACGGCGCCGGCCGCCGCCACCCCGACGAGCAGCGGAAACAGTTCGCGGTAGAAGGTGGAGGTGAACAGTGCCGAGTCGGGCACGGTGAGGTGGGACCGCATGCCGATGGCAGCGGTGACGGGACCCTGGTCGACGAGCCGCCGACAGAACGGGGCGCTCTCCGACGCCATGATGACGACGATCGGCGCCGTCATGGCGAGATCCCACCATCCGCGCATCGACGCCGGGCTCACCTGCATCGTCGCCGAGGGAACCCGGGATGTCATCCCGGCCCGCATGCCCAGCTCGAGCGTCGGTGCCGGGCCGTCCTCCACGTAGCCGAAGATGTGGATCACCTGCGGCCCGAAGGAGCGGATCAGGTCGCTGAGGCCGGTGCCGGTGGGCGGAATGGCCTCAGCCCTCAACCACGGGAGGTTCCGGCGGCGTACCTGGTCGAGAATCCGCTCCTCGACGGCGACCACGAGCATCCGCATGCCGCCGCCGATGGGTCCGGCCGCCTGTAGCAGGGCTTCGAACTCGGCGTCGCCGGTGACCACCGGGGAGGCCAGGATCGCGAGCACGCGTATCGGCCCGGTGATCGGCCAGTAAGGAGGTGACGATGAACGCTGCCCGAAGAACCGGCCTATGCCCCATCCGGCATCGACGGCGAGGAACCGGCCCTCCGGCGTGCAGAGCGATTCCCAGGGGAATGCGTCGTCCGATGCCAGCAGCGTGCCGGGCTGCCCTCGAAGTAGGTCACGCACATACGGATCGACGCTGATCGCCTCGTGGAGCCGTTGCCCGGCTGTGCGGGCCGCCTCGATGCCTGGACGGTAACGGGAGAGGGCCAGTCCTGGCTCGCCTCTCGTCAGCGGCATCACCGACAGCCCGGGCCGGTCCTCGGTGCGCAATGCGAGCAGTTCGGCGCCGTCCTCCCTCCGAATCGGCACCATTTCCAGGATCAGGCGGGCCCCGGAATGCGCGACGGGTTCGGTGCGGCCCTCCAGGCGGTCGGCGAAGGCGGTGTAGTCCGGGCCGAAGCGGCGCAACGTCGCCGCACCGACCAGGGCGAACGCCTGTTCCGCCGCGGAGGTGCCGCCTTCGGCGGGGGCCAGCAGGGCGGCGGCGAAGGTACGGCCGCGGTGGCTGTGCCGGCCGATGAAGTCACCGACCGTGTGCAGAACGCTCAGCACCTCGCTGCCGAGGACGGTGTCGAGCAGCAGATCCCGTACCCCCTCGGCGAAGTCGTAGGCGACGTCGTCCGGATGGACCGCCGCATCCTCCGGGGTGAGCCGCCGCAGCACGGTGAGCAGCACCTCCGCCAGATGCACCTGCCCGGTCCCGGGCATCATCGCCTCCTGGACCAGCCGCATCACCGGCAGTGTCAGCGGCACCGCCGCGAGGTACCCGGCGAGCTGGAACGCCTCCGGTGAGACCACCGCGCGGAAGTCCCGCAGCCGCTCCCGCGCCGTCGTCGCCGTGGCGTCCGGCGGTGGCGGCAGCGGCCTGTCGTCGCCGGCCCGGGCCCAGGTGACCACGGACGGCACCGGACGGCCGCCGGCTCCGGCGACCAGCGCCGACCAGGGCGCCAGCCAGCGTGCCTCCAGCGGAACGACCGGCACGGGTACGGCGGCCCCCGGCCTCCCCGCGGCCCGGCGACGGCGGGCCCGTGGCACGGCGGGCTGCCAGTAGGCGTCGCGCAGTCGCGCGTTCGGCGCCCCGGGACCGGGCGATCGCAGCTCGACCCGCTCGGTCCCCACTGCCGTGTACCGCCACAGCCGTTGCGGCAGCACCTGCACGATCGCGACCGGGTTGCGCCCGCCCCACAGGTGCAGCAGCGACGGCACCGCCCCGGTGTGCCAGCCGTCGCCGACGCAGTCACTGACCACCAGGATGAGCCGCCGCCCGCCGGGGTCGAGCAGGTCCCGGGGTGACGCGGCGCGCGGGCTGCTGGTCGCCGACGTGGTGCCGGACCGCAGCACCGGGGTACGGCCGGTCTCCAGCAGCCAGATCCGTACGTCCCGGAAGGCGCCGAGTCGTTCCAGCAGGCCGCGCAGCTCTTCCACGGCGCGGGCCCAGACCGCCATGGACGGGCTCTGGTCGACGACGACGGCCAGGTCGAGCCAGCGTTCCGCGGCCGGTCGCAGCACCGGCAGCCACAGGTCGTCCTCGGCGGCGCGCTCGGCGGTGGCGGTCTCGTCGAGGATCCCGCCGGTCCGGGCGGGGACCCGGCGTTTCAGCGGGCGCAGCGACCGGCCGAGGCGGCGTGCGCCGGGCAGCGCGGTGGAGGCGGGGGTCCGGAAGTTCATCTCGCCGTGCTGCCAGGCCGTCGCCGGCGCGGACGGGACGGTGAGGGCGGCAGGCGGCCGGTCCCGCGCCGGGGCGCCGGTTGCCGGCGTGGCCTGCGGGGTGGTCTGCCGGGCCGGCGCCTGTCCCGGCGAGGCGGTGCCCTCGGCCGGTGGCGACGGTTCCCCGGGGTCGTGCGGAACCTGCTCGCCGCTGATCTGACCGGCCAGCCAGACGGTGTCGGCGACCTCCTCCCAGGACGGCTCGAAACCGGCCGCCCGCAGTACCGCGATCACCTGTTCGATCACCCGGCGCCCGCCTCCCCGAGGGACCGCAGCACCGCGTCGAGCAGTTGCCCCCGGTCCGCGGGGACCTTGCCGGAGTCGCCGGCGAGCAGGTAGACGGCGTTGAGCAGCTGGTCGGTGGCGAGCAGGTCACGGTCGCGGCGGTGGAGGAATTCGGTGATCAGCGGTTTGGCCGCCTCCGCGGTGGCGGCGTCCACATGCGCCGTCACGATCCGGACGAGCTTCTCCTCGTCCGGCGCCTTGATGTCGAGTTGCAGGCAGCGGCGCAGGAAGGCGGGCGGGAAGTCGCGTTCGCCGTTGCTGGTCATCACCACGAACGGGAACTCGGCGCAGCGGACCTCTCCCCCGGTGACGACGGCCCGCCTCCCGTCGGCGGTACGGATCGCCACGTCCGGCGTGCGTTCGGCCAGCCGGGTCAGCTCGGGGATCGTGAAGCCGCCCTCCTCGAACACGTTGAGCAGGTCGTTCGGCAGGTCGATGTCGCCCTTGTCGAGTTCATCGATGAGCAGCACGCGCGGTTTCGTGCCGGGCAGCAGGGCGGTGCCGAGGGCGTTGAGGGTCAGGTACTGGCCGATGTCGGGGGTGCCGGACACGAGGCCGCGTTCCTGGAGCCGGCCGATGGCGTCGTACTCGTAAAGCCCTTCGGTCAGGGTGCTCCGGCTGTTGATCGGCCAGTACAGCACCGGTCCCAGGTCGAGTTCGTAGGCGACGGCGTGCGCCAGCGACGACTTGCCGGTGCCCGGCGCCCCGGTGATCAGCAGCGGCCGGCGGAGCATCAGCGCTGCGTTGACCAGGTCGATCTCGTGTTCCTCGGCCTGGAACGTCGCACCGCGCCTCAGGTCGCCGACCCGGCCGGACGGGGCGAACGCACGCCACGACGGGGCTTCCGGCAGCGCCCAGTCCTGATAGGGCTCGCCGTCGCCGCGGTACCGCCACCACTCCTTCTTCATGCCGCCTCCTCCGGTACCACCGTGGGGTTGCTGAACCGGATGCCCGGCGACCTGGCGTGGTCGTCCCAGAGCAGGATCAGGTCCGCGCCGAAGTGCCCGGCGTCCCCGGTCGCCTCGCGCCGCCAGATCCGTACCTGTTCCGGCAGATCGGCGACCGGCATCCCGTCGAGCCGCTGTCGCAGCGCCGCCAGCACGTCCGCGGCCTGATCCGGCGCGCGCCGGACGCACAGCGCGACCGGCAGGCCGTAGCAGACGCTCCGGCCCAGCAGCTCGCCCAGCTTCTCGTCGGCCTTGTCCGGCGGGCCGACCGGCAGCACCAGCACACCGTCGGGGTACTGGTCGAAGTGGCTCCAGAGCGCCAGGTCGTCGTACGCCGTCTCGTCCGGCACCCACACGCACAGCTCGCCGAGCCGCCGGCCCGTGGTCCGCACCTGCCGCCACCGCCGCGCCCAGTCCTGCATCTCCTCCGGGTCGAACGGCTCCCGCCGGGGGCGGACCAGCACCTGCCGCTCCGCGCCGAGCGGCAGGAACGGCCCACGCCGGCGGGTCGCCAGCCGCCACCGGTCGGCGGTGAAGCGGATCAGATCGTCCTCGTCGACCTGGAACTCCACCCGCAGCCGCGGGCCCGTGCCGCCGAACGTCGCGGCCGCCAGCCCGATCAGCTCACCGAGCCGTTCCTCCAGCTGTTCGAGCCGGTGATCGTCGTTCTCGCCGGCCCACCCGGTGAGCGGCTCGAGACCACTTCCGGGACGCCAGACCTTGAGGCGTACGGCGTACGCGCCCCGTTTCAACGCCGGCTCGAGTTCCACCAGCAGCGCGGGCGGGTCGGCCGCCGTGGGCCGGGCCTCCTCCCCTCCGGCCTCGACAGTCAGCCCGTGCCGTTCGGTGACCTGCCGCGCCCACTCCTGGAACCGTTCCGCCGCCGTGGCGTCCATCAGCACGCCCCGCGCGTACCTCGCCAGCAGGAGGGCGAACCGGACCACCCGGCACATGCCGGCCCGGGGATCCACCCCGCCGAGCAGGGTGCGGGCCGTCGTCCGGACATCGGTGAACAGAACGTTCCGTTGCGGCCCGCCGGGCCACAGTTCTCCGGCCGCCAGGCTGAGCTGCTTCCGGCTCGGCGGCACCCGCAGTTCGATGGCGAGCAGCGCGGCCAGTTCCTGCTTGGTCAGCGGGCTGCGCGGCAGCATCGCCGGGATCAGCGCGGCCAGGGCGAGCCGGGCGGGATCGTCCGCCGAGAGGCGCTCGCAGACCTCGTCGAGCAGGTCGTCGAAGATCTCGTCGTCGCCCAGGGCGACGGTGAGCATGGCGCTGGTGGCCGCGAAGTCGGTGGCGGCGAGCCGAGGCTGGAAGCTGTGCCGTTGCCGCAGCCGTTCGATCACCTCCTCCCGGCGGTTCTCGAAGCCGAGCCCGGCCCGCATCAGCGCTTCGACGAGCTGCCGGTGCTGCGCCGCGGGCAGGGTGGCGCCGCCCAGCAGGACCCGGTCGCGCACGCCGGCGGTCACGGGTACTCCTCGCCGATCGCGGCGGCGAGCCGGGCCGCCGCCTCGTCGGCCCGCACCACGGCCGGGTCCTCGGGATCCACGAGCAGTTTGAGGTTGTCCATCAGCTCGGCGACGCCGCCGGGCCATTCCGCGCACCGGCTGACGATGTTGACCAGGTGCGCCTGGTCGGTCGGGGCGAACCGGATGCTGCCGGCGATCCCGGTGCGCATCCGCCGGACGAGCGCCGCCCGGCTCATCGGGTCGGCCGCGTCGGGGATCGCCAGCAGTGCCCCGGCCAGGTCGCTGAGCACGCGGACACTCGCCGGGCGCGGTCCGGTCCGGCCGCCGCCGGACGCGGCGGCGAGGGTGGCCTCGCCGCCGGTCCAGGTGCGGTAGGTGAACGACGTGGGGATCTGGGCGGCCTTCCCGGCGTCCCGCAATGCGACGAACCGGCTGGTCAGGCGTGCGGTGACGGCGTCCATGGCGGGCGGCCAGACATCGGCGGGCTCGCTGTCCAGCTCGGCCAGCAGCGCGCCGGTCAGGACCCCGGCGCCCTCGCTGTTGATCGCGACCTGGCCGGGGCTGGCGGCGTACAGGACGAACTGGTCCCGGGAGGGCGACGGCCTGCCGTACCCGAAGGTCTCGCCCGGCAGGGTGGTGACCGTCGGCATCCGGTCGGCGTGGGTCTGGCAGGCGTCGACGACCACGACCTGGGCCGGCAGTCCCGCGTAGGTGTCCGAGCGCAGCGCGGCCAGCAGCGACGTCAGGTCCAGGTTGCGCTTGTCGGTCGCGGTGGCGTCGGCGTAGAACAGCCGGCGGCTCTCCTCCCTGGTCAGGACGCCGTGGCCGGCCCAGTACAGCCACAGCAGATCACCCTGGAGGGCGGGCAGCGCGGTGGTGAGGGCGGCGGTGACGGCGTCACGGGTGGCGGGGTGGGACGCCACCTCCGGCGGCAACTCCGGAGGTGGCGAGTTCTCGGGGAGCGGTGACACGTACACCTGAAGGTTCTCGGCAGGCACCCCGCGCCCCCGCAACCAGGCCGCGAACCTGGCCGCGTCGCGGGCCGGGCCGTCCAGGTCCCAGGTCTTGCCTGTCGCATACCGCTCCACACCGACGATCACGGCGTGGGTACGGCAGGGGTCCGCCGTGGTCACGGCAGGCGCTCCACGATCGCGTCCCACACGTGCCGGTTGCTCCAGTACGCGCTGTGCGACGCCGGGAACGGCTGCCCGTTGTCCACCTTGACGTCGCGCACCCGGTCGCCGAACGGGCCGTTGCCCAGGTAGCTGAGCATGTCCCGCTCGTCGTAGACGTTCAGCCAGGCCGGCATGTGCGCGGGCAGCTCCGCGTCGTGCGGCAGGCTCCACAGCGCGCCGATCTCGTACAGGAAGGGGGCCTGCGAACCGACCGTGACCAGCAGCTCCACCGCGGGCATGGGCTGCGACACGAGCAGGTCGACGGCGGCGATCCCGCCGAGCGAGTGGGTGAGCAGCACGATCGGCCCGTCCACCGCGCCGATCCGTTCCGCGATCGCGGCCCGGATCCGGTCGCCGCGCGCCTGGTAGAGCAGCACGTCCCCGGCTGCCGGGTAGGCGGCGTCGGTGAGGGCGCCGCGCCGCCGCCGGACCCGGTCGGTGGCGATCCGCAGCGCCAGGCCGCGGATCGGGGACAGCAGCACGTCGCGGACCGACTTGTCGGTGCCGCCGAACGCGTCGGTCAGCGCGGCGACCAGGTGATCCCTGGTCTCGGCGTCGGGCATCACCGGGTCGTCGGCGACGGTGTACGCCACGATCGCCCGGGCGACAGCCGTCCGGGTGGGGCCGAGGGCGGCCGGGGCGGCGGCGAGGGCGGCATGGTACGCGGCGTCCCCGGTCACCGCGGTCCGCCCCGCCCGGACCGCCGCCGCGGAGAACGGCACGGCCAGATCGTCGGTGATCTCGACGCGGCGGATCCGGGCGTCCAGCTCGTCACCGGGCAGCATCACGTTCGGCGGCAGCTCCTCGTCGCCCACGCCGCTCAGGGCGAGGGTCCGCAGCTCCCACAGCGGGTCCTGGTGGAGCAGGCTCCACAGGGCCACGTCCTCGTCACCGGCGGCGGGGTCGAGGCCGCGCGCGGTGTCGTAGTCCGGGACGGACGCGCCGCCGCGCCACAGCCGGGCGCCGGCGGCCTCGCCCCAGTAGCAGGGCACGATGCCGTAGCCGGGCCGCAGCCGCCGCAGGCGGGCGGCGACCCGCTGGAACAGGATGGAGAACGCCGGCTCCCGGACCCCGGTGCCGTGCACGAAGATCACCGTTGGCATGACCGCCTCCCTCCCTCAGCATCCCCTTCCGCGCGCATGATCCCTGTCGGCCGAACGACTGAGCCTGACACCACCCTCGAGCTGCTGGAAGCATGAGCGGACCCGCCCGGCGGCGGAGCGGTGTCGGCCAGCCGACAGTCACCGCCCGGCGGCTGGTGAGCGATCTCTTCCAGTGGCGGGGATCGCATCCTGGCCCTCCGGGCCGCCGAAAGTGTCGGAGGTGTTGCCTATGCTGCCTGGCGCGATACCGCGACAAGACGGACGAGGAGGTCACCGCGGGGTGGACAACGATGCTGCGGACGTGCCCGAGGGCGGTCCCGACCTGGCATGGCAGCTCGCCGGTCTGCCCGGCGGCCTGATCGAGGCGAGCTACCTGACCCACCGGGCGTACGCGACGCAGTACCGGCTGATCGTCGACGTTTTGCTGGCCCAGCAGCAGCACACCCTGACCGGGATCGCCGCGGCCGACCTGCCCGGCCTTCTGCGCGAGCACATCGTGCGCGGCGGCGGGGACCCGGCGGCCCTCGACGATCCCGCGTTCCACCTCAAGGCCCGGATGGCCGACCTCAAACGCTGGCAGGTCATCCACATCTTCCAGGACCGGGTCACCCGGGACGCCGACTTCGTCCTCGACTTCGACCGCTACCAGCTCACCGAGACCGCCGCCCAGCTGCACCGGGCGGTGCTCGGCCTGGGTGAGGACGTGGCGTCCGGCGCGGCCGCCACCATGGCGCCCGGGGTGCTGACCGCCCAGCTGATGGTCCTCGAGGCGGCCGCCGCCACCGATCCGGTCGCCGCGGCCGCCGCCTGGTCGGTGATCCAGACGACGTACCGGGCGATGGCCGACGCGGCCGCCAGCTGGCAGGCACGTCTCGCCGGGGCCCTCGCCGGCACCCCCGACCAGCGCAAGATCACCGTCGTGCAGGAGACCCTCCGGCGGTACGTGGACATGTGGGGCGCCGGCGTCGACACCCACTCCGACGCCATCACCGACCTGGTCGCCCGGCTCACCGCGATCGGCGAGGCCCGGTGGCGGCGGATCGCCGTGCACAC
This sequence comes from Actinoplanes sp. NPDC019969, assembly GCF_055562375.1. Taxonomy (NCBI): domain Bacteria; kingdom Bacillati; phylum Actinomycetota; class Actinomycetes; order Micromonosporales; family Micromonosporaceae; genus Actinoplanes; species Actinoplanes sp. NPDC019969. The sequence goes on along the minus strand of NZ_JBVHFK010000018.1, from coordinate 86,394 downwards.
CCTGGGCGCCTCCGCCGACGACGCCGCGATCGAGGAACTGACCCTGTCGTACGCGCAGACCCTGCACACCCTGCGCACCTGGTTCGACGGGCCGGACTGCCAGGCCCGCCGGCTGCGGCGGCAGATGCGCGACACGATCCGGCCGCTGCTGAGCAGCCAGCGGGTCCTCGCCGCGGTCGGCGGGCACGTGTCCCGGCGGGCCGAGCTGCTGCGCCTGGCCACCGGCGTCGAGAGCGCCACCGGCGAGACGGAGGCCTGGCGGCTGTGGTGCGCCGCCACCGGGCTGTATGCGGCCCGGCACCTCCCCGGCACGACGGCGGCCCCGGCGGGCAGCCCGGGCGCGGTGTCGTTCTGGGAGGCGGAGCCGGTCGAGGTCGAGGCCCGGCTGCGCCGGCAGGGCCCGAAAGCGGCGGGTGGCGGCGCCCCGGCCCGGATCGCCGACCGCCGTGACGCCCGGCGGGCCGCCCGCGAGTTCGCCGCCCGGCTGCGTGGCGAGGCGGCCGGCACCGAGGCCCGCGTGCTGGCCCGGTCCGGGCTGCCGCTGTCGCAGTGGCCGGAGGTCGGCGCCGCCGAGCTGGACCTGCTGTTGCTGCTGCTCGGCGCGGTCAACACGACCCGTCCCGACGCGGCCGGGTTCCGCACCGCGATCAGTGACGACGCCCGCTGGTCGCTGCGTGCCGAGCCGGCCCCGCCCGGCGCCCCGTCCGCCGTGCTGCACACCCCCGACGGCCGGCTGGTGCACCCGGACATCCGCCTGCACATCGAACCGCTGGAGACCCCCACGTGAGCACCACCGCGGACGTCCGGGAGGCGCAGCGGGCCTTCCTCGGGCTGCTGGCCCGCCCGCTGGTCACCCCGGCCACCGACGCCATCCTGCACCGGCAGGTGGTGCAGCGGCAGCAGGCCGTCACCGACTACGCGCAGCGGGCCGGCTACCGGATCCAGCGGGTCGGGCACGCGGTCCGGCTGATCCGGGTGCCGATCGGCGGGGAGGTCACCGCGCCGCCCCGGCCCGCCGACGCGCCGGACCGGCGGCTGCTGTCGCTGGCCTGCCGGCTGGCCGCCTGCTGCGAGGAGATCTCCGGCGCGGTGACCCTGCAGCGGCTGTCCGACATGGTCCGTGACCTGTCGGCGGCGCCCGGCGTGCAGCTGTCCGGTTACGACCCGGACGACCGGGTGCAGCGGCTCCAGTTGCGGGACGCGGCCGGCATCCTCGCGCACTGGGGGGTGCTGCGGCGGCGTACCAGTGACGAGAAGCTCCTCGACGAGTGGACCGATTCCGGTGCCGGGCCGGGCGCCGGCTACGAGGTCGACCGGGACGCGCTGCTCCTGATGACCAGCCCCGACGTGCTCAGTCTGGCGCTGAGCCCGGAGCCGTTCGACGCCGAGGAGCAGGCGGCCACCCGGTCCTTGCGGCACCTGCGGGCCCTTCTGGAGACACCCCATCTGGCGTACGCCGACCTCCCGCCCGACGAGGCCGACGCCCTCCGGCAGTCCCGTGGTCAGCGCGCCGGCGACCTGGCCCAGATGACCGGCGGCGCCCTCGAAGCCCGGGCCGAGGGTCTGCTGCTGGTGCTCACCGACGACGAGCAGACCCCGGCGACGGTCGCCGACTGGCCGCGGCCCCGCGCCGCCGACTGGGTGGCGCTGCTCGCCGCCGACCAGGCCGGACGGGACGGGACCCGGTTGCCCGACGGCCGGGTGCACCTGACGAACGCCGACGTCGACATGGTGATCGGCTACCTGGTCGACGACCGGGGCGCATACATGAACAAGGTCCAGAAGACCGTGCCCGGCGCGGTCCGCCGGGACGCCGAGACCCGGCTGACCGAGCTGGGCCTGCTGACCGTCGCCGCCGACGGCTCGTGGACCCTCGCCGCCGTCGCCGGCCGCTACCGGGACCCCACCATCACCTTCACCGACACCGCGGAGCGCGCCCGATGACCCACCCCGACAGCCCGGTCGGGCCCGCCGTCAGCGACCTGGATCTGGCCGCCTGGCGGGACGCCGTCAGCCATGCGGGACTGCCCGTTCCGACCCGGACCCGCTGGCAGGCGTCCCGGGCCGGGCTGGTGAACCTGTGGGAGTTCGACGTCAGCGAGTACTGGTTCGCCGACGGCCGCGCCCAGTTCGTCGGCGCCAACCAGTCCGGCAAGTCGACGCTGATGGCGCTGACCACCCTGACCATGCTGGCCGGGGCCCTGGACCGGCAGTACATCGACACGTTCGGCCAGTCGGACAAGTCGTTCCGCTACTACGTGGAACCGACCGACGACCCGCGGGACCGGCGCGAGACGACGGCGCAGACCAACCGGGGCTGGGCGTGGGTGGAGTTCGCCCGGCTCGGTGACGGCGGCGAGCCGGAGTACTTCACCGCCCTGCTGTACGCACAGGCCAAACGCGGGGTGAGCCACATGCCCCCGACCTGGATCATCTGCCGGGGCAAGGCCCGCGTCCGGGACGGTATCGACCTGGCCGTCGGCCGGGCCGCCGTGGAACCGCGCGACCTGCACGGCATCGACGGGCTGACGGTGATGGACTCCGGCCGCCGGTACGCCGACCGGATCGCCACCGAACTGTTCGGGTTCACCGACACCGACCGGTACGCCACCGTGCTGGAGATGCTCAAGACGCTCCGCACCCCGCACCTGGGCCAGCGGCTCGACCCGGACTGGTTCACCGCTCAGATCCGGGCCGCGCTGCCACCGGTCGCCCGGACCGAGGTGGAGGAGCTGGCCGCCGGCTGGCAGCAGCTCGAACAGCTCAACCACGACCGCAACGACGCCGAAGCCGCCCGGGACGCGGTCGGGCTCTACCTGAGCAGGTCGTGGCGGCCGTGGGTGGACGCGCTGCTGCGAGCCCGCGCCGACGCGCTGCTCGACGCCGACGCGGCGGTCAGTGCGGCCGAGGACGCGGTGTGCTCCGCCGACGCGGCGCTCGACCAGGCGCAGGCCGATCTGCGGGACGAGACCGACCGTACCGAACTCCTCGAGGAGCAGGCCCGCAACGCCCAGGCGGCGCTGACCCAGTTGCTGCGCAGCGACGCGTACCGGGACGCCGACGGCCGCACCCGCAACGCCGAACGGCTGCGCCGCGAGGCCGAGGACGCCGAGAAGCAGCGGGACACCGCCCGGCAGCGCCTGGACCGGCTGCGCGCCGACCACGACCGGGCCGCGGGCCTGCACCGGGAGGCGACCGGGCAGCTCGGCGCGGCCCGCACCGCCGTCGACCAGGCCGCCGGGCACGCGGCCGGCGCGGTGGTGGCCGCCGGGCTCGGCGACGAGGCGCCGCAGTGGGTGGCCGCCCGCGACGTCGACCGGATCGACGCCGCCGTCACCGACCGCCGGACCCGGATCGGCGCGCTGCGCAAACTGTTGCGCGCGACCGGTGACAAGGACGCCGCCTGGCGCAACGCGGACCGGATCGCCGAGCAGGCGCGCACCGAATCGCAGTCCCGGGTCGCGGCGGCCCGCGCCGCGCAGACCCGGATGAGCGACGCGCTGCAGGAGGTGTCCGACCGGATCGAACGGTGGGCCGCCGACCTGCGCGACGACGCGCCCGGCGCGGCACTGCGCGACCGGTGGATCCAGGACGTGACCGCGCAGGCCGGCGCGGCCCGGCCCCGGCCGGTGCTGCGGACACTGGTGGCGCGGCAGTGGCTCGACCCGACGGTGGTGCCGCTGACCGAGACGGTCGCGGAGCTGCGGGCGGCGGCCGGGATCGCCGAGCAGAAGGCGGCCGAGGCCGACCAGGAGGCCGCGAGACTGGAGCGGGCCGACGACCCGCAACCGCCGGCGCCGTACGGGTTCTCCCGGCGGGAGCGGCCGCCGTTCCCCGGGCCGGACGGGGCGCCGCTGTGGCGGTTGCTCGACCCGGTCGACGGGCTCGGCGCCGACGTCCTCGCCGCGGTGGAGGCGGCGCTGGCAGCGGCCGGGCTGCTGCAGGCCTGGGTGACCCCGGACCGGAGGTGGTCCGCCGGCCGTGACGGCGACGACACCGTCCTGACCGGCCTGTCCACCGATGCCGCGGGCGCCACGCTGGCGGCGGTCCTGCAACCGGCCGAGGACGCCGGCCCGCTGACCGGGGCGGTCACCGGGTTGCTCGCCCGGATCGGCTACTCCCCCGCCGGAGAGCCGCTCGCCGGGGAGTCCGCGGTCGCCGCCGACGGCAGGTGGCGTGTTCCGGGGCTGGCCGGCCGGGCCGCCCGCGCGGAGCACGGCGCTGAGCTGATCGGCACCGCCGCCCGTACCCATGCCCGCCGTCGCCGCATCAACACCCTCCGGCAGGAGGCGCTGCGGCAGCGGCAGCAGGCCGCCACCCTGCTCGCCGAGGCCGCCGCCGTCAACACCCGGGTCGCCCGGCTGCGGGACGCCGCCGACACCTGCCCCGACGACACCGCCGTGGTCACCGCCGCCACCGGCCACCACAGCGCGGTCACCGAACGCGACCGGGCCCACCTCGCGCACGCGCAGGCCCAGGAGCAGGCGGCCGGGGCAAAACGGGCCGCCGACGAGGCGACCACGGCCGCCGCCGGGTACGCCGCCGAGCACCGCCTGCCGGCCGGCCACGACAGGCTCGACGCGGTCGGCACCGCCGTCGACACGGCCGCGCGGTCCGGCACCGACCTGCGGCTGGCGCTGCGGGAACTCGACACCGCCACCCGTGCGGTCGCCGGCACGGCAGCCGGCGCCGACGCGGCGGCCGCTGCCGTCGACGAGGCCGACGAGGCCGGGCGGGACGCCGCCGGAACCGCCGCCCGCCTGCGGATCGAAGCGGCCGAGGCCGCCGACTCCATCGACCGCGACGACCGGGCCCAGCTCGACCGGGCCGCCCAGCTGGAGAAGGACATCAGCGAGGCGGCCGCCGCCGCGTCCGGCAGCCGGCGGCGCGGCCTGCGGCTGGCCGCCGACGCGTCCACCGCCCGCAACCTCACCGAGGTACGCCGTCGCGAGGCGGCGGTGGCGGCGGCCGACCGGGACGCGGCCCTGGCCGGTTGGTGGGTGCCGATCGACGCGGGACTCGCCGAACCCGCCGGGCGCGACCTGTCCGCGGCGCTCGCGCAGGCCCGGGCCACGGTCGCGGCGATCCGGCCGGCCGGATGGCCGAGCACCGCCGAGGAGAAGGCCCGCCGGGTCGCGGCGGCCCAGCACCGGGCGTTCACGAACCCGCGGTTCGAGCTGCAGGCCAGACTGGAGGCGTCCGGTGGCCGCTCGGTGATCGCCGTGGATGCCGACGACGTCACCCCGCTGCCGGCGATCATGCTGGTCGTCGACGCGTCCGGCGCCCAGCTCACCCCGCCCGCCGCCGTCGAGCACCTGACCGACCTCGTCACCCAGCTGTCGGCCAGCCACGACGAGAAGCTGCACCAGATGTACACCGAGCTGCTGTCGTCGACGTTCATCAACCACCTCGCCGACCGGATGACCCGGGTGATCGACCTGTTGAAGGCCGTCAACACGGTCCTCGACCGGCACCCGACCGGCGTGAACAGGACGAAGCTGCGGCTGATCCGGCGGCCCGCCGAGGGCCAGCGGCACGGCTGGCACATCCTGGAGGCCCTGGAGAAGGGCACCATCGACTCGGCCGGCTCGCAGGAGCAGATGCGGCTGTTCCTGGCCGACCGGCTCCGCGACGCCCAGGAGTCCGGGCTGGTCGGCACCGACGACTGGGTGGAGCACCTGTCGAAGCTGCTGGACTACCGGGCCTGGTTCGACATCGTGCCGGAGTTCCGGATCGGCGACAGCAAGTGGCGGCCGCTGACCAAGCAGGTCCACTCGGTGGACTCCGGCGGCGGCAAGGTGGTCACCCTGCTGCAGCCGCTGCTGGCCACCCTGGTCACGCTGTTCGCCGAGTCACCGGACGCGCCCCGGCCGCTGTGGCTGGACGAGGCGTTCACCGGCGTGGACACCCCGAACCGGTCGACGATGCTGCGGATGATGGTCGACTTCGACTTCGACTTCCTGCTCGCCGGCCCGTCCGCGCTGGTCACGGCGGCCCAGGTGCCGGCGGCGGCGATCTGGACGGTGTCCCGCGCGCCCGCTCCGGTCCCCGGCGTCGACCTGTCCCTGATGCTGTGGACCGGCCAGGCCATCGAGTACGTCCCGGTCGGCGACATCGCCACGGCCACCCTCACCCCACCCCGGCCCACCGACGACGCTCCGGACCTCTTCAGCACCGCCGAGGAGCGATAACCTATTAATTACATAGTTTAACTAGGTCATCCCGAGAGTTCGTGCGACATTGACTTTCGTGGACCGGATGGAAGGCGGCCACCGGCACCCCGCGCGAGGTCGCCGACACGATCCTGGACTGGTGGAGTTCCGGGGCGGTGGCCGGCTTCGACATCCACATCCCGGTGCTGCCGGACGGCATCGCCGAGTTCAACGAGAAGGTGATCCCGCTGCTGCGGGAATCCGGGGCGTTTCCCCGCGCGTACGACGGCTCGGCCATCCGGGAGCGCCTGAAGCTACCCGACCCACGGTGATGTTCCCCACCCGCAAGTTTGTTGATCTTTCAACATCACGGGTCGATGCTTGGTGAAAGTTCAACAACCTGGGGGGTACGACATGACGGTCACGACGCAGACGACGACAGCCGCCACGGTGCGCACGCGGGTGACAGTGCCCTTACGGTTCCCCGACGGCTACACCACGACGGCGGAGGTGTTCACCTTCACCGGTCTCGCCGACGGCCGGGAGCACCTGGCGCTCGCCCTCGGTGACGTGTCCGGTGCCGAGGTGCCGCTGGTCCGCCTGCACTCCGAGTGCATGACCGGCGACGTGTTCGGCAGCGAGCGCTGCGACTGCGGCCCGCAGCTGCGCGAGGCCGCCGAGCGGATCACCGAGACCGGCGGCTACCTGCTCTACCTGCGCCAGGAGGGCCGCGGCATCGGCCTGTACGCGAAACTCGACGCCTACGCCCTCCAGGACGCCGGCCTCGACACCTACCAGGCGAACCTGGCCCTGGGCCGCGGCGAGGACGAACGCGACTACACCGCCGCCGCGCAGATGCTGGCCGCCCTCGGCGCCGACCGGATCCGCCTCCTCACCAACAACCCGGACAAGGCCGCCCAGCTCGACACCCTCGGCGTGACCGTCACCGAACGGGTTCCCACCGGCGTGCACCTGTCCGCCGCCAACGCCCGCTACCTGGCCACCAAGCGCGACCACACGGCCCACACCATCGACCTCCCGCCCGCCGCATGACCCGCCCTCTCCACCTCCCGGCCCCTCCGCTCACCCGCACCGGCCTGCGCACCGTCACCTCCCTCGACGTCGCCGGGCTCGACCGCCGCACGGACGGCGCGTTCGACGTCGCTCCAGTCGATCACCACGCCTGGCTGGTCCGGGCGATCGAGCAGTCCCGGCTCGCCCCACCGGTCGCCGACCGTTACGCCGTCGGCGCGATCATCGTCGCCGCCGACGGCGAGGTGCTGGCCACCGGCTACACGGGCGAATCACACCCGCACCACCACGCCGAGGAGGAAGCCCTGGCCAAGCTCGCCGGCCGGGACCTGTCCGGCGCCACCGTCTACACGTCGCTGGAACCGTGCACCGCCCGCCGATCCCGGCCCGCCACCTGCACCGACCTGATCCTGGCCGCCGGCATCACCCGGGTGGTGCTGGCCTGGCGCGAGCCCACCCTGTTCGCCGACTGCGACGGCGTCGGAACCCTGCGCCGCAACGGCGTCGAGGTCATCGAGTTCCCGGCCCTGGCCGGCTCGGCCCGCGCCGTGAACCGGCACGTCCTCTCCCCTACCCCGCTCGTCCCCGCCCTCACCCCGGCAAACTCCCCGGTCGCTCCAGTCCTCACAGCGGCAGACCCGTCGCTCGCCCCGTTCCCCACAACGACAGACCGGTCGCTCGCCCCGGTTCCCACCGCGGCAGACCCGTCGCTCACCCCGGTTCCCACCCCGGCAGGCCTGTCGTGACCGATTCCCGGGCCACCCCACGCTGGCTGGATCGCGGCGAACTGGACACCTGGCTGAACCTCGCCCAGGTGCTGATGCTCCTCCCCAGCGCCCTGGACCGGCAGCTTCGCGAGGACGCCGGAATCCCGCACGCCTACTACCAGATTCTGGCGACCCTCAGCGACCGCCCGGACCGAGCCATGCGCATGACCGAACTGGCCCGCCTGACCGGCACCACCACGACCCGCCTGTCCCACGCCGTCGCCGCCCTGGAACAGCGCGGCTGGGTCCGCCGCCACGCGTGCCCGACCGACAAACGCGGCCAGATCGCACACCTCACCGACACCGGTTTCGCCGTCCTGGAGGCTGCCGCACCCGGTCACGTAGCCGAAGTCCGCCGCCTGATCTTCGACCACCTGACCCCCGACGACGTAGCCCAGCTGCGCACCATCACCGACAAGCTCCGCCCCACCCTCACCGGCGACCGCTGACCCCGGCTGGCTGTCAGTGCTGTCTCAAGCGGCCCCAGACAGCACTGACAGCCAGCCGGTGTTATCCGGCTGGTTCTCATGGCTGTCTCGAGCCTCGCGAGACAGCCATGAGAACCAGCCGAAGACCCTCCAGCTTGCCGCCACAGCGGACTCCGGGCACGCGAGACAGCCACGAGAACCAGCCGAAGATCCTCCAGCTGGGCCCCGATGGCTGACTTGGGCCCTGTGAGACGGTCGGGCGGCGGTAGTCAGAAGCGGCGGAGGACGGCGAGCCACGACCTCGGGTACGGCTTCTGCGCCGACAACAGCCGGATCAGACGCGCGCGGGTCTGCGGGCGCCTGCCGTAGGCGACCAGGGCGACCGCTTCCGCCAGGGCCCGCCGGGTGTCGTCGTCATGCTGGACGCCGAGCCGGCCGCCGGCCCCGGGACCGAACGTTCTGGTCAGCTTCTCCTGGTAGTCGGCCAGGTAGCGGTACACCGCGAAGCTCACCGACACGTTGCGGACCGCACCGGCGGGCAGTTCGGCGGTCCAGGCCGCGTGCTGCTGCCACCGATGCGTCTTCGGGCTCGTCCTGCCCCGTTTGACCAGCCCGACGAAACGGATCTTGCGGCGTACGACGTCCCACGGCTCGCGCTCGTCCCGCGCCCAGTCCCGCACCAGGATGTGGAGGGCCTCGAAGGTCCGGCCGGACGACACCACGTCGACGAGCGTGACCGGATCACTGGTGCGGGCCAGCACGAACGGAGTCACGCCACACCGGGCCAGGATCTCACGGGCTTCGTCGCGCCACCGGCCGGACGGGATCGCGCCCGCGCCGATCGTGCTGAACGGCAGCCGCCGCAGCCGGTCGTCGTCGTCGATCATTCCGCTGAGCAGGTCGTACATCGAGTCCAGCGAACGCCCGACGAAGAGCACCGGGCCGCCGCCGGATCGGGCCAGCACCCGGGCGGCGCAGTCCACCAGTTCGTCAGCGAACCACAGATCGGGCTCCGGGATCCCGGCCAGCAGCGATCCCAGCTGATCCGGCGCGACCAGATCCCAGCGGAGCGGCAGAGCCGATCCAGCATCGTCGTTCCGCATGGGCACGGATGCTGCCACGCCCCGCCCCGTTCCCGCCGCGCATTTTCGTCCCGCCCGCCCACACCGGCCCGGCAGAAGACACCCGGCGGATCCGCGAGAGAAGGCGGCATAACAGATGAAGCGGACAGCGAAGATCTGTGGGAGGCGCGGCCGGGCGACAAAGCGGACAGCGAAGACCTGCGGGAGGCGCGGCCGGGCGACAAAGCGGACAGCGAAGACCAGCAGGAAGACGCAGCCCGGCGGCAAAGCAGACAGGGCGGACCAGCGGGACAAGGCGGCCCGACAGGCGAGGCGGACCGGCAGACCAGCGGAACGAGGCGGACCGGCGGGGCGCGAAGGACCGGCGGGACGAGGCGGACCGGCGGGGCGCGAAGGACCGGCGGGACGAGGCGGACCGGCGGGGCGCGAAGGACCGGCGGGACGGGGAAGGACCGGCGGGGCGCGAAGGACCGGGATCAGGTCGTCAGAATCTGGACCGAGTCGAGGTCGCGGTGCGCGGCGTGGACCGTCGCGATCTCGGCGAGGGCGTCGCGGCCCAGCGCACGGTACGCACCGACGAGCAGGTCGAGGCCCGCCGCCCGGTGCTCGTCCTGGTCGAGCCAGTGCAGCTCACTGCCGACCGCCAGCGCCAGCGCCGGCTGCCCGCCCTCCAGCTCCCGCCGGGCCTGGTCGATCCACTCGGCGGCGCCGGCCGGATCTTTCGCGAAGGCGCCGAGGCGCGCCTCGGACGTGCCCACCCGCGGGTCCCCGGCGTCCGGTGGCAGCACCGGCAACACCGAAACCCGCAGGTAGGACCGTGGCTCATACAACCACCGGGGTGGCCCGTCGGCACGCAGCGCGGCCTCGTCGGCAGCCTCGTACCAGTCGAGAGCCTCGATCAGCGGAGCGAGGCGGTCGGCTTCGCCACTGTAGTCGCTGAGGTGACTCACCACCTCCTCGCGGACCACGTCGAGCAGGCTGAGCGCCTCGGACTCCCAGGTCTCGGCCGAATCCCGCGCGTAGTTGTGGACGATCATGGTGGGTAGTTCGGCCGGTTCGTCGTACCAAAGGCCGTGGTGAAGCCCGTCGGATCCGCCATCCATCACCGTCACGAACTCGGCCGGGTCGCAGCGGAACCGGACGTGCAGGCGCTCGTCGAGCCCGTCCTGCCCCCGCAGGTCGAGGCCGCCGTCCTGGAAATAGTCGGTGACGCCCCACGGCCGGATCATGAGCCCCTCGAACAGGGCGTCGCCGTCACTGGCCGCGAGCGCTGCGAACACCGCCACATGGCGTGGCAACCGCAACCCCCACACCCGCTGGACGCGCTCGGCGACCAGCGGGAACCGCTCCGTCATGGTGGCCAGGGCCTCGTCCCGCGATGTCATGGCCGAATCGTAGGGCCGGGGTATGACAGAAACCGTCAGCCGCCGGCGGCGCTGCTGTTCGTCGCCTCGATCGACTTCCGCAGGGCGGGCCCGGCCGGTCCGGCCAGGACGGTGAGTTCCTGGATCCGCCGTTTGGCCGCGCGCCGGGCCTTGCGGTCGAGGACCACGCCGAGTTCGCCCGCCGCGACGATCGCCACCAGCGCGGCGTCAGCGGCCTCCACCCGGCCCACCGGATCCGTCAGCGCCGCCTTGACCCGCCGCAGCAGCTCCTTGCGCACCCGCGGATCGCGCGGGGTCACCCTGGTCCGAGGGATCAGACCCAGGATCTTGTACGGCTCCAGCCGCACCCACCCACCATCGCCGAGCTGGGTTCGCACCGCTGTGACGGTCGCCCCTTGCCGGCGGTCCACCCAGGACTGCCACTTCCGGGGCCGCGACGACCCGATCTCCTCGAGGGCCGCCGCCAGCACCGGGTCGGAACACGGGTGCCGTCCGGTGACGGCGGGCCTGCCGCGTTCGTCGGTGAGATGCCCCCGCAGGTAGAGGTCGGCGAGTGCCGCCCCGCGAAGCATGGCGCCGAGCTGGGTGCCGATGCGGACCCGGCCCTTGTCCGGGTCGTGGGCCAGCAGGTAGATCCGCTGGGGAAGGCTGCCGGGAACTGCCATGTCACTCGTCCTCCTCCGGCTCCGGTGTGCTGGACGGCCTGCCGGGCCCGCGCATCCGGCTGACCCCGCCGGGGAGCCGGCCGGCGTCGCCGAGAGCCTTGCGCAGCAGGTATTCGATCTGGGCGTTGGTGCTGCGAAGCTCGTCCCCGGCCCACCGTGCGAGGGCGTCGTGCACGGCGGGATCCAGCCGCAGGAGAAGCTTCTTGCGCTCGGTGGCCATGTGTCTACGAGTAGAGGGTGCCCGTGTTGACGACGGGCTGGGCGTCGCGGTCGCCGCAGAGGACGACCAGCAGGTTGCTCACCATGGAGGCTTTGCGTTCCTCGTCGAGGTCGACGACGTCGTGCTCGGCGAGCCGCTGCAGCGCCATCTCGACCATGCCGACGGCGCCCTCGACGATCCGGGCCCGGGCGGCGACGATCGCGTTGGCCTGCTGGCGGCGCAGCATGGCGTGGGCGATCTCCGGCGCGTACGCCAGGCGGGTCAGCCGGGACTCGATGATCTTCACGCCGGCGGCGGCGACCCGTACGCCGATCTCCTCGGACAGCCGGGCGGTGATCTCGTCGGCGTTGTCGCGCAGCGACATCAGCGTGGTGTCGTGCGAGTCGTACGAGTAACTGTTGGCGATGTGCCGCACCGCGGTCTCGGTCTGGATGGCGACGAACTCGATGAAGTCGTCGACCTCGAAGACGGCCCGGGCGGTGTCCTCCACCTGCCAGACGACGACGGCGGCGATCTCGATCGGGTTGCCGTCGGCGTCGTTGACCTTGAGGACGTCGGTCTCGTGGTTGCGGATCCGGGTGGAGACGCGGCGGCGGGCGGTGAGCGGGTTGACCCAGCGCAGGCCGTCGGTGCGGACCGTGCCGGTGTAACGGCCGAGCAGCTGCAGGACCCGGGCCTCGCCGGGCGCGACCGGGGTGAGCCCGGCGGCGGCGATCAGGCCGGCCAGCAGGAGCAGCGCGCTGAGGACGACCAGGCCGACGATCGCCGCGTCGGACGTCTGCTGCAGGCCGGCCACGAACACGGCGACGGCGAGCAGGACGACCACGAGGGAACCGGCGAGCATCGGCCAGCCGGAGACGGCCCGGGCGTTGTGCTCCCGCACCTGCGGGGTGGGGAGGTCGAGGTGATCGGTCATAGGGGCCTCCTCATTCGGTGATGGCCCCAGACTATCAATGTGATATCACTTTTCAACGCCCGCTTGATTCGTCCTTGACTTAATTAAGAGAAGACTGAAGTATTACCGCCGTGCACGCCTTCGATGTCCTCGGTGACCCGGTCCGGCGCCGGATCCTGGAGCTGCTCGCCTCCGGTGAGCAGGCCGCCGGCGCCATCAGCGAGGTCGTCCGGGCCGAGTTCGGGATCTCCCCGCCCGCGGTCTCCCAGCACCTGCGGGTGCTGCGCGAGTCCGGTTTCGCCTCCTGCCGGGCCGACGGCACCCGCCGGCTCTACACGGTCGAGGCCGCTCCGCTGCGGGAGGCGCACCACTGGCTGGAGGGTTTCCGGCCGTTCTGGGAGCAGCGCCTCGACGCCCTGGCCACCGAGCTCGCCCGCGGCAAGCGCGCACGCCGCACCCCGTCCGGCACCGACAACGAGGAGCTCACGTGATCGACATCGTCCAGCAGATCAACGCCACGCACCGGGAGATCGGGGACATGCCGGTCGCCGACGGCCCCGGGCGGTCCCTGCTGCTGCGCCGGGTCTACGACGCCGCGATCGAGGACGTCTGGGACGCCTGCACCGACCCGGCCCGTCTCGGCCGCTGGCTGGGCGCGGTCGACGGCGACCTCCGGGTGGACGGCGCCTTCCAGCTGCGGGACAACGCCGGCGGTGAGATCCTGCGGTGCGAGCGGCCGCAACTGCTCAAGGTCACCTGGGTTCTGGGTGAGGGCATGAAGACCGAGGTCGAGGTACGGCTGTCGCGCGCCGGCGACGACCGCACCACGTTCGAGCTGGAGCATTCGTCACCGGCTGCCGTCGTCGACGAGCTCGTCGCGACCTACGGCCCGGGCGGCACCATCGGCATCGGCGGCGGCTGGGACCTCACCGTCCTCGGGCTCGGCCTGCACCTGCAGGGCGCCGACCTGGACCCCGCCACCTGGGAGAACGCGCCAGAGATGCAGGCTTTCGCCGCGCAGGCCTGCCACGCCTGGGGTCCCGCCGTGCAGAAGGCGTGGAACACCGGCGACGAGGACATCGCCGCCGCCGTCGCGTTCGGCGTCCAGCACTTCGCCCCCGACCTGGAGCAGTCGTGACCGATCAGGCAACCGTCGAGGAGGTGCTCGCCGAGCTGGCCGCCCTCGACGATCCGAAGGCTCGCGCGGTCAACGAACGCAACGGCGACGACCACGGGGTCAACCTGGGCAAGCTGCGCGCCGTCGCGAAACGGCTGAAGACCCGGCACGAGCTGGCCCGTGAGCTGTGGGCGACTGGTGACAGCGCGGCCCGGCTCCTCGCGCTGCTGATCTGCCGGCCGAAGGAGTTCACCGCCGCCGAGCTGGACGCCATGCTGCGGTCGGCGCGCACCCCGAAGGTGCAGGACTGGCTGGTCAACTACGTGGTGAAGAACAGCCGGCACGCCGAGGAGCTGCGCGTGTCGTGGTCCGCCGACCCGGATCCGGTGGTCGCGAGCGCCGGCTGGGCGCTGACCACCGAACGCGTGGCCAAGAAACCCGCCGGTCTCGACCTGCCGGGCCTGCTCGACGTCATCGAGGCGGAGATGAAGGGCGCCCCGGACCGTCTGCAGTGGGCGATGAACCACTGCCTGGCGCAGATCGGCATCGAGCACCCGGAGCACCGGGCCCGCGCCCTCGACATCGGCGAGCGACTGCAGGTTCTCAGGGACTACCCCACACCTCCGGGCTGCACATCCCCGTACGCCCCGATCTGGATCTCCGAAATGGTGCAGCGCCGGAGTGGCTCGTCCTGAAAAAGGGCATGATGTCGGGCATGGAGACCACCGAGGACGGGCGCTACGTCGTCATCGACGGGCGGCGCTGGCGGGCGGCCGACCCGGCGATCCCCGAGGACGTGGCGGCGGCCCTGCGGCGGGCGCTGATGGCCGCGCGGCGTGACGTCGGAACGGCGCTGCGCAAAGGCGAGGACCCGGCGTCCGCACGGGCCCGGGTCCAGCTCGCGAAGGTCGCGCTCGGCGAACGCGGCACCCCCTGGTGGGAGCAGAGCCCGGCCGAGCGGCGGGCCCGCTGGGAGCAGGGCCTGCAGGCTTTCGGCGACTAGTCGCGTCGTTTACAGATCGGCTACCGCGGCGGCCGATGTGGAGGACGCTCGGCGGCATGAGGAGACTTCTGCTCGTCGTGATGACGGTGCTGGTCACCGTGGGGGCCGGCGGGCCGGTCGCGGCCCGTACGACCGAGCCCGACATCGATGCCACCGGCTCGTGGAACGCGCTCGCTCTCGACGCCGCCCGCGCCGCCCGCGCGCCGGACGCCGACGCGGCCCGGCTCTACGCCATGGTCAACGTGGCGATCTACGACGCGGTCAACGGGATCCGCGGCGCCCGGGAACCGGCGCTGGTCGGCGGCCGCGGACCCCGCCGGGCGAACCCGCAGGCCGCCGCCGCGGCCGCCGCCCATGCGGTGCTGACCGGCGCGGATCCGGCCCGGGCCGCGGTGTACGACGCCCAGCTCGCCGCCGATCTCACGCTCCTGGATCACGGCGTGGACAGCGGCGTGACCTGGGGCCGGCACGTCGGTGCCGCGGTCGTCGCCGCCCGGGCCGGCGACGGGTACACACCCGTCGCGTCGCAGCCCGCCGGCAGCGGCCCCGGCGTGTTCCGGGCCGCCTGGTCCGGTACCCAGTACCGCGCCGTGCTGCCGTTCGCGGTCACCGACCCGGCCCGCTATGTGCCCGGCGGCCCGCCCGCTCTCGACAGCGCGGCCTACGCGACGGCGTACGCCGAGGTGGCCGCCGTGGGCGGCGCGGCGGTCCCCGCGCCGGACTCCCTTGCGACCTATCAGTTCTGGTCCCTGCCGGCCGGCAGTGACCAGCCGCCCGGCGAGTGGCTGCGGATCGCGCTGACCGCCGCCGATCAACGGCGCCTGCCGCTCGCCGAGAAGGCCCGGCTGACCGCCCTGATCACGATGGCCCTGGCGGACACGACGGTGGTCACGGTCGCGACGAAACACACGTACCGGCACTGGCGCCCGACCACCGCGATCCGTGAGGGCGACACCGACGGCAACCCGGCGACCGTTCCCGATCCGGCCTGGACGGCGCGGGCCGGCAGCGTCGGATCCTCTCCGGAGTACGTCTCCGGCCACAGTTCGTACAGCGGCGCCGGCGCCTCCGTACTGATCGCCTTCTTCCGGACCGACCGGTTCCCGTTCCGCCACGCCACCGACTCGGCGCCGGGCGGCCTGGCCCGTACCTATCCCGGCTTCTCCGCAGCCGCCGCCGAAGCCGGCCGATCCCGTGTCCTCGGCGGCCTCCACTTCGAGTTCAGCAACCGGACCGGCCTCGCCATCGGCCACGCCGTCGCCCACGAGGTCGTCACCACCACCCTCCGCCCCTTGTAGGCCGCCAGCCGTCGCCCACGCCGGTCACCCACCCCGCAACACCGGCGCAGGCGACGGCTGAGGTCGCCGGCCGTCGCTCAGGCAGGCTATCCGCGACCCGAAACCGGCCGGAGCGACGGCTGTCGCTCTTCCCAGGTGTACGGTACCGTTCCGTACATGACGCAGAGAATCGCGATCGTCACCGGCGGCGCCGGTGGCATCGGCTATCACGCCGCCCTCGGCCTCACCTGCCGGAACACACAGGTGATCATCGCCGCCCGCGACCGGCAGCGCGGCGAGGCTGCCGCCGCCCGCATCGGGGCGACGTGGTGGCACCTGGATCTCGCCGACCTCACCTCGGTGCGGCGCTTCGCGCAGAGATTCCGCGCGGCGTACGGGACACTCCACCTCCTGATCAACAACGCCGGAGTGATGGCGCTCCCCCGATCCGTGACCGCCGACGGGTTCGAGCGCCAGTTCGGCGTCAACCACCTCGGCCACTTCGCCCTGACCGGCCTGCTCCTGCCCGCCCTGACCGCCAGCGATCAGTCCCGCGTCGTCACCGTCACCAGCGGCCTGCACCGCCGCGGCCGGATGGACTTCGACGACCTGATGAGCGAACGCCGCTACTCCAGGTTCGGCGCCTATACGCAGTCAAAACTCGCGAATGTCCTGTTCGCCCTGGAACTCGCCCGCCGTACCCCGCTGGCCAGCGTCCTCGCCCACCCCGGCGTCGCGCACACCGACCTGGCCCGCACCGGCAACCCGTTCCGTTCGGTGCTCATCGCGCTGGCCCGAATCTCCGCCCAGTCCGCCGAGGCCGGCGCGCTCCCCCTGCTGCACGCTGCCACCGACCCGCAGGTCAGGACCGGTGAGGCGTACGGGCCCGACGGCCCCGCCGAACGCCGCGGCAACCCGGCCCGGATCGACGTGTCCGGCCGCGGCCGCGACGAGGAGGACGCGCGGCGGCTCTGGGCGATCTCCGAGCAGCTGACCGGCGTGCGATACGGTACGGTCTCGATCCCCGATTGACCCGTGGAGGGCCGGATGCCGCAGTCCCCGGCCACCCCGCAGTACCGGCTCGATCCCGCCCGTGAGCAGGCCATCCTCGACGCCGTCCGGGAGTTGCTGACCGAGGTCGGCTACGACCGGATGTCGATCGACGAGGTCGCCCGCCGCGCCAGGGCCAGCAAGGCCACCATCTACCGCCGCTGGTCCGGCAAACCCGACATGGTGGCCGCCGCCCTGCACGGCATGATCACCGAACTCCCGGACCCGCCCGACACCGGCAGCCTGCGCACCGACATGATCGCCACGCTGACCGGGCTTTGCCGGGTCTACGAGCGCAAACACCCGATCGTCCTGAGCGTCCTGTCAGCGATCCGCACCGAGCCCGCGATCGGCCGGCTGATGCACGACCACATCCTCGATCCCGGCACCGCCGGCGCCGGCATCGTCTTCACGCGAGCCGTCACCCGCGGCGAGCTCCCGGCCCTCCCCGACATCCCGGCCGTCGTCGAGGTCGGCAAGGCCCTGCTGTGGCACCGGTTGCTGCTGTCCGGACGTCCTCTCGACACCCCCTGGATCACCCACGTCGTGGACGACGTCCTGTCCCCGATGCTGGGCCTCCCCCGGTGACGCCGCCCAGGAGTCTGTTCGCCGAGGAGACGGCCGCGCGACGCCGGCGGCCGGAACGCGTCCGCGGACCACTGGCGTGGTGAAATGGCACGTGGCCGACGACGCTGTGATCATTCCGTCCCGCGACGACGCCCAGGTCCGCTCGGCCGGCCGGGAGATGATCGAGAGAGGTTTCCGGTACGGGGACGCGGTCTGGAACTTGACGAATGCCCGTGACCTGCACCGTTTCTACAACGAGCAACCCGACCTCGGCTCCGACCCGTTCCTCGTCAAGCTGAGACGCCAGCTCGCCGACGCGCCCGCCGGTGCGGTGCGGCTCGCCGCCGAGTTGTTGCTGTTCCAGGGTCTGCCGCTGCGCAATCTGAACGCCGCCACGCTGCGGGCCCGGGTCACCGAGGTGGCGGGCTGGTCCGGTGAGCCGTTCGTCATCTCGGAGCAGCTGTCGGCGGCCTTGGAGCAGGGCACCTGGAACGGCGGCACCGGCGCGCACACGATGCTGTGGCGGTGGCTCACCGACGTGGTCGAGATGCTCTGCTCCTGGTGGGAGTTGCCCGAGCACGAACGCGAGCGTGCCTTCGCCGGCCCGTGGGAGTGGCAGACGGCGGTCGACCGCTACGACATCATGCCGTCGCTGCGCGCCGAACTGCTCTACCTCGCCTTCCCGACCCACTTCCTGCCGATCCTCAACGTCGCGCACAAGAAGGCGATCCGCGCGGCGTTCGCGCCACTCGGCGCCGTCCCGTCGGGCAACCTCGACCGGGACCTCTTCGACATCACCGTGCGCCTGCAACGCGAGTCCGGACAGCGCATCGACTACTACCAGCCGCCGTTCGTCACCCCATGGCGGAAGGGCCCCGAGGCCGAGGGCACGCACCGCGCCTGGCTGGTCCGGCCCCGCCAGGGCGGCTCCGAGCTGGTCGAGGAGTGGCGCGAGGACTCGTTCGTCTCGCTGGCCGCCACCCATCTCGATGAGATCCCGTCCGGCGCGTCCCTCCCGGAGGTCCGTGCCGCCGTCGAGGCCGGGTACCAGCATCTCGACTACGCCCAGCGGGCCGCGCTGATCCACGAGTTCCACGCCTTCCTGTCCCGGATGAGCAGCGCGGACATCGTCGCCACTGTCGTCGATGACCACCTGTACCTGGGTACGGTCACCGGCGGCCCCGAGCGTTTCCTCGACGCGCTGTCCCGCCCCGTCGCGTGGAGCACCGCGCCACCGGTGCCGATCGGTTCGCTGGCCGCGCCGCTGCCCGCCGAACTGGACCGACAGGGGGCTGTCGTCGATCTCACCGGCGCCTTCGAAGCCCTCGCCGCACTTGCCGAGAAGGCGCCGCAGCCTGTCGAGCCGCAGACACCGGAGCTCGCGGCCGGCACTCCGCAACTCGCCGCCCGCCTCCACCTCGACGTGTCCTGGCTGCGGGAACTCGTCGACCTGCTGACCGAACGGCGGCAGATCATCCTGCACGGGCCGCCCGGCACCGGCAAGACGTTCCTGGCCCGGGCGATCGCGTCGCACGTGGCCGAACGGGATGCCGTACGCCTGGTGCAGTTCCATCCGTCGTACTCGTACGAGGACTTCTTCGAGGGTTTCCGGCCGGTCGAGCAGCCGGGTGGGACGGTCGGGTTCGCCAAGGTCCCCGGGCCGCTGCGGGAGATCGCCGCGGAGGCCCGGGATGATCCGCGACGGCCGTACGTCCTGATCGTGGACGAGATCAACCGGGCGAACCTGGCGAAGGTGTTCGGCGAGCTGTACTTCCTTCTCGAATACCGGGAGGCGACGGCCCGGCTGCAGTACTCGCCGTCGGAGGCGTTCAACCTGCCGCCGAACGTCTTCATCATCGGCACGATGAACACCGCGGACCGGTCGATCGCCCTGGTGGACGCGGCGATCCGGCGGCGGTTCGCGTTCGTCGAACTCCACCCGGACGAACCGCCGGTGCGGGGCCTTCTCGGCCGCTGGCTCGACGGGCAGGGACTCGGCCAGGAGCGGGCGCTGCTGCTGGACGCGCTGAACGCGGCGATCGGCGAGGAGGACCGGGACTTCCAGATCGGGCCGTCATATCTGATGCGTCCGGCCGCCGACCTGGAGCGGGTGTGGCGGCACGATCTGCTGCCACTGCTCGAGGAGCACTACTACGGGCGATTGTCACGCAAGCAGGTGCACGAGCGGTTCGGGCTCGCGGCGATCCGCGCCGGACTGCCGTGACCAGGATAGAACTGGCCGAACTCGACACCGTCGGCGTCCGGTGCGAGCTTTCCGCCGACCAGGCGGCGGCGCTCGACGCGACCGGGCTGGTCGCGCCGAGGCCGGAAGGGGGCGGCTGGTGGCGGCTGTTCCCGATCGGGCGGGCGGGGGCCGTACACGTCAATCATCTTGATGTCGAAGTGCGCCCCAAGGTGGGCGTCAACCGGCTGATGTTCCTGCTCGGTTATGCCCGGGACCCAGGGTTCCGCCCGGAGGACGCGGCCGCGGAGACCGAAACCGATCTGTGGCCGGCGCTGGCGGAGACCTTGGCCCGGCAGGCGGAACGGGCGCTCGGACCGGGCGTTCTGCAGGGGTATGTGCCTGTCGACGACGCGTTGCCGCTGGTCCGCGGCCGGGTCCGGTTCGCCGACCAGTTCGCCCGCCGCCCGGGTCTGCCGCTGCCGGTCGAGGTCCGCTACGACGAGTACACGCCGGACATCGCCGAGAACCGGATCGTGCGGACCGCGCTGCGCCGCATGCTGGCCGTGCCGCGGCTGCCGACCGGGACACGCTCGCGGCTCACCCACCTGGACGGGCGGCTCGACGGGATCCGGGTGCTGCCGCCCGGCGTGGCGCTCCCGGAATGGCGGCCGAGCCGCCTGAACAGCCGATATCTGCCCGTGCTGCGCATCGCCGCGCTGGTCCTGCGGCATCAGAGCGCAGAGCCGGGGCCCGGCGGGCAGAACGTGGCGGCGTTCGTGGTCGACATGGCCACCGTGTTCGAGGACTTCGTGACCACGGCGTTGCGGGAGGCGCTGGCGGGGCGGCCCGGTCACACCGCCGGCCAGTACCGGGCCCACCTCGACACCGGGCGGAAGATCCTGATCCGGCCGGACGTGGTGCACGTCGCGGGCGGCGAGCCGGTCGCGGTGTTCGACGCCAAGTACAAGCGTGGCTTCCCGAACGAGGACGCGTACCAGATGCTCGCCTACTGCACGGCGCTCGGTCTGACGACCGGATGGCTGGTGTACGCGTACGGCGTCCCGGACGTCCCGCTGCCGGTCCGGCACACCGGCATCGAGATCGTCCGCCATCCCCTCGACCTGTCCGCGCCACCGCGGGATCTACTCGGTCAGGTCGCGGCGCTCGCCGAGCGGGCCGTCAGCGCCTGAGAAATGACGTGACAGGGGCGGCCGAATCCGACGATCATCGCGCGGTGCTGGATTCCTATCGCGGACTGTTCCGGGCGCCCGGCGCCGTCGCGTTCACCCTGGCGGCGCTGCCGGCCCGCCTGTCGATCTCGATGTACGGGGTCAGCGTCGTCATCATGGTCGCCACCTTGCGGGACTCGTACGCGATGGCCGGCGCCGTCTCCGCCGCCGGGCTCGCCGCCGTCGCCGTGAACGGCCCGTGGCTGGCCCGGCTGGCCGACCGGCACGGGCAGGCTACCGTCATCGTGCCGTCCGTGCTGGTGTCGACGGTGTTCGCCGTCATGCTGGCCGTGTGCGCCGGCGCCGACGTACCGGCCTGGACCCTCTTCGTCGCCTACGTCGCCGCGTGCTGCAGCCCCAACGTCGGCGCGATGGTCCGGGCCCGCTGGGCCGCCCTCTTCCCCGACCAGCAACGCCGGCACAGCGCCAACGCGCTCGAACAGGCCCTCGACGAACTCTGCTTCATGCTCGGCCCGGTCCTCGCCGCGCTGCTGTGCACCATGGTCGCGCCGGAAGCCGGCCTGATCGTCGCGATCGTGCTGATGCTCGGCGGCTCCCTGGCGTTCGCCGCCCAGCGCCGCACCCAGCCGGTGATCCTCCCCGCCACCAGCACCGAACGGGGACGATCGCCGCTGCGGATCCGGGGCGTCCTCGAGGTGACGGTGACGTTCCTGTTCACCGGCATGGTGTTCGGCAGCATGGAGGTGGTCACGGT
The DNA here is from genome assembly GCF_055562375.1 of Actinoplanes sp. NPDC019969. Lineage (NCBI taxonomy): Bacteria > Bacillati > Actinomycetota > Actinomycetes > Micromonosporales > Micromonosporaceae > Actinoplanes > Actinoplanes sp. NPDC019969. Next base: position 64,625 of record NZ_JBVHFK010000018.1, on the reverse strand, counting down.
CGCCTACACCGACGCGATGGGCCGCCCCGCCGCCGCCGGAGTCATCCTGGGCCTGCTGGCCGCCGGGTCCGCCGTCGCCGGCCTCGCCTTCGGCACGATCAAGGTGCGGGGTACGACCCCCGTACGCTTCCTGATCTGCGTGGCCGGCATGGCCGTACTGATGCAGCCCGTCCTCCTCGCCGGCGACGTGTGGTCCCTCGGCATCCTGCTGTTCATCGCCGGCCTGGCCACCGCCCCCACGATGATCACCAGCATGACGCTGGTGCACGAGCTGGTCCCGGAGTCCCGCCTCACCGAGGGCATGACCCTGACCACGACCGGCCTGCTGATCGGCGTCTCCGCGGGCGCATCGGTGGGCGGCTGGGCGGTGGAGAGCGTCGGCCCCGACAGCGGGTACGCGGCCCCCGCCATCGCCTCTGCCCTAGCCCTGCTGGCCGCGCTGATCGGTTTCGGTCCGGCGGCTTTCGGCCGCCGCCGCCCCGTCCCCGCTGACACGCCCGCAAACACCCACTCGGATCAGCAGCCTCCCCATTGACCACCAGACACCAAAGTTTGAGTACGGACGGTGACACCCGCCCGGCCCAGCGGCCTCCCGCCGGCCGTCCAATGATCTTGGCGCACCCGATGCCGGAGATGAGCCTTCGCCGCGGCCACTGCAGGTCGTCTTCCCAGTCCCTGAAGGCGAACCCGTCGAATCTCCGCCCGGCGACAGGGTGGAATGCTCAGGGCATATGCCCGAATGGGGCCCGCGCGTGATCTTGTGAATCCGGCATCGGAGCGAGGCGCACAAGATCTGCAACCTGCCCAATCTTCTGCACCTGAGTCCGGGAAACCGGCCTTCCGAGCCCAAGATCGCGGGCCCTGCCGATCTTGGGCTGGAGAGACCGGTGCGCGACGCACAGGATCGCGGGCGGGGACAGTCTCCGGATGCCCACCGCTCAAGATCGTCCCCCGCGCACCTATTCAAGGAACTCGCGGACGCCCGATCGAGAACTGCGAATGCGGGCACCACCCGACCAGACGACTCGATTCCGGAGACAACGGCGTCACCGTCACACTCGGCTGAGTGTCAGTGGCGGGCCAGACGGACCGGCAGGGACGCGTACGAGGGAATCAGGACGTTGCGGCGGTAGGTACGGTCCCGGATGCGCCAGGCCCGCCCCGACCGCAGCAGTGTCTCCAGCAGGCCGGTGATCTCGGCGCGGGCGACCGGCGCGCCCAGGCACAGGTGGCGGCCCGCGCCGAACCAGAGTTGACGCTGGTCGGGCAGGTAGCCGCGGTCCAGGTCGAAGGCGCCGGCCGCGTTGTTGGCGGTCCAGGTCAGCATCAGCACCCGCTCGCCGGCGCGCAGACGCCGGCCTTCGACGGTGACGTCGGCGGACACCGCGCGGCCGATCACCGGGGCCGGCGAGGTGACCCGCAGACCCTCCCGGACGGCGTCGGGCAGCAGCGTACGGTCGGCGCGGAGGCGGTGCTGCGCACCGGTGTCGTACAGGATCGCGACGGTACGGGCCATCGCGCTCGCCGCCGTCTCGGTGCCCGCGACCATGAGCAGGGTGGCGAGCCCTTCCGCCTGCTGTCGTTCCAGGCCGAGGTCCCGGCAGCGGCCGAGCACCGTCTCCGGTGGGGCGGTACGCCAGGCCCGGTCCACGTTGACGGTCAGCTTGGCGACGATAGCCCTGGCACGCGCGATGGTCTCCGGCGCGAGATGGGTGGAGGCGGTGGTGCCGAGCGCGAGCGCGGCGAGTTCCTCGCCGGTCGCGAAGATCTCCCGGTACGCCTCGTCACGATCGGCCACCTCGAGTTGCAGCAGGTCCGCGACGATCCGCCCGACCAGCACCCGGCCCAGATCGGCCACGTCGACGGCTCCGCCGTTCTCGAGTTCCGCTCCGGCCCGGGCAAGCCGCGTCCCGATCACCCGCGCGGTCAGTTCCCGGGCGCTGTCGTCGGTGAACAGGTCGCGGGTCCGGGAACGCAGCAGATGGTGGCCGGGCCCGTCGAAGATCTCGTTGACCCAGTCGCCGAGAACCTGCGCCCACAGATGCCCGACGCCGCCCTCACCGAGCAGCGTGAAGTGGGCCGGGTCGTTGAGGATCCGGCGGGCCACGACCGGGTCGGCGCTGACCCAGCCGATCCGCGGCACCCGGCGCAGCTTCCCGGCCAGTCGCCCGGCGGTGAGCATGAGCGGCAGGGTCGGCTTGGCGGCGGCGAGCACACGGAACTCATGACGGCGGGCGACATCCAGCATCCCGTCATCCTCACCCGGCCCCGCCCTCGCCGCGTGCGCAAACCCCGTTGGTGAGCCGTCGCTCACGCCCGTCACGAGACACCCGGAGGCCGCCTGAGCGACGGCTCACCAACCCAGCCGTCCCCCACACCGCCAACCACACACCCATCAGACGCCTCGGCGACGGCTCGCGAAGGGGGCCGTACCCCGACGACGGGCAACCGGCGCGCGTGCGGTGTCACGGTTCCGGAACTGAGGGGGCGGTTCTTGGGATAGCGGTTACCGCCAATTGGATTTACAGTGCGGAAACACCCTCGACATCGAGGTTGATCTTTATGGAGTACCGCGCCGGGGGGAACCGTGGGCGAGATCCTGCTCGAGATGCGGTCGATCACGAAGGAGTTTCCGGGCGTCCGCGCACTGTCCGATGTCGGCCTCTCGGTGCGGGCCGGGGATGTTCACGCGATCTGCGGGGAGAACGGCGCCGGCAAGTCGACGTTGATGAAGGTGCTCAGCGGCGTTCACCCGTACGGAAGCTATTCCGGAAAGATCTTCTATCGGGGTACGGAATGCCGGTTCGCCGACATCCGGGCCAGCGAGCACGCCGGGATCGTGATCATTCATCAGGAGCTGGCGCTCGTTCCGGGGATGTCGATCACGGAGAACATCTTTCTCGGCAACGAGCCCCGCCGGTGGGGGCGGATCGACTGGAGGACGGCGAATCATCGGGCGCTCGAACTGATGGGCCTGGTCGGGTTGAAAGAGGACCCGGACACCCTGGTCAAGGACATCGGGGTCGGCAAACAGCAGCTCGTGGAGATCGCGAAGGCGTTCGCCAAGGACGTTCGGCTGCTCATTCTCGACGAGCCGACGGCAGCGCTGAACGAGACCGATTCGCGGCATCTGCTCGATCTGCTGCGCGGTTTCAAACAGCGCGGCATCACCTCGATCATGATTTCGCACAAGCTGAACGAGGTGGAGGCGATCGCTGACGCGATCACCATTCTGCGGGACGGGCGGACCATCGAGACGATCACGGTCTCCGGGGGTGACGTCGACGAGGACCGGATCGTACGGGGCATGGTCGGCCGGGAGCTGGAGAGCCGTTTCCCGCACCACGAGCCGCACATCGGGGAGGTGTTCTTCGAGGTCAGGGGCTGGACGGTCCGGCATCCTCTCGCGGCGGAACGACTGGTCTGCAAGAACTCGAGCTTTCACGTGCGGCGCGGCGAGATCGTGGGTTTCGCCGGTCTGATGGGCGCCGGCCGCACCGAACTGGCGATGAGTGTGTTCGGGCGCTCGTACGGCGTACATCTGCGGGGAAAGGTTTTCAAGGACGGCCGGGAGATCGAGATCCGGAATGTGGCCGAGGCGATCCGGCACGGCCTGGCCTATGTCAGCGAGGACCGCAAGGCGATCGGCCTGAATCTGCTCGACGACGTGAAGACCTCGGTGGTCGCCGCGAAACTGTCGAAGATCACCCGGCACGGTGTGCTCGACGAGGCGGCGCAATATCACGAGGCGGAGAGTTACCGGAAGAGCCTGCGGATCAAGACGCCGAACGTGGACGAGGGCGTGACCCGGCTGTCCGGCGGCAATCAGCAGAAGGTCGTGCTGGCGAAATGGATGTTCACCGACCCGGATCTGCTGATTCTCGACGAGCCGACCCGCGGGATCGACGTCGGCGCGAAATACGAGATCTACGGCATCATCCAGCGGCTCGCCGACGAGGGGAAGGGCGTCATCGTCATCTCCTCGGAACTGCCCGAGCTGATCGGGCTGTGCGACCGCGTCTACACCGTCTTCGAAGGCACGATCACCGGCGAGGTGGCCCGGCGGGACGCCGATCCGGAGCTCCTGATGCGACAGATGACCTCGAACCGGAGGAGCATGACATGAGCCGGTGGAGAGACCTTCAGAAAAACCTTTTCGGGGGTACGACCTCGAACGCGCGCCAATTCGGCATGATCTTCACTCTGGTGGCGATCATCGTGTTCTTCCAGATCCGCACCGACGGCCTGACCCTGACGTCCGGCAACCTGATCGCCCTGACCCAGCAGTACGCGTACATCTCCATTCTCTCCATCGGCATGCTGATGGTGATCGTCGCCGGGCACATCGACCTGTCGGTGGGTTCGGTGGCCGCGTTCACCGGCATCGTGGTGGCCAAGGCGGTCACCGAGAACGACGTTCCCTGGCCGGCCGGCATCGCGCTCGGCCTGCTGGTCGGCGCGCTGATCGGGGCCTGGCAGGGATTCTGGGTCGCGTACATCGGGGTGCCGGCGTTCATCGTCACGCTCGCCGGGATGCTGCTGTTCCGCGGCGGCAACCAGTACATCGGCAACGCCGCCACGGTGCCCGTCCCGGAGGGGTTCCGGACGATCGGCGCCGGGTACCTGCCGGAGGCCGGCCCGGCCACCGGCTACAACAATCCGACCCTGCTGCTCGGGCTGCTGCTGTGCGCGGCGGTGATCTGGCGGGAGTGGCGGTCGCGGCGGGTCCGGCAGCAGATGGAGGGCGCCGAGCCGGCGCCGGTGTGGGTCTCGCTGCTGCGGCTGGCGGTGATGCTCGGGATCATCGTGTTCGCCACGTTGCGGTTCGCCGGCGGCCGGGTCGGCACCAGTTTCCCGATCTCCGGCATCATCCTGGCCGTGCTGGTGGTGGCCTACTCCTTCTACACCCGCAACACCGCGGGCGGCCGGCACATCTACGCGGTCGGCGGCAACGCCCGGGCCGCCGAGCTGTCCGGCGTGCAACTGCGCCGGGTGAACTTCCTGGTGATGATGAACATGGGAGTCCTCGCCGCGCTCGCCGGGATGATCTTCGTGGCCCGGTCCGCGGCGTCCGGCCCGCAGGACGGGCTGAACTGGGAGCTCGACGCCATCGCCGCCGTGTTCATCGGCGGGGCGGCGGTCTCCGGCGGTCTCGGCACCGTCACCGGCGCGATCGTCGGGGGCCTGGTGATGGCCGTGCTCAACAACGGCCTGCAACTGATCGGCACCGGCTCCGACATGGTCCAGATCGTCAAGGGCCTGTTCCTGCTCGGGGCGGTCGCCCTGGACGTCTACAACAAGAAACAGGGCCGCTTCTCGATCATCGGATCGCTGATGCGGCCCTTCCGCCGCGAGCCGCCGGAACCCCCGGTGGAGCCCGCGGTCCCGCACCGTGCGGATTCTCTTTCTGGAAGGTGATCGCTTCATGCGTACCTCTCTCACAAAGGTGTTGGCAGTCGGTTTTGTCGCGGCCCTGGTGGCGAGCGGCTGCAATTCGGGCCGGGAGGGCGAGGGCGGGACCGCCGAAGCGCCCGCCAAGGGTTTCGCGAAGGACGCGCTGATCGGGGTGGCGCTGCCGTCGAAGACGTCGGAGAACTGGGTGCTCGCCGGTGACCTGTTCACCGACGGGCTCAAGGAGGCGGGCTTCCAGTCCGACGTGCAGTACGCCGGGGCGTCCACGACGGTCGCCGACCAGCAGGCGCAGATCACCGCGATGGTCACCAAGGGCGCGAAGGTGATCGTGATCGGGGCGACCGACGCGGCGCAGCTGTCCACCCAGGTCGCGGCGGCGAAACAGGCGGGGGCGAAGGTCGTGGCGTACGACCGGCTCATTCTCAACACGCCCGACCTGGACTATTACATCGCGTTCGACAACTTCAAGGTCGGCCAGTTGCAGGGGCAGGCGCTGCTGGACGGGATGAAGGCGAAGAAGGCGACCGGGCCGTGGACCATCGAACTGTTCTCGGGCTCACCGGACGACAACAACTCCGGGGTGTTCTTCAACGGGGCGATGGACGTGCTCGAACCGGCCATCGACAAGGGGGACGTGATCGTCGGGTCGGGGCAGACCGACGTGAAGCAGACCGCGACCCAGGGCTGGAAGGCGGAGAACGCGCAGAGCCGGATGGACTCGCTGCTCAACTCGACCTACACCGGGTCGAAGACGCTCGACGGGGTGCTGTCGCCGAACGACACCCTGGCCCGGGCGATCATCACGTCGGTGAAGGGCGCGGGCAAGCCGATCCCGATCGTGACCGGGCAGGACTCCGAGGTCGAGTCGGTCAAGTCGATCATGGCGGGTGAGCAGTACTCGACGATCAACAAGGACACCCGGAAGCTGGTCGCGGAGACGATCACGATGGTACGGACGCTGCAGACGGGCGCGGAGCCGACGGTGAACGACACCACGTCGTACAACAACGGGGTCGAGGTCGTGCCGTCGTTCCTGCTGCCGCCGGTCATCGTGACCAAGGCGAACGCGGCCGAGGCGTACGCCGACGACCCGAAACTCGCGCCGCTGACCAAGAGCTGACGGGCCTCTCACCGCACCGTCGCCGTGCCGCGGGCGAAGCGGGGCCGCGATGCGGTGAGCTGCACGACGTCGCCGGCGCTGCCGCGCCGGATCAGATCCAGGACGGCGGTGACGACGTCGGCCGGCGGGATGGCGGGTTGATCGGTGGTGAGACACATGGCGCGTACGCCGTCGCGGGCGCCCCGCTCCCCCTCGGCGAACCGGATCAGTCCCGGCGCGTCCGCGGAGGCCGCCGGGACGACGGTGACGATCGCGCCGCCCCCGTTGCGGCGCATCGGCTCGCGGACCAGGCCGCTCAGCCGCATCTCGGCGGTCTGGCCGGAAACCGGGCTGGGCCAGCCGCCGGTGCCCGCGGTGACCAGGGTCTCGATGCGGCCCCACGCCTCGGCCAGCGAGACGATCCGGTCCAGGTAGGCGGGATCGCGGAGGTCGGCGCGGACGGCCTGCGCGGGTACGCCGTAGGCGCGGGCCTGCTCGGCGGTGGCGGCTGCCCGGCTCGGGTCGATGTCGACGGCGAGGATGCCGTAACCGCTGCTGGCGAGACCGCGGACGATCGACCGTCCGAGCGGGGACCCGGCGCCCGTGACGATCGCGATCCCGTTGCTGTCGGCGGGTTCGGGCTGCGCGAACGCCGCGGTGTCGGCGGCGGCGGGGTGGCCGTAGACGGTGGGCTGGGCCGGGTAGGGGGTGGGCTGGGCGGGCGCCGCGTTGACCGGGGCCGCGGCGGCGGGCCCCGGGGCAGCGGGAGCCGCGGGCGGGACCGCCGCGCGGGCCGGACGATCGTTCGACGGGCGGGCCCGGCCGGTAGCGCGCTGCTCGGGAACCTGCCGCTGGACACTCTGCTGCTGAACACCCTGCCGGCGGACCGTGGCGAGGCGCTGGTCGGAGGCCTTGTCCTCACGTTTGCGCGCGCGGGCCTCCCTGCGGTCGTTGACGGCCTTGCGGATGCGGGCGGTGAGTCCCGGCTTGCGGGCGTCACCCGGCTGCCCGGCTCTTCCACCCGGCTGCGCGGCGTTTCCACCCGCTCCGCCGGACTTCTTGGTGGACCGGGACCGGCGGAGGACCACGAACGCGACCACGACCAGGATCAGCAGGAGAAGCAGGCCCGGCCGGTTCAGCAGGTACCTGATCAGGGCCACCGGCAGGGACAGCAGGTAGCCGAACACGGCGACCAGGTCGGCGCCGAGACCACCGGTCAGGTTGACGTCGGGCAGATCGATCGACGACCGCGGGGTCAGGGATCCGGACAGCGCGGACACGATCGGGGTCAGCGCGGTCACCGCCGCGACGCCGGTGAGGACGATGTGGAGAAGGCTCTTGCGGGCGGGCGGGAACCGTACCTCGAAAGCGCTCTGCAGGACCGCCATCAGGGACATGCCCGCGGCGAAGACGATCGGCAGGACGATCGTCAGGTAGGACGGCCGGAACAGCGCGAGCGGCCCGGCCGCGAGGACCAGCAGGAACACCTCGGCGGCGAGGAGCAGCCCGAAGCCGAACGCCGCGCCGGCCGGGAACAGCTGGGCGCCCCGGCGGGCCCCGTTGATCAGGCGGGCGAAGCGTTCCGGGGCGAGTTCGCCGCCGCGGCGGGCCCGGATCGCGCCGATCAGGACGATGAGCTGCACGCCCGCGAGGATCGCCAGGGCCGTGCCGAACAGCGAGCCGTCCGGCACGAGCCGCCGGTCCCACTGCGCGAACACCTGCACCCCGGCCGTGAACAGGAACGCCAGGACCGCGACGACGGTGGCGAACCCGAGCGCGAACCAGAACCCGGCCGAGACCGCACGCCGCCCGGAGTCCTCGATCCGCTGTTCCGCCGCGTCGATCGCGGCGACGTTGGCCCGGTCGAACGCCCACCGCATGCCCAGCAGATAGGCGACGAAGAAGATCACCCGCCCGTTGTCCAGCCGGTAGAGGGCCACCAACCCGATCAGGTGTGACACCACCACGAACCCGGCCGCTCCGGCCGGCAACCGCCGCTCCGACATGTCGTCCTCCCCCAACTCGGCGTCGAGAGGGATTCGTGGCCGGGAGCCGTCCGGATGCCCGCGCCCGCGGGCCTGGCACATCACCGCCGCACGCTGGGTTGTTCCGGCCGGGGTCTCAGGGGGCGGCGCGGGTCTCAGGAGCGGCGCTGGTCTCAGGAGCGGCGCTGGTCTCAGGAGCGGCGCTGGTCTCAGGGGCGGCGCGCCAGGCGGCGCGGGTGGCCTGAGCGATGGCGGCGAGGAGGAAGGCGCTGTTCAGGGCGGTGTAGCCGGCGAGCAGCCACGGCATCGCGTCCGGGACGGCGACGGCGGCGGCGATCGCTGTGACCTTGAAACCGTGGTCGCGGACCGTCTTCACCAGGCGGATCGGCAGGCTTCCGGACGGCAGCAGGCTCAGGTTGGACCCTTCCCGGGCCATCACCGACGTCACCATGGAGATCATCCAGCCGGCGGCGAACGCGGCGACCAGCCACACCGGCGTCCCCTCCCCCGCGACGGTCGCGACGGCGGCGACGAGACCGATCTGTACGGCCACGTCCGCGAGCACGTCGAGGCGCGCCCCGGCCGGGCTCGTCGTGCCGGTGAACCGGGCGAGCTGACCGTCCGCGCAGTCGGCGAGGTAGGCCGCCTGCCACAGCAGCCACGCCACCACCGCGGTGACGACCGGCAGGCGCGGCGCCGCGGCGATCACCAGCGCCGACCCGGCCAGGCCGAGCAGCAGGTTGATCAGGGTGAGCGTGGTGGGCCGCAGCCCCAGCCGGTGCGACAGCACCCCGAGGTGCGCGGCGACCGGGTAGTTCACCGTGTGGGTGAACAGGCCGGCGTCCTGCCGGGCGAGCCGGCGGAAGTCAGCGGCGGACGGGCGGGTGGTCATTGAGGATCCGTTCGTACAGGTGGCTGTCCTGCCAGCGGCCGTCGATGTAGTAGTTGCCGCGGGCCGTTCCGAAATGCTCGAAACCGTTCTTGAGCAGCACCCGCTGGGACGGGATGTTCGACGGCGCCGTGCCTGCCTCGATCCGGTGCAGGCCGAGGCTCTCGGCGATCCGCAGCATCCCGGCGACGGCGGCGGTGGCCAGGCCCCGGCCGTTTTCCGCCGTGTCGACCCAGTAGCCGAGGTTGGCGCCGCAGACCGGGGCCGGCGTGATCATGTTGAGTGAGACGTAGCCGACGATCTCGGCGTCCCGGGCCAGCATCCCGCCGGCCATCTTGCCGTCCGCCTGCGCGCCGAGCAGCATCCGGAGCCGGTCGCGCTGGCCGTCGGCGGTCCAGAACGAGTCGGGCCGGTGTTCCTCGAACGGGAGCAGGCGGTCCCGGTTGCGCAGCAGGGTGGCGGCGAGCGCGGGCCCGTCGTCCTCGCGGATCGGGCGGAGCCGGACACCGTACGGAAGATCCACGGATGCGAACATCGGCACATGGTAGTGGCCCCGGAGCCGGCCGAGGTTGAGCAGCATGCGCATCCGGGTCCTGTCCGTCGCGGGCGGGGGGCTCCCAGTCTTCAGCAGAGCCGCCGCCGGGGACGGGCAGGCGCTCCGGCGCGAACGGAAACCCTTCGGGTGACGATTCGGGTGCCGGTGGTTCGTCATCGTGGTGTAGTCACCGTGCGAGAAGGAGATGTCGATGCGATACGCGCTGCTGATGCATCACGGCGAGCCCGCGGAGGGCGAGCTGAGCGAGGAGGTCGTCGCCGAGGCGATGAAGGCTTTCGACGTGTACGGGAAGGCGCTGCAGCAGGCCGGCGTGCTGCTCGCCGCCGAGGTGCTGCAACCGGCCGCCGCGAGCACCACGGTCACCCGGCGGGACGGAACGCTGCGGGTGCAGGACGGCCCGTTCGCCGAGACCAAGGAGGCGCTCGCCGGCCTGTTCCTGATCGACGTGCCGGACCTGGACGCCGCGATCGACTGGGCGGGCAGGTGCCCGGGCAGCCAGTGGGGTGTTCTCGAGGTCCGGCCGGTGTCCACCGCGTTCGTCGACGGCGGATGGACGCGCTGACCGGTGGCGGCTCGCGGGCGGCGGAACTCGCCGCCCGCGACGGGTACGGCCGCCTGCTCGCCCTGCTGTCCGCCGCCACCAGCGACGTCGCCGCGGCCGAGGACGCGCTCGCCGACGCCTTCGAACGGGCCGTGCGGACCTGGCCGGAGCAGGGCACGCCGGGCAATCCGGAGGCGTGGCTGCTGACCGTGGCCCGCAACCGGCTGCGGGATCTGTGGCGGTCCGCCGGGTTCCAGCGCACCGTGGCCCTGGACGTGGACCGGGACACGCCGGTCCACCTGGACGAGATCGACGTGGACGCGCTGCCCGACCGGCGGCTGGAGCTGATGCTGGTCTGCTCGCATCCGGCGATCGACCCGGCGATGCACACCCCGCTGATGCTCAACACCGTGCTCGGCTTCACCGCCCGGCGGATCGGCCGCGCCTTCTCGGTGCCGGAGGCGACCATGGCGACCCGCCTGGTCCGGGTGAAGAAACGGATCAAGGCGACCGGCATCCCGTTCCGGATCCCCGACCGGGCCGGCCTGCCCGCCCGGATGGCCGCGGTGCTCGAAGCCGTCTACGCCGCCGGGGAACTGCATCTCGCCGAGGTGCTCGCCACCGTCGCGCCGGACGATCCGGAAGCGCACGGGCTGGCGGCGCTGGTGCAGCTCACCGCCGCCCGGGCGGGCGCCCGCACCGATGCCCGGGGCCGGTTCGTGCCGCTGGCCGAGCAGGATCCGTCGGCCTGGGACCGCCGGCTGATCGCCCGCGCGCACGAGCACCTGCGGGCCGCGCACGCGCACGGCAGGCTGGGCCGGTTCCAGGTGGAGGCCGCCATCCAGGCGCTGCACTGCACGGTGGCGCCGGACCGGCGGACACTGCTCGACCTGCACCTGATCCTGCACGCCCTGGCCCCGTCACGGGGCGGCGACGTCGCCCTGGCCGCGGCGACCGCCGAGGTGGACGGCCCGGCGGCCGGTCTGGCCCTGCTCGATCGGCTGCCCCCGGAGTCCTGCCGTTTCCAGCCCGCCCGCGCCACCCGCGCCCACCTGCTGACCCGGCTCGGCCGCACCGCCGAGGCGATCGCCGAGTTCGACGCGGCGATCGCCCTCACCACCGACCCCGCCGAGCGGGAACACCTGCGGCAACGCCGCGACATGGCAGGATCGGGCCATGCTGAGCGGAGTCGGGAAGGTGCGGATCGGCGTTCGTGACCAGGAGCGCGCCAAGGGCTTCTGGACGTCGGCGATGGGTTGCGACGTCGTGCAGGACGAGACGTACGGGACCGAACGGTGGCTCGAGGTCCGCCTCCCGGACGGGGTGGTGCTGATCCTGGAGCAGGCGGACCCACCGGCCGAGGCGGGCCACCCCGGACAGCCGAACACGCCGGTCTTCCTCGCCTGCGACGACGTGGACGCGACGTGGCGTGAGCTGTCCGGGCGCGGCGTGGTGTTCCGGCAGGAGCCGGTCGACATGCCGTTCGGCCGGTGGGCGCTGCTGGAGGACACCGAGGGCAACCGGTTCCCGCTGCTGGCTCAGCCCGGACGGATCAACCGCCGGTGATGGACCAGTGCCAGGCCTCGGACGGCAGGTTGACGTAGCCGTACTCCCGGGCGTGCGCCTGCAGCCAGGTGAACGCCTTGGTGCTGCGGGAGATCGTCCGGCCGCCGGAGCTGATGTCGACGGCGAGGCCGATCTCGTGCAGGGAACGGCCCGGGATCGCGGTCGGTACCCGGCAGGACGACGACGGGGCCGTCCACACGTCCGGGCAGCCGTTGATCTTCCGGAGTTCGATCTGGCGTTCCTTGGTACGGAATCCGCCGCCGGACAGCTCGACACCGTCGGCGCGGGCGTCGTCGACCATCCGCTTGAACGCGAAGGCGACGGTGCGGTGCACGGTCACGCCGTACACGGTGGTGGTGTCCTTGATCGTGAACTTGGGCCGCACGTCGGTGACGACGCCCGCGCTGAGTTTGCCCGCCTCGGCGGCGTAACCCGCGGCGGTCCCGGCGGTGGCGATCCACCGCTGCGTCTGGCCGATGGTGGCGGACGTCCACTTCCGGGCGGCGAGGGCCTTCTTCACCCCGGCGGCGGTGCTACGGGCGCCGGCCTGGGCGGTACGCAGCGTGCCGGCGGTCGCCTGCAGCTTCGCGCGGCGGGCGTCGCGGACCTTGGTGGCGGCCTCGACGGCCTTCTTCGCCCGGGTGACGGCGGCGTTGGCGCGCGGGCGCTTCTTCTGCGCGGCCGACAGGGTGGTCTTCGCGGCGGCCAGGGTGCGCTCGGCCGTCGTCAGGCGCTCCCGCACCGCCGCGTGGGCGGCGGTGACTCCGGTGAGCGTCTTCTGGGCGGCGGCGTCGGCCTTGGCAGCGGCGACGGTCTGGACGGACCGGGTCTTCAGGGCCTGCTGCTGCTGGGCGAGGGTGCCACGCAGTTTGGCCATGGTCTCGTCCGCGGTGAGGCTGCGGTACATGAGGGCCGAATAGGACGCGGCGACGGCGGGGACCGCGGCCTGCGCGGCGGCGGGCGCGACGACGATCGGCGCGAGACCGGCCAGGGTCACGGTCAGCGCGGCGGCGAGACGGGTGGCGCTATGTCGCTTGGTCAATGACGTACGCTCCTCGGACTCCAGTGCTTCGTGGATGTCCGAGGATGCGTACCGCCGGGTGCTCCTACGGGCGTGAACCGAGTGCGAACCGGTTGCGGCCACTTCCCGCGTGTGTGGTTCGGCCGTTATTCGCGCCCGAAACACACACTCCGTCGGTCAGGCGGGCTCGACGACCACGTCGCCACCGCCGCTGCTCACGTCGATCCGGTGGGCCGACGCCGGGTCGACCGGGACGCCGACGGTGCTGCTGCCACCACCGGAGTCCACGTGTACCGCGAAGCTCTCCCGGGGCAGCGCGAGCGTGGTCTCGCCGCCGCCGGTGTCGACTCGCACGGCGCCGGGCGCGGCGGTGAACGTCATGTCGTAGGCCCCGCCGCCGGTCCGTGCGGTGACGCGGGGAGCGGCGATGCCGTGCGCCGTCACCGAGCCGCCACCGGATTCGAGGTCGATCTGCCCGGCCAGCCCGTCGATCGTGATGTCGCCGCCGCCGCTCTCCAGGGTGAGCCGGACCGAGGCGGGCAGTTCGATCCGGTAGTCGACGCCGCAGTCCCCGAGCCCCTGGCAGCCGGAGGTGAAGGTCAGGGCGGTGCCGTCGAGGCGATGCTCCGGACGTGGCCGGGCGCCGGTGTAACGGGCGGTCTCGGTGACGCGGACGGTGGCTCCGGTACCGGCGGTGACGGTGATCCGGCCGCCGAGGCTGTTGACGGCCGCCGTGGTGACCGAGCCGGTCACGTCGTACGACTCGGTGCTGGTCATTCGTGCTTCGTCACAGGCGGCGGTGGAGAGCAGGGTGGCGGCGAGGACGACGGGAAGAGTGAGACGCATGGCGGGTGCCTTTCAGGGAAGGAGGAGGCCCCAGTAGAGGGCCCACGGGACGAAGAGGGCGCCGCTGGTCAGCAGGAAGCCGAGGCGCAGGCGGTCGCGGGTGGCGGTGCGCCAGGCGGCGGCGGTCATCACGGTGGCGATCAGGAGGATCAGGGCGAGGGCCTGCAGCGCGACCCAGAGGACCGGGCGGCCGGCGGCCATCGGGCCGGGGTCGATGCCCTTCCAGTTCGCGCCGTCCAGGACCAGGACGAAGTAGGTGACCGCGCCGAGCACCGCGGTCAGGCCGGCCGCGGCGGCGACCCGGGCGGGGCGGGTGACGGTGACGCTGCGGCCGCGCAGCCTGCGGATCGCGGCGATCAGGGGGTACGCCAGGAAGCCGAGCAGCAGAACGGCAAGGGCGCCGAGCTGTACGGGCCACGACTCCCACCACGCCGACGGGGCGAGGGCGACGCTGTACGCCGGCTGCGCGGGGACGGCGTCACTGTGCGGGGCCGGGCGGGTCCGGATCCAGTCGCCGACGATCTCCGGGTAGCCGGCGTACAACGCGTCGGTGAACGTGCCGCCCTGGTCGAGGACCCGCAGGGTGTGGCCGGCGCCGGGCAGGGTCCGCACGGTCAGCGGGGCGGTGACGGTCTCCCGCAGCACGGCGATGCTCTCGGCCGCCGGGACCTGGGTGTCGTCGGTGCCGTACACGGCCAGGACCGGGATCCGCAGCGCGGCCAGCGGCGGCCGCGGGTCGTGGCCGGCCTCGGCGAACAGGCCGGCGTCGTTCGCGAGGCGGTAGAACCGGTCCGACAGGGTGCCGGTGAGCGCGCCGGACACTCCGGCGGCGGCCAGCTTGTTGCGCATGTTCCAGTTCTGCACGCGCAGCGGGGACAGGCCCGGGGCGGAGGCCAGCACCAGGAACGAGATGTCCGGTGACCGCTGGGCGGCCAGCGGCATCACCCAGCCGCCCTCGCTGATGCCCCACAGCCCGACCGCTGCCGGGTTCACGCCGGCCGTGCCGCGCAGCACTCCGGCGGCGGCTGCCGCGTCGCCGGCCAGCAGGTCGTAGTCCGGCTGGTCGAGGGGCCGCTTGTCGTAGGCGAGGACCGCGATGCCCTGCCGGGCGAACGCCACGGCCTCCGGGGTGACGCTCTTCCGCTTGCCGTTGCCGGAGCCGTGCACCAGCACCAGGCCGGGCAGCGGGCCGGTCGCACCCCGTGGGGCGTAGATCGTGCCCGCGAGGGTCTTCCCGCCCGATACGGGGATGCTGACGTCGGTCGTGGTCAGTTCCGTGGCGGCGGCGGCCGGGCGGGCCGGCAGGAGCAGCATGGTCAGGCTCAGCACGGGCAGCAGGGCCAGGATCAGCAGCAGTCTCTTGGTCACACGAGAATCTTCGGAAATCCGGCCGGCCCGGCCATCGCCGCCGCGAGGGAACTCCTTCTCACTCTCCAGAGGGAGAGAGCCCTCCCGCGACGACCAGACCGGATTCGTACGCGGCCACCACCGCCTGCGCCCGGTCCCGCAGCCCCAGCTTCGCCAGCACGCTGCTGACGTGCGTCTTCACGGTGTGCTCACTGACCACCATGGCCGCCGCGATCTCGCTGTTGGTCAGGCCCCGGCCGAGCAGCTGCAGGGTCTCCCGCTCGCGTGGGGTGAGCTGGTCCAGGCCGGCCCAGCCGCGGGGCGGCAGGCCCTGGCTGCGGACCGCCGTCTCGATCAGCCGGGTGGTCACGGCGGGGGCCAGCAGCGACTCGCCGGCGGCGACCACCCGGACGGCCTGCACCAGCTCGGCACGGCGGACGTCCTTGAGCAGGAATCCGCTGGCGCCGGCCCGCAACGCGTCGTAGACGTAGTCGTCCTGGCCGAACGTGGTCAGCATGAGCACCCGTACCGGCTGCCCGGCCAGCCGCCGGGTGGCCTCGATGCCGTCCATGATGGGCATCCGGATGTCGAGGACCAGCACGTCCGGCCGGTGCTCGGCGACGGCGTCCAGCGCGGCGGCGCCGTCGGCCACCTCGGCGACGACCGTCATGTCGTCCTCGGCGTCGAGGATCATCGCGAACGCGCCGCGGATCAGCTCCTGGTCGTCGGCGACCACGATCCGGATGGTCATCGCACCGTCGCCCGGACCTGGAAGCCGCGCCCGGCCGGGGTGGGGCCGGCCGACACCGTACCCCCGCAGCTCTCCGCCCTGACCCGCATGCCCGCCAGGCCGCGCCCGTCGGCGCTCGCCGCGGCCCCCGCCCCGATCCCGTCGTCGGTGACGGTGATCCGCAGCTCCCCGTCGTGCCAGTCGAGCGCCACCGTCGCGGTCCGGGCCCGCGCGTGTTTCATCATGTTGGTCAGTGCCTCCTGGACTATCCGGTACGCCGCGACCTCGGCGTCGGCGCTGAGCGTGCCCGGCTTACCGGACTCCGTCAGCGTCACCACTGTGGACCCGGCGCCGGAGACCTGTCCGACCAGGGTGGGGATTCCGGCGAGGGTGGGCTGCGGTACGCGTTCGCCGCCGGCCTCGAGAACACCGAGGATGCGGCGGAGCTGGCTCATCGCCTCGCGGCCGGCGGTGGCGATCGCCTCGAAAGCGGCTTCGGTACGTTCCGGGCCGTGCCGCATCGCGATCGGCCCCGCCTCGGCCTGCGCGATGGTGATGCTGACCGCGTGGGCGAGGATGTCGTGCATGTCGCGGGCGATCCGGGACCGTTCCCGTTCGGCTTCCAGCTCGCGTTCGCGTTCCAGGTGCAGCGCGCGTTCCTGCAGGACCCGCAGGTGTTCCTGACGGTTGGCCCAGGCCCGGCCGAGCGCGTACGCCGCGGTCCACAGCAGCGCGCCGCGGGCCGCCGTCTCGAGCGAGCCGGTGAAGAAGACCGCGCCCCAGACGATGGCCACGATCGCGGTGATCCGCTGCCATCGGGGCGCCTGCGCGGCGACGGTGAACATGGCGATCAGCGCCCCGTACCAGAGCGGCTGCCGGGGTCCGTCCGGCACGAAGTTGTACGCCACCGCCGCCAGCTCGCTCAGCGCCAGCATGGCGAACGGGGCCTTCCGGCGGAACAGCACCGGAACGGAGCCCCCGACAGCGACCAGGTAGCCGGCCACCGGCCAGCTCGGCCCCGACCACGGGGTCCCGGAGAAGGGGGCGAGCTGGGCGAGCAACGCGACCACGGCGAGGGCCCCGTCGGTCACGTACCAGGGCAGCTTCCGGAGATCCACGGGGATGATTCTGCACGTCCCGGCCGGGGCCGGTCGATCGAGGCCGACCGCGTGTGAAACTTGAACTATTCCAGAAAAGGGCGCTAGGGTCATGACCATGACGACCGACTTCGAGGCACAGTTGCGGGCGGTCTCGCTGCGCGTGACCCGGCCCCGGCTGGCGGTGCTCGCAGCCCTGCACGACCACCCGCACGTCGACACCGACACGGTGATCGACCTGGTGCGCGCGGAACATCCTACGGTCTCTCACCAGGCGGTTTACGATGTTCTGCGTGCGCTGACCGACGCTCGCCTGGTTCGGCGCATCCAGCCCGCCGGCGCGACCGCCCGTTACGAGTCGCGAGTCAGGGACAACCACCACCATGTCGTGTGCCGCAGTTGCGGTGCGATCGCCGACGTCGACTGCGCCGTCGGTCACGCCCCCTGCCTCACCGCCTCCGACGACCACGGGTTCGTGGTCGACGAGGCCGAAGTCGTCTATTGGGGCACCTGCCCCAATTGCATGAGCTCCGATTAAACGGCACGTTTCGGAAGGAATCCGATGAGCGACATCCAAGACCCGAAGCAGAGTGGCTGTCCGGTCGCGCACGACTCTGTGACCGGCCACGGCGGCAGCGAGAGCGAGAACCCCGGCATCCCCTCGCCGGAGCCGAAGACCGGCGGGCGCCCGCGCACCAACCGTGACTGGTGGCCCAACCAGCTCGACCTGAACGTGCTGCACGCCCACTCGTCCAAGGGCAACCCGCTCGGCCCGGACTTCGACTACGCCGCCGAGTTCGCCAAGCTCGACGTCGAGGCGCTCAAGCGCGACATCGTCGAGGTGCTGACCACCTCGCAGGACTGGTGGCCGGCCGACTTCGGGCACTACGGCGGCCTGATGATCCGGCTCAGCTGGCACGCCGCCGGCACCTACCGGATCCAGGACGGCCGGGGCGGCGCCGGTGACGGCGGGCAGCGGTTCGCCCCGCTGAACAGCTGGCCCGACAACGCCAACCTGGACAAGGCCCGCCGCCTGCTCTGGCCGGTCAAGGCCAAGTACGGCCAGAAGATCTCCTGGGCCGACCTGCTGGTGCTCGCCGGCAACGTCGCGCTGGAGTCGATGGGCTTCAAGACCTTCGGCTTCGGTTTCGGCCGTGTGGACGTCTGGGAGCCGGAGGAGATCTTCTGGGGCCCGGAGGACACCTGGCTCGGCGACGAGCGCTACGTCTCCGAGAACTCCATGTCCGAGGGCGTCGGCGCCACCGAGATGGGCCTCATCTACGTCAACCCGGAGGGCCCGCGCGGCAGCGCCGACCCGCTCGCCGCGGCGCACTTCATCCGTGAGACGTTCGCCCGGATGGCGATGAACGACGAGGAGACCGTCGCGCTGATCGCCGGCGGCCACACCTTCGGCAAGACCCACGGCGCCGGTGTCGCCACCGACCACGTCGGCCCCGAGCCGGAGGGCGCGCCGCTGGAGGCCCAGGGCCTCGGCTGGCTGAGCAGCCACGGCAGCGGCAAGGGCGGCGACACCATCACGTCCGGCCTCGAGGTCACCTGGACCGACAAGCCGACCGAGTGGAGCAACCGCTTCTTCGAGATCCTCTTCGGGTACGAGTGGGAGCTCACCACCAGCCCCGGCGGCGCGAAGCAGTGGGTCGCCAAGGACGCCGAGGCGATCATCCCGGACGCCCACGACCCGTCGAAGAAGCACAAGCCGACGATGCTCACGACCGACCTGTCGCTGCGCGTCGACCCGGCGTACGAGAAGATCTCCCGCCGTTTCCTGGAGAACCCGGACGACTTCGCCCTCGCCTTCGCCAAGGCGTGGTACAAGCTGCTGCACCGTGACATGGGCCCGGTCGCCCGGTTCCTCGGCCCGTGGGTGCCGGAGGCGCAGCTGTGGCAGGACCCGGTCCCGGCCGCCGGCCACCAGCTGGTCAGCGAGGCCGACGTCACCGCGCTCAAGGCGAAGGTGCTGGAGTCCGGCCTCACTGTCGCGCAGCTGGTGCAGGCCGCGTGGGCGTCGGCGGCGAGCTACCGGTCGACCGACAAGCGCGGTGGCGCGAACGGCGCCCGGATCCGCCTGGAGCCGCAGCGCAGCTGGGAGGTCAACCAGCCGGTCGCCCCGGTGATCGACGCCCTGGAGAAGCTCCAGCAGGAGTTCAACGCCGCCGGCGGCGCCACGATCTCCCTGGCCGACCTGATCATCCTGGCCGGTAACGCCGCCGTGGAGAAGGCCGCCGCCGACGCCGGCGTGCCGGTCACCGTGCCGTTCCACCCGGGCCGCACCGACGCCTCGCAGGAGCAGACCGACGTCGAGTCGTTCAAGGTCCTCGAGCCGCGGGCCGACGGGTTCCGTAACTACCTGCGGCCGGGCGAGAAGACCCAGCCGGAGATCCTGCTCGTCGACCGGGCGTACATGCTGAACCTGACCGCGCCGGAGATGACCGCTCTGGTCGGCGGCCTGCGTACGCTCGGCAACAACTTCGGCGACAGCAAGCACGGCGTCCTCACCGACAAGCCGGGCGTGCTCACCAACGACTTCTTCGCGAACCTGCTCTCCCCCGGCACCCGGTGGAAGGCCTCGGAGAACCAGGAGCACGTGTACGAGATCCAGGACCTCGCCACCGGCCAGGTCAAGTACACGGCGACCGCCGTCGACCTGATCTTCGGCTCCAACTCGCAGCTACGCGCCCTCGCCGAGGTCTACGCCAGCGCCGACGCCCGCGAGAAGTTCGTCCACGACTTCGTGAAGGCGTGGACCAAGGTCACCGAGCTGGACCGCTTCGACCTCGTCTGACAGGTAACGCGTACAGCGGCGCCCGGCCCGCCCCGGAATCCACTTTCCGGGGCGGGCCGGGCGCTATCACGTTCGGCAGAGGCCCCAACCGATATGCCGCACAGATCGAGAATTGTCGATAGAAAGGAGGCGTCCCGACCCCCATCCCCCGGAGGAAGTCATGCTGCTCCGCAGATTCGCGGCGGCCGTCGTCGCCGCACTGGCCGTCACCGGCGTGCAGGTGGCCACCACCAGCCCCGCCGCCGCAGCCCCGCGCGTGCTGTACTACGACGCCAGTCAGGCCCAGGAGTTCAAGTCGGTGGTCGCCCAGGGCGCCCAGATCTGGAACAACAGCGTCACCAACGTGCGCCTGGAGCCGGTGCCGGCCGGCCGTACCCCGAACATCAGGGTCCTCGCCGACAACGGCTGGCCCCGCGCCTACACCAGTTCCCTCGGCAACGGCACCTGGTACATGGGCCGCCAGGCCGTCAACCAGGGCTACTACCAGCCGCGGATCGCGGCGCACGAGTTCGGTCACCTTCTCGGCCTGCCGGACCGCCGCACCGGGCTCTGCGCCGACCTGATGTCCGGCAGCAGCGCCCCGGTGAGCTGCACCAACCCCAACCCGAACGCCCGCGAGGCATCCACCGTCAACAGCAGGTTCGCCACCGCGGCGAGCGTCCCGGCCCAAGCTTTCGCCTGGAGTTCCTAGCCCGGCATCACCGCGTGTGCGGCAGCACGCCGGCTCCGATGATGTGGACGGCTCGACCGAGCCGTCCACATCGCCTTCGGCGGGATGCCACCTGACGGCATCACGATGGGCGGTCAGGTGGTGGCGACGTGCTTGCCGGAGGTGCGGAGGAGCAGGGGTACGAGGTTGAGCACCAGCCCGGCCAGTGCGACGGCGGTGACCAGGCCGACGCCGGGACGGAAGGTGGTGAAGTCGGCGGCCACGGCGGTGGTCGCGCCCAGGAGGGCGGTCACCACGGCCAGGACCATGGCGGTTCCGACCTGGCCGGAGCTCTGTACCAGGCCGGAGGCGAGGCCCTGTTCGGAGTCGTCGATGCCGTCGGTGGCCTGGGCCATGATCGAACTGAAGCCGAAGGCGAAACCGCCGCCGAGCAGCAGCATCGCCGGGAGCACCGTGAGCAGGTAACCGGGCCGGCTGCCGGCGGTCAGCAGGAACCAGACGTAACCGGCGCTCAGCGAGGCCATCGCGGTGATGATCAGGGGCGCGGTGCCGTACCGGTCGATGAGCCTGCCCATGAACGGGGAACCGAAGGCGACCAGCAGGCCGGCGGGCAGCAGGGCCAGCGCCATCCGCAGCGGCGGCCAGTGCAGCACGTCCTGCAGGTAGAGGGTCATGATGAACTGGAAGCTGACGTACGAGCCGAGCAGCGCGACCATGCTCAGATTGGCGCGGACGATCGCCCCGGCACGGAAGATCCCGAGCCGGACCAGTGGGTGCCGGACCCGGCTCTCGGCCACCACGAAACCGGCCAGCGCGGCGACGGCGAGCACCGCGATCGTGATGGTCAGCGGGTCGGTCCAGCCGCGTTCGGGGGCGGTGACCACGGCGTACACCGAGAGAAGCATGCCTGCCGTGAGGGTGACCGCACCGATGAGGTCGTGGCCGCCGTCGGCGGCGGCCCGGTCGCGCGGGATCAGGAACCAGCCCGCGATCAGCGCGCCGAGTGCGAGCGGCACCGGCACGATGAACGTCCACCGCCAGCCCAGGCTGGTCAGCAGGCCGCCCAGGATCAGGCCGGACGAGTAGCCGCTCGCGCCGAACACCGTGAAGATCGACAGCGCGCGGTTGCGGGCCGGGCCCTCGGCGAACGTGGTGGTGAGGATGCTCATCGCGGTCGGGGCGGTGAACGCGGCGGCCAGGCCCTTGACGAACCGGGTCGCGATGAGCAGCGCGCCGTCGTCGACCAGGCCGCCCACCAGGGACGCGACGGTGAAGACGCCGAGCGCGATCAGGAACACCCGGCGGCGGCCGAGCAGGTCGGCGGTGCGGCCGCCGAGCAGCAGCAGGCCGCCGTACCCCAGCACGTAGCCGTTGACGATCCACTGCAGGGACGCGGTGGAAAGGCCCAGTTCGGCGCCGATGGACGGCAGCGCCACGCCGACCATGGAGACGTCCAGCCCGTCCAGGAACAGCACGGCGCAGAGCACAGCGAGCACACCCCACAGCCGGGGCGTCCACGCTTCGCCGGCGGCTCTGGTCCCTGTGGTCACCACTTGCGGCTCGGTAATAGTCACGCGGCGAATCTAGATGCACCTGCAACTAATGCACAAGCATTAGATGCGTACGCATTTAATTCCTGTGCATACAGCCCTGCCGGCGGATAGGATGCCGGGCATGAGCTCCGAAGCCGCCCTGCTCGACCGGTGGCGGTCACTGCTGACCAGCTACAACGAGGTCGCCGTCAACCTCGAGCGCGCGCTCGCCGAGTCGCACGGGCTGTCGCTCAGCGAGTTCGAGACACTCGATCGGCTGGCCACGCAGAACTGTGACAAGCGCCGCATGCAGGAGCTCGCCGAGGCGATGTATCTGAGTCAGAGCGCCCTGTCCCGCACGGTCACCCGTCTGGTCAACGCGGGCCTGGTCGAGCGCACCAGCTGCGTGCAGGACCGTCGCGGCATCTTCGTCCAGCTGACCGAGGCCGGCCGTGCCCGGCACACCGAGGCCCGGCAGACCCACCTGGCCGTCCTCGCCCAGCATCTCCCCACCCCGGCGTAACGCCCACCGAGCCTTCGGCTGGCCGTCAGTGCTGTGTCCGGCGGCCGGAGACAGCACTGACGGCCAGCCGGTTCCGGCGTTCCCCGGCTGGTTCTCATGGCTGTCTCGGGGCGCGCGAGACAGCCATGAGAACCAGCCGGGCCGGGGTGGGAGGGTCAGGAGAAGTCGCGGCGCAGGACGTCGAGCTGGTGTTTCGTCACAAAGGACGGGTTGGCGGCCTGGGGCTGCCGCAGCACTTCCAGGTCGGCCAGCTCGGGGTGGGCACGCAGGGCGGTCCGGGGGATCCAGGCGGACGGGGCGGCGATGGTCAGGTCCAGCGGCACCCACCAGCCGTGGCCGCCGGCCTCCGGGCGGGCGGGGCCGCTCAGCACGCCCCGGCCCCAGATGCCGTAGGGAACGTCCCGGAAGCGGCTGCCACTGCCCCAGAACAGGACGGGCTGACCGGCCTCCATCAGGTCCAGGCGGTAGCTGCGCTGCACGCACCATCGGTCCACCCGCGGATCCTCGGCGAAGCGTTCACGCAGGCCGGTGCGGTCGTCGTTGCCCTTGATCAGCCAGGCGCCGAGAGCCGCCGCGGTGATCAGGCCGGGGTTTCTGCTCACGGGGACAGGACTACCCCGCGGAAGAGCTGGTGACCACTATCGCCGACGGCTTGCCGCAACGCCAGCCAGGTGGCCCGGAAGGCGGCGCGGGCGGTGATCGGCGGCCAGCCGTCCGGCAGCAGTTCCAGGGGCAGCAGCGGGTCGGGGGCGATCGCGTGGTCGAAGGCGGCCGCCAGTCCGAGGGCCTGCCGCAGCACCTCGACACGCTGGTCGTGCCCGGCCACCTCCGCGGGGACCGGCCGGGCCGCCAGCCGCGCCACCGGGTCGTAGCGGGCGGCGATCTCGTCCAGGGGCCACAGCCGGCCGGCGAGGACGGCGGGCCGGCTGTTCCCCGCGTGCCGCAGGTCGGTCGTGGTGGCGGACCAGAGCGGAAGGCCGGCGAGTTCGGCGGTGACGACGTCGTTCCAGTCGTTGGGGCTGACGTACATGCCCGGGTGCAGGGGTGCGCCGCCGAGGCGCAGCAGGGTCCGGCGGACCGTGTCGCGGACGGCCCGCTCGCTCTCCGGCACGGTGAAGACCACGAGGCGCCACCTGCCGTCCCACGGCTCCAGGCCGGCGTCGCGGCGGTAGGCGAACCGGAGGAACCCGGCGTCGTGCCGTTCGGTGAGCGCGGCGGTTCCGGAGCGGCGCAGGATCCCGGCGCGGCCGCGGCCCTCCTGCACGTAGGCGCCGGCGGCGACGAGGCGGCGGATCGTGAGGCGCAGCGGCTGGTCCGGGATGCCGAGCGCGTTCCCGGTGTCGTAGACCTCGGTGAGGGCGGCGGTGCCGTCCGGGCGGACCAGGCTCTCGATCAGGAACCGGGCGCTCACCTCGGGCATGCCGGGACCTCCTTGACCATGTCGGTGACCGCGGCGAAGCCACCGTAGAGCCGGCCCAGCGTACCGGTCTGCTCGGTGCGGACCGGGACGAAGCCGACCCGTTCGTACAGCGCCCGGGCGCGCGGGTTGGTGTCCACGACGGACAGCCGCAGCCGCCGCAGGCCCTGTTCGGCGGCGAGCGTCTCCGCCTCGCGCAGCAGCCGGGTCCCGAGGCCCTGCCCGCGCGCGGCGGGGTCGACGGCGATGCCGTCCAGCAGCAGTTCGCCCGGGCGCGCGGTGCGGTGCAGCCCGATCAGGACGAGACCGCGCCACCAGGCGCCGGGGCCGTAGGCGCGGAACAGGCCGCGCAGCGTCACGTCGAAGGCGGCGCCGCCGTCCAGGTGCAGTCCGGCGACACCGCGCACCCGCCCGTCCACCGTGGCGCACAGCATGCGGTCCGGGCGCAGATGCTCGGCGAGGAACCGGATGCGCTGGTCACCGGCGCCCAGTGCGACGCGCAGCTTCGCGTCGAAGGCGTGCGCGTACAGCTCTGCCGCAACGGAACGCGCCGCGTCCGGCACCGTCCGGTGAACGGTGACGCCCCGCGCGGTGGTCTCTGCATCGTTCTCGTCTCGCATGGATAACCTATCGTTGAAGCAACGGCCGTCTACGAAAGGATAGGTCATGCGGAGATGGGTGGCGGCGGTGACCGCGGTGGCGCTGGTGGTCGCCGGACTGGCAGGGGCTGCGGCCTGGGGGAACACGTTCGCGATGGAGGAGCGGGTGGTCAGCCTGCCGGGGCTGGGCGGCACGCTCGACGGAGTGCTGACGCTGCCCGAGGACCGGGCGGGGCCGGTGCCGGTGGTCGTGTTCGTGCACGGGGACGGGCCGGTCGACGCGACGCATCAGGGGCTGTACCGGCCGCAGTTCGAGGCGCTGGCGAAAGCCGGTGTGGCCGCGGTGTCCTGGAGCAAACCCGCGGACTGGCTGCGGCAGGACCAGGCCGACCGGGCGCGGGAGGTGGCCGGTGTCGTCGCGGCGCTGCGGCAGTGGCCGGAGATCGACCCGGAGCGGGTCGGGTTGTGGGGCGCCAGCCAGGGCGGCTGGGTGGTCCCGGCAGCGGCGGCGGCCGACCCGCGGATCGCCTTCGTGGTGCTGGTGTCCCCGGCGATCAACTGGATGCGGCAGGGCGAGTTCAACCTGCGCGCGACGCTGGAGCACGACGGCGCGGACCAGGCTGCCCGGGACGCCGCGCTGGCCGCACGGGAGCGGGTGAACGCCGTGCTGGCGCGCGGTGGATCGTACGAGGAATATCTGGCGGCGAAGCCGTCCGGCGAACCGATGACCCGGGACCGGTGGGATTTCGTCGCCCGCAACTTCCGGTCCGACGCCACCGCCGCCCTGCGTGACCTGGCCCGCCGGAAGACGCCCGTGTTGCTGCTGCTCGGCGGCAACGACCGCAACGTCGACGCGCACGAGACCGAGCGCGTCTACCGGGCGACACTGGGCAAGGATCAGCTGCGGGTGTGCTGGTTCCCGGACGCGAATCACTCGCTGGCCCGCTCGGAGGTCGAGAACGACGAGCTGCGGGCGTGGGTCACCGCGGTCTTCACGCCGCGGCGCCTGATGGCGCCGGGCTATCTGGAGACCATGGCCGATTTCGTACGGGGCACCGGCGTGTAGACGCCGCCACCCGTGGATACTCAGGGTCGGTGAGCACCGAGGCGACCACCGTCCAGGCCGTTCCACCGTCGGCGTGGGCGCCGCTGCGGATCGCGGTCTTCCGCAGTCTGTGGCTGGCGCTGCTGGCCGGCAACATCGGCACCTGGATGCAGACCGTCGGCGCGCAGTGGCTGCTGGTCGAGCAGTCCGGCACCGACACCCTGGTCGCGGTGGTGCAGACGGCCAGCACCCTGCCGATCGTGCTGCTGGCGCTGCCGTCCGGGGCACTGGCCGACATCTTCGACAGGCGGCGGCTGCTGATCGCCGTGCAGGTGTTCCTGACCGGGGTCGGCGCGGTGCTGACCACGCTGACGCTCGCCGGGTACATGCCGCCGTCGCTGCTGCTGACGCTCACGTTCGTGCTCGGCGCCGGGCAGGCGCTGACCGCCCCGGCCTGGCAGTCGATCATCCCGGAGCTGGTGCCGCGCCCGCAGCTGGCGTCCGCGTCGGCGCTCGGCGCGATCAGCATGAACCTGGCCCGGGCGGTCGGCCCGGCGGTGGCCGGCCTGCTGATCGCGCGGGCCGGCGCGGGCGTGGTGTTCGGCCTCAACACGATCTCGTTCGCGGTGTTCGCGCTGGTGCTGTGGATGTGGCGGCCGGCGGCCACGGGACCGGCGACGACGCCGGAGCGGTTCACGGCCGCGGTCCGGTCCGGGAGCCGGTACGTGCGGCACTCCCCCGTGGTCCGCCGGATCCTGCTGCGGGCGGGGCTGTTCCTGGTGCCGGGCAGCGCGTTGTGGGCGCTGTTGCCGCTGGTGGCGAGCCGGGCGCTGGGGCTGGGCCCGGGCGGGTACGGCCTGCTGCTGGCCGCGGTCGGCGCGGGCGCGGTGGCCGGTGCGGTGCTGCTGCCCCGGCTGCGGGCCCGCTGGTCGCTGAACCGGCTGCTGCTGGTCGCCGGCCTGGGGTTCGCGGTGGTGCTGGCGGTGCTGGGGACGTCCGGGTCGACCGCCGCCGTCGTGGTGGCGCTGCTGCCCGCCGGGGTCGCCTGGGTGATGGTGCTGTCCAGTGTGAACGCGGCGATGCAGCTGTTCCTGCCGAACTGGGTACGGGCCCGCGGCCTGGCCGTCTATCAGATGGTGTTCGCGGGTTCACAGGCGGCGGGCGCGCTGGCCTGGGGTGTCGTCTCCGACGTGTGGGGGCTGCTGCCGGCGCACCTGGCGGCGGTCGCGCTGATGCTGGCCGGCGCGGCGACGCTGCGGTGGTGGCCGCTGCACGACACCAGCGGCCTGAACCGGGACCCTGCCGTGTTCTGGCCCGAACCGCACCTGGAGGTGGAGCCGGACGACCAGAACGGCCCGGTCCTGGTGATGACGAGTTACCCGGTGCCGGCGGAACGCCAGGCGGCTTTCGCCGAGGCGATGCAGGGGGTACGCCGGAGCCGGATGCGCACCGGCGCCGTCCGGTGGGGACTGTTCCGGGACGGCGAACGGCCCGGCCGGATGGTCGAGGTGTACCTGGTGCCGACCTGGGACGAGCACCTGCGCCAGCACACCGGCCGGCTGACCGGCGCCGACCAGGCCGTCGAGCAGCGGGCCCTGGAACTCACCGACGGCCCGGCCGAGGTCAGCCACCTGCTGTCCTGAGGAACGCCAGGACCGCCATCACCCGCCGGTTGTCGTCGTCGGACGGCGGCAGGCCGAGCTTGCCGAAGATCGCGGCGATGTTCTTGCTGACCGCGCTGTCGCTAAGGAACAGCCGCTGCGCGATCGCCGCGTTCGACCGGCCCTGCGCCATCAGCTCGAGGACCTCGTGCTCGCGGGCGGTCAGCCGGGACAGCGGGGTGGCGGCGCCGCCGGAGGCCAGCAGTTTCGCGATCACCTGCGGGTCCATCGCGGTGCCGCCGGCCGCGACCCGGTGGACCGCCTCGGCGAACTGGTCGCCGTTGAGGACCCGGTCCTTGAGCAGGTAGCCGACCGCGCCCGCGCCGTCGGCCAGCAACTCCCGGGCGTACAGCTGCTCGACGTGCTGGGACAGCACCAGGACCGGCAGCCCGGGGCGGGCCCGGCGGGCGTCCAGGGCGATCCGCAGGCCCTCGTCGGTGCGGGTGGGCGGCAGGCGTACGTCGACGACCGCGACGTCCGGCCGCTCCCGGTCCAGGGCGTCGCGCAGCGCCGGCCCGTCGGCGACCGCCGCGACCACCGCGAAGCCGTGGCTCTCCAGCAGCAGGACCAGGCCGTCCCTCAGGAGGTGCAGGTCTTCGGCGAGGACAACGCGCACGGCACCTCCATGATCACTACGGTCGGCCCGCCGGGCGGGCTGTGCAGGGTCACGGCGCCGTCGAACGCGCCCAGCCGCCGCCGGATGCCGTCCAGGCCGCTGCCGGCCGACGGGTCGGCGCCGCCGGGCCCGTCGTCGGTCACCACCATCCGGAGCAGGCCGTCGCGGTGGGTCATCGTCAGCGACACGTGCGAGGCGACCCGGGCGGCGTTGGCGAGGGTCTCGCAGACGGCGAAGTAGACGGCGGACTCGACGGCCGGTGGCAGGCGGCCGGGCAGGGCGGTGTCGACGGTCACCGGCAGCGGGGTGTCCAGGGCGATCGCGCGGACCGCGTCGGCCAGGCCGCGTTCGGCGAGCACCGGCGGGTGGATGCCACGGACCAGGTCGCGCAGCTCCGCCAGGGCGGTGGCGGACGTGTCCTGGGCCTGGGCGAGCATTTCCCGGGCGCGTACCGGATCGGTGTCCATCAACCGGGCCACCGCGCCCAGGCCGAGCCCGACCGCGATCAGCCGGGCCTGCGCGCCGTCGTGCAGGTCCCGTTCGATCCGGCGCAGCTCGGCGGCGGCGGCGTCGACGCTGTCCGCACGGCTGGTGTGCAGGTCCGCGACCCGGCCGGCCAGCACCGCCGCGGCGGTCGGGGTGAGCAGCCGGGTGTCCCACCACAGGCGCAGCCGGGTCAGCGGGCCGGCCAGCACCAGCCCGAGACCGGCGATCGCCAGGCCGAGCAGCACGCTGGTCCAGTCCGGGATCCGGGCGGGTACGGCTTTCGCGTACTCCAGGGCGTACCAGAGGTAGAAGGGCGGCGCCCACCAGCCGGACGCCAGCCCGACCGGGACCGCCCACGGCGCCCAGGTGAGCGGCTGCCACACCAGGCCGAAGAAGCCGAGGGCGACCAGGGTCGCGGGCAGCAGCGAGAGCGGCGCGAACACCACCGCGCCGAGCGCCCACACCTGGTCGCGCCAGGTCGCCGGGTCACGGGTGATCCAGAAATAGCGCTGGGCCAGGACGGCCTCGGACCGGCCGGTGTAGAGGGTGCGGCCGACCCGGTACGCGCCGTCGGCGTCCGGCTCGGGCGGTGGTGGGACCGGCCGGTACGGGCTGGGCAGCCGCACCCCGGTCCACCGGTGGGCGTGCCGCCGGTACAGCTCGGTCATCGGCCGGACGATCGTCTCCACCCGCACCAGCAGGCCGCCCCACGACAGCAGTACCGCGACCAGGGTCAGCAGGGCCGCGCCGAACGCGGCGAGGGACAGCCCGGCGAGTCCGGCCAGCCGCCAGGTCGCGGCCGACGCCCGGCGGATCCGGCCGGGAGGGGACGGCCGGTCGGGCGTTCGCAGGAGCAGGCGGGTGCTTTCCCCGTACCGCCGCAGAGCAGTCGGCGCCAGCCCGAACGCGGCGGTGAGGGCGCCGCCCGCCGCAAGGAACGCCCCCACCCCGCCGCGCAGTGCCAGCGCCACCGCGAGGCCGGTCAGCGCCGGCGGGACCAGTGCCGGAACCGCGCTGGTGAACGGGGCGGTCATCAGCCAGCGCCACTCGCGGCGGGCGTGCGGGTCGCTGCCGTAGTGATCGATCCGGGCGAACCAGCGCGGCAGGCGCGGCGACCGGTACAGGGTGGCGTGGTAGGCGAACCAGCCGTCGGCGCGCTGCCGTGGCACCGGCGGCGCGGCCCGGATCACGTCCGGCAGATCAGCGCCGGCCCACCGGCGGGCCAGCCGGCGGCCGAGCGCGGCGAGACGCTGCTGACCGGCGACCGCCGGCGGGTACGGGACGACGAGGGTGGCGGCGACCAGGACCAGCAGGCCGTACGCCAGACCGGCGACCGCGAGCAGGACGAGAACGGCGCATCGGACCAGGGCGAAGGCACGGTGGGTCATGAGCCGAGCCTTCGCCGCCGCGGCCGCCAGCACATGCCAGCAGGCTACCGGCCTTCACTGCAGATAAGTGCACCCCGCGATCCGGCCCCGGACCTCGCCCAGGCCGATGACCGTGCCGTCCGGGCCCGGAGCCGTCGCGGTGATCGTCACCTCGTCACCGTCGGCGAGGAACGTGCGCTCCGAGCCGTCCGGCAGTTTCAGCGGGTCGTCGCCGTTCCAGGACAGCTCGATCAGCGAGCCGCGCTGGTCCGGGTCGGGGCCGCTGACGGTGCCGGAGGCGTACAGGTCGCCGGTGCGCAGCGACGCGCCGTTGACGGTCAGGTGGGCGAGCATCTGCGCGCCGGTCCAGTACATGCCGGCGAACGGCGGCCGGGAGATCACGTGCCCGTTGAGCCGGACCTCCAGGCTGATGTCGAGAGCCCACGGTTCCAGCGCCGCGTCGTCGAGGTACGGCAGCAGCGGCACGGACCGGGCCGGCGGGGCCACCCGGGCGTGATCGAAAGCGGCCAGCGGCACGATCCATGGGGAGATCGAGGTGGCGAACGACTTGCCCAGGAACGGACCCAGCGGGACGTACTCCCAGGCCTGGACGTCCCGGGCCGACCAGTCGTTGACCAGGCAGATCCCGAACACGTGGTCGGCGAACCGGCCGGCCGGAACCGGTGTGCCCAGCGTCGACGGCGTGCCGACGACGAACCCGATCTCGGCCTCGATGTCGAGCCGCCGCGACGGCCCGAACGCGCCCGCCGACAGCTGGCCGGCCGGGCGGGCGATCTCGGTGCCGGAGACCACGACGGTGCCGGCCCGGCCGTGGTAGCCGACCGGCAGGTGCTTCCAGTTCGGCATCAGCGGCTCCTGACCCGGCCGGAACATCCGGCCCAGGTTGGCGGCGTGCTGCTCGGAGGCGTAGAAGTCGACGTAGTCGGCGACCGTGAACGGCAGGTGCGGGATCGCGTCGCGGGCCGCGACGAGATGCCCGCCGAGCAGGTCCCGGTACACCTCCCCGGTGACCCAGGTGGTCAGCGCGGCCCGCAGCCGGCTCCAGACGGCCGGGCCGGCGGCCAGCAGCGTGTCCAGCGACGGGCCGGCGACCGCGCCGGCCAGCGACGGCTCCAGCCGGCGGACCGCGGCCGGCAGGTCGATGATCCAGTCGCCGATCGCGACGCCGGCACGCGGGTGCGGGTCCGCGGGCGTGCTGAACACCCCGTACGGCAGGGTGGCCACACCGAACGGGTGGCCGGCGGGGACGTCGAGCCAGGTCACTTGAGTTCCTCCGGGAGAAGCCGGTAGCGCAGCAGGCCGGCGACCGGCTCGGCGACGCTGCACGTGCCGAAACTGACGAAATGCTGCCGGACCGCCTTGACCAGGACCTCGTCCAGGCCGGCGACCGCGGCCGCGACCCGTTCGCCGTCCTGGTCGGCCAGGGCCCGCTCGCTGTCGTAACCCTGCACGGCCCGGGCGGTGGCGAGCATGACGTTGAGGAAACCGTGATGTTCGAAACCGGTCACCGGGTCACGGTGGCGGATCGGGTCGTGCAGGCCCGCGGTCAGCTTGAACGCGACACCGGCGCGGACCGCCGACGACAGGGCGCGGGCCAGCTCGGGCTCGGCGGGGAACGCGTCCGCCCGTACCCCACCGGTCCTGATCTTCAAGCGCGAGCCCGCGTCGCGCAAGGCCGCGAGGCGCGTCGCGGTCACCTCCCCGCACGGGATTTCGGCGTACGCCGGACGCGTCCCGGCCACCGTCGCAGCCGCGCCGGGGAACTCGACGGCGACGATGTCCACCGCCGGATCCGTGGGCGGCTCGTCCTCCGGCGACCCCAGGATGAGCGAGACCGCCAGCGGCGGCCCACCGGCGACCGCCTCGGTCAGCTCCCCGAACCGAGCCGCCGTGCAGACGAACGGCCCGAGCAGCGGCGCCAGCGGCGAGGCCTGCCGTTCCCGGTGCGCCTTGACCGCGTCCGGCATCGGCAGATCACCGGGCGGGAAGATCGCCGCGTCGTCGAACAGCCCCGTGAACAGCGGGTTCACGGCTTCTTCGCCCAGGTCCAGGCGTACACGCCGTCGTCACAGAGCCGGCCCGCCTCGCCGAGCCCGAGCGGCCGGAACGTGTCCACCATGACCGCCACCTCGTCGAACCGCTCCGCCCCGAGGCTCGCCTCGATCGCCGCCGGCTGCGGCCCGTGCGGATAGCCGCCGGGATGCAGCGACACCGACCCGACGTTGATGCCGGAGCCCTTGCGCGCCTCGTAGTCGCCGCCGACGTAGAACATGACCTCGTCGCTGTCGACGTTCGAGTGGTAGTAGGGCACCGGGACCGCCAGCGGGTGGTAGTCGACCTTCCGCGGGACGAAGTTGCAGATCACGAAGTTGTGGCCCTCGAAGACCTGGTGCACCGGCGGCGGCTGGTGCACACGGCCGGTGATCGGCTCGAAGTCGGCGATGTTGAACGCGTACGGGTACAGGCAGCCGTCCCACCCGACCACGTCGAACGGATGGTGCGGCAGCACGTGCACCGTCCCGCCCGACCGATGCTTGATGTAGACCTCTACGTCCGCCCCGTCGACGATCTGAGGGGCGCTCGGCGTACGCAGGTCACGTTCGCAATACGGCGCGTGCTCCAGGAACTGCCCGTAGCGGGACAGGTATCGCTTCGGTGGAGCGATGTGCCCGTTCCCCTCGATGACGTAGAGCCGCAACATCTCGTCCGGCATCCACCGGTGGGTGGTAGCCCGTGGTATGACGACGTAGTCCCCGGGCCCGACCTGGAGATCCCCGAAGACGGTCTCGACAGTGCCGCTGCCCGCCTCGACGTAGACACACTCGTCCCCGGTCGCGTTGCGGTACAGCGGCGAGACCGCCCCCGCCACCACGTAACTGATCCGCACGTCGTCGTTGCCGAGCACCAGCCGCCGGTCCCGGACCGCGTCACAGGACTTCCACTCCTCACCCTCGAAGAGCGTGTGCAGCTTCAGGTGCCGGGGCAGCAGCGGCAGGTTCGCCTCGGTCGACTGGTCCGGCAGCTGCCAGACCCGCGCCCCGGTCACCGCCGACGGCACATGCCGGTGATAGAGCAGCGACGAGTCGGACGAGAAGCCCTCCTCCCCCATCAGCTCCTCGTAGTACAGCTTCCCGTCCGCGTCCCGGTGCTGGGTGTGCCGCTTCGGGGGAACGCTCCCGGACCGCTGGTAGTGGGCCATCGTCGTCTCCCGGTCAGAAGTTGCCGCGCTTGGCCTGCTCGCGCTCGATCGCCTCGAACAGCGCCTTGAAGTTGCCCTTGCCGAAGCCCAGCGACCCGTGCCGCTCGATCAGCTCGAAGAACACCGTCGGCCGGTCCCCGATCGGCTTCGTGAAGATCTGCAGCAGGTAGCCGTCCTCGTCCCGGTCCACCAGGATGCCGCGCTTCTGCAGCTCCTCGATCGGCACCCGGACGTTGCCGATCCGGGCCCGCAGCTCCGGGTCCTCATAGTAGGAGTCCGGCGTGGCCAGGAACTCCACACCCTCCTCGACCAGCGCGTCCACGGCTCGCAGGATGTCGTTGGTGGCCAGCGCCAGATGCTGCGCCCCCGGGCCCTTGTAGAACTCCAGGTACTCGTCGATCTGCGACTTCTTCTTGCCGATCGCCGGCTCGTTCAGCGGGAACTTCACCCGGTGGTTGCCGGACGCCACCACCTTGCTCATCAGCGCCGAATAGTCGGTGGCGATGTCGTCACCGATGAACTCCGCCATGTTGGTGAAGCCCATCACCCGGTTGTAGAACGCCACCCATTCGTCCATCGCGCCCAGCTCCACGTTGCCGACCACATGGTCGAGAGCCTGGAAGATCCGCTTGGGCGCGCCGGGACGCTTGCGGTGCGTCGAGGTCCGGGCCACATACCCCGGGAGGTACGGGCCGGAGTAGTTGCTGCGGTTCACCAGGGTGTGCCGGGTCTCGCCGTACGCCGCGATCGCCGCGATCCGCACCGTCCCGAACTCGTCGCTGACGTCGTGCGGCTCCTCCAGCACCGTCGCGCCCTGCGAGCGGGCGTGCTCCACACACTTGTCGACGTCCGGAACCGACAGCGCGATGTCGGTGATGCCGTCCCCGTGCCGGGCGTGATGCGCGATCACCGTGCTGTCCGGGTCGACCCCGCCCTGCACGACGAACTTGATCGCCCCGCTCTTCAGCACGTACGACATGTGGTCCCGGTTGCCGGTCTCCGGCCCCGAGTACGCGATCAGCTCCATCCCGAACGCCGACTGGAAGAAGTGCGCGCTCTGGGTCGCGTTCCCGACCGCCCAGACGATCGCATCCCAGCCCGTCACCGGGAACGGGTCCCCCGCCGAGTCGTACTCGACGAGGCCCACGAGCTGCTTGAGGCTGTCGAGATCGAGCTCGGCCAGCCGCTCCTCATCGGTCAACGTCTCATTGATGGACATCGGCGCTCCTTCCAGCGACCCTGCTGATGCCCACAGCATGCTGAGACCCCGGTCACTGCACAACAAGTACATTCCAGGCCGGGCAGTTTGCCCAGAAGTGCTCGATCTTACCGGCGAGTAGTAGACAAAATGCCTATGACAATGGACCCGGCACTAGGCACCGGCACGCTGAGGCGGTCGGCGGATGGCCGCAGCGACAGAGAGCCGGTCAGCTGACACGCCGACAGTCCTCGATCCGTCAGCGATTCCGCGCTGACAGCGCGATGGTCGATGGATGCGGTGCGTTTCGATGCGCGCCCGCCGGGAGGGCCGGAGCGATGGCGGAGCGGACGGATTTCGGGCCATGGATCGACCTCGCCGGCCGAGCCGTCTCTCTGCACGAGGACGCTTTCCCGGTGAAGCGCATCGCTGGACTGCTCAGCACCACCCTGCACGCGGAAGGCGTGTCGTTCAGTTGGGCCGCAGGCGAGCGATCAGGCGCTCGAACCTGGTCGTCGGTCATCACCCAAGCCGAACAGGAAGTGTTTCTGCGTAGCAGAGCATTGTGGTTCGACCCTTTGATGGTGTGGTTCTTGAGAACCGGACGGATCGCCCCGCAGTCGTCCAGCAGGGTGCCGTCCGGATTCGGCACGGAGGCATTCGAGGAATGGGGCGCGCTGTTGCGCCGGAAAGGGATTCGTGATCGCTTGTCCGTTCCGGTCCGCTTGACATCCGGCATCCACGTCGCGTTCGTACTGGCAACCACCGATCGGTCCTTCACCGAAACCGACCTGAGCATCGCCGTGCGCTTGCAGCCGCTGTTGACCGGGTTGCTCAGCCAGGCCGAAGCCGCCTGGAGCCACGCTGACATGCTACGGGCTGCCGACTTCGCACTGACAGTGCGTGAACTGTCGGTGCTGGGCCTTCTAGCGGACGGCTTGACTGCGGCGTCGATCGGCCACCGACTGGGCATCACCCGGCGCACGACCCAGAAGCACCTGGAGAACCTCTACCGGAAGCTGGGCGTCCATGACCGTCTGGCTGCTGTCCTGAGCGCGCAGCGCGCCGGGTTGCTCACCACGCACGCTCCCCCGCAGCCGGACCGATTCCTGACGCATGTCGTTTCGGCAATCGGCGCTCCTCCCTTCGAAGCGCGCAACGGGGGCCGACCGCCGTGATCCGACTGCCGGCCGCCCCTCGTCACAGTCTTCCCTGGGTGTAATCGGGACCGTTTCCGGCCCTCCAGGACGGCCGCGGCGCCGCCCTGACGGGCTTGAAGGGCTCAGGCCGGGGCGGTGCCGGCGCCGGCATGGGAGCCTCGGACCGATCCGCCGGGCGCGCCGGTCCGGTAGCCGGCGGGGCTGGACGGGGCACCGGAGGCGGTGCCGCTGCCGATGCGCCCGTCGACTCTCTGCGCCGTTTGATGCCCTGGAGGACCACCGCGGCGGCGTACGCCGCGCCGACCCACCCCGCTATCCGGCGGGTATTGTCGCCCATGGTTCCCTCCCTCTCGTCGCTCACCGCTCGGCCCGATCGGCGGTGCTTCAAAGGTCGAGCGCCCGCCGGAAGGCCGATCGGAATACTGGATCGACGGTCCCGCAGATCCGGCGCCCGGAACATACGTACTTGGACGTAGGGCGGAACCCCGGCGAGCACGGGAGATGTCCGTGGCCGGGCCGGCGCGTGTCAGCGGCCCGGGGTGGCCGGGGCCAGAGTCTGCTCGACCCAGGTGCGCAGGACTCCCGCCGGGGCGGCGCCGGACCGGGTGGCCAGGACCCGGCCGCGGGAGAGCAACAGCATGGTGGGGACGGCCTGGATGCGGAAGCGGCGATGCAGGCCGGGTGCGGTGTCGATGTTGACCTTGACCAGCTTGACCTTGCCGGCCAGGTCGCGGGCGACGCGTTCCAGGGCCGGGGTGACCTGGCGGCACGGGCCGCACCACGGGGCCCAGAAGTCGACCAGGACCGGCATCGGGGAACGCTCGGCGACGTCGGGGAACGTGCGGTCTCCGGCGTCGGCGATCCAGGGCAGGGCGGTGCGGCACTTCCCGCAGACGGGGGTGCCTTTGGCGGTGGGCTGGGTGCGGTTGCGCTGCCCGCAGGAGGGGCAGGCCACGATGTCGGCCATAGGTTGAGCCTATCTCGCTCAACTTGGGGCGGCCGGCGGGGCGGGCGGTGGGTGTTCGGCGGGAATACTTGGCGCGTTCGGTGGGTGGGCGGCGGGGAACCGGCGGATCGTCGACGGCGGAGAAAAGCCGCAACCACCAGGAGGAAATGATGAGAAGCCAGCTTGCCGCCGTGACCGTCGCCGTCGCTGTGGCCCTCGGCGGAACCCCGGCCCTGGCCGCGTCCGGGCCGCTGCCCGACCCGTGCACGCTGCTCGATGTGGACGAGGTGGAGGAACTCACCGCCCGGGAGGTCACCCGGATCGACGAGGACGGCGCCGACGGCGAGGAGGACGCCCGCTACTGCCAGTGGCAGCAGGAGGGTGGACAGCTCGCGGTGTTCCTCAGCGCGACGACCCCCGAGGACTTCATGGTCACCGTCGACGAGGCGCAGTGGGTGGACGGGGTCGGCGAGGCCGCGTACCAGCACTCCGGGCACCTGTACGTCCTGCACGACGACATGCAGGTGGACATCTACTCGCGCGGGGACGGTGACGACGAGATGGACGCGCGGGCCGTCGCCACGGCGGTCATCGAGCGTCTGTGATCAGGAGGCCGGGCCGGTGCTCGCGCGGTCCAGGACCCGGATCGGCGGGCCCGGATACTCGGCGGGCGGCGTGCCGTCGAGGGTGGCCAGGACCGCGCGGGCCAGGGCCAGGCCGTGCTCGTGGACGTCGATGCTGAGGGCGGACAAAGGTGGCACGGCGAGTTCGCAGAGCGGCGAGTCGTCGTACACCAGCACGCTGACCTGCGCCGGGACCCGCACGCCGGAACGCAGCGCGGCGACCGCCATCACGTCGTTGTCGAAGACGACGGCGGTCGGCGCCGGGTCGGTGGAGAGCAGCTCCTGGATGCCGAGGATGCCGGCTTCCGCACTGTAGTCGCCTTCGACGATGTGCACGTGCACGTCGCAGGACGCGGCGGCGGCATGCATGGCGGTGGTCCGGTCGGCGGTGTGCACCAGGTCGGCGGGGCCGCTGACCCGGCCGATCACCCGGTGGCCGAGGGCGGCCAGCATCCGGACCGCGGCGGTCATCGCGCCGGCGTCGTCGGTGACCACCCGGGCGAACGACGGGGCGTCGCAGCGGCCGGCCAGCACCGCGGGCAGCCCGATCTCGGTGAGGCGGGCCGGGCGGACGTCGTCGTGGACCAGGTTGACCACGACGACGGCGCGGACCGTGTGGTCGCCGGCCCAGCGCCGGTAGGTCGCCAGTTCGGTGTCGAGGTCCGGCACGACCAGGAGCAGCACGTTCATCCCGTACGGCGCGAGCTCCTGTTCCATGCCGGCGATCAGTTCCATGAAGAACGGCTCGACGCCGACCCGGGCGGCGCTGCCCGCGAGCACCAGCCCGATCAGGCCGCCCGGGTCCGGCATGTCAGCCCACCTTCGCCGGCAGGGTCAGCGAGTTCGCCGAGCGCAGCACCTCGGGCGCGGTGAACGCCTCGGCGTCCACGGTGGCCGTGGTGGTGACGGTGAACGTGTGGGTCTCCCCGGGCAGCAGGTCGACGAGCATGGTGTCGGCGACGGCGTCGGGGGCGACCCGGTCGGCGAGCACTGCCACGTCCCGGGCGAACGATGCGGCGGTCACGGTGATCGAGTATCCGCCTTCGGTGCGGACGGCGTGCGCCCGTACCGCCGCCGGGTCGTAGGCGAGGCCGAAGTCCTCGGCGAACAGGTGCGTGGCGCGCTGCCCGCCGAAGTCGGCGACCAGCACCTCCCGGTCCGGCTGGGCGACGGCGAGCAGGTCGTCCGGCACGTCGAGGAGGGCCACCGAGCGGGCCGGGACGTCCACGTCGATGGCGCCGGCGGCCAGTTCGGTGCCGTCGAAGCACACCCGCCGCAACTGGGCGCTGCCGCGCCACGGCTGGTCGCTGTCGTTGATCGCCGCGAGAAGGTGCTTCCGGAAGGTCAACACCCGGGGTGCGTACGCGTCCCGCAGCGCGTACCAGGCCGGCTTGAGCCGCCCGGAGGAGTCGACGACGGCCCACGAGGTGACCGGCCAGCAGTCGTTGAGCTGCCACAGGATGCTGCCCATGGTGCGCGGGGCGTGCGAGCGGAGGTGCCCGATCGCGTACGCCGTCGCCCGCGCCTGGTTGAGCTGGGTCGCCCAGTGCCATGCCGCGAAGTCCTCCGGCACCGGCATGTGGCGGGCGAGGCCGGCGTCGAGTTTGCCGTTGCCGTCCTCGGCCTTCTGGTGCAGCAGGAACGCCGCCGACTCCTTGTGCAGGTCACCGGGTTCGATGGTGGCGATCAGCGTGGACCAGGTGGGCGGCGCCTGCCAGCCGAACTCGGAGCAGAACCGCGGCACGAAGTTGTCATGGAACGTGTAGTCCTCCCGGTTCCAGGCCTCCCACTCGTGCCGGGTGCCGTACCGGTCGTCGTTCGGGTGCACCTCGGCCGGGTCCAGACCGGGGCTGGACGGGCTGCCCGGGTGGTACGGCCGGGTCGGATCCAGCTCGGCCAGCAGCGCCGGGAAGTCCTCGTAGTAGTAGCGGGCCCCCCAGGTCGCCCCGTTCAGCGCCTCTTTCCACTGCCAGTCCTCGTGGCCCCAGATGTTCTCGTTGCCGCCGTTCCACAGGATCAGTGACGGGTGCGGGGCGAGCCGGGTGATGTTCTCCCGGGCCTCGGCGAGGATCTCCGGCCGGATCGGGTCCTCCTCCGCGTACGCCGCGCAGGCCAGCGGGAAGTCCTGCCAGACCAGCACGCCCCGCTCGTCGCAGACGTCGTAGAAGTCGCCGGACTCCCAGATCCCGCCGCCCCAGACGCGCAGCAGGTTGGTGTTGGCGGCGACGGCCCGGTCCACGGCGGCTTCCAGGCGTTCCCGGGTGATCCGGGTGAGCAGGTGGTCCTCGGGGATCCAGTTGAGCCCGAGCACGAAGATCTCCTGCCCGTTCACCGACAGCGTGAACCTCGAGCCGTGCTCGTCGGGGCTCTCGTCCAGGCGCACGTCCCGGAACCCGA
This sequence comes from Actinoplanes sp. NPDC019969, assembly GCF_055562375.1. NCBI lineage: Bacteria > Bacillati > Actinomycetota > Actinomycetes > Micromonosporales > Micromonosporaceae > Actinoplanes > Actinoplanes sp. NPDC019969. The sequence goes on along the minus strand of NZ_JBVHFK010000018.1, from coordinate 25,273 downwards.
CCCGGCTGTGGTGCTCGTCCAGGGTCTCGTCACCGGCCAGCAGCCGCACGGTCACCGGCACGAGCGGCTGGTCACCGTACCCGGTGGGCCACCACAGCGGCGCGCCCGGCACGTCGATCTCCAGCACACCGCGGTCGCCGTCCAGGTCCAGGTGGGCCTTCTGGTCACCGACGGTGACTTCAACAGTGAGGGGTACGCCGGACGCCCGCTCCACCTCGACGTGCACGGTGAGCCGGTCCCGGGTCGCCAGGGGCCGGACGGCGGCGAGCCGTGCGGTGTGCCAGCGCTCCAGGCGGACGCCCTTCCAGATGCCGGCGGTCTGCAGGTCCGGGCCCCAGTCCCAGCCGAACGAGCAGGCCATCTTGCGGACCGCGTTGAACGGGTGCGGGTACGGCCGGGGCCGGCTGCCGACCTGCTGCTCGACCTGCTCGGCGTACTCCAGCGCGGACCCGAAGCGCACGGTCAGCGGGATCGGCCCGTCGTGCAGCAGGTCCCGGACGTCGAACCGGTAGCCGCGGTGCATGTTCGCCGTCCGCCCGATCTCGACGCCGTCCACCTCGATCGTCGCGACCGTGTCGAGGCCGTCGAAGACCAGGTCGACGCGCTCGCCGGGGGCGGCCGGGGCGGCGGTGACCGTGGTGTCGTACCGCCACGACGACCGGTGGAACCAGGCCAGCTCCGCCTCGTTCAGGCCCAGGTAGGGGTCCGGGATCAGGCCCGCGGCGAGCAGGTCGGTGTGGACCGTGCCGGGCACGGCGGCGGGCAGCGTCCGCTCGGCGATCGCGGCGGGGACCGGTCCGCCGGTGGCCCGGACGGTCCAGCCGTCGTGAAGGTCAGTCCTGAGCATGCGGGCGGCGCTCCTGTCGTCGGGCGGATCCTGCTGACATTCTTAAGCTACTGAACGAAGTGACGTCAACGCAGTGCGAGCGGAGGCACCATGCAGTCCGTGATCCATCTCAGCGCCGCCGGAGTCAGTGTCGTGCTGGACTGCCGCGGGACCGGGCTGCCGGCGATCACGTACTGGGGTGCGGCCCTCGGCGACCTCACCGGCGCCCAGCTCGACGATCTCGCGCTGGCGGCGGCGCCGCAACCGATCGGGTTCTCCGCCGACACCCCGGTACGGGTGTCACCCGTCCCCGAGCAGTCCGGCGGCTGGCTGGGATTTCCGGGGCTGGCCGGGCACCGGGACGGGCGGGCCTGGTCGAGCGCGTTCGCGCTGAGCGATGTCGTCCGGGACGCGTCGAACGTACAAGTGAAGGCAGTTGATCGGGCCGCAGGCCTGGAGCTGACCGTGGACCTGGAGTTGCGGCCGTCCGGGATCCTGCGGGCCCGCGCGCGGCTGACCAGCACCGGGCCGGGAACCTATTGGCTCGGGCACCTGATGGTGTTCCTGCCGGTTCCGGCGGCGGCCACGGAGCTGCTCGACTTCACCGGGCATCATCTGCGGGAGCGGGCGCCGCAGCGGACCCCGTTCACGCACGGGCTGCGGGTGCGGGAGAACCGGACCGGGCGCACGGGCTATGACGCGGCGTACCTGATGTGCGCCGGCACGCCCGGGTTCGGCAACCGGCACGGGCAGGTGTGGGCGGTGCACACGGCGTTCTCCGGGAACGCGCAGACGACCGCCGAACGCAACTATCACGGGCACTCCGCGATCGGCGGCGGCGAGCTGCTGACACCGGGCGAGATCGGCCTGGCCGACGGCGAGAGTTACACCACGCCGTGGATCTACGCGGCGTTCGGCGCGGACGGGCTCGACGCGGTGTCGCAGCGGTTCCACGATCTCCTGCGGGCCCGGCCGCGGCACCCGCGGTCGCCCCGGCCGGTCGTCGTCAATACGTGGGAGGCCGTCTATTTCGATCACGACCTGCAACGGCTGACCGATCTGGCGTCCGCTGCCGCCGCGGTCGGCGCGGAACGGTTCGTGCTGGACGACGGATGGTTCGGGTCCCGGCGCGACGACACGTCCGGGCTCGGCGACTGGGTGGTGTCACCGGACGTCTGGCCGGACGGTCTGAAACCGATCATCGACGTGGTGCACGGGCTCGGCATGGAGTTCGGGCTGTGGGTCGAACCCGAGATGATCAACCCGGACTCGGCTCTGGCGCGCGCCCACCCGGAGTGGATGATGGCGGCAGGCGACCGGCTGCCGCCGCCCGCCCGGTCCCAGCAGGTCCTCGATCTGCACAACCCCGCGGCGTACGGGCACCTGCGCGACCGTCTCGACGCGCTGCTGACCGAATACGACATCGCGTACCTGAAATGGGACCACAACCGGGACCTGGTCGACGCCGGCCACCCCGCCTCGGGGCGGCCCGGGGTGCACGACCAGACGTACGCCGTCTACCGCCTGCTGGACGAGCTCCGGGAACGCCATCCTCGGGTGGAGATCGAATCCTGCTCGTCCGGCGGCGGGCGCGTCGACCTGGAGATCCTGCAGCGCACCGACCGGATCTGGGCGTCCGACTGCATCGACGCGCACGAGCGGGTGCCGATCCAGCGGTGGACGAGCCTGCTCGTACCCCTGGAGTTGATCGGCTCGCACATCGGCGCGAGCCGCGCCCACACCACCCACCGCGAGTTGCCGCTCGACATGCGGGCCGGCACCGCGATCTGGGGACACCTCGGCATCGAATGGGACCTGACCAGGGCGACCCCGGCCGAACTCGCGCGGCTCGCCGCGTGGGTGGCGCTCTACAAGGAGGTCCGCGGGCTGCTGCACACCGGGACGCTGGTGCACGCGGACGTGGCCGACCCGGCGTACGAGCTGACCGGGGTGGTCTCCCCGGCCGACGCCCTGTACGCGCTGACCACCACCGCGACCAGCGTCTCCTACCCGCCCGGGACGGTCACGCTGCCCGGCCTCCACCCGGACCGGGTGTATCACGTACGGCCGCAGCCGCCCGGCGACGTCCCCGACGGCAACGCGCTGGCCTGGGGGTTTCCGTTACCGTGGGCAACACCTGCGGGGGTACGGGTGACCGGCCGCGCACTGGCCACCTCCGGCCTGCGGATGCCGGTAATGTATCCCGATCGCGTCCTGTTGATACGCGCCACCGCCGTTCCCGCGTGTTGATTTCGGACGCTGAGCGCGCCCGAAATCCACACGCGGGTTTGGTTCGGGACACTGATGACAACCGGGGGGTTCGGTGAAGGAGGCGGTCCGCAGGCGGCGGCCCGGAGCGCGCGAGAGCATCCTGGACGCGATCCGGGCATCCGAGCCGCTCAGCCGGGTGGAACTGGCCGCGATCACCGGGCTGACCGAGGCCGCGGTGTCGATGACCGTACGCCGCCTGCTCGAAGACGGCCTGCTCGTCGAGACCGGCCGCACCCCGACCGGCGGCAAACCGCGCACCCTGCTGCGCCTCGACCCGGGCGCCCGGCTCGCCGTCGGCGTCTACCTGGACCGCGACACCACGACGTACGTCCTGACCGGCCAGACCGGCGGCGTCATCTCCCGCCTGGCCCGCCCCGCACCCACCATCGGCCTTCTGGAGCACCTCACCGACGGCATCGGCACGCTGCTGGCCGGCTCCGGCGTCGACCCCGCGCGCTGCCTCGGTGTCGGCGTGGTCTGGCCCGGGCCGCGCAGTGGCGTCGCCCGGTTCGACGACGGGCCCCCGCACCTCAGCGGCTGGGACGGCGACGAGCTGGGCCGCCGGCTGTCCGCGTCGACCGGCTGGCCGGTGCTCGTCGAGAACGACGCGACCGCCGCCGCCGTCGGCGAGTACTGGGTGGCCCGGGTCGGCCCGGAACGGGCGTTCGCCGCCCTCTACATGGGCAGCGGCCTCGGCGCGGGCATCGTCGTCGAGGGCCGGGCCCTGCGCGGCGGCCGCGGTTCGGCGGGCGAGTTCGGGCACATCTGCGTTCAGGTCGACGGCCCGGAGTGCTGGTGCGGCAGCCGCGGCTGCCTGGAGGCGGTCGCCGGGCCGCGGGCGGTCGTCCTGGCCGCCCGCGCCGACCCGGCCACCGGCCTGGGCCCCGGCCGCAGCGTCACCGCCGACTTCGCCGCGATCGCCCGCGCCGCCCGTGCCGGATCCCCGGCATGCCTCGCCCTGCTGGAGGAGTCCGCCCGTTACGTGGCCGCCGCCGCCGAGTCGGTGGTGAACCTCCTCGACATCGACCTGGTCGTGCTGACCGGCCCCGGTTTCGCGGCGGCGTCGTTCGTCTACGGCCCGGCGATCATGCGCCGCGTCCGGCCCGCCGACGCTCGCACCTGGAACCGCACGGTGACGGTCACGGTGTCCCTGGCCGCCGCCACCGCGTCGGCCACCGGCGCCGCCGCCCTGGTGCTCCAGTCCGACCTGCGCCGCTGACCGTCGCCGGCCCGGCGAGGGCATTCCTTCCGGCCGTGAGCTGCGGGCCCACTGTTCCATTGACTTTCATATATGGCTTAACTAAGTTCTCGGGAGCGCTCCCATTTCGACTCCCTTCAACACAGCGGAGGCCGGCCGATGAGAATCCGACGCGTCTTACCCGCCGTCGGCGCCGCCGTGGCCCTCATGGCCGGCGCCGTGGCGACGGCAACGCTCCCCGCGATGGCTGCGGCCACCGGATGCGCGGTCACCTACACGGTGCAGAGCCAGTGGTCCGGCGGATTCACCGCCGCCGTGGACATCAAGAACCTCGGATCGGCGGTCACCGGCTGGACGCTGGCCTTCGACTTCCCGGACGCCGGCCAGAAGGTCGCGCAAGGGTGGAACGCCTCGTGGAGCCAGTCCGGCGCCACGGTCACCGCCGGCAGCGCCGGCTGGAACGGATCGCTCGGCACGGGGACATCCACCTCGATCGGCTTCGTCGGGGCATGGAACGGCGCGAACCCGGCGCCGGCCTCCTTCACCCTCAACGGCGCCGTGTGCACGGGCTCCGTCGACCCGTCGCCGTCGACCTCGGTACCGCCCGTGGACGGGCCCGCTCCGGAACTCAAGGTGTCCGGCAACCGGGTCGTCACCGCGGACGGCCGGGCCTACCGGCCGCTCGGAGTGAGCCGCTCCGGCAGCGAGTTCGCCTGCGTGCAGGGCAAGGGACTCTGGGACTCGGGGCCGGTCGACCAGGCCTCCGTCGATGCGATGAAGACCTGGAACATCCACACCGTACGCCTGCCGCTGAACGAGGAATGCTGGCTGGGCGTCAACGGATCACCCAGCGGCGCCGAATATCAGCGTGGCGTCAAGGACTACGTGGACCTGCTGGTCGCCAACGGCATCAACGTCATCCTGGATCTGCACTGGACGTGGGGCGCCTACACCACCGGACCGGACTGGCACTGCACGGACGAACACGCGACCTGCCAGAAGCCGGTGCCGGACGCCCGGTATGCTCCCCAGTTCTGGGCCGGCGTGGCCACCACGTTCAAGGGCAACGATGCGGTCGTCTTCGATCTGTTCAACGAGCCGTACCCGGAGATCGCCAACAACTGGGACAAGACGTCAGGCTGGCAGTGCCTGCGTGACGGCGGCGCCTGCCCCGGGATCGCCTACGAGGTCGCCGGCATGCAGGACCTGGTCGACGCGGTCCGCGGCACCGGCGCCACCAACATGCTGATGGTCGGTGGGCTCGAATGGACCAACGACGTACGGGACTGGCTGACGTACCGGCCGATCGACCCGTTGAACAACATCGCCGTGTCCTGGCACGCCTACAGCTTCAACGCCTGCGCGAACGAGGCATGCTGGGACAGTCAGATCGCGCCGCTGGCACAGCAGGTGCCGGTGGTCCTCGGCGAGTTCGGTCAGGACGACTGCGCCTTCGGCTACATGCAGCGGCTGGCGACCTGGGCGGACGCGCACGGCATCGGATACCTGGCCTGGACCTGGAGCCCCTGGGGCTGCACCGGCGGGGCCGTGCTCATCAAGGACTGGTCCGGCACACCGGAACCCGGCGTCGGCGAGGGCTTCAAGGCTCACCTGCTGACCCAGAGCCCGTACGTCTGAGCGTGACACCGGCCCCAGACCGGCAGCGCCCGGCACCCCGATCCGCCGGGGTGCCGGACGCCACCATGACAGCGCCTGGTCGGCCTGGCCGTACTGACCGGCCCCGATTTTGCGCGGCGTCGTTCGTCTACGGCCCGGCGATCATGCGCCGCCTCCGGCCCGCCGACACCCGCACCTGGAACCGCGCGATGACGGTCACGGTATCCCTGGCCGCCGCCACCGCGTCGGCCACCGGCGCCGCCGCCCTGGTCCTCCGATCCGACCTGCGCCGCTCATCACGGCTCGCCGGCCAGCCTCGCCTTCGCACGGTTGAGTTGTCGCAAACTCCGCCGCTCAACATGCTCGTCCCGAAACTTCTTGTAGTCCAGGATGGCCTGTTCGGTATAGACCGGACCCATGGAGAGCAGCGCGATCGGCGGCGGGAAGCCCGGCGACCTCGACAACTGACTGACTCGCGATTTGCTCACCCCGAGGATGTCGGCGATCTCGCTCGCACCGGCGAGACGGGGCGTCGGCGTGGCAGTCGAGGGATATGTGCGAATGCTGTACGGCTCCAGCGAGAGCTTGGCCTCCAGCATGAGGAACGCGATTTTCCTGATGGCGTCCTTGGTGGCTTGTGCCGCGGTTGCGACGGCGCTGGAGTAGGTGATGGCGATTTCGCCATGCACACCGAATTCCACGGACGGCTCCGGATTCTGGACGCTCGTCAACTTGAAATGAACCAGCTCATAGTTGTTCGGGCGCCGAAATTCAAGGACCGTCGACCACACGTTTCACCCCCCAGCAGTTGGGTGGGGCCGGTGATCACCGGCCCCTTTCGCTCGATCATTCAAGGATCGCTGGATCATTCAAGGCGAGGATCACTGACCCGGATCTCGACGACGGCTGCCGTCATGGCTGCGACAACTACCGCGAGGATTGCATCGCCTTCCGTGCGATACCACACGAACATTCCCATCCCGAACGCCATCACCGCGATGATGAACAGCCGAAGAGGTCTCGGATGACTATGCACACCTTGTGCCGCTCGAAGGCGGACCAGCTGTGCGTCTCTCTCAAATTCCGCCGACCAGCCCTGAACAGGCAATCCGAAGCAGCTCCTGTGACATCCATCACTAAACGATGTTCAGTCATAACGTATTCGCTGGCTAACGGCCCAGTTTGATCGAGCATAGGCCCGACGCCCGTTTCCTCCAGGATTCGCCCTCCGGACGGCGTCGGCCAAGCCACCGCCACGAACAGTCACATCAGAAAGGTGCGGGTGGGTCAGCGTTCCATCTTGTGGCGGTAGGCGGCGTCGGCGACGTCCGGAATCGGGTGGCGGCGCAGGTGGTGCATCGCCTGCCGGCAGAGTGGGGGCCAGCTCCGGGACCGGCCGGAGGCGGTGACCAGGGACAGCGCGAACAGGCCGCCGGCCAGGTCGGATCGGTCCGCGAGCCGCCGGGCGGTGGTCAGGACGGCGTCGAGGTGTTCGGCCGCCGGGTGGATCTCGGCGAGCCGGGCGGCCAGGTGGGCGGCGAGGACGGGGCGGGCGGCGACCAGGTCGGCGACCTCGGCCAGGTGCTCGTGGCCGGGCGTGGGGCGGGCGGCGGCCAGCGCGGTCAGCAGTTCGGTGGCTTCGCCGAGGAATCCGGGGTGGGCGGCGAGCCGGCGGGCGGCGGCGCGGGCCGGTTCCAGGTCGGCGTCCGTGCGGTCGCCGGCCCAGCGTGCGGCGCAGGTGACGATCTCGGCGAGACGGCGGCGGGCGGGACGGTCCCGGCCGGGCTCCGCGCTGCCCGGCTCCTGATCGTCGCGGTCGTGGGCGGCGAGCAGGTCGAAGAGGGGTTCCAGCGTGCTGCGGGCGGGGTCGGCCGGGTGGTCCAGCAGGGCTTCGACGAGCGAGCGTACGGCCGCCGTGTACCAGTGGACGCGTGTGCCGTTCCGGTCCGGGTCGGCGAGCGCGGTGACGACGAAGCCCACGGCGCCGGGGGCCCAGCGCAGCCACGGCGCGAGAGCGTCGAACGCCTTCCGGGCGATCGGCAGGCGGGGGCTCCGGCAGACGGTGACGACGAGCGACGCGAAGCGTGGGCGGTCGGGTTCGCTCAGATCGTCCGGGGTGACCGCGAGCAGCGCCTGGATCTCCGCCGGTTCGGTGGAGGCGGCGGCCTCGGTGAGGATGTCCCACGGCAACGGTGACGACCGGCGGAGCGCGGTGAGGACGACGGCTCGCACGTCCGGGTGGGTGCCGGGGGCGTGCCATACCTCGGCGAGCATGCCGGACGATCCCTGCGGTCCGTAGCGGGTCAGCAGCCGGACGGCGGCCTTGCGGCTGGTCACCGGGATGCCGCCGGACGCCGGGGCGAGCAGGATGCCGCGCAGGAGATCGAGCAGGGCCGGGGCGCTGACGAAACGGGCGGCGCGTTCGGCGGCGGGCAGGGCCACCCGGGAACGGTCGCCGCCGGCGTAGCCGAGCAGCACCGGAAGCGCCTCGTCGGGCCGGTCGGTCCACGGCAGCGCGCCGATCGCGGCCTCGGCGACGGGAGTCTCCGGCGAGCCCAGGAATCCGGTCAGCATTTCCCGGCCGGTCACCGGGACCCGGGCCAGGCTCTTCACCGCGGTCACCCGGATGCGCTGGTCCTGCTCGGTGTCGGTGGCGACGGCGGCGAGCACGGCCGCGTAGGCGCTCTGCTGCTCGGGCTGCCACCGCCGGATCCGCCCGGGTGTCCCGGCCAGCGCGATGTCGACCGGCCGAAGCCCCGCGGGCGATCCCGCCGGGCAGGCCGGATCGGGTCCGGCCGGGGGAAGGGCCGCCGGGAGGACGAGATCCAGCAGGCCGGTGCTGTAGGTGGTGATCTCGCGCCAGATCGGGGCGATGCGGACGGCGGTGGGGTCCTCGCGGAGCAGTTCGGCGGTACGGGCCGCCCGCGTGCGGGGGTCGTCGAGCCACATCGTGACGGCCCTCTCGCGGACGTCGGCCGGGGCGGACGGGTCGGCGGCGCGGCGCAACAGCTCCTGGATCCGCGGCACGTGGCGGGCCCGCGCCTCCAGCAGGCCGGCCAGGTCGAACAGCTCACCGGTGTCGGCGATGATCCGTTTCAGGAGCGCCGCGGTGATCAGATGTTCGTGGCCGGGGCGCAGTGTCTCGACGTAGTACGGGATCGGCAGCCGGGCGATCATGCCGAGCGCCCACCGGGCCAGCGCGTCATCGACGGCGAACTCGCCGGTGGGCCCGGTGGCGGCGGCCGGGGTGGCGGCGATGGCGGTGGGCCGGGCGGCGAGGACCTCGTAGGCGAGTTCGACGAGTTGTTCGCGGTTGCGGTGGGAGAAGTCGCGGGCGTCGAGCGTCGCGTCGGTGATCGCGGTCAGTGCCGGGGCGGCCGACGGGACCAGGTGCGGCACGAGGTCGCGCAGGGCCCGCAGGACGGGGAGGCGGACGGCCTCGCGCTCGTTGCGCAGACGGGCCAGGCGTTGCAGCACCTCGGGCAGGGCGGCGGGTTCGCGGCGGGCGACGGCGACCAGCGCGCTGTACGCCTCCCCGCGCCGCCACGGGCTCGCCTCCCGGATCGCCGTGTCGAGCACCGGCAGCGCCTCGGCGGCCGGCAGCAGCTCACTCCAACTGCGGGTGCTCTCCGCGTCGGCGGCGATCCGCGGCAGTGCCAGCACCCGGCGCACCTCGCGCACCCGGACCGGTTCCGGCAGCAGTTCCAGGTGGCTCTCGTTCGGGACCTCGCCGCGCGGGGTGGCGGCGTAGACCTCGGCGCGCCGGTCCGGCGGCAGCATCTCCAGGAAGCCGGTGGCGACCTGGTTGATCGCGACGAGTTGCGGCAGGCCGAGATCCCGGAAGCGGCGCAGCACCGCGGGGGTCAGCCAGTGGTAGGCGTCCCGCGCTGTCACCCTGCCGATCACCAGGGCGGCGGTCCGCTCCGGCGACACGGCGGCGAGCGGGGCGAGGCTGATCCGCGGCAGGGTGGCGGGGGTGTCCCGCTCCAGCAGGGCGAGGACCCGCGCCGCCTGCAGGTGGGCGCACGCCTGGACGGGCGCCTCGACGGCGGGCCAATCGAGGTGGGTGTCCACCCAGTCCAGGATCACGGCGCCGTGGCGGCGGGCGAGGATCTTCCAGGAGCCGATGGCGCCGGCCAGTTCGGGCAGCAGGCGCGCCACGGTCACGGAGGTGCAGCCGGGCAGCAGGACGACGGCCTCGCGGTCGCCGAAGCGGGCGCGGACCAGGTCGATCACGGCGTCGCCGGCGCCGGGCCGGCGGCGCAGCAGGCGCAGGATCAGGTGCCGGAGTACGGGTGGGGCGTCCTCCAGCAGTTCGGCGCCGGTCACCCAGTCCCGGCGGAGGGCCTGGCGGACTGCTTCCGCCCGTACCGCAGGGTCGGGGTCTCGCAGAGCCGCAAGCACGACGGGCCGTAGGCCGAGCGCTGCCGCCGCGACCACCGCCAGGTAGCGGTCGTGCGGGCCGCCCGCCGCCATCCCGGCGAGCCGGGCCCCGGGATCGGCCTCGGCCCGCAGCGACGTCAGAAGGTTCGGCAACGCGTCAGACAGCACCCGCGGATTGTGCCATCAGCGAGGGTCAACCCGTGTGTTGATTTCGGCCGCTCTGCGCGCCCCAAATCAGCACACGGTTCGGTCGGGGTTGGGCGCGGCGTCGGCGAGCGTCCTGGTGTACTCGTGCTGCGGGTCGAGGATGACGGAGTCGGCGGGGCCGCGTTCGACGATCTTCCCGCGGTACATGACGAGGATGTCGTCGGAGAAGTGCCGGGCGGTGGCGAGGTCGTGGGTGATGTACAGGACGCCCAGGTCCTCCTCGCGCTGCAGGGTGGCGAGCAGGTTGAGCACGCCCAGGCGGATGGACACGTCGAGCATGGACACCGGCTCGTCGGCGATCAGCACGCCGGGTTCCGGGGCGAGCGCGCGGGCGATGGCGACGCGTTGCCGCTGGCCGCCGGAGAGTTCGTGCGGGCGGCGGCGGGCGACGTGCGCGGCCGGGGTGAGGCGGACGCGTTCGAGCAGGTGCAGGACGCGGCGGTGGACATCGTCGGCGGACATCTTCGGGTTGTGCAGGCGGATCGGGCGGGCGAGGTGGTGCTCGACGTCGTGGTAGGGGTTCAGCGACGCGAACGGATCCTGGAAGACCATCTGGACGGTACGGCGGTACCGCGCGAGCCCGCGGCCGCGGCGGGCGACCGGTTCCCCGTCGAGGAGGATCTCCCCGGCGGTGGGGCGCTCGAGCTGCAGCAGCAGCCGCGCCATGGTGGATTTGCCGCTGCCGCTCTGGCCGACCAGCGCGACGGTCCGGCCGTGAACGAGAGTGAGGCTGACGTCGTCGACGGCGCGGATCCCGCGGTAGTCCTTGACCAGGTTGCGTGCTTCCAAGGTGGTCACGGGGCCTCCTTCACAGCGACGGCGTCCAGGGCGAGCAACCGGTCGTCGAGCGCGCCGCGGACGAACGAGCCACGGTCGCCGGTGAGGCTGGGGAACGAGGCGAGCAGCTGCCGGGTGTAGTCGTGGCGGGGGTTGGTGTACAGCTCCCTCGCCGGCCCGAGCTCGACGATCGCCCCGTCCCGCATCACCGCGATCCGGTCGCTGATCTCCAGCAGCAGGGGCAGGTCGTGGGTGATGAAGACGACGGCGAAGCCGAGTTCGTCGCGCAGCCGGGAGATCTCCCGCAGGATCTCGCGCTGCACGACGACGTCGAGGGCGGTGGTCGGCTCATCCATGATCATGATCTGGGGTTCGAGGGCCATCGCCATCGCGATCATCACGCGCTGCCGCATGCCGCCGGACAGCTCGTGCGGGTAGGACTTGAGCCGGCTCCGGTCGACGCCGACGCGTTCCAGGAGATCGCCGCAGCGCTGCCGGCGTTCCGCACGGCCCATCTTCGGCCGGTGGGTGACGAAGATGTCCTCGAACTGGTCACGGATCGAGATGACCGGGTTGAGGGAGTTCATCGCGCCCTGGAAGACCATCGAGATGGTGTCCCAGCGGGCCGCGCGTAACTCCTCGTGACCGAGGGAGTTCCAGTCGGTGTCGCCGTTGTCGCGGTCGTGGAAGACCACCTTCCCGCCGACGATGGAGGCGGGCGGTTTGAGGAGACGGACGATGCCGTACGCCAGGGTGCTCTTGCCGCAACCGCTCTCCCCCGCCAGTCCCAGCACCTCGCCGCCGTGCAGGGTCAGCGAGACGTTGCGAACCGCGTGGACCGGCGGTTCCACCAGGTAGTCGACGCTGAAGTCGTCGATGGTCAGCACCGGACGGCTCACAGCGTCGACTCCTTGGCCTTGCGCAGCTGCTCCCGCGACATCCGCCAGCCGCGGCGGGCGGCCCGGGTCTGGCTGCGCAGTTTGGGGTTGATGATCTCGTCGATCGAGAAGTTGATCAGGGACAGGGCCGCGCCGAACAGGGCCAGCATCAAACCCGGGGGTACGAACCACCACCACGCGCCGAGCCGCAGCGCCAGGCCGTTCTGCGCGTAGTACAGCATGGTTCCCCAGGTGAACGAGTCGGAGGCGCCGAGGCCGAGATACGACAGCCCGGCCTCGCCGAGGATCGCGAAGATGACCGCGAACACCACCTGGGAGGCCAGCAGCGGGATCAGGTTCGGCAGGATCTCCACGGTCAGGATCCGCCAGCGCTTCTCCCCCGCGACCCGGCTCGCGAGCACGTAGTCGCGGCTGCGCAGGCTCAGCGTGGAGCCGCGCAGGACCCGCGCCGAGCCGGCCCAGCTGGTGATCGCGAGGACCACCGAGACGAGCAGCAGGCTGCGGTCGGCCACGTACGCCGAGATCACGATGACCACCGGCAGCCCGGGGATGACCAGCATGATGTTGGTGAACAGGCTGAACGCCTCGTCGACCCAGCCGCCCGCGTAGGCGCCGACGATGCCGAAGAACGACGACAGGGCGAGGGTCAGCACCCCGACGATCGCGCCGACGATCAGCGAGCCGCGGGTGGCGTGGGCGAGCTGGGCGAGGACGTCCTGCCCGGTCTGGGTGGTGCCGAGCAGGTGATCGGCGCTGGGCGGGGCCAGGCCGATGTCGCTGACCTGGGACGGGTCCTGCACCAGCAGCGGGCCGGCCAGCCCGAACAGGACGATCGCGCCGCCGATGATCAGGCCGGTGGCGAGTTTCGCGGTCATCGGCGGGAAGGTGACCCGCTTGCGAGGAAGCGGTACGTCGAGAGCGATGGGGTTCGCGGCCATGTCCGTCCCTCTAGTTCCTGGCCCGGATACGCGGGTCGATGACCGAATAGAGCAGGTCGACCAGCAGGTTCGCGCCGAGGACCGACAGCGTGATGATCAGGAGGATGCCCTGGATGAGGGCGTAGTCGTTGCCGCCGACGGCCTGCAGCAGCGCCGAGCCGATCCCGGGGTAGGAGAACACCGCCTCGGTGACGATCGACCCGGCGACCACGAAGCCGAGCGAGATGGCGAAGCCGGAGATGGACGGCAGGATGGCGTTGCGGGCCGCGTACCGGCGCATGATCCGGCCGGACCGCAGGCCTTTCGCCTCCGCGGTGACCATGTAGTCCTCGGAGAGGGTGGACACCATCATGTTGCGCATGCCGAGCATCCAGCCGCCGACCGACGAGATGATGATGGTCAGCGCCGGCAGCGTGCCGTAGTACAGGACCGAGCCGAGGAACGGCGCGTTCCAGCCGGGCGCGACGTTGTAGACGTCGTAGCCGCCGTTGAGCGGGAACAGCGGCCACACGCTGCCGAACGCGAAGAGCAGGATCAGGGCGAGCCAGAAGTACGGCACCGACTGGAACATCGTGGTCACCGGGATCAGGTTGTCCGCCCACGAGCCCCGCTTCCAGCCGGCGAGGGTGCCCAGGGCCACGCCGGTCAGGAAGCTGATGACCGTGGCCAGGCCGATCAGGCCGATCGTCCACGGCAGGGTCTGCTCGATGATCGAGACGACCGGCGCCGGGTAGAAGACCAGCGAGGTGCCCAGGTCACCGGAGGCCAGGCCGGCGAGGTAGGCGCCGTACTGCGACAGGATCGACTGGCTGGAGTCGGTGCCGAGCATCGCCTCGATGGCCTCCTTGGCCTCCGGGCTCACCGGCCCCTTCTGGCCCAGCTTCGCCAGCATGATGTCGACCGGGTCGCCGGGCATCATCCGCGGGATGACGAAGTTGACGGTGAGCGCCGCCCAGAAGGCGACCAGATAGAACCCGAGTTTCCGGAACAGGTGCCGCACGGTGACTACTGGACCGGCTTCAGGTTGGCCAGGACGATGCCGTTGTCCCAGATCTTCCAGGAGGCGGGCAGGGCGTACTTGTCCTCGTTGCTGGGCCAGCCGGTGGCCCGGCTCGTGTTGAACTCGGTGAGCAGCGAGTTCACGTAGATCGGGATGTACGGCAGGTCCCGTACGATCTCGTTCTGAATGATCTTGTACTGCTCCTTCTGAATGTTCTCGTCGTTGGTGCCGGCCGCCACCTCGACCGCCTTGTCCACCACCGGGTTGGAGTACCGGGCGAAGTTGCCGCTGTTGCGGGCCGCCTCACCGACCTTGGCCGTGGTCGCCGAGCCGTACTTCGGCTGGTAGGTGTGGTACGGGTTGGAGTTCGCGCCCAGCCCGATCGAGTCCAGGGACAGCTGGTACTTGCCCTGCACCTGGTTGTTGCTCCACTCGTTCCAGGACAGCTGGGCCGGCTTCAGCTCGATGCCGACCTCCTTGAACTGCTGGGCCATCGCGTCGTTGAGCGAGATGTAGTCGCTCCAGCCGGTGACCGTCTGGATCGTCATGGACAGCCGCCGGCCGTCCTTGGCGCGGATGCCGTCGCCGCCCGTGGCCCAGCCGGCGGCGTCGAGGATCTGGTTCGCCTTCGCCACGTCGGCGGCGCCGGGGATGGACGCCTGTGACTCCTCGGCGATCCACTTCTTGTCCCGGTCGGGCAGCAGCATGGTCGGCGAGGCGGGACCGGCGAAGCCGCCGCCGGCCAGCTTGTTGAGCTGGTCGCGGTTGAGGGCGTGGTAGATCGCCTGGCGCACGGCCACGTCGGTCTGCGGGCCGGTGCAGCCGAGCGCCGCGTTGGAGCAGGTGAAGATCGCGGTGGTCATGGCCGGCGTGTTGACGTACGTCAGCTCCTTGTGGTTCTTCAGGAGCTGCTCCAGACCGGGCAGGAACGAGGTCATCCAGTCGACCTGGCCGGCGGTCAGCGCGGCGCTCGCGGCGTCGGCGGTGGCCAGGCTGATGAAGCGGACGTTCTGGATCTGCGGTTTGCCGGGCTGCCAGTACTTCGGGTTCTTCTCCAGCACGTAGCTCTGCGCGGAGAACGTCTTGAGCTTGTACGGCCCGGTGCCGACCGGGTTCGGGTTGATGGTCTTCGACGGGTCGCCGATCGTGCTCCAGATGTGCTCGGGAACGATCGGGGTGTGGCCGATGATCGCCGCCTCGTCGGTGAACGTCTTGACCCCGAAGGTGAGCACCGCGGTCTTGTCGTCCTTGGCGACCGCACTCGTGATCTGCAGGTTCGTCGCGTTGATCGCCTTGTTCCGCTTGATCAGGTCGAAGGTGAACGCGACGTCCTTGGCGGTGAACGGCTTCCCGTCGGTCCAGGTGACGCCCTCCCGGGTGGTGATGGTCAGCTCGGTGCCGTCGGCGTTCCATTTGTACGCGGTGCCGAGCATCGGCTGCGGCGGCGCGTCGGTGGCCATGTTGTACCAGAACAGCGCCTCGTGGATGGCGCCGCTGGTGGGCTGCAGGAAGTTCGGGATGAACGGGTTCCAGTTCTCCACGATCGCCCCGTTGGCGCCGTTGAAGACGGTGATCGAGCTGTCGCCGTTCCCGCCGGTCTTGGGGGTGCTGTCCGAACCGGTACAGCCCGCCAGCCCTAACGCCAGCACGGCGGCCGCGGCGACCGCCCGGCTCCTGGTGAGGTGGAACATAGTGGCTCCCTCGATCCGATCACGGACGCGGCTCACCCGCACTTCCACTCGGGGAGCGCCAGGTCAACCTATCGACGGGCCATTATTAAGTGGCTTAATTTTGTCTTGTCAAGGCCGGATCCGCATCCGTGCGCCACTCACCAAGATCAATATGCGGCATCGATGCTGATCACGGGGTTAACCGGTTCATTCACACGGATGTGGTCAAGCGGCCGATCATCGAGTGGGCGGCGGCGGTCACCACCGTGCGGTCGTAGCTCACGACGAACTCGAACTGCCGGTCGCCGTCCGGGCCGGTGTCGCCGAGGTCGCGGGCCATCAGGGCGGCCGCCGTGTGGGCGCCGAGCACCACGACGGTCCACTCGCTGGCCAGCGGATCGTCCGGGTCCAGGCGGGCGCCGCGGACGCCCGGCGCCGGTTCGGCGGGCATGTCGACGCCGAGCGCGCCGACGAACGGCAGGTGCGCGGCCAGCTCGGTGAACCGCCGGGCCGTCGACGGGCGGAAGAAGCGGGCGTGCTCGAAGGCGGCGAGCAGCACCGGCCGGACCGCCTCCTGCAGGGCCATCAGCTCGAGCGTCTTCGACACCGGGACCAGCAGGTGCTTGGGGGCGAGCCGGATCCGGCGGCAGGACCCGATCAGCTCGTACGGGGTGGTCCGCAACGCCGTGCCGATCGGCCGGGCCGCGAACCGCTCCGGCGCGGACGTCCACGGGGCGAGGCGCCGTTCGCCGCGGCTCCACAGCCAGCCCTGCCCCAGGGTCGCGCCGAGCACCTGCGCCCGGATCAGGTCCTCCGGCGTCTCGATGCCCTCGGCGACCACCTCCGCGCCGGCCTGCTCGGCGTAGGCGCGGACCGCCCCGGCCACCGTGACCGTGGCCGGGTCCTTGACCGTACGCAGCAGTTTCAGGTCGAGTTTGACCACCTCGGGCCGGACCAGCGGGATGAACGCCAGGGACTCCGGGTGCACCCCGACGTCGTCCAGGGCGATCGCGCAGCCGGACGCCCGCAACCGTTCCGCGCCGGCCAGCACGCCCGCCAGGTCGTCGGCCAGCGCCCGCTCGGTGATCTCCACGACCACCGAGACGTGCGCCGGCCGGCCGGCGAGCACCTCGAGGACCACGTCCAGGCGTCCGGTCAGCGTGGACGGCTCCAGGTTGACGAAGAGCGTCACCGGGCGGCCCGCCGACTCCCGGACCACCGTGGCGAGCGCCGCGGTCAGCGACGCCCGCTCCAGGTCGGCGAGCCGGCCGGTGGCGCGGGCCTCGTCCAGCAGGGCCAGCGGCGACTGCCACGGAGTCCCCTCGGGGCCGCGCAGCAGCGCCTCGAAACCCACCACCGCGCCGGTGTCCACATCGACGAACGGCTGGTAGACGCAGTGCAACCGGACATCAGTCAGCACATCAGCGAAGGTCGGCACACTCCCCTATCGGCAGTTACGCCGTGGGGCATAGCCCGGCGGCTGCGGCGGCGGGGGAAGCAGAGGCTTGAGGGGTACGACCGGGCGCGTCACCGCCTCCGCCGCGGTCACCTCGGCCTCCTCGTCGTAGAGCCGGATGGTGAGCCGGGCGTCCGCGCCGTCGCGCACCGACACCCGTACCGTCTCGTGGTCCACCTCCACCTGCAACCGCACCCCGGTGTGCCGCAGGTTGAACCGCAGCCGGGTGATCCCGGACGGCAGCCGCGGGTCCAGGGCCAGGACGGCCGGGCCGTGATCCAGCTCGCGCAGCCCGCCGAAGCCCTCGACGATCGCCGACCAGGCCCCGGCCAGCGACGCCACGTGCAGGCCGTCGCGGGTGTTGCCGTGCAGGTCGCGCAGGTCGACCATGGCGGCCTCCCAGGCGTAGTCGTGGGCCAGTTCGAGATGACCCACCTCGGCGCACATGACGGCCTGGGTGCAGGCGGACAGGGACGAGTCCCGTACGGTGATCCGCTCGTAGTAGTCGACGTTGCGGGCCTTCTGGTCATCGGTGAAGTCGTCGGCGCACCAGTGCATGGCCAGCACCAGGTCGGCCTGCTTGCAGACCTGCCGGCGGTAGAGCTGGAAGTACGGCGCGAGCATCATCAGCGGCTCGCCGGGGTGCTCGTCGGCGAAGTGCCAGGGCGCATAGCGGGTGAAGCCCTCGGACTGCGGGTGCACGCCGAGCCGCTCGTCGTACGGCACGTGCACCGCCTCCGCGCAGCCCCGCCATTCCGCCGGCTCCCCGGAACCCACGCCCAGCTCGCGCGCCAGTTCGGGGTGGCGCTCGCACGCCGCCGCGGCGGCCCGCAGATTCCGGGCGGCCATCAGGTTGGTGAAGACGTTGTCGTCGGCGACCGCGCTGTACTCGTCCGGGCCGGTCACCCCGTCGACGTGCCACACCCCGTCCGCGTCGTGATGACCGTGCGACACCCACAGCCGCGCCGTCTCCACCAGGATCTCCAGGCCGCCCTCACGCTCCAGGGTGGTGTCGCCGGTGACCAGGCGGTACCGGTCGACGGCCCGGGCGATCACCGCGTTCAGGTGCAGCGCGGCGGTGCCGGCCGGCCAGTACGCCGAACACTCCTGCCCGCCGAGGGTCCGCCACGGGAACGCCGCCCCGGACAGCCCGAGCGTCCCGGCCCGCTCCCGGGCGTGCGGCAGGATCGCATGACGCCAGCGCAGCGCGTCGGCGGCGGCGCGCGGGGCGGTGTACATCAGCAGCGGCAGCACGTAACCCTCCGTGTCCCAGAAGGCGTGGCCGTCGTACCCCGGGCCGGTCAGGCCCTTGCCCGGGATCGGCCGGCGCTCCGCCCGGGCCCCCGCCTGCAGCACGTGGAACAGGCCGAACCGGACCGCCTGCTGCAACCCGGGATCACCGTCGATCTCCACGTCGGCGGCGTCCCAGAAGTCGTCCAGGTATTCCCGCTGGGCGGTCACCAGACCGTCCCAGCCGGCGTAGCGGGCCCCGTTCAGCACCGCCGCGACCTGGTCACGCAGCGCATCGGGGGAACGGTCGGCGCTCCAGCCGTACCCCAGGAATTTGACCACCCGCAACCGCTCGCCCGGCCGCAGCACGGTGACCACCGTCGTCCGCGCCCAATCCGGCCGGACGTCGGTCTCCTCCTCGAGATCGCCGGGCGCCTCCACCAGGTGATCCATCCCCGCGGCCAGCAGCAGGCCGCTGCGCCGGGTCCGATGCAGCAGCACCGCGCCGTGCTGCTCGCGATCCTGCTCCACCGCCAGCAGCGGGTCCTGCAGCGCCGCCGCGACCCGCGGGTCCTCGGAGACCTTCACCTGCTCCTCGTCGGCGGCCAGGCACGACTGCACGGTGATCCGCACCGGCTGGTCGAGCGCCTCCACCTCGTAGGCGATCGCCGCGACCGCACGCTGCGTGAACGAGACGAGCCGCTCACTGCGGACCCGGACCCGCCGCCCGGCCGGCGACTCCCACTCCACCTCGCGCCGCAGCAGCCCCGCCCGCAGGTCGAGGACCCGTTCGTGCGAACGCAGCACCCCGCGCCCGACATTGAACTGCTCGTCGTCCACCATCAGCCGGATGATCTTGCCGTCGGTCACGTTCACGACGGTCTGTCCCTGTTCCGGATACCCGTAGCCGCCCTCCGGGTAGGGCAGCGGCCGTTCCTCGTAGAACGAGTTCAAGTACGTTCCGGAGATCTCGTGCGGCTCACCCTCGTCCAGGTTCCCGCGCAGCCCCAGATGCCCGTTGGCCAGCGCGAACACCGACTCCATCTGGGCCAGCAACCCTCGTTCGAGGCGGGTCTCCCGAACCTGCCAGGCATCCGCCGGGCAGACGTCTTCGTCGATCATGCGGTGCGGTCCGAGCTGTTCATGGACCTTCGATAACCCGCGGCGGCCCCGCAAAAACTGGCAACTTCCTGAAGGTCTCCGGCATGAGCCCCGGCAACCGGACAGAACCTTTCGTGCTCCGAGCCGGCGATCATCGGGCCCGGGCGTGGGCCGAAGTCAACGGTGAGCCCGCAGACAGCGGGCGTAACGCTCCGAAAGGGTTCGCTCTTGCGCCAGTTCCTTCGCCGCCTCGCCGTGACCGCCCTCCTCGCCCCGGTCGCCGCCATCGGCGCCACGATGATCGCGTCCCCGGCCGAAGCAGCGCTGGCCTCCGAGCAGTCCCTGCAGACCGAGGTCAACCGCCTCGTCAACATCGAGCGCACCAGCCACGGCTGCCCCGCCCTGACGGTCAGCCCGGCCCTCACCGCCGCTGCCCGCACCCACAGCGCCTGGATGGGCCAGACCGGCACGTTCTCCCACACCGGCCGCGCCGGGTCCAGCTTCATCACCCGCGCCAAGGCCGCCGGCTACGCCAAGCCCTCCGCCGAGAACATCGCCTGGGGCTACCGCAACGCCGCCACCGTCGTCGACGGCTGGATGAACAGCCCCGGCCACCGCAAGAACATCCTCAACTGCCAGTCCAGGACCGTCGGCGTCGGCGTCGTCTACAACGCCTCCGGCACCCCGTACTACACCCAGGACTTCGGCTACTGATCCTTTGAATGCAGCGAGGCCCCAGCCGTACACGGCTGGGGCCTCGCGTGCGGTGGCCTCGGATACGCCAGCCGAAATGTCGGTGGGCTCGCGTATGCTCCGCCGCGACCATGTACCCGCGCGGGAAGGCCGACATGCTCATCCGGTGCCCGACGATCATCGGTTCCGATGCCGCCGTCGTCAGCGTGAACAGGTGAGCGACGCGTGGCGGGAGTGGCGGCGGATCCGCCGCTATGCCGTCCCACCATGGATGATCGCTGAATGCACCGAGGCTCGTGAGCGCGGCGACTGGCGGGCCGCCTGTGCGGCCGGCCGGGTCGACGTGGCAATCGACGACGCGGTGCTGGGCGCGTCATTCCGCCAAGCCTGTCTATGACAATATTGCTGTGCAGCCCAAACACGTCTAAGCCTTTGTACGTTACGGGAACGTGCTGCCTCCACGCTCGGAAGATCTCTACGCCTACCACATGGCCGCTTGGCCCCGACAGCGCAACGAAGGTCAGGCCACTCTCGAACCCGGCACGTCCGGGCGCCGGGATCATGGATCCCGGCGTTCCGAGATACCGGAACCCAGGAAGCAGGAAGTGCTCGCTCTGCTTCAGCTATTGTCATTCCGAAACGAACAGGCCCCGCGCCGTCCGGCGGAACAAGTTCTATTCCCGGCTCCATAGGAGCCCTCCTCAATGAGCTGATCTCAGCTCGGCTTGCCCTGATCAGGTTAGTCCGCACGGTGCCCCGCAACGCGGACAGAGTGCTCGCTTGCTGGTCGAGGTGACCGTGCTAAGGCACCCAGGACATGTGCCCTCCTCGCAGAGCTCTTGATAGATGCCGAGACCACCGCCATTTCGGTCGCGATCCGGCCATGCGACCAAGCGATCTTCGACCTCTCCGTTTTCCACGTCGGTCAACACCTCGACGATCATCAGGTCGTGCCGGAAGGCGGGCTCGGCATTGTTGGCGGCCTGCACCGGCAGCACCTGACGCATGACGTCCAGAAACTCGGCCAGCGGCAGCGCATTGAGCGCAGCCACAAGCATCGTCAGCTGGGCCTCGCCGGATCGGACTTCAGGTTCGCCAGCTTCGTTCATTTCTCGGCTCTTCCTCGCTACTTCGATCTTGTCCGATGAAGATATCGAGGGCTCAGGCGCCTGTTGCACGCGGCTTCGATAAGAGGCTCACTCATTTGCCGCGATCCGCTCGCCACCCAGCGCTACGGCTGCCGGAGCGCCGGCCATGCGAGCTACTGGTGAGTGAAGATGGATCGCATGGGCCATGAGCATCACCGCTTCCACAATCCGGTGTCAGCAACACCGATCGAGGTGCGGGCGGCGCTCGATCGCGGCGAGATGTCCAACGCCCTGGACGCCATGGTCGGGGCCGTTCTCTATGGCGACGGGGATTGGGAGGAGCTACAAAACCTCTATCTCGCTCTACTCGACCATCATGATCGCCAAGTGAGACTGCTAGCCGCGACTTGCCTGGGGCACCTGGCGAGGGTTTATGGCCGGCTGGATGAAGACAGGGTGGTTCCCAAGTTGCGCCAACTCGAGGCGACCAACGCGCTGTCGGATATCGAGGTCTTCCTTCATCCGAGGCGCACGCGCTGGCGTGGTCGACTACGGAGAGCCCTCCGCCCCTGGACTTGGCTTTAGGGCCGGTGTCCAGGCTGCGACGACCATGTTCGCCCTCGTCCTCATCTGGCCGCCGGGAGCGCGTTGGTCGTAGACCTACGAGGTGCCGAGCAGCGGTCGCCGCTCGGGAGAACCTCACGAAGATGCACCGCTGCCCGGCACCTGAACTGGGTAGGCCGTCTCGCATCAGAGCCGACCCCAGATCATCAGGGTCAACGCTGACCGGTCGAAGCGAGCGATATGACGACCTCGACAGCACTCCAGCCCAACCCCACCACTTCCGACTCACGAATCCTTACGGCCGCAGTCGCCGCGTACCTCGGCCGGTATCGCGGTCAGTCCCGGATGCACACCGACTCCGACCTCAAGGTCTTTCTGCACTGGTCGGCAACCCAGGCGCTGGACCCGCTGCAGGCAGCACGAACCGACATCGAACGCTACGTGCGCTGGCTACAGGACATCCGCTGCTACCAGCCCTCGACGGTATCGCGGCGGCTGTCCGTGGTGATCGGCTTCTACCCCGTCTGCGTCATCGACGAGCTCCTGCCGCACTCACCCGCCGACTACGTCCGCCGGCCACTCGTCCCACCCGAGTCACCCACCCTCGGCCTCAGTCACCTCCGGTTCGAAGCGATGATCACCGCCGCCCGCCTATCGGCCAACATCAACGACTTCGCCCTGGTCGCGATGCTCGGATTGCTCGGGCTGCGGATCTTCGAAGCCTGCGGCGCCAACATCGCCGACCTCGGCGAAGAACACGGCCACCGCGTGCTCAGGGTCCGCGGCAAAGGCGGCAAGGTCGTCCTGGTTCCCCTGCCACCGGCGGTGGCCCGAGCGATCGACCACGCCGTCGACGAACGCGACGACGGCCCAATTCTGCGGAATTCCCGCGGTACCCGGATGGACCGGCACGCGGCGACCCGACGGCTCAAGCACCTGGCCGAGACCGCCGAACTCCGGATCCCGAGGATGCACCCACACATGCTGCGGCACACCTTCGTCACGACCATGCTCGACGCCGGCGTCAGCCTCCGCGACGTCCAGATCGCCGCCCGCCACGCCGACCCCCGCACCACCATCCGCTACGACCGCGCCCGCAAGAACCTCGACCGCCACCCCAACTACATCCTCGCCGCCTTCATGGCCTCCGGAACGTAGGCGTGGTCGAAGGTACGACCATGCCGATGTGAGTGCGTGCTCAGGTTCACCGGACCTTTGTCAGAGGGCGTACTCGAGCCGGAATCCATCTGGGCAGATCCGGCCATGTCAAGGAATCCACCGGCGTACTCGCTGTGGCATTCCCTGCTCTGATCACCCCGCAGCGGCTGAGGTCACGACGGAGGGCCGGTGTCGCGACGTGGTGCCCGGGCCTACGGTCGGGCCGCCGGCGCGGCCGGCTGGATTGGAGGCGCCTCGGGAGCAGGCCGCGTCAGCGCCGCGACGACGGCGTCGGTGACGTGCCGGCGGACCTCGGTGGCCGCCCGGCCACAGTCGATCGTGAGCTGCTCCCATACTGGCACCGAGGTCATCGCCCAGGCCAGGTCGGCTGCGGCGGTAGGGTCGAGTCCGGCCCGCAGGTGGCCGTTGGCCGCAAGCCGTTGCGTGGCATGACGAAACCCGGCGCGCAGTTCGTCCATCCGGTCGTTCCATGCGCTCATGGCGTCGGGATCGTCGTGACGGGAGGCCAGCAGCGCCGACGCCACCGGCTGGATCTTTGCCGCATAGCGCAGCCAGACGAGCACGAACTTGTTAAGCGCCTGCACCGGATCGGCGTGCCCGAGGGCGCGCTGGCAACGGCCGCGGATGCCTTCCTGCTCGTCCATGTGTCGCACGACGGCCAGGAAGAGACTGGCCCGAGAGTTGAAGTGCAAGTAGACCGCTTGGCGAGAAACGCCGGCCGCACGGGCGACGTCTGCCATGGCGATTCCGGCGCCGTGCTGCGCGACAAGGTTGCGGGCGGCGTCGAGGATGCGGAGCTGGTTGCTTGACACCTGTAAAGCCTAGCCCTAGCTTGACACGTGTCAAGCCAGCCGCTTCTCAGGAGACCTCATGAACACCGCTCATCCAGCAATCGTCGCCGCCCGCACGGCGATGAACGCCGTCTCCGCCGGCGACCGCCTCGCCTGGCTCGCCTGTTACGCCGAAGACGCGGTGCTGCACGACCCGGTGGGCGGTTCACCCCTGGATCCCGAGGGTTGCGGCGTGCGGGGGCACGACGCGCTGGACCGGTTCTGGGAGCAGGCCATCGCCGCCAATCAGATCCGCTTCGACGTCACCGCGATGCACGCCGCAGGCTCGGAGGCAGCCGTCGTCGCCATGGTCACCACCCGGTTCCCGCACGACGCGGTCGTGGAGTACGACGGCGTCTTCGTCTACACCGTCGACGACGATGGGCGGATCGTCTCGCTACGCGCGTACTGGGACGTGCAGCGCCTCCTGTCATCGCTGACCGCCGTCTCCGAAGGAGCCGGCTTGTCCTCGGGACAGCGATGACTTCGCGGGCGATCGACGGATCACATGGCAGGCTGGGGACGTGTCTATGGATGACGTGATCGATCAGCCGTTGCGGGTTCAGTGGGAGTCGTTTCTCGAGGAGCACCGGGCGGCCCTCCACGACAGCCTGGACGGGCTGACCGAGGAGCAGGCGCGGCGGCGGCTGGTGCCCTCGCGGACCACCCTGCTCGGCCTCGTCAAGCACGTCACCTTCGTGGAGAAGGTGTGGTTCGACGAGGCGATCACCGGGCGGCCCCGCAGCGAGATCGGCATCCCGGCGACGCCGGACGAGTCGTTCGTTCTCGATGAGGCGGACACGATCGACAGTGTGCGGGCGGCCTACCGGGCCGCCTGCGAGGCGTCCCGGGCCGCCGTGGCCGGGCGAAGCCTGGACGATGTGGTGACCGGGAACCGGCGTGGGCCGTTGCCGCTGCGCTGGATCTACCTGCACTTCCTCCGGGAGATCGCCCAGCATTGCGGGCACGCCGACATCCTCCGCGAGCAGATTCTCGCCGGCTGACTCCGGCTGGTTCTCATGGCTGTCTCCGGGCACGCGAGACAGCCATGAGAACCAGCCGAGCGGGGCCACGACGGAGCGATGAGGTGGAACCGTGGCGAAGCGACCGGTGTGTCCGCCTGCGGTGACGTAACCGGGGGCGCCGTATATCGCCAACGGCCGGAATCGCCGGCCATCACGGCAGCGGGGTACGAGACCAAACCGACCGCCACGGGATCATGCGGCGGGTCGTCGAACGTGCGGGCGGGGAGGTCACGTCCGCTGGCGTGGTGTAAGAGGCGGCCAGCGCTGATCCGTGTGTGTTGATCTTATGCGGCGATTGCTGTCGTTTCGACGATTTCGGTG
>NZ_JBVHFK010000017.1:0-149006 GCF_055562375.1 Actinoplanes sp. NPDC019969 | reverse complement strand
GTTACATTCCGAACCCGGTAGCTAAGCCCTCCAGCGCCGATGGTACTGCACTCGGGAGGGTGTGGGAGAGTAGGACGCCGCCGGACTCAACGTGATCGGTCGAGGGCCGCCCCACCATGGGGTCGGCCCTCGACTGCGTTTGTGGGCAGATCCCCTAGTAACTTTGTGTGTCGAGAACAGCGTGTGTCGGAGCAGGGCCACTCGGGCCTCGGTAACCCGCCGCCGTACTGGAAGGAATGATCCGTGACTACAGGACCGCAGGACAGCGGCTCCAGCAACCGCGACGACGACCGTCGTTCCGGAGGCGGTCGCGACGGAGGCGGCGAGCGCCGGGGTGACCGTGGCGGCTATCAGGGTGGCGGTGACCGCGGCGGGTTCCGTGGTGGTGACCGGGACCGTGGCGGCTTCCGCAGTGACAGCCGGGGTGGTGACCGCGGCGGGTTCCGTGGTGGCGACCGTGACCGTGGCGGCTATCAGGGCGGTGGCGACCGGGGTGGATTCCGTGGTGGCGACCGCGACCGCGGGGGCTACCAGGGCGGTGGTGACCGCGGCGGATTCCGTGGTGGCGACCGGGACCGTGGCGGCGACCGCGGCGGTTACCAGGGTGGCGGTGACCGCGGTGGGTTCCGCGGTGGCGACCGTCGTCCGGGTGGTGACCGTCCGGGCTACCAGGGTGGCGGTGACCGGGGCGGGTTCCGTGGCGGTGACCGTGGCGTCGAGCGTGGCGGCTACCAGGGCGGTGGCGAGCGGGGCGGCTTCCGTGGTGGCGATCGTCCGCAGGGTGGCGGCTACCAGGGTGGCGGTGACCGCGGTGGGTTCCGTGGTGGCGACCGGGACCGTGGCGGCTACCAGGGCGGCGACCGTCGTCCGAGCGGTGACCGTCCGGGCTACCAGGGTGGCGGCTTCCGCAGTGACGACCGGGGACGCGCCGGCGGTGACCGTCCGGGTTACCAGGGCGGTGGCGACCGCGGCGGGTTCCGTGGTGGTGACCGTGACCGTGGCGGCTACCAGGGCGGCGACCGTCGTCCGAGCGGTGACCGTCCGGGTTATCAGGGTGGCGGTGACCGCGGTGGGTTCCGTGGTGGCGATCGTCCGCAGGGTGGCGGCTACCAGGGTGGCGGCGACCGCGGTGGGTTCCGCGGTGGCGACCGTCGTCCGGGTGGTGACCGTCCGGGTTACCAGGGTGGCGGTGACCGCGGTGGGTTCCGTGGCGGTGACCGTGACCGTGGCGGCTACCAGGGCGGTGGCGACCGGGGCGGCTTCCGTGGTGGCGACCGTCCGCAGGGTGGCGGCTACCAGGGCGGCGACCGTCGGCCGAGCGGTGACCGTCCGGGCTACCAGGGTGGCGGCGACCGCGGCGGGTTCCGCGGTGGCGACCGTCCGGGCTACCAGGGTGGCGGTGACCGCGGTGGGTTCCGTGGCGGTGACCGTGACCGTGGCGGCTACCAGGGCGGTGGCGACCGGGGCGGCTTCCGTGGCGGCGACCGTCCGCAGGGTGGCGGCTACCAGGGCGGCGACCGTCGGCCGAGCGGTGACCGTCCGGGCTACCAGGGTGGCGGCGACCGCGGTGGATTCCGCGGGGGTGACCGTGACCGGGGCGGCTACCAGGGTGGCGGCGACCGCGGCGGGTTCCGTGGTGGCGACCGCGACCGTGGCGGCTACCAGGGCCGTGACGACCGGGGTGGATTCCGCGGTGACAACGGTGAACGGCCGCAGGACCGGGACGACAGCGGGCAGGCGCCGTTCGAGGCTCCGGAGATCCCCGAGGAGATCACCGCGCTCGACCTCGACGAGGAGGTGCGCGGCGAGCTGGTGAGCCTGGCGCGGGACGTCTCCGACAAGGTCGCGCGGCACCTGGTCGCGGCCGGCACGATCATCGACGAGGACTCCGAGCTGGCGCTCAAGCACGCGATCGCGGCGCGGCGGCTCGCCTCGCGGATCGCGGTGGTGCGGGAGGCAGTCGGGCTTGCGGCGTACGCGGCCGGCGACTGGACGACCGCCATCGCGGAACTGCGCACCTACCACCGGATGACCGGACGGCAGACGCACCTGGCCGAGCTGGCCGACTGCGAGCGGGCGCTGGGCCGTCCGGAGCGGGCCATCGACCTGTTCCGTGGCGCGGACGTCGCGAAGCTGGAGAAGGCCGGCGCCATCGAGCTGCTGATCGTGGCGGCGGGCGCCCGGACCGACCTGGGCCAGCACGACGCGGCAGTGGCGATGCTGCAGGTCAAGGAGCTGACCGCGGACGAGGACGCCGAGTGGGCGGCGCGGCTGCGGTACGCGTACGCCGACGCTCTCCTGGCAGCCGGTCGTCGTGAGGAGGCGCGGGAGTGGTTCGCCCGGGCCGCCGCCGCTGACGAGGACCAGGTCACCGACGCGGCCGAGCGGCTGCTCGAGCTCGACGGCGTCACCATCGAGGGCGACGAGCCCGACGAGGACGAGGACGACGACGAGGCGGCCGGGAACGACGCGTCGGCCGAGGCCGGCGACCAGGACGAGGACGACCTCGACGCCGAGGACGACCTCGAGGACGACGAAGACGAGGACGACGAGGACGAGCGGGGTTCGGTGGGTGTCGCGGACACCGACGTGAACACCGACGGGCTCGACGGCGACGAGAAGGACGTCCCGGTGGTCACCGCATCGCCGGCCGCCGACGTCACGGTGGACAGGGACGAGGAGCAGAAGCCGCAGGCATGAGCGATCACCTCGCCGGCGGCTACGACCTGGTCATCTTCGACCTGGACGGTGTCGTCCTCCTGATCGACAAGCCGATCCCGGGTGCGGCGGAGGCGGTGGAGCGGCTGCGGGCCGGTTCGACGCCGATCGCCTACGCGACGAACAACGCGTCCCGCCGGGCCGGCGAGGTGGCCGATCTGCTGAACGGCATGGGTGTGAGCGCGGAACCGGCCGAGGTGCTGACCTCGGCCGGCGCCGCGGCCGCCCTGCTCGCCGAGCGCCTGCCGGCCGGTGCGAAAGTGCTGGTGGTGGGCGCTGCGGCGCTTCGGGACGAGGTCCGCGACGCGGGCCTCGTCCCGGTCACGGAGCTTTCGGACGAGCCGGTCGCGGTGGTCCAGGGGTACGGGCCCGAGGTCGGCTGGAAGATCCTGGCCGAGGCGGCGCTGGCGGTACGGGCCGGGGCGACCTGGTTCGCCACCAACACCGACCGCACCCTGCCGAGCCCGCGCGGCCCGCTGCCGGGTAACGGCTCGCTGGTCGCGGTGCTGCGGACCGCCCTGGACCGGGACCCGGACGTGGTCGTCGGCAAACCGCAGCCGGGACTGTTCCGGACCGCGGCGACCCTCTCCGGAGCCCAGCGGCCGCTCGCCGTCGGGGACCGGCTCGACACCGACATCCAGGGCGCCGTCACCGCCGGTGTCGACAGCCTGCTGGTGCTCACCGGTGTCAGCGGCCCGGCCGACCTGCTGGCCGCGCCCGCGGACCGGCGGCCGACGTTCGTGTCCGCCGACCTGTCCGGGCTGTTCCGCCCGGCCGACGACGCCCGGGTGCCCGCATCCGGTGGTGAGTCCGGCGGCTGGCGGGTCACCCGCGACGGCGACCGGGCGGTTCTCGCCGGCTCCGGTGACCCGGTGACGGCGTTGCGGCTGCTCTGCGCGGTCACCTGGGAGGGTGTGGCGCCGGAAGCGATCACCGGGGACTCCCCGGAGGCCGGTGAACTGCTCCACTCCTGGGGCCTCTGACCCGGAGATAGACGTACGGTGGCGCCGGTCCCTCCTGGTGGAGGGGCCGGCGCCATTGTCGTATCCGGTCGTTATCTTGTCGTTACCCGGATCCGAGAACCACCGCGTCTCCGGCCGCATCGCACCTGATGTCGAAGCGATCGGCCAAGCGGGGGGATCTCATGAAATTCAATGTCAAGGTGCTTGCCGTCGCGGGGGCGGTCGTCTCCTGCGCGTCGTTCCTGCCGGCGCCGGCTCAGGCCGCGGCCACGACGGCCGGGACCGCCCGGGTCGTCGACGGTGACGCGGTGCACTTCACTGCGGCCCGCGGGGTGGTCAACGACCTCGTCGTGACCCGTTCGGGGAAGGTCGTGACGCTCGACGACCGGGTCGCCATCAAGGCCGGCCCCGGATGTGTGGCGGTTCCGGGTGACGTGACCCGGGTGCGATGCACGGCGTCGAAGGCGGCCAGGTTCGCCATTCTTGATCTCTCCGACCGCGACGACCGGTTCGTCAACCGGGCCGGCATGTTCGCCGACGTCCGCGGTGGAGCGGGCAACGACCGGCTCACCGGCGGCGCGGGCTACGACCAGCTGGACGGCGGCAGCGGCAACGACGTCGTGACCGGAGGCGGCGGCAGCGACGCCCTGAGCGGCGGTGTGGGCAACGACTTCCTCGACGGCGGCGCCGGCGACGACAGTCTCAACGCCGACGCCGGCCGGGACGTGCTCCGCGGGGGGACCGGGCGGGACCTGGCCTACTACGGCTCCCGCACCACACCCGTGCACATCGACATGGACGGGGCCAAGGGTGACGACGGCGCCCGTGGCGAGGGGGACAGCGTCAGCGCGGACGTCGAGGACCTCATCGGCGGGCGCGGCGCGGACCGGCTGATCGGCAACGCCGCGGGCAACCGGATCTCCGGCGGGTACGGCAACGACTACATCGCCGGCGGTACGGGCCACGACATCCTCGTCGGCCAGTCCGGCAACGACACGATCCGGGGCGACGCCGGGGACGACCACCTCATCGGGGAGCAGGACCCGCGCGCGTCGGACCCGGAAGGCAACCTGTCCGACAACCCGAAGGCCCGCGACCACCTCCACGGGGGCACGCAGGCGCGGCGGGGCGACATCTGTGACGCCGGCGCCTACAGCAAGCAGGTGGGCTGCGAGATCCGCCGCTGATTCGCACAGGCGGGTGGAGTCCGGCGGGGGCGGCTCACGGCGTACCGGAGAAAGTCTTTGAACGGGGGGATGCGGCCCGGGCCTGTGCGGTCCGGGCCGCGTCGTTTGTCAGCGGTGGTGCATGCGGGTCAGGTCGGCCAGCAGATGGGAGGCGCTGTGGGCGCCGTCGTCCGCCGGATGCGCGGACGTGGGACCGGCCGGGCGCGGCTGATAGTGGCGGCGCTTCGGGAGCGGGGCGTCGCGGTCGATGTGCAGAAGACCGTCGACGAAGGCGAGGACGGGGCCGCTCATCCAGTCGAAGGCGGGTACGGACACCTGCTCGGCGCGCTCGTGCACGTTGGCGGTGGTCAGCGTGGCGTCGAAGCGCGGGAGACCGGGGTGGGCATGCTTCATGATCCCTCCCTGGGAAGGGCCGGCACGACCGCCGGCCGTCGGGTTCCCTCAATCCCATCGTGGCACCGTTCGTGGCGGGAAGGGCTCTCCTCGCGCCTTTTGCCTCACCGGGTCGAGCGGGATCGTTGAACTCTCCGGCCGGTTGTGCCCGTATCCCCGGGCACAACCGGTGACGCCGTCCGTCAGAGGAGCTTGCGGAGCTTGAGCAGATCGAACGGGTTCGCCTTGATGGAGATCTGCCGGGCGGCCAGCGCCCGGGTGATGTCCAGCTCGCCGCGGACCAGGGCGATCAGATTGTCACCGGTGGTGACCAGGGCGATCTTTGCTTTCGGGTCGTCGCCGTCGGCGATGTCGACCAGCCGGCCGCCGGTGATCCGCCCATGGAAGGCGGCGCCGAGATCGGTGATGCGGCAGGCGAGGGTACGGTCCAGATCGAGCTTGCCGCGCGCCTCGGCGTTGGCGTCGAGTTTCGCGGCGAGATCGTGCAGGGCTTGGCGGCAGTCGTCCACGGTGGTGGCCATGTGGCCATCCTCCCTCACGACACCAGCACGGTACCCCAGGAGAATCCCGGAGGTGCCCGGTAGCGTGGCACCCGACGCGGCGAGAGGAGGCGGGACATGCCTGAGGCATGGCGGGCTTATCTGGACCTGGCACTCGGCTTGACGGAGGCCCCCCGGAAGAGGGCGCAGCAGGTCGCCGGGGAGTTGCTGACCCGGGGCGGCGCCACGGCGGCGCAGGTGCAGGGCCTGGTGGAGGACCTGTTGTCGGCGAGCCTGGCGAACCGGGAGGCGCTGACGAACATCGTCCGCTACGAGGTGGACCGGGCGCTCGGGCGGGTGGGACTCGCCACCGCCGACGAGGTGTCCGATCTGACGTCGCGGGTGCACGACCTGGAGCGCCAGCTGCGGGAGGCGCGGTCGGGATCGCCGGCGCCGGCCCCCGTCACGAAGGCGGTGGCGAAGAAGGCCGTCACGCCGAAGCCGAACGCGATGCCGGCGGCGGCGCTCAGCCCGGCCGCCGAGCCGGCGCCGACGGTGGCGCCGGTCAAGCGGGCCCGGGCGAAGCAGGCCGCGGCTCCCGCTAAGAAAGCCCCGGCCCCGGCGGCCAAGAAGGCGCCGGCCTCGGCCGTTGAGCAGGCCCCGGCCACGAAGGCGCCGGCCAAGCGGGCGCCACGGAAGGCAGCCGGTCCGGTCGCGGAGGCGGCGTCTGCGCCGGTCCCCGAGGCTACGGCTCCGGCGAGAACAGCCTCTGCGGAAACGACATCGGCTCCCCTGAAGAAGGCTCCCGTCAAGAAGGCCGCCGTGAAGCAGGCGCCGGTGAAGCGGCCGCCCGTGACGGCTGTGCCGTTCGTCGAGCCGGTGCCGAGCGTGTCGCGGCCGGGCGGGACCGTGCCGGCGCCGAGCGTGTCGCAGCCGGGCGGGACCGTGCCGGCGCCGGTGAGCCCGGTGACCGCTGCCGCCGCCGCGACCGAGCTGCCGCCCGCGCCCCGGAAGACCGCGCCCCGTCGGCGGACCCCGGCGAAGGCCACCGAGCCCGAGCCGCGGAAGGCCACCGGACGGCGGGCCGCACCGCGGAAGACCGCGCAGGTGCCCGCGCAGCCGAAACCGGCCGGCGACAGCGTCAGTACGACCGAGAGCACGGAGGCGTGACGCCGTGACGTTCCCCAGCCCCGGCCCGCGCCCCGGGCCGCCGCCCGGTGGGTTCCGGCCCGCGCCCCCGCCGCCCGGTGGGTTCCGGCCCGGGCCGCCCCCGGAGGCGCCGCGGCCGGCCTACTCGATGGGTGCGGGCGGGGACGGCGAGGGGACCGGGCATCCCGCGGTGGACGCGGTGCTACGGTCGCTCGCCAACGCCGCGCGGCTGGCCCCGGCCGAGCAGATCGCCGAGTTCGAGGCCGCGCACCAGGTGCTCCAGGACACCCTGGCCAGCATCGACCGGTGAGCCGAACAGGCCGCTGAACACCCGTACCGGATAAAAGGATTTTGATGGCCCGCCGTGCGCGTCTCGACGCCGAGCTCGTCCGTCGCAAGCTCGCCCGCTCCCGGGAGCAGGCCGCCACGCTGGTCGCGGCCGGCCGGGTGCAGGTGCGCGGCACCGTCGCCCACAAGGTGGCGGCGATGGTCGACCCGGCCGACCCGATCCTGGTCACCGGGGAGGACCCGCAGACCGAGTACGTGTCGCGCGGCGGCCACAAGCTGGCCGGGGCGCTGGCGGCCTTCCAGCCGAAGGGGCTGACCGTGACCGGGCGGCGGTGTCTGGACGCCGGCGCGTCCACCGGCGGTTTCACCGACGTGCTGCTGCGCGCCGGGGCCCGGCAGGTGGTGGCGGTGGACGTCGGGTACGGGCAGCTGGCCTGGCCGATCCGCACCGACGAGCGGGTGGTGGTGCAGGAGCGCACCAACGTCCGTTCGATCACCGCCGAGTCGATCGGCGGCCCGGTGGACCTGACCGTGGCGGACCTGTCGTTCATCTCGCTGCGGCTGGTGCTGCCGGCGCTGGCCGGGTGCACCGCTGCCGACGGGGATCTGGCACTGATGGTGAAACCGCAGTTCGAGGTCGGCAAGGAGCGGGTCGGCGCGGGCGGGGTGGTCCGGGACTGGCGGCTGCGGGCCGAGGCGGTGCTGGACGTGGCGGCGGCCGCCGCGGAGCTCGGCCTCGGGGTCGCGGACGTGACCGCCAGCCCGCTGCCGGGCCCGAGCGGGAACGTGGAGTTCTTCGTGTGGTTCCGGCGGGACGCCCCGCCGGCTGATCCGGCCCGCGTCGAGGCAGTGGTCGAGGCCGGTCCGCATGCTGTCGAGCTCTTGGAGGAGAAATGACGCGCTCGGCCCTGCTGGTGACGCACACCGGGCGTCGGCAGAGCACGCAGCACGCCCGGGCGGTGGCGCTGGACCTGCTGGCCGCCGGGTTCGACGTGCGGGTGATCGCCGAGGAGGTCGATGACCTGGAGCTGCCGGAGGGTGTGCAGCCGGTGTACGGCCCGGACGCGGCCGAGGGCGCGGAGATCGTGCTGGCGCTCGGCGGTGACGGCACCTTCCTGCGCGCGGCCGAGCTGGCCCGGCCGTCGAAGGCCCCGCTGCTCGGGATCAACCTGGGCAAGGTCGGCTTCCTGGCGGAGGCCGAGATCGATCACATCGACCAGGCGGTCGCCGACGTGGTGGCCGGCGACTACACGGTCGACGAGCGGCTCACCCTGGACGTGCGGGCGGAGTACGACGGCCGCCTGATCGCCGAGTCGTGGGCGCTCAACGAGGTGACCGTGGAGAAGGGGCAGCGGGCGCAGATGCTCGAGCTGCTCGTGGACGTGGACGGGCGGCCGCTGTCCCGGTACGGCTGCGACGGTGTGGTGTGTGCCACACCGACGGGGTCGACGGCGTACGGTTTCTCGGCCGGCGGCCCGGTGGTCTGGCCCGAGGTGGAGGCGCTGATACTGGTGCCGATCAGTGCGCACGCGCTGTTCAGCCGGCCGATCGTGACGGCGCCGACGTCGACGTTCGTGGTGACCGTCGACCCGTACACGTCTTTTGCGGTGTTGTGCTGTGACGGCCGCCGCACCTGGGACCTGCCGCCGGGCTCGACGGTCACGGTGGAACGGGGGCAGCTGCCGGTTCGCCTGGTCCGGCTGGCGCCGCGCCCGTTCACCGACACGCTGGTGGCGAAGTTCGGATTGCCGGTCGTCGGCTGGCGCGGGAATCGA
The DNA here is from genome assembly GCF_055562375.1 of Actinoplanes sp. NPDC019969. Lineage (NCBI taxonomy): Bacteria > Bacillati > Actinomycetota > Actinomycetes > Micromonosporales > Micromonosporaceae > Actinoplanes > Actinoplanes sp. NPDC019969. The sequence continues at coordinate 140,055 of NZ_JBVHFK010000017.1, read as the reverse complement.
CGCTGATCAGACACCCGCCGTTGGGCAATTGTCGGGGGGTCCCGATACTGTCTGGCTGTGCTGGAGGAACTGCGCATCACCGGGCTCGGCGTCATCGACGACACGACGCTTCGGCTCACGTCCGGAATGAATGTGATCACCGGCGAGACCGGAGCCGGCAAGACGATGGTGGTGACCGGCCTCGGGCTGCTGTTCGGCGGCAGGGCCGATGCCGGCCGGGTTCGCGCGGATCCCGGCCGGGCCGTGGTGGAGGGCCGGCTCAAACTGCGCGGCACCCTCGGTGACGCGGTGCGCACCCGGATCACCGACGCCGGTGGCGAGGCCGACGACGACGGCTCGATCCTGCTCAGCCGCACGGTGACGGCCGAGGGCCGGTCCCGGGCGCACGTCGGCGGCCGCAGCATGCCGGTGTCCACGCTGAGCGAGCTGGGCGAGCAGATCCTGGCCGTGCACGGGCAGTCCGACCAGCTGCGCCTGCTGCGCCCGTCGGAGCAGCGGTCCGCGCTCGACCGGTTCGCCGGCCCCGAGCACGAGAAACTGATCGAGACCTACCGGGAGGCGTTCGGCCGGTGGCGCGCGGTGGTCGAGGACCTGGCCGACCGCAAGCGCAACGCCCGGCAGCGCTCGCAGGAGGCCGACCTGCTCAAGCTCGGCCTCGACGAGATCACCCGGGTGGACCCGCAGCCCGGTGAGGACGAGGAGCTGCGCAACGAGGTGCAGCGCCTGGAGCACGCCGAGGGGCTGCGGGTCGCGGCCACCCTGGCGGCGCAGGCGCTGGCCGGTGGCGTCGAGGCGGCGGACGACACCCCGGACGCGACCCAGCTGCTCGGCCTGGCCCGGCGCACGCTGGAGGGCCAGTCGGGCGTCGACGCGTCGCTGGGCGACCTGGCCGCCCGGATCGAGGAGGCCGCGACCCTGGTCGGTGACGTCGCCTCGGAGCTGTCGGCCTACCTGAGCTCGCTGGACGCGGATCCGGCCCGGCTGGAGGCGATCTACGAGCGGCGGGCCGCGCTGCGCGCCCTGACCCGTAAGTACGCCGACGACGTCGACGGCGTGATCGCCTGGGCGGAGAACGCCCGCACCAAGCTGAGCGAGCTGGACACCTCCGACGAACTGCTGGAGGAGCTGGACAAGGAGCGGCAGCGCCTGGCGGCGACGGTCGGCGAGCTGGCCGGGCGGCTGACCGCGGCCCGGCGGGAGGCGGCCGGCCGGTTCTCCGAGGCGGTCAGCGTGGAGCTGGCCGGGCTGGCGATGCCGCACTCCCGGGTCGAGGTGGCGGTGCTGACCCGGGCCCCGTCGCGGGACGAGCCGGCCGTGACGGTCGACGGTGAGACCCTGGCCGCCGGGGCGGACGGGGCCGACGAGGTGGAGCTGCGGCTGCACGCGCACCCGGGCGCGCCGGCGCTGCCCCTGCAGAAGGGCGCCTCCGGTGGTGAGCTGTCCCGGGTGATGCTGGCGATCGAGGTGGTGTTCGCCGGAGCCGGTGGCCCGCCGACCCTGGTGTTCGACGAGGTCGACTCGGGGGTGGGCGGCGCGGCAGCGGTGGAGATCGGGCGGCGGCTGGCACGCTTGGCGCGTACGCATCAGGTGCTGGTCGTCACGCACCTGCCGCAGGTCGCCGCATTCGCCGATCGCCATCTGGTCGTCGCGAAGGACACCGGTGGCGCCATCACCACGAGTGGTGTGCGGATCGTGGAGGAGACCGAGCGGGCCCGGGAATTGTCCCGGATGCTGGCGGGTCTGCCCGATTCGGATCTGGGGATCGCGCATGCCGAGGAGCTACTCTCCGTGGCTGCTCGGGAGAAACGCGCCTGATTAAAGGTGAGCTGGCGCATGTCGCGGGGGGAACGGGTGCGAGGGCGTGTCAGGATGGCCGGGATGCGACTTCCCATTCCCACCCTGCGCCGGGCCAAGGGCACTGAGCCCGGCCCGGTCTCCGGTGTGGCCCGGCTGGACCGGCGCACCAAGCGGCTGACCGGCCGGCTGCGGCCCGGTGAGATCGCGGTCATCGACCACGTCGACCTCGACCGGGTCGCCGCCGACTCGCTGGTGGCGTCCGGGGTGATGGCCGTGCTCAACGCGAAGCCGTCGATCTCCGGCCGCTATCCGAACCTGGGCCCCGAGGTGCTCATCCAGGGCGGGGTGATCCTCGTCGACGACCTCGGCGAGGACGTGTTCGCCGGGCTGCGCGAGGGGCAGACGGTCAGCATCGACGGTGGCACCGTGCTGCTCGACGGCGAGCCGGTCGCGACCGGCGCCCGGCAGGACGCGGAGACCGTCGCCAAGGCGATGGCCGACGCCCGCGAGGGCCTGTCGGTGCAGCTCGAGGCGTTCGCCGCGAACACGATGGACTACCTGAAGCAGGAACGCGACCTCCTGCTCGACGGTGTCGGCGTGCCCGACGTGCAGACCCGCATCGGCGGCCGGCACGTGCTGATCGTGGTCCGGGGCTACGACTACAAGGAGGACCTGGAGGTTCTCCGGCCGTACATCCGGGAGTACAAGCCCGTTCTGATCGGGGTCGACGGCGGCGCCGACGCCCTGGTGGAGAACGGCTACACCCCCGACATGATCATCGGCGACATGGACTCGGTCACCGACGACGTGCTGCGCTGCGGCGCCGAGATCGTCGTGCACGCCTACCCCGACGGCCGCGCGCCCGGCCTCAAGCGGGTGGAGAACCTGGGCGTCGCCGCGCTGACCTTTCCGGCCGCGGCCACCAGCGAGGACCTGGCGATGCTGCTCGCCGACGAGAAGGGCGCGTCCCTGATCGTGGCCGTCGGCACGCACGCCAACCTGGTCGAGTTCCTCGACAAGGGCCGCGGCGGCATGGCGTCGACGTTCCTCACCCGGCTCAAGGTGGGCGGCAAGCTGGTCGACGCGAAAGGGGTGAGCCGGCTCTACCGGCAGAGCATCTCCGGGTCGGCCGTGCTGCTGCTGGTGCTGTCCGCGCTGGCCGCGATGACCGCTGCCGTGGCAGTCAGTACGGTGGGGAAGGCGTACCTCACCGTCGTGTCCGAGTGGTGGGACAATCTGCTCTTCCAGCTCGGCAATCTTTTCTGAGGGTCTCGGCGAGGGCATTGTGATCAACTTCCGGTACCACGTGGTGTCGCTCACCGCGGTCTTCCTCGCGCTCGCGATCGGCCTGGTCGTCGGCACCGCCGCGCTGAACGGCCCGGTCTCCGAGAACCTGCGTAACAACCTGGCCGCGCTCAACAAGGACAACAACGTGCGCCGGGAGCAGGTGAACAAGCTCAACGACGAGGTCAACCGCAACCAGGAGTTCGCCACCCAGATCGCCCCGATGCTGCTCGGCGGCAAACTGGCCGGCCGCAAGCTGGCCGTGGTGTCGCTGCCCGGCGTCGAGGACCCGGCGAAGGGCGTCGTCGACATGCTGACCGTGGCCGGCGCGACGATCACCGCCCGGATCGACGTCGAGGAGAAGTTCTTCGACCCGAACTTCGTCAACGAGCTGCTGGACCTGGCCGACCAGTCGTCGCGGCAGAGCATCCCGTCGGCCGGCCTGCCGATGAACAGCGACGGTGTGGAGACGGCCAGCGCGCTGCTGGCACTGACCCTGCAGCAGGGCGCCGCCACCACCCCGCTGCCGGACGACGTGACGGCGGTGCTGACCGCGTTCGGCAAGGCCGGTTACCTCACCGTCTCCGACGGGGCGACCGGGGGCGCCGAGGCGGTCGTGCTGGTCGCCGGAGTGCCCGCCACCGACAAGGAGGCCGAGCGGAAGAGCCGGTACGCCGTCACCATGGCCGACCAGTTCGGCAAGAACCGGCCGCTCGTGGTCGCCGGGGACGGCGCCGGCGAGGGCAACCTGGTCGCCGCGATCCGCAACGACCCCACCCTGGTGCAGAAGATCTCCACGGTGGACAACGTGAGCACCGTGCAGGGGCAGGTCGCCACCTCGCTGGTGACCGTCGAGCGCCTGGTGCAGAACAAGACCGGGCAGTACGGCCTGGCCGCCGGCGCCTCCTCGATCGTGCCGCCGGCCGCCCCCTAGATAGACTCTGCGCCCATGGCCTACCTCCGTTCCGCCGGTGTCGGCGCCCTGGTCGCGAGGACCGTGCTCGCCTGGATCCGGCAGGACCCGAAGGCGTCCCAGCTGGACCGGACCAACTTCCGCGGCCGGACCGTGACGCTCGCCGGCGGTCCCGCGCTGGCGGCCGGCGCCACGGTCGGCGCGGCGACCGGCGCGCCCACGGCCCGTCTGGCCGCCGCCGCGATCGCCGCGGGCGGGGTCAGCGGCGCGGTCGGCTTCTACGACGACCTGGTCGGCAACCGCCCCGACCAGAAGGCGTTCAAGGGGTTCGCCGGGCACCTCGGCGCGCTCCGCGAGGGCAAGGTCACCAGCGGCTTCCTCAAGATCGCGGGGGTGGGCGCGGCCGGGCTCGCGGCGTCGGCGCTGATCGGAAGCGGCCGCCGGTCCCGGTTCGGCCGGGGCGCGGACGTGCTGCTCGGCGCCGGTGTCATCGCCGGCACCGCCAACCTGCTCAACCTCTTCGACCTGCGGCCCGGCCGGGCGATCAAGGCCGCCGCGATCATCGGGACGCCGCTGGCCGCCGGCCGCAACGCGTCGATGACCGCCGGCACGCTCGGCGCGGGCGCGGCGCTGCTGCCGAGCGACCTGGACGAGGAGATCATGCTCGGCGACGCCGGGGCGAACGCGCTCGGCGCGCTGCTCGGCGTCGCCCTGGTCGCCCGCAGCGGCACGTCCGGCCGGGTGGCGGCGCTCGCGGTGCTGGCGTCGCTGACCGCGGCCAGCGAGAAGGTCAGCTTCACCAAGGTCATCCAGGACACCCCGTGGCTGCGCGCGATCGACGACCTCGGCCGCCGTCCCCGGTGACGAAACCCTTGAGTGGTACGGGCGTCAAGCTCGCCGGCGCCGCCGCGCTGATCTCCCTCCTCACCGTGCTGGCCCGGCTCGCCGGGTTCGGCCGGACCACCGTCTTCTTCTACACGGTCGGCAACGACGGCCTGGCCAGCCTCTACCTCGCCGCCAACCTGGTGCCGAACATCGTCTTCGAGCTGGTCGCCGGCGGCGCGCTGGCCAGCCTGGTGGTGCCGCTGCTGGCCGGGGCGGTCGCGGCCGGCGACCGGGAACGCGCCGGCCGGGTCGCCTCCGCGCTGCTCACCTGGGTGCTCGTGCTGACGGTTCCGCTGGGCGTGGCCGTGCTGCTGCTGGCGGGCCCGATCACCGGCCTGTTCAGCGGCGTGCCGCCGGAGCATCAGGAGGTCGCGGCCCGGATGCTGCGGATCTTCGCCCCGCAGCTCCCGCTGTACGGCATCGGGATCGTGCTGACCGGCGTGCTCCAGGCCCACCACCGGTTCGCCTGGCCGGTGATCGCGCCGCTGCTGTCCAGCGTGACGGTGATGACGGCGTACCTCACCTATGCCGGGATCGACGGCGCCCGCAGCGGTTTCGCCGGGCTCAGCCGGGCCGGTGAACTGACCCTGTCGATCGGCACCACGCTCGGTGTCGTCGCGCTCAGCCTGTGCCTGGTGATCCCGGTGACCCGGCTGCGTCTGCGGTTCCGGCCGGCGCTGACGTTCCCGGGCGGCGAGGGACGGCAGGCGGTACGGCTCGGCTGGGCGGGCGCGGTCACGGTCGGCGCGCAGCAGGCGGTCGCCGGGCTGATCATGGTGCTGGCGTCCCTGCAGATGGCCGCGTACACCGGCGCCCAGACGCTGTTCCTGCTGCCCTGGGCGGTGCTGGCGGTTCCGCTGGCGACCGCCGTCTACCCACGGCTGTCCGCGGCGTTCGCGTCCGGTGACGACACCGGGTACGCGACAGCGCTCGCCGGCACGGCCCGCTCGGTGGTGCTGCTCGCCGGGCTCGGCACCGCCGCGCTGGCCGGGCTCGCCGTGCCGATGGCCTTCCTGATGAACGCCTCCAACGCGGTTCCCGGTGTCGTCGGGTTCGCGCCCGGGCTGCTGGGATACGCGCTGTTCGCGCTGCTGTCCCGGGCTCTCTACGCGCGCGGCGCCACGGTCGCCGCCGCGGTCGCCTCGGCCGTGGGCTGGCTCACCGCCGGAGTCGCCGTGATCGTCGTCACCACGGTCGCTGACGGGGGCCGGGAGGTGTTCGGGCTGGGCCTGGCGAACACGATCGGCATGTCGGTCACCGGCCTGCTGCTGGTGCTGGCGGTCCGGCGGCACGCGGGCGGGGAAGCGCTGGCCGGACTGGGCCGGGCGATGTTCGCCGCGGTGCTGGCCGCGGTGGCCGCCGGGTTCGCCGGGTGGGCGGTGGTGGCGGCGCTGGAATCGGCATTCCGGCCCGTTCCGGGTGTGTTCGGCAGCCTCGTGCAGGGCATCGCCGGTGGGGTGACGGTCGCGGTGGTGTTCGCCGCGGTGGCCTGGGCCCTGGACCGCCGCGACATCACCCCTCTGGCCGCCACCCTGACCCGCCGCCTCCGCCGGTAGGTCCCGCGTTCTGTCCGGCTGGTTCTCAGGGCTGTCTCAACGCCGTCGAGACAGCCCTGAGAACCAGCCGGGGGTGACGGCGACGGCACGCATACCCGCACCCGCCGGTCGGCCGTGAGGCGGCGCCTGCCGGGGGAGCCCGAGGGTGTGTGGATTCGGGGTGCGATAGGCGGCGGAAGTACACACGTTGTCGGTGGGGTGTGCGATCGGTGGGTGGGCGGTGGTGTGACACTTGGCCGCGCGGGATCGGACCAGCGGCCGGGTGGAACGGCCGCCGGAGGAGAGGGGTGCACGGGGTCGTGAGCAGCGACGAGGGATGGCGCGGCTCGGTCGTGCTGGTGGTCGCGTCGAGTACCGGCGGGATCGGGCAGCACGTCGCCTCACTGGCCCGGGGCCTGGTCGCCGGTGGTTGCCGGGTGCTGGTGTGCGGGCCTGCGGCGGTCGACCAGCACTTCGGGTTCTCGGCGTCGGGGCTGGAGTTCGCGATCGTGGAGATCCCGGCCGACCCCGGCCCGCAGGACTCCGGCGCGATCCGTCAGCTGCGCCGCGCGGTCGCCGGGCGGGACGCCGAGGTGATCCACGCGCACGGGCTGCGGGCCGCGTTCGTGGCGTCGGTCGCGCGGACCGGTGTGCCCCTGGTGGTGACCTGGCACAACGCCGTCCTCGCACGCGGGTTGAAAGGCCAGGCCGGTGCCCTGCTGGAGCGGATCGTGGCGCGGAACGCCGCGCTGACCCTGGGCGCCTCGGACGATCTGGTGCAGCGGGCGACGGCGCTGGGCGCCCGCAACGCGCGGCTCGGGCCGGTGGCGGCGCCGCAGCTCGCGCCGCCGAAGCGGAGCCGCACGGCGGTGCGCGCCGAGTTCCAGGTGAAGGGTGACACCCCGCTGATCGTGTCGGTCGGGCGGCTGCACCCGCAGAAGAACTACGACATGCTCGTCGACGCGGCCGGCCGGTGGCGTGACCTGAGGCCGCAGCCGGTGGTGGTGATCGCCGGGTCGGGGCCGAGCTACATGCCGCTGGCGCAGCGGGCGTCCCGGGTGCACGCCCCGGTGCATCTGCTCGGGCACCGGGCCGACGTGCCGGACCTGCTGGCCGGCGCGGACCTCGCGGTGATCACCAGTGACTGGGAGGCGCGGCAGCTGTTCGCGCAGGAGGCGCTGCATGCCGGGGTGCCGTTGATCACCACGGCGGTCGGCGGGCTGCCCGGCCTGGTCGGGGACGCGGCGGTGCAGATTCCGCCGCGCGATCCGGACGCCCTGGACGCGGCGGTGCGGCGGTTGCTGGCCGACCCGGATCTGCGGGCGGACTACGCGGCCCGGGGCCCACGGCAGGCGGCGACCTGGCCGGGCGAGGAGGACGTGGTGGCCGACGTCCGCTCGGCGTACGCGGATGTAGCGGCGGTCCGCAAGTGAGGGCGGTGCGAGAGCTGGTGGACCGGCTGCGGCGGGTGCGGCGGCCCGGCACCCCGCGTGGCCCGATGGCCGCCGCCTGGGTGCCGTTCCTGCTGGTGGCGCTGGTGGTCGCGGCCAGCCTGGCGGCCCTGACGATGCGGCCGGCCGAGCAGAAGCACCGCGGCGAGGCCGACTACGTGGTGATCGCCGCCGCCGCCGGGCTGCGCTGGGAGGACCTGGACCCGGCGCGGACCCCCGCGCTGTGGCAGGAGGCGACCCGCGGGGCGGTGGGCTGGCTGTCGGTGCGGTCGGCGCACGCGGTGACCTGCCCGTCGGACGGCTGGCTGACGCTGGGCGCGGGCAACTACGCGGCCTGGGACACCCGGGCGGTGACCGGCCGCTGCCCGGACGCGGACCCGAAACTGACCCAGCCGGACGGCATCGGCGCGAACCTCACCGATCAGCCCACGGTGGTCCGCAACAATCAGGACCGGCTGCCGTACGGCGCGACGCCCGGCGCCCTGGTCGAGTCGGTGCGCTGCTCGGTGGCGGTCGGGCCGGGCGCCGCGATCGCCGCGGCCCGCCCGTTCGGCCGGGTCGACCGTTACGTGCCGGAGCTGCCGGAGGACCCGTCGGCGCTGCTCGGTGACTGTCTGCTGAGCATCGTCGACCTGGGCACTATCGCCGGGACGGGCGCCGAGCGGGTGGCGGCGGTGGAGGCCGCCGACCGTACCCTCGCCCGGGTCCTCACCGCCCGCCCGCCGAACTCGATGATCCTGATCGCCGGCCTGGCCGACACCGAGACCACCCCGCGCCTGCACGTGGCGATCGCCGAGGGGCCGGGCTGGTCGGGTGGCCGGCTCACCTCGGCCGGCACCGGCCGGGACGGTTACCTGCAACTGGTCGACCTGGCGCCCACGGTGTTGTCGGCGCTCGGCCGGGAGACCCCGGAGAAGCTTTTCGCGGGGTACGCCGCCACGGTCACCCCGGGCCGTCCGGCCGACCCGGCCGAGGCGATGCAGGGCGAACACGACGCCGACCGGCGGGCGATCGCCCAGCGGGGTGTCGCCGAGATCTTCTTCACCGTCCTGGCGATCGTGCAGATGCTGCTGTTCGCCGCGGTGGTGCCGGTGCTGATCCGGGCCCGCCGGCACGCCGGTCCGCTGGGGCCGCCGCTGCCGCCACGTCGTCTGGTGGTGCTGGCCGAGCTGGCGCTGATCGCGGCCGGCCTGGCGATCCCGGCGGCGCTGGTGGCGGACCTGGCGCCGTGGTGGAGCAGCGGGCATCCGGCGTGGACGTTCGGGTTCGCGACGGCGGTGCTGATGACGGCGGGGACGCTGGCGATCCGGCTGATCCCGCGGTACGAGCGGACGCTGTGGCCGATGGCCGCGGTGGCCGGGGTGAACGTGCTGGTGGTGGCGGTGGACCTGGTGACCGGGGCGCGGTTGCAGCTCAACGGCGTGGCCGGGTACTCGGCGATCCATGGGGTCCGGTACGCCGGTCTGGGCAGTGTCGGCCTGGGCGTGTTCGTGGCCGGGCTGCTCCTGCTGGCCGGGTCGCTGTCGCAGTGGGTGAGCCGTCGCTGGCGGCCGGTGATCGTGGTGACGTTCGGCGGGCTGGGTGTGGTCATGGTCGGCAGCCCGTACCTGGGCGCGGACCCGGTCGGCGCGATCGCGGTCACGGCCGGGGTGTGCGTCGCCGCGGTGATCAGCACCGGCGGCTGGCTGACGTTCCCGCGGTTCGCCTGGGCGGCGCTGACCGGGGTCGCGGTGACCATCGCGTTCGCGGTGCTGGACCTGAGCCGGGCGCCGCTGGAACAGGGCACGCTGGGACGGTTCCTGACCGCGCTGGGCGACGGCACGGCCGGCCCGGCGATGCAGCGGGCCGCCGCCGCGAACGGGCAGGCCCTCGTCGACAGCCCGCTGACGCTGCTGGCGGTGGCCGGGGCGGCGATGCTGGTGTTCTGCCAGTTCTCCCCATGGGGCGGCCTGAACCGGGTCTACGGCCTGCATCCGGCGGTCCGGGCCGGGATGGCCGGGACGGTGGTGGCCACGCTGATCGCGGGCATGCTGGGCGGCACGGCGCTGGGCGCGGCGGGCGCGGCGGCGGCAGCGGCGGTGCCGGTGGCGGTGCTGACGGCGTTGCGGGTGCTGCTGCACGCGGCGGACCGGACGCCGCCGCCGGGGGAGACCGACGGTCCCGGCGGCCCGCTGCTCCGCAAATCGGACGACGACCCGGTCCCGGTCCCGTAACCGCCCAAAAGACACGCAGGCCGAGCAGCCCGAACATGGCGGCCCCGGCAATCAGTGTTACGGTGAACTCCCGTGGATGGGGCTTGCCCCGGCCGCAAGAACCGATGAAACGGCGACCACGGGAGCGGGCCTTGGCCTCAACAGTGCGCGAAACGCGGCACATCTTCGTCACCGGGGGCGTCGCCTCCTCGCTGGGCAAGGGCCTCACCGCCTCCAGCCTCGGCAATCTGCTCACCGCCCGCGGCCTCCGTGTCGTGATGCAGAAGCTCGACCCCTACCTGAACGTCGACCCCGGGACGATGAACCCGTTCCAGCACGGTGAGGTCTTCGTCACCGAGGACGGCGCGGAGACCGACCTCGACGTCGGCCACTACGAGCGGTTCCTCGACCGGGACCTCTCCGGCAAGGCGAACGTCACCACCGGCCAGGTCTACTCGGCGGTCATCGCCCGGGAGCGGCGCGGCGAGTACCTGGGCGACACCGTGCAGGTCATCCCGCACATCACCAACGAGATCAAGTCGCGGATCTTCGCGATGGCCGACCCGGACGAGAACGGCAACGTCCCGGACGTGGTGATCACCGAGGTCGGCGGCACCGTCGGCGACATGGAGTCGCTGCCGTTCCTCGAGGCGATCCGCCAGGTCCGGCACGAGGTCGGCCGGGACCACGTCTTCTACCTGCACGTGTCGCTGGTGCCGTACCTGGCCCCGTCGGGTGAGCTGAAGACCAAGCCGACCCAGCACTCGGTGGCCGCGCTGCGCAACATCGGTATCCAGCCGGACGCGCTGATCTGCCGCAGCGACCGGGAGATCCCGGAGAAGATGAAGCACAAGCTGGCGCTGTACTGCGACGTCGACGCCGAGGCCGTCATCGCCTGCCCGGACGCGCCGAGCATCTACGACATCCCGAAGGTGCTGCACGACGAGGGGCTGGACGCGTACGTCGTACGCCGCCTGGGCCTGTCCTTCCGGGACGTCAACTGGAACACCTGGAACGATCTCCTGGAGCGGGTGCACCACCCGAAGCGGACCATCACCATCGCGCTGGTCGGCAAGTACGTGGACCTGCCGGACGCGTACCTCTCGGTCAGTGAGGCGATCCGGGCCGCCGGTTTCGGCAACACCGTGAAGATCAAGCTCCGGTGGGTGCCCAGCGACGACTGCGTGACCCCGGCCGGCGCGGCGGCCGCGCTCAAGGGCGCCGACGGCATCGTGATCCCCGGCGGGTTCGGTGTCCGCGGCATCGAGGGCAAGGTCAACACCTCGCGGTACGCCCGGGAGAACCGGATCCCGATCCTCGGCCTCTGCCTCGGCCTGCAGTGCATGACCATCGACGCGGCCCGCAACCTGGCCGGGCTGACCGGCGCCAACTCGGTCGAGTTCGACGAGAAGGCCACGTACCCGGTCATCTCCACGATGGCCGACCAGGAGGACATCGTCGCCGGTAAGGGCGACCTGGGCGGCACCATGCGGCTCGGGGCGTACCCGGCGAAGCTCAAGGACGGCTCGATCGTCGCCGAGGTGTATGGCGCGACGGAGATCTCCGAGCGGCACCGGCACCGCTACGAGGTGAACAACGACTTCCGCGACAAGCTGTCGCAGTCCGGCCTGGTCTTCTCCGGCACCTCGCCGGACGGGCGGCTGGTCGAGTTCATCGAGCTGGACCGGGAGGTGCACCCGTACTTCGTGGCCACCCAGGCCCACCCGGAGCTGAAGAGCCGCCCGACCCGGCCGCACCCGCTGTTCGACGGCCTCGTCAAGGCGGCCATCGCGTACGCGGCGGCGGACGAGCTGCCGGTCGAGATCGACGTCGAGGCCTGACATGGGGTTCGCCCACGAGACGGTGTCCCGGGCCGAGCGTTTCCACGGCGCGATCTTCTCGGTCTACAGCGACGAGGTGACCATGTCGGACGGCAGCACCGCCGTCCGTGACGTGGTGGAGAACCGGGGCGCCGTCGTCGTGGTCGCCCTCGACGACCGGGACCGGATCGTGCTGATCAAGCAGTACCGGCACGCGGTCGGCAAGCACCTGTGGGAGCTGCCGGCCGGCCTGCGTGACGTCGTCGGCGAGGACGAGGCGATCACCGCGGCCCGGGAGCTGGCCGAGGAGGCCGACCTGACGGCCGGGCGGATGGAGCCGCTGCTCGACCTGCACACCACGCCCGGGTTCGCCGACGAGTTCGTCCGGGTCTTCCTGGCCCGTGACCTCGCCCCGGTCGCCGCGGCGGAGCGGTACGAGCGCACCGGCGAGGAGGCCGACCTGGAGGTCCGCCGGGTTCCCCTGGACGAGGCCGTCGACATGGTGTTCCGCGGTGAGATCACCAACGCGGCCGCGGTCGGTGGCATCCTGGCCGCCGCCCGCGCCCGCGACACCGGTTGGGCCCCGCTGGGCTCCTGAGGTCCGCTGCCCGTCCCGGCCTTCGCGCCGGGGCGGGCTCAGCCCTTCACGTACTGCTTGAAGGCGTCGTAGTACTGCTTCGTGGTCGGGTCGCTGTGCACCACCGGCTTCTCGTTGCCCTTGACGAGCTTGATCAGCGGGCAGGTCTTGTCCGCCCCGTCGATGCGCACGGTGGCGATCTCCGCGCGGGTCCTGGCCTCGCGGAGCTTCACCTCCCAGACCCCGGTCTTCACCGGCGCCGTGACGCCGCTGTCGAACGTGCAGGTCCCGATCTCGGCGCCCTCGCCGACCCGCTCCGCGCAGCCGACGATCCGGACGTCCGCCTTGGCCGGTTCCCAGGCCTTGCGCTCGTTCGCCGGGATGTCCGGGCCGTACATCGGCAGAGCCCGGGCCCTCTCCTCGCCGAGGTCGTAGACGGCGATCGGGTGCGGCGCCTTCCCGCCGGTGTAGGCGGGCGCCTTCGTGTAGTACGTGTCCTCGCAGACCTTCACCAGCTGGTCGTCCAGGCTGACCGCCCAGTCGTTGGCGACGTCCCCGCGGATGGCCTTCCAGGCGAGGTTGCCGCCGTACCAGAGCCCGCCGATGACGAGCGCCAGCAGCAGGATGGTGGTCTGGCAGCCCAGCTTCTTCACGTCGATGTCCTCCCCGTTGATCGAAGTCAGATTATGGACATGTCTGGATCGCAGATGATCACGGCCCTCGGCGACCGGCGCGATCGTCCATAATGGGCGGATGCGAACGAGGGTCCTGACCGTCGCCGGGCTTGCGGTTCTGCTGGCCGCGCCGCTCCTGCTGCTGGCGACCGGGCACAGCCGGGTCAGCGTGTCGGCGGACGACGAGGCCGGGACCGTGCCGGTGGTCGCGGTCGTCACGCCGTACCTCATCGGTCTGCTTCTGATCCGTCTGGTGCCGCCGGTCCTGCCGGTGCTGGAGACGGCCGGGGGTGACGAACGGGCGGGCGTGCGGCGGCAGGCGTACGGGCTGATCGGGGTGGCGCTGCTGTTCGCCGCGATCGCCGTCGCGGTGCAGGCAGCCGGCGGCGGCGCTGTCTATCCGCTGGTCAAGGTGCTGGTGCTGCTCGGTGGTGGCTGGCTGGCGCTACGCCTGGGGCGGGGTCCGAGCCGGCCCGGCCGGGCACACCGCAGGGCGATCCCCCGGCTCTGGTACTGGCTCGGGCCGCTCGTGGTGATCGCGGTCTGGGGCTGGCTGGCGTTCGGGAGCCCGCTCGCCGCGGACACCGACCTGTCCGGTTATGCCGACTGGGGCCGGCTCGAGCTGGCCCTGGTGATGCTCTTCTCGCTGTTCACCGCGAGCATCCTGGAGGAGTACTTCTACCGGATGATGCTGCAGACCCGCCTCGAGCTGCTCTGGGGCCGCTGGCCGGCGATCACCGCGGCGGCGTGGCTGTTCGTGCTCATGCACAGCTACCGGCTGCTGAACGGGCCGGTGTGGGAGACCGCGCTCGCGGTGACCATGTCGACCGGGGCGCTCGGGCTGATGGCGGGGTACCTCTGGTCGCGGTACCGGAACCCGTGGGCGATCTTCGCCGTGCACGGCGCGATCAACGCGGTGCCGGTGTTACCGCTGCTGGTCTGACTGGCGGATCGCCTCGACCAGGTCCTCCGGCGGCGGCATGGCGGCGATCTCGGCGCTGACCTCCTTCGCCGCGGCCGCCACCACCGGGTCGGTGATCAGCCGGGTGAGCAATGCGGGGGAGATGTCCCGCTCGTCGGCGGCGAGCCCGGCGCCGCGGGCCGCCACCAGCTCGGCGTTGAACCGCCGGTCGCCGGCGCCGCGGACGACCAGCTGAGGGACGCCCGCGTGCAGCGCGGACAGCACGGTGCCCGCGCCGCCGTGATGCACGATGGCGGCGCCGGCCGCCAGCGCCGCCGGGATCGGGATCCAGTCCGTCGTCCGGACGTTCGGCGGCAGCCGCTTCGCCGACGAGCGGACCAGCACGAAGTCGGCGTCCACCGACGCGGCCGCCTCGATCAGCCGGGGCGTCAGCCGGTCCCGGCCCGGCTGCGGCAGGGTGCTGTGGCTGACCAGGACGCGGGGCCGGTCCGGCGGCGCGGCGAGCCGGTCCGGCAGCGGCTGGTCACCGCCGTACGGCACCGGCCGCATCGGCAGGTGGGTGCCGCGGCCGGCCACGCTCGCCGGGGCGATCCGGATCACCGCGGCCGGCGGGGCCACCTCGGGACGGCCGCGCATCCGGGTCACCGCGACCAGGGTGGGCCCGTCGAACAGCGAGTTCTCGTGCAGGATGCCGGGGATCCCGAACCGGGCCGCGGCCACCGCTCCGGCCGCCGCGTGCGGCTCGTAGACGATCCGGTCCGGCCGCCACTCCCGCGTGGTCTCCAGGACCGCCTCGAGCATCCGGTCGTTGACCGCGCCGAAGATGTGCCCGACCGCCCGGGTGCCGCCGGTCCCGGCCATCTCGGCGCGGATCAGCGTGGGATGCCGCAGCATGGTGCGCAGCGCCGTCGGCACGAACCGGAAGCCGGGCGCGACATCCCGCACCTCGACGCCGGACGAGGCCACCCGCATCCCGTCGGCGCCGGTCGCCACCAGCACGTCGTGGCCCGCCGCCCGCAGCGCCCGCGCGAGCGGCATCAGCGGGAAGACGTGCCCGACCAGCGGCGCGGCGACGAAGAGGACACGCATCAGCTCACAGTAGGTGGGTATTCATCACCGTCGCCACCCCGCTCGATCAGGAGGTATCGTGACCGTTCCCAGGCTTCAGTCGTTCGTGCTGGACACCACCGACGCGCGCCGGGCCGCCGAGTTCTACCGCGAGCTGCTCGGCCTGGAATACCGCAAGGGCGACGAGCCGCCGCCGGCGGGCGCCGACTACCCGCAGGGCCGCGACTGGCTGGTGCTGCTGCCGCCGGACGGTTCCTGGCGGCTGGCGTTCCAGCAGACCGCGGGGGTACGCCCGACGACCTGGCCCGGCGACGACATCCCCCAGCAGGCCCACCTGGACACCGTCGTCGACTCGATCGAGGAGCTGAACCGTCAGCACGAGCGGGTCCTGGCGCTCGGCGGCACGCTGCGTTTCGACCGCAGCGACGACCCCGAGGAGCCCCTGCGCGTGTACGCCGACCCCGACGGTCACCTGTTCTGCGTGTTCGTGGGTTGACCTCAATTCAGGTTGAGGTTGCAGGGTCGGGGACATGACCTTCACCACGACCGAGATCGATTACCTGACCGGGCAGCGGCTCGGCCGGCTGGCCACCGTGCAGCCGGACGGCACCCTGCAGAACAGCCCGGTGGGCTTCACCTACAACGCGGGGGAGGAGACGATCGACATCACCGGCTGGCACATGGCGGCCAGCCGCAAGTTCCGCAACGTCGCCGACAACGGGCGGGTCGCGTTCGTGGTCGACGACGTGCCGTCGGTGAACCCGTGGCGGGTGCGCTGCCTGGAGATCCGCGGCCGGGCCGAGGCGATCGACGGCCCCGACCCGATGATCCGGATCCACCCGGAACGGATCATCGCCTTCGGCCTGGACGGAACCGACCATTTCGTTGCGAACAAGCGGAACGTCGGCGGTCAGCGCAGCTCGACGTCCACACCCGAGTCGGCGAGATAGCCGAGCAGGTCGTCCATGGTCACGGCCGGCGTCCACCAGCGCCGGTCGTAACCGGGCGTCAGATGCGCCCGGGCCACCTCGGCGTCGTGCCAGACCAGCCGGAAACCGGGGGCCGCGCCCCAGCCGCCGTTGGCGCAGTCGTGCAGCGCGCCCAGGTTCCAGCCGAAGTAGCCGCCGGGGCCGTTGATCGCCTCCCCGATCGCGCAGAAGAACCCCTCCACGTCGGTGACGTGCCGCCCGGCCAGGTGGTACGTCGCGCCGGACGGGCGGTCGGGGCGGTGCTCGTGGTGGGCCAGGGCGACACCGGCCCACTCGTGGCGCAGGTCGGCGTCGTACTCGGCCCACTCGCCGATCACGTCGGGGCGGCCGGCCCGCCAGCGGTGCCACACGGTACGCGCGCCCGCCGGGCGGGGACCACCGATCGCGTCGCCGTACGTCGGCTCGAACGTCACGTCGACCAGGCCGTCGCCGAGCCGGGAGGCACGGACCTCGGCCACCTCGGCGCCCAGCGCCGCGCCCACCATGCCGACCGCCGTGCCGTCCCGGTCCACGCTGAAGATCGACGCCTGCACCCAGCGGCGCCGCCGCGCCCCGCCGCGGGCCAGCACGTCCAGGGCTCGTTGCAGCGGCGGCTCCGGCCGGCAGCCGATCAGGGTGGCGCCACGTGGCGGCGGCGCCGGCCGGGCCCGGAACACGCCGTCCACGTCCCGGCAGACCCCGAGGTCCTCCTCGCCGCGCCCGGTCACGCCGACCAGCCGGTACCCGTCGGCTTCCGGCGCCCGGTCGGCGCCCCGGGCGAACCGGGCCAGCTCCTCGATCCGCAGCCGGCCCTCCAGGGTCACGTCGAGCAGCCGGGGCCCGAGCGCGGACGGCAGCGCCGACAGCACCGTGATGTCCAGCAGCTCCTCGGCGCAGTGCCAGCAGTGCGGCGGATGCTTGGAATACGGCGGGTGGATCGCGTCCAGGCCGACGTTGCCGAGCCAGGCCGGACCGAGTCCGTCGCACGCGTCGAGCAGCCGCCCGGCCGGCTCGCAGCCGAGCAGTGTGTACCGCTCGACCGGCGGCTGCGGCGGGTCCACGAAGAGACCGTCGATTTCGGAGCAGGCGGCGATCACGAGTTCACCGTCGTCGGTGTTCTGGTCCACCAGAAGCCAGGGAAAGCCGCTCATCGGGTGGAACCGTACAGGCCGGACCCTCCGACGCGGGATACCGGTACACGATTCGGTAACTTTCCGCACTTCACCGGGCTCGCCGGACCGCGCCGGCTTTTCGTGAGCCGGGATGGATCAGCAGCTCAGGGGTACTCTCCGGCTATGAAGGTCGGGATTCCCACCGAGGTCAAGAACAACGAGCACCGGGTGGCGATCACCCCGTCCGGTGTCTACGAGTTCACCCGCGACGGTCACCAGGTGTTCGTCCAGTCCGGCGCGGGCGCCGGCTCGTCGATAACCGACGGTGACTACCGGTCCGCCGGGGCGACGATCCTGCCGGACGCCGACGACGTCTGGGCGACGGGCGAGCTGATCCTCAAGGTCAAGGAGCCGATCCCGGAGGAGCACCACCGGATGCGGCCCGGCCAGGTGCTCTTCACCTACCTGCACCTGGCCGCGTCCAAGGAGTGCACGGACGCGCTGCTGGAACGGGAGGTGACCGGCATCGCGTACGAGACGGTCGAGCTGCCGGACCGGTCGCTGCCGCTGCTCGCCCCGATGTCCGAGGTGGCCGGCCGGCTCGCCCCCCAGGTCGGGGCCTACCACCTGATGCGGCAGGGCGGCGGGCGCGGGGTGCTGATGGGCGGCGTCCCCGGGGTGTACGCGGCCAAGGTCGTCGTGATCGGCGCCGGCGTGTCCGGGCTCAACGCGGCCGCGATCGCGCTCGGCATGCAGGCCGAGGTGCTGCTGCTGGACAAGAACGTGGCCCGGCTCCGGGCCGTGGACGCCGACTATCGCGGCCACGTGCAGACGATCGCGTCGAACGCGTACGAGGTGGAGAAAGCCGTCCTCGACGCCGACCTGGTGATCGGCGCGGTCCTGGTGCCCGGCGCGAAAGCGCCGACGCTGATCTCCAACGAGCTGGTGTCCCGGATGAAACCGGGCAGCGTGCTCGTCGACATCTCGATCGACCAGGGCGGCTGCTTCGAGGACTCGCGTCCGACCACCCACGACGACCCGACCTACCGGGTGCACGAGTCGATGTTCTACTGCGTCGCCAACATGCCCGGCGCGGTGCCGCACACCAGCACCTACGCGCTCACCAACGTCACCCTGCCGTACGCTCTCGAACTGGCCGGCCTCGGCTGGCGCGGCGCGATGCGGGCCGACCCGGCGCTCGCGGCCGGCCTCAACACGTTCGGCGGCGACGTCGTCTACGGCCCGGTCGCCGAAGCGCACGGGCTGCGGCCGATACCCGTCACGGAGGTGCTGCACTGAGCCCGGACCACGCGATCAGGAGTTACCTCGACCATCTGAGTGTGGAACGCGGCCTCTCCCGCAACACGCTCGCCTCCTACCGCCGCGACCTGGAGCGGTACGCCGAACGGCTGGCCGCCGCCGGGATCACCGGCCTCGGCGAGGTGCGCGAGGCGGACGTCAGCGGGCACCTGGCCGCGCTGCGCGAGGAGGGCCTGGCGGCGGCGTCGGCGGCGCGGGCCATGTCGGCGGTGCGCGGCCTGCACCGGTTCGCGGTCCGGGAGCGGTTGATCCCGCACGACGTGGCTTCCGGCGTACGGCCACCGGCCCCGCCGCAACGCCTCCCCAAAGCCCTCGACGTGGACCAGGTCGGCCGGCTGCTCGCGGTGCCCGACCCGGACTCGCCGCTCGGGCTGCGCGACCGGGCGCTGCTGGAGTTCCTCTACGGCACCGGCGCCCGGATCTCCGAGGCGGTCGGCGCCGACATCGACGATGTCGATTTTGCTGGGGAGCCCGCCGTCACCCTCCGGGGCAAGGGCGGGAAGACGCGGGTGGTTCCGGTCGGCGGTTACGCGCGGGACGCGTTGCAGGCTTATCTGGTACGGGCCCGGCCCTCGCTGGTCACGCTCGGCAAGGGCACCCCGGCCGTGTTCCTCAACGCCCGTGGCGGCCGGCTGTCCCGGCAGAGCGCCTGGACCGTCCTGCACCGCTGCGCCGTCGCGGTCGGCCTGCCCGCCGACGGCCCGTACGCGGTCAGCCCGCACACCCTGCGTCACTCCTACGCGACGCATCTGCTCGACGGCGGCGCCGACGTGCGGGTGGTGCAAGAACTGCTGGGACACGCCTCGGTCACCACGACGCAGGTGTATACCCTGGTGACCGTCGAACGCCTCCGGGAGGTGTACGCGACCGCACACCCGCGCGCTCGTTAGAAGCTATGGATGCGTAGGTGCGACACGCCGAATGACCGACCCCGGCGTGGCGGCGCGTGTGGCGTACAGTCGAGCATCGGCTCCGGCTGTGAGTCGAAGGGGGGCGAGGTTGATGTCAGGGAACAGCGGGCGTGCAGAGGCCTGGACTTCCACGCTCCGCGAGCAGCAGAACTCCCTGGATCTCGGCGCCGATCTCGGCCCCGCCGACCCGACGGCGTACACGATGCGCCGTCCGATCCCCGAACCCATGCCGACCGACAAGCACGGTCCGGCCCGCATCATCGCCCTGGCGAACCAGAAGGGCGGCGTCGGCAAGACGACGACCACCATCAACCTGGGCGCCGCCCTCGCGGAGTACGGGCGCAAGGTCCTCCTCGTCGACTTCGACCCGCAGGGCGCCTGCTCGGTCGGCCTCGGGGTCAACCCGCACAACCTCGACCTCAGCGTCTACAACCTGCTCATGCAGGACGACGTCGCCACCGAGGACGTCATCATCAAGACCGATGTGGCCGGCCTGCACCTGCTGCCCGCCAACATCGACCTCTCCGCCGCCGAGATCCAGCTGGTCAACGAGGTCGCGCGGGAGATGGCGCTGGCCCGGGCGCTGCGCTCGGTCCGCAAGGAGTACGACTTCATCCTGATCGACTGCCAGCCCTCCCTGGGCCTGCTGGCGATCAACGCGCTCACCATCGCGCACGGCGTGCTCATCCCCCTGGAGTGCGAGTTCTTCTCCCTCCGCGGTGTGGCACTGCTCCTGGACACCATCGACAAGGTGCGCGAGCGGCTCAACTTCGACCTCGAACTCGAGGGCATCCTCGCCACGATGTACGACTCCCGCACCACCCACTGCCGCCAGGTGCTGCAGCGCGTGGTCGAGGCCTTCGGAGACAAGGTCTACCAGACCGTCATCACCAAGACGGTGAAGTTCCCCGAGTCGACCGTCGCCGGCGCTCCGATCACTACGCTGGATCCGGCGTCGTCCGGCGCCCGCAACTATCGGCAGCTCGCTCGCGAGGTCATCGCCTCCCAGACAGAACGGGACTAGGTCCACAACCCGTGCTCTTCGCACTCGGCGAGCCGGTGGCGTTCGTCGCCCTGGTCGTCGCCTTCCTGCTCGGCCTCGCGCTGCGCGCCGTCGCCATGCGTTTCACCGCGCGCGTCGTCGGCCTCGGCGAAAGTCGCGGACCGCTGCGGCCCCGCGAGGAGATCGACCCGTTCGGCGCCGTCTGCGCCGCGATCGGCGGCACCGGGTGGGGCCGCCAGGTCACCGTCGACGAGGTGCCCCGCTGGAAAGGCCGCGGCCGCGCCGCCGCCGTGTTCGCGGCCGGGCCGGTCGCCTGCATCCTCACCGGCGAACTCATCATCGCCGGATACGCCCTGGTCTTCTCCGGCGACTGGCTCGCCATGCTCGGCCCGGGGGTGATCCTGCGGGGATACCTTCCGCTGCCCTATGCCGAGCAGGCCGTTCTGTCGCTCGGTACCGGCCTGCTCGGGTTCGGTCTGCTCGCCCTGATCCCGATCCCACCACTGGACGGCTTCGGGATCCTGTGGCACGCGCTGCGGCGCCCGGGGCCGTCGATGGCGTGGCTGCGGTTGTGGTTCGAGGACAAGAACATCGGGGCGTTGATCCTGTTGATCTGCGCCTTCTTTCCGCTCGGATATCCCCTTCTTCTTCACGTCATCGATCTACTGGGCACCCTCTTTCTACGTATCTGGGCGTGACGGTCGCGGTTTCAGGCTGGGTTGATGCCGGATGCGGCTCAGGCCTTGTAGCGCCGATTGCCGCTCGTAGTGCCGGTTGTTGTGCGTGGGACTGCTCTCGGTGTGCCCGGGCTGCTGTCGGCTTGCCAGGCGGCGGTGTTGGTGGTTGAGGTCTGCCGCGCCTGTAGCGGTCGGCGAGACGTGATGTCGTCGACTGCGGTACCCGCCTCCGGTCTGATCCTGTGCGCTTGGGGGCGGCTTTTTGGGCACAAGATCTGAGGCGGGCCCGATCTTGGGTTTTTGGTACCGGGAAAGAGTCTTCTTCTTGGTTACTCAGATCCGTACCCGCCAGGCCCGAGCGGGTGAGTCCGTACGCACCCTTCACCCTCAGGATCGACGCGCCGCCAACGTTCTTGTGCGATTCGGTCCGGCACCTCCCGCCCAAGATCAATCAGGTTCGCGATCTTGGGCGGGAGGTGCCGGATTTCCGCAGCTCAGCGCACAAGAAGGGGCGGAAGTTGGATCTTGTGCGCTCGGCTCCGGCGTCGGGTCCACAAGATCGGGAACTGGCCCGGGGAGCCCTGGCCGCAGTCGTGACGGCAGCGCCCGGACGAGGGCTTGACCACTCGCCGTCCTGCACCCCAGAAGAAGACTCGAAAGTGGATGTGAACGACCAAGGTTGCCGGCTTTGGCGATCTTGGGTGGAGGTGGCCGGTGGGAAGTGCCCAAGATCGCGCGCGAGGGGACTGCGAGCGGCTGCTGATCCTGAGATCGGGTAGTGGCAGCCGGTGCCTGTGGGGCCTGAAACGGCGAACGGCCTCTCTCCGGGGAGAAAGACCGTGTGGCGGGACTGCCGAGGATCAGCCGGCCTCGGCGGGCCGTTGACTCTGTAGTTTGCGGTTCTGTTCGAGGGCGTCCTCGAGCTGATCCTCGAGGATGATGATGCGGCACGCCGCCTCCAGGGGTGTGCCCTGGTCCACCATCTCCCGGGCCCGGGCGGCGAGGCGCAGCTGGTAACGGGAGTAGCGGCGGTGGCCGCCGGCGGAGCGGAACGGGGTGATGAGTTTCGCCTCGTCGAGCCGCCGCAGGAAGTCCTGCGAGGCGCCGGTGATCTCCGCGGCGCGGCCCATCGTGTAGGCGGGATAGTCTTCGTCGCCGAACATGTCGTCGGGTTGGGCCACTTACACCTCCATGACGAGGGCCCCGGCGCGGATGCGCCGGGGCCCAGGGTAGTGGGTCAAGAACACCATCTGCCGGCAGGTTCGCCGGTTCTCGTATCCGCGCCGGCCGTCATAGACGGCGAATGGCGCGAGGATCGCATAAGCGTGACCGGAGACCACCTCTCTATCGATGGAAACTGCGGTGTCCGCCCGCCAGAGATGTCGAAACGATCTGGCCGCGGGCGATCCAACGGTGCTTTGTCCCTCCCTTTCCTCTTCTTACGGTGTTTCCTGGTGCTGTACCACGACCCGCCGATGGCGGAGCCCCACGCGACTTCATGGCCCCACACATGTGCGACGAGCTGCCCTGACCTGGACTTACGTCAGGGTCTTGCGAAAACTCGGACCTTGGTGCGGTCCGTTGAGCCGAGCGAGCCACGAACGATCCGGGCCCTGCTTGACGCTCGGTCTCTCGTCTGCGTCTTCGGTAGATCTCTTCGTTCGACAGGAGAAACGTTAACCCCCTCCGACAAAAAAGTCTAGTTCTGTGGGACCAGATTTTCTGGGTTCACGCCACGGAGGGTGGCGTCGGCGGAGGCGTCGTCGGCCTGGGTCTGGGCGGCCAGTTCGGCGATGACGCGGGACTCGTAGGCGGTGGCCTCGCGGGCGGCGTCGGCCTCGGACCAGCCCAGGGCCGGGGCGATCAGGGCGGCGGCGGCACGGGCGGCGGTGACGCCGCGGTCGGTGGTCTCGAAGGCGATCCGGGTACGGCGGGCGAGGACGTCGTCGAGGTGCCGGGCGCCCTCGTGGGTGACCGCGTAGACGATCTCGGCGCGCAGGTGGTCGGGGGCGCCGTCCAGGGGCAGGCCGAGGGACGGGTCGGCCTCGATCAGGGCGAGGATCTCGTCGAGCAGGGTGCCGTAGCGGCGCAGCAGGTGTTCGATGCGGGCGACGGTGAGGCCGGAGCGGCGGGCCAGGGCGGCGCGGCGGTTCCAGGCGGCGCGGTAGCCGTCGGCGCCGAGCAGCGGGACCTGGTCGGTGCAGGACTGCGGGACGCGGGCGAACAGTTCGCGGACGGCGGCGTCGACGGCGTCGCGGGCCATCACCCGGTAGGTGGTGTACTTGCCGCCGGCCACCACGATCAGGCCGGGGACGGGGTTGCCGACGGCGTGCTCGCGGGACAGCTTGGCGGTGCTGGCGGCCTCGGCGGACAGCAGCGGGCGCAGGCCGGCATAGACGCCCTGCACGTCGTCGCGGGTCAGCGGGGTGGCGAGGGCCTTGTTGACCTCGTCGAGCAGGTAGTCGACGTCCGTGCCGGATGCGGCCGGGTCGGACTTGTCCAGGTCCCACTTGGTGTCGGTGGTGCCGATGATCCAGTGCTGGTCCCACGGGATGACGAAGAGCACGCTTGTCGCCGTACGCAAGATCATGCCCGTGCTGCCGGCGATCCGGTCGCGCGGCACCACCAGGTGGATCCCCTTGCTCGCGGTGATTCTGAATTCGCCGCGCTCGCCGGTGAGCAGCGCCTGGCTGTCGCCGGTCCACACACCGGTCGCGTTGATCACGGTGCGGGCGCGGATCTCCAGTTCGGCGCCGGTCTCCAGGTCGCGGGCGCGGACGCCGACGACGCGGCGGCCCTCGCGGAGGAAACCGATCACCTCGGTACGGGAGGCGGCGTGCGCCCCGTGCGCCACCGCGGTCCGGACCAGGAACATGGTGTGCCGGGCGTCGTCGACCTGCGCGTCGTAGTAGCGGATCGCGCCGACCAGGCTCTCCGGGCGCAGCGCCGGGAACGCCTTGAGGGCCTCGACGCGGCTGAGGTGCCGGTGTACGGGCACCCCCGCCCCGCCGCCGGAGAGCGCCAGGACGTCGTAGAGGGCGATGCCGGCGCCCACGTAGATCCGCTCCCACGCGCGCTTCTGCAGCGGGTAGAGGAACGGCACCGGGCGTACCAGGTGCGGGGCGAGCTTCTGGATCAGCAGGCCGCGTTCCCGCAGCGCCTCCCGGACCAGGCTGAAGTCGAGCATCTCCAGGTAGCGCAGGCCGCCGTGGATGAGCTTGCTGGATCGGCTGGAGGTGCCGCTGGCGAAGTCGCGGGCCTCCAGGAGGCCGACGGAGAGGCCGCGGGTGGCGGCGTCCAGCGCCGAGCCGGCCCCGACCACCCCGGCGCCGACGACCAGCACGTCCAGTTCCTCGCCGGACGACATGGTTTCCAGGGCCCGGGTCCGGGTCTGGGGTGAGATCACTCCGGTGTTCATCATGGTCCTTCCGTCAGGTCAGCCGACGCTGACCCAGTCGAGGGTGCGGTCGATGGCCGCTCGCCAGCGGGTGATGCCTTCGGTACGCCGGGCCGCCGACCAGGACGGCTGCCAGCGCCGGTCCTCGTGCCGGTTGGCGCGCAGGTCGTCCAGGGAGTCCCAGAAGCCGACCGCGAGCCCGGCCGCGTAGGCGGCGCCGAGCGCGGTGGTCTCGGCGACGGCGGGCCGGCTGACCGGCACGCCGAGGATGTCGGCCTGCAACTGCATGCACAGCGCGTTCGCGGTGACCCCGCCGTCCACCTGCAGGCAGTCCAGGACGGTGCCGGAGTCCTGGGCCATCGCCTCGACCACGTCGCGGGTCTGGTGGCAGATCGCCTCCAGGGCGGCCCGGGTGATGTGGGCGGCGGTGTGGAAGCGGGACAGGCCGACGATGGCGGCGCGGGCGTCCGGCCGCCAGTAGGGCGCGAACAGGCCGGAGAACGCCGGGACGAAGCACACGCCGGCGCTGTCCTCGACCTGCCCGGCCAGGGTCTCGCTGTCGCCCGCGGTGTCCAGGACGCCGAGCTGGTCGCGCAGCCACTGGATGGCGGAGCCGCAGGCGGCGATCGAGCCCTCCAGCGCGAACACCGGCTTCTCGGCCCCGAACCGGTAGCCGACCGTGGTGATCAGCCCGTGCGACGACCGGACCGGGGTGGTGCCGGTGTTCATCAGCAGGAAACCGCCGGTGCCGTACGTGCACTTGGCCTCGCCCGGCTCGAAACACGTCTGCCCGAACAGGGCGGCCTGCTGGTCACCGATGGCCGCGGCGATGGGCACCCCGGGGAGTACGGCCTCCGCGGTCCCGTAGATCTCGGCGGACGATCTGATCTCCGGCAGCATGGCCCGGGGAATGCGGAATGTCCGAAGCAGATCGGGATCCCACTCCAGATCCGACAGATTCATCAGCATCGTACGGCTGGCGTTGGTCACGTCGGTCAGATGCCGGCCACCGGTCAGATTCCAGATCAGCCAGGTGTCGATCGTCCCGAACAGGATCTCCCCGTTCTCCGCCCGTCCCCGGAGCCCGTCGACGTCGTCCAGCAGCCATTGGATCTTCGTGGCCGAGAAGTAGGTGGCAGGCGGCAGCCCGGTCCGGTCCCGCACGAGGTCCGCGTCGATGTCGTGGAGAAGGTAGTCGGTGCGCGTGTCCTGCCAGACGATCGCGGGCGCCACCGGAACGCCGGTGGACCGGTCCCACAGGACGACGGTCTCCCGCTGGTTGGTGATGCCGATGGCGGCCAGGTCGGCCGGGGTAAGGCCGGTGTCGGCAAGCGCGACCCCGATGGTCTTGAGGGTGTTCTCCCAGATCTCCGTCGGGTCGTGCTCGACCCAGCCGGAGCGCGGCTGGATCTGCCGGTGCTCGAGCTGGTGCCGGCCGATCTCCGTACCGGACCGGTCGAAGATCATGAACCGCGTGCTGGTGGTGCCCTGATCGATCGCGCCGACGTACCGCGTCACAAGTGCCTCCTGTCCTCGACGCCGGGGACGTTAGGGGCCGATGTGCCACGCGACAACGTGCAGCGTGCGACAATGTCGCACGTGCCGGGGATGATCCAGTCGATCGAGCGGTCGTCCGCCGTGTTGCGGCTGCTCGCGGCGGATCCGGACCGGCTACGGGTCAAGGAGGTCGCCGACGCCCTCGGCCTGCCCAAGTCCACCGCGCACAGCATCCTGCGGACCCTCGAACACGTCGGCTTCGTCGAGCAGGACCCGCGGACCGCCCGGTACCGGGTCGGGCGCGGGCTGCTCGACCTCGGCAGCGCCGGGATCGACGCGAACGAGCTGCGCGGGCGGGCGCTCAACTGGGCCGACACGCTGGCGTCACGCAGCGGTGCGGAGGTACGCCTCGGCGTGCTCCGCGACGGCCGGGTCCTCGTCGTGCACCACGTGTTCCGGCCGGACGGCTCGGCGCAGGATCTGGACACCGGGGTACGCCTCCCCGCGCACGCCACCGCCCTCGGCAAGGTGCTGCTCGCCCACTCCGCGACGGCGGCCGAGGCGGTGCTGGCGGGTGGGCTGGACGCGTACACCCGAAGGACCGTGACCAGCGGCCCGCCGCTCGCCCGGATGCTCGCCGCGACCCGCGTCCAGGGCTGGGGCCTGTCGGTGGAGGAGTGGCGGCCCGGGCTCGCCGCGATCGCCGCCCCGGTGCGGACCTCCGGCGGCCTGGTCGTCGGCGCGATCGGCATCGCCGGCCCGGTGGAACGCCTCACCGACACCCGGCGCCAGGCCCGGCCCCAGATGGTGGAGCAGGTCGTCGCCGCGGCCCGGTCGATCTCCCGCGAGGTCCAGTCATGAGTTTCGTGCTGGCGATCGATCAGGGGACCACGTCGACGCGGTGCATCCTGTTCGATCGGCGCGCGACGGTGGTGTCGGTGGTGCGCGCCGAGCATCCGCAGTCCTATCCGCGGCCGGGCTGGGTGGAACATGACGCGGCCCGGATCTGGCGGGACGTGCGACGCCTGATGATCAAGGCGTTGCGGGCCGCCGACGTCGAGCCGTCGCAGGTCGCGGCGATCGGGATCGCGAGTCAGCGGGAGACGACGGTGCTGTGGGACCGGGCGACCGGTGTCCCGGTGGCGCCCGCGATCGTCTGGCAGGACACCCGCGCCGACATCGCGGGGTTGGACGCGGACTTCGTGCGAAGCCGGACAGGGTTGCCGCCGGCCACGTACTTCTCCGCGCTCAAGATCCAGTGGCTGCTGGACCACACTCCCGGGCTGCGCGCGAGAGCCGAGAGCGGCGAAGTGCTGTTCGGGACCATGGACTCCTGGCTGATCTGGAATCTGACCGGTGGCCGGCATCTGACCGACGTGACCAACGCCAGCCGTACGATGCTGATGAATCTGTCGGATCTGGAGTGGGATCCCGATCTGCTTCGGACATTCCGCATTCCCCGGGCCATGCTGCCGGAGATCAGATCGTCCGCCGAGATCTACGGGACCGC
This sequence comes from Actinoplanes sp. NPDC019969, assembly GCF_055562375.1. Taxonomy (NCBI): domain Bacteria; kingdom Bacillati; phylum Actinomycetota; class Actinomycetes; order Micromonosporales; family Micromonosporaceae; genus Actinoplanes; species Actinoplanes sp. NPDC019969. The sequence goes on along the minus strand of NZ_JBVHFK010000017.1, from coordinate 112,542 downwards.
GGAGGCCGTACTCCCCGGGGTGCCCATCGCCGCGGCTATCGGTGACCAGCAGGCCGCCCTGTTCGGGCAGACGTGTTTCGAGCCGGGCGAGGCCAAGTGCACGTACGGCACCGGCGGTTTCCTGCTGATGAACACCGGCACCACCCCGGTCCGGTCGTCGCACGGGCTGATCACCACGGTCGGCTACCGGATCGGCGCGGAGAAACCGGTGTACGCACTGGAGGGCTCCATCGCGATCGCCGGCTCGCTGGTGCAGTGGGTCCGCGACGGCCTCGGCCTGATCGGCACCGCCTCGGAGATCGAGACCCTGGCCGGGACGGTGGACGACAACGGCGGCTGCTACATCGTCCCGGCGTTCTCCGGCCTGTTCGCGCCCTACTGGCACAGCGAGGCGCGCGGGGTGATCGTCGGGCTGACCTCGTACATCACCAAGGGACATCTGGCCCGCGCCGTCCTGGAGGCGACCGGCTGGCAGACCCGCGACGTGGTGGACGCCATGAACGCCGACTCCGGCCTCGCGCTGACCGCCCTCAACGTCGACGGCGGCATGACCGCCGACAACCTGCTGATGCAGATCGTGGCGGACTTCCTGCAGGTCCCGGTGGTCCGGCCGATGGTCGCCGAGACGGTGTCGCTGGGTGCGGCGTACGCGGCCGGCCTCGCCGTCGGGTACTGGTCGGACCTGCGGGACCTGCGCGCCAACCGGCACCGCGCGGGCAGCTGGAAACCGGCCCTGGACTCGGGCCGGCGCGCCAGCGAATACGCCGACTGGCGCCGTGCCGTCGAGTGCGCCGTCCTGTTCAGTCGCACCTGACGGGATGGTGAACTTCGCGCCAACGACAGATTTCCCATGAGCGATTACAGTCACGTCCACACGCGCGCCGGCCGGATCGCGTGAGTCGACGCGAAAGGAGGCCGACATGGCGAAGACCAAGGAAGCCGTCAAGGTGAAGGCCAAGGACGTCAAGGTCAAGGCCGCCAAGAAGGACGCCAAGAAGACGGCCAAGGCCGAGACCGCCCCCGCCGCGGTGAAGAAGGCGAAGAAGGTCGTCGCCGACGTCACCCCGGTCAAGGTGGAGAAGGTCAAGAAGTCCAAGAAGAAGTGATCGGCCGGGCCGCCGTGCGCGAGTGCGGCGGCCCGTGTCACCCGCCTGTCATGAACAGCAACCCCGCACCGATTGTGACGTTGGTAGGGAGTGCGCTCGGAGCAACTCGTCACAGGCATGGTCTACGGTCGGCACGTGCCTGAAGAGGAGCATGATGCCGCCGCGCTCGTCCCGGCGGAGGCGGAGACCGGCGGGTTCACCGTCCGGCTGGACAATTTCACCGGCCCGTTCGACCTGCTGCTGCAGCTCATCGGCAAGCACAAGCTGGACGTCACCGAGATCGCGCTGCACCAGGTCACCGACGACTTCATCGCCTACATCCGGGCGATGGGCGACGACTGGGACCTCGGCGAGACCAGCGAGTTCCTGCTCGTCGCGGCGACCCTGCTGGACCTCAAGGCGGCCCGGCTGCTGCCCGCCGCCGAGGTCGAGGACGAGGAGGATCTCGCCCTCCTCGAAGCGCGCGACCTGCTGTTCGCCCGGCTCCTGCAGTACAAGGCGTACAAGGAGGCCGCCGCGCACATCGCGGACCTCGAGGCCACCGGGGCTCGCCGCTGGCCGCGGCTGGTCTCCCTGGAGCCGAGGTACGCGGAAGCGCTGCCCGAGCTGGTCCTCGGCGTCGGACCGGAACGGCTGCTGAAACTCGCGCTCAAGAGCTTCCTGCCGAAACCCGGGCCGCCGCAGGTGTCCATCGCCCACATCCACCAGGTGCGGGTCAGCGTCCGGGAACACGCCAACCTGCTGCGCGACCGGTTGCGCCGGGCCGGCACCGCCACGTTCAGCCTGCTCGTCGCCGACTGTGACAACACCCTCGAAGTGGTGGCCCGGTTCCTGGCGCTCCTGGAGCTCTACCGGGAAGGGCTGATCGACTTCGAGCAGCCGGTGTCGCTGGACGAGCTGGTGGTCCGCTGGATCGGCGGGGACGGCGATGTCGAGCTGGATGTGGACGACTACGAGGGCAGCAAACCGGAGCCGGACGGCGCGGATGCCGCCGGTTCGGACGATCCTGCGGCGGCGCGGCTTGACTCACCCGCCCCGGATGGCGATCTTGACACGGGTGACCTGGCACCGGGAGACGGGCCGGCGGCCGTGGAGGAGAGATCGTGAGCAGCGAGGAACGTCCCGATTCACTGGCCGCGCAGGCGGCCTCGTGGGTGCCGCCGTGGGAACGGCGGCGGGAACCGGACCGCGACTTCCAGGAAGCTGCCACGCCGGCGGGCGAGGTTCCGGCGCCTACGGCGGCCGAAATCCACACACCAGAACCCGCCCCGGAAGCGTGTGAAGTTGCGGCGCATATAGCGGCCGAAATCCACACGCCAGAACCCGCCCCGGAGACCGCTCCGGAGACCGGGCCGGCGGCGGTGCCGGCGACCGGGCCGGCGGCGGTGCCGGCGCAGCAGGCACGGCGGGTACGGGAGAAGCCGGAACCCGCCGTCCCCGCCCCGGCGCCGATGGACGACGCGGAACTCGCGGCCGCCCTGGAGTCGATCATGCTGGTGGTCGACGAGCCGACCGGCGAGCTGCAGCTGGCGCAGGTGCTGGAGCAGCCGGTGGAGCGGATCGCGCGGGCGCTGGAGAACATCTCGGCGCGGTACACCGCGGCCGGGCACGGCATCGACCTGCGGCGGGTGGCCGGCGGGTGGCGGCTCTACACCCGCCCGGAGTACGCGGCGTACGTCGAACGCTTCGTCCTCGACGGCCAGTCGGTGCGGCTCACCCAGGCCGCCCTGGAGACACTCGCCGTGGTCGCCTACAAACAACCGGTGACCCGATCGCGCATCTCGGCCATCCGCGGTGTGAACTGTGACGGGGTCATGCGTACGCTGGTCACTCGCGGCCTGATCGAGGAGTGCGGCACCGAGCCGGAGACAGGAGCCCACCTGTACCGGACGACGCCCCTGTTCCTCGAGAAGCTCGGCCTCAACACGGTCGGCCAGCTGCCGCCGCTCGCTCCGTTTTTGCCCGACGATGTGGAAGAAGTGCTCGATGCCTCAGGCTGACACCGCCGAACGCCTCCAGAAAGTCCTGGCCTCTGCCGGTGTTGGATCCCGCCGCGCCTGCGAAGATCTGATCTTCCGGCGGCGCGTGACCGTCAACGGCCGGGTCGCCAAGCTCGGCGACAAGGTCGACCCCGCCACCGCGGAGATCCACGTCGACGGGCAGCGGGTGATCACCAACACCAAGCTCGTCTACGTGGCACTGAACAAGCCGCGGGGCGTCGTCTCCAGCCTCGACGACGAGAAGGGCCGCACCGAGCTGGCCGACTTCCTCGGGGCCAACTTCGAGCAGCGGCTGTTCCACGTGGGCCGGCTCGACGCCGACTCCGAGGGCCTGCTGCTGTTCACCAACGACGGCGGGCTGGCGCACAAGCTGATGCACCCGTCGTACGAGATCAACAAGACCTACCTGGCCGAGGTGGTCGGGCCGCTGCCGCGTACTGTCGGCCGGGCCCTGCAGAAGGGCGTCGAGCTGGAGGACGGCCCGGCGAAGGTGGACTCGTTCCGGCTGGTCGACGCGATCGGCAAGACCGCGCAGGTGGAGATCGTCCTGCACGAGGGCCGCAAGCACATCGTCCGCCGGATGATGGACGCGGTCGGGCACCCGGTCACCCGGCTGATCCGCACGGCGGTGGGCCCGATCCGCCTCGGCGACCTGCGGCCCGGTGGCTTCCGGCACCTGTCGGCGGCCGAGGTCGCCGCGCTGTTCAAGGCCGTCGGCGACTGATCCGGCACGGGCCGGCCGCGATCAGTATTCGCGGCCGGCTGCCAGGGCCGGTCCCGCCGAGTCCTTGTTGAAGACGTTCTTGTCGGACGTGATCCGCTTCTTGACCTCGCCGCCGAAGAACAGGTCGACGACGACGCTCATCAGGTCCTCGCCGATCAGCGGGCTGCACTCGACCACGAAGTTCAGCTTGCCGGCCACCAGCCCGTTCAGGCCGGCCTCGGTGGCGTCCACGGTGACGATCTTGATGTCGGTGCCGGGTTTCAGGCCCTCGGCCGCGAGCACCTCGGCCGCGCCCAGGCCCATGTCGTCGTTCTGGGCGAACACCGCGTCGATCTTCCGGGTGCGCTGCAGCACCTTGCGGATGGCCTGGGCGCCGCCGTCCTTGGTCCAGTCACCCGGCTCGCTGGCGATGATCTTCAGCTTGCCGGTCCGTTTCGCGGTCGCGGCGAAACCCTCGGAGCGCTGCTTGGTCGGGGTGGCGCCGATCGAACCCAGCAGCTCGACGACATTGACCGAGTTCTTCTTGACGTAGTCGTTCTCCAGATAGAGGGCGGCCAGATTGCCCTCGGCGACGAACTCCGCGCCGATCGAGCTGACGTACAGCGAGGGGTCGGAGTCGATCAGCCGGTCGGTGAGGATCACCGGGATGCCGGCGTCCCGGGCCCGCCGCAGCACGTCGTCGTAGCCCTTCTCGACCACCGGCGAGAAGGAGATCGCGGTGACCTTCGCGTCGATGAACGACTGGATGTGCTCGAGCTGCTTCTTCGGGTCTCCGGCGGCGTCCTCGAAGAGCAGCTTCACGCGGTTGCGCTCGGCCGCTCTCTTGATCGACTTGGTGTTGGCGACCCGCCAGCCGCCCTCCGCGCCCACCTGGGAGAAACCGAGCACGATCGGCCCGCTGGGCCGGGCCCGCGGCCCGGCACTGCCCGATTCGCCGCAGCCGGCCAGCGCCGAGGTCAGGCCCGCGGCGCCCAGGACCACGAAAGAACGTCTACGCATCAGCCGACCCCCGTCAGCGGTTCGATCGAATTGATCATTCCGGAACGGGTGTTGACGATAACAATCGACCAGACACCGAGCCACCCCGCAGAACGAATTGGCGGCGCTGATTGGTTACCCGGTGGTTGATATCTTTTCCGACATTGGCCGCAATCGCTCCCCCGATATCGGGTGGAACCCGGGCATCGTCGGCGACGGCTGATCAGCCGTCGCCGACGATGCCCGGGGCGGTCACGCCCGCATCACCGTGGCGATCGGGATCCCGGCGGCGCGCAGGGCCGGGACGAAACCGCCGAGCACGCCCGCGATCAGGCCGGCGATGATCCCGGCCAGCCCGGCGTCCCACGGGAACTGCAGCCCCTGCAGGATCGGCTCCGAGTCGGCGAACAGGGTGACCAGCAGTTTCAGGCCGGCGACGCTGGCGCCGATGGCCAGGCCGGCGGTGAGCAGACCGGTGATCAGCGTCTCGGCGAGGACGATGCCGGCCAGCAGGGCGCGGGGCGTGCCGACGGCCCGGCGCAGCGCGAACTCCTCCACCCGCTCGCCGACCGTGGCCAGTCCGACGTTGAGGATGCCGGCCACGCCGATCAGCAGCACCAGCCCGGCCATCGCGAGGAAGACCATCCGGAGCAGGGCCAGCTCCTTCTCCTGGTCCTTCTTCGAGTTGATCAGCTCGGTGGACGTCTCGACGTTGATCGCCCGGAGCTTCGTCGCCAGCACCTGCTCGACCGGTGTCGACGCGTCCAGCAGGACCTGCACCTCGCCGTAGTTGGGGTCGATCAGTTTGGTGGCCGGCAGCCAGTGGCTCAGCTCGTCGATCCGGACATAGGCCCGGGGCTGCTCCCCACCGTCGTCGACCACCCCGACGATCCGCGGGGTCAGGTGGGCCGACGCCCCGGAGACGCGCATCTCGGCCGGGACCCGGTGCATCTCGAAGCCCTTGGCGGCCTCCTTGTTCAGCACCAGGCCCGGGGCCAGCGCGGGCATCGTGCTGAAGTCCAGCCAGCTCCCGGAGACGTGCCGGTACGGCCGGAACTTGCGGACGTCGCCGGTGACCGCGGTGAGGCGTACCTCGATGGCCTGTCCCAGCGGGCCGGCCTCCTGCGCGGTCTGCTCCCGGCAGTTGCCCAGCGCGTCGCAGACCATCGGCACGTTCGAGCCCCAGGAGCCGTCGAACGGCAGGGCGCCCTCGTTGACCGGCCGGACCCCGGGCTCGCCGATGATCGCCGACATGCCGACCATGGCCATGCCGTCGTCGCGGCCCTTGACCGTGTTCATGATGATCGGCCCGATCTGGGGGGACGCGCCGTTCATGTTCATCACCTTGGTGCCGTCCAGGCCGACCAGCAGCTCCAGGTTCGCCAGCTGGGCGCGTTCGGCGATGCTGGCGCCGGCCTGCACGATCACCACGGCGAGCACGCCGAGGAAGAGGCTCACCATGGACAGCAGCGTGCGCGTCTTGCGGGCCCGGATGCCCTGGATGCCGATGATCAGGGCGGACCGGAACCGGCCGGAGAAGCGGATCATGTGCGCACCTGCTCGGTCAGCACGCCCGCGTCGAGGTGCACGACCCGGCTCATCCGGGCGGCGTGGTCCCGGTCGTGGGTGACCAGGATCAGCGCGCACCCGCGAGCGGTCACCGCGGACAGCGCGTCGATCACCAGGCCGCCGGTCTCGGTGTCCAGGGCGCCGGTCGGCTCGTCGGCCAGCAGGATCCGCGGCTGGCGGACCAGGGCGCGGGCGATCGCCACCCGCTGCTGCTCGCCACCGGACATCCGGGCCGGCCGGTTCTTCGCCAGGTGGGCGATGCCGACCTCCTCCAGCGCCGCCATCACCTTGGCCCGGCGCTGCCGGCGGGGCAGCCAGCCCTGGCCGTTGACCAGGGCCATCGCCACGTTCTGCGCCGCGGTCAGATGCTTGAGCAGGAAGAACCGCTGGAACACGAAACCGAAGTGCGAGCTGCGCAGCTTCGCCGCCCGGCGTTCCGGCAGGCGGCTGATGTCGTCGCCGGACAGCAGGTAACTGCCCTGGTCCGGGCGGTCGAACAGGCCCAGCACGCTGAGCAGGGTGCTCTTGCCGGAACCGGACCGGCCGACGATGGCGATGCTCTCACCGGCGTGCACGTCCAGGTTCACGCCGTCGAGGATGGTCCGCGGCTCCTTCTGGCCCTTGAGGACCTTGGTGATGCCGGCGAGCTGGATCAGGGCCGTCACCCGGTCACCTCGGGCGCCGGAGTCGGCAGGTTCGGCCCGGGCACCGCGATGGTCTCGTTGCCGACCAGGCCCTTCTTGATCTCGACGACCTTGCCGTCCGAGATGCCCAGCTCCACGTCGATCGTCTTGCGCCGCTTGTCCTGGCCGATGACCAGGTCGACCTTGCCCTTGCCCTGCAGCCCGGCGACCGCCTCCACCGGCAGCACCAGCGCGTTCGCCGCCCGGCCGGTGATCACGTCGAGGGTCACGTCGGAGCCGTTGATCAACTTGATCTGCTCCGGGGCGGAACAGACCAGCCGCAGACCGGTCGGCTCCGAGCCGTCGCCGCCGCCCTCGCTGCCCGTGCCCCCGGCCCCGGGGTCGATCTTGGCCGGCGGCGCGGGCGCGCCCGAGGCGCCGGCGGCCGGGGTGGTGGGGGCCGTGGTGGGCTCCGGCTCGGGCAGGGTGCCGGCCGGCAGCGCCGCGATGGTGCCGATCGGCTCGCACGCGAACGGGCCCGGCCCGTTCTTGATCTGCGCCTTCACCGACTCGACCGAGCCGGAGATCCGGTACGCCTGGGCGCTGTCGATGTCCGCCACGATGCCGTAGCCGACCTGCCGCGCCGACACCACCGGCATGCCCTTGGACACCGGCGAGCGGTCGGCCATCAGGCGCCCGGCCAGCACCGAGCCGATCGGGATCTCCACCCGGCGGGCAATGCCGTTCTCGTCCCACACCGACGCGACCCAGGTGCGCCGCTGGACCGGGCGGGTGCTCGGCTTCCGGTTGACGTAGCGGATCTCGCCCTCGGCCGGGGCCACGATCCCGAAGACCGGGTTGATGGTCACCTTGCCGGTCAGGCTGATCTGGTTGGTCAGATCCTGGCGGGCCGGCTGCACGGTGGTGAGCACGGTGCCCCGGGCCTCGAGATCCGGCGTCGTCGCGGGCTCGGCGTCCGACGTACAGCCACTGAGGACCACTGCGACGGCGGTGACCGCCACACCCATGCGTCTCTTCAACTCGGTTCCCGTCTCCGCTTAAGTCGGACATGCCGGCATCGACGTCGATGCGCGCGTGCCGGCGCGACGGAACGGTACCGGATGGTCGCAACCCCGCGACAGGGTCAGGCCCGATAGCCGTGGGCCTTCAGGACGGTCAGCAGCCGCCGGTCCCAGCCGGCCTCGTCGTCGTCGGGCCAGCGGTGGCCGGACGGGCACTGCCAGTGCGGTGGGCGGGTGGGCATGGCGCAGCCGCCCAGGGCCAGGTCACCGTTCTCCGCGGCCTGCCGGGCGGCGGGCACCGGGAGCCCGAAGATCAGCGGGACCCCGGCGGCCCCGCACTCGGGACAGGTACTGATCATGTCCGCACCGTACTCCCGGCCCTGGGGTCCACACCCCGGCTGGTTGTCATGGCTGTCTCAGCTCAGCTGAGACAGCCATCAGGACCAGCTCAGGAAAGCAGGACGGGCTGAGCCAGCATGGCGTCGATGTCGGCGGCCGGGACCGGGCGGGCGAAGAAGTACCCCTGGGCGTAGCGGTAACCCAGGGCGTGCAGGCGTTCGGCCTGGTCCCGGGTCTCCACGCCCTCGGCGACCGCGCGCAGCCCGAGCGTCGCCGCGATGGTGCTCAGCGACGAGGCGATGGCCTCCTGCTCGGCGGTGCCGTTCACGTCGTCGATGAACGACTTGTCCACCTTGAGGGTGGTGACCGGGCAGGTACGCAGCAGCGTGAGCGAGCTGTGCCCGGTGCCGAAGTCGTCCAGCGCCAGGCCGACACCCAGTTCCCGCAGCTCACGGACGGTGTCCAGGGCCGCGCCACCGGCGAAGACAGCGGTCTCGGTGATCTCGATGGTGATCCGGTCCGGGGTGAGTCCGTGCCGGTGCAGCGCCTCGGCGACCATGCCGGGCAGGTCCGGGTCGAGCAGCTGCCGGGCCGAGACGTTGATGTTGACGCGGGGGCCACCGGCGCCGTGCCGGCGCTGCCAGGCGGCCGCGTCCGCGCAGGCCGCGTCGATGATCCAGGCCCCCAGGTCGAGGATCAGGCCGCTGTGCTCGGCGACCGGGATGAACTCGGCCGGCGAGACCACCGGCTGGTCGGCGGGCTGCCAGCGGACCAGCGCCTCGACACCGGTCAGGACGCCGCCGGGCAGTTCCACGATCGGCTGGTACAGCAGCCGGAACTCGCCCCGATCCAGGCCGCGGCGCAGGGCGGCGGCGAGTTCGGCGTGGTGCGCGGCGGTCGCGTCCAGGGCGGTGCTGTGCTCGCGGGCCCGGTCGGCGCCGGTGTACTTGGCGGCCTGCAACGCCACCTCGGCGCGGCGCAGCAGGTCCGGGACCGCCTCGCCGTCACCGGTGGCGACGCCCGCGGTGACGGTCACCAGCAGGTCCCGGGCGTCCACCCGGAGCGGCGCCCGGAACGCCTCGACCAGCTTCTCGGCCAGGCCCGGCACGGCCCCGGGCGCCAGCACGCCGAACTCGTCGCCGAGCAGCCGCGCCACCACGGCGCCGTCGCCGGCGACCGCGCCGACCCGCTCGGCGGCGGCCCGCAGCAGCGCGTCCCCGGCCTCGTCACCGAGCCGGTCGTTGAGCGCGGCGAACCCGTCCAGGTCACAGACGGCGACAGTGCTCAGGGCGGTCCGGCGGGCCAGGGCGGCGGTGAAGAACCGCCGGTTCGGGCACCCGGTCAGGTCGTCGTGGTGGGCCTGGTCATCCAGCCGGTCCAGCAGGGTCGCGTTGTCGCGCAGCGCCAGGTACTGCCGGGTCACCACCAGCACGGTGATCACCACGGAGCCGCCGGCCAGGCCGGGGGAGAGGAAACCGGAGTCCAGGGTGACACCGATCAGCATGGCGGTGGTGACGGCGATGGCCGCGTACGGCACCCCGCTGATCCGGCTCCGGCGCGCGGTGGGCAGCGGCTGCACCGGCGGCGGGGCCAGGTTCGTGTGGGTCTGCAGCCAGACGGCCAGCGCGAACATGACGCCGAGCACCGGGATCACCGAGACCGTGCCGGTGAGGTGCGGCCACTGCCGCAGGACCGGCGCGGCCACCCACGACCCGGGCGCCAGCAGGCCCACCGGCGCGAGCGCCCACAGGGCCCGGCGCAGTGTCCGGCCGGTGCCGGTGATCCCCACCTTGACCAGGGCGACCACCGCCGCGCACGCGGTGACCAGGACGATCACCATCATCACCGCGGTGATCAGGTCGCTGTTCGCCGGCACCGAGGTGGTCCAGAGCAGGTGGCTGACGACCAGAGCGGCGGCGACCCCCACGATCGCGGTGTCCAGCAGCGCGGCGACGGTCGCCCGCCAGGTGCGCCGCCGGGTCGGCAGGCGCAGCAACGCCACCATCGCGACCAGCACCGCCACCATGTAGCAGCCGACGGTCACCGGGTTCAGCCGCACCGACGGGCCGGTGAGCACGACGTCCACCGCCTGGGTGACGGCCCCCGCGGTGACGGCGCCGGTGGCGGTGGTCAGGCGCCGCCAGAACACGCGGACCGGGCCGCTGCCGGTGACGGCCGCGACACGGCAGCCCAGCACCGTGGTCACGGACGCGGCGACGGTGACCGGCCAGAGCAGCCACGGCGGCACCGGGCGCTGCGTCCCGGCGATCCCGAGCACGACGGCGACCACGAGCCAGAACACCGCGACGATCAGGAGCGCGGTGGCGGTACGCGGAGAGGGTCTCGTCACGAGCCGTTCGATCGGCAGGGCCCGGCGCCGAGTTGAGTCATCCGGCGGTGAGCAAACTCTTCTGCACCTTTCCCATCCCGTTGCGCGGCAGGCTGTCCACCAGGTGCACCACCCGGGGCCGCTTGTGCACGGCCAGCCGCTGCGCCACGAAGTCGGTCAGCTCGGCGGGGCTCACCGCCTCGGCGACCACGTACGCCGTGATCTGCTCCCCCAGATCCGGGTGCGCGACACCGACCACCGCCGCCTCTCGCACCGCCGGGTGCAGCAGCAGCGCGTCCTCGACCTCCCCGGCGCCGACCCGGTACCCGCCGGTCTTGATCAGATCGGTGGAGGCGCGGCCGACGATCCGGTGCCAGCCGTCCGGGCCGATCGTGGCGACGTCACCGGTCGGGTACCAGCCGTCGACCAGGTCCGGCCGGCGTACCCCGCCGTCGCGCAGGTAGCCGTCGAGCAGCGTCGGGCCCTGCACCTGGAGGTGGCCGATGGTCGCGCCGTCCTCGGGCAGCGGCGCGCCGGCCTCGTCGACCAGCCGGGTGGTGACACCGGTCAGGGGTATGCCGACGTGGCCGGCACGGCGTTCCCCGCCGGCGCGGGCGCTGACCGTGATCAGGGTCTCGGTCATGCCGTACCGCTCGACCGGGGCCTGCCCGGTGAGATCGGCCAGCCGGTCGAACACCGGGACCGGCAGGGGAGCGCTGCCGGAGACCAGCAGCCGGGCCCCTTGCAGGGCCCGGGCGGCGGCGGGGTCGGCGGCGATCCGCGACCATACGGTGGGCACCCCGAAGTACATGGTTCCGGCCGTTCGGGCGTACGCCGCAGGGGTCGGTCTGTGGGTGTGCACCAGCCGGGAACCGAGCCGCAGCGGCCCGAGCACGCCGAGGACCAGCCCGTGCACGTGGTACAACGGCAGGCCGTGCACCAGGGTGTCGTCAGCGGTCCACCGCCAGGCCTCGGCGAGGGCGTCCAGGTCGGCGGCGATCGCGTCCCGGGAGATCACCACGCCTTTCGGGGCGCCCGTCGTGCCGCTGGTGTAGAGCACCAGCGCCGGCCCGTTCCCCGCGACCGGCGGCGGCACGCTGCCCGCGCGCATCGAGGGCCGGATCAGCGTCGCGCCGGAGTCCCGCAGGATGTGCTCGCGTTCCAGGTCGCCGGCGTCCGGCGGGATCGGCACGATCGGCACCCCGGCCAGCAGCGCCCCGGTCACGGCCACGATCGCCGGCAGCCCCGCCACCGCCTCCACCGCGACGATCGGCGCCCCGGCGATCTCCGCGGCCACCCCGCCGGCCAGGCCGAGCAGCTCGTGACGCGACAGCGTGCCGTCCGGGGTGACCACGGCGCCGGCCAGGTCGGCGGGGTCGTGCAGGGATGCGAGCAGAGGCATGACCGGATCCTACGAAAGGGCGACGGCTGCGCCCCTTGCCGCGCTCGGAACCGTCCCATGGTCATTGCCGCTGCCCGAAATGGGTGCCTACGGTCGGGACCTCCCGTCGAGAGGGGTTGCCATGGCGGATCTGGCCCGGTGGCGGGACCTGCGCCGGCTGACCCGCGGATACCGCCGCTCGATCCTCGGCGCCGCCGGGCTCAGCCTGTTCGGCACGCTGCTGGCGCTGACCCAGCCGCTGCTGGCCCGGGTCGCCGTCGACGGCGCCGCGGCCGGGCGCCTGCCGTGGCCGGTGATCGGGGCGCTGACCGCGCTGTTCACCGCGCAGGCCGCCGCGCTGGCGCTGGCCAGGTACGTGCAGGCGCACACCGGCGAGACGATGACCCGCGACCTGCGGCGGCATCTCACCGGCCATCTGCTGCGGGTCCGGATCGCGGCGCTGGACGCCGGCCGGATCGGCGACCTGATCGCCCGGGCCTGCGGCGACACCGCCGCCGTGAAGACCCTCATCGCGCAGAGCCTCGGCACCGGCCTGGCCGGGACCATCGGGCTGGCCGCCGCGCTGGGACTGCTCGGCTGGCTCGACCCGTGGCTGCTCGGCACGGTGGTGGTCCTGTTCGGCGGCTCGTTCGCGGCGCTGCTGGCGGTGGTACGGCGGGTCCGGACCGAGTCCCGGGCCGCCCAGACCGCCGAAGGGCTGCTCGCCGCCGACCTGGAACGGGCCCTCGGCGGGATCCGGCTGGTCCGGGCCTGCCGTGCCGAGGAGGCCGAGGAGGAGAGGCTGGAGTCGTCGGCGCGGGGCGCGTACCTGGCGAACCTGCGGATGGCCGGGATGGTCGCGCTCAGCGGCCCGGCCAACGACCTGGCGGTCAGCGGCGCGTTCCTGGCGGTGCTGCTGCTCGGCGCGACCCGGGTGTCGGCCGGGGTGATGACGCTCGGTGAGCTGGTCGCGTTCACGCTCGCCATGACGTACCTGGCCGCGCCCGTCTACGAGATCTTCCAGGCGGTCAGCGCGGTGCAGCAGGGCTCCGGCGCGCTGCACCGGATCAACGAGGTGCTGGCGATGCCCGTCGAGAAGGACCGCGCCGTCGGCGTCATCCCGTCCCCGCGTGGCGCCCGGACCGCGCCGGCGCTGGAGTTCCGGGACGTCTGGTTCGGGTACCGCCCGGGGCGCCCGGTGCTGCGCGGCGCCCGGTTCACGGTGCCGGCCCGCGGGCAGGTCGCGCTGGTCGGGCCGTCCGGGGCGGGCAAGTCGACGATCTTCGCGCTGGCCGAGCGGTTCTACGAGCCGGACCGGGGCGCGGTGCTGCTCGGCGGGCGGAATCTGCGGCTCATCCCGTACGGCCGCCTCCGCACCGCCGTCGGCCTCGTCGACCAGGACAGCCGCCTGCTCGCCGGAACGCTGCGGGACAACCTGCTCTACGGCGCCGGGCCCGCCGACGCCACCGAGATCCGCCGGGTGCTGGCGATGACCGGGCTGCACCGGGTGGTCACCGCGCTGCCGGACGGCCTCGACACCCCGGTCGGCGACGCCGGGCGGCGGCTCTCCGGCGGTCAGCGCCAGCGCGTCGCGATCGCCCGTTGCCTGCTGGCCCGCCCGGACGTGATCCTGCTCGACGAACCCACCGCCCACCTGGACCCGGACAGCGAACAGGCCCTGGCGGCGACCCTGCACGAGGTGGCGTCGGAGTGCGCGGTGCTGGTCATCGCCCACCGTTTCTCGACGGTCCGGGCCGCCGACCGGATCATGGTGGTCGACGGCGGCCGCATCACCGCCGACGGAACCCACGACGAGTTGTCCCGGTCCAGCCCTTACTACCAGCGCCTTTCCGACCCCTTCAACGGTACGCACGTGACCGTCCCGCCAACCGTGCCCCGTCCCGCCGGTCACTACGCGAGGTAGGCGGCACTCCCGCCTTCGCCGCCGGATCTCTCAACCGCACTGCCAGCGGGCCTCCAGGTGGTCCCACCAGCAGCGGTCGCATACGGGGTGCCCGCCGCCAAGGCCGGTCGTGTCCTCGCGGCGAACTGCGGCCGCTGGTTGAGTGGTGACTTCCCGGCGGGCCGTGACGTCCGGATGGGCCGGGGCTTTCGGGTGGGCGGCCGGGGTGGCGTCGGCGAAGGACTCCTCGGTGACCCAGGCGGCGTAGTCGTCGCCCATCGCGGCCATCAGCGCCTCGGTCTGGGTGCGCTGGGCGGCCAGGGCGCGGATCTTGCGTGCGAGGGTCGGCGGGTCGAGTTCGAGACGCAGGGCCAGCGCAGACTCCGGGCGCACCACCGGGAAACCGGGCTGGAACACCTCGAACCGGTCGTTGACGGCGCGCCAGCGTTCGGCCCAGTCGCCGGTCACGGCGCTCTGCAGCAGCCGGGTGCCGGCGGGGGCGGCCCAGTCGACGGCGGCGGCGGTCCAGCGGGCGACCGCACGGTGGTCCGGGTGGCCGGTGTTGCCGTCCGGGCCGAAGCTGACGACGGTGTCCGGGCGGATCTCGTCGATCAGCGCGCCGAGCCGGGCGATCGCCCCGCTCGCCGGCACGCTGTCGCAGCGCCCGTCCCGGTAGCCGAGCCAATGGTGTTCCGTGACGCCGAGAATGTGCAGGCAGTCGTCGAGTTCGGTGGCGCGGCGGGCGGCCAGGCGGCCGGGCGGCCAGCGTTCCGGGTCGCCGGTGCCGTGTTCGCCCCGGGTGGCGGTCACGCAGACCACCCGGGAGCCGGCGTCGCGGGCCAGGGCCATCAGGCCGCCGGACAGGTACGCCTCGTCGTCGGGATGCGCCCAGATCCCGAGGATGGTGCCGAGCGCGGCGATGTCCGGTGCTTTCGTCGTGGTGAGCATGCCGCCGACCATGCGGGTGCCCGCTTGCCGCGACCTTGCGGCAGGCTTGCACGCCCGGTCAGCGGGCCGCCCGCGGTTGCGGCCCCGCCGCGGCGGGCTACCGGGCTGCCGGCCGCGCGGGTCGCCGGGCCGCGCGGGTCGCCGGGCCGCGCGGGTCGCCGGGCCGCGCGGGTCGCCGGGTCGCGAGGGTCGCCGGGTCGCGAGGGTCAGCCGGGGAAGGTGGCGAGTTCCTTCACGGCGGTGGCGAGGCGCAGGTCGAAGCCGGTGTGGATCAGTTCGCGGCAGTCGTGGTCGCCGGCGGTGGCCAGGCGGCGGATGTCGTGGATGGCGGCGCTGATCCGGTCCCGGACCTCGCGGACCATGCCGGCGGCGGTGCCGCGCCAGCCGTACGCGTCGAGAAGCAACCGCAACCGTCGCGGACGGTCGGCCAGCGACGTCCAGCCTTCCGCGGCGGCGTCGCCGTGCGCGTTCAGCGGCACCCAGGCGAACGCGGTGAACGCGAGGTCGGCGTCCCGGGTGACGGGCCCGGCGAAGTCCCAGCCGACGAAACCGGTGAGGCGCTGGCCGGAGCGGGTGGCGTTGTACGGCGCCGCGTCGTTGTGCCCGATGATCAGCCCCGGTTCCCAGCTGCCGCCCTTGCGCCAGACCGCGCCGGCCGGCGGGACGAAGTCGGCGACGGCTTCGTGGTACTCCCGGAGCCATTGGGCGACCTGCCAGAGCGTGTCGTCCTCGCGGGCCCACTCCGGCCAGGGCTGGGCCGGTCCGGCCGGGTCGGCGCCGGCCGGTGGCGCGCCGTCGAATCCCGACTGCTCCAGATGCCGCAGCAGGGCCTGGACCGCGGGGGTCCACGGCTCACCCCCCGGGCCGCTGGGTAACTCCGGTTCCAAGTGCATGATCAACCTCCGGGGTGGACGATAGTCCGGAGATCATCAGGCATGCATCGTCCGGGCGTGTGTAGTTCGGGCGGCATACGCGCCCGAACTACACACGCTGAAGGTCACGCGAACGTCTCGCCCGCGTCGGCCTTGGCGAGCAGCAGTGGCGGCGGGGTGAACCGGTCACCGTACCGTTCGGCCAGCCGGCGGGCCCGGGCCACGAAACCGGGCAGGCCGCCCTCGTACTGGTTGATGTACTGCAGGACGCCGCCGGTCCAGCCGGGGTAGCCGATGCCGAGGATCGAGCCGATGTTCGCCTCGGCGACCGAGCCGAGCACCCCCTCGTCCAGGCACTTCACCGTCTCGATCGCCTCGATGAAGAGCATCCGCTCCTTCAGGTCCTCGAACGGGACGTCCACTCCGGGCTTGGCGAACGCGGACAGGCCCGGCCAGAGCCCGGTGCGCTTGCCGTCGGCGTACTCGTAGAAGCCCGCCCCGCCGGACCGGCCCGGCCGCTGGAACTCGTCGACCATCCGGTCGATGACCTCGTCGGCCGGGTGCGCCTCCCAGGACCGGCCCGCGGCCTCGGCCGCCACCCGGTACTCGTTGCGGATCTTGCGCGGCAGGGTGAGGGTCAGCTCGTCCATCAGCTGCAGCACCGGCGCGGGGTAGCCGGCCTGGCTGCTGGCCTGCTCGATGCTGGCCGGCGGGACGCCCTCGGCGAGCATCGCGATGCCCTCGTTGGTGAAGGTGCCGATCACCCGGCTGGTGAAGAAGCCGCGGCTGTCGCTGACCACGATCGGCGTCTTGCGCAGCTTGCGGACCACGTCGAGGGCACGGCGTACGGCGAGCTCTCCGGTCTTCTCGCCCTTGATGATCTCGACCAGGGGCATCTTGTCGACGGGGGAGAAGAAGTGCAGCCCGATGAAGTCGGCCTGGCGGCTCACACCCTCGGCGAGCAGCGTGATCGGCAGCGTCGAGGTGTTCGAGCAGAGCAGCGCGTCCGGCGCGACGATGCCCTCGATCTCGGCGAACACCTTGTGCTTGAGCGCCGGGTCCTCGAAGACGGCCTCGATCACCAGGTCCGCGCCGGCCAGATCGGACACCTGGTCGGTGGCGGTGATCAGGTCGAGCAGGGACTGCCCCTTGGCCTCGGTGATCCGGCCGCGGGCGACGTCCTTGGCGACCAGCTTCTCCGAGTAGCCCTTGCCGCGCCGCGCGCCCTCGAGGCTGACGTCGCGGAGGACGGTGGGAAGACCGGAGCGGGCGCAGACGTACGCGATCGCGGCGCCCATCATGCCGGCGCCGAGCACCGCGACCTTGGTGATCGGCGGGACCTCGCCGATGTCGCGCTGGCCGACCTCGTTGAGGTCGAAGAAGAACGCCTTGATCATGTTCTTCGAGACCGGGCCGGTGACCAGCTCGACGAAGTACCGGGTCTCGATGACGAACGCGGTGTCCACATCGACCTGGGCGCCCTCGACCGCGGCCGACAGGATGTTCTTCGGCGCCGGGTAGTTCGCGCCCTTGAGCTGCTTGCGCAGGTTGGCCGGGAAGGCCGGCAGCATCGCGGCGAGCGTCGGGGTCGACGGGGTGCCGCCGGGGATCCGGTAGCCCTTGGTGTCCCACGGCTGGGCGGCCGACGGGTTCGCCGCGATCCACTCCTTCGCCGCGGTGATCAGCTGCTCGGGAGTGTCCACGATCTCGTCGATCAGGCCGAGCTGCCGGGCTTTGGCGACCTTGTGGCGGGTGCCCTTGAGCAGCACCTCCATCAGCGCGGTGGCCAGGCCGAGCAGCCGGACCGTCCGCACCACGCCGCCGCCGGCCGGCAGCAGCCCGAGGGTGACCTCCGGCAGGCCGACCTCCAGCTTCGGGTTGTTCAGCGCGATCCGCCGGTGGGTGGCCAGCGCCAGCTCCAGGCCGCCGCCGAGGGCCGACCCGTTCAGCGCCGCGACCACCGGCTTGCCGAGCGTCTCCAGCCGGCGCAGCTGGCCCTTGACCTTGGTGGACGTCTCGAACACGTCCTGGCCGCGGTCGGCCGGCACCGAGCCGAGCTGGTCCAGGTCGCCGCCGGCGAACCAGGAGTTCTTCGCCGACGTGATGATCACGCCGGCGATCTCGTCGCGTTCGGCCTCGAGGCGGCTGATCGTCGCCTCCATGCTGGCGACGTACGCGTCGTTCATGGTGTTGGCGCCACGGCTCGGGTCGTCGAGCGTGAGGATGACGATGTTGTCGTCACCGCGGTCGTAACGGATGGTCTCAGACACGTTCGGTTATCCCCTCAGAGCCGTTCGACGATGGTGGCGATGCCCATGCCGCCGCCGATGCAGAGCGTGGCCAGGCCGTACCGGCCGCCGCGCCGCTCGAGCTCGTCGACGAGGGTGCCGAGGATCATGGCGCCGGTGGCGCCCAGCGGGTGGCCCATGGCGATCGCGCCGCCGTTGACGTTGACCTTCTCCGGGTCCAGCTTGAGGTCGTCGATGAAGTGCAGCACGACGGCTGCGAACGCCTCGTTGATCTCGACCAGGTCCAGGTCGTCGACGGTCAGCCCGGCCTTGTCCAGGGCCTTGCGGGCGGCCGGCGCCGGGCCGGTCAGCATGATGGTGGGGTCGGCGCCGCTGAGCGCGGCCGACACGATCCGGGCGCGCGGCCGGATGCCGGCCCGCTCGCCGGCCCGGGCCGAGCCGATCAGCACGAGGGCCGCGCCGTCCACGATGCCGGACGAGTTGCCCGGCGAGTGCACGTGGTTGATCTTCTCGACCCAGTGGTACTTCTGCAGCGCCACGGCGTCGAAACCGCCCTGGTCGCCGATGGCGGCGAAGGAGGCGGGCAGCTTGCCGAGGCTCTCCACCGTGCTGTCCGCGCGGATGTGCTCGTCACGGTCCAGGATCAGCAGGCCGTTGCGGTCGCGGACCGGGACGACCGAGCGGTCGAACCAGCCGTTCTGCCAGGCGCGGGCGGCTTTCTGCTGGGAGGCGACGGCGTACGCGTCGACGTGCTCCCGGCTGAACCCGTCGATCGTGGCGATCAGGTCGGCGCTGATGCCCTGCGGGATGAAGTCGGTGTTCAGCGCGGTCTCCGGGTCCATCGCCCAGGCGCCGCCGTCGGAGCCCATCGGCACCCGCGACATCGACTCCACACCACCGGCGAGGACCAGGTCCTCCCAGCCGGAGCGCACCTTCTGCGCGGCGATGTTGACCGCCTCCAGCCCGGAGCCGCAGAAGCGGTTGAGCTGCACGCCCGCCGTCTCGACCGGCAGGCCGGCGGCGAGCGCGGCGGTCTTGGCGATGTCGGAGCCCTGCTCGCCGATCGGGGACACGACGCCGAGCACCACGTCCTCGATGTCCTGCGGGTCGACGGTCGGGAAACGCCGCCGCAGCTCGTCGATCAGGCCCACCACGAGCGAGATGGGTTTCACCCCGTGCAGGGATCCGGTCTTCTTTCCCCGGCCGCGCGGTGTCCGCACGGCGTCGTACAGATAGGCCTCGGTCGTCATCGACTGCTCCCCTGGATGCGAATTGCGGCTAACTTTTGCCGATGTTTCCGCTAGGTGTCAAGGATACGAAGTCGAACGTCGGGCGAACCACAGATCACCCCTATGCTGGTGCAGGTGAGCATCGCAGCATCTGACGAACCGGCGCCCGCCGCGTTGCGGAAACGGCCGAAGAACCGCAAGGCGCAGCTCGCCCTGGCCGCTGCCGAGATGTTCTGCGAGCGCGGCTATCACGGCGTCAGCCTGGACGAGATCGCCACCGCGGTGGGCATCAGCGGCCCGGCGATCTACCGGCACTTCCCCAACAAGTACGCGATGCTCGTGGACGCCACCCGTCAGCTCGTCGCGACCGTGCTGGCCGCCACCGACCTGCCCCCGGCGGGCAGCCCGGAGCAGCGGCTCGACCGGTTGTTCGGGGTGCTGGCCCGGCTCGCCGTCGAGCACCGCCGAGTGGCCGGGCTCTATCAGTGGGAGTGGCGTTACCTGACGCCCGAGCACCGCGAGGAGTTCCTGGCCCAATTGCGGGTCCTGGCCCTGCGCCTGGCCGCGCCGTTGCGGGAGCTGCGCCCCGAGCTGGCCGCCCGGGACACGCACGCGCTGGTCCGCGCCGCGCTCAGCGTCTTCGGCAGCCTCGGCACGCACCGGGCCGCGATCGCCCGCGGCCGGGCCGAGGCGGTGCTGCGCCGGGTGGCCTGGGCGGTGCTGCGCGACGAGCCGGCCACGCCCCTGGCGCCCGAGCCGGAGTACCCCCGGCCGGAACCGGTCCTCGGCGTGACGGCCCGCCGGGAGATCCTGCTCGCCGAGTCGATCAAGCTGTTCCACCGGCACGGCTACCACGCCGTCGGCGTCGAGGACATCGGCCGGGCCGCGGGGATCAATGCATCGAGCGTCTATCGTTACTTTCCCGGCAAGGCCGACATCCTCGCCGCCGCCTTCTACCGGGCCTCCGAGCGGGTCGCCGAGTCGACGGCGGCCGCGCTGGCCGGCGCCACCGGCGACGAGGACGCGCTGCGCCGGATGGCCGAGTCCTACGTGGAGCTGACCTTCGAGCGCAGCGCGCTGGTCGCGGTCTACCTCGCGGAGAACAACAACCTGCCCGAGGCGGACCGGCATGAGCTGCGCAAGGTGCAGCGGCTGCACGTCGAGGAGTGGGTCAAGCTGCTCGCCCGGATGCGCCCCGGCCTGCCCGTCCCGGAGGCCCGGGTGCTGGTCCACGCCGGTCTCAACCTGGTCACCGACCTGAGCCGGCTGGTCCGTTTCGACCGCCGGTCCGGGATGGACAAGCACCTCGTCCGGCTCACTCTGACCGTCCTGCATGCCTGATCGCGGACGAAAAAGTTAGGCCAGATTCGCACGCCGCCTTCCCAGGAAGTTAGTGCGCGTTTACAGTCGCGCCATAGCCGCCCGTCTTCGGCTCCTTCCAGGAGGCAGCTCATGGATCCCGTTCTCGAACAGCGCTGTGCCGACATAGCCCGCGATCTGACGATTCCCGCACTGCTGCACCGCAACGCCACGGAATTCCCCGACCTTCCCGCGCTCAGCATGCTCGGCTCGCCGGAGACCCTCACCTGGCGGCAGCTGCGCGACGAGGTCACCGCCTACTCCCGCGGCCTCGCCGAGCTGGGCCTGCGCTCCGGCGACCGGATGCTGATCATGATGTCCAGCCGGCCCGAACACTGGCTGGCCGACCTCGCCGCCGTCCACCTCGGCGCGCTGCCGTCCACCGTGTACGCCACCCTCTCCACCGACCAGCTGCGCTACCTGGCCCGGCACAGCGGCGCCACGATCGTGGTGCTGGAGAACGACGCGGCGGTGGAACGCTGGGCGCCGATCCTCGACGACGTGCCGGAGATCAGCCGGGTCGTGGTCGCCGACCGTGACGGCGACACCGACACCGGCCGGATCGTCTCGCTGCGGCACGTGCGGGCCCGGGGCGCCGCCGCCCATCAGGCCGACCCCGGCGCCTTTGAGAAGACCTGGCGGGAGGTACGGCCGGAGCAGCCGGTCACGCTGCTCTACACCTCCGGGACCACCGGCGATCCGAAAGGCGTCGCCCTCACCCACCACAACGTCATCTACCAGACCGTCGTCATGCGGCACACCATCGAGACGCCGGACCACGCCGAATCCCTGGCGTACCTGCCGCTCGCGCACATCGCCGAACGGGTGCTCGGCGTCTACAACCCGATCTACCGGGCCGGGCACGTCGTCATCTGCCCCGACCCCGCGCAGCTCCTCGCCGGGCTCGTCAAGATCCGGCCGGTGTCGTTCTTCGGGGTGCCGCGGATCTGGGAGAAGATGGTCGCCGGTGTGCAGGGACAGCTCGCCGCCGCCGAGCCGCCGGTCAAGGCCGCCGTCGACGCCGCCCGCGAGGTGGCCCTCGAGGCGTACAAGCTGCGCGCCGCGGGAGAGCCGGTCCCGGCCGAGCTGGCAGCGAAGCGGGCCGCGATGGACGCCCAGATCCTCAAGCCGTTGCGGGCCAAGCTCGGCATGGACAACATGCTGTGGGCCGGCAGCGGGGCCGCGCCCATCCCCGTCGAGGTGCTGCTCTACCTCGCCAGCATCGGCATCGACGTGCTCGAGGTGTGGGGGATGACCGAGACCACCGGCACCGCGACGATCAACACCCCGGAATCCTTCCGGACCGGTACGGTCGGCAAGCCCAACGGCGGCATGGAGATCCGGCTCGCCGAGGACGGCGAGATCCTGGTCCGCGGGCCGCTGGTCTGCGCCGGATACCTGCGCGAGGACGGCGGGATCGACCCGGTCACCGACGCCGGCGGGTGGCTGGCGACCGGCGACGTCGGCGTCCTCGACGAGGCGGGCTTCCTGACCATCACCGACCGCAAGAAGGAACTGATCATCAACTCGAGCGGGAAGAACATCTCACCCGCCCAGATCGAGAACCTGCTGCGGGCACACCCGCTGATCGCCCAGGCGGTCGCGATCGGCGACCGGCGCCCGTACGTCACCGCCCTGATCGTCCTCGACGAGGAGATCGCGCCGCTCTGGGCCCGGTCCAAGGGACTGCCGTTCCGCACCGTCGCCGACCTCGCCGGCGACCCGGTGCTGCGCGCGGAGATCGAGGCCGCCGTCGCGGTGGCGAACCGGAAACTGTCCCGGCCCGAGCAGATCAAGACGTTCCGGATCCTGTCCCGCGGCTGGTCGCCGGAGACCGGTGAACTCACACCCACCCTGAAACTGCGCCGCCGGATCATCACCGATCGCTATGCCGAGGAGATCGGCAGCCTTTACCAGAACTGACGGGAACGCCGGCCGGGACGTGGTGTCCCGGCCGGCGTCCGCCGATTCGCTCAGTAGCAGTACTGCCGGTACCCGCGCTCGAATCCCTGACTGAAGCCGCGCTGGTAACCCTTGGCGTAGGCGTCCTCGTTGAACTGGCCGTACGCCTTCGCGCCGTACCCCATCATCTCCTTGCAGTCCCGGCGGGCCTGGTTCCATCCGGCCTGGTAGCCGGCGTCGAATCCGCGCTGGTAGCTCTGCGCGTAACCGCCCTGGCCGGGCGGCTTCGGCCACGGGTAGTAGGGCCCGGGGTTCGGCGGGTACGGCTTCGGCGGATAGGGCTTGGGCGGGTACGGCTTCGGCGGATACGGGTCGTAGTACGGGCCCGGCGGCGGTGGCGACACCGAGTCCGCCACGATCGCGGGATTCTTCTCGGCGGCCGCGGCGGCAGTGGCCGTCAGCGCGATTCCCGACGTCGCCAGAACGAACGCGCCGGCGGCGAGCACACAACGCTTTCCGATGTTCATCAGTGTTCTCTCCCCGTGTCCCCGGGACCCCGGAATGGCGCCCCGGTAATGACCGAAAACTACGCCCGGGAAAAGGGCGCCACCCCGGGAACGGCAGCGGCTGGGCCGATCAGCCAGAGTTACCGGCTTTTCCGGCAATCGTTGTGGCGTGCGTCATCATCCCCGCTGTGAGCTGCTGTTCCATCGGGCCGGCCTGGTGCATGATGGGGCCCGTTTCTCCAGGTTCCCGGTTCGGAAGGGGTGGCTGTCGTCGTGAAGCGCCGTCAGATGCTGACCCTGCTCGCTCTCAGCGGCGTGGCGGGCTGTGGCACCGCGGCGCCCGTTGCCCCGGCCGCCGCGCCGTCCCCGGCGCTCTCCCCGGCGCCGGCGACCGCTGCCGCGACCGCTCGGCTCGGGGCGGCGCCGAGCACCTCAGCCCCGGCCCCGCCCTCTCCGTCGCGCGCCCCGGTCCGCCGGGGCGGCCCGGTTCCGGCTCCGGACGGCACGGTGATGCTCGGGTCGTACCTCGCCCTGGGTGGGAAGACCCTCAAGCAGAGCCTCGCCCTGCGCCGGCGGCAGCTCGGCCGGGACCAGCGGATCGTGCACCGGTTCTACCCGTGGGACGGCTACGTGCCCACCGCCGAACCCGACGTGGCCGACAGCAGCGTCCTGATGGTCTCGTGGCACGGCGCCCCGTACGCCGGCATCCTCGACGGCGGCTCGGACACGAACATCCGCTCGGTCGCCCGCAAGCTCCGGCGCATGGACCGGCCGATCCTGCTCCGCTGGGGCTGGGAGATGAACGGCGACTGGTTCCCGTGGGGTGGCGCGCGGAACGGCCAGGACCCCGCCGATTACGTCACGGTCTGGAAGCGGCTGCACCGCATCTTCGCCGACGAGGGCGCCGGCAACGTGGCCTGGGTGTGGAGCCCCAACTGGAACAGCTCCCCGGACACCGGCTGGAACCGGGTGCAGCGCTATTACCCCGGCGACGACTACGTCGACTGGGTCGGCATCTCCGGCTACAACTTCTACGGCGAGTCCCCGTCGACCCTGTTCGACCCGGTCACGAAGCTCTACGGCGCCCGCAAGCCGATCATCCTGAGCGAGACCGCCGCGGTGCGGGACAAGGCGTCGTACATCAGGCGGTTGCAGACCTGGGTGGAGAAGACGCCGGCCGTGGGCGCCGTCGTCTGGTTCGACACCGACATCCAGGAGGGCACCGACCACGACTTCCGCTTCGACACGGACCCGGCCGCCCTCGCCGCCTACCGCACGATGTCCCGCAGCCCCCAGTTCGCCGGCTGAAGGGCCGATTGCCGTCTCTCAGAGCCAGGTGATCCCGTCCCGGTCCGGGACGTTCCCCGCCACGAGGATCTCGTCGAGGGCTTTGGCCAGGCGGTTCAGGCCGGAAGCCGTACGCGGAAAGCGCCGGCTGGAGACGAGCACCAGCCCGGCATGGGTGGAG
This sequence comes from Actinoplanes sp. NPDC019969, assembly GCF_055562375.1. Classification (NCBI taxonomy): domain Bacteria; kingdom Bacillati; phylum Actinomycetota; class Actinomycetes; order Micromonosporales; family Micromonosporaceae; genus Actinoplanes; species Actinoplanes sp. NPDC019969. Next base: position 88,035 of record NZ_JBVHFK010000017.1, on the reverse strand, counting down.
CCCTGCTGCGCCAGCCGCATGAAGTCGCTGACGTTCTCGGTGACGACACAGCGATCGTTGCGGGCCGCCCAGGCCAGAACGTCCTCATCGGTCTTCGGGGCCAGGCCGACCTCGACATCCAGGACCGCGACCACGTCGTGACCGGCTGATCTGAGCCGCTCCGCCAGGGACGGCGGGTACATCTCGTCGAGGAGGATGCCCGTCACGGCTCCTGCTTCCGCAGGAGCCTCTGCTGGGCCTCCCACAGCTTCTCTTCGCGCTCGGCGGCCTCCCGGTTGAGGGCGATCCGCTCGTCGATCTCGTCGGGGTAGGCCGCGTAGTAGCGCAGCGCGACGCCGACCTGCACCGCGGTCAGCCCGGTGACCTCACCGAGTTGGGCTAGCAGCGCGGCTTGCTCGATCTGCGGATCCTCCTCGCGGATCGCCGTCAGCGCGCCGATGACCTCCCAGATGTCGGGCCCGCCGGCGAGCGCTGCCCGGCGGCCGGTGGGACCGGGCCGGAAGACGACACCCGGATGCTCATGGGCCCGGAGCGCCTCGTCGATGAACATGTTCGCCACCGACGACGAGGAGGCGCCGGGATGCTCCTTGACATAGCGATCCAGCCGGGCGAGCACCGCCTCGTCGAAACGAACCGAACGTGGAGCAGTCATGACTACATCGTAGTCGCCTGTAGTGACCTCTCGGGCCACCTGAAAATGCGAAGCGGAAAGGAGTATGGGCGGGCAGACTCTGCGGCCATGGACGAGGGGATTCGCAGTGTCGCCGACCTGCAGCGTGCCGTGGCGGAGAAGCAGCGGATCAAGTATCTGTTCTTCTGGGGGCACCAGGACGCCGGGCGTGGCTACCTGAGCCAGTGGTACCCGTCGGTGTTCACCGTCGACGGGGTGCGGTACGAGACGGCCGAGCACTACATGATGTGGCGTAAGGCTGTGCTGTTCGGCGACACCGTGATGGCGGGGAAGATCCTGGCGGCCGGGCATCCGCACGAGGCGAAGAAGCTCGGCGGCCGGGTCGAAGGTTTCGACCAGGAGGTGTGGGACGAGCACCGGATGCCGATCGTGGTCGCCGGGAACCTCGCCAAGTTCGCCGCCGACCCGGACATGCGCGACTACCTCCTCGACAGCGGCGACCGGGTGCTGGTCGAGGCCAGCCCGCTCGACCGGATCTGGGGCATCGGCCTGTCCCGCGACGACGAGCGCGCCGCGGACCCGTACCGCTGGCGTGGTCTCAACCTGCTCGGCTTCGCCCTGATGGAGGTACGCGCCCGGCTGCGGTAGGAGCGAGGCCGGTGTGTGGAGTTCGGGCGCGCATAGCGCCCGAACTCCACACACCGGGAACGGGGTCAGCCGCCGAGGGAGGTGGCCGCGGAGCGGATCGCGGAGGAGAAGTAGCTGACCTGGGTGTAGACGCCCGGCTTGTTCGGGCGGGCGCAGCCGTCGCCCCAGCTCACGATGCCGACCTGGACCCAGCCGGAGGCGCCCTGGCGGAACATCGGGCCGCCGGAGTCGCCCTGGCAGGTGTCGACGCCGCCGGCGGTGTAGCCGGCGCAGATCTCCTCGGCGGCGATCACCCCGCCGCCGTACATGCTGCTGGAGTTGCAGGTGGCGTCGCTGACGAACGGGACGGTCGCCTTGAGCAGGTAGCGCTGCTGTGCGCCGCCCTCACGGTTGGCGCCCCAGCCGGCGATGGTGAACGTGCCGGAGTCGTACGCGGTCGACGTGACGATCGGCAGCGTGGCGATGCCGGTGACCGGGCTGGCCAGGCGGATGAACGCCCAGTCGTCGCCGTTGCCGTTGTAGCCGGGAGCCCGGTAGACGTAGTTGCTCTTGCGGGTGATCCGGCTGGACGACTGCAGGTCGACGGCGCCGAGGGTGGCGGTGATCGACGTGTTCGCGCCGGTCCGGCTGACGCAGTGGGCGGCGGTCAGCACCAGGGTCGGGCTGTACAGGGCGCCGCCGCAGCCCATCGACAGCCGCACCATCCACGGGAACTCGCCCTGCGCGGCGCGGGTGCCGCCGACGACGTACGGGGTGACCGGGTCCCCGGCCGCCGCGGCCGGGTTCGGGGACATCGTGGCCGCCGTGACTGCCGCGGCCAGGATCGCCAGAAGGGTTCGCCATCTGCGCATGTGGGTTCTCCTCGGATCGGGGTGCACCGAGCGTCCCATTGATATCGATGGATATAAACATCCCGGGTGGCTTATATCGTGGTGCCGGTGAGCATTCCCGAGCTGAACCTCCTCCAGGAGTTCCAGGACCGTGACGGCTGGATCTCCTTAGGCTTCGAGCTGGAGGGGTGGAACGACACCACCGGCCTGGAGTCCTGGTCCACGGACCCCGCGTTCCTGTCCCGCCTGATCGCGTTCGCCACGGCCAGCGCAAGCGGTTCGTTCTACGCTTTCTGGCGCATCGACGACCGGGAGGACCTGGCGACCCTCCCGGTCGTGATCTTCGGTGACGAGGGCGGCGAGCTCGTGGTCGGCCGTGACCTGCGGGACCTGCTCCGGTTGCTCACCGCCGGCGGGGAACCGTACGTCTACCGGGGCGAGGTGCACTTCGCCACCGGCGAGGACATCGAACCCAACCTCGAATACCGCGCCTGGCTGGAGGAGAACTTCGGCCTGGCGGCCACCGACGACCCGAATGCGATCGTCAGGGCCGCGCAGGCCGAGTTCGGCGAGCGGTTCGCCGTCTGGAGCAAGCGGTTCTACGAGCAGTAGGTGGCCTGCTTGCCGATCACCTTGTACGGGCAGTCCGCCGCCTCGGCCAGCATCAGCGCCGCCGTCCGGTTGCGGGCCGTCTCGGCCGGGATCACGCTCGCCGGCGGGTAGAAGCCGCCGCCGCCCGAGCTGCCCGGGTACAGCTCGAAGGTGTACGCGAAGATCTTGTGCGTGCCCCACAGCCAGTCGAGCGAGTCACCGTCGGTGATGTAGAGGTCGCTGGACTGCTGCGGCGTGTACCCGTTGGTGGCCGCCATCTGCCGGCCCAGGGTGGCGAAGGTGCTGTTCTGGTCGGCGGTCATGCCGGTCGTGGTGTCCGCGGTGGTGTGCCCGAACGGCCAGAGCACCAGCTTCGAGTACGAGTGGAAGTCGATGGCCACCTTGATCTGCTGCACGCCGCCGACGACCCGGCTGTTCACGAAGTCCCGGATGACCCGGGTCTCCGGTGCGGAGAACGCCGACGGGCCGCGGTACGTGGCCGACGACGTGCTGCCGGACGAGCCACCGCAGCAGCCCCACTTGTAGCCGTAGTTGCGGTTGAGGTCGGTGCCGACGTAGCTGGACCCGCTGTTCGGCTGCCGGTTCTTGCGCCACGACCGGTAGCTGCCGGTCGCGATGTCGTACTCGACGCCGTCCGGGTTCACCATCGGGACGATCCAGATCTCCCGGGTGTCCACGATGTTCTTGACCCGGGAGTCGGACGCGTACGTCTTGGTGAACTGCCCGAGCAGGTACAGCGCCTGCTCCACGGTCAGGTGCTCACGGGCGTGGTGGTTGGCGTCGAACAGCACCTCGGGCTCGGACTCGTCGGTGCCGACGTTGTCGGAGATCTTGACGGCCACGATGTCGCGGCCCTGGTACGACTTGCCGATGACCCGCTTGCTGGCGATCGACGGGTACGCCGCCACCACCGAGTTGATCTCAGCGACCGTCTCGGCGTAGTCGTGGTAGGCCGCGTCGGCCGGCGGGAACGCGAGCGTGCGCAGCGCCGGTTCGACGGTGAAGCCGAGCCGCTTGAGCCGGGCCACCTCGGCGCCGGTGGCGGTGACCGTGGCGACGCCGTGCTCGATGTCGTCGATGGCCACGCCGGTGCGGGCGATGACGTTGCGCTGCGCGACCGTCCGTACGTCGTAGATCTCGTATTCCGCGGCGGCGTCGAACTGTTCCGCGCCGGCGGGGGCGGAGGCGGCGACCGCCGCGGTCACGCAGAGCGCTACCGCGGCGAACACCGAGAAGGACCGTCGTCTCATGAACGACCTCCGGATCTGGGGGAGTCGAGTGCTCACAGCAAACCCCCAGGTATCGAAGGACGGCAATACATCAGGGCATGTCAATATCCTCCGGACCCCGACGTGATGACCGGCGGAGCGCGGCCGGAAGATCGTCCGGCGGGGGAGGGGCGCCCAGGTCGGACGGCTGGAGGCCGCCCGGGTAGCCGGGGTATGTCCGGTTGCGCTTCGACTCGCCGAGGATGGACTTCCGGCGCGGCGGGAAGAATCGCAGCGCGTACGCCCGGGCCTGCAAGCCTTTCGAGGCGGCGGCGCCCACCCAGGCCGGCGCGGGGTCGAAGCCGAAAGCCCTGGTCATCCGCTCGTCGAGCATGCCGCGGACGCCGAGTCGTACAGCGGGCCGCAGTGGCTGGGGAAACCACCCCGCGAACAGGTCGACGGTGTACTGTCCAATCTCACGATTTGTCTCGGTGAAGACGAAATTTCGGACTTCGTAGTCCAGCTTGAAGGCGAGGAAGTCCTGGTAGTTGTCCGGAATGTCCCGGATACCCATTCGCTTTCCGACGGCACGGTAGTAGTGATAAGCCGCCAGCTTCTCGTGGGGATGCAGAGCGCGCCACCCGTAAGCCGACAACCAGTCGATCGGGTCATAGACGAAAGTGGACAACACGTACAGCATGTCGTCATTGCTGATGGCATACCGGCCGTGCGCCCGGTTCACCACCTTCAGCGCCTCCTTGCCGCGCGGCGAGTCGTACCCGTGTGCCGCCATCTCACCCATCAGCAGCGCCGTGTCGTCGTAGCGCCGCTGCGGCCGGTCCCGGAACTCGCCGGTCGCCGCGAGCAGCGTCGAGATGCTCGGCACGCAGTACGTCCGGAACAGCGCGAACTCCAGCGCCCGGGTGTAGTCCCAGGGGAACTCCTGCCCCGACGAGATCTGGTAGATCTCCAGGTGATCCCGCTCCGGATCGAGCGACGCGATCCGTTTCGCCAGGTCGTAACGGCCCATGTCAGCTGATCATCTCCTTGACCTTCGTCAGGTTCCGCACCGGATCATCGATCGGCGCCACGTTGAGCATGGTCACGCCGGCCTCCCGGTACGCGGCGATCCGCTCCCGCACGTACGACTCCGGGCCGATCAGGCTGCTCATCTCCAGCAGCTTCCCGGGCACCGCGGCGGCGGCCTCCGCCTTGCGGCCGGACAGGTAGAGGTCCTGGATGAGGTCGGCCTCGGCGGCGAAACCGTACCGGCTGACCACGTCGTGATAGAAGTTGCGGCCCTTCGCGCCCATCCCGCCGACGTAGAGCGCGACCATCGGGCGGAACAGGTCCCGCAGCCCGGTCACGTCGTCGCCGATGGCCAGAGGGCCGCCCGCCACGATCTCCAGGGGGCCCAGTTCCGGGGGCCGTTTCGCGGCGCCGGCGGCCAGGTCCGCGCCCCAGACGGCGGCGGCGTACTCGGGCACGTACAGGAACGGCAGCCATCCGTCGGCGACCTCGGCGGTCATCCGCACGTTGGCCGCGCCCAGCGCCGCCACGTAGACCGGGATCCGGTCGCGGACCGGATGGGTCAGGATCTTCAGCGGTTTGCCCAGGCCGGTGCCCTGCCCCGGAGGCAGCGGCAGACGGTAGAGGCCGTCCCGCTCGATCACCTCGCGACGCCAGATCGCCCGGCAGATGTCGATGATCTCGCGGGTCCGGCCGACAGGTCTGTCGTACGCGACCCCGTGCCACCCCTCGACCACCTGCGGGCCGGACGCCCCGAGCCCGAGGATCGCCCGCCCGCCGGACATCGCGTCCAGCCCCGCCGCGGTCTGCGCGATCAGCGCCGGAGTACGCGAGTAGATCGGCAGGATCGCCGAGCCGATCTCCACCCGTTCGGTTCTCGCGGCCAGATAGCCCATGATCGTCGGGGCGTCGAAGCCGTACGCCTCCGCCACCCACAGCACGTCGAGGCCGGCCCGTTCCCATCCGGCCACCTCGTCGGCCGTCGCCCGGGGATCACCGGCATACATCAGCGTCGTTGCGAGCCGCATCGGGTCACCTCCTTCTTTTTTGATATTTGATACGGTGACGGCCGATAAAGCGAGAGGTGGAGGGCATGCTTTCCGAGGAGGTCGCCGGCGCTCTGCGCGGTCGGATCATGTCCGGTGAGCTACGTCCCGGCGCCCGCATCCGGCTCGAAGAGGTGGCCGCCGGCCTCGGCGTCAGCATCACCCCGGTCCGCGAGGCGCTGCTCACCCTGCGCGGCGAGGACATGGTCGAACTCGAACCCCGCAAGGGGTACGTGGTGGCGCCGCTCTCCCGTCAGGACATCCTCGACGTGTTCCAGTTGCAGGGCGACATCGCGGGCGAGCTGGCCGCCCGGGTCGCGGCCGCGATCAGCGAGGCCCAGCTGGCCGAGCTGCGGGTGGCGCACAACAAGGTGGCCCGGGCGCGCCGGGCCGCCGACGTCGAGACGTACGAGTACGAGTTCCACCGCGCCGTGAACCGGATGGCCCGTTCCCGCAAACTGAGCTGGTTCCTGCACACCGCCACCCGGTACACCCCGGCGCGGGTCTACTCGGCCGACCCCGGCTGGCGCGACGGCATGCGCGCCGACCACGAGGCGCTGCTCGACGCGTTCGCCGCGGCCGACGCGGACACCGCCCGCACGGCGATGACCAGGCACTTCACCGACGGGGCGGAGCGCTTGGTCAAACACCTCGACGACCTGGGCATCTGGGCCACCTGACGCGTGTTGAGTTCGGCCGTCATGCGCGCCCCAATTCCACACGCCGGGTTCACTGCGGGCGTGTTGAGTTCGGCCGTCATGCGCGCCCCAAATCGACACGCGGGGTCAGCGGCCGTGGCGCAGCCGGAAGACCTTCAGGGCGCGGGCCATCGTGTGCGGGTCGCGGTCCAGGCGCATCAGGTCCATCGGCGGGCTGAACCGCTGCCGGGTCACCGACTGCGCCCGGGCGAACTCACGTAACCCGTCCGCCCCGTGGATCCGGCCGAACCCGCTGTCGCCCACCCCGCCGAACGGCAGCGCCGGCACACTGGCGAACCCGAGCACCGCGTTGATCGACGCCGCCCCGGTCCGCAGCCGCCGGGCGATGCCGGTCGCCGCGTGCGTGTCCCGGGAGAAGATCGAGGCCGCCAATCCGTACTTGGAGGCATTTGCCCGGAAAATAGCTTCTTCTACGTCTTCAACCGGGTTGACGACGAGCGTCGGCCCGAACGTTTCCTCGGTCACCGCGATGCTGTCCTCAGGAACGTCCGCCAGAACGACCGGGGTGATAAATCCGGACATGATGGAATCGGGACCGCCCACCGTGGCGCGCCCGCCCCGGGCCAGAGCATCCTCGACATGGGCTCGCACGATCCCCGGCTGCTCCGGCGTCGTCATCTCGAACGACCCCACCGCCAGCGCGGACAATGTGGACAAGAAGGCGTCGTAAACCTCGCGAACCACATAGACCCGCTCGACCCCGGCACACGTCTGCCCGGCATTCCCGAACCCCCCGAACGCCGCCGCCCGTGCCGCCGCGTCCAGGTCCGCATCCGCCGCCACGATCAGCGCATCCTTGCCCCCACCCTCGACCACCAGCGGCGTCAGCGTCTCCGCACAGATCGCCATCACCTTCCGCGCCGTCGCCGCCGACCCGGTGAACGCGATCTTGTCGAGCCCCGCCCAGACCAGCGCCGCCCCGGTCGACCCGTCGCCGAGAACCGCCTGCAGCACCGGAACCTCCGGCACCGCATGCGACCACGCGTCCGCGAGCCAGGCGCCGGTCTGCGGTGTGTGCTCGCTCGGCTTGAAGACCACAGCGTTGCCGGCGGCGAGGGCGTACGACACCGAGCCGAGCGGCGTGTACACCGGATAGTTCCACGGCCCGATCACTCCGACCACGCCGAGCGGCAGGTACTCCAGGGTGGCCGCGTGGTTGGCGGCGAGCATCCCGGACGGCACCTTGCGGCGCCCGAGCACCTTGGCGGCGTTGCGGGCGGCCCAGTCCAGGTGCTCGACGGCGAGCATCACCTCGAGGGCCGCGTCGTCGTGCGGCTTGCGGGTCTCGGCGGCGATCACGCCGGCCAGCTCCCCGATGTGCCGGGCGATGTGCCGCTTCCAGGCCAGCAGATGAACCTTGCGCTCCTTGAAGCCCAGCCCGCCCCACCAGGTGGCGGCCGGCCGGGCCCGATCGGCGGCTGCGCCGACGACGTCCGTGGCGGTACCCATGACGGCTCCCTTGCCAAGATTTGATATTTGATATGTTACGGTCGCTGTCAATGTAGCGATTCACCTGCAATAACTCCAGGAAGGTGATGACATGAGCATCGATCTCAGCGACGAGCAGAAGGCCTTCGTCGAGGCTGTCGACGACTTCTGCCGCCGCGAGGCCGGCACTCGCGAGCAGCGCGGCGACACCCCGCACCACGCCGGCCTCTACCAGAAGATGGCCGACCTCGGCTGGCTCGGCATCACCGTCCCCGACGAGTACGGCGGTTCCGGCGCCGGCATGCTCGACACCTGCCTCTTCCTGGAGCGGGTCGGCTACGGTCAGGCCCCGGTCGGTGGCTTCACCACCAGCGCGATCGTCGCCGCCGCCGTGGAACGGTCCGGCAGCGAGGAGCAGAAGAAGACGGTCCTCGGCGGGCTCGTCGACGGCCGCGTCTACTCGATCGCGATGAGCGAACCGGAGGCCGGCTCCGACGTCGCCAACCTGTCCTGCCGGGCCGTCCGCACCGGCGACGGCTGGGTGATCAACGGCCAGAAGACGTGGATCTCCAACGCCCACCTCGCCGACACGATCCTGCTCGTCGCCCGGACCAGCGGCAGCGCCGGCGACCACGCCGGCCTCACCATGCTGCTGGTCCCCGCCGACAGCCCGGGCCTGCGGGTCAGCGGCATCGAGACGATGGGCGGCAAGGAGGTCAACGACGTCTACTTCACCGACGTACGGGTTCCCGCTGACGCCGTGGTCGGCGCCGTCGACCGGGGCTGGCAGCAGTTGATGGCCGGCCTCAACGTGGAACGCCTCATCCTCGCCGCCCTGATGCTCGGCACCGCGCAGCGCGCCTTCGACGACGCCCTCGGCTTCATCCGCGAACGCAAGCAGTTCGGCCGCCCGGTCGGCACGTTCCAGGCCCTGCGCCACCGGATCGCCGACCTCGCCACCGAGATCGAGTGTGTCCGCCTGCTGGTCCACCGGGTCGCCACCCTCACCGACCGGGACCCCGGCAAGGTCCTCCCGCGGGAGAGTTCGATGGTGAAACTGAAGGCCACCGAGGTCGCCCGGGAGGTCGCGCTGGCCGGCATGCAGATGATGGGCGGGTACGGCTACGCCACCGAATACGACATGGAACGCCACGTCCGCGCCACCCTGGTCAGCACGATCTACGGCGGCACCAGCGAGATCCAGCGGGACATCATCGGGAAAACCTACGGGCTCTAGCCGTACGGGGCCCCGGTACGCTCCACCTCATGATGATCATCGGGAACGCCCTCGCCGCGGTCGTGGCACTGATCCACGTGTACATCGCGGTCCTGGAGATGTTCCTGTGGACCAAGCCGCAGGGCCGGAAAGCGTTCAACCTGACGCCGGAGTTCGCCGCCCAGACCCGCGTCCTCGGCCTGAACCAGGGCCTCTACAACGGTTTCCTCGCCGCCGGCCTGTTCTGGGGCCTGCTCGGCGGCGGCTTCGCCGTCATCGTCTTCTTCCTGACGTGCGTAGCCGTCGCCGGCGTCGTCGGCGCCCTCACCGCCAGCCGCCGCATCCTCTACGTCCAGACCGTCCCCGCCGTCCTGGCCCTGATCCCGGTCCTGCTCGCCCACTGACTCTTCGCGAGCCGTCGCCCACGCCGGTTCCCAGCCGCCCGAAGGGCGTCTGCGCGACGGCCGGCGAGCTGAGCCGTCGCTCGCGCCGGTTTCCGGCGGCCTGAAGGCTGTCTGGGCGACGGCCGGCGAGCTGAGCCGTCGCCCACGCCGGTTTCCGGCGGCCTGAAGGCTGTCTGCGCGACGGCCGGCGAACTCAGCCGTCGCTCGCGCCGGTTTTCGGGGTCCGAAGGCCGTCTGTGCGACGGCTGGCGGGCGGGAGCTATTTGAGGGCGACGCCGCCGTACATGAACACCGCGGCGTCGTCGACGCCCTCGTCCTCGGCCGTGGGGTGCCAGTGGTGGACCGGGACGACGCCCGGCTCGATCAGGGTGAAACCGGTGAACAGGGCCTCGACGCCGGCGCGCGGCCGGGCGGCGACCGGAACCCCGTTCTGGTTGTACGTGTTGACGGTGCCCTGGCCGGCCTCGTCGTTGTCGATGGTCACCACCGACAGGGCGAGCGCGCTGCCCGCCGGGAACGGGGCCATCAGCTGGCTGATGATGTCGCGCGCCTCGTCGTCGTCGATCACGTGCTGGAGGACGGCGATCAGTGTGACCGCGACCGGCTGCGCCGGGTCGAAGCCCTCACGGACGGCGTCGGACTCCAGGATCGTGCGGGGTTCGCGCAGGTCGGCGTCCAGGTAGGACACGGCGCCGGTGCCGACCGGGGTGAGCAGCGCCCGCGCGTGGGTGAGCACGAGCGGGTCGTTGTCGACGTACACGATCGTCGCGTCGGGGGCCTCGCGCTGGACGACCTCGTGCAGGTTCGGTGACGTGGGCAGGCCGGTCCCGACGTCGAGGAACTGGCGGATGCCGCGCCCGGCGAGATGGGTGACGGCCTTCGCCATGAACCGGCGGTTGGCCTTCATCGAGATCGGCAGCAGCGGCGTGTGCTTGAGGGCCTGTTCGGCGGCGCGCCGGTCGGCCTCGAAGTTGTCCTTGCCGCCCAGCAGGTAGTCGTAGATGCGCGCCGAGTGGGGACGATCGGTCTGCAGGTCGCCGGGTGGCATGGGGGGCTCCTCGAGAACGGTCAGCGGGGCTTCAACATGACACATCGGACACCGTGAGGGCTAGCCCCGGAGGCGTACGGCGTACCGGAAATCGATCTAGCATGGGGTGATGCGGCTGACCGCGAGAGAGCAGAAGATCGCTGGCGAAGCCGGCATCGCCGTGTTCGGGAACCGGCTGATCCTGGGCGCGCAGCCGCCGGTCGACGACGACACGCTGCGTGCGGTGGCCGCCCGCTGCACCGGCGCGCTCCCGCCGGGGCTTGTCGCCCTGTGGAGGACCACTTTCGGGGGCGCGATCGACTACCGGCTGGACGATCAGATCTCGTTCACCGAGCTGTTCTATCCCGATTCCGACGGATATCAGGATCTCTGGGGCTGGATCGATCATGAGGCGGAGATCGGTCGGGCCGAGCGGCTGCGATACCTGCCGTTCGGTGGCTTCGAATACCTGGAACGGGTCTATGTGGACACCGCGGACGGGCCGGCGCACGGCGCCGTCGTCTACTGGCAGCAGGGACTGCCGCCGGGCTGGGAGCTGACCGAGGGTGACCGCGGGGGCGCGCTGGCCGCCGATGTGCCGGAGCTGTTCGGGCGCCTCGCGCTGGAGGACGACCCGTGGGACGGCGACGCGGACACCGGCGCGGAGCTGCGTGACGCCGTCGACGAGCTGGCGGAGGGAGAGCCGGAGGTCGCCGCGAAGCTTCGTGACCTGGTCCGGTCCGCGGTGCTGGACTGGCGCGGCGCCGTGGACGACGGCTCTGTCGCCACCGACCCGAGGTTGCGGCGGCTGGCGATCGACCGGGTCGCCGCGGCCGGGGACACGGGCATGCTGGAGCGTCTCGCCGCGATCGGCTGCGACCTGGCCGAACCGGTGCGCAGTGGGCTGACCGCGATCGACATCGCCCTGCTCGGCACGCGCCTGGACACCGTCGAGTGGCTGCTCGCCCGGAACGTCCCCGTCGTCAACACGCTGCGGGTGGGCTCGCACGCTGTCGGGCCCGACCTGGCCCGGCGCCTGATCGACCGGGGCGCCGTGGTCACCGCGGACGCGGTCGGCCGGGCTCTCGACGACGGCGACCCGGACGTGATCCGGTTGCTGGCCGGCGCCCTGCCCGCGACGGACGGGCTGCGCGACGCGGCGATGCGGATCCGGATGCTCGCCGCCCAGGCCCGGCACGCCGCCGAGAAGTCCGGCGAGGACCGGGACCGGCGCCGGGCGGAGGTGCTGACCGAACTCGCCTCACGGCTGTAGGTCGAGCGCAGCCTTCCCGGTGGCCGCGTCGAACGGCACCGACTCGTGGTCGTGGACGATCAGCCATCGGCCGTCGATCCGGCGGCAGCCGAGCGTGGCCCGGACCCACATGTCGACTTCGCCGCCGGTCTTCAGGGTGCCGCTGACGTGGTAGAGGAACGAGCAGAACCCGACGTCACCGTCCACGGTGACGTTCAGGTCCCGTACCTCGTAGCCGATGTCGGAGGCGTAGGAGCCGAACCAGGCCCGGGTGGCCTCCTCGACCGCCTCGTTGCCGCGCGCGTGCAGCGGCGGCAACACGTTGAACGTGATGATGTCCGGGTGCTGCCGTGCGGCCAGGGGTACGGGGTCCTTCGCCGCCACCGCCGCCACCCGTTCGGCCACGAGTTCACGGAGTTCCGCTTCACCGTCCATGGAACCGGGTCGTACCCGGGGGCGGCGAGACCAATCGTTAGACTCCTCGATCGGGTGAGGGTCGTAGCGCAGAGGTCGTCGCGCCATCTTGTCAGGAGGGAAGACGCCGGTTCGAATCCGGCCGGCCCTCACCCACCCGGTGGCGATCAGGTAGAGCGCGGCCGCGTACGTCGTCATCACCAGCACGCCGTGCGCCGGCGGCCGGAGACCCGCCGCGCCCAGCCCGATCAGCAGGTCCGACACGAGGAACAACGCGCCGCCGGCGGCGATCCGCCGGGACACCCCCGCTGCCGCCGCGGCCATCGCGGTCAGCGCCAGGCTGTAGACCATCACCGGTACGCGCAGATCACCGAGCCGTTCCCACAGCAGCAGGTTCGCCAGCACCCAGAGCAGCCCGTAGCCGAGCAGGTACATCCTGGTGAACGGGCGGAACGCCAGGATCAGGCAGATCTGCGTGCCGAGGAAGAATCCCATCCCGATCAGGAACGCGGTCGGGGAGTCGACGAGCAGGGCGATGTCCCCGGCGGTGGCGAACACGAGCGCCAGGGCGACCAGGTCACGGTGCCCGCGTTGCAGCAGGTACGCGATGAGAAGCGGCCCGAGCAGCGGTTTCGCGACCCATTGCACCGCCGTCCAGTCCGCCGCCACCGCGATCACCTCGATCGCGGCGACGGCCAAGAAGATCCGGCGGATCATGCGGCGGGCTGCCAGCCGGGGCGGCCGAAGAGGTAACCGGCCCGGTCCCGCCAGCTCGTCGCGCCGCGCAGGTCCCGCCAGATCGCCGCGTACTCGTGCGTGGCCACCTTGAGCGGGTTGTACGTCTCGAGGTTCGTGGTCAGCCCGTACATCACCCGTTCGCCCTCGGGCTCGAAACTGCGGAACATCCGATCCCAGACGATCAGGATGCCGCCGTAGTTGCGATCCAGGTACGGGTCGTTCGAGCCGTGGTGCACCCGGTGGTGCGACGGCGTGTTGAAGAACCACTCGACCGGCCTGGGCAGACGGTCGATCCGCTCGGTGTGCAGGAAGAACTGGTACGCCAGGCTGATCGACTGCTGCAGGAAGATCATCCACGGGGGGAAGCCGAGCGCGGCCAGCCCGAGCCAGAACGGCAGCGCGGTCATCGGCGTCCAGCTCTGCCGCAGCGCCGTCGACAGGTTGAAGAACCGGCTGGAATGGTGCACCACGTGCCCGGCCCAGAACACCCGTACCTCGTGGTGCAGCCGGTGGAACCAGTAGTAGGCGAGGTCGTCGAGGAAGAACAGCAGCACCCAGACCCACCAGTCGTGCGGGTCCAGCTTCAGCGGGCTGACCACGTACAGGCCGGCGAACAGGACCGCCGTGACCAGCTTCCACGGGACGCCGATGATCTGGCTGCCCAGGCCCATCGACAGGCTGGTGGCGGTGTCGCGGGCCTCGTACCCGCGCTCCTCGTCGTCCGGCAGGAACCGGAACGACAGGAACTCCATGACGATCAGGAGCAGGAACGCCGGTACGGCGTAGAGCACGGCGGGGATCACGAGCGCTCGGCCTTCGCGCTGGGAACGAGCGGGGTGAGCAGCGCCCGGGCCGCCTGCTCCGCGCCGGCGCTGTCACCGCCGTCGATGAGAGCGGCGAGGCGGCGGTGCGCGGCGACGTCGAGCAGCTCGGCGGCCCGCAGGTGCGGCGGCACGTGGCCGACGGCCAGGTCGCCGGAGGTGAGGCTGTTGTACGCCAGCAGGTACGCGATGTTGCCGGAGCCCTCGATGATCCGACGCCACACGGCCAGGTCGGCCACGCCCATCGCGGTCAGATCGGGAACCGCCGCCGCGTACGCCTCGACGGCCCCGGCCACGGCGGCCTTCGCCTCCGGGGTGGCGCGCAGGGCGCACAGCCGGGCCGCGTCGGCGCCGATGCTGACCCGCATCTCCATCACGTCGCGGGCCAGCGACGGCACCGGCAGCACGTCACCGGCCCGGGTCAGCGCCATCGCCAGGTCCAGGCCGGCGGTGGCCCGCCAGTCCTGGGCCCGGGTGGCGCCGCCCTGGCTGACCTTGACCAGGCCGAGCTGCTGCAGGCGGCGCAGCGCCTCCCGGACGGCGTGCCGGTTGACGCCGAAGGAGGCGGCCAGGTCCCGCTCGCTGGGGAGGGGGTCGCCGGCTGCGTAACGGCCGCCGAGAACGGCGTCACGCAGCCGGCCGAACACCTGATCGGAGACGGATTGCCGGTCGAGCGGTGCGAACGTCATGACGGGCAGTGTGCCCGCCCTCACATCAACCCGTCAACTGGTTGGACCAGTTCAAGACCCGGCTGGGACGGGCATGCATGGCCCGCACCCGGGGGCGGTCGTGAGGTGACGCCTGCCGTAGCCGCCGCGAGGCACGGGACCCTGCGTGGCCCGTACGACAAAGGTGTTTTCCCGCAACGCCTCAGGAGGCGCGCCGCATCGCCGATGTGTCGACCCGGACGGCACGCGCGGCGGGCCGCCAGGCGGAGGGGCGGACATGGGCGCGACCGGAGAACGCTGGTTCGGAGTCGGACGCAGCCTGGCGGCGGACCCTGCCGAAGCCGGCGCGCAAGCCTGCCGGGAGGCGCTCGGCGGGCGCAAAGCCGGCCTGCTCGTGGTGTTCGCGTCGCTGACCCACGCCACCCTCGAGATGGCGCAGGCGGTGCACGCCGAAGCCGGCGGCGACGTGCTCATGATCGGCTGCTCGACGTCGGGGGAGTACACCACCGACGGCCTCGGCGCGGGCGTCGTCGTCAACGCGCTCGGCGGCTACTCCACGGCGGTCCGCGCGGTGCCGCGCGAGGTCGACGACCTGTACGAGGCCGGCATCACCGCCGCCTCCTGCCTCGACGACATCGCCGGCGAACACAAGGTCGTGCTGCTGCTCGGCGACGGCCGCAGCAGCGACCAGCAGGAGATGGTGCGCGGCGCCTACACCGTCGCCGGCGCCTCCGTGCCGCTCGTCGGCGGATGTGCCGGCGACAACGTCACCCAGACCGGCACCTTCCACTTCTTCAGCGACGGCACGACGGTCCGGCTGATGCCGAACGCGGTGCTCGGCGCGGCCCTCGGCGCACCCGTGCCGTTCGGCATCGCCGCCGCGCACGGCTGGCACAAGGTCGGCGACCCGATGGTCGTCACCCGCAGCGAGTCCGGCACCATCTACGAACTCGACGGCGAACCGGCCCTCGACGTCTACCTGCGCCGCACCGGCGCCGCCCCCGGCCTGGAGACCGACCCGGACGCGTTCCTGCAGTTCGCGACGGTACGCCCGCTCGGGATGGCCCGCCGCAGCGGCGAGGACATCCGGATCATCTTCGCCGCCGACCCGGCCGAACGGTCCCTCTCCGGCCTCGCCGACACCCCGGAAGGCGCGATGGTCTGGTTCATGGAGGCCGACGCCGACGAGATCGTCGACGCGTCGGCGGTCGCGGCGGTCGCGGCGGTCTCGCAGGTCACCGACCCGCTGGGGGTGCTGGTCTTCGACTGCTGCGTACGGCCCATCGCGCTCGGCCCCGACCGCACCGACCTGGCCGTAGCCCGGCTGCGGGACGCGATCGAGCCCCTGCCGTACGGCGGATTCTGGTCCAACGGCGAGATCGTCCGGAAACCGCAGGCCAAAGGCATGCACCACCTGACCGTCGTCGCGCTCGCCGTCGGCTGACCATGTCCGGCTGGTCCACCCTCCAGCTCGCCGAGTTCTTCAGCGCCATCACCCGCGCCGGAACCATCGGCAGCGCCGCCCGGATCGCCGTTCAGCGTGCCGCCGAATCCACCGACGCCGAGGTGGCGGCAGTGGTGTGCGACGACGGCGTGCCCGCGGCGATCGGCCTCGGCCGGAACCCGTCCCCGTCCGCGTTCACCGGCCTGCTCCCCGGAACCGTCGCGCTCCCCGGCATCGGGCTGATGCACGTGATCGTTCAGCCCCTCGACCGCGACACCGAGGACCGGCTGATCGTCGCGCGCGCCGACGAGCCGTTCGCCGCCGAGGAACGCCAGATGCTGCAGGGCATGGCCCGGGTCCTCGGGCTGGCTCTGCGCAGCCTGCGCACCCTCGCCGCGGAACGCCAGGTGCGGGAGGCCCTGGAACGCCGGGAACGCCTCCTCGAGACGTTGCTGCGCGTGCAGCGTTCGGCGAACCAGCGGGTCCCCCTCGACGACGTCCTCCACATGATCACGTCGGGCGCCGCCGAACTGCTGGACGACGTGACGGTGGCGCTGGTCATCCGCGACGCGGTCGCGTCGATGAGCGGCGCCCCCGTCGACAGCACCGCCCTGACCGACGCCGCCCACCACGCGATGACGGCATGCGGGCCGGCGTCCGGGGACCGTTCCCTCGCCACCCCGGTCCTGATCGAGGGCACCGTCGCCGGCGCCCTCGTCTTCACCGGCTCCGCCGACGTGGCCGACCACCAGGACGTTCTCCTCGCCTTCGCCGAGCAGGCCAGCCTGGCCCTCACCGGCGCGCACACGCTCGCCGCCGTGCACGAGGCCCACCATGACCCACTGACCCGCCTGCCCAACCGCGGCCTGTTCCTGCAGCGCGTCGAGGACTCCCTGGCCGCCGACCCGACCCCCGCCGCCTCCGCCCTGCTCTACCTCGACCTGGACCTGTTCAAACAGGTCAACGACACCCTGGGCCACGCCGCCGGCGACGAGCTGCTGCGGGCCGTGGCCGGCCGCCTCCGCGCCGCCGTCCGCGACATCGACATGGCCGCCCGCCTCGGCGGCGACGAGTTCGCCGTCCTCCTCGACGGCATCGCCCACGAGGGCCAGGCCCGCGACATCGCCCAGCGCGTCATCGACTCCATCGGCCTGCCGTACGACATCGCCGGCCGCACCATCGTCACCCGCGCCAGCGTCGGCATCGCCTACAGCGGCGGCCGCTCCGCCGAGCGGCTGATCGAGGAGGCGGACCTCGCCATGTACCGCGCCAAGAAATCGCGCAAGGGCACCTTCCAGGAGTTCGAGCCGCACATGCGCCTCGATCTCTCGCAGGCCTGCTGACGCCGACGAGGGACGCGAGGTCCGAATTCCGCTAGCGGAGGTGGCGCGTGGCGCGGTTTGCTGGCGGGCATGACCGGAGATGTCGTACGTTCCTCGCGCGCCGCCATGGCCGCCGCCACCGTCACGGTCGTTCTGTGGGCGTCCGCGTTCGTGGGGATCCGGGCCGCCGCACCGTACTTCTCGCCGGGATCGCTCGCGCTCGGCCGGCTGCTCGCCGGCTCCGTGACGTTGCTGATCTTCCTGGCCGTACGCCGCCAGGGTCTGCCCCCGCGGGCCGCCTGGCCCGGCATCCTGATCTCCGGGGTGATCTGGTTCGGTCTCTATATGGTCGCCCTGAACTGGGGCGAGCAGCTCGTCGATGCCGGCACCGCCGCCATGCTGGTGAACGTCGGCCCGGCAGTGATGGCCCTGCTGGCTGGTTGGCTGCTGCACGAGGGCTTCCCGCCGCGCCTGCTCGCCGGGATCGCGGTCTCGTTCGCCGGCACCGTGATCGTCGGCCTCTCGATGTCCGGAAGCGGTCACTCCTCCGTACTCGGTGTGGTGCTCTGCCTGATCGCCGCGGTCACCTACGCCGGCGGGGTGGTCGCCCAGAAACCCGCGCTGAAGCACGCGACGGCGCTGCAGGCGACCACGTTCGGCTGCGTGATCGGCGCGGTCGCCTGCCTCCCGTTCGCGGGCCAGCTGATCGCGGACGTCCGGTCCGCCCCGTGGACGATCACCCTGAACGTCGTGTACCTCGGCGTCTTCCCGACCGCCATCGCGTTCACCACCTGGGCGTACGCGCTGGCCCGCACGACCGCCGGGAAGATGGGCTCCACCACGTACGCCGTACCCGCCGTGGTGGTCCTGATGTCCTGGCTCCTGCTCGACGAGATCCCCGGCTGGCTGACCCTGCTCGGTGGGGCGCTGTGCCTGGCCGGGGTCGCGGTGTCCCGGAGCCGTCCGAAAACGGTCACTCAGCCGGAGGAGCGTACCGCCGTCAGATCTGGGGTGACCGCAACGCCTGGAGAACCTGAGGGTAGAGACGGGCCTTGATCGTGCCGAGCCCATCGCCGGCCTTGCCGAGGTGGGCCTTGGCCAGGGCGATCGCGGTCGGCAGCACGTCGTCGGCGGCGACCGCCCGGTCGATGATGTGGCGTTCCGCGGCTTCTGCGCCACCGTAACGGCGGGCGGTGACCATCGCCTCGTGGGCGTTCTGCGGGGTCAGGCGGGCCTGGATGAGGGCGCTCATGCCGGGTGTGAAGGGCAGGCCGATGTCCGCTTCCGGCAGGCACCAGAAGCCGCGGTCGGCGCGCATCACGCGCAGATCATGGGCGAGCGACACCATGGCGCCTCCGGCGAAGCAGTGGCCTCCGATGGCGGCGACGGTCACCATGGGCAGGGTCAGCAGGCGGGCGAGGAGCTGCTGTACGGAGATGACGTACGCCACCCGCTGCTCCGGGTGTTCGCCGAGCCAGTCCAGGTCGAGCCCCAGGCTGTAGTGCTTGCCGGTGGCGGTGGTGACGAGCGCGGCCGGGGCCTTCTCGACGTCGTCGAGCAGGGTGTTGACGGTGGTGATGAAGTCGGGGTGGAGCCGGTTCTCGTCGTCGCCGAGGTCGAGAACGTAGACGTCGTCGTGGCGGTCCAGGGTCGGCATGGCAGGCCTCCTTAGTTACTTGCCAGTAACATACTGGACGAGCCCCGGTTCGTCGATGACTGCGTACCCGGGCACAATGGGAGGGTTGGTTTGCCGGAGACCCTCAGGAGGAACGGTGGCGCTTCAGGAACGGCCGGAGAAGTGCGTGGTGGCCGTCGACGGCCCGTCCGGGTCGGGCAAGTCCACCGTCTCCCGGCGGCTGGCCACCGCGGTCGACGGCGTCTACCTCGACACCGGCGCCATGTACCGGGCGGTGACCTGGGCCGTCCTCCAGGCCGGCGCCGACCTCGCGGACCCCGACGCCATCGCCAAGATCGCGTTGGAGACCGAGCTGTCGATCGGCACCGACCCCCTCGCCCCGCACTTCGCCGCCAACGGGACCAACGTCGACGCCCCGATCCGCGGCGCCGAGGTCACCGGCGCCGTCTCCGCGGTCGCCGCCGTCCCGGCCGTCCGCAAACACCTGGTCCTGCTCCAGCAGGCGATCATCGCCGCGCACCCGCGGATCATCGTCGAGGGCCGCGACATCGCCTCCGTGGTCGCCCCCGACGCCGACCTCAAGGTCTACCTGACGGCGTCCGCCGCCGCCCGCGCCGCCCGGCGCAGCGCCGAGGACGCCACCGACGTCGCCGCCACCGAGGCCGACCTGGCCCGCCGCGACGAACTCGACTCCACCCGGGCCGTCGACCCGCTCAAGCAGGCGTCCGACGCCCTTGAGGTCGACACGACCGGCATGGGCATCGACGAGGTCGTTGCCCACCTCCTGCATCTGCTGAACAGCAAGGTAAGTAAGTGACTGAGCTTCCCGCCGGCCTCGACCTCAACGACTTCGAAGGAGGGTTCGACCTTTCTTCTTTCGGGGGCGAATCGCCTTCCGAGGAATTCACCGGCCCCGTCCCCGTCGTCGCCGTCGTCGGCCGCCCCAACGTGGGCAAGTCGACCCTGGTCAACCGCATCATCGGCCGCCGCCAGGCGGTCGTCGAGGACAAACCCGGCGTGACCCGCGACCGGGTCCCCTACGACGCCCAGTGGAGCGGCCGCCGGTTCACCGTCGTCGACACCGGCGGCTGGGAACCCGACGCCCGCGACCGCGCCGCCGCCATCGCCGCCCAGGCCGAGATCGCCGTGCAGACCGCCGACGTGGTCGTCTTCGTGGTGGACGTCTCCGTCGGCGCCACCGACGTCGACGAGGCCGCGGTCAAGATGCTGCGCCGCAGCCACAAGCCGGTCATCCTGGTCGCCAACAAGGCCGACAACCAGAACCTGGAACTCGAAGCCGTCTCCCTGTGGTCCCTGGGCCTCGGCGAGCCGCACCCGATCTCCGCCCTGCACGGCCGCGGCTCCGGCGACCTGCTCGACGACATCCTCAACGCGCTGCCGCCGACCCCGCCGGTCACCGAGGGCGGTCCCCGCGGCCCCCGCCGTGTCGCGCTGGTCGGCCGCCCCAACGTCGGCAAGTCCAGCCTGCTCAACCGTCTCGCCAAGGAGGAGCGCGCGGTCGTCGACTCGGTCGCCGGCACCACCGTCGACCCGGTCGACAGCCTGGTCGAGATGGCCGGCGAGGTGTGGCAGTTCGTCGACACGGCAGGCCTGCGCAAACGCGTCCACCAGGCGTCCGGCACGGAGTACTACGCCTCCCTGCGCACCGCAGGCGCCGTCGAAGCCGCCGAGGTCGCCGTCGTCCTGCTGGACTCCGGCGAGGTCATCAGCGAACAGGACCAGCGCGTCATCACCCAGGTCATCGAGTCCGGCCGCGCCCTGGTCATCGCGTTCAACAAATGGGACCTGGTCGACGAGGACCGCCGGTTCTACCTGGACAAGGAGATCGACCGCGACCTCAAACGGGTGACGTGGGCCGTACGGGTCAACATCTCCGCCAAGACCGGTCGCGCCGTCGACAAACTGGCCCCTGCCATCCGCCGCGCCCTGGCCTCGTGGGAGACCCGCGTCCCCACCGGCGCCCTGAACCAGTGGCTCACCGCCCTGACCCAGGCCACCCCCCACCCGGTCCGCGGCGGCCGTGCCCCCCGCGTCCTGTTCGCCACCCAGGCCGGCGCGGCCCCGCCCCGCTTCGTGCTCTTCACGACCGGCCCGTTCGACGCCGGGTACCTCCGGTTCATCGAACGCAAGCTGCGCGAGGAGTTCGGCTTCGAGGGCACACCCATCGAGATCTCGGTGAAACCCCGCAAGAAGCTCGGGCCGGGGGGTCGCGGAAAAGCCCACGGGTGAGGTTGGTAGTCTTTAGGAGATGTCGCGCGGGGCTGAGGCTCCGGGCGGGATCGGGCTGTAGCGCAGCTTGGTAGCGCACTTGACTGGGGGTCAAGGGGTCGCAGGTTCAAATCCTGTCAGCCCGACCATTGAAAAGCCCTGACCAGCACGAATGCTGGTCAGGGCTTTTGTTTTGGCCTATTGAGTTTTGAACCGTCCCCCGAAAACCCCTGATTCACCCGAATCGGCGGGCGGGATCGTCATCATTGATCACCGGTTGTCAGCCGCCGATCATGACCCGGGGCTGAGCCAAGGGCGGCGGACGCATCTCGCCCGCGGCCCTCTGATCTCGCGACTCCCCTCGTCTGTGCCGACTTCGTGCGGAACATGAGCGAGCAGTGAACCCAGGGCTCGCCATCGGCGTGTACCGCATCGAGGAGCTACGACAGCGCTGATCGGAGAGTCCGTCTTCCGGTACCGGCTGGTTCGGCTCTGCCGGTTCGGATATCCCTGGGCTCTTCGTGCTTCGGAGGTGGTCAGGTACCAAGAGAACAGCCGGCGTTGAGTCGCGGGCCGTAATCCCAGCCAGGTGGCAGCGGTTCATGATCGGTGACGTTTTGGCTCGTGGAGAACAGCTTCAGTCAGATCAACAATTGCATTCCTCGATCGCTGGCGCTTGGCACGTGACCAGCCAGGAGGAGACGAAGCAATCACGGGGAGGACGACGTGGCCGGCGGCATCATCTATGACACCAACTTCTACGCCGCGCTCGAAGCCGAGGTGAACGCGTTCCGCAAGGCCTTGACGAAGCGCTGGCGTGAAGAGGTGGCGACCGCTGTCCGGCAAGGCGGTTCGTTCAGGACTGCGTTCCACCGCTACCAGCATCCCTATGACGGGGCGGACCTCTGGGACTACTGGGATCCGATCAGCCAGGTCCATCTGTTCTGGGGCTCGTGCGAGGTCATCAAGTGGGTGCAGGGCGGCCAGCAGGGCGGCGTTCCCTCCTGTCCAGGCCGTACCTTCAGCCCGGAGATGGGCTACCCGCCGATCACGGTCACCGATCGCAACGGCGTCGAAGTGGCCACGCCGAGCGAGATCACCTGTGGCATGAATTCGATCATGCAGCACGTCGAGTACTGGGCGTACGCCGAAGGCACCGCGGTTCTCGGCAAGCTGCCGCACTTCGACAGGCATGACCAGCGCGCGATCGAGGCAGCGCAGCAGGCACTCATTGCGATCGGCGGTCCGCTGGGCCTGGAGTCCGCGCCTTCCGACGCCGGCTTCACGCCCGCAAGCAATGCCGATCTGAGCAACAAGATCCGAAAGCTCATCGGCGAGGACGGTCGGGATGCGGGTTGGTTCGTCGGCTGGACCGGACTGGCCGCCGGCAAACTCAAAGGCGGCTTCTTCGCCTCGATCGCTCCGACCCTGCACAACCAGGCGGGGATCGCCGCGAGCCTCCACAACCTCTACAGTGCCCGAGGCACCATCATCCAGGAGATGCGGTCCGGCTCGCTCAAGATCCTCAGCGACGCCGGCAAGGCACTCGATGCGACTAAAGAGATCACCACCGACCTCAACCCCGTCTGGCAGACATTCCAGGGAATGGGCACGGCGCTCAGCATCGCCGGCGGCTGGAA
Source organism: Actinoplanes sp. NPDC019969 (assembly GCF_055562375.1). Classification (NCBI taxonomy): domain Bacteria; kingdom Bacillati; phylum Actinomycetota; class Actinomycetes; order Micromonosporales; family Micromonosporaceae; genus Actinoplanes; species Actinoplanes sp. NPDC019969. Next base: position 65,073 of record NZ_JBVHFK010000017.1, on the reverse strand, counting down.
CCCTCCTCTGGGAGCCTTCGGTGCCAGTGTCCAGCTCATCGGCATCATCGGGCAGAACTTCGCACCGAAAATCAAGCAAACTACGTACGCCCACGACGTCGAGGCGGTGATGACCGCCCTCTGGAACCATCTCGACGAGCAAGCCTTCGACCTGCTCGACCGGGAGAACGACTACAACAATGGCATCCACAGCCTCCGCGACACCGTCTTCGGCTACCACAGCTTCAACCTGGAGTTGTACGACCTGACCGAGAACACCGCCACCGGCGATCCCGGCGGCAGGGACGACGGATTCCACATGGCCGTCGACACCGTCCTGGAACTCGCCGACACCTGCTACGAATGCGCGGAGTTCTTCGAGCGGCAGCTCATTCCGAAGATCGCCGACGTCCAAGCGGCCGATGCCTCACTGGCCACTGCGGACGGCTCTGTTGGCATGGCCGACCCGAAGGTCAAGGCCATGGTCGCGGAGTACGGTGAGTATCTGAGGACCGCATGCGGGCGCCTCTATCTTGCGGGCGAGCAGATCAAGGCGGCAGCGCAGGCCTACTCGGCGACCGACTCGGACGCCGGTAAGGCCTTCACGTCGGTCATGCAGGACTGGGACGAGCCCCCCGCTCCGAGTCACGCCGGCGCCTGGGCAGGCGACACCGATCGCAGCGGCTGGCAGGTACACATTCCGGGCGCGCCCCCGTATGTCAACGACACGACCCCCGGCGGCAACGACACGGGCGACCAGGACTACGAGACGGAGGCCAACCGGTGATGAGACGAGCAACGATGACCGGCATCGTCGCCACGCTTCTTCTGGCGGGCTGCGACTCGTCAACCGACCCTGGCAAGGACGAGCCGAGGACGCTGCCTCCGTCGCCGGCCCAGTCGCCATACCCGGCAGCGTCCACTGCCCAGCAAGCCACGGAGGCCGAGCTCAAGGCGGTCTGCGACGAATTGGACAGGACCGTGACGCTGCCCGGCGAGACGACCGTCCAATACGCTGCCGAGTTCAACTACACAGTGCTCGCGACGAATGCGCCGATGTGCGGCATCGAACCGGACGGCGAGTACTACGAGGTGGCCACCAAAGTGCCTGTTTTCGGCCGGGCCGGGTTCAACTACGGCAGATACTCAGACGCGGACATGCGGAAGGTCGGATATTCGAAGTACACGCCCGAGACGGCGGGGGAGCTCCTCACCCTCGATGAAGAGGATGCCTTGACCGACGAGTTGCCGTGCGCGGCCGAGCCCTGCAAGAACGACATCCACGGATACCAGTACAACTTCCGCTTCGAGGCCGTCATGGGCAACGTCTCGGTGAACGCGAAGTTCGACTACATCACCACGGACGTCAAGGGCGACAAGAAGCCGCAGTACCGAGCGCAGGCGATCGAGGCGTTCAAGACTTCGATGGAAACCATCAACGCCGGCCTCACCTGAAGATGTCCGGCCGTAGGCGGCCTCGCTGGTGTTGATCATGCGGTGGGAAAAGCTCGGCATCGCCGGACGCGGTCGCGCATCCGCAGCCACCGCCAGCAGCGCAGATCACGATGGCGGCGGCTGAACCCCGGCCGCCAGGCTCTGCTGGCGCTGGCCCATCTGCGCAACGGCGACACCTACACTCGCCTCGCCGCCGGCTTCGAGATCGGCATTGCGACTGCTTGGCGTTACGTTCAGGAAGCGATTGCCCTGCTCAGCGCAGCGGCCGAGGACCTGGACACGGCCATGCGGCGCATCCGGCTGCCGGCGTACGCGATCCTCGACGGCACCCTGATCCCGATCGACCGCGTCGCTGATCAGAAGCCGTACTACTCCGGCAAGCACCAGCGCCACGGCGTGAACGTGCAGGTCATCGCTGACGCACTCGGACGCCTGGTCTGGGCCTCGGCTGCGCTGCCCGGCGCCACCCACGACCTGACCGCTGCCCGCCGCCATGGCATCATCGACGCGCTGACCAGCGCAGACGTCACGACTTTCGCTGATAAGAGTTACCAAGGCGCGCGCGGCAGCGTGCGCACCCCGTTCAAGCGGCGCGGCTTCCGGCCGAAGCTGTCACGCCGGCAGAAGACGGTCAACCGAGCGCACGCCAAGATCCGCGCCCGCGGCGAGCGGGCGATCGCCACCCTCAAGACCTGGAAGATCCGTAGCGCACCTTGACCGCTGGTACCGAAACCCGCCAAAAGCAAGTGTTACTGCCGACCGGGCCTTCAGATGGACTTCGGCCGGCGGCAGTCCTGCGGACCTTGGAAGGCGCGAGCGACAACTCGGTCGGCCTCCCCTCTCGCCTCTCTGGTCCTGAGCGAACGGCACCTCGGTGCTGGTGAGGGCTCTTGAGAAGGGCCGGCAGAAGAGGCGTTGGCACTGCGACGACCAATTCGGCCGTTCTTGGTGGTGATGAACAGGTCGGCGTGCGGATCGCCGCTCTGTTGTAGGGGTTCGGCGCTGTGGCGTAGCTGGGCCGCGCGGACGTGGGCGCGACGATGCTGGCGGCTGCACGCCTCGGGAGTAACGTTAAAGAAGCTTTAAGGAAAGCTTGCTCAGCGTCATGAACTACTGCCACATCACTGCTCGTATATCTCGGCACAAGCAGTACCGAGACGAAGAGGGGCCGTGCATGTATCGACGCGGAGTCAGCAGCCGGACGCGCAAGCTGGTGATTGGAGGTGCCGCCGCAGCGCTGCTCGGCTCGGCGCTCGCGGTCGGCACGGGGATGGGCCAGGCCGCCGAACAGGGCAACGCCGGAGCTAGTTCCGGTAACGTCGACGCTTTGGTGCCGGCGCTGGGTTTCAGCCCGGGTAATCCGAACGCGACGGCCGACCGCGTTGGCCCTACCGGGGTGAATGTTCCCGGTCGCTGCCCGCCCACTCAGGCCCAAGTGAACGCGCAGGTTGCGCTCAAGAATGCGGAGTTTCCGAGTGGAACGGACCTTGAAAGCCGTATCCAACGTTTTGAGAAGACCTTGTCGGCGATTCAGGACTTGAAATGCCCGGCATCTTCCACGACTTTGCTGGGCCGCTTGAATTCCTTGACCGCGCTGCGCGGTAACGCGAACCGCGACAACGTCCTGCGTGGTTTGGGTTTGAACGAAACGCCAGCGGATAGAGCCGCCGCCACAGGATCCGGTGACGCGGCCGGGGGTGGGGCGACGGGGAACGCCGGAGCTAGTTCCGGTAACGTCGACGCTTTGGTGCCGGCGCTGGGTTTCAGCCCGGGTAATCCGAACGCGACGGCCGACCGCGTTGGCCCTACCGGGGTGAATGTTCCCGGTCGCTGCCCGCCCACTCAGGCCCAAGTGAACGCGCAGGTTGCGCTCAAGAATGCGGAGTTTCCGAGTGGAACGGACCTTGAAAGCCGTATCCAACGTTTTGAGAAGACCTTGTCGGCGATTCAGGACTTGAAATGCCCGGCATCTTCCACGACTTTGCTGGGCCGCTTGAATTCCTTGACCGCGCTGCGCGGTAACGCGAACCGCGACAACGTCCTGCGTGGTTTGGGTTTGAACAAAACGCCAGCCGGATAAGCCGCGGGGGAATGCGGCGCCGCAAAACGCGCCAGCGAAATAAGCGGCTCGCAGAGCGACGTCGCGGACAACGGCAACCTGATCCACAACACGGAACCGCCTCGCCGGAGGCCCTCGTGCCACGGGGGTCTCCGGCGCGTCAGTGTGTGGATCATGCGCGCGGTGATCTTCGGCTACGTCGGCACGCTGACCGACCCCTGCGCCGAGGAGTATCGCGAGACCTTCGCGCACCGCACCGGCGAGCTGTTCGGCGGCTACCGGCCTAGGTTCTGGGAGGCGCTGGCCGGGGGCTTCGGCGAGCGCACCATCGGGGTCCTCGGCGGAACGGAGAGCATGCTGAGGGTGGTGGCGCTTTCCTGCGGAGCGAACCCGTCATCCGCGCAGCTCCCCGTCGCGCTCGCGCATCACCGGAGCGGTCATGCCCGCCTCCGCAAGCCGTGGCATTACGCGCTCGGCGTCCTGGCGGAACTCCGGCGGCGAGGGCTTCGGATCGGCCTGCTGAGCGACTGCGGTGCCGAGTTGGTGGAGTGCTGGAGCCCCACCGCGTTCGTCCCGCTCGTCTTCTCCTGGCGGGGCGATGCCGTAGGCCCGATCCGGGGCTCCATGTGCCGGTGGCGCGGCGCCTCGCCGGCCATCTTGAGAAGTGTTGGCGGGAGTCGTCAGCGCTGACTTTCATATCCGCATCGATGACGTCCTGGAACTCGCCGACACCTGCTTCGAATGCGCGGCGATCTACGAGAAACAGCTCATACCGAGCATCGCCGCGGTCCAGGCAGCTGACGCCTCGCTGGCCACTGCGGACGGATCGGAAGGCATGGCTGATCCGAAGGTCAAGGCTATGGTCGTTGAGTACGGCGAGTATCTGAGGACCGCCTGCGGACGCCTTTATCTCGCGGGCGAGCAGATCAAGACGGCGGCGCAGTTCTACGCGGCGACCGATACGGAGGCCGGGGCCGCCCTCGACTCCGCAATGACGGACTGGGACGAACCCCCCGCTCCCGGCCAGGCTCGTGACTGGGCGGGGGACACCGACCGCAGCGGTTGGAAGGTGCCCATCCCGGGGGCCCCTGGTTCGTCAACGACACGATCCCGGGCGACAACGACACCAGCGGGCAGGGCTACGAGACGGAGGCGACTCGATGATGAGACGAGTGATGACCGGTGCCGTGGCCATGGTTCTGCTGGCGGGCTGCGACTCGTCAGCTGAACCCGGAGCTGTCGAGTCTCAGCCGCCATCCGAGCCGCCGCCCTCGGCGTCCGCGGCGGCAGCCGGTGTCCAGCGGGCCTCGGAGGCCGAACTCGCCGCGGTTTGTGAAGCGCTGGGCAGGACGGTGACGCTGCCTGGCAACGGGACAGTCCAGTACAGTCCCGCGTTCCATTACTCAGTAGGGGCGACCAATGTGCCGTTGTGCGGCATCGAGCCGGTCGGCGAGTACCACGACGTTGCTGCCAAGGTGCCTGTCTTCGGTCGTGCCAGATTCGACTACGGTCGATACACAGACGAAGAGATGCAGACGATCCCCTCACCGAAGTACACGCCCGAAGCCGCGGAGGAACTGCTCACCCTCGACCAAGCAGATCCATTGACGGACGAGCTGCCGTGCGCGGCCAAGCCCTGCAAGAACGGCATCCATGGGTACCAGTACAACTTCCGCTTCCAGGCCGTCATGGGTGACAACATTTCGGTGATCGTGAAGTTCGACTACATCACCACGGACGTGAAGGGCGACAAGAAGCCGCAGTACCGAGCGCAGGCGATCGAGGCGTTCCAAACCTCGATGGAAACCATCAACGCCGGCCTCACCTGAAGATCTCCGGCTGTAGGCGAGGCCGGCGTTGATCAAGTCGAGCCAGAAATCGGCAACTCCGCTCTTGGTCGAACGCTCATTTCAGTTGCTCGATCATCATCAAGATCATCGACGGCGGCGGTGACAAGGATGTTTCCTGCGCCTGGCTGTTCTCGAAGAGACGGTCGCCAGTCGTCAACGCGGTGTCACTACTGTCAGTGGTGTCACTCGATGGTGCTCCGCCGGCGAAAACCTGCAGTGCCACGTGGGTCCGGTGTCGTGCAAGCGTGCGATCGGTACGGAACGAGGCGAGGCAATCAACTCATCCGCGTATGGCGTCCGGTTGGCTCAAGGCGGTCTACGCCGTAACCTGAGCGATCGTGGACGCAGCAGGAATCTCAGCACTGGCTTCCGTGGGCAGCTTTGCGGCTGCGGCCGGAGCTCTCGGTGTTGCAGTCGCAGCATGGAAGGCATCGCACCGATCGGCGGTCGCGACCGCAGCGTTGAGCGATGTTGAGAGACGTAGAGAGCTGGCGGAACTTCGTCCGCAGTTCGAGGCCACCTTAGACGAGGAAAACCCGAACCACGTCGTCCTTCGCCTGCAACTCGCCGGCCCTCTTAACTTGAGCAAGCTTGACAACGTCAAGGTGTCCTTTCGGGATGACGTCGGTCGGCAGGTAGTAGTGCAGTCGAGCGTCAGTCAGGCCGATATACAAGCGCACGTGTGGGGTCCGTACCGCTTCAAGGAAGGCGCCGAAGGCACCGACAAGAACGGTCGGTCGACCGCAGCTTTCGCGCTCCCGCTCGGGGAGGATCGGATCCTCCTACTGCGCGAGCAGCAATCCCCTTACTGGGAGCAGTCCGGCCAAACGGAGTCATGGAGAGAGCGGTACGCCAAGCAGCCCATAAAGCTAAGGATCGAGTGCGAAGCGATGGGTATCGGCACGTGGGTGTTGCCGCTTGTGGTTCAACGAAAGAACTCTTTCGTTGTTGGCGAGAATTACACCTTCGGCGCTAACTCCTGGACCTATCCGAGTGGAATCCAGATCTTCAACGCGGAAACAGTAAGTGTGAGAACGCTGGACTCGGAAAAGTCTGACGGCTCGGGGGGATAAGCAAGCCGTAGCGGCATTACCGTTTCTCGCAGGATCGATTACACCTTCCAGCGATGTGCGGAAAGTCGGATCACGAAAGCGGCCATGCCCGAAGTCTTCGGGTTTTTGGACGTCAAGGGTTCATAGGTGCAAATCCCGTCAGCCCGACGTGGGTCAACGGCACTTTACCGGTAGTCACTGGTAGATTGCCGTTTCCGGTTCGGGGGCACGGAACGAGCATGCCGTCCTCACCTCAACGAGGCGATCCATCCACAGCGAGCCGTACGCCAAGCACACCGCAAAGCGCATGACAGCGTCGGCCCCAGCCCATGGGACTTCGAGTTCGCCTTCGGCCGGACACCCGAGCGGTCGTTGACCTGAAGGTGCGCCGCTACGTCCCGAGCGGCAAGTTGACGGCTTTACCGGGCCACCGGGAGCTGCCAGGCATCCACGGTTGGCCGACTTCTGGGGCTTCGCCCGGTCGCGGCAGGGGCACGTCACCTGTTCGGGGGCCGGCGGCGCCTTTCGGCCCGGCACGCGGTCGGGTCCCTGACAATTGTCGTGCAGATTCATTGGCGCAGGGCGACCGCATGGAGGTCGATGACGCATGCTGTTCCGTCTGGACGGTCGCAAGGCGCTTGCCTTTGCCGCCGTGCCGATATTCGCCGTCCCGAATATCTGTGATATTGAATCCCGGGCGTCTGGGGAAAGCGCCACCGTGCCGCCGGCGGTGAACAAATCGGATAAACCGAAGCGCCACCGGCCGGGCTGGATTTGGAACCTGTTCGGGCTCGGGGGAGTCCCGGGCGACTGCACATCATGGTTGCGCGCCGGGGACGTAGCTGCGCCGATGAAAGTCCAGCGGTATGAGGAGATCTCGCTCTGCTTCAAGGGATTCAAATCGAGCGATGCGCCGCGGTTGCAGGTCTTCGGACCCGACGGCGAACGGGCTCAGGGCCCCACGAAGGCGACTACGGCGGTCGACGGCGGCTTGCAGTGGTTCTGGCACAGCGAGGACGCGGGAGCGATCTTCAAGCGTCCCGGCGTCTACCGTTTCACGGTGACCGCCGCGCACACCGTCGGCGCCTCCGGTTCGATCGTGGTGAAGCCGGCCAAGGAAATCGGCGTCTACTTTTCGTATGATTTCAAGGTCCGCCCAGGACAGGCCGTGACCGGCACGGCGGTCGGGCGCACGCCGGGCTCCCCGGTGCTCGCTAGTCTCTACGGTGAAGAGCGCGGCGGGAAGCTGCGACTCCGGAGGGATCTGGAGCCGGTGACGGCCGACAACAACGGCGAAGGCATCATCCGCTGGGTAGCGACCAAAGATCTCGAATCCGGTACATACGTGTTGTTGGTGGAGCCGATCGCCGCAGGGGAGCATGAGTGCGACCTGCAGTGCGCCGTATTCAAAATCAAGAACTGAAGCTGAGGACAGCGCGCCGGACCGGGGACGTGCGGCCCGTACCGCACGGCGGCTCGGCGGCCCTGGATTGGACCGTGAAGTACGCGGCGCCACTGCTCGGCATAGTCGGAACTCTTCTGTTCGGCGCACTACGCCTCGCGTACGTCTTCTTCTACCTTCAACTCCACGCCACTCCGGAGGAAGTCGGTTACGGCTATCTCGAAATCCTCGGCGGCCAGCTGGCAGGCACCGCCGAGCTGACGATTCTGCTCACCATGGTGACGGTCATGGCCGCGCTTGTCATCGGCGCTCTGCGTCACGCGATTGCCGGCCGCCGGCGGGCCATGGCGTCACTGCCAGGACGCACGGCGTTGCTGCGCCTGACTCGCAGGTGCGCATTGGCGTCGCTTGCCGTGGTCCTGGCCTGTCTGCCGATGCTCGCCTGGGCCTTCGGCACGGAGGCCAAGCATGGCTACGCGGTCCGCAACATCCACCTCAAGATTGCCGGCCGACTGCCGGTCCTCGCGGTTCAAGCCGTGCCGGCCGACGTGACCTGGATAAAGCCGCGACCGCTCGGGGAACCCGGCCTGGCGAGCCGTCGCTGCCTTCTGTACCTCGGGCAGGCCGCGGGCACCACGGTGTTCTACGACGTCGCGTCCGAGGACAGCCTCCGCATCCCCACCGCCGAGATCCTGCTGACCATCCCCAAAGCCGGAAGTGTGCGATCGGAATGCTTCGCCGCGAGCTGACCCGCGCTGCGGGTGCCGTGGGCGGATCAGCCCTTCTGGAACGAGAGTGAGAATCTCCGGGCGGTCACGCGATTCAAGTGATAGAGAAACGCTTGCGGTGTACGACGGTTCCGCCTTCTTCATCCGTCGTTGTCGTGTGGGTCGCCCCTGGGGGCAAAGCTGTCCCTTCCGGAACAGCTTCACCTCGTGCCACAAGGTCTTCCTTGTACCGCCGTGCCTCATCCGTTTCATGGGGGTCTGTGGTGTCAGGCTCTGATGCCCGGCCTGACGTTCTTTGCTGTCCGCTTTGTCCGTCGGAGCTCATCCTCAATCTTTACCCCCGGTGAGCTCACTCGAACAAGCGGCGGACCAGGAGTAGATCCTCTTCACCCTCGACGATCTCGTGCGTGTAACGGCGCCGGGAGCGAGTTGCCGGTGTGGCCACGCGGTCACGACGGAAGAGGTCCTCCACGAATGCGATCCCCGACCACCTCGCCGCATTGCTCGACCTCTCTTCGGCGGCTACGCCGAACCTATTGGCCGTGGCGGGAAGCTCGAACGACAACGGGCGGTCGAGCCCGAACGTCTGGCCGTCTTCCGTATGCATGACGGGCCCGGCGGCTTCCTGTCCCGCTTCCGCACCCGCACCGCTCACGATTCCACGCTCGCCGTCCACTGCTTCGGAGAGAACCCCGACGTCCTGAGGCGAAAGAATGCCGTGCCTCAGGAAGGCCCGGCGAAGGGAATCACCGTACCTTCCGCCGTTCGACTCCCGATCCCGGAGGATCACGTGGGCGGCCACCGACGCGAAGTAGGCGGGAACGATCGGCGCGCTCCGCACGCCGCCGACCAGCAGCCGGCCCGCTTCCTGGGCAGCCTTGAGCAAGGCGTCGGGGCCACTGGAATCCTGGTCCCCGTAGATGCCGCCGAGCGCCCGCAGGTACGCGCCGGTGAAGATTCTCGAGAATGAATGCGGGCTGCGGGAGATCACCGAGGCCGGAGCCGAAGTCGGTAGGAACATGGGGTCCTGATAGAAGAACTTGTTCGAGGCGTTGCGCATGCAATCCGCGTCCACGCTGCCGGGTGACCGCTGGCGAAGGGCCCAGCCCAGTTGCTCTGCCAGCCGAGAGAGCTGGGACGAACGCGACAGGTCACCGCCCGTCTCGACGATCACTGCTTTTCGCAGGGACGGCAACAGCAGGTTCGACAGGACGGAGCTGATGTCTCCGAAGGATTCGTGAAAGGCTGCCACCTCGGCGCTCTGGACGTTCCAGAGTTGAGGGCGAATGGCGTCCAGTACGGCGTGACCGGTTTCGTGGCAGATCACATCCGGGCTTTCTCCGGAGTACACGGTAACGCCGTTGAGGGTGTGGTGGTGGAACCGAAGGCCTTGGCGGTCGTAGTAGGCGTTCAGATCATCGCCGTCGTCCAGGATCGCCCGGAGGCTTCGCCCGACCTGGCGATGCCATGTCGTCGAAGGCGGCATCAGCGGGCCCCAGAAGTCCGCAGCGCGGCGCAGGGACTCCGCCAGGTTCCAGTAACGAAACTCGGGAGTGCCAGGTTGGCCGCTATGGGCCGGCGCTTGCTCGACGATGTCGACCGGCAGTGGCGCGCGCCCCAGTTCCGGCCTCGGGCGCAAGACCGGCGGGCGCCGCAGCGGCGGCGTGCCCGGATCCGTCTCCCACGTCAGAACGTCGTCGGTTCCCCATGTCGGCGCATCGCTGCGTTCCGGACGGACTTGTAGTTGGTGCACGGTCGCTCCCGGCTGGTCGATACCCATTCTCACGGAGAGTATGCAGATGACCGCCATACGGAGTTAGCAGTTCGGGGGTTTCCACGAAAGTGCCACCACTCAGCGGACACCGCCGAGTGAAAACGCCGTCACGCGCCGCCGTTTATCGCGCCGGTCCGCAGGGCGCCTTCCTTGACCTTCCATTCGGCGAGAAGGGCGTCGTAGCCGCCGTCGTCGATGAGGGAGTACAGCGCGGCCTGCACCGCGGACGTCAGCTCCTTGCGGTCCTTGGCGATGCCGATGCCGTACGGGATCGCCTCGATCTGTGGGCCGGAAAGCTCCAGATTCGGCATCTTCTCGACGTCCAGCGCCGCGATCGGGAAGTCGTTGAGGGCCGCGTCCGCCCGGCCCTCGCTCACGTCGGCGGACGGTTTGTTCGATGGCACCACGGTCAGGGCTCTGCGGCCGCAGGCGCGTTTCTGGGCGGTGGCCATCTCGACGAAGACGGTTTCCGGCTGCGCCGCGACGCGACGGCCGCACAGACCGGGCATGCCGCCGATGTCGCCGGCTCCCTTCGGTACGACGATGGACGTGCCGGCGTTGAGATAGTTGACGAAGTCGGCCTTCTTCTGCCGCTCGGCCCGGTCGAACATCGACGAGATGGACATGTCGATGTCGTGCTTCTCGACCTGGCCGAGCAGATCACCGAACGACACGGTCCTCCACTGGATCGTCAGGCCGAGTTTCCCCGCGAGGGCCTCGGCGATGTCGACGTCGAGGCCGTCGTAGTCGTTGCCGTTCTTGAAGGTCATCGGCTCGAAGGTCGGGTCGGTTCCGGCGACGAGCGTGCCCGCTTCGCGAATCTCCGGCGGAAGGGCGGCCCGTGCCTCGGCCAGCCGGTCGATCGGCCGCCCGGACGTGTCGTCGTCGCTACTGCACCCGACTGCCGAACCCATGGTCACCACGGCGGCCATGAGCAGGGAAAGAACTCGCATGACGCCTCCCGTGCGAACCTCGCCAACGCCCCATCGGCGGCCCGATCCGAGTTCTTAGCCGGATTGGTCCCGGGAGGCCACCGGTGGCGGTTAGCGTGCCGAACAGGGAGGCATCCGTGCGGTTCACCATCCGGCGTCAGATCGTGGTCCTGGCGGTTGCCGGTTTCATCCTGGTCATCGTGGCCGGAGCGATCGGCTATCAGGGCGTCTCCGCCATCGCCGACCAGCAGATCGCTGCCCGGAACGCGGCGGCGGCACGGCAGGCGGCGCAGTCGGCCGACGTGGCGCGGGCGCTGTTCCGGGGCAATGTGCTGGCGACGCTGGTCACCAACAACGCGACAGAACGTCAGGCCGCGCTCGATCAGCTCGGGGTCAACGTCGCTCAGGCCCGGATCGGTATCGACGACGTGATCCGGTACATGCCGGAGATGCGCGCGAAGGCCGACGCGGTCCTCGCCGTGCTGAACGACCTGATCGCCTCGGGACAGCGCATGGTGACGCTCGCCAGCCGGGTCGCCTCCGATCCGACCCGGAAGGCGGCTCTGGCCGCGCGGCCGGCGTACGACGCGGTCGATGCGAAGGCCGCGGAGGCCCTGAGCGACCTGAACGCCGCGATCACCGGGCAGGTCCAGCAGTCGTACGATCAGGCGTCGTCGGTGGCCACGCAGGCGAAGCGCCTCACGCTGATCGTCGGCATCCTGGCGGCGCTGGTGCTGGGCGGGGCGGCTCTCGTGCTGGCGCGCCGGATCGCGGCACGGATGGACCGGAGCCTGGCCTCGGCCAGCTCGATCGCGGCGTACGACCTGACCGTGGACGCGTCGCTGTCCGGCAGCGACGAGCTGTCCGAGCTGGGCCGGAGCCTGAACGCGATCGTCGCATCGCTGCGTACCGCGATGAACGACATCACCGGCAACGCCAACGCGGTCGCCGCCGCCTCGGAGGAACTGACCGCGACGAGCCGCCAGTTGTCCGAGGGCGCCGGTACGGCGTCGTCGGAGGCGTCGCGCGCCAGTCAGGACATCGGCCAGGTGACGAGCAGTGTCGGCGACACCACGTCGGCGGCGCGTGGGTTGGAGTCGTCGATCGACGAGATCACCACAGCGGTCGCCGAGGCGGACACGGTCACCAAGGAGGCGGTGGTGCTGGCCGAGACCACCAACGACACGATCGAGCGGCTGCGCACCTCGAGCGAGGAGGTGTCGGCGGTGGTCAGCATCATCACCGGGATCGCCGAGCAGACGAACCTTCTCGCGCTGAACGCGACGATCGAGGCCGCCCGGGCCGGCGAGCAGGGCAAGGGGTTCGCCGTGGTGGCCGGTGAGGTGAAGGATCTGTCCCAGGAGACGGCGTCGGCGACCGGCGACATCACCGAGAAGGTGGCGGCGATGCAGCGTGACACCGCCGGCGCGTTCGAGGCGATCAGCCGGATCAGCGAGGTGATCGGGCGTATCGACGAGTTGCAGCGTTCGATCTCTATGGCGCTGGAACGTCAGACGCAGTCGACCGGCCAGATCGTGGCGAGCGTGGCGACTGCCGTCCGGTCGGCGGAGGGGGTGACGGACTCGATCAACCGGGTGGCCGGGACCACGACGCTGACGCACGAGGCGGCCACCCAGACCGAGGCGGCGGCCACCGAACTGGCGCAGCTGTCACACCGGTTACGGCTGGTCGCGGAGCAGTTCCGGCACTGATGGGCGAACCGGAACCGGGCGTGGTTCGGGGCGGAAACGGCCGCGCTGCCATGCCGCGACGAGGGCGGCCGTCCCCACGGCGGTGCACAGCAGCAGGGCCGGCAGGGAAGCCTCCGGGCCGAAGGGGCCGCCGCTGAGCCACTGCGGCGCGTCGGGCCGCGCGACGCTGCGCGCGATCGTGTCGGTGAAGGCGCCGCCGGAGACGGCCGCGCCGAACACGTACCCCTGGGTGAAGTTCCAGGCCATGTGGAAACCGATCGAGACCCAGATGCGCCCGGTGAGGGCGTAGAACGCGGCGAGCATGATGCCGGCCTCGATCGCGATGCAGAGGGTGGTGGCGATGGTGGCGTCCGGATTGGCGAGATGACCGGCGCCGAAGGCCACGGCCGAGACGACGACGGCCACCCACGGCCCGAACGCCCGCCACACCAGCCGGAACATCACCGCCCGGAGGATCAGCTCCTCGACGACGCCGGCCTGCACGGCGGCGCCGGCGGCCTCCCAGGGCGGCGCGGCGCCGAGGTACGTGATGTCGTACAGGCCGGTGACGGCCAGGACCGCCATGACGATCGCCATCAGCAGGACGCCGATCACGACACCGACGGCGGTTCCGGCCAGGGCCGGGCCGGGTGCGATCTCACCGGCCGGGCGGTTCTCGCCGAGCCGTACCGCCACGGCGTACGCGGCGAGCGCCAGCAGCGCGCCGATCGCCGGGAGCGCGAACCGGCCGGCGCCCTCGGAGGGGAACAGCGAGCCGGCGGCGTCGGTCCACAGGCCGTACGCCAGGGCGACGACGAAGATGAGCCCGACCATCCAGCCCAGGGCGCGCAGCGGGCGCCACCGGCCCGGGTGCAGCACGCGTCGTTCACCGAGGGCCGGCGGGAAGAACAGTCCGGAGACCGTACGGCTGCTGTCGATCTGCTTCGTCACGGGCGGAGCGTACGATCCGCGCCCACCGCACCCCCCAGCGGACCGCTCGGTGTCCACATAGGGGTGACCGGGCTGGTTTCGCATCGCCTGGGGGCGGGCACCGGACGGTGCGGGAAGATCTGAGGAGACCGGGGTGCACGGAGGTCCGCACGGCGTGACCGCCACGGCGTGGCGGCGCGCGCGCCACCGTATCGGCTGGCTGGACCACCTGGTCCGGGCGGCGGTGCTCTACGACAGGGCGGACGGCGGCCGGCTCGCCGCCGCGGTCACCTACTACGCGTTCTTCGCGACGTTCGCGCTGGCCATGCTCGCGTACGCGGTGTTCGGGTTCGTCCTGGACGATCCGGCGGTCGAGCAGGTGGTGCAGCACTACCTGGCGGAGAACCTGCCGACGCTCGACGTGGCGTCGCTGCGTACGTCCCGCAGCACTGTCGGGGTGATCGCCTTCCTCGGCCTGCCGATCACCGGATGGTTCTGGGTGGACGCCATGCGGTCCTCCATCCGCAAGGTGTGGGGGCTCGTCGAGTATCCGGGCGCCTTCCTGACACGCCTGCTGATCGATCTGTCGGTGCTGATCGGGCTGGGCCTGCTGCTGGTGGCGTCGCTCGCCACGGCATTCGTCACCGTCGCCGTGGCCAATCGCCTGGCCGCCGCGACGGACGACGCCGCGGGCCGGTGGATGCTGACGGCTGTCGGCTTCGCCGTGGGCGTCGGGATGAACACCGTGCTGTCGACCGCCGTGCTCACCGGCCTGCCACGGCTGCGCATGCCGCTGCGCCGCGTCGTGGGACCGGCGCTGGTCGTCGCCGCGGGGCTGGAGCTGCTCAAGACCCTCGGCCGGCTGTACGTCCAGGGCGTCGAGACCAACCCTACGTATCAGGTGGTCGCCGGAACGGTCGGGCTGCTCGTCTCGCTCAGCATCGTCAACCAGCTCGTACTGTTCGCCGCCGCGCTCACCGCGACCAGCGCCGTCGGCGAGGTCACCGACCTGGCCGCACGGTCCGGAACACGGGAGCCCGCCGACGATCACGGGGGCGACTGCGCCGCCAACGGGACAGGGTTTCCATAAGGCCGGTATCAGTGGTTCTTTGAATAATTGACACGCATGAATGCCCGGTGGGACGGTGCGTACGCCAGAGACATCGCCGTACCGGGGCCGCCGCCCCGCAGTCAGGGGAGCCTTCGTGCGTTTTCGTCGAGCATTGTCACTCGGGGCCGCCACGCTCGCGGCCGTCGCCGGCGTTCTGACCGGCCCGGCACCGGTGCGGGCGGCCGCCCCGGCGCCGGCCCCGGCCGCAGTCGCCGTGACGCTGGCCAACACCATCGCGCTGAACAACTGCTCGGCCTCGCTCGTCCGGTTCCCCACCTCGGTCAGCACCGACAGCGCGATGATGCTCACCAACGGGCACTGCTACGAGGGCGGCACGATCGCCGCGGGCCGGGTCATCCAGAACGCGGCCAGCAGCCGTACCGGCACCCTGCTCAACAGCTCCGGCGGCTCGGTGGTCCGAGTGCGCGCCAACCGGGTGATCTACGCGACGATGACCGGCACCGACGTCGCCCTCTACCGGCTGAACACCACGTACGCGGCGCTGTCCTCGTCGTACCGGGCGGTTCCGCTGACCATCTCGGCCGCGCATCCGGCGGCCGGGACGTCGATGGGGATCCCGTCCGGTTACTGGAAGCGGGTGTGGAACTGCTCGATCGACGGGTTCGTCACCACGCTGCGCGAGGCTACGTGGACGTGGAAGGACTCGATCCGGTACGACGCCGCCTGCGACACCATCGGCGGAACGTCCGGGTCGCCGATCGTCAGCACCGCCACCGGCGAGCTGATCGGCATCAACAACACCGGGAACGAGGACGGCGGGCGCTGCACGCTCAACAACCCGTGTGAGGTCAGCGCGAGCGGCGTGGTCACGGTGCTGCCGAACCGCAGCTACGGCCAGCAGACGTACTGGTTCACCACCTGCCTGAACGGCAGCCGGACCATCGACCTGACCGTCTCGGGCTGCCTGCTCCCCAAGCCGTAACGCGACAACGGCGACAGCGATCGGACCCGTCCTCGTCCGCGAGGGCGGGCCTTCCGCACCAGCGGTACCAACCTCACCCTGACCGTCCGCGACCCCTCCGGGCGCGACCGGGTCCGGTACGGCTGGGGCCTCTGGCTCGCCGGCTGCATCCGGTCCGTCCGGCACCACGAAACCCTGACTGATGTGAGCACCGGTCAGGGTTTCGGTTCATCGCACGGATCACCTCTCGCCGGGCGGGGGCAGATCGATGCCGGCCGCCCGCATCATGTCGATGATCGAGACCGGCTCCCGCTGCGGCGCATCCTCTTCGCCGCGCTCGCGGATTGCGGGGCCCTCGGCGGATCGATCACGGGCGCCCGTGAGCCGGCCCTCCTCGAACGTCAGCTCGAACACTTCGGCGTAAGTCCAGGCCAGTGGCGTAACGATCGTCTGACCGGAGAGGTCCGGCGGCTGATCGCGGCCCAGCAGCAGGGTGCCGGTGAACGGCACGCCGGCCCGCAGAGCCGGATAGTCGACCCACCCGTGCGGCGAGGGCTGCGGGCGCACCCCGAAGAAGGCCGGCGGCTCCGCAGCCGGGAAGAGCCGCAGCTCGTCCAGCATCAGCGTGGTGCCGGCCACCCGGTATCCACAGAGGAAGCCGTGCCAGCAGTAGCTCACGTCCATCGCCGGCTGGTAACCGTGCTCCCGCGGGTCGAACAGGCCGGTGCCGTGGACCCTGGTCACGTCGAAGGCCCGCCCGAGATAGGTGAGCGTGTGGAGTGCCTGCTTCGTCATGGGCCGATTCTGTACACAGTCGTCCAGTGGGCCTCCGTGAGCCGACGGCAGGGGACGGGCCGCTGCCGGACGGCCCTACAGGGTCGGCGGGACGGTAGGCGCCCGCTGGTCTTCGGTCAGGGTGACGGGCTCGTCCTGGGCCGCCCGGTAGAGGGGAGGCTCCACCACGACCCGCACGGTCGGGGTGGCGGGCCAGTCCCGCTCGAGCGACCCCCGCTCGCTCCCGAACCGCCAGCCCCGTGCGGTCAGGGCGAACAGTCTCCGTCCCCGTCGGCCGGCCGGGGGCGCAGCCGGTCGTCGAGATCGACGGTGAACTGCCGGGGTCCGTAGTCCAGCACCGCCCGCCCGTCCGGGCCGAGCCCGAGGCCGGGCACCGTCCGGTCGGCGATCTCCTCCGGCCGCAGGCCACGGGTGGCGGCGACCGCGGCCAGGTGGGCCCGGGCCTGCCATCGCAGTCGTTCGGTCCGGGCGTGGCGGCTGAGCCGCTCCAGGTGGGTGAGAGCCTGATCGGTGCCGATCGCGGCCAGCACGTCCATCCCGCCGCGCACCCACACGCTGGACCTCCACTCGGTGAACCGGGCGGTCAGCCTGGTCACGGTGGCGTCGTCACCGAACGCGGCGAGCGCGGGCAGGGCGAGATTGGTCTTCGGCGGGTGGCCGGCCGCCTGCCACTGCTCCAGGATCGTCCAGGCGAACGCGGCCAGGTCGCCGGCGTCGCCGAGCCGGCGGACCTCGGCGATCTCCGGACGCGGGACCGCTGTCGTGGAG
Organism: Actinoplanes sp. NPDC019969; assembly: GCF_055562375.1. Classification (NCBI taxonomy): domain Bacteria; kingdom Bacillati; phylum Actinomycetota; class Actinomycetes; order Micromonosporales; family Micromonosporaceae; genus Actinoplanes; species Actinoplanes sp. NPDC019969. The sequence continues at coordinate 47,625 of NZ_JBVHFK010000017.1, read as the reverse complement.
AGTGCGAGCAGCTCACACAGGCGGCGCACCGCGGCCTGCGGAAGTGCCGTCCCGCCCTCGCGGAGCCGGACCGCCGGCAGCAGGGGGATCACCAGCCACTCGGGCAGCACCGGCGCCCCCGGCGGCGGCCCGGTGAGCACCGGCGGCACCGGAGCCGACGGCCCCGCCGGAGGGGGCGCCGTCGTGGCCCGCCCACCGGCGATCGACTCGGCCAGAGCACGGCCGGCGGGATCGAGGACGGCCAGCGTGCCGGGATGGTTGAGCACGTGGTTGCGCAGCAACCCGACGGCGACGGCGACGCCGGCGGCGGCCTTCGCCGTCAGCACCCGCGTTGTCAGGGCCGGGTCCCGTTGGGCCGTCGCCAGCAGCGCTGCCCGGAAATACCGTCTGTCGAGCCGGTCGACGACGAGGCTCAACGCGTCCGGGGACGGGATCGAAGCGAGCGCTGTCACCGCCCGCTTCTCGTCGTCGGTGCTGTCCAGGACCGGCAGCGGATCGGCCGGGCCCTTGTCGTCCGGGCCGTCGTCGCCCGGGCCGGCCCGGTCCAGGAGGGCCGCCCAGCCGGCACCGAGGCCGGCGCCATCGGTGTCGACCAGCGCCTGGGCGGTGGCCCGGACCGGCGCGGGCAGGTGCGGCAGCAGGGCGGGCCGGGGCAGCACGAGCCCTCCGAAGAGGTCCCGGGACAGGGAACCGTCGCGTTCGGCGAGCAGCCGCAACGCCCGCAGCGGGAAGCGGGTCAGCGCGCCGGACTTGAGCAGCAGCCCCGGCCGGACCCGCGGCCCGTCCAGGGTCTCCCGCAGCAGAGCCCGGAAAGCCGCGTCGTCCGGAACCACCGCCAGCAGGCCGATCCCGTCCGCACGGACCCGGTCCCGGTGGACCGGCTCCGTCTCGCGCAGCCCGAAGAGGTCGCGGTAGAACCGGTCCGCAAGGAACGCCGCGGCTGCCGGGCCGACGCCGTCGAGGACGGTGCCCACCTCGCCGACGGCCTCGTTGCTGAATTGGTGCGGCCGAGCGACCCCCGAGAGCTGCTCCAGGTGCCGGGTGGTGCTCGCCGCGAGCAGCAGCATCCCGGTCATGTGGCGGTGGTCGGCACGGGACCACCGCGGGCCGCCGGACTCGTCGGCCAGCCAGCCCGCGGCGGCGGCGATGTCCTCGTCCACCCAGTCGAGCCGGGCCGGCAGCAGAAAGGACGTCAGGATCCGCTGGGCCGGGGTGGTCCGGACGCGGGCGAGGGCCGCCTCGGCGCGCTGACACTCCTCGCCGGACGCCGCCGCCAGCCAGGGCCGCACCGCACGGGCGAGGGTGACCACGTGAGTGAGGTCGTCACCGCGCCACAGCCGCTCGAAACTGACCGCCGTGGCCGGCGGCGCCGACCAGAACGCGCCCCCGACGTGGAGGCGGCAGGCCTCCAGCACCACCTCGGCGGCGAACGCGGCGCCGCGCCCGGCCGCCCAGAGCTCGGCGAGCAGCGCCCCGGAGCCGGTGTGCGGGTCGGCGGCGATGAGACCGGCGGCCGCCATGCCGGTCGGCTCCCACTCGTCCTCCGGTGTCCGCAGGTGCCGCTGGCCGGCCGCCAGCAGCGCAGGGTCGTGGACCACCTCGCGGCCCAGCCGGCGCTGGATCCGTCGCGCCACCCCCGCCGAAGCCAGATGGCCGATCAGCCGCCCCGCAGGGTCGGAACCGGCCGCCGGGGCCGGCACCGCGAGCCCACCTCGCCTGGGAAGCAGACCCTGCTGCCAGGACGCCGGCAGCACCCAGCTGTCCTCGTCGGGCAGAACGAACCGCCGCATGACACCCCCCGATCGATCAATGCCCGAAGGCTAAGCCAGGGGTACGACATCGCGGGCCACCGCTCCGGAGACGAGGGCCCCGCGTTGGACATCATCGGACACTCGCCGGAACCGTGATCGTCACATCGACGCTGGCCCCCGCGTTGTGCCGGGGTGCGGCGGAGGTGAAGCACCCGCCCGGCCGGGGCCGCCGGACGGTACCTTTCCGGCGGCAGGTCACCCCGCCCGGCAGGCGCGGGAACACGGGCGGCCACCGTACGTACCGGACCTGCCGGCCGTCGCTCGATCTCGTTCGTGGAGGGGGTCCGACCTTGGCGTGGTTCCGCCGTGGTGACCGGCAAGAGCCGCCGGTGTCACCGGTGATTCCGCATGTGTACCTCGATCCGCCGCCGCCGCCCGTGCCGGACCCGGCCGCCCGGGTGCCGGACCTGATGGAGGCGTTCGCGCTGGCTGTCGTCGCGCTCGATCTCGAGGACCGGATCGGCGGCCGGACACCGCCGTCGCTCGGGGAGGCCGACCGGCATGCGGCGGAACTCCAAGGCCTGGTTCCGCAGGATCCGGGAATCCATGGGCCCCAACTGGGTCTGATGCTGGCCGTGCTGGGCGCCCGCCGGCTGGTCGAGGAACGGCCGGCGGAGGCGCGCCAGGCGGCCGAGGCCGGCCTGGCGCTGTTGCTGCGTTTCACCGATCAGCCGCACCGGGTGCAGGCCGCGCTGGTCTTCGCGCTGTGCGTCAAGGCGCAGATCGACCGGCGCGAGGGCGACGAGGAGGCGGCACGCCGTGCCGAGGACCGAGCCGAAATGATCACCGAGGTGGCCGGACTGCCGACCGCCCGGCCCGTGGCGCCCCCCGCACATCTCCGGGAACCGCACACCGGCGGGGATCTGATGGAGCGTGGCACCGAGCTGATCCTCGCCGGCCGGTACGCGGAGGCGGAGGAGATGCTGGAACGCGCGGTCACCGGCCCGGCCGCGGCGCCCGCCGAAGCCGGCCGGGCCCAGCGCCTGCTGCTCCGTGCCCGGTGGCGGCTGTTCCTGGATCTGTATGAGGACGACCTTCCGGCGGCGCTCGTCGTCGGCCGCCGGGCGCTGGACACCGGGCGCACGCTGTTGTCCGGCGCCGCCTCCGGGAACGAGGAGATCGCCGCCGAGGTCGTGGTGACCGCCACCGACCTGGCCGAGGCGTGCTTCGCCGCCGGGCTGACCGACGAGGGCCTGGTCACGCTCGCCGAGGCCGACCGCTGGTCCCGGGACGCCACCGATCCGCGCCTGCTGCGGGCCAGGAGCACGGTGCTGCACAATCGGGCCGCGGCCCGCCTGACGGACCTGTCCGGCCCCGGACCGGGTTCGGCGGTCGGCCGCACGATACTGCAGCACATGCTGGCCGAGACGGGTGAGGCGGTGCGGCTGCGACGTGCCGTGCGGGATCCTGCCGACGGTGTGTCGATCTACGAGCTGGCCAACTCGCTGCGACTGCGGGGGCAGACATACGCCATGTTGCGCGACTATCCGCCGGCCGCGGACGCGGCCGGCGAGGCGTTCGCACAGAGCGAGCTGCTGTCGCCGGGACCCGCAGTGGACCGGCTCCGGGCCGAACTCAACGCACTGGTACACCACCTGAAGCGGGTCGCCCCGGCGGTACTGGCCGAGCAACGGCTGACCGGACGGCTGCCGCTGTGGCTGTGACATAGGCTCGGGGGCCGTTGTGCCGACCGAGGAGCCGGGCTTGCCTTCTGACCCTGACACGCCGGCCGATCTGGGGCAGGTCCTGGGGAGGCTGCGCCGGCGCCAGGCCCGGCGCACCGGCCGCAAACAACTGTCCTACCGCGACATCGCCGAGCGGGCCGGCTGGTCGCACGGGGTGGTCGGCGAGTACTTCACCGGCCGGGTCCTGCCGCCCGCGGACCGCTTCGACACGCTGATCCGGATCCTCGGCGCGACCGGCGCCGAGACCGTGATGCTGACGAAGGTCCGCGACCGGCTGGAGGACCGGCGGCGGCGGCCGGTGCCGGCCCGGCGGCCCGCACCGCTGGAGCTGCCGTCCCCGCAGCGATCGTTCGTGGCCCGCACCCGCGAGTTGTCCCGGCTGGACGAGGTCGCGGCCGGCGGGCGGCCGGTGGTGATCAGCGGGATGGCCGGGGTGGGCAAGACGAGCCTGGCGCTGCACTGGGCGCACCGGGCGGCGGACCGTTTCCCGGACGGCCGGATCCACCTCGATCTGCGTGGCTTCCATCCAGGCCGGGCCGTGACGGCCGATGAGGCGCTGCGGCACCTGCTGCGGGTGCTCGGGGTGCCCGCCGGTGAGGTGCCGTCCGCGCCGGAGACCGCGGCCTGGATGTACCGGCGCACCCTGCACGGGCGGCAGGTGCTGGTCGTGCTGGACAACGTCGCCGACGCCGAGCAGGTTCGCGGACTGCTGCCGCCGCCCGGCTGCCTTGCGGTGCTGACCAGCCGCCGGCAGTTGACCGGTCTGGTGACGGCGGAGGACGCCGTCCCGCTGCCCCTGGACCCGCTCGGCGCGCGGGAATCGCTGGACCTGCTGGCCGGACGGCTCGGCGGCGACCGGATCGCGGCGGAACCCGCCGCGGCGTCCCGGATCGTCACCGCATGCGGCCGGCTGCCGCTGGCTCTGGCTCTGGTGGCCGCGCGGGGCGTCGTACACCCGACGTTCTCGCTTGCCGACATCGCGGCGCAACTCGACCACGGCGCCGGTGGACTGGACGCCGACGTGCGGGCGGCGTTCTCCTGGTCGTACCGGTCGCTGCCGGAGCCGGCCCGGCGGATGTTCCGGTTGCTGGCCGCGCATCCCGGACCGGATGTCACCGGCGCGGACGCTGCGGCACTCGCCGGTACGGCGCCGGCCGACGCCCGCCGGGCCCTGGCCGAACTGGGCGCGGCGCACCTGCTGTCCGAGCACCGGCCGGGACGGTACGCCTGTCACGACCTGGTGCGCGCCTATGCTGTGGAGCTGGCCGCGGACACCGACCTCACGGCGGCGCGGAACCGGCTGATCGCCCGTCATGTACAGGTCGTGCACGCGGCGGCGATCACCCTCAACCCGTTCCGGACGGCGATGGAGCTGCCGTTGCCGGACGATTCCGGTGCTGTCGAGCCGTTGCGCGACGAGGCGGGCGCCCTGGCGTGGTTCGCTAGCGAGCAGGGGGTGCTGCGTGCTGTCTTCGAGCTCGCCGCCCGTACCGCGAAGGACCGTGAAGTGTGGCAGTTGGCCTGGGGAATGGGGGAGTTCCTGGACCGGGGCGGCGACTGGCCCGAGTGGGTGGCGGTGCACTCGGTGGCCCTGGAAGCGGCCCGGCGGCTGGGTCATGCGGCGGCGCAGGCGTTCTCGCACCGGGTGCTCGCCAACGGGTACCTGCAGCTCCAGCGGCCACAGGACGCGCCGGCCCATCTGGAGCGTGCGTACGAGCTGTACCACGGGCTGGGCGACATCGGCCGGGCAGCGAACTGCCGGTACCTGCTGGCGTGGGCGTGCGAACAGCAGAACCGGCCGGCCGACGGCGTCGGGCACGGTGTACGGGCGATCGAGCTGGCCCGGCAGGCCGGCGATCCGGTGGTGCTGGGCTTCTCCCTCAACATGGCCGGTCACCTGTGGACGCGGCTCGGCGAGTACGAGAAGGCGCTGGCGTGTGGCACGGAGGCGGTGGAGATCCAGCGGGGGATCGCCCATGGGCCGGGACTGGCGGCGACGCTCGACACGCTGGGCGTGGCACATCACGGGCTGGGCCGGTACGCGGAGGCGGCGGACTGTTACCGGGAGTCAGTGACGCTGCACACCGAGCTGGGATATCGGTACGAGGAGGCCGACGTCGCGGTTCGGCTCGGAACGACCTGCCAAGCGATGGGGGATGTCGCGACGGCGCGGGCGATGTGGCTGCGTGCCCTCGCCGTCCTCGAGGAGTTGCGGCACCCTGACGCGGACGATCTCCGGGACCTCCTGGCCGCGCTTCCCTGACCCGCACCCCACGGCCGCCTGTACGTCCAGGGTGTCGAGACCAACCCCACGTATCAGGTGGTCGCCGGAACGGTCGGGCTGCTCGTCTCGCTCAGCATCGTCAACCAGCTCATCCGGTTCGCCGCCACGCTCACCGCGACCAGCGCCATCGGCGACGTCACCGACCTGGCCGTACGGGCCGGAACCCGGGAACCGGCCGTCCTGGACGGCGACGACAGGACGGCCGGTGGTGATTCCCGGCGGAGGGGGTGCGGCAGGATGGTGGCATGGGGGACGGCAGCCTGGTGGCGCGGCGGCAGGAGGAACTGCGGCTGCGGGTCGGTGAGCACCTGGACCCGGGGGAGACGTTCCGCGCGGCGCTGTGGGTGGCCCGGGAGTCCGGTCTGCCGACGATCGCCCGGATCAGCCGGTGGCCGGGAGCGCCGGAGGGGCTGCTCGGTCTCGGTGGGGCGAGTGTGGCGGTGAGTCCCGCCCGGGTGCCGGACGGCATGGCGGGTGAGCTGCACCGGCATCTCCCGGAGCCGGAGACGGCGGCGGCTCTGGCACTGACCGGCACCCGCCTGGTGCTGCTCGGTGCGGTCGACGTGCCGCCGGAGGCCCGCCCGGTTGCGCTGCGCGACCGTCTGCGGCTGGCCGGCCGCCGGATCCTGGGCCGGGCCGAGCCCGCGCCGCTGCCGCCGTTGACGCCACTCTGGCAGTGCCCGCGGACCACCCTGGCCGAGGTCGCCGTCAGCGATCCCGAAGGCGCGCTCGCCCTGGGCTTCGTGGACGGATCCCGCCTCTCCGTGGTCGCGCCCGCGATGCAGGCGGTGCCGTTCGCGGACGCCGCCCGTCGATCCTGACCGAGGGTTTGACTAGGCGCCGCGAGGGCATCGAGGAGATCCGTGCAGAGCGATTTCCTGATCGGCGGGCGGTACCGGCTCCGCGAGCGGCTCGGACATGGTGGCATGTCGGTCGTCTGGCGTGCCGACGACGACGTCCTGGGCCGGGAGGTGGCCGTCAAGGTCCTCTCCGAGCGGCTGGCCGCCGATCCGGCCGTGCGGCATCAGATCCTCGCGGAGGCGCGGACCGCGGCCGGCCTACGGCATCCGGCGATCGTCGAGGTGTACGACTACGGCGAGACGACCCTCCAGGGCAGGGTGCTGCCGTACGTGGTGATGGAGCTGGTCGACGGCCGTACGATGACTGACCTGCTCAGCGGCAAGCGCATCCCCTGGCGCCTGGCCGTGCTGGTCTGCGCCCAGGTGGCGGCAGCCCTGACCGCGGCGCACGCCCGCGGCATCGTGCACCGGGACGTCAAGCCGGGCAACGTCATGGTCACCTCCTCGGGGGTACGGCTCGTCGACTTCGGGATTTCCGCGGCGGCCGGTGAGGCGGACGGCGCCGACGGCATGCTCCTGGGCACGCCGGCGTACCTGGCGCCGGAACGCATCGTCGGCGGCCCGGTACGCCCGGCGACCGACGTGTACGCCCTCGGTCTCCTGCTCTACCTGTGCCTCGCCGGGCGCCTGCCGTGGCAGGCCTCCACCGCCACCCAGATGCTCAAGGCGCACTACTACGCCGACCCGGCGCCGCTGCCCACCGTCGCCGGCCTGCCGTCCGAGGTGACCCTCCTGGTCACGCGCTGCCTGGCGAAGAAGCCGGAGGACCGGCCGGCGGCCGCGGAGATCGCCGGGGCGCTCGGGCGGATCGCGGGCCTCCCACCGGCCACCCTGATGGAGACCGCGGCCGCCACCGAAGCGGGGACCTCGTCGGCCGCCGCGACCGAGGCGGTCTCCGTGCCGCGGCGGTGGCGTGACCGTGCCACCGTCTTGGCCGCGGCGGGCACCGCCCGGGTTCCTGGCGGGCGCAGGACCCTGGCCGCTGCCGCAGCCGTCCTGATCGCCGCAGGTGCGGCCGCATCACTGGGTGGCGAGCCCGGCACGCCGGCGCCGGCGGCCGCCGACTCGTCGCAGCGTGTCTGCACGGTCGGGGTGTCGCCCGGTCCGGTCGGGACTGCGGACGGCTGCCGCCCGGAGACGACCACACCGGCTCCCACCGGGGACGCGCCCGTGGTGGTACGGCCGGTCACGTCCCCGGTCGCGCGGCGCATTGTCACCGCGGCGGCGCCCGCGAAGATCCCGCCGGCGGCGACCGGTGCCCGTCCCGCGGCCGAGAACGAGGCGAAGGCCGTGGGCAAGGCGAAAGGCGCGGGCAAGGGGAAGGCCAAGGACAAGGACAAGGCGAAGGGGAAGGCCAAAGGCTGAGCCGCCGCGCTCAGGCGCGACGATGTCGGCTACCGGCGGCGGCTCGCCGACTGGCCGCGCGGATCGGGGACGGTGCCGCGCGAGGCGAGTTCCAGCACCTCTTCCGTGGACAGCGGGCTCCTCGGGTGGTGGCTGAGGCAGAGCGGGGACGTCATCTTGACGAACGTCGCGCCTTCGAGCGTGGCATAGAACTGTCCTGCTCTGAGGCGGGCGATGTCCGAGATGTCGCTGCCCTTCGCTCTCGCCATGTCCTGTGCCGCCGCGATCTGTGCCGGGCTGTTGAGCAGGCCGAAGAACTGGGTGGCGGCGTTTCCGGGGATGCGGTTGTGCAGTGCTTTGGGCGCCTGGGTGGCGAATACCAGGCCGAGTCCGTACTTCCGGGCCTGTGACGCCAGAGCCAGGGTGCTGTGGGTGCATGGCGTCATGGCGCCGGAAGGGGCGAGCGTCTGGGCCTCGTCCATGACGAACAGCCCACCGAGCGGCCGGTCGCCGGCGGGATGACGTTTGATCCACGAGAAGAGGGCGATCTGGAGCTGGTTGACGAAATTCTGCCGCTGCTGGTCATCGGGCAGTCCGACGAAGCTGATCACCGAGACCCGGGCGCGACGTCCGGCCGACGGAGTGAGCAGCTCACCGGGATCGACCGGGGAGCCGCGGCCGCCGAACATGGGGTCGTTGACCATGGCTGCTTTGAGGAGCTGCGCCATGTTGCCCGCCAGTCGGGTGGCGTCGTCGAGCAGGCTGACCCCGTCCGGGAGTTCGTTCAGCAGCTCGATGAGCCCGGCAAGGGCGTTGCCGCCGCTCCGTGCGTAACTCGTCACCGCCTCCCGGAGCACCGCCCGGCCGAGTACCGCCTTGTCCGTCTTGCCATCGACCCGGGCGTGGGGTGCGAGCGCTGCGACGGCGGCATCGACCCCGGCGGTGAAGGCGTCCGAGTCGTCGAGGATTCCCGCGAAGTCAGGAAGTGGCTGGAAGCTGAGAGGGCGGCCGCTGTCGCGGTTCGGCGTCCAGACGACGACCTCCGTGGACCGGAGATATTCCTCTGCCAGGGCGGCGTCACCCGGTTGCCAGGATTCCGGCTGATCCGGCCAGGGCCGGCCGAGACGAGCGAGATCGTTGTTGGGATCGAGCACGATGGCGGAGACCCCGCGCAGTGCGCATTGCTCGATGAGCCGGCGGATCAGCACGGTCTTTCCCGATCCGGATCCGGCGAAGATGGCGATGTGGCGCCGGAGAGCCTCCAACTCGATGGCGAGCGTACGGCCGTCGTCGAGGGCGTCGCCCAACGGTACGGTCAGCTCATCGATGTCCCGGCCATCGGCCTCCCTGCCACCGGCCACCGGTACGGCCGCGGTGATGTCCAGGGCGGCCTGGAACAGGCTGATCGCATCGCTCGGGCGCCTGTCACGGAACCAGGGCAGCAACGGCTCCGAGCCGTATTCGGCGATGAGCCCGGACAACGCGACGAGGCGCTTGACGTCGTCGGTGGTCAGGGACAGGACCTCGCCGCCGGCATCCAGGAAATCCTTGATGACCTCTTGGGTACGGGTGCCCTTCGACCACGGGTTCACCTCGAGGTCGCGCAGCAGGAACAACCGCCGCTTGGCGACTCCCTTGGTGAGGCCCGCCGCCGTCACCGCGTTGCGGATGCGATTGAGGACCGCGATGGGATGTGTGACTCCGATCGCGCGGAAGGCCCAGTGCTCCTCGTTCTCGGCGTCGACGTCGTCGGCGTTCTCGTTGCTCAGACTCTGGCGCAGCCTGGCGTGCAGCGCGGGCTTGCCACCGGCTTGGGGATCGATGCTGAAGGTCTCGCCGACCACGCCCCGTTCCGCGATCCAGGCGGTCAACCCGGCCGCCAGCAGGGCCGGCACCGTATCGTCCTCGGAGCCCTGATCGAGCGCGGGCTGCGGGTCAGCATGGTGCAGCAGGTCGGCGTAGCGCTCGTCGATCCGGCCCAGGTCCGCCGATGCCGGGGATTCCGGCGGCAGCGCACGCGTGCCCGGCCGGTCGGTGACCGCCACCGGCGTCCGCCCGAATCGGGACAACTCCGTCAGCACTCCGTCGGACAGGCAGGACCGTACGTGAGCGTCGATGGTGCGGAGCAGCTCCCGGGGGGTGAACTGGACGGCTTCGGCGAAGGCGGACGGCAGCACGGGCCAGCTCGGGTACGGCGGGGTGAACCCCACTTCGCCGAACAGCGGCGCGAACCGTTTCTCCACGAGTTCCCGGCCGAGTTCGGGGCTGGCGATGCGCCGGAGCGGCTCCGCCTCACGGAACCTGTCCTGGACCGTGTCGGTCGCCTCGGTGGTGATGTCCGTCCAGGTCTTGGGCAGGCAGGTCACCACGGACAGGGATCGGCGAGTGGTCTCGCGCAGTGACATCAGACCGCCGGCCACCTGTTCGAGCAGCAATGCCTGCTGCCAGTCGGTCACCCGGTCGCCCTTGGTGTTCGTCGCTTTCGTGGACTGCGCGATCAGCAGGTCGATCTGGTCCACCGCGATCACGGTCGGTCCGGTCAGGGCGAGGAGCCGGGAGATGTCCCGGATCACCTCCTGAGCCGAGCGCTTGCCGCGCCGCATGCCCCACGCGGCCCGTTCGCCGGGTTCCTCCTCGTCGTTGGAGCAGAGGAACGCGTAGCCGATGTCCTGCAGCTGCAGTGACTCGGAGGCTTGAAGCGCCAGTGCCCGCGCGGTGTCCTGGCATTCGACACCGATCTGCCGGTTGTGCTTGCGGATGAGGTCGGCGAAGGCGTCCAGAGCCGGGCGGGTCAGCTCCGTCTCGCCGATGACAGCGCGCCGGATCGCCCGCTGCGCGCCGATGGTGTCGACCAGTCGCCGCAGAAACGTCGTGAGCTGGTTGCCGCCGCCGGCGACCGGCCGGGCGAAGCCGTCCAGCACCGACAGGGCCGTACTGCGCCAGAAGGCGCTCGTCTCGAGCAGGCTGATCAGGAAGAAATAGCCGCCTTCAGCCTGCACCTTCTCGCGGACCGCACCGAGAAGATGCGTCTTGCCGGTACCGCGCTGCCCCAGGATCGTCACCCCGATCGGGCTGGACTCGACGCTCCGCTGGGCCTCGTGCACACCGTCGAGCACGGTCTGAATGACGGCGTGTTGCAGGCCTTCGACATGGAACGGCGCGGGTTGCCAGACGTCGTCGGGGGTGGGCGCCCAGTTGAAGCGCAGCGCGGCCAGAGCGCGGCGTTCCTCGTCGTTCATCAGGCACGGATCGCGAGGAGGTGCATGTCCTGGTTGCCGATCCGGACCGCCGCGGCTCGCTGGCCGGGCGTCAGCACCTTCTGGTTGGACTCCGGGATCAGGTGGACGTCCGGTGCCTTGTCGAGGCGCAGAAGGGCGGCGTCGACGGTACCGGCGTCGACGGCCACCGCCTCCCGGAGGTCTTCCAGCATCACGTAGGCGCCGGGACCGTCCGCCAGCCCGTCATAGGCCTTGCGGATGCGGGCCTCGACGTCCGCGACCGGCGTCGGCAACGGTGCGGCGGCCGAGGTGAAGAACTCCGCCGCGGACAGCTCGTTGCGGTCGAGGTAGGCGCGAATCACGCCGAGGAGCAGATAGAGAGTGCCGCCGAGAGCGCCGCCCCGAGGGGGAACCTCGGCATCCAATTCCTGGATGGCCCGTGCCCATCCCTTTTCGGTCAGGTCGAGGACCATCGGCTTACCGGTCACCGTGATCATATTGCGCGATACGAGATCATCACGTTTGACCCGGTCGAGGCTGATCTTGATCTGGTCGGTGAGAAAGGTACGTGGCAACGCGCTCGCCTTGATCATCAATGCGAGAAGTGTCGCTCGCTGAGCGGCAGTGAGTTCCTTCTCCGGCATGCTGATGCCTCTCTCCGGCGCTGCTCCGCTCGTCCGGCGGTTGCCCGCGTCGATGGCGGAGGGTTGATCAGGTGCGAGTCCGTGCGGCTGTGGGGCCCGGGCCGATTCTGCCGATGCGGCGGGAGAGGCGCAAGGTCCACCAAAGGCGGCGCAATAATCCGACAGTTACGCATGTTGATCTATAAAGGCGCAGGCCGGATCGGATCGGCGTGATCTCCACGGACATTTTCCGTATTGCTCGGCGGGTGTGCCATTGCCTTTCGTGAGGTGGCAGGGAAGCATGACCCTCCGGCGGGGAACCTGGATGTCGCGGGTCTTCTCGTCCTTTCGTGTGCACTCGCACGACTCGATGGGGGTTGATGGTGATGTCGTCCGAGGTCGTGCGATATCAGGTGGACGACAAGACCGTCGCCCAATTCGAGTTCGAGCCACCGGCCGGTTTCCACCCTGCCGGGGTGGGGGACGTCGCGGGATGGGTACGGGACGCGGCCGCACCCTCGATCGAGGCTGCCCGGGCTGTGCTGGACCAGGTGCGGCAACTGGCGCCGGACACCGTTCAGGTCAAATTCGGTATCAAGGTCACCGGTACCGCCAACTGGATCGTCGCCAAGGCCGCGAGTGAGGCCAACTTCGAGATCACGTTGACGTGGCAGCCAGAGGGCGCCGCTCCTCCGGGCCCGCTCGCCGGCGGATGAGACCACGATGGGTACGAGCGGGATTCCGGCGGAGTCCTGGGCGGTGGCTCTGCACGGCGGGCCCCGGGACGAGTCCCCGCTGGGCGCGGGCGTGGTGGTGGCGGACACTCTCGTCCTCGCCTGCGAACACGTAGCTTTCCACCAGGGCGAACTGAGGGAACTGTGGGTGGCCTTCCCGAGGGCCTTCCACGTGGCGCCGGGAACACGGCGCCGGGTCCGGGCCTGTTCCTACAACGGCCGGGCGGAGGGACTGCTCGACCTCGTTCTGCTGGAACTGGATGAACCGGTGCCGCCGGGTGTCGTGCCGGCTCGCCTCCGGCGGCCGACGGGGCCGGATCTGGTCAACCGGGATTGGCGGGCCTACGGGTTCCCGCGACAGAGCGACGGGGGCCGGTACGCCGCCGGCGTCATCAGTGGCGAAGGCGGGTACGGGCGGATCCATCTGGACGCCGGCGCCGGCGCCGGCGTCACCCAGGGATTCAGCGGAGCCGCGCTCTGGTCCTCCGACTACGACGCGGTCGTGGGTGTCGTCGTCTCCGCGGACGCCACGTCGGGCTCCGGCCTCGCGCTCACCCTCGCCTACGCCGACGAGCACCTGCCGGGGATGAAGCTGTCCGCCCTCGACGCCTGGCGCGTCGGGGACGCCGACGAGCTGACGCACGCGGCCTGGGGCTGGACCTTGGCGACGGACGGGGAGGCCCGTCGTCACTGGCTGCCCCGGGCCCGGGGCGTCGCCTCCGGTACGGAGACCGGCTCCCGGTTCCGCGGCCGGTCAGCCGCCCTCCGCCGGATCCGCGCGTTTCTCGACCAGCCGGAGGCGGCCGGCCGGCCCATGGTGGTCACCGGATCGCCCGGCGTCGGCAAGTCGGCTGTCCTGGGGCGGGTGGTGACCACGTCCGATGCCGAGATCACCGCGGCGCTGCCCGCTGACGACCACTACGACCGCGTCACCGTCGGTTCGGTGGCCTGCGCCGTGCACATGAAGGGCAAGACCGCTCTGGAGGCGGCCCGGGAGATCGCCCGTGGTGTGGGCGTCGGCCTGCCCGAGGCCACGGTCGACCTGCTGCCCGCCCTGAGGCACCGCCTCGCTGTCCGGCCGACCCGCTTCAACCTCGTGGTGGACGCCCTGGACGAGGCGGCCGCGCCGGCCGAGACGCGGGAGTTGGTCGGCAAGGTCCTGGTTCCGCTGGCACGCACCTGCGCCGATCTGGGCGCCCAGATAGTGGTCGGTACCCGGCGGGCGGACGGCTCCGGCGACCTCCTCGGCGCCTTCGGTGTGGACGCGGAGACGATCGACCTGGACTCCCCGGAGTACTTCTCGCCGGAGGACCTGGCTGACTACGCGCAAGCCACCCTGCAGTTCACCGAGGCCGGCCCGGGTGGCTTCACCCCGTACCGTGACCCGGCCGTCGCCGGGCCGGTCGCCGCACGCATCGCCGCCCTCGCCGACCGGAACTTCCTCATCGCGGGGCTGGTCGCACGGACCCGGGCCCTGCGGGATCTGACGCCGGCCGACCCGCGCCATGTCGCCTTCACCCCTACCGTCGGCGACGCGTTGCACGAGTTCGTCAGCGGGTTGCCCGGCGCCGGCGCCGCTCCGGCCCGGCTGATGCTCACCGCGCTCGCCTACGCGGAGACACCCGGGCTGCCGCTGCCCCTGTGGCATGCGGCCGTCACCGCGCTCGGCGGCGCCGTGACCGAGGCCCAGCTCGGAGACTTCGCCCGGACCTCGGCGGCGAACTTCCTGGTGGAGAGCGGAGATCCGGCCAGCCCCGTCTATCGACTGTTCCATCAGGCGCTCAACGACGCGTTACGGAGCGGGCGTCACGAGACCGGCCAGATGGTCTCCGACGAGCGCCGGCTGGCACAGACGTGGATCGCGTGCGGGCGCAAGGACGGATGGGGTTCGGCGGCGGCTTACCTGTTGCGTTCGCTGCCAGGCCACGCCGCACGAGCCGGCATGGTCGACGATCTGCTCAACGACGACGACTACCTGCTGCATGCGCACCTGGACCGGTTGCTGCCGGTCGCCGGGCTCAGCCGGACCGCGCCGGGGCAGGCCCGCCGCAGGCTGCTCCAGCGCACCACGCAGGCGTTCGGCGCCGGCCCGGCCGAGCGTGCCGCGCTGTTCTCGGTGGTCGACCGGCTCGACGAGCTGGGAGCCGGGGTCAGCGTGGTGGCAGCGCCCTACGAGGCGCGCTGGGCGCACACCCCGCCACGGCTGGAGAGAGCGGTCCTGGACGGCCACTCGCTCGCTGTCCACGATGTCTGCGCCATCGCCGTCGACGGCCGGCACCTGCTGGCGTCGGCGGGGGAGGAGGGCACGGTACGGCTGTGGGACCCGCTGACCAACCGGACGGTACGGGTGATCGCCTGCCACGACGACTGCATCCGCAGCGTGTGCGCCGTCACGGCACGTGACCGGACCTGGCTCGCGACCGCCAGTCACGACGGCACGATCGGCATCTGGGACCCCGTTTCCGGAATACGCGTGACGAGTTTCGCCGGGCACGGGGACTGGGTCCGTAACCTGTGCGCGATTCCCATGCCCGGCGGAGATCTGCTGGTGTCCGCCAGTGACGACCGGACCGTACGGATATGGGACGTGGTCGGCGGTGTCCCGGTCCGGACCCTGACCGGTCACCGCGGCTGGGTGACCGCGGTGACCCACGTGCCGGTCGGTCCGTACGGCCTGGTCGCCTCCACCGGCGCCGATGGCACCATCCGGCTGTGGGATCCGCTGACCGGCGCCGGCCGCGGTGTCTTCCGGCCCGAGGCCGGATGGCAGACCACGCTCTACAGCGTGTGGGACGGTGCGCAGGTCCTGGTCGCATCGGGCGGCTACGACGGCGTGGTGAGGTTGTGGAATCCCCTGACCGGGGAGATGGCGGCCGCGATGCCGAGCGACGGCGGTCCGATCACCGACCTGTGCACCGTGCACGGGCGAGCCGGTGACCTGCTCGCGGCGACCAGCGAAGACGGCACGGTCCGGCTGTGGGAGATCGCCACCTGTGCCGAGCGGCCAGGATTCCACGGGCACGCGAGCTGGATCCGCGCGGTCTGTGAGCTGCCGATGCCGGGACAGCACCTGCTCGCCACGGCGGGGGAGGACGGCACCGTACGCCTCTGGGACCCGGCCGAGGAACTGCCGCAGACGGTTGCCGCCAGCGCCACGCCGGGCCCGGCCGCTGACGTCTGCGCCGTCCGGCTCGGCGGCGAGGATCTGGTCGTCTCCGCCTCCAGTGACGGTGTGGTGCGCCTTTACGACCTGCTGACCGGGGAGACGCGCGGCGGGATGTCCACCCACGCGGGCGCGGTGAACGCTGTGGAGATCGTCGAGGACGACGAATTCCTCTATCTGGCGGTCGCCTGCCGTACCGCCACCGTCGAACTCTGGGACCTCACCGACGGTGAGCTGATCCGCGAGTTCCGGCAGCATCCCGACCAGGCCAAGGCGATAGCGGTCCTGCCGGGACCGGATGGGCTGCTGGTCGCCTCCGCCGGTGAGGACGAGACCATCCGCCTGTGGAATCCGCGCGACGCTGTGGTCCACGGCGGGTTCGTCGGACATCGCGATTGGGTCATGTCGCTGGCCGTGGTGAGCCGGCCGGACGGTCCCGCGCTGGTCTCCGGGGACAACAGCGGTGTGGTGCGGTTCTGGCGTGGCGACGGAACCGTGGTGTGGGAACAGCACGGTCACCAGGGCGCTGTGCACGCCCTGTGCGGGGCCGTGATGGACGGGCGGACGGTGCCGGTGTCGGCCGGGGCAGACCGGACCATCCGCCTGTGGGATCCGGTCGATGGACGGCTGATACGCGTGCTCACCGGCCATACCGCAGCCGTGATGGGGCTGGCGGTGCTCAATCTCGAGGGACAACAGGTTCTGGTCTCCGCCAGCCTCGACCGCACCCTCCGGCTCTGGAATCTCACGACCGGCCGCACCCATCGGGTCATACCGGTCCACCATCGAGCCACGGCCTGCCGCCGCGTCAAGGACCATCTGGTCGTGGGCTTGGAGCACGGAGTGCTGGCCCTGGTCCTGAAGACCCTGTGAGCCACCCGGATCGGGGGAGCACCGGGAGGCGTCCGCCGGGCTCCCCGGTCTGCGGGTGCCGGCGGCGGGGCGTGGCAACGCCGGTGGCCGAGCAGCGGTACCGGCGGGAACCGGTACCGCTGCTCGCGTTCGTGACGGTGTGCCGAGGGGTCAGTAGCCGTAGATCATCTTGTAGGCGACCTCGGGCAGGAACTGCCCCGCCGACGAGCCGCCGCCGACGCCGCAGTTGCCGTCGGACTCGCCCGGGGTCTTGAGCCACAGCAGCATCTCCGCGCCGCCGCCCAGCTGGGTCGGGGTGCCGATGCGGCGGCCGGCGGGGTTGCACCACTGGCCGTTCCCGCCGTTGCCGTTGCGGCTGGTGTCGACCACGAACGGCTTGGAGTAGCCGTACCGCCGCAGCTCGCCGGAAAGGCGGTTGCCGAAGTTGATGTTGTCGCCGGTGGTGAAGTAGTTGGACACGTTCAGCGCGAAACCGCGGGCCCCGGCGACGCCTGCCGCGTTGAGGCGCTGCGCCATCGTCGTGGCGTCGACCCAGCCGGGGTTGCCCGCGTCCAGGTAGACCCAGGTGTTCTGGGCCCGGGACCGGAACTGGCCGATGGCCCGCGAGAGCATCCCGAGGCGCTCGTTGATCTGGTTCTGGTTCATGCAGCTGAAGTCGCCCAGCGAGTCCGGCTCCAGGACCACCACGGCGGGGCGGCTGCCGATCGCGCCGGCGAACGAGGCGATCCACGCGTCGTAGGCGCCGACGCTGCCGGCGCCGCCGCCGGAGTGCCCGCCGCAGGCGTCGCGGCCGGGGATGTTGTACGCCACCAGCAGCGGCAGCTTGTCGACGGCGTCGGCGGCGCGGGTGTAGTTGCCGACCGCGCCGGCGATGTCGCCGCTCCAGTTGCCGAACCAGCTGGCCATCGGCTTCTGCGCGATCGCGCTGCGGATCGCGGCGGCCCGCCCGTCGCCGGGGTTGGCGGCGGCCCAGGACGCGGGGCTGGAGTTGGGGTTGACGTAGAAACCGCTGGTCTGGTTGATCGGATCGGCGTGCGCGGCCGGGGCGCCGAGCAGCACCGCGGGGACGGTGAGGGCGAGGGCGGCGAGCGCCCGGGTGAACAGCAGGCGTGGCATCGCGGGTCTCCTGAGCATCGGATGGGGGTCGGCGTCGGGGGTGCCGTCCGGAGCTGAGACTGGAAGCGCTTCCAGATTGGTCGATCAGTGTTTCTCGATTGATGCTCGGCGAGCCTGCGGTACATGTCAAGCCCACTCTGGGACCGCTCCCAGTCATCGACGCTGTCGACCGCTGTCGATACGATGCTGCGGACGAAAGGAACCGGCAGCCAGATGACAGCATCGACGCCCCGGCGGCAGCCCACCCTGGACGAGGTGGCCGAGCGGGCCGGGGTGTCGCGCTCGGCGGCGTCACGGGTGATCAACAAGGCGCCGCACGTCAGCCGCGCCACCCGCGACGCCGTGGAACGGGCCATCGAGGAGATGGGCTACCTGCCCAACCGCACCGCCCGGGCGCTGGCCACCCGGCAGACCGGCATCGTCGCGCTCGCCGTCTCCCACGACGACCCGCAGCTCTTCGCCGATCCGTTCTTCGCCCAGGTCATCGTCGGGGTGTCGGCGGCGCTCGAGGAGACCGACCGGCACCTGCTGCTGTGCCTGGCCAGCTCCGGCCGCGGCCGGTCCCGGCTGGCGAACCTGCTGCAGACCCGCGGCGTCGACGGGCTCATGCTGATGCCGCTGCACGGCGACGATCCGGTGACCCGCCTGGTCGCGCGGACCGGGGTCCCGGTCGTCTACGGTGGCCGGCCGTTGCACGTCCAGCCACAGTGGTACGTCGACTCCGACAACGTGGGCGGCGCGCGGCTGGCCACCGAGCACCTCGCCGGTCTCGGCCGGACCCGGATCGCCGCGATCACCGGGCAGATGTCCACCGACGTCGGGGAGGCCCGCTGGCGCGGGTACCGGGAGGCGATGATCATCGCCGGGCTCACCCCGCACGGCGTCGCCGAGGGGGATTTCACCGAGGCCGGTGGAGCGGCGGCGATGCGGAGCGTGCTGGCGTCCCATCCGGATGTCGACGCCGTGTTCGCCGCCAGCGACAAGATGGCCCTCGGCGCGATGCGGGTGCTGACCGGTGCCGGCCGGTCGGTGCCGGCCGACGTGGCGGTCGTCGGCTTCGACGACGTCGGCATCGCCGAGCAGACCGATCCGCCGTTGACCACGATCCACCAGCCGATCCAGGCCCTCGGCAAGGAGATGGCCCGGATGCTGCTCGCCGTGATCGCCGGCGAGGAGCCGGCCTCGCTGGTCCTGCCGACCCGCCTGGTGCGGCGGGGCTCCGCCTGATCGGTCCGCCAGACACCGAGGGGCCGGTGGCGTGCCACCGGCCCCTCGGTGCTCCTCCCCCTCCAGGGTGGTCAGGAACCCTCCAGATTGGTCAAGGGCCCTCCAGGGTGGTCAGGCGGACCGGCAGGTCAGTGCGGGCCAGGTCCAGTTGCCGCCGTGCTGGACGGTGAAGCCGAACGCGTTGCCGTTGCCGTTCGGGCGTCCCGTCATCACGTTGCTGGACTCCCACGTGGCGGCGACGTTCCAGGTGGCGATGATCCGCTGCGGTGAGGACACCGTGACCGTCACGATCCAGTTGTCACTGCCGGTGACGGTCACCTGGCCGTTGAAGCGGTCGTTCCACTTCTGGCCCTCGCTGTACGTGGCCGTGCAGCTGCCGCCGGGCTGACCGGTGGGGCTGCTCGACGGGCTCCCGGACGGTCCCGGGCCGGGCTGGCCGTTGTTCAGGGCGGCGAGCACGGCGTCGTACGCGGCCTTCTTCTGCCCGCTGCCGTTGAACAGCAGCGGTGTGCCGGAGGCCCGCCACGAGTCGCTGTCGCGCACACCCCACACCGTGATCCCGTTGCACCGGGTGACCGCCAGGCAGGCCTGGACGATCCCGCGGTACTGCTCGGCCTGGCTGGAGCCGGAGCCCTCGATGTCCAGCTCGGTGATCTGCACGTCCACGCCGAGGTCGGCGAAGTTCTGCAGGGTGGTGTGGTAGTTGCCGGGCACCGGGTTGCCGGAGTTGAAGTGCGCCTGGAAACCGACGCAGTCGATCGGCACGCCGCGCGCCTTGAAGTCCTGGACCATCCGGTAGACGGCCTGGGTTTTGGCGTGCGACCAGTTGTCGGTGTTGTAGTCGTTGTAGCAGAGTTTCGCGCCCGGGTCGGCGGTCCGGGCCGCCCGGAACGCCGCCTCGATCCAGTCGTTGCCGGTGCGCTGCAGGTTCGAGTCGCGCCGGGCGCCGGAGGAGCCGTCGGCGAACGCCTCGTTCACCACGTCCCAGGCGTAGATCTTGCCGCGGTAGTTGGTGGCGACCCGGGTGACGTGGTTCAGCATGGCGTTGCGCAGCGTGGAGCCGCTCATGTTCTGCATCCAGCCCGGCTGCTGGGAGTGCCAGGCCAGGGTGTGCCCGCGCACGCGCTTGCCGTTGCTGATCGCCCAGTTCACGATCCGGTCACCGGACGAGAAGCTGAACTGGTTCTGGTTGGGCTCGGTCGCGTCGAGCTTCATCTCGTTCTCGGCGGTGACCATGTCGAACTCGCGGTTCGCGATCGTCGTGTACTGGCTGTCGCTGAGCCGGCCGCCGGCGATCGCGGTACCGAAGTACCGGCCGGTCTGGGCGGCCGACGCGCCGAGCGTCGTCGCCGCGTTCGAGGTGCCCGGCCAGAGGACCACGGTCGAGGCGGCGAGCGCGACGGCCATGCCGGTGACGATGGCCGTCCGCAGGCGGCGCCGTGGAGCGGGGGTCATGGCGCGATCGGTCATCAGTTGGTCCGGCAGGTGATCGTCGGCCAGGTCCAGTTGCCGTTCGCCATGATGGTCACGCCGAAGTTGTTGCCGTTGCCGTTCGGCCGTGCGGTGACCGAGCCACTGTTCCCGCTGACCGCGGCGTTCCAGCTGTTCTGGATGGTCTGGCCGCCGTTGAGGTTGAGGCCGACGGTCCAGTTGCTGGCGCCGCTGACCGCGACGTTGAGGTTGAACCGGTCGCCGAAGCGCTCGCCGGCCGACACGGTGGCGGTGCAGTTGCCGGTGCCCGGGTTGGTGGGGCTGGTCGGGTTCGTCGGGCCGGCGCCCTCGCGGACGGTGATGTCGGAGCTGCCCTGACTCTGGTAACCCTCGGTCGCCATGATCTGGTAGCTGTGATTGGTGCCGAGGTTCAGCCCGGCCCGGGCCCACGCGTCGAAGTGGTTGGCCACCGTGATGGTGCCGGAGCTGCGCTTCTGCTGCCGCACGCTCCAGAACTGGTAGAACGTCTGGTTGCCGTCGATGGACGGGGCGTTGACCCGCTGGCTGCGCAGGATGTCGTACGTCCCGCCGTCGGTGGTGACGGTGCCGAGCCGCTGGGCGCCGCTGCTCGGGTTGTAACTGCCGAAGTTCTCCACGATGTAGTACTCGATGAGCGGGCTGCGGGTCCACCCGTACAGCGCGAGGTAGGTGTTGTTGTTGCCGGGGTTGTAGCTGCCCGAGTACGTGACCGTGCGGCGCGTCCCGGTGGCCCAGCCCTTGCCGCCGACCCAGTTGTTGGTGCTGCGGTCCCAGCTGCTGGTGTACCGGCCGTCGGCGCGCAGCGTCATGCTCGCGTTGCCGCTGTCCTTCCAGAACGAGAAGTAGTAGCCGTTGTGGGTCCCGGTGGTGTTCGACGAGACCGTCCGGTCGGCCTCGGCCCGCGCGACACCGGCCATCATGACGCCGGACACGGCGATCGCGGCGGCGCAGGCGGCGCCGGTCAGCAGCCGGACGCGGCTGCGCCGGCGCCGGGGCGTGGTGAGTTCTGTGGTCATGGTGGTGACTCCTCCTGAGGGAGGGCTGCCGGGGAAACAGCCCAGGGGGGTACGACGGACCGCCACGTCATGACGTCATCGAGGTCCGTCATTGCGAGATGGTTGCGCGCAGGGCTGTCCACTGTCAACAACTTTCGGAAACGTTACGGAAATAGCGACGGTCCCGATGGTTAGTGAATCGCTTCAACCTGGGAAAACGGGAGTCCTGTAACGATTGGGGTTAGCGGTTGCCGCGCGAGGCCCGTATCTGAGTTCCGTAAGTTTCGGAGTCCTGTGCCGGAAATTTACGGCTACTGATTGAGGTACGCCAGGACGGCCCGGACCCGGCGGTTGGCGTCCGCGTCCGGCGGCAGCTCCAGCTTGGTGAAGATGCTGCCGATGTGCTTCTCGACCGAGACCGGGGCCAGGAACAGGGCGGCGCAGATCGCCGAATTGGACAGCCCCTGCGCCATCAGCGCGAGCACCTCCCGCTCGCGGGCGGTCAGCGCGCCGGCGCCCTCCTTGCGGCTGGTCCGGGTCACCAGCTGGCTCACCACCTCGGGATCCATGGCGGTGCCGCCGGCGGCGACCCGTTCCACCGCGTCGAGGAAGTCGTCGAGCGCCGTGACCCGGTCCTTGAGCAGGTAGCCGGTGCCGCCGCGGCCGTCGGCCAGCAGCTCCTGGGCGTACGCGCGCTCCACGTACTGGGAGACGATGAGCACCTTGGCGCCCGGGTCCGCGGCCCGGATCCGCAGCGCCGCGCGCAGCCCCTCGTCACGGAAGTCCGGTGGCATCCGCACGTCCACGATGGACAGGTCCGGCCGGTGCTCGGCCACCGCGGCGATCAGTTCCGGCGCGCTGCCGACCGCGGCGACCACCTGGTGCCCGGTGTCGGTGAGCAGCCGGGACATGCCCTCCCGGAGCAGGAGCAGGTCCTCGGCGATGACGATGCGTCTCACAGGGGGATCTCCGCGTGCAGGGCGGTGGGGCCGCCGGACGGACTGGTCACGGTCAGTTCGCCGTCGAGCGCCTCGATCCGGCGGCGCAGGCCGTCCAGCCCGGAGCCGTGCGGGTCGGCGCCACCGTCCCCGTCGTCGGTGACGGTGACGGTCATCCGGTCCGCGGTCCCGGCGATGGTGACGGCGCACCGGCGGGCGCCGGCGTGCTTGGCCGCGTTCACCAGGCCCTCGGCGATCACGAAATAGGCGGCCGACTCCACCGCGGCGGGAAAGCGCAGGTCAGGGTCGGCGTGCACGTCGACCGGCAGCGGGCTGTCACCGGCCAGGGCCGCCACCGCGGCGTGCAGGCCACGGTCGGTGAGGATCGGCGGATGGATGCCGCGCACCAGCCGGCGCAGCTCGCCCAGCGCGTCGTCGAGCTGCCGCCGGGCCAGGTCGACGTCGGGCGTCACGGCGTGTGCGCGGCCCAGTTTGCGGGCCGCCAGCGCGAGCGTCATCCCGGCCGCGACGATCCTTGCCTGCGCGCCGTCGTGCAGGTCCCGTTCGATCCGGCGCAGCTCGGCGGCCTGCGCGTCGACCACGCGGCGCCGGGACGCGGTCAGCCGGGCGGCCTCGTCGACCAGGTGCCGGTGCCGGCCCGGGGCCAGCAGCCCGCGTGCCGCCCGGGCCTGCAGCCGGGCCAGCGCGCGGGTGATCCAGGCGGCCACCGGCAGCAGCGCCAGTCCCGCGGCGGCCAGCGCGAACCGGCCGGGCACGGTCTGCATGAGCAGGTTCATCGGGAACGGCGCGTGCGGGTTGGGCACCGCCCAGGCCCACAGCGGCGCGACGGCCGAGGCGGCGGTCACCACCGTGCCCACGACGGCCGGTATCCCGGACAGCAGGCCGAGCGGGAACAGCACGGTCAGCCAGACGAGGTCGCGCCAGGTGGCGGGCTGGACGACGACCCCGGCCACCCGGCGCCCGAGACTGTCCGCCCGGACCGGCACGTAGGGCGAGCCGATCGGCTCGCCCAGGACGAGGGCGGCCCGGGACCGTTCGAGGCCGGCCAGGCGGCGGGTCACCAGCACGGAGCCGAGGAACGCCGGCCCGCCGAGCTGGGTCAGCGACAGCAGTCCGGCCACGATCGTCGACGCCAGACTCCAGGCGAAGGCGGCCGGGCCGGCGAACAGGCCGATGACGAGGTACGTCAGGGCGCGGGCGGTGACGCGTGGCATCGCGGCGATCCTAACAGCCGGAGCGCGAATCCTATGGGTAGCCATCATGACGCCGGACGGCCCGCCGGACGAGACTGAGATCCGGTCGACGAGGGGGCTGAGCATGGGAAACACGGCTGCTGTCCGGATGGATGCGGTGACGAAGGTCTATGGCGGGCGCGGTGCGGCGGTCACCGCCCTGGACCGGGTCTCGTTCGCGATACCGGCGGAGACGTTCACCGCGGTGATGGGCCCGTCCGGGTCCGGCAAGAGCACGTTCCTGCACTGCGCCGCCGGGCTGGACCGGCCCACGTCGGGTTCGGTGTTCCTCGGCTCGGCCGGGTCCGACCTGGCCGCGCTGTCCGAGAACGATCTGACCCGGCTGCGGCGGGAGCGGATCGGCTTCGTGTTCCAGTCGTTCAATCTGCTGGCCGCCCTCGACGTACGGCAGAACGTCACCCTGCCGCTGCGGCTGGCCGGCCGCCGGGCGGAGCGCCGTCACGTGGACGACATCCTGCACCGGGTCGGGCTGGAGCGGCGCGACCGGCACCGGCCCGCGCAACTGTCCGGCGGCCAGCAGCAGCGGGTCGCCATCGCCCGGGCCCTGATCACCCGGCCGGAGGTGGTGTTCGCGGACGAGCCGACCGGCGCCCTGGACACCGTCACCGCGCGGGAGATCCTCACCCTGCTCCGGCAGACGGTGGACACCCTGGGCCAGACGGTGGTGATGGTGACCCACGACCCGGTCGCGGCGTCCTACGCCGACAACGTCGTCTTCCTCGCCGACGGCCGGATCTTCGAGAACGCGGGACGGCTCTCCGCCGACGAGGTCGCCGCCCGGATGACGATCCTGGGAGGGCGGTCCTGATGTTCCGGCTCGCACTGGCGACGCTCCGGGCCCGTAGGGGCTCGGCGATCGCCGGCTTCCTCGCCCTGTTCTGCGCCGCGCTGATCATCGCCGCGTGCGGTGTGCTGCTGGAGACCGGTGTCCGCGGGACGATCCCCGCGGAGCGGTACGCCGGTACGCCGGTGGTGGTCGCCGCCGACCAGCAGATCCGCTGGACCGAGACGAAGGTCAAGGACAAGGGCGACGGGGAGGTGAAGACCAAGACCAAGACGAAGGCCAAGGCGCTGAGCGAACGGTCCTGGCTGCCCACGTCCGTCGGCGACCGCCTGGCCCGGATCCCCGGCGCCCGGGTGGTCGAGGACCTGGTGTTCCCGGCCGGCCTGGCCGGTGCCGCCGGTCCGGCCGCCGGGCACGGCTGGTCGTCGGCCGCGCTCACCCCGTACGCCCTGGTGTCCGGCTCGGCGCCGCAAGCCGGGAACGACGTGGTGGTCGACGCCGGGCTGGCCGCCCGGGCCGGTCTGCGGGTCGGTGGCACCGTCGTCGTGCGGTCCACGTCCGCGCCGAAGACCTATCGGGTCGCCGGGATCGCCCGGCCCGAGGCGCCGGTGACGCAGCGGGCGGCGCTGTTCTTCGCGCCGGCCGAGGCCCGCCGCCTGGCCGGCCACGACGGCATGGTGGCGGCGTACGGCGTCTTCGATGTCAGCCCCGATCAGGTCGAGGCGGCGGTCGCCGGAACCGGGGCGGTGGTCTCGGCCGGCGCCGGGCGTGGCGCCGTCGAGTTCGCCGACGCCGCCTCGGCCCGGGTCAAGCTGACCAGCATGGGCGGCGCGCTGGCCGGCACCGCCCTGATCGTGGCGATGCTGGTGGTGGTCGGCACCTTCGCTCTCGCCGTGCAGCAGCGCCATCGGGAGCTGGCGATGCTGCGCGCGATCGGCGCCACACCCCGCCAGATCCGCACGATGATCAGCGGGGAGGCCCTGGTCCTCGGAGTGTTCGCGGCGATCCCCGGCGCGCTGCTGGGCATCCCGCTGGCGGGCGTGATCCGGGAGAGGTTCGTCGCGCTGGGGACGATCCCGGACATCCTGCGACCGGCGTACAGCCCGTTCCCGGTGATGGCCGCGATGGTGGCGACCGTCGGCGCCGCGTTCGTCGCGGCCCGGGTGACGGCCCGGCGCACCGCCCGGATCCGGCCCGCCGAGGCGCTGGCCGAGGCGGCGATCGAGCGGCGGGCGCTGGGGTCCGGCCGGACGCTGGCCGGCGCGGTCGCCGCGGTCCTGGCGACGGGCGTGACAGTGCTGCTGACGACGCTGCACACCGAACCCGCCGCGATGCCGGTCACCTACCTCTGCGTGCTGCTGTGGATGATCACGGTGTCGCTGTTCGGCCCGCGTCTGGCCGCCGGAGCCGTGGCGCTGCTGCGGGCGCCGCTGCGGGTGTTCCCGGTCGGCGGTTTCCTGGCGGCGCTCAACTCCGCCGCCAACACCCGCCGGGTGGCGTCGGTCGTGACGCCGCTGGCCCTGCTGATCGGCATGACCTCGACCATCCTGTTCGTGCCGGTGACGCTGAGCGGCGCCGCGGGCGAGGAGCTGAGCGCCGGTACGCGGGCCGGTCACCTGGTCGCCGCGAGCGACGGCGTGCCCACGCCGGTGGCGCGGGCGCTGCGCGGCACACCCGGCGTCACCGCGGTCACCGAGGTGCTGGAGACCACCGTCTGGGCGGGCCGGGACAAGCGGTCGGCGCGGGGCCTCAGCACGGCAGGCCTCACGCAGGCGATCGATCCGCTGGTGACGTCGGGATCGCTGGCGCGGTTCGGTCCCGGCACGATCGCGATGAGCGACCGGTCGGTGCAGGACCGGAAGGTCGGCGACCTGGTGCCGGTCACCCTGGGCGACGGCGTGCGGGCGGAGTTCCGGCTGGTGGCCGTCTACGGGCGCGGCCTCGGCTTCGGTGACGTGCTGCTCGCCCACGAGGACGTGGTGGGTCACGTCGACGACCCGCGGGCCCGGTCCGTGCTGGTCACGGGCACGGCGTCCGCGGACCGGCTGCGGGACGCCGTCCGCGATCACCCGGAGGTGACCGTGACCGGCCGGTCCGGGATCGAGGCGGCCCGGGCCGGCCGGGCGCAGGCGAACGCCGAGGTGAACCTGGTGTTCATGGGCCTGATCATCGCGTTCACCGCCATCGCGGTGGTGAACACCCTGGCGATGACGGTGACCGAGCGGATCCGGGAGTTCGCCCTGATGCGCCTGGCCGGCGCGACCCGGCGGCAGATCTTCGGCGTGCTGCACGGAGAACTCGGCGTGATCCTGGTGACCGCCGCGGTGCTGGGCACCGGCGCGGCGCTGCTGACCCTCGCCGGGTTCACCGCCGGGATGGTCGGCGCGGGCCTGCCGGCCCTCTCCGTCCCGGTGTACGCGGCGGTCCTTCTCGGCGCCCTCACGCTGGGCCTGGTGGCGACGGTGGTCCCCGGCCGGATGGTGCTGCGCCGGAACCCGGCCGAGGACATCAACGCGCGGGTGTGATCAGACGGTGGCGCCCAGGACGGCGGCGGCGGTCAGGCGTACCGACTCGAGGCGGTCGGAGATCCGGGTGGACTGGTGGGCGACGATCAGCTCGTCGGCCTGGGCCTCCTCGGCGAACGAGGTGAGGTACGCCCGGACCTCGTCCGGGGTGCCGACCGCCGCGTAGGTCAGCATCGACGCGAGCTGGCGGCCGTTCGGGGTGGCCAGGAACTCGTCGATCTCGTCGTCGGAGTATTCGACGGCCGGGCCGGCCGGGCGCGACAGCAGGCCGCGGACCAGGATCCGGCGGGTGATCGCGAACTGCTCCCGGGCCGACGCGGACGAGGCGGCGGCGATCACGTTCACCCCGGCGATCACGTACGGCTCGGCGAGCTGTTCGGACGGGGTGAACTCGTCGCGGTAGGCGGCGACCGCCTGGTGCAGCAGGCCGGGGGAGAAGTGCGAGGCGAAGGCGTAGGGCAGGCCGTACGCCGCGGCGAGCTTGGCGCCGAACATCGACGAGCCCAGGATGTACAGCGGCACGTTCGTCCCGGCGCCCGGGGTCGCCCGGACCCCCGGCACCCGGGACTCGTCGCCCAGGTATCCCTGCAGCTCCAGGACGTCCTGCGGGAAGCTCTCGGCGGACCGCGGGTCACGGCGCATCGCCCGCATGGTGACCTGGTCGCTGCCGGGGGCGCGGCCCAGGCCGAGGTCGATCCGGCCGGGGTACAGCGAGGCGAGGGTGCCGAACTGCTCGGCGATCGTCAGCGGGGCGTGGTTGGGCAGCATGATGCCGCCGGCGCCGAGCCGGATCGATGAGGTCTTGCCGGCGACGTGCCCGATCAGCAGGCTGGTCGCGCTGGAGGCGATCCGGGCCATGTTGTGGTGCTCGGCGTACCAGACCCGCTCGTAGCCGTGTCTCTCCGCGGCCTGTGCCAGGGCGACGGAGTTCTCGAAGGCCTGCGCGACGGTGCCGCCGGGCGTGATCGGCGCGAGGTCCAGGATCGAGAGGCGCGGCCGCGCCGGGAAGGTGCTCGTCATGGGAGTTCACAACATCCACCGGCCCGGGATCGTTCCGCCCGGTGCGGCAGAACACACCGCGACCGGCCGGCGGCTCTGCCGGTAACACCTTTTCCCGGTACGGATCTGACGTGATCTGAAAACGATTCCTTTGAATGTCGCGAAACATGCTGGCAATGTTCCAGTCCCGAGCTGTTAGCGCTCCCATCCCCCTTCCCCGACCTGCTCCATCGCCACCTGAAAAGCGGTGTGAGCGATAACGGAGGCACCCCCATGCCAACAGCAAGAAGACGGTTGCTGACGACCGTTCTCGCCGCCGCGCTGGCCGTCGCCGGCGCCCTCGTCCAGCCCGGCCCGGCGGTCGCCGAATCCAACGGCGGAACCCGCGTCATGCCGCTCGGCGACTCCATCACCGAGGGCACCCAGGTGCCCGGCGGCTACCGGATCGGCCTCTGGCAGCGGATGGCCGCCGGCGGATACCGGGTCGACTTCACCGGTTCCCAGTTCAACGGGCCGGGCCAGCTCGGCGACCACGACCACGAAGGCCATCCCGGCTGGCGGATCGATCAGATCTCCGCCAACGTCAACGGCTGGCTGGGCGCCCAGCGGCCCCGTACCGTGCTGCTGCACCTCGGTACCAACGACGTGCTGCAGAACTACAACGTGTCCGGCGCTCCGGGCCGGCTGTCGGCGCTGATCGACCGGATCACCGCCGCCGCCCCGTCGGCGGACGTCTTCGTGGCCACCCTCATCCCGCTCGCCAACGCCGGGCAGGAGGCCGCGGTCCGGACCTTCAACGCCGCCCTCCCCGGCATCGTGCAGAGCAAGGGCCCGCGGGTGCACCTCGTCGACATGCACGCCGCGCTCACCACCGCCGACCTGATCGACGGCATCCACCCGACCGCCACCGGCTACGACAAGATGGCCGCCACCTGGTACGCGGCGCTGCGCGCGGTGCCCGGCACGATCGGCGACCCGATCTCCGGCAGCGGCAATGCGCTGGTCGGCACGGCTTCCGGGCGCTGCCTGGACGTGCCCGGCTCCAGCACCACGAACGGCACCCAGCCGATCATCTGGGACTGCAGCGGCGCGGCGAACCAGCGCTGGTCCTACGACGGGCAGACGCTCCGGTCGCTGAACAAGTGCCTCGACTCGCCGACCGGCGCGGCGAACGGCGCGAAGGCGCAGCTGTGGGACTGCAGCGGCGCCACCAATCAGCGATGGGCGTACACCTCCGGCGGCACGATCCGCAACGCCCAGTCCGGGCTGTGCCTGGACGTCACCGGCACCGCGAACGGCACCGCGACCACCCTCCGGACCTGCACCGGCGGTCCCAGCCAGCTCTGGACGAGGCGATGATGAAGAGACTCGCGACGATGATCACCGCGATCCTGATCGCGGCCCTGCTTCCGGCCGGTGCGGCGACGCCCGCGCACGCCCTGGACAACGGGGTGGCCCGGACCCCACCGATGGGGTGGAACAGCTGGAACACGTTCGGCTGCAACATCAATGAGTCGCTGATCCGCGGCATGGCCGACGCGATGGTCAGCAGCGGCATGCGCGACCTCGGCTACCGGTACGTCGTCGTCGACGATTGCTGGATGAACCCGAACCGGGACTCCGCGGGCAACCTGCAGGGCGACCCCACCCGGTTCCCGAGCGGCATGAAGGCGCTCGGCGACTACCTGCACGCCCGGGATCTGAAGTTCGGCATCTACCAGGCGCCGCTGGACCGGACCTGCGCCCAGTACTTCGGCAGCTACCCCGGCGCCACCGGCAGCCAGGGTCACGAGGCGCAGGACGCCCGGCAGTTCGCCGCCTGGGGCGTCGACTTCCTCAAGTACGACTGGTGCTCACCGACCGGCTCGATCAACGACCAGGTCACCACGTTCGCCCGGATGCGCGATGCGCTGGCCGCCACCGGCCGCCCGATCGTCTACAGCATCAACTCCAACAGCATCCACGCCAAGACCGGGCCGCAGCGCGACTGGGGCGACGTGGCGAACATGTGGCGCACCACCGAGGACATCACCAACGCCTGGGACACCGGGCAGACCAACGGTTACCCGATGGGCATCAAGAACATCGTCGACGTCACCGTGCCGCTGGCCGGGTACGCCCGGCCCGGCGCCTTCAACGACCCGGACATGATGGAGGTCGGCCGGACCGGCCTGACCGACACCGAGCAGCGCAGCCACTTCGCGCTGTGGGCGATGATGGCCTCGCCGCTGATCGCCGGCAACGACCTGCGCTCGATGAGCACGGCCACCCAGACCATCCTGAAGAACCCGCGGCTCATCGCGATCAACCAGGACACCCTCGGGGTGCAGGCGACGCAGGTCTCGTACGACGGGACGCGCCGCGTGCTGGCCAAGCGGCTGGCCGGCGGTGACGTGGCGGTCGCCCTGTTCAACCAGGGCTCGTCCGCCACGACGATCAGCACCACCGCCGCCGCGATCGGGAAGTCCGGCTCGTCGTTCACCCTGCAGGACGCCTGGACCGGCGGCGCCACCGCGAGCACCGGAACCATCAGCGCGAGCGTGCCGGCGCACGGCACCGTCGTCTACCGGGTCAGCGGCGGCACCACCACGCCGCCGCCGCCCGCGAGCACGCTGGTCAGCGCCGCCTCCGGCCGGTGCCTCGACGTGCCGGACGGCAACACCGCCAACGGCACCCAGCCGATCATCTGGGACTGCAACGGCGGCGTGAACCAGCGCTGGGCCGTCAGCGGGCGGGCCCTGCAGGCGCTCGGCAAGTGCCTGGACGCCCCGATCGGCGCGACCGCCGGGTCGAAGGTCCAGCTCTGGGACTGCAACGGCGGAACCAACCAGCAGTGGACGATCAACACCGACGGAACCGTCCGCGGCGCCGCCTCCAACCTCTGCCTGGACGTCGATCGCAATCTCACCGCCAACGGCACGCCGGTTCTGCTGTGGACCTGCACCGCCGCGGCCAACCAGCGATGGAGCCGGGTCTGATGCTGAAGAGATCACTCGCCTCCGCCCTGACCGTCGTGCTCGGCGCGATGCTCGCCGCCGCCGTGGCCGCGCCGGCGTCCGCCGCGACGATCGACACCAGCGCCTCGTACGTGCTGGTCAACCGCACCAGCGGCAAGGCCCTGGACGTGTACAACCTGTCCACGGCCGACGGCGCGCGGATCACCCAGTGGACCCGTAACGACCAGGCGCAGCAGCAGTGGCAGTTCGTCGACTCCGGCGGCGGCTTCTACCGGCTCAGGTCGAAGCACTCCGGCAAGGTCCTGGACGTGTCCGGCCGGTCGACCGCCGACGGCGGTGCGATCGTGCAGTGGGCCGACACCAACGCCACCAACCAGCAGTTCAGCGTGCAGGACATCGACGGCTACATCCAGCTGATCAACCGCAACAGCGGCAAGGCCGTCGAGGTGCAGGGCGCGTCCACCGCCGACGGCGCGAACATCGTGCAGTACAGCGACTGGAACGGCGCCAACCAGCAGTGGCAGCTCGTGAAGCTGGGCGGGAGCACGCCCGGCGGCGGCACCTTCACCAACCCGGTGGTGTGGCAGGACTTCGCCGACGGCGACATCATCCGGGTCGGCGACGCCTACTACTACTCGGCCTCGACCATGCACTACTCGCCGGGCGCGCCGATCCTGCGCTCCTACGACCTGGTGAACTGGGAGTATGCCGGGCACTCGGTGCCGCGGCTGGACTTCGACTCGGCCGCCTACGACCTGACCGGGGGCCGGGCCTACGTCAAGGGCATCTGGGCGTCGGCGTTCAACTACCGGCCCAGCAACAGCACCTACTACTGGCTGGGCTGCACGGAGTTCAACCGCACCTACGTCTACACGGCGGCCGCCGTCGACGGGACCTGGAGCAAGAAGGCCCGGATCAACAACTGCTACTACGACGCCGGCCTGATGTTCGACAACGACACCCCGTACGTGGCGTACGGCAACGGCACGATCAGCGTCGCGCAGCTGTCGAACGACCTGACCTCGCAGGTCCGGTCGCAGACGGTCTACACCACGCCGTCGAGCATCGGCACCCTCGAAGGGGCGCGGATGTACAAGCGCGGCAACTACTACTACATCTGGCTGACCCGGCCCGCGAACGGCCAGTACGTCCTGCGGTCGACGAGCCCGTGGGGCCCGTACGAGCAACGCCAGGTCCTTCTCGATCTTCCCGGGCCGATCTCCGGAGGCGGGGTGCCGCACCAGGGCGGGCTCGTGCAGACGCAGGGCGGTGACTGGTGGTACATGGCGTTCACCGACGCCTACCCCGGCGGCCGGGTGCCGACGCTCGCGCCGATCACGTGGAGCAACGACTGGCCGGTGCTGACCACGGTGAACGGCCGCTGGGGCGCCACGTACCCGAAGCCGAACATCACCACCACGAAGACCGTCCGGCCGATGACCGGCCCGGACACCTTCACGAGTCCCGCCCTGGACCAGCGCTGGGAGTGGAACCACAACCCGGACACCAGCAGGTTCAGCACCGGCAACGGGCTGCGGCTGTCCACCGCGACCGTGACGAACGACCTGTACAGCGCCCGGAACACGCTCACCCACCGGATCCAGGGGCCGTCCTCGACCGCCACCATCGAACTCGACTACACCGGGATGGCCGACGGTGACCGGTCCGGCCTGGCCATGCTCCGCGACTCGTCGGCGTGGATCGGAATCCGCAAGGACAACGGCGTCACCCGGGTGTCGATGACCAACGGCCTGACCATGAACTCGTCGTGGGCCACCACCGGCACCGGCACGGAGGCAGCCGGCGCGACGGTCAGCGGCGGCCGGATCTGGTTGCGGGCCACCGCGGACATCCGGCCGGGCGCGGGGCGTACCGCCACCTTCTCCTACAGCACGAACGGCAGCACCTTCACCACGCTGGGGCCGGCGTTCACCCTCAACAACGCGTGGCAGTTCTTCATGGGTTACCGCTTCGGCATCTTCAACCACGCGACGCGGGCGCTCGGCGGCTCGGTCACGGTCCGCCGCTTCGACCTGACCACCCCTTGACGGTACGCGGCGCCGGTCACCGCCCGGCGCCGCCACCGGCGAGTTCGAGGATGTACGAGTCACCCCGGCGCTCGAAGCCCAGCCGCCCGTAATAGGGCGACCGCATCCCCGCCGGGGTGACGACCGTACGGCAGCCACGGTCGGCGAAGTAGCTGCTGCGCCGGAACACGAACTCGCCCGGGGTCAGATCCCGGTACCGCTCGGTGACGTAGTCGAGTTCCACCCGCGCCACCCCGTCAGCCGTCGCCTCGAAGATCACCACCCCGGCCACCTCGTCGACGTTCACCACCAGGAATGCCGCGGCCTCCCGCCGGTCCAGGCCGTCCCGGGTGAACCCGGGATTGAACCGCACGATGTCGTCGTGGTGGGTGCGCAGCAGGTGGGCCAGGAACCCGTCGTCGGTGCGCACCTCCACCACCTGGTACGCCTTGTCGTCGTGCCGGGTCGCCACGAGCCGTGCCAGGTACCAGATGTTGATCACCGCGAGCACGACGTTGAGCCCGACCATCGGCCAGACCGCCGCCGCCGTGTTGAACCCGATGAGCACCAGGCAGCCGAGCAGGTTGAGCACGCGCAGGCGCAGCAGGCGGCTCTGCAGCAGGGACCAGACGAGCAGCGCCGATCCGGCCCAGCCGATGATGTCGAGGAGTTCCACCTGCTCAGCCTAGATCCACAGGCGCGGGCCGGACGGGCCGGTTCCCCGGGACCTCCGCCCCTGACCCGGCCGGACGTTCGCCGGGCAGGCTGACCCTCATGCGGGAAGCGGCATTGCGGGACGGCGCGGACACGGCGGGCGATCCGCTGATCATTCAGGGCGGCATGGGTGTCGGGGTGTCCCACTGGCGGCTCGCCCGGGCGGTCGCCGCCGCCGGCCAGCTCGGCGTGGTCTCCGGGGTGGCCCTCGACGTGCTGCTCACCCGGCGCCTGCAACGCGGCGACCAGGACGGGCACATGCGGCGGGCGCTGGCGGCCTTCCCGGTTCCCGAGGTGGCGCGGGCGGTGCTGGACCGGTTCTTCGTCCCCGGCGGGCTGCCCGAGGGGAGACCGTTCCGGCCGCTGGCCCGCCCGGCGCTGCGGCTGCGCCGCCAGGACCGGCAGCTCGCCGTCGCCGCCGCGTTCGCCGAGGTGTTCCTCGCCAAGGAGGGACACGACGGCCCGGTCGGCATCAACCTCCTCGAGAAGATCCAGATGGCCAACCCCGCGATCCTGTACGGGGCCATGCTGGCCGGCGTGGACTACGTGCTGATGGGCGCGGGCCTGCCCACCGAGGTGCCGCGGCTGCTGGACCGGCTGGCCGAGCATCAGCCCGGGAGCCTGTCGGTGGCGGTGCACGGCGCTCCCGCCGAGGAGGAGCACCAGGCCGTGATCGATCCGGTCGACGTGATCGGCCCGGTCGGCGGGACGTTGCGCCGGCCGCGGCTGCTGGCGATCGTCTCGTCGGCCACCCTGGCGATCTACCTGGCCCGGGACCCGGTGACCCGCCCGGACGGTTTCGTGCTGGAGCGGCCGAACGCCGGCGGGCACAGCGCCCGGCCGCGCGGCAGGCTGGTCCTGGACGACGCCGGCGAACCGGTCTACGGCCCGCGGGACCATCTCGACGTCGCCAAGGTCGCCGCGCTGGGGCTGCCGTTCTGGCTGGCCGGCGGGCAGGCGAGCCCGGCGGCGCTGGGTGCGGCGCGGGCGGCCGGGGCGGCGGGCATCCAGGTCGGCACGGCGTTCGCCCTGTCCCGCGACTCCGGCATCGACGCCGTGTTGCGGCGGCAGCTGCTGGACCGGGCCGGCGACCGGACGCTGACCGTCCGCAACGACATCCGCGCCTCCCCGACCGGGTTCCCGTTCAAGCTGGCCGCGCTGCCCGGCACCACCGCCGACGAGCAGGTGTACGCCGACCGGCCGCGCCTGTGCGACCTCGGCTTCCTGCGTACCGTCTTCCGCCGCCCGGACGGCTCGGCCGGTTACCGCTGCCCCGCCGAGCCGGTCGCCGAGTACGTCCGCAAGGGCGGCGCGATCGAGGACACCGTCGGCAGTCGATGCCTGTGCAACGGCCTGGTCGCCACGATCGGGCTGCCGCAGCGGCGCGCCGACGGCTACACCGAGGCCCCGCTGGTCACCCTCGGCCAGGACCTGACGTTCCTGCCGCACCTGACCGCGTCCGGCGACGACTACAGCGCCGCCGACGTCGTCGGCTTCCTCCTCGGCCCACCGTGACCGCGCAGCCGCCGCAGCGGGGCGGGCGCCCACCAGTTCCACTCGCCGAGCAGGCTCATCATGGCCGGTAGCAGCAGGCCGCGGACGACGGTCACGTCGAGCAGCAGGGCCACGGCCATCGCGAAGCCGATCTCCTTGACCGCGATCAGGTCGCCCAGCAGGAAGCCGAGGAAGACCACGCCGATGCAGACCGCGGCGGCCGTGACGACCGGCCCGGACCTGGTGATGCCGGCCAGGACCGCGGCGTCGCCGGAACCGCCGGCCCGGTCCCGTTCCTCGGCGATCCGGGCGAGCAGGAACACCTCGTAGTCCATCGACAGCCCGAAGACGAACACGAACAGCAGCACCGGTGTGGTGACGTCGATCGCGCCCCACGACGTGAAGCCGAGCAGCGTGTCGCCGGCGCCCCACTGGAACACGACGACCAGGACGCCGAGGGTGGCGAGCAGGGTCAGCGCGTTCATCAGCAGCGCCTTGACGCCGATGACCACCGAGCCGGTCAGCACGAACAGCAGCGCCACCGTGGACAGCAGCACCACGAGCAGCGCGACCGGGAACCGCCCGGCGACCGAATCCCGGTAGTCGACCAGCTCCGCGGCGGCGCCGCCGGCGAGGGCGGGGAACGGCGGGTTCAGGGCGCGGATCGCGCGGACGGCGTCGCGGGACGGCGCGCCGGCGGTCGCGCCCTCCGGGGTGACGTCGATGACGGCAGCCGGTCCGGGGATGTCGGGGCGGGGCTGGACCCGTACCACACCCGGCAAGGTGTTGATCTTGTTGAGGTAGTCGCGGAACTCCTCGCTCGCCGGGTCGGCGCCCGCCACCACGACGATCGGGTCGGCCTGGCCGGCACTGAAGTCGCGCTGCACCGCCTCCTGCAGCCGGCGGGCCTCGGCGGAGGCGGGCAGCGCGCGGGCGTCGGAGTTCTCCAGGTTGACCCCGAGCAGGAACGGCAGCGACAGCGCCAGCAGCCCGGCGGACACGGCGAGCGCGACCGGCCCGGGTCTCCGCTGCGCGAACGCGGCGAGCCGGGGGAGCGGACCCGGCCGGGCCCGGCGCCGGGCGGGGATGCGGCGGTGGGCGACGGCGACGAGCGCGGGCACGGCGGTCAGCCCCGCCGCGGTGGCCAGCAGCACCGCGATCGCCCCGCCGAGCGCCATCGACCCGAGCAGCGGTTCGGCGAACGCCGACAGCCCGGACATCGTCACGGCGACGGCGAGGCCGGAGATCAGCACGGTACGGCCGGCGGTCGCCATGGTCCGGGCCAGCTGCTCCGCGACGCCGACGTCCGGGCCGGCGGCGCGTTCCTCCTGGAACCGGGCGATCACCAGCAGCGCGTAGTCGACGGCGAGCCCGATCCCGAGCAGCGTCACCACGTTCACGGTGAACTCGCCGACCCCGGTGACCATGGTCAGCCCGAACAGGCCGAGCAGGGTCACCGACACGGTGGCCAGCGCGGCCGCGAACGGGATCAGGCCCGCCACGACACCGCCGAGGATCGCCACCAGCACCACCAGCAGGACGGCGAGGGCGACCGACTCGCCGAACGCCGCGTCCGCGACGGCCTGGTCGGCGAACGCGCGTTCGGCCAGCTTCTCACCGCTGACCAGCACCTCCGGCGCGTCGATGCGGTGCAGCGCGGCGGCGACCGCGTCCTCGGTCCGCTCGCGTGCGGCGTCGTCCAGACCGCGGTCCAGCTCGACCCGGACGAGCGAGCTGCGGTTGCCGGCGCCGATCCGGCCGCCCGGCGCTCCGTACAGGTCCTCGACCCCGGCGACGCCGTCCATCCCGCGGATCTCACCGGTGACCGCGCTGACGGCGGCGACCAGCGCCGGGTCGTACACGTCGCGCCCACCGACGACGGCGACGATCATCGGGCCCTCCGGCTGCAACCGGTCCACCCACTCCTCGGCCCGCTGCGACTCGGCGTCCGGGCGCAGGCCGCCGGTGGTGGTGAGCCTGGCGTAGACCTGCCCGCCGAGGACCGCTCCGGCGGCCAGCAGGGCGAGCCAGGCGCCGAGCACCGGCCACCGCAAGCGGGCACAGGCACGGCCGAGGGCAGCCAACATCATCCGGACATGCAACCACGAACGCTGCCCGTCCATCGACACGGATCAGCCGGACGTACGGCCGATTGTGGCCGGATCGGCGGGCCGCCGGATCGCACCCTCCTTTTAGGATTCGGCAATGTCTCGCGGGGGAAAGCGCGCACTCGGTTGGCTCCTCACCCTGGTCACCGTGGTGGCGATGTCGTCGTTCGTCGGTTCGCCTGCCGCCACGGCGGTCGCGCTGCCGGCCGGTTTCCAGGAGCAGATCGTCTTCAGCGGCCTGAGCTCGCCGGTCGACCTGGAGTTCGCGCGGGACGGCCGCATCCTGGTCGCCGAGAAGGGCGGCCGGATCAAGGTCTTCGACGACCTCGCCGACACCACCCCGGCGGTGTTCGCCGACCTGTCGGCCAACGTGCACAACCAGTGGGACCGGGGCCTGCTCGGGATGGCCCTGGCGCCGGACTTCCCCGCCGACCCGTACGTCTACGTGCTCTACACCTACGACGCGCCGCCCGGCCGCACCGCCCCGGTGTGGAACGACGTCTGCGCCAACGCCAACGACGGGCGCTGCGTGGTCACCGGCCGCCTGTCCCGGCTGCGGGCCGACGGGAACACGATGACCGGCGCGGAGCAGGTGCTGCTGCACGACTGGTGCCAGCAGTTCCCCAGCCACTCGATCGGCGACATCGCCTTCGGCGCCGACGGCATGCTGTACGTGGCCGCCGGTGACGGCGCCAGCTTCAGCGCCGTCGACTACGGCCAGTTCCCGTCCGGCGCGCCCACCAACCCGTGCTCCGACCCGGCGAACGAGGGCGGCGCGCTGCGCTCCCAGGACATCCGCACCTCCGCCGACCCGGCCCAGCTGGACGGCACGCTGCTGCGGCTGGACCCGGCGACCGGCGCGGCCGCGGCCGGCAACCCGAACATCGGCGCCGCCGACCCGAACGTGCGCCGCATCGTCGCCAACGGGCTGCGCAACCCGTACCGGATCACCATGCGGCCGGGCACCAGCGAGACCTGGATCTCCGACACCGGGTGGAACACCTGGGAGGAGGTCAACCGGGTGACCGACCCGACCGCGGGCGTCACCAACTTCGGCTGGCCGTGCTGGGAGGGCAACGCCAGGCAGTCCGGGTACGACAGCGCCAACCTGCCGATCTGCGAGACCCTCTACACCGCGCCGGCGGGCGCGCACACCGCGCCGTTCGTCGCCTGGAACCACTCCAGCAAGCTGGTCGCGGGCGAGGCGTGCCCGACCGGCAGCTCGTCGTCGACGGGGGTGGCGTTCTACCCGGCGGCCGGCGGGTCGTACCCGGCCACGTACAACGGCGCGGTCTTCTTCGCCGACTACTCGCGCCGCTGCATCTGGGCGTCGCTGCCGTCCACCGCCGGCGGCCTGCCGAACCCGGCGAACCTGCAGACGTTCGTCTCGGACGCGGCGAGCCCGGTCGACCTGGAGGTCGGTCCCGGCGGCGAGCTGTACTACGCGGACCTGGGCGGCACCATCCGCCGGGTGCGGTACTTCCCCGGCAACCAGCCGCCGACGGCCGTCATCGACGCCACGCCGACGCAGGGCCCGGCGCCACTGACCGTGACGTTCAACGGCACCGGCTCCACCGATCCGGACCCGGCCGACGAGGGCCGCCTGCGCTACGCCTGGGACTTCACCGGCGACGGCACCACCGACTCCACCGCGGCGACCGCGTCGTTCACCTACACCACGGCCGGCTCGTACACCGCCCGGCTGACCGTCACCGACACGCTCAACGCCACCCACACCAGCACGATCGCCATCACCCCCGGCAACGAGGCGCCGACCGCGGTGATCGACACGCCGACCGTGGGCACCACCTGGAAGGTCGGCGACACCCTCGCCTTCACCGGGCACGCCACCGACCCGCAGCAGGGCCCGCTGGCCGCCTCCCGGCTGAACTGGGATCTGGTCATGCACCACTGCTCCGCCCCGGAGAACTGCCACGAGCACGCGATCCGCAGCTGGACCGGGGTGGCGTCCGGAACGTTCACGGCGCCCGACCACGAACATCCGTCCTATCTGGAGCTGAAGCTGGTCGCCACCGACCAGGAGGGCCTGACGCACACCGTGTCGCGCCGGCTCGACCCGGAGACGGTCGACCTGACCTTCGCCACCGTCCCGGCCGGGCTGCAGCTCACCGTCGGTTCCACGTCAGGGGTCACACCCTTCACGCGTACGGTCATCCAGGGCTCCGTCAACTCGGTGTCCGCGCCGTCGCCCCAGGGCGCGTCGACGTTCACCTCGTGGTCCGACGGCGGCGCGCCGACCCACGAGATCACCGCGCCCACCACCGCCACCACGTACACCGCGAACTACACGACCGCCCCGGTCACCCAGCGGATCGGCTACACCCAGGCCGGCGCCTCGCTGGACACCGGCGACGTGAACCACATGAACGGCTCCCGGTTCGTCACCGGCGCCGACCCGGCCACCGTCACCTCGATGTCGGTGTACATGCGGTCGGTGCAGGCGGCCCCGAACAACCAGTACCAGCTGGCGATCTACGCCGACGCGAACGGCTCGCCCGGCGCCCGGATCGCCACCAGCACGTCCGGCACGCTGACCGCGAACACCTGGAACTCCCGCCCGGTCACCGCGGCGCTCGCGGCGAACACGGCGTACTGGCTGATGTACAACACCAACGGCGACAACAACCTGAGTTACGACGCCGGCGCCGCGAACCAGGGCGCGTGGAGCGCGTCGACGCCGTTCGGCACCTGGCCGGCCACGTTCGGCACGTCCAGCCGGTGGAACGCGAAGTTCTCCATCTACGCCACCACCGGGGCGGACACCACCGCGCCGGCCGTCGTCGCCACCACCCCGGCCGGCGGCGCCACCGGGGTGTCCCCGGCCGCGCCGATCACCGTCCGGTTCAGCGAGGGCCTGGCAGCCGGCACCGTCACCGCCGCGAACCTGGAACTGCGCGGCCCCGGCGGCACGCTGGTGAACCGGGCCGTCACCTACGACGCGACCGAGCAGACGGCGACGATCACCCCGGCCGCGGCGCTGGCCGCGTCCACCGCGTACACGGTGACCGTGCGGACCGGCGTGACCGACGCGTCCGGCAACCCGCTCGCGGCGAACCACCAGTTCTCGTTCACCACCGCCGACCCGGCCGCCCCGCGCCTCGGGTACGACCAGATCGGTGGCACCCTGGACTCCGGCGCCACGAACTTCATGAACGGCTCCCGGTTCGTCAACGGCGCCTCCGCGCTCACCGTCAGCCGGCTCTCCGTCTATCTGCGGTCCGTGCAGGCGGCGCCGAACAACCAGTACCAGGTGGCGATCTACACCGATGCCAACGGCTCGCCCGGCACGCTCGTCGCGTCGAGCACGTCCGGCACGCTGACCGCGAACTCCTGGAACACCCGGCCGGTCACCGCCACGCTCGCGCCGAACACCGCCTACTGGCTGGTCTACAACACCAACGGCGACAACAACATGAGCTACGACACCGGTACGGCCAACCAGGGCGCCTGGAGCACCGCCACCCCGTTCGGGACCTGGCCGTCCACCTTCGGCACGGCCAGCCGCTGGACCGCCAAGTTCTCGATCTACGCCTCATGAAACCGGACAGCCGCCCCGCGGTTACTCCTTTCGGGTGATGGCCCGGGTGTGGCAGATTGGTGCGGCAGGCGGGCATCAAGCGGAGGTTCGGTACGACATGGTGCGTGTCATGAGGAAGCCGGGAACCGGCCTCGGGGTCGTGTCGGCGGTGACGATCGCGGCAGCGGTGCTGTCCCCGTCCACCCCGGCGCAGGCGGCCGCGCTGCCGGCCGCCGCCCGGCTCGCGAGCCAGGTCCCGTGCCAGGCCGGCCCGGTCACCGCGACCGACCGGGAGATCGCCGACCAGCTCCGCCCGTCGATGACCGGCCCGCGCCTCGGCTCGGCGATCAGCGGCGACAGCATCGCCTGCGCCCGCGCGATCATCGCCGCCGTGCAGGCCCGCGGGCTCGGCCCCCGCGCGGCCGTCATCGCGATGACCACCGCGATCGCCGAGAGCACCCTGCGCAACAGCACGGTCGCCACCGACCACGACAGCGTCGGCCTGTTCCAGCAGCGGCCCTCGCAGGGCTGGGGGCGGGTCGACCAGCTCGTGGACCCGAAGTACGCCACCGACGCCTTCCTCACCTCGATGCTGCGCTTCTACCCGGACAACCGGTGGATGACCGCCGACGTCGGCGCGGTCTGCCAGACCGTGCAGAGGTCGGCGTTCCCCGCGGCGTACGGCAGGGAGGCGCCCGACGCCGACCTGATCGTGTCCCGCCTGTGGTACCAGCAGCCCGCCCCCGCGCCGGCCGGCGCGACCCCGGCGACCCCGGCCCCGGCGCAGCCGAAACCGTCGGCGAGCACCGCGCCGTCCGGGCCGTACCAGAAGCCCCTGATCGTCGCCGCGACCCAGCTCGGCCTTCTCGACGGACAGCACGAGCTGGCGCTGGCCGACTGGAACGGCGACAAGCACCCCGACCTGATGGTGGTCAAGGGCGAGGGCACCGCCACCGGCAAGACCGAGGTCCGGATCATGGACGGGGCGACCGGTTTCTCCGCGCTCCTGGTGACCGCGACCACCGCCCTCGGCGCCACCGACGCCCGGCACACCTACGCGGTGACCGACTGGAACAGCGACGGCCGCCCCGACCTGATGGTGGTGCAGAAGTCCGGCACCACCAGCGGCCGCACCGAGGTGACGATCCTCGACGGGGCGTCCTCGTTCCGGCAGATCCTGCTGCGGAGCGACACCGCGGCGCCCGGCACCGACGACCGCTACCAGTTCGCCGCCACCGACTGGAACGGCGACGGCCGCCCCGACCTGCTGATCACGCAGACCTCCGGCACCGTCAGCAACCGGATGGAGATCCAGGTCCTGGACGGCGCCGCCACCTTCCGGAAACACCTGCTCCCGGTCACCGCCACCCGCGAACCCGTGAGCACCGCCCACCGGGTGCTGGTCGCCGACTTCAACGACGACCGCCGCCCCGACCCCGTGGTGATCCAGAAGGCGGGCACCGCCGACGGCCGCACCCAGGTCCGGGTCCTCGACGGCGCGAACCCGCAACGCTCCCTGCAGACCGCCGACACCGCGCCGGGCGCCACCGCCCACCTCGACATCCTGATCATCCAGTGGAACGGCGACAAGCGCCCCGACCTGATGATGGTCCAGAAGACCGGCACCGCGAGCGGCCGTTCCGAACTCGTCGTTCTCGGCGGCTGACGAAGTTGCCTCAGTCCCGGCGTCCCGATGCCGACATTCGGGATAGTGCGGGATCGGCCGCACTCTTCAGCGCCGGGAGTGTGTAATGCCGCGTCTTGCCGACCTCAGCGTGGGGCGAAGGCTGTCGTCGATCGTGGTCATCGGCCTGGCCGTGGCCGGGGCGGTGACGACCATGGGCGTACGGTCGCAGACCGACCTGACCAGCCAGGCGGAGACGCTGCGCGCCTACACCGCCACCAAGGCCGCGCTGAACCACCTGGACACCCGCGAGAGCGAGCTGAAGGTCGACGCCTACCGGGCCGCGCACGGCGACGACACCACCGGTGACGCCGCCGACGACGTGGTCTCGGCCGCCGAGGC
Source organism: Actinoplanes sp. NPDC019969 (assembly GCF_055562375.1). NCBI lineage: Bacteria > Bacillati > Actinomycetota > Actinomycetes > Micromonosporales > Micromonosporaceae > Actinoplanes > Actinoplanes sp. NPDC019969. Next base: position 4,838 of record NZ_JBVHFK010000017.1, on the reverse strand, counting down.
CCTGGCCGCCGCCAGCGCGTACGACCTGCCCGGCGGGGTGGACGCGCAGATCGACGACGTGGCGTCGAGCGTCGAGGCGTTCAGCGACTTCGTGACCGGTTTCGTGGCCGGCGCGAAGAAGAACCCGGCCGGCGTTGACGCCCGCTACGCCGACATCGCCGCCCAGAACAGCATCGTCGACGACAAGCTGGAAGCCATCCACGAGCAGCTGGACGGCGAGATCGTGCTGCAGCAGACGGCGATGGCCGACACCCGCGACTCGGCCCGGTTCTGGATGCTGCTGACCTGCGTGCTCGGCATGATCTGCCTGGTGCTGCTGTCGGTTCCGCTGGTCCGGTCGATCCTGCGGCCGGTCCGCCGGGTCGCGCAGATGGCCGCCGCCCTGGCGAAGGGCGACCTGACCCAGCAGAGCGGGATCACCGCCCGCGACGAGATCGGCACCATGGCGACCGCCCTGGACAGCGCGGTCGCGACGCTGCGGACGGCGATGCAGGACATGGCAGCGAACGCGGACACCCTGGCCGGCGCGGCCACCGAACTGTCCGCGACCAGCTCGGAGATCGCCGGCGCCACCGAACGCACCAACACGCAGACCACGAACGCCTCCGCCGAGGCCGTCGAGATCTCCCGCAACGTGCAGACCCTCGCCGCCGGCGGCGAGGAGATGAACGTGTCGATCCGTGAGATCGCCGAGAACACCAGCCGGGCGGCACAGGTCGCCGGGCAGGCCGTCGCCGAGGCCACCATGGCGACGCGGAGCATCGAACGGCTCGGCGCCTCGTCCGCCGAGATCAGCAACGTGGTCCAGCTGATCACGTCGATCGCCGAGCAGACCAACCTGCTCGCCCTGAACGCGACCATCGAGGCGGCCCGCGCGGGGGAGTCCGGCAAGGGCTTCGCCGTGGTCGCCTCCGAGGTCAAGGAGCTGTCCCAGGAGACGGCCCGGGCCACCGAGGAGATCGGCAAGCTGGTCGCCGCGATCCAGACCGACACCGGCGGCGCCGTCGAGGTGATCAACCGGATCAGCGAGGTGATCGCCGCGATCAACGACTACCAGACCACCATCGCCAGCGCCGTGGAGGAGCAGACCGCCACCACCACGGAGATGTCGCGCAGCATCGCCGAGGTCGCCGCCGGCGCGGAGCGGATCGCCGACAGCATCGCCGAGGTGTCCCGGGCCGGCGACACCGCCGTCGACGGGGTCAACCAGACCAACCAGGCCAGCACCGAGGTCGCGAACACCGCCGAGCACCTGCGTGTCCTCGTGGGCTCGTTCCGTGTCTAGGGTGGCAACATGAAGGTTCTGTCCATCCAGTCGGCAGTGGCCCACGGCCACGTGGGTAACTCGGCCGCGGTGTTCCCGCTGCAGCGCATCGGCGTCGAGGTCGTCCCGGTGCACACGGTGAACTTCTCCAACCACACGGGCTACGGCGCCTGGCGGGGCCCGCTCATCCCGCCGCCGGACGTGGCGGAGGTGCTGCTCGGCGTCGAGGAGCGGGGCGTGTTCCCACAGATCGACGCGGTGCTGTCGGGTTACCAGGGCGGCGCGGGCATCGCCGACGTCATCATCGACGCGGTGCGCCGGGTGAAGGCCGCCAACCCTGACGCGGTGTACGCGTGCGACCCCGTCATGGGCAACGCCAAGTCCGGGTGCTTCGTCGCGCCGGAGATCCCGGTCCTGCTCCGGGACCGGGTGGTGCCGGTCGCCGACATCATCACCCCGAACCAGTTCGAGCTGGGCTTCCTGACCGGCACCGAGCCGGCGAGCCTGGAGTCGACGCTGGAGTCCGCCGACCTGGCCCGGGCGATGGGCCCGTCGACGGTGCTGGTCACCAGCGTGGAACGGCCGGACCGGGCGGAGGGCACGATCGAGATGCTGGTGGTGGACGCCGCCGGCGCCTGGATCGTCAGCACCCCGCACCTCCCGTTCAAGGCCAACGGCTCCGGTGACGTGACGGCCGCTCTGTTCACGGCGCACTACGTGGGGACGGGCAGCGCGGCGGTGGCCCTGGAACGGACGGCGTCCAGCGTCTTCGACCTGATCGAGACCACCTACAAGTCCGGTGAGCGGGAGCTTCAACTGATCCAGGCGCAGGAGTTCTACGCCGCGCCGCGGATGCAGTTCACGGCCGAACAGGTTCGCTGACGATCTCACCCCTGCCATATCGGCCACAGTGGATTAATCTGTGATGGTTCGCTGAGGCCGGGCGGGGGAGAGACGCATGAGCATGATCGGACATAGGCGTGGTGTCGTGATGGTGATCGCCACCGCGATGCTCGCGGCGGGCTGCGCCAAGGAGGACAAGGGCGGCGCCACCGAGAGCGGTGTGCCACTGATCAAGGCGGGGACGCTCACCACGTGCACCCACCTGCCGTACGCGCCGTTCCAGTCCAAGGACCAGAGCGGCAAGGTCGTCGGTTTCGACGTGGCGCTGATCGACCTGGTCGCCGCCAAGCTCGGCGTGACCCAGGAGATCGTCGACACCCCGTTCGAGGGCATCAAGTCCGGCGCCGACCTCAACTCCGGCAAGTGCGACGTCGCCGCCGCCGGCATGACCATCACCGAGGAGCGCAAGAAGGTCCTCGACTTCTCCGACCCGTACTTCGACGCCACCCAGGCGCTCGCCGTCACCACCGGCAAGACCGTCAAGACCCTGGAGGAACTCGCCGGCAAGCGCCTCGGCGTGCAGGGCGGCACCACCGGCGAGGACTACATCAAGAAGCAGGTCGCGGAGAAGAAACTCGACATCGAGGTGGTGTCGTACCGGGACCTCGCCGCCCTGCAGCAGGCGCTCGCCACCAACCAGGTCGAGGCCGCCGTCAACGACCTGCCGGTCTGGAACGAGTACATCAAGGCCAACCCCGGCAAGGTCGAGGTCGCGGCCGGCTTCGACACCGGCGAGCAGTACGGCTTCGCCGTCAAGAAGGGCAACGCCGCCCTGCTCACGACCGTCAACGAGGCGATCGCGGCGTCCCGCGCGGACGGCACGTACGACAAGATCTACTCGACCTGGATCGGCGCGAAGCCTTGAGCCCACGCCGCCGGCGGCAGGTCGCCCGCATCGTCGGCTACGTCCTGTTCGCCGGGGCGGTGCTGGCCGTGGTGGCCGCCGCCGACTGGGGACGGCTGGCCGACGCGTTCTTCCGGCTCGACATCGCCTCCGGGATGTTCCCGGAGGCGATCACCGTCGCGCTGCGCAACACCATCGCGTACACGCTGCTGGCGTTCGTCTTCGGCCTGACGCTGGGGCTCGCGCTCGCGCTGATGCGACTGTCGTCGATCCTGCCGTACCGCTGGTTCGCCGCCGCGTACATCGAACTGTTCCGGGGACTGCCGGCGCTGCTCGTCCTCTTCATGGTCGGGTACGGCGTACCCCTCGCCTTCCCGGACCGGGAGATCCCCGGCGGCGTCTACGGCTCGGTGACCGTCGGCCTCGGCCTGACCGCCGCCGCCTACATGGCCGAGACGATCCGCGCAGGCATCCAGGCCGTCCCCCGGGGTCAGCTCGAGGCGGCCCGCACGCTGGGCATGTCGCACACCCGCGCGATGATCTCGATCATCCTGCCGCAGGCGTTCCGGATCGTCATCCCGCCGCTCACCAACGAGATCATCCTGCTCACCAAGGACACCTCCCTGGTGTACGTCCTCGGCGTCACCGCCACGACCATCGAGCTGACCAAGTTCGCCGGCGACACCCTCAACACCCGGGTCAACCCGACCCCGCTCGTCGTCGCCGGCCTGCTCTACCTGGTGATCACCCTGCCGCTGTCCCAGCTGGTCCGCGGGCTGGAACGCCGGGCCGGAAGGGAGAGATGACCATGTCGACCATCGAGATCAGCGGCCTGCACAAGTCGTTCGGTGATCTGGAGGTGCTGCGCGGCATCGACCTGGCCGTCGAGCCCGGTGAGGTCGTCTGCGTCATCGGCCCCTCCGGGTCCGGCAAGTCCACCCTGCTGCGCTGCGTCAACCTGCTCGAGGAGCCCACCTCCGGCTCGATCCGGGTGGCGGGCGTCGAGGTCACCGACCCGGACTGCGACATCGACGCCGTACGCCGCGGCATCGGCATGGTCTTCCAGCAGTTCAACCTGTTCGGCCACCTCACCGTCCGGGAGAACGTCACGATCGCCCAGCGCCGGGTCCTCAAGCGCAGCCGTGCCGAGGCCGACCGGATCGCCACCACCAACCTCGAACGCGTCGGCCTCACCGAGAAGGCCGGCGCCTACCCCGCCCAGCTCTCCGGCGGCCAACAGCAGCGCGTCGCCATCGCCCGCGCCCTCGCCATGGACCCGCAGCTGATGCTCTTCGACGAGCCGACCAGCGCCCTCGACCCGGAACTCGTCGGCGAGGTCCTCGCGGTCATGCGCGGTCTCGCCGCCGAGGGGATGACGATGCTGGTGGTCACGCACGAGATGGCGTTCGCCCGCGAGGTCGCCTCCCGCGTCGTCTTCATGGACGCCGGCGTCATCGTCGAGCAGGGCCCACCCGAGGAGGTCTTCGGCCGCCCTCGCGAGGAGCGCACGCGTTCATTCCTGCACCGCGTGCTCGACCCCGCGCACGTCACCGAGTCCGAGATCTTCCGGGGTACGGAGTAAGCAGTGTGACGTGGGTCGCGGACCCTCGATTTGATGCCGTGGCGGGCGATGAGTAATGTTGTCCGGGCCGCCAGGGAGACGGGCGAGCGAATGGGACCGATCATCGGGCCCGGAGCGGCCGTCCTGGAGGATCCCACTTCAGTTTTCGGCTCTGTTGAATTCGGTTGCGAAACGCGGATTTGACACGGCGGAAACGGCGGGTAAAGTAGAGCGAGTGCCCCGGAGGAACGGGCCGCGGAATGCGG